>JBGSVJ010000001.1:0-5430 GCA_041753015.1 Anaerolineae bacterium
TCTCATTCATATTTTTGATGTGACTTCGGGGGCGATTGTTCAAACCATTGATTTTGGCAGAGCGGGAAGGGGAATAGGAAGTCGTGAAGTTCCGTGGGGAAGCCTCGTCGGTGGTCTGGATGGTCGACTGTACATCATGACAGCGTCAGAAGCACCACTAGAGCGATTGGCTGACTACAGCGCAAATAGAATGGAAAACACCTTCACGATATTTGCCTTCACACCTCAAACAATGGCTTGGACGGCTGAGACGATCTTACCGCAACAGATATGGAACGATTCCCGCTTCATGTCGCGCCCCAGATACCCACTGACTGCCTTTCAATTTGTCGGTGTAGATACGGTAGGTCGCCATTATTTCTATACGGCTTGGACTGAGCAGGATCCTCAGTTCCGCACTGAAGTTGCCCGTGTGTCGTTGTCAGACGACCAAACAGTGTGGATTACTGATCAGGCTATAGGTCAACGGGGAGTCTTCTCTGGATTATCCGTATATGGTGAAATACTGTTGCAAGGAAGTCATCGTATCCAAGACGCGTTGGTTGTTGATGTCCAAGATTATGTTCCGGCGCTTCCCACGCCTACACCATCTGCATCATTCCCATCCACTCGATGATCAACGTGACGGAGGCGACATTCATTTCAGCACTCTGCGCCACATCCCGAATATCGTTGAACAAATCCTGAACTGCTTGCGAGAGGTTCACGTACAAATCCTTGATACGTTATGCGAGAGACTGCTCTCAGCGTATCAAGGCTGGTTTTTCCAATACGGCAAATTTCGATACAGACGGTGTGAATTTACAGCACAAAATAGATATTATTGGCAGTCGTACCGACAGAGGAGAACATGCGATGCGAAACTGGAGCCGTCTGCTCGTTCTTGCAGTCAGTCTTTTGATGTTCCCATTGGTGCCTGATGTTCCCTCACATCCATCGACTGCGGTAACGGCATGGCTGCGACAGTTCGACAGCGATTTGCTAAACATGGATATCGCATGGACTCCGGATGGACGTTTTCTTTACGTCAGTAGTTCTACCGGTAGCTGGCGGTTTGATCCCGCTAACCTTCAACAACCCCCAACGTATTTTGAGCACTACATCGCCCCGCTTACCTTTCGTTCCAACATGCACACGGCTGCATCCTTGGATCAAAACGGCAACATCATTTTCTGGAATATGCATACAGGAGAATTCAACGCTGTCTTCTACGACATTGGCACACGGCTGATTTGGATTACGGATTTGGAATTCAGTCCGGACGGAAACCAGCTTGTCATGGGCTTCGGCGGTGGAACAAACCTCCGTCCTTCAGGGGGAATAACCCTCTTTGATGTGCAAACGGGTGACGCATTCCTAGACATTCGTCATGAAATTGATGATCCTGTGTATTTAGCCTTCAGCATGGACGGGTCACGTTTTGCAGCAGGCGGCTATAACGGGCTGCGCGTCTGGGATACAAATACATGGTCTATGGTGCCCGTGTATCAGAGTGCAGGTATCAATGATCTTGAATTGAGCATGGATGGTCAGTGGATAAGCGTTTGGTATTGGCGCAGCTCAACCCCCGGATTGACGGATACTTCCAGTTCAGAGATGCAGGGGTGTAGGTTCAACTTCGAGTACGATACAAGTCCGGGCGATGTGAAGTTCAGCCCGGATGGGCAGCAGTTAGCAGGCGCTGGACGAAACGGGATTGTGCTTTATGATGTCGCTACCTTGGAAGAAATATCCCGCACCCCTCCTGCAAGCGGAAGTAACCTGACCCCTCAACCACCCGCAGACCATGCAGAAGGTTAATGGTCGAACGTGAGTGCAAATCTCCATGCTGCGATGTGAAGAACTCCAAACGGCTCCGCACTCCACCCCCACACCAACGTGACCTCCGCCTCCTGTCTCGGCAGCAGATCGAAGGGCGGCATCCCCTCCGCCGGGAGCGCCGCCCCGACTGGATTTTCGCTGTAGCCGAGCGTGAGGGTGATGTCGTCCGGCGTAATCCGCATCGGCTGTAATCCGCCGTTGTACAGCCGCAGATACGTCGTCAACTGCCCGTTCCCGTAGGTCACGCGGATCAACTCGACATGTAGTCCGGCGAACGGCGGCGGAGTCGGTGTCGCGGTCGGGATCGGGGGAGGGGTCGGCTCAAGCGGCGGTAGCGCGAAGGCGCTCACCAATTCCCCGCCGCGCGCGAGTTCCTGCTCGACTGGATAGTGTGCCAGGATCAGCGTCCGCTCCGCTGTTGGGAAGCCGTCCGCGTCCGTTTCGCCCAGCACCACCAGAACCAGCCCCGGTGTGACCTGCCGAAAAATGCCCGTGTCGCTCCGCCGCACCCGCTCGCGCTGCTCAAACATGTACGTCAGCACCGCGCCCGTGTTCATCTGCAAGCGAAACTCCGCCCCCGCGCCGAGGCGCTCAAACCACGCGGCGTTCTCCTCCGACCACGGGATGCCGACGACCGGCGCAACCACCAGCCCGCTCAGGTAGGCGACGGTGTCGGGGTTCGGGTCGTAGCGCCACTCGCTCGCGCTGATGTTCCGCCGCTGCACCACCCACACACGCGGCGCGCCGCCCGCGTCGATTTGCAGGCTGACCGGGTAGAACGCCTCGCGCCCGCCGTCGCCGCCGCTGATAATGTCGTCCTCGCCTTCCAGCGCCAGCGGCGTTTGGGTGATCGCGCCCGGCGTGGGGGTCGCGGTCGGTTCGGTGGATGTGCCGCGCAGCATCAGGAAGCCGAACATGCCGAGGATGAGCATCCCGAACACGGCGATCAGCGCTTTCGACGGCTTGCCCGCTGGTTTCGACGGCGCTTCCGGTTCAAGTCCGCGATTTGCCCGCGCCGAGTCTTGGACGCTCACGGGAGCACGCGCCCACCGCAGCCCAAGCGGCACCAGTTTCGCCTGTGCGTAGCGGCGGATCAGTTCGCGTGCGACCAAGCGCTCCCGCTCATCCGATCCTTCCGCCTGCGCCGCCTTGAGTTCGCGCTCATATGCCGCGCGATAGCTCCGCTGCCGCTCGGTCGGCACAAGTTCCCACAGCGCGCGCAGTTGATCGAGCGACAGGTTTTTGAGTTCGGTCAGCGTGTGATACTTCAGTTCGTCGCTCATTCGTCATCCTCCGGATTAGTCTAGAAACTTGGTAATGACGCCTACACACGTCGGATGACCGTTTTCGAGGATGAAAAATCTTGTGCCTCTCTCTAGCACGAGTGGTTTGACGAGGTCTACTTGGAGTTCGGCACGTTCACCGGGAAGCAAACGCTCCAACCCTTCGGGCAGCAAGATCGTGCCGAGCAGTTCGAAGTTGCTGGGATAGTAATAGAAGGAAAGCGATGGGCGATCGCCCGTGAAGAATGTCTTGTGCTGTCCCCCATCGCTCCGCGCGATGTTGTATACGAGAGCGACCAGCTTGGAATGCGGTGTGATGGTGCCGGGTTCGGCAAGCGCCATCCCGCGCTCGACTTCCTCACGGCTTGTGCCGACCAGAAGCACGTCTACCGGTTCACGTACCCGTGCCAGATCGACTGCCTTCCAAAAGACCTCGATGCCCGCTGCGGTCACCCTCCGAGGTTCGTGATCAAGTCCAAGCAGGACGACTTCGTCTCCCTTCCTGAGCTGACCACCCTCTATTCGCCCAGCTACTATCGTGCCTTTTTCACTGGAGGACACATCACCAATACGCAGTAGGAATGGTTCCTCCCACGCACGCACAGGCGTAGGAATCCATTCATCGACCGATTCCAAAAGCCTCAGAATCGGCTGATATTCCGGCGCATCAACATCGGTGCTGTCGGACTGATACGCTAAGCGTGCCGAACCGTTCACAATCGGTGCGTTACGGTAGCCGTAAGCCTCCAGCAGTTGAGTCGCTTCCTGTGCAGCGAGTTCCACGAGTTCCGGGTCATGCACCAGATCGACTTTGTTCAGAAAGACCACGAGCGCTGGGACTCCGATCTGACGCGCCAACTCGACCTGTTCGCGTGTTTCCGGCATCACCCCGTCGATGATGCTTACGACGAGGATTGCACCGTCCAACTGCGCCGCGCCAATGATCATGTTGAAGATGATGTCTCGATGCAGAGGCATGTCCACATGTTCATAGTGGCGATTATCCGTTTGATACTGCATGTAATAGGCAGGAAACCGTCTGGTAAAAATGTCGCTCACGGACGAATGTCCTCCAAACTCAATATCCTCCGCCCGCATCCACAGCGCTTTATCCTTCAGCGCTTGGACTTTGGTGATCACGGAGGTGAGGGTGGTCTTGCCGTGCTTGATTTGACCGATGGTGCCAATTCTCACATAGGGCAGATTGCGTTTAAACACTCTATTTATCCTCGTTCGTCGCTGATGAAAGCTGCCTTGAGTTCGCAAGGCATATCTATTTATGACAGATGTCTTTATCATAGGGCATTTGTTCGTCGGTCATGCGTCGTCCTCCGGCAGATTCACTTTCCCATAAGCGGTAATGTCGTCGGGGAGCATCCGCGCCGCGATTTCGATCCGTTCTAATCGCCGTTCTGCCTCAGAGGGCGTAAATCCGGGTGACTGCCCCAGTTCGCTGATCACGGTGGTGCGTGTGTCGGCAGACACTTCGCCGGAGGATTTGACCTCCCGTGCGATCCGTTCGGTCAGCGTAGGGGAAAGTCCCGCCTTCGCCGCCTGATCGAGAAACAGCCCGAAGCGTGCGAGGTCTTGTCCAATCGGCGGCGTGCCGGGCTGCGGATCAACGCCCATTGCCCGTGCCATCAGGTTTCCGGCGGTCAGGTAGTCCACCCCTGAGCCACCTTTGTCACCAAGCAAGCGGATCGCATCGCCTAAGACGCTGCTCACATCGTTCGTGCCGGACACGCGCAGCATGCCGATCCGCTCCACTGCTTCCGCGCTCGATTGCAACCGACTTGCCGCTTGCGTGACCGCATCGTTTTTCCCGCCGGACAGACCGATCTTCTCTTCGATTTCTTCGCCGCGTGAGTCGGCTGCCGCTTCCCGCCGATCCGCTGCTTCGGTGAATATCCCTGTCCGCAGGGATGTGTCATCTCCACCCGGCGTGACCCATGACTTGAGGTGATCGCCCACCGCCGGAATCAGCATCGGACGGGACACAATTCGCCCCTTCTCATCCCGTTCAGCGTGATCCGGATCACGATCGCTCAGGAGTGCCGCGCCCATGAGCGGACCCGCGACACGTCCCACGCCGGGGAGTTCGCGCGCCGCTCGTCGTGTGACCGCGCCTTCGAGAAACTGCTCGGCAGCGTCTCCGAGCGGCGTGTTGTCGAGTGCCGGAATCCGCACAATCGCCCGCGCCGCGCCCGTAAGCGTATCGTTTCCGCCGAAGGTTACGCCCGCCGCTTGCGCCTTGGTCGCGCCGCTTTGCAGGGAGGTGATTCCCGCCAGCGCATTCGACCCCACACTGACCGCGCCGCCCGCCACC
>JBGSVJ010000002.1:0-384474 GCA_041753015.1 Anaerolineae bacterium
AGCGCGAGAGGGGGTGCGGGGGGCGGAGCGCTGTCCGCCGCAAGCTGCCCTGCAAGGCACGGCGACGCCGACCCCCGCGAATTCAGGTTCTGGGCGTGTTCACGGCGGCGACGATGCCGCGCACACTTCTTGATTTGATTGGCTGCGGATCGGGTGGTCGAGTCGATGGGCGGGGGCTGCTGCGGCGGGGTGTAGGTTCGGCGGGCGTTTCCGTGCCAGGCGGAGCAAACGCCCACAAGGGCGGAAGCTGCCGCCGCATGCAGTCTGAATCATCCGGCAAGGAATGAGGGCGGCGGCGTGGTTGGCTGCCGCCCGAAGTGACGAAGCCGCTGGTTTTCAGTCGATGGGCGGGGTGTCGATTTCGTCGGGCGCTGCGTGGTCAACCTCCAGCGCGGACAGAATTTTTTCAGTGGGTCGGGGCTGCTGCGGCTTCGGGGGCTGCTGACCGGGGCGCGCGGGCGTGTACACATCTGGCGGGCGCTGCGCGTCGTCGTCGTCTTTGGGCGGCGGGAACGGGCGCGGGTTCGGGTTCGACGGGTTGAGGGCTGCGTCAATGGTTTCGAGGTCAAGTGATGGGTCGGCTTCGACCAAATCGGCAAGCATGGCAAAACCGCGCGTGACCTTCTCCCCTTCCCTATCGAGGGGTGCGCCCATGCTGCCCCAGTAGTGGGCGTTTTCGAGTTCCTGCGCGATGGCGAACATCAGCAGCGTGAATGCGCCATCTTCTGCCGGCTTGATGTTTTCGTTTTGGATCGTCCAGCGCTCGAAGATTTGACCAGCGGCGGCGGCGGCGTTGTACGGCAGGACGTTGGTGCGGTCGAGTCGGCTTTTCTCCGGGCGTTTGACATATTCGAGGGCGCACCAAACGAGGGCGGCTAGGCAGCGGTCGCGCTTGCTTTCGGCGGCTTTGCGCTGGTCGCTGCTGCCGAGAACGTGGTCGGCGTTGGCGTGCCAGAATTCAAAGTCGGCTTGGGCTTGCTCGTAGGCGGTCGCTGTGGTTCTGAGGTCGTTTAGCGTTGCGGGCATGGTTAATCCTCCTGCGCGTCGGATTCGGTCAAAATGGGGAGGTCGTCAAGGCGCGCATTCCTCGCCGTTCCCCAGAGTACACGGGCTAATTTGTTCTTTGCCGCACCAAAGTTCTGATTGACGATTTTGCGCTTGCCGCCGCGCGTGGTGACTTTATGCGGCACGGTGGCTTCGCGGCGCTGGTAGTAGGTGCGGATGGGGTTGGGCGCTGCTTTGGGGCTGCACATGAAAGCCGCCCAGAGATGGACTGACCACTTGACCGGGCGATAACCTTTGCGGGTGTTGCGGGTGCGGTCGCCATCGCCGCTGATGGATGTGAGCGGCGCGACACCACAAGCGGCTTGAAATTCCGGCTTGGTCATATCGAGGGCGCGTCCATGTGTAGCGACGTGCAGCGCGGCGAGGTAGATGCTCGACCAACCGGTGATTGTCATCCAGCGGCGGGTGATGGTGGCAAGCTGGGGGTGCAAGATGAGGCGCTGAATCACGGCGAGGTTGGCGGCGATGGCGGGCTGGAGGTTATCGAGGTTGCGGACTTGTTCGTGGATGGCTTCGAGGATTTCGGGGTCAGCGCGCAAACCTTCCGGCAGGTACTCGGCAAGTGAGACGATATGACGGCGGGCGCGTCCGTCCGGGTAGATGGCGCGGGCTTCGTCGGGGCTGTTGATGAGGTGCTTGAGTGCTTGGGGGTCGGCGTATCCGGCACGGATGCAGCGGGTGTACGCTTCGAGCTTCTGGGCAAGGATGGGGAAAATGCCGTGAGCAAGTTTATCGAGCCGATTGAGGGCGCGGGTGTTTTCGCGGGTCATGCGCTGATGGGTGTTGACGCGGATACGAAGCTGCTGCACGACACTGGCGGCGGTGTAGTCGAAGGGGCGGCAGCCGCGCGGTGGTTTGCCGCTCCGAATTTCGCGCGCGATCAGGGTGAGGGTAATGGCGTCAAGGCGGTCGTTTTTGGCGCTGGAAACGTGCAAGCTGCGAAAGTGTTGGGTGGTTTTGCCTTCGACTAACCACAAATCAGCATCCGGGCGGTGGAGTTCGAGCATGGCGGCGATTGGGGTCAGGAGGTGCGTTCCGGTGGGTTCGGCGGTGATGGTCGCGCCCTGCCCCACCAAGTCGATGAAGGTCGTCCACCAAAACGGATCGAGGAGGTCAATTTTGACGGTCGGGAAATCCTGCACGGGGGTGCGGGCGTGGGCGGGAAGGAATCCAACGAAGATAGCATCTTTGCCGACATCGATGCCGATGGTTTGGTGCTGCGTATTCATAAAACCTCGTCTGGTTATTCGGCACATCCCCGTAGGGAGCGCATGACCATTGGACAAATTGGGCAGTTCATCGGGTCGTGTTGGGTGAACTTCGCGCAGTCTGCGCCACCAATTGAGGACACTCTGAGACGTTCTGCCTTAGGAGGAGATTGTCGCCAATAACCAATTGACGTTGTATGCTCAGGCGAAATTGCGTTAAAGTCGTGTGAGTTTGGTCACTTTCAACGGAGCAGCATCAATGCGGAATTTTATGCAGCTCGACCGTTATCAGATCGATAGCGATACGGGCGTTTTCCGTCTTTTCACTCAAGCAGAGGATGATAATAGCCCTCAGCTTGCCCTCAAAATCGAAGGCGAATATATCGCCATTTCCGCCAGCTACGGTGCGCTTGAAGTTGCGCTCCGCCCCAACCTTGGTGAACTGCGCTGGGCGCTTTCGCACCTCGTCCCAACAGACGGCTTGCAAACGAGTTCGCGCCAGATCGGATCAGCGCAAGCGTTTATCGCCCTCGGCTTGCACAGTGACGGGACGCTCATCTTGCGCCCGACCATTCTTGCCGACGCAACCGGGCATCTTACGATGAATCTGCGCTTGTCGAGCGATTCGCGCGTCCATTTGTTCCAGTGGTTAGGAGTCACGGGCAAGTAGGTTGCAGAATGCCCAAATCGCCGTTACAATCGGCGGTAACTCAGCTATCATGAGCGGCGGAGAGATCGCGCGATGCGACACCGAAGGGGCAAGCTGTCGGATAGTGCTGGTCTGGCGGCGAAACTCTCAGGTCAAAGGGACGCCCTCATGATTGTTTCTCTCTGAACGCAATGGTCGAACAGAGCGCACAGCTTTTCTGTGCGCTCTTTTTATTTGGAGATGCGTGAATGGCAAACTGGAAAACCCCAACCGATCTGAAGTATCAAAAGAGTGATGAGTGGGTGCGGATTGAAGGCGATACCGCCACCATCGGCATCAGCGATTACGCACAGGACGCGCTCAACGATCTCGCCTTTCTGGAATTCGCGGTGAGCGTCGGTGATTCGGTCGAAAAAGGTGAAGCATTCGGTTCAGTCGAATCGGTCAAGGCGCAGTCTGAACTGCTCATGCCCGTCAGCGGCACAATCACCGAACTCAATACCGCACTCGAAAAATCGCCCGAAACCGTCAACGGCGATCCCTACGGCGCGGGTTGGATGGTCAAAATTAAGGTAAAGGATGCCGCAGAAGCCGGGAGTTTGATGGACGCGGCGGCTTATGAGGCGTACTGCCAGACGAGGTAATTTCACATGAGTTATATCCCTCACACCGACGCCGAACGCCAGCAGATGTTGGCGGCAATCGGCGTCACCACAATTGAGGATTTGTTCGAAGCAGTGCCAGCCGCGTACCGCTTCCCCGCGCTTGATATGCCGCCCGCGATGAGCGAACTCGAAGTCACGGCGGAAATGCAGGCGCTCGCCGACGCGAACGATCACGCTGGAGACTTTGCCATTTTTCGCGGCGCGGGCGCGTATCATCATTTCATCCCGTCCGTCGTCAATCACATGCTGCTGCGCGGTGAGTTCTATACCGCTTACACCCCATACCAGCCCGAACTGAGTCAAGGCACGCTGCAAGCGATCTTCGAGTACCAGAGCATGATTAGCGCGCTGACGGGCATGGAAGCCGCGAACGCCAGCCACTACGACGGCGGGACGAGCCTCGCGGAAGCCGTCACGGTCGCAGTCGATGTTGGACGCAAGAAGCGCGACAAGATCGTGTTCAGCCCGTATATTCACCCGCATTACCGCGCCGTCGCGCGCACCTATCATCAAGGGATGAATTTGCGCTTCGTCGGTGACGAAGGCTCGGCAGCAGTCGATGACCTGATCGGCATGTTGGACGACCGCACCGCGATGGTCGCCATCGCCTACCCGAATTTCCTCGGTCAAATCGAGGACGTCAAGCGGCTTGCGGATGCGGCGCATCAAGCGGGCGCGCTCCTGTGTGTGGTCGCAAACCCGCTGGCACTGGCGATCCTGAAATCGCCGGGAGAACTCGGCGCGGACATCGTGGTTGGCGAAGGTCAGCCGCTCGGTATTCCGCTCAGTTTCGGTGGTCCGTATGTCGGCTACTTCGCCATTCACACCGATTATGTCCGCCGGATCGCTGGGCGCATCGTCGGTGAAACTGTTGACAGCGAAGGACGGCGCGCCTATGTCATGACGCTCCGCCCGCGCGAACAAGACATCAAGCGCGAAAAAGCCTCCTCGAATATCTGCACCAATCAAGGCTTAATGGCGCTCGCGGCGACGGTTTACATGAGCGCATTGGGTAAACACGGGCTGCGAAAAGCGGCAGAATTGTGCTACCACAAGGCGCATTATGCCGCATCGGAGATCGCCAAACTCCCCGGCTACAGCGTCGATACCTCGCGCCCATTCTTCCACGAATTCGCTGTCAAATGCCCGCGCCCCGTTGCTGAAATCAACGAAAAACTGATGCTGCACGGTATCGTCGGCGGCTATGACCTGAGTAAAGATTATCTCTACCTGAACGACACCATGCTGATCTGCGTCACCGAGATGAATCGCAAAGACGAGATCGACGCACTGGTTGAGGTATTGAAGGAGGCGGCGCAGTAACATGGCAGACAACAAACCACTTGAACCCCTGATCTATGAGATCAGTTCACCGGGGCGCGTGGGCGTGCCCCTGCCCGACTGCGACGTGCCGAAAGCAGACATCCCGGCGGATTTGCTCCGCGCCGATCTGAATCTGCCCGAAGTCAGCGAACTCCAAGTCGTGCGCCATTTCGTCAGCTTGAGTACGCACAACTACTCGATTGACAAAGGCTTTTACCCGCTCGGCTCGTGTACGATGAAATACAACCCGAAGCTGAACGAGGACGCGGCGCGTCTGCCCGGTTTCGCGCATCTTCACCCGCTCACCGATGAAGAAGGCTCACAAGGCGCTTTGGCGCTGATGTACCAACTTCAAGAGTGGTTGGCGGAATTGAGCGGCTTCAAAGCGGTATCGCTTCAGCCAGCGGCAGGCGCTCAAGGCGAACTCGCGGGCATCTTGATGATCCGCAAGTATCACATCGAACGCGGCGACACCAAACGAACCAAAATCCTCGTCCCGAACAGCGCGCATGGCACGAATCCGGCGACGGTTTCGATGGCGGGCTTGACCGTCGTTGAACTCCCATCGGATGCGAACGGCGATGTCGATCTGGCGGCGCTCAAAGCCGCGTGCGATGACACCGTCGCGGGAATGATGATCACCGTGCCAAGCACGCTCGGCTTGTTTGAAAGCCACATCGTCGAAGTCACGAAAGCGGTGCATGCGTGCGGCGGTTTGATGTACATGGACGGCGCGAATATGAACTCGCTGATGGGCATCGTCAAGCCCGGCGAGATCGGCTTCGACGTGATGCACTACAACCTGCACAAGACGTTCAGCACCCCGCACGGCGGCGGCGGACCGGGCTGCGGCGCGGTTGGCGTCAATGAAAAGCTGAAGGACTTCCTGCCGGGTCCTATCGCCGTGATCCGCGACCCCGGCGAACCGGATGAAGCGCCGCTCTACGGCTTGAAAATGCCGTCACACTCAATCGGACGTTTGAAAGCATTTCATGGCAATTTCGGAATGCACATCCGCGCTTACGCCTATATCCGCACCTACGGCGGAAACGGCTTGCGCGAGGTCAGCCGCCACGCCGTCTTGAACGCGAACTATATCCGCGCGCGGCTTGCCGATACCTATCACGTTCCGTATAACCGCCCGTGCGCACATGAGTTTGTGCTCGAAGGCAGCTTTAGCGATGTCGAGAACGTTCACGCGCTCGATATTAGCAAGCGCTTGATGGATTACGGTTTCCACCCGCCGACCAACTACTTCCCACTGATCGTCCACGAAGCCATGTTGATCGAGCCGACCGAAACCGAAGACAAAGCCACGCTCGATCAATTCATCGACGCGATGAAGGCAATCGCCAAAGAAGCGCACGAAAACCCTGATCTGCTCCGTGAAGCACCGCACACAACACCTGTCCGCCGCTTGGACGAACTGCGCGCCGCTAAACAGCTTGTGCTGTGCTGCGTGCCGATCCCGAACTGGGCGGAAGAAAAGACGACGACGTAACACCCGAACCACCCTCCCGCAAGCGCTAGAGTGGGAGCAGACCACCTGTTTTTCACCCCTCTCCAACCTTTGGTTAGAGAGGGGTCGGGGGTGAGAAGCGGTTCAAGCTTTTTTTGATTTCGCGCTATACTGATACACGTTCACCCGATCAGGTCACGATCTGCAAGGATGTCATGGCATCGAATCGACTGGTCATCCCCCGCGCACAAACACCGATCACCCGCTTCACGCGGCTGATTCGGGCGACATGGCGCTACACCTCGGCGTTGTATCAAGAATTCAATGTACCCATCATCGGGTTTATCCTCGCCACCATCGGCGGCGGACTCGTTTACGGTGAATTATTCGTCACCGCGCGGGGCGAACGTATCCCCTTCATTGATCTACCGTATATGATGATTTCGCTGATGACGCTTCAGGGAATCCCTGAAGTAGCGCTCCCGGCAGAGCCGCAGTTGGTGATCTTCTGGTATCTCATGCCCATCGTGGGCATTTTCCTAATCGGGCGCGGCGCATCAGACTTTATCCGGCTGTTCTTCAACGTCGATGAAGACCGGTCAGCATGGGAGGAAGCAGTGGCATCAACCTATCGTCATCATGTGATCGTGATCGGCATCGGCGGGCATGTTGGCATGCGCGTGACGCGCCAATTGGTCAGCCTGAATTATGAAGTCGTCGGTGTAGATGTCGCTGTTCGCCCGGATCGTGAAGCAGAATTCCAGCGCTTGAATGTGCCGTTCATCCTCGGTGATGGACGTGACCGCGCCACAATGGAAGTGGCGGGCATCATGCACGCCGATGCGCTTGTCGTTTGCACGTCGAACGACCAGATCAATTATGATGCGGCGATGCGCGCCCGTGTGCTGCGCAGCGACTTACGGATCGTTGTGCGCCAGTGGGATATGGCGTTCAAAGACTATCTCAAGGACGTGCTAAACGTCGATCAAGTCTTCAGTGTGTCGGATATTGCCGCGCCGGTGTTCGCGGGGGCGGCAGCTGGGGTCGAGATCGCCCCGTCGCTCCGCGTCGGTCAAGACGAATTCAGCATGGTCAAGATCGAAGTCCAAGAAGGCACATTCTTGGACGGGCACACCGTCGAAGAACTTCAAAAGCGCCATCAAATGGACATCGTGCTGCATGAGCGCGAAAACAAGGTGCAGGTGCAGCCCCCCGGTCATGTGATCGTACAGGCGGGCGATACCGTAATCCTGTTCGCGCGCTTCGCACAAGTCGTCGATATGAGCGCGCATTCGCGCCGCCCACGTTAGCCAAATCTTAGCCCTAAACCGTGACAATCCTCGCTATATAAAACGAACATTCGTGCTACTCTTGTTATAGTCATGGTTTCGCTTATGCTGGAGGATTCGCATGCCTACGGATGCAAAACGCGATCTGCTCAAGGAACTCAAACCGCTGTACGCCCCGCCGACAAAACAAGTCGTCGAAGTCGATGTCCCGCCGATGCAATTCCTCATGATCGACGGCAAAGGCAATCCCAATACGGCACAGGAATACAAAGAGGCAGTCGAGGCGCTTTTCGCCACCGCATATGCCGTCAAGTTCGCCAGCAAAGCGGCGGGCGCGGATTACAGTGTGATGCCGCTTGAAGGGCTGTGGTGGATGCCCCCTGAGGAGATGGGCGATGTCTTTGGCGAAGTCGATTTCGCGGCGGACAAAGACCGCTGGCTGTGGACGATGATGATCTTGCAGCCGGATCACATCACGCCGGAGATGGTCGCCGCCGTGATCGCGGACGTGCGCAAGAAGAAGAATCCCCCCGCGCTCGATAAAGTCCGCTTGGAGCGCTACCACGAAGGCTTATCGGCGCAGATCATGCACATCGGCTTCTACAGCGAAGAAACCGAAAATATCGCGCGCGTTCACGCCTACATCAGCGATCATGGGTGCGAACCAACCGCAAAACATCACGAAATCTACTTGAGCGATCCGCGCAAGGCGCAGCCGGATAAAATGAAAACGGTGATTCGCCAGCCGATGAAAAAACGCTAAACTGCTCCGCACCCCCGGTTCGGGATGGTGCTGGGGGGATGCGGAGTCGCATAAAGGTTTTAGGTAAAGGAGAAGACCATTTGGGGCATCAACAAACGATCATGCTCAACACGCTGCCAGAGGAAAGTCTTCAGGCGCTCAAGACGGAAGTGGCAAAGCACTATGATTGGCGCATCATTGCAAAGGAAAAAGCCGAACAACCACGTTTCCTGATCGAGCGGCAGGTTGGTTATGACCTGACGCGTTTTCCCAGCCGCCCAATGCAAGTCGGGTATCGTGTCGAAGGCAGATTCAAGAAAACGCCGTCTGGCGAGACCGCACTTGAATACAATGTTTCCGGCGACGGCGGTATGTTATTCCTGTACAAAGCAGTTGTCGTGATCGGGCTGATAGTCTTAGGCGGGTTTTTGCTCAGTTTCGCTTTCAGCCTCGGCGGTACGGGAAGCTGGATCGGTATTCTGATTTTCCTAATTCTTGCGGTGAGCGGCATCCTGTACGGACGGCATGCCTACCGCACGTACCACCGCAATCTGCGCACGATGGACGAGTTCATGAAGTCATTTGCGGCGCGTATGGGAGGATAAAAACAGGAATACCCAAGTTTGGATACTCCTGTGTGGTACGCGTTTTAGCCCTTCTTCGGGAAGCGCGAGAGCACGACCGCCGGTTCGGGGACGGGGGCTTTATCACCGAGCTTGAGTTCCCCAAAGCCCTTATTCATGTTCGTGCGCGCCGAACCGCAGAACACTGCCAGCGCCGTGCCTTCGCTCAAGTAGTCGTCTTTCAGGTACGCCTGCCCAAGCTGATACCCTTCACGGTCAATTGAGCAGCTTGTCACCACGCCGACCACGCGCCCACGCGCATCGACCAGCGGATCGCCGGGGTGCGGTGGACGTGCCCCCTTATTCACCAACCGGAAGCGGGTCACTTCGGCGTCGCGGGTTTGCTCATGTGCGGCGAACGCGGCTTTCCCAACGAAGAACGGCTTCCACAGCTTGACATAGCTGCCAAAGCCCGCATCCGCCGGATTGAGGTTGTGATCGCCCGCCAATTCATGCCCGTACAGCGGCAAACCCGCCTCGGTGCGCAAACTGTCGCGCGAGGCTAAGCCGCATGGGGTTGCGCCGTGCGCGATCAACTGGCTGAACAGCGCCGCCGCGTGATCCGGGTGCGGGAAGATTTCATAGGCGACACGTTCGCCTGTGTAACCCGTGCGCGAGACGATCAGATCAAAGCCGCCGAGGTTGACGCGGGTGATATGCGCCCAGCCCAGCTTGTTGATCTTCGCCTTATCCGCGTCTGATCCGCCAAGTGCCAGCAGGATATTCTTCGAGTTGGGACCCTGAAGGGCGACATCAACACGCCGATCCGCGCCGCTCGTTTCAGCGCGCAGATCGCGCAGGGTGAAGTTATCACCGCGCACAGTTAGCCCGCGCTGCGTCGGGTGGATCATCACCTGACCATTTTTGACCGCGTTCAGCCACGCCCAATTTTTGTCATTGTTCGAAGCGTTGACGACGATCAAGAAATGCTGTTCGCCCAAGCGATAAATCATCAAGTCGTCGATCACGTTCCCACTTGCGTCAAGGAAATACGTGTAATGCGACTGACCGACCGCCAGCCCGCGCACATCGTTTGTCGTCACGACATCAAGGAAATCCTCCGCGCCCACGCCCTGCGCGTCAAACACGCCCATATGCGTGACATCGAAAATGCCCGCGCCCGTGCGCACCGCGACATGTTCCTCAAGCACGCTGGTATACCACAGCGGCATTTCGTAACCCGCGAACGGAGCCATTTTCGCGCCGCGCGTTTTGTGTTCCCCGTGCAGCGGAGTCACCAGCATCGGCGGATTTTCCGCTTCGTGCCATCCAAACGTCGGCAGCGGATCGGCGGCAAGAATTCCGTTCATGCCGATAAAATAGCCCTTGTGCGCACTGATTCCGCCGTTGTCCGCATCATCAAACGCCACCTTGAAGCGCTTCGCGTCCGCCGCACCCACAACGACGACATCGACCGGACCGGGCACTTTGCCATACGGATCGGCATCGTCAAACACGACGAATCCATCGGAGAGCGCCCGCATCCATGCGGCGGCGCGTAAGGCGTTCTGCTCGACATGCAGCAGATACCCATCGGCGGCGCGTTCGAGGATCGCCCGCGTCATCAATGAGCCGTCTTTCTCAAGGATGCGCGTCACCTGTTGATCGCCAGTGGTCGCAAGCTGGCGCACATCGTTCGTCAGGACGGTTTGCAAGAAGGCTTCAACATGCGCATCGGAGATTTTTCGAATCGCCAATGTCGTCCAACCGGACTGCGCCGCGCCATCTAAATAGAAGAAATGCGGGTAATCGTCCGCGCCCGCGTCCGTGTCGATGCCCACACTCGCGGCGAGATCACGCACACGCATTTTCGCGTTTTGCAGCGCGTCAAAGTCGATTTTGGCGCGGGGTTCGGCGCGTTTCTTACCCGTATAGCTGAACGGCACACACGCATGCAGCACATCCGCGATGATATCCGCCAGCGCATCAATCTCCGCTGCGCCAAACCCGCGCTGCGTGATCCAAGGTGTACCGAGGCGAACGCCGCTGGCACGCAGTGCCGACGGATCGCCGGGAACGGTGTTGCGATTGCACACGATTCCGACCAAATCCAGAATGCGCGCCGCGATGTCGCCGCTCAAAGTCGTGCCGTCCGCGCCGACGACGGATTTGCAGTCGATCAAAAGCATGTGCGTATCCGTCCCGCCGTAGGGGATGCGGATACCGCGTTCGCTCAAGCGGTGCGCCAAGCGTGACGCATTTTCGACCGTTTGCTGCTGAAGTTCCTTAAACTGGTCGGTGAATGCCAATCGCAGCGAGATCGCCAGCGCCGCCATCGTGTTAACGTGCGGACCGCCCTGCTCACCGGGGAACACGGCACGATCCACTTTGCTTGAAATATCGCTGCGATGGGTGATGATCACCGCGCCGCGCGGACCTGCCAGCGTCTTATGCGTCGTGAAGCTGACCACATCCGCGATCCCGATCGGATTCGGGAACACGCCGCCCGCGATCAAACCCGCGACATGCGCCACATCCGCCATCAAGTACGCACCGACTTCGTCCGCGATCTGGCGGAACGCCTGCCAATCCGGCGCATACGGGTAGCTCGTGAATCCCGCGACGATCAAGCGTGGGCGGGCTTCAAGCGCGATCTTGCGGATCGCGTCGTAATCAAGACGTTCGGTCTGCGGATCAACCCCGTAGCTGACTGCCTTGTAATACTTGCCGCTCCGGTTGACCGGGCTGCCGTGTGTCAGGTGTCCACCGTGCAGCAGATCAAGCCCCATGAACGTATCGCCAATATTGAGCAGTGCCGCAAAGATCGCATTGTTAGCGGGTGCGCCGCTCAAAGCCTGCACGTTGACGTATAAATTATTCGGGTTCAGGTGCGGCGGGCAGAATAACTCGGCGGCGCGGCGGCGTGCCAGCGCTTCGACAATATCCGCGTATTCCGTGCCTTTGTAGTAGCGTTTATCCGCTTGGCGGCGGTATTCCGGCAGCCGAGCGTTGTAATCGAGAATTTCCGCCTGTGTCATCGCCCGCGTTTCGTCGAGCGGATAACCTTCGGCGTACAAGTTATGGAACGAGGAAGACAGCGCCTCACGCACCGCCGCCGGAACGGTGCTCTCCGACGGGATGAGGATCAGATAGCGTTCCTGACGTGCAGTTTCGTGACGGATGAGTTCCGCCACATCGGGGTCTAGCTCGCTGATATCGCCCCGAAACAAGTAATCCCGAAGTCCGTTGTTCGGCATAGACGTTTATCCTGAAGGATTTATTGACCATATTACGCGGCGAATTTTAGCTGATTTTCGGCGGTACTGCGATGTAAACAAAAAGGGTATGGGACACAGGATCCCATACCCTTTTTTGATACCGCTGTTATTCCGCTTATTCGGCGGCTTCCGCCTCGGTTTCATCCGATGCAGGAGGCGCGTCAAACGAGTCGTCGACGGCGGGCGGAACTTCTTCCGCCACTGGCGCTTCCGCCGCAGGCGCACCTTCAACCGCCGGAGCGCCGTCCGCCGCAGGCGCGGCATCCGTACCCCAGCGCTGGGTGAAGCCTACACGCCGCTTTTCCGGCTCAAGATGGCTGATGCGCAAGCTCAAGCGGTCGCCCTTCTTGACGTAGCTGTGCGGCTCTTTGAGCGTGCCGTCACCCATTTCGCTCAGGTGAAGCAAGCCTTCGAGACCGTCATCCAGCGCGACGAACGCGCCAAAATCCACCACGTTCGTGACCGTGCCTTCGACCAACTGCCCTTCGTGATACTTTTCGGCAGCGGTTTCCCAAGGATCATTGAGCAAACGCTTACGGCTGAGCGCGATACGGTTGTTTTCGCGGTCAAGGCTGAGGACATAGACCTCAATCACTTCACCGACGCGCAGCACATCACGCGGGTGATCCACGCGATGCCATGCCAACTCGCTGACGTGGATCAAGCCGTCCGCGCCGCCGAGGTTGACGAATGCGCCGAAGTCGCGCAAGCCCGTCACCGTACCCTTGACGCGGTCGCCTTCCTTTAATTCCGCAAGCAAGCGCGCTTTTTGCTGGGCGCGCCATTCGCGTTGGGCTTCACGTTCGCTGAAGATCAAGCGGCGGCGGGTCTGATCAACCTCGATCACCTTGACCGCAAGCGTTTTGCCCATCAATTCGCTCCAGCTATCGCGCCCACCGCTCGATCCCATCGAGACGAGGTGCGAACTGGGGATGAAGCCTTCCAGACGATTCCACTGGACGAGGATACCGCCCTTGTTGCTGTCCTTGACCGATACTTCAACAACATCTTCGGTTTCCAGCAGCTTACGCGCTTTTTCCCAGTCGTACTGCTGAAGCCCCATGTTGATCGAAACGATCAGGTTTTCATCCTGATCACGCGGGTTCATCACATAAACGGGAACTTCTGCACCCACCGTCAGTGATGCGCGGAATTTCGGATCAAGACGCTGCAAGTCCTCCACCGGTACGATACCATCCCGCTTTGCCCCCATATCGACGATGACTTCACGATCGTCAATCTGCAGGATAATCGCGTTACGGATTTCGCCGCGCATTGGGGGTTTGTACGTGAACGTAGACTCCAAAAGTTCACGAAACTCTGCCCCGTAATCCTCAACTTCCTGCTTATCAATATCCATTGTGAACTGACCACCCTTACGAAGTTTGTGTATCACCAACACCACATGCCGATGACCGTCCTGCCGATCAACGGTAGCGAAAACTGCAATTACACACGAGAAATGGCGACGATACAGCGCGATGAGGTAATAACATTACGATGCACATGCACTCATTATAATGCGGATGTGATAGAAATTTGTAAACATTATCCACACTCTAATTCATGTCGGGCATCGTCAGCCCAATATCACGCATGCCGCGATCGATCTCCCAAGGGTAGATCACATACGCATCCGTCGTCGCGCCGTAAAAATCAGGTTTCTCGTTCTTAAAAAGGGATCGATAGGGGTTATAGTGCAGCACACAGGTAAACGGCGTCGCGCCGATGGCGACCAATCGTTCACGCACCGCGATGCTGGTGCGACCGCTCCCCCACACATCATCAATCACCAGAGTCCGGCGGTTAATCACCAACGACGGGTCTGGGAACTGCAAAAAGGTGGGCCATGCCATTAGCCCGGCTGCCGCTTTTGCCGGGAAGTCCACCGCCGCTGTGAGCAGATGCGGGACATTCAGCGCTTCCGCCAACATCCCACCGGGAATCACTCCCCCCCGCGTGATCATGATGATTCCGCTAAAAGGACCGATTGCTCGCAGTTGGGGGATTAATATATCAATCAGCTTATCCACATCCGACCATGTCAGAACGAGGTGTCGTGATGGGCTGCCCGATGACTCCATCATCCGCGTATTTCCTTGCGCGCTGCCGATTCCAGTAAAGGTGAAGAATGATCCTTCTATCATAACACAGGGTGCGGGTTTTGCTGATACTTAATAGCGAAAGTCAAACAACCCACGCCGCTTGCTAGATAGATCGTTTTTCGTACATGGGTTGATGTGGCGCACCCGTTCTACATCAGTTTTCTCCCCTCTCCAACATTCAGTTGGAGAGGGGCTGGGGTGAGGAGCAGTACATCGAGGCAAAAGTGTCGTCCCGTAAACCGAATTCGGAGAGGGGACAGAACAGAAGCCCTTACAACCGCTCCGCAATCGCCTTCGCCTGCATAAACAGCATCAAATAATCCGGGCTGCCCGCTTTGCTATCCGTGCCGCTCATGTTGAACCCGCCGAACGGATGCACGCCGACCAGCGCGCCCGTGCATTTCCGGTTGAAGTACAGGTTGCCAACATGATACTCGCGGCGCGCCACTTCAAGACGGTCACGGCGCATCGAGTACAGCGCACCCGTCAAGCCAAACTCGGTATCGTTGGCGAGGTACAGCGCATGTTCAAAGTTGTCCGCCGGGATGATCGCCAGCACGGGACCAAAAATCTCCTCTTGTGCGATGCGCGCGCGCCCATCGACTCCGCCGAAGATCGTCGGCTGCAAGAAATACCCGCCTTCCGGCGTGACAACCGGCGAACCGCCGAACAGGAGTTCACCTTCCTGTGTGCCGACTTCGATATAGCTCATGATCTTGCCCATCGACTTTTGATCGACGACGGGACCCATATCAATGTGCACTCCGGCATCCGGCGCGCCCACTTGGAGCTTACTGGCGATTTCGACGGCGCGGCTGACCACGAGATCGTATACCTCGCGGACGATGATCGCGCGCGAACCCGCCGAGCATTTTTGACCCTGAAAACCAAAGGCGCTCGCCACGATTCCGACCGCCGCCGCTTCGAGGTCTGCCGTTTCATCGACCAAAACCGCATCTTTGCCGCCCATTTCGAGGATCGTCCGCTTCAGCCACTTCTGACCCGGATGGACTTTGGCGGCACTCTCATGAATGTTGATCCCGACTTCTTTTGAGCCGGTAAACGAAATGAAGCGCGTGAGCGGGTGATCGACAATGCGCGCCCCAACCACCGACCCCGAACCAGAGAGGAAGTTCAACACGCCGTCCGGGATACCCTGCCGCCAGAACAACTGGCACATCTCCCACGCGATCAGCGGGCTAATCTCGGCGGGCTTGAACACGACCGCATTCCCCGAAACAAGCGCGGCGCTCATCATGCCGGTGGGAATCGCCAACGGGAAGTTCCAAGGTGCGATCACCGCCCCGACGCCGAGCGGAATATTCACCAGTTGAAGCTGCTCCGGCGCGTACATCGTCAGCATGTGACTTTGATCAGCAAGGCGCATCGCCTGACGCGCATAATATTCGAGGAAGTCAATCGCCTCAGCGGTATCCGCGTCCGCTTCGACCCAACTCTTGCCGACTTCCAACACCATGATCGCGCTGAATTCATGTTTGCGGCGGCGCATCTCAGCGGCGGCTTTGAGCAGGTAACGCGCGCGTTCGTCCGCCGGGGTGTGCTGCCATGTCTTGAAGGCTTCGTAGGCGGTTTCAACCGCGAGGTTGGCATCGTCTACCGTGCCTTTCGAGAACGTGCCGAGGACTTCTTGCGGGCGTGATGGGTTGATCGTCGCAGACGTGGTTTCGCGGTAAAGCTCGCGTCCACCGATCACGAGCGGGTGATTTGCCCCCAAGCGTGATTTGACGCGCTGGAGCGCGGCGCTGAACGCGGCTTGTTCTTCAGGTTTCGAGAAGTCGGTGAGCGGCTCATTTTTGAAAACGGGCAGCATCTTATTTAGTCCTTCCTTGAGACGTGCTGTGGTTGATAATCTTCGCACACAATAGCAATCGGATCGCCTTGACAGCGTGTAAGGACAATCACGCGCGATTCGTCGCCACTGAGTTTTAACTGAGGAATGAGCATTTCCGGGGTGACGGCGCTCCCCCGCTTTTTGACCGTGACCGCGCCGACATTGTGATCGCGCAGATACGCCCGCAGCCGCTTCACGCTAAACGGCATCCAATCCCGGATGCGCCATGACCGCGCCCAAGGGGTATGCGGGGCGCGTTCGGCGGTCAGGTATGCGATCGTGGTATCCAACTGGTATGCCTTCCACTGCGCGGCGGCGCTTTCGACCTTCACAGCGCGCAGCAGTGCCGGATCAGGCTCGATCAGCCATTGGCGCGGCTTGGAGAGGGCGCGGCGGTCATCATAACTGGGTACGACATCCCAGTACAGGGTTTCCGTTGGGGTGATCAGCGTGGCGGCAAGGTTGAGCTTGCGGGCATTCGGATCATAGTGCAGGAGCGCTTCTTTCAGATCGCCCCCGACCGAGATGAATTGAAGGGTGCCGGGGTACGCCGCCAATTCGTCGATCTCCACTCCCGGCGAGAGCTTGACCATCACACGCCCGTCTTTGAGCTTCCAACGGCGAATGATCGACAGCGGCGGCTGGTAGCGCTCGACGTTGGCGATCCGGTTGCCCTGAGCGTCACGTCTGCCGGGATCGAAGAAGATCACGCTGTTTTCCGGCGGCGTATATTCCAGCGCATCCGCGACGATAAATTTCGCCTGATTGATCCCCAGCGCCGCCGCATTCATCCGCGCCATTTCGATCCGCAGCGGATCATGATCGATCCCCGTGACGTATTTTCCGCCGCTGGCAAACGCCAGCGAATCCGACCCGATGCTGCACCCAACGTCAACCAGTTCTGACGTAAGCGCAAGATGCGAACGGTAGCGCCGGATCAGCGGATCGCTTGCTTGTTCAAGGGCTTCACGGGTGAAGTACATCACGGCGGCGTCCGTGCCGAACTTCTCGACCGCATCGCGCCGCAGCCGCGCCAATTCAACAGCGGCGCGGGCTTCATCGCCCGTGTAGGTCTTACGCAGCAGGGTAATCACGCCGAGCAGGGCAGAATCGCGCAGATCTTCCCCGCGTAGGGTTTGAAGCAGAGTTTTCCCACGCGCCGACGTGAGAAAAGCAAGGTCGTCGAGCGAGAAAGTCATCGACATGCACCGTTATTCGTCGGAGGCTTCGGCAGTTTTCGGATCAACCATGTGCCAGCCAACCGGCTGACCTGCCACTGCGTCCGCGGATGGATTCATCATGATCGGCAGCGTCCATGTTTGTCCGGTTTCGCGGCTGAACTTTGTTACCCGCGTCACACCGTCGATCAACCGATTCAATACGATAGGCTGAAGGAATGCAACAGCTTTGGGCAAACTGCTGAATGCCACCAGCACCCCGTTCAACGTGACCGCGTCCCATGTGATCACCTCATCCGGCGCGATCGTCCATGCAGGCTTATGCGGCGTTTGGCGGATCAGCAGAAACAGATAACGCCCGTTGTACGTCTGCCAATCAAGATGATTCGCATCGTGATCCGCCGCGACTTTGACCCGTTCGAGCGTGTCTTCGGTGGTGTGCGGTTTTTCACCGCGCATCAACGTTCCGACGGGCAGCGGGCATTCGATCCCGGTTTCGACCAGAATGCGCGTATATCCGGCTTGTTCGAGCGTCCGCCCTGCGTTTTCGCTGCTGCGCTCGTCCGCGCTCACCATGATCAGTCGTCCGCCGGGGCGCAGCGCCCGCAAAACCGCCGCTAAAAATGCGGGTTCGTCCGGCGGATCAAGTGCCGTCACCGCGTCGAACGTCCCCGCCTCAAGCACCCATCCGGCAGGATCACCCTGTACAACGGTGATCACCAGATCGGCGCGTGATTCGCGCAGCACATCCCCCGCCGCACCTTCGACATCCAGCAGGCGGAGCGCGCTTGCGCTCGGCGGGAGCTGTTTACTCATGGCAGCGATCAGCAGTCTTGCGGTGCGCGAACCAAGACTCATCGGCTGCCTTTGGCGCTGTTCGCTTTGCGGATCAACTCCGCGAGTTCGTCCCATTCTTCTTTCAACAGGTGGAGCGTGACGAATTCGAGATCGACGTGATAATTCACTTCGCCCGCGTCATCTTCTTCCAACCAAACGAGGTAATGATCGGTTTCCGCAAGGACATTCATTTCTTCGGTGGGCTGAGTCATGTCGTCTGCTCCCCTTCTTGATCGTGATCGTCTGCCGATTCAGACTGTATAAGCGGCGGAGATTGTACCACAGCGACCGTTTCCGGCTGGACTGCGGCACTCCGCCCACGCCCGAATATGCGCTGGATCAAGTTTGGCGGGCGATCCTGATCCGGCTCTTCCTCCGGTTCAGGAAACGGCGGCAGATCGAGGATTTTTCGATAGAAATACCCGCCGATCACGCGCACCGATGCAATCGTCGGCGCAGCAAGGATCACGCCAATCACGCCCGACAGCCGCGCCCCCAAGATCACGCCGATAATGACCACGATTGGGTGTAAGTCGAGGCTGTCACCCATCACGCGCGGCGTGACGAAGATCGCCTGAACATTCTGGATGATCGTCCACACGACGACCACGACGAGCGCGAAGCCGACGCCGCTCAAACCGGGAATGGTCGCGCTCTCCGAAAGCAGCGCCAGCAGTGACGCCGGAATCAGCGCGATCAACGGACCAATATTCGGCACGAATTCAAGCATGAAACTGATCACGCCCAAGACAGGCGCATTCGGGATGCCAAGCGCGGTCGCGGCAGCCGTCACCACGATCCCGATGAAACTGGAGAGGATCAACTGACCGCGCAGATACGCATTCCACACATCGCGCAGCCGCAGCGCGATCATGCGCGCATCGCTCCGGAAATCCGGCGGCACGGCGCTGATGATCGAATTGACGAAGTGTGTGCCGTCTTTGAGCAGATAAAACATCATCGTCAGCAGCAGCACCGAATTGATCAACGTCGTGAACGCGCCGCCTAGAATGCGGAAGGTTGGCGCGGTCAGCGAGCTTAACCCCTCGCGGATCGCGCCGATGATGTCAAAGTCCTCTGGGATTACCGCGCCGGCGGGGCTTTCACCGAGCGCCAGTGTCAGTTGATCATATGGCACGAACGGTTCACCGTTGATCAGCACCGGTTCGCCGTTGAATGTCAGCGGCTGGCTCAACGACTCGCGGAGTTGGTTTTGCAGCGTATCCAACTGCGCGGGAAGTTCTTCGGCAAAATCGGCAAGCTGTTGGAACAGTGACGGCAGAATGATCAGCAGCAGGACGATGACCAGCAGGAACACCAGCAGATACGTGAGCAAAATCGCCCACCCCCGCGAACCGGGCAGCCAGCGCAGCACGCGCCGCTCCAAGAATGTCGTCAGCGGGTTGAGCAGAAAGGCGACGACGAGCGCGACCACGATCAGCGGCAGCGCCCCCGCGACCAACCACGTGAGGATGCCGACCAGCACGAGCGCGATCACAACGATCGTGCGTTTTGATCGGTTGTCAATCGGGGGAGACTGCGAAATATCCGCCATATCTGCTGCTCCTTAAGAATCCGTCATCTGTGCTTTCAGCCATTTGCGGATTTCGGCGGCTGCCCACACATAATGGCTGGACGTGCACGATACAAAATAGCTGAGAAGTGTCGATGTATTCGTCCATTTATACACTTTTGGCGTCACAAGCGCTTCTTCAGAGATCGAGCCGAGTGTATCCAGCGTTTCAACATGAGAAGCGGCGAATTTTGCCCGAATCACATCCAGCGGCACATCACGATACTGCTCATAAATACGTTGATTCAAAATCGGAGTTTCGCTCCATTTGAGATCGTCCGCTGGGGTCTTGACGTTTTCACCGCGCACCCCTGCGCGATACCAGCCCAAGACCATCTGCTCCCACGCCAGTAAGTGCGCGAGAATATCCTTGACTGACCACCCTTCGCAAGCGCCTGCTTGCGTCATCTGGTTGGCGCTCAGCGGTTGAATCAGCGCCTCAAGTTTTTGATATTCCAGTTGAGCGGCGGCGATCAAGTCAGCTTTCGTTTGTGGACGAGGCATAAAAGTCCTTCTTTCACAGAATAAAATCCCTAGCCTCAGTGTAAAACACGCCTGTTTTGTACCCTAGAATAGAACATCATTTCTAATCAATGCAGATCGTCATGATGTAAAAAAACAGGGGACGGCTTGTATGCCCTCCCCTGTTTTGCTTGATTATGTCGTTTAGCTTTAGCGATCACCACCACCGCGACGATCACCGCCGCCACCGCGACGGTCGCCGCCGCGATCACCGCCGCCCGGCGGACGGCGATCATTATCGCGGGCTTCTTCCGCCGTCCAGCCTTCCTGAACCGCTTTGCGGCTGAGGCGGACTTTGCCACCCGGATCAACATCCGTGACCATAACCATGATTTCATCGCCCAGCGCGACAATATCATTCGGGTCGTTTACCCGTTCGCTGTCAAGCTGAGAGATATGCACCATGCCATCTTTGCCCGGCATAAATTCGACGAACACGCCGTAGCCTTCGATGCGGACGACTTTACCCGTGTAGATGCGCCCGGTTTCGATATCTTCGGTCAAGCCGCGAATTTCATCGAGCGCTTTGGCGACGATGATTCCATCCGCACCTGCAACGAACACCGTACCATCTTCTTGAATATCGATCTTCACACCCGTGCGCTCTTGAATGCCGCGCACCGTCTTACCGCCCGGTCCGATCAGCGCGCCGATCTTATCGACCGAAATGCGGATCGATTCCATGCGCGGGGCATACGGGCTGAGTGTCTTACGCGGTTCGGGGAGCGCCTTCAGCATCACATCGAGAATTTGCATACGCGCATCACGCGCTTGTGCCAGCGCTTGCGCCATCACTTCATCGCTTACGCCGCTGATCTTGATATCCATTTGCAGCGCGTTGATGCCGTTCGTCGTTCCGGCAACCTTGAAGTCCATATCGCCGAAGTGGTCTTCCAAGCCTTGAATATCCGTCAACACGACGATTTTATCGTCCTGCTTGATCAAGCCCATCGCAATCCCGCCGACCGGACGGATGATCGGCACGCCCGCATCCATCAACGCCAGCGTGCTGCCGCAAACGCTCGCCATTGACGTGCTGCCGTTGCTGCTCACCACTTCGCTGACCAGACGGATCGTGTATGGGAACACATCTTCCGGCGGGATCATCGGGCGGAGCGCGGCTTCTGCCAGCGCGCCGTGACCGATCTCGCGGCGGCGCGGTCCGCGCAGCGGAGTCGCCTCGCCCGTGCTGTACGGCGGCATGTTGTAATGATGCATGTAGCGCTTGTTGTCTTCAGGACTCAGCGATTCGATTTCGAGCGAATCACGCGGCGTTCCGAGCGTGGCGAACGTCAACACCTGCGTTTGACCGCGCTTGAACAAGCCCGATCCGTGAACGCGCGGCACGACTGCCACTTCTGCCGCCAGCGGACGAATCTGTGTCGTATTGCGTCCATCCGGGCGCACACCGTCATGTACGATGCGGCGGCGGACTTCTTCGTAATACACATTCTCGACCGCATTCTTGATGTCGTTGATCTTGACCGGAACAGCACCATCGGCGGCGTTCGCGGCTTCGTACTGCCCGACAACTTCACTGCGGATCGCGTCAATCGCGTTGCTGCGCTCGGTGCGGTCGTTCGTGCTGACCAGCACCTCACGAATGCGAGCGCGCGTCTTTTCGGCAATCGCTTCTTGCAGCGCGGGATCGATCTTCTGCGAAATATACGGTGCTTTTGGCTTACCGACTTCCGCCTGCATCTGCTTCTGAATCTGGATCAGCGGCTGGATCGATTCGTGCGCGAGGCGCAGCGCCCGGAGCATAACTTCTTCCGAGACTTCATGCGCGGCGCATTCGACCATGTTGATCGCAAATTCCGTCCCTGCCACGCGCAGATCGAGGACGCTGTTTTCCAACTGTTGGATCGTCGGGTTGACGACCAGTTCACCATCGATCATGCCGATGCGCACGCCGGCGACCGGTCCATTCCAAGGAATATCGCTGATCATGATCGCGGCGCTGGCGGCGACCATTCCCGGCATATCCACCTGATGTTCTTGGTCATGCGAGAATGCCGACATCACCACCTGAACATCGTTGCGCATGTCTTCGCTGAAGAGCGGGCGCAGCGGACGGTCAATCAAGCGGGCGATCAGGATCGCGCCTTCGCTTGGGCGACCTTCACGGCGGAAGTAGCTGCCCGGAATACGTCCGGCGGCATACAATTTTTCTTCATATTCCACGCTGAGCGGGAAGAAATCCGTGCCTTCGCGCGCCGACTTGCTCATCGTCGCGGTTGCAAACACAACAGTCTCGCCCACCTGTACGGTGACAGCGCCGCCTGCTTGTTCCGCCAATTTACCGGTTTCGAAGATGTATTCGTCGCTGCCCACGCGCACAGTATAGCGGTGGACTTTACCCATCGGGGTATCTGAAACTAACATGTGATGTCCTTTGTTCCTTAAGCGTTTTGATTCTGTCGCCCGGACTTCAGGAGCTGGAGATCGCCGCCAAGAGTGCGCCGCTGCGCTCTTCGCTCCGTCCTCCAATTCCTGCATCCCGGGCACGCGAAACTTAAACACATGGGGTCGTCTTCCGACTCCCCCATGCCTTGAACCACCTAACGACGCAGACCCAACCGCTGAAGAATTTCGCGGTATGCTTCCGGGTCTTTCTGGCTCAGGTAGCGCAGGTGACGGCGGCGCTGACCCACCAACTTGAGCAGACCACGCTTTGAATGGTTATCGTGCGTATGAGCCTTCAGATGATCGGTCAATTGGTGAATGCGCTGCGTGAGAAGTGCAATCTGCACCTGTGCGGAACCGGTATCGCCTTCGTGCGTGCCAAACTGCGAGGCGATGACTTCTTTTTCGTTCTTGGTGAGTGCCATTTTTACCCTGCCTATCCCAACTGTTGACACCGTCTACGCCGGATAGGAGCGCATCGGTCTGTGGGCTATTCGCAAGGCATTATAGCAGAACGTGGTCAGGGTGCAACCGCCGTATGTTTGGGGGGTAGCCCAGTGGACGTAGTGACAGCATCGCAGAAGTCCCTTACTGTATGTAATGTCAATTGCAATTGATCGAAAGTCGTGGAGGTTTTGATGCGTTCACTTTTGCTCGATACGGCGGAACGCGCCGCCCGCTATCTCGAAACGCTGGATGATCGTCCGGTGTTCCCGCGCCAAGACGCGATTGATGCGTTGGCTAGGCTGGATCACGCGCTGCCAGATGCGCCAACCGATCCGGCGGCGGTGCTGGCGCTGATGGACGAAGTCGCATCCCCCGCGACAACAGCGATGGCGGGCAGACGCTATTTTGGTTTTGTTATTGGCGGATCGCTTCCGGCGAGTGTTGCAGCGAATATGCTGTCGGTAGCGTGGGATAATGCGACCGCCATGCGCGCCAGCAGTCCCGCCGGGATCAAGCTCGAAGATGTGGCGCTCAAGTGGGTGCGTGATCTCCTTCATCTACCGCCGGAGAGTATGGGTGCATTCGTCACAGGCGCAACAATGGCGAATTTCACCGCCCTAGCGGCGGCGCGTCACGCGGTGTTGGAGTGGGCTGGCTGGAATCTCGAATTCGATGGCATGTTCGGCGCGCCGCCGATCACCGTCATCGTGGGTGAAGAAGTTCATGCCAGCGTACTCAAGGTCATCGGCATGTTAGGCTTGGGGCGCAACCGCCTGATCAAAGTCCCGACGGACGATCAAGGACGAATGCGCGCCGATCTGCTGCCCGAACATATCCAAGCGCCAGCAATCGTGATGCTGCAAGCGGGGAATGTCAACACGGGCGCAAGTGATCCGTTTGAGGAAATCATCCCGCGTGTGAAGCAAGACGGCGTCTGGGTGCATATCGATGGCGCATTCGGCTTGTGGGCGGCAGCCTCGCCCCGCTTGGAGCACCTCGTCAAAGGCGTCCAACTTGCCGACTCGTGGGCGACCGACGCGCACAAATGGCTGAATGTTCCATATGACAGCGGCATTGTGTATACGCGGCATCCGGCGGCACACCGCGCAGCCGTCGCCCAAAGTGCGGCGTATTACATGCGCAGTGACCGAATGGGCGAACCGACGGTTTATGAGCCAGTCGATTACACGCCCGAAACCTCGCGGCGCGGTCGCGGAATCGATGCGTGGGCAGCCTTGCTATCGCTCGGCAAATCAGGCGTCATCGACCTTATTGAACGCACCTGCGACCACGCGCAAACCTTTGCGGCGGCGCTGAAAGCGTGCGGATTTGAAGTCATTCATGATGTTGTGCTCAATCAGGTGATGGTGAGCTTTGGCGACGATGCGCACACGAATGCTGTGATCAAGGCAGTGCAGCAGGAGGGTACGATGTGGGCAGGGTCAACCGTTTGGAAGGGGCGCTCCGCGATGCGAATCAGCGTCTCGTCTTGGGCGACGACTGCCGACGATGTCGAACGCAGCATCGACGCGCTTATCAGGGTGGCTCAAACAGCATAGCGAAAAGAAAAGCGCAGAGGATTGCTGATCCCTCTGCGCTTTTTGCGTCCTATGCGAGCGAGCTTTTCGGCTACTCTTGACCGTAGCGTTCGGCGCGCTGCGCGTCCGCGACCAGTGACACCGTGTGATGTGTGCGGAACAAGCTGTACTGCCCACTCCGACCGGGGACGGGGTTAAGGACGTTTTCCGTCTCCATGATCGAGAACCACATCGGGAAATCCCAACTGCCCTGTGGATCGATCATGCGGAGCGTCTGCTCACTGATGATCATGTTGCGTTCGTAAAGCTGGAGCAGCATCCGAATAAACTGATCGCGCGTGATCAGGATCGTGCGCGCCATTTCGACTTCCGCATTCAGCGAAATTCCTTTGGTGAAGAAGTCGCTTTGCGGATTCGGGTACTCCTGCACATTCGCTGCGCCGTGTTCTTGCAAGAATTCGACCGCGCGCTGGAATGACGTCGCGCGATCAAACGGGCGCAGCCGCTTATGCAGACTGCCGAGCGGACACCATGTAAATCCTCGGAAGCTGGTGAACTGTTCGACGCTGACAATGATGCGCCGCACCATGTTCGCCGTCTCGGTGTCGCGCTCCTCAAGCTCCTCAATCGTGATGTCCTGCCATGAGATCTGCTCTTCGTCGTCTTCGTCGGAGAGCGGCATTGGCATGGGCGTTCTATTCTGGCTGTCGACCGGATAATCCGCGCGCAGTTTGATCACCGGAACCAGATCATCCGGGTTGTGGCGATGCGGCACGAGTTCGCGCTGCAGCACCCGTTCGCGCACCAAGCAGTCGATCCAATCCGAGCGCCATTGATCGCTGTAGTTCAAACCGGGGCGTTCGAGTTCACGATCCATCGCCAGCCCTTTGAGCAGGAATCCGTAATTGACGTATTCCCAGCCGCGCACGGCAAGCGTATTTTGCACGCGAACCACAATCCGTTCGCGGATCAGGCGGGTTTTTTCGACGACGGGATGATACTCGTCGATGATGATGTCTTTGCTCTTGCCGACCGGCTGAATAATCCCCAGCGCAATCGCTTGAGCCACGAGGTCTTCCGCCCGCGCTTGATTCACCACCGCGCCAACTTCCTGCAAGCGGTTGATCAACTGCGTGCGTGAAAGCACTTCTGAACCGACTTCACGCGCCAAACGGTCAAACTGAACGATCACACTCGCCCACTGCGACGGCGTGAATCCGTTCGCATCCTCGTTGTCGCCATCAACCGCGACCGACGACGCGCTCAACGATTGGTGCGTCTGCAAGTTGGTGAAGTCTTCGACGAACTCGATTGTGACGCTCGAATTATTCTCCAACTGGCGGCTGATGCTCCCACGCACTGCCCACAGGATCACCGTTTTGTTACGTCCGCGCAGAGTGTTGATCACATCGTTGAAGTCTCGGTCACCGCTGGCGACGATGTACACATCCGCCGAGTCATCGTGTCCGCTGTCGGTCATCACATCTTTGGCGATGCGCATATCGGCGCTGTTCTTGCCGGGGAGCGTGAACATCGGGTCGATGTTCGACATCGCCAAGCGGCTCGGCGCATCGTCCGCGACTTCGCGCCCGGTGTTATCCACCAGCGGCGGCAGACTCCCACGCTGACCCCAAGGCGCATACGCGGCGATCTTGATCACCTGCCCGTGCGCTTGAGCTTGTTTCAGGAACGCATCAATCATTTGATCGAGGTTGACGGTGTAGCCCTGCTCGTTCAAGCTGATCGCAATATTCTCGAAGTCAATGTAAACCGAGACATTTTTCGTCTGCTGGATGCCGAGGAGCGTTTCGAGCGGCTGAAAGATCACATCATCCGCGAACTCTGTCCCCTTGAGGACATCCTCGATCCCCCACATACGGATGCGCGCGCTCCGCGTGGTCTTGATGCGGCGCACGAGCGGCATCAAGTCACGGTTAGTCGTGGCAAGGATCAATTCGTCCACCGGATCAGGGTCGAACGAAAAGTAGTGCATGATGAGCGCATCCGCGAGACTGGAGCGAAGCGGCACATCAAACGTATCGTATCCCGCGCCCTTGAAGACATACTGTGGGTCAACAGCGGTGCGTGTTTGGCGGCGGTGCATTTCCCAATTGGCGACCGCCACTGCCCGTAAACGGTCAGCGCTCGCCAAGCCCGCCGCGAGTGCCGCGCCACCGCGCAGCCCTACCGCGAGTTCTTGCAAGTCGATTGCTACGCCCCGCTTGCGAAAGTGCTCAAGAAGGTCGTCCACATCTACAATCAAATATGCAGCCATATTTCTACCTAAATCTCGTGCCGCCCCTCTTTTAATGGGCGGCGCTCAAACCGCGCGTTTATCGCGCAGATTTTTCGATATTCACAATGAATGATTTGTTGCAAAGGAAACGTAACGTGCGGCGAATTGTCCGTTTGCGCTAATTGTAACAAAGTCTGGGGGTACAATCAAGCGGGAGCCATGTTATTATTACAAGTCGCATTACTTTCCGACGCACATATCTCCAAAATACCACAGGGATTGTGGATTGTTGTGAAAGATATGTTAAGAATGCCCGTTTCACATCATATTTTACTCCGAAAATTACGGCGCAACCCTCAAGATTGGACACGCATGGACTCGATTGGTACACGTCCTGAGTAGATCGGCTGCCCCTTTCCCACGCAAGCGGGCAGTTGGAAGCGGGTAGTGTGGCTTGCTCCCCCTCTCTATCGCAAGCGATAGAGAGGGGGCTGGGGGTGAGGAGCAGCCCCTCAATACGCCTTCGCAAACAGCGCAATCTGCTGTGAGTCCTTACCCGTGAAGAAGCATTTCCCCGCCGCTTCCGGTTGATCGAGCGGGAAACAGCGATTCGTCGCGCCAGTCTCTGTCTTAATGCGCGCTTCGTCGTCATCTGTGCCAGCCCAATACCCGCGCGCGAAGCCGCCGTTTTCGACCACCGTCTTGAGTTCGTCATAGCTGCTCACGTCGGTGATGCTGCTGTCGCGGAACGCGGTCGCCTGCGCCAACAAACCCGCCTGCACTTCGTTGAGCAGCGCTTCGATTTGCAGCGCAATCTGATCCTGACTCAGCACGCGCTTACCTTCCTTGCCCGGAATATCGCGGCGGGCGGCGACGACGGCGTTATTCTGCACGTCACGCGGTCCGATTTCGATCCGCACGGGGACGCCGCGCATCTCCCAGTCATTGAACTTGAAACCGGGTGTCTCGTCGCGGTGATCGACGCGCACGCGGATACCCTTCGCCGCGAGTTCATTCTTGATGCGCTCGGCGACTTCGGTCACGGCGGAGTTTTCAGCATCGGTCTTGTAGATCGGCACGATCACGACCTGAATTGGCGCGAGACGCGGCGGCAAACGCAAGCCTTTTTCGTCGCCGTGTGTCATCACCACTGCCCCGACCATGCGCGTACTCATGCCCCATGACGTTGTCCAGCAGAACTGCTGTGCATTTTTGTCATCGAGATACTGAATGTTGAACGCTTTGGCGAAGTTCTGCCCCAAGTTGTGACTCGTGCCGCATTGCAGCGCCTTGCGATCGCCCATCACACCTTCAATGGTGTACGTGCGCAGCGCTCCGGCGAAGCGTTCGCGGTTGGACTTCAACCCCTTGATCACCGGGATCGCCGCTTCGTTGATCGCCACGTCCGCGTACACATCAAGCATTTGCAAGGTTTCCGCCTCCGCTTCCGCTTCGGTCGCGTGAGCGGTGTGCCCTTCCTGCCACAAAAACTCGGTGGTGCGCAAAAACGGACGGGTGCGCAGTTCCCAGCGCACGACGTTCGCCCACTGGTTGAGCAGCAGCGGCAGATCGCGGTACGACTGAATCCAATTCGACATCGCTTCCCCGATGATCGTTTCAGACGTGGGGCGCACGACGAGCGGTTCAGTCAAGGTTTCGCCGCCGCCAATCGTCACCACTGCGAGTTCCGGGCTGAAGCCTTCGACATGTTCAGCTTCGCGGCGCAGATAGCTTTCCGGGATGAACAGCGGGAAATAAGCATTCTGGTGTCCGGTCGCTTTGAAGCGCTTATCAAGCGCATTGCGGATACCGTCCCACAGTTCATAGCCATACGGCTTGATGATCGGGCATCCGCGCACCGGCGAGAGCGCCGCTAGGTCAGCGCGGTACACAATATCGTTATACCATTCGGCGAAATCAACACGGGGCGATGGGATTGCCTGTGTCATCAGCGTTCCTTTGAGTTGTTCAAACAGGTGGTCACCGATAAAAACTGCTCACCCGGTCAATTATAGTGGGGTCGATTGATACGCGTACAGCCCAAAAGTTCCACGCACGTTCCTCCTTAGGGGGCATGTATGGGGTAGCAAAACAGGTGAACATGATCACGATGACCAGTGGAGGTGTATTATGATGGAATCAGCGAGTGCCCCGCGTGAGCGGGCAATCAGCAAACTGGCGGAATTGATCAACGGAATCAAGATCGCCATGCTCACCACGACGGATAATCGGGATGGGTCGCTTGTTAGCCGCCCGATGGGGACACAAAAAGTCGAATTCGACGGGCAGCTCTGGTTTTTTACCGAAGACGACTCCCCGAAAGCCGATCAAGTGCAGCAGGATCGGCAGGTCAACGTGAGTTATGCCGACAACGGCGCAAACCGTTATGTCAGCGTGAGCGGTACGGCACGCTTAGTTGATGACCGCGCCAAAATGGAAGAATTATGGAATCCGGTCTTCAAAGTCTGGTTTCCCGATGGGCTGGAAACACCCAATCTTGCGCTGCTGTGCGTCGATGTCGAAAGAGCCGAGTATTGGGAGAGCGACGGCAAAATCGCGTCGATTCTCCAGTTCGCCAAAGCGCTGATCACCCGCGAAGAAGCCGATGACATGGGCAGGAACGAAAGACTTCAACTGAAGTAAAGCTTTGAACCATCAAGAACACAAAGAAAAGTTCATCCCTCTTTGTGTTCTTGGTGTTCTTTGTGGTTCATTCTTTTGGTTCGGGGAAATCAGCGTCCCATGTGCGGGTGTAGTTGTGCTTGAGCTTATTCATCACCGCTTCGCCCAAGTCGATCCCGCTGATGCTGGCAAGCTGAAGCAGATACAGCATCACATCCGCGAGTTCACTGGCAAGTTCTTCACGGTCGGGAGCGTCATCGCGCCATTGAAAATGTTCCAGCACTTCCGACGCTTCAAGCACGAGCGAGATCGCTAGATTGCGCGGCGTTTGCGGGCGCTTCGAGTCGGGTTCGTACCAGCCTTTCGAGCGCACGAAGTCGTGCATCGCTTGAGTGAGGGCGTCTAGATCCACTGTGTATTTACCTCTCATTCGGCGAATAGCGAAGCGCTTCTTCACCGTTAATCAATCCGAGCAAGGTATCCCCCTCGACTCGTAATTCGATCGTTTCCGTGCGATACGGCGCGCGCCAATTAAAAATCCCTCTGGCGATGTATTCCTCTTCGGAGGGACTTTCCACCAGCGTGCATATCAGTCCTAAACTATCACATGCAAATAGATGAATAAATTCCGGAAAGCAGTACGGATCGCAGCGAAGTTGAAAAATTGGAGCGGAAACGAGATTATAGCGGACGTCGTTCAACGTCACGGTATCGACATGTTGGAAACCCGGGGTAAACATCAGCGAACTAAAAAGGGAAAAACCGACGTAAACCGAAACAAACAAATGAATCAAGCTGATGAGTGTGCCAATCAAGCGCCCGACCCAAGTACGATCTTTCCCGGTGAGAGTCCAAACATATGCAATGATTGCGACGATGAGCAGAATAACAACCACTACCAAGCTAATGACAAGTATATGCTGCCACCAGAAGAACGGATAAATGATCCTCTTTTGGTTTTCTTGCCATGTTGAACCATCGGGAGCAGCCATAAAAATCAGTGCTCCCGCGCATCCAACTAACACACAAAAAAGCGCCAGCAGCGTCCAATTATTGCGTGGAACTCTCAGACGACGCTGCGTCGCCATCACTCAATACGCATTCGTATCGCGCCGCAAGACCGTTTGCAGCACCGTGCGAATGATGATCTTGATATCCAGCCACAGCGACCAGTTCTCGACGTACCACAGGTCATAACTCGTGCGATCCGCAATCGACGTATCGCCGCGCAAGCCGTTGACCTGCGCCCATCCGGTCATGCCTGCTTTTTCGCGGTGACGTTCCATGTAGCGCGGGATTTGTTCGCGGAACTGCTGCACATAAACCGGGCGCTCCGGTCGCGGACCGACGAGGCTCATCTCACCGATGAATACGTTGATCAACTGCGGCATTTCATCCCAATTCGTCTTACGCATGAACGCGCCGATCTTGGTCACACGCGGATCGCCGGGGGTTGTCCAACCGGGTCCGTTCTTCTCGGCATCACTCCGCATCGAGCGGAATTTGATCATGTGGAACGGGCGACCGTCCAAGCCCATTCGCTCTTGGGTGAAGAACACCGAACCGGGCGAACTCAGCTTGATCACGATTGCCGTCAGCAGCATCATTGGCGACAGCACGATCAACCCGAACGATGCGCCGATGATGTCCAACCCGCGTTTAAGGCTGAGTTTCCACCCACGCAGCGCAATATCGCGCACCGTAATCAGCGGCGTGCCGCCGAGGTCATCAACGCTCAGATCGCCCGCCATGTACGCGAACATGTCCGGGTACACCTTAATATCCACGCGCCCGCGCTGGCACAGCGTGATCAAATCAACCAGTTCATCGCGCTGCGGCTCAGGAATGGCGATGATCACTTGATCGACCTTGTAGGTGTCAATGATCGCCGGAAGTTCTTTCGGTGTTCCAATGTACGGTACGCCGGGATACGGCTGCGGTTTACTTTTCGGATTCACCGGAATCGCGCCGATCACGTTGTAACCGAGTTCCGGGCTGCTCATGATCCGCTTGGTGATCTCGCGCGCAATATCGCCCGCTCCGACGATCAGCAGGTTATCGCGCTCAACGCGGGTCAGGCGAAGAATTCGGCGGATCGCGCGGTGAAGTTCACGTCCGGCGATCACAAGAATCGCGCTGAAAATCCATACATAAAAGAACAGGCTGCGCGGGTAGTCAACCGCGTCATACAGCACGCTGCGCAAAAACAAATCTTGCAGCGAATTCACGATCAACGCGCCGACCGTCACCGCGCCGAGCAAGTTACGCGCATGGTCAATCCGGCTGATCGCGCGGCGCATATGATAAAAACGGGATAGATAAAAGATCACCATGATCGTGCCGACGTGCAGCACAATCGTCGGAATATACAGCGTCAGCGGCGGTTGGCTGAAGGGAATATCAAAGATCGGTACGGTTTCGCGGGCATAATACGCTAGCACGAACGCTGCCGTCAGCATAGCAGCATCAATCAACAGCAGCAGAACCCCCATGAGAGTTCGTGCCTGCCGTGAACGACGTGCATTTCGCGCGGCGATCAGCCCTTGGCGCTTGCGGCGATCGTCTGCGATGAGGGGTGTCGCACTTCCTGCCACAGCGCCCGCCCACCTTTGATCATCAGTCCGAGCATAATGGCTGCGTGGAGCGGCAGCGGCGTCGTCCGGCGGTAATGCTTGCGGTAGAAGATCAGCATCGCGCGCCAAAACTCGAACTGCGCCCGTTTGCTCTGACGGCTCGCCGCCCGTTTCACGTGTTTGACTGTCACTTGGGGATGGTACATGATCTTCCATCCCGCGTTTTTGATGCGAAACGCCCAATCGAGGTCTTCTCCGTACATGAAGAATGTGCTGTCGAGCAAGCCGACTTGCGCAATTGCTTCCCGTCGAACCTGCATATATGCCCCAACCACCGAATCGACTTCCGCTTCTTGGTCAGGGTCAAGATAACTCATATTATAACGCGCGAACGTGCTGCTGTTTGGAAACAGCCTCGATAACCCTGTGAAATGATACAAACTCACCAGCGGAGTCGGAAATCCCCGGCGGCACGCTTTGTCGAGCGTTCCATCCGGCAGGATCAGCTTGCAACCAGACGCGCCGACATCCGGGCGTGTATCCATCCATGCCATCATCTGATATAAGCCATCAGGCGGCACTTCGGTATCCGGGTTGAGCAGCAGTGCGTAACGCGGCGCGTCGGCGTCGATCTGTCCAGCCCCGTAATAACCGAACGCCTCCAAACCGACATTATTTCCGGCAGGGTAGCCCAAGTTTTCGGCACTGCGGATCAACTCCGCCTGTGGAAACTCAGCGGCGACCATATCGGCGCTGCCATCGGTGGACGCATTATCGACCACGAGCACGCGGAAGGTGAAATCGCCTGTGCTGCCGAACACCGTTTGTAAGCACGTCCGCAGCAGATCACGCGTGTTCCAATTGACGATGACGATTCCGAGGTCGGTCACGGTTTACCTTTCCAAGCGCGGCGAATTGTACCACGAAACGCCGCCCAACCCGCGTCATTAGAATGTGACACTGTGCGGCGTGAAATGGTTGCAATTTGGGTTGGATATGATAAATGTCATCGTGCAGGCTAAACAAACCTCACCCCAGAGAACGTGAGTCATTCGCGGTATAATGCAGGAAAAGCGCACGTGCATCGCTCGAATGTTACGCTTGTCACGGTTCAACCGTTAGTTTTTGAGGATTGTATTGTATGAAAGAGTTCGCCATCGTTATAGGTGTGCTTGCCCTTGTGATTGTGGGAGGGCTGGCGTTCATCTTGAGCGACAACACCTCCGTTCAAGCGATGCAGGTCGATCTCACATCATCCCCGTTTCCTGTGACGATTGCCGGTTTGAGCACCATGATCGTACGGCTGTACAATCCTGATGGGTCGCCCATCAATGATGCCAGTGTTCGGGTAGCCGCCCGCATGGACATGATGGAGCACCGCGACATGATGCCGGAGCTTGACCGCCCTGCCGTATTCGTGGGTGATGCCACCTACGAAGCGCAGATGTACCTATCAATGGCAGGTCCTTGGGTGTTTACGGTCAATGCAGAATTGGCAAACGGTACGCTCATCGAAGAACCCTATGCGATCTATGTCTATGCCGTAGGGCAGCCCGTCCCAGAAACCAACGTCTCGACGGAATACCGCTCTATCGCCGAAGCAGCCCTTGCTGCCGCCGATACCGACCGCGAACTGCGCATATTGATCCCACTTGGCTCGGCGATACAAATTCTTCAACAGGAAGGTGAAGAATTGATCCCCGAAGAAATCCGGCTTGATCTTGAGGGTCGTAACATTTTGGTCATCCAAAACGATGACATCATTGATCATCAAGTGGGACCGTATTTCGTACGCGCTGGCGAAACCATTCGTCAGGAGTTCACGCGCGCCGCAACATTTATCGGCACTTGCACCGCGCGTCACGACGGCACGATCAGCATCATCGTTGAATAGCCAATAGGAACTGCCATGAAGAACACCTTGACCCGTGTCCTAACGTTTATGCTGCTTGGAGCGCTCTTGGCTGCGTGCGCACCTGCCGCCACCCCGACCCCCGAACTGCCCGAAAATGACCTGCCGTATGCAGGCGATCTGCTCGGTGCGGTGATCAACCCGCCGCGTCCAGTAGATGATTACGTTCTCGCATCCACCGACGGCACGGATTTCAGTTTTGCTGAACATCGCGGACAAGTCCTTCTGCTCTATTTCGGCTATCGCGCTTGCCCGGATTTTTGCCCAACCACATTCGCGGAACTCAGCCGCTTGTATGCTGCCCTCAATAATCCCGTCGATCAGGTCAAAGTCTTGTTCCTCACGGTTGACCCGGAACGCGATACGCTTGACATGCTGACCGCGTATACCCACGCTTTCAATCCTGATTTCATCGGTTTGCGCGCCGAACGCGACACGCTGGAAACGATCATGCGCGCATTCGGCGTGGTCGCACAGCGGCAGGATATCGAGGGTTCAGCGGCGGGCTATCTGATTGACCACACCGCGTCGATCTTCTTGATCGGACCCGATGGGCGGCTTCAATCGCAGTATCTTTACGGTACAGACTACCGCGATATTGTCCACGACATCCAAATCATTTTGGAAGCGCAAGCAGCATAACCAGCGCTTTCCCCAACGATGTGAAATCTCCGCGCTCGGGCGGATTTTTCGGTTTCTTAACCTATCTGTAGAGGAGTCCCACGAATGCTTAGACGGAAATCACTTCTTCTTGCGGTGGTGTTGATCATCGGCACATTGATTCCGGCGGCGCAGCTTTACGCGCAGGACGACTGCGGGTTCATTTCGTTGGTCAACGGCTGGGCGCGCGCGTCGGTCGAAGGCATGACCAACAGCGCCGCGTATGGTCTGGTGGTCAATATGACGGGCGCGGAAGACGCGCTGATCGGCGGTTCGACAGAAGCGGCGGAAGCCGTTGAAATTCATGAGATGGTGATGGCTGCGGGCGATGTCATGCAGATGCGCCCAATCGAAGGCGGAATCGTCGTCCCGAACAGCAGTTTTGCCACGCTTCAGCCCGGTGGACTGCACATCATGTTGATCAACCTCACCCAACCGCTCGTCGCGGGTGAAATGCTCGACCTCACGCTCACCTTCCGCGAAGCGGGTGATGTCAGCATCAGCATCCCGATCATGGACGCCGCCGAAATGGAAAGCATGGGCGGCATGGACATGGGCGGCGAAGGCGACATGCACATGGGTGACATGGCGACCGAAGAGGCGATGGGCGGCATGGGTGGCATGCACGGCGATATGGCGACCGAAGAAGCGATGGGCGGCATGCACGGCGACATGGAAATCCCCGAAGACTGCCATCATGTCTTCTTCCTCAGTGCATGGGTGCGTCCGGCGGGCGCGGGTCAGCCGAACAGCGCCGCTTACGGTTTGATGCTCAATCTGACGGATGAAGATGTCGCGCTGGTTGGTGGAAGCGCCGACTTCGTGGAAGCCGTCGAAATTCATGAGATGGTGATGGCTGCGGGCGATGTCATGCAGATGCGCCCGATTGAAGGCGGCTTGGTGATTCCGGCGGGCGGCGCGGTGGTGCTTCAGCGCGGCGGCTATCACGTTATGCTGATCGGCTTGACGAGCGAACTGGCGGCGGGCAGCATGGCTGATCTCACGCTGACGCTTTCGGATGGTCACGAAATCGTGCTGACGCTGCCTGTGCAAGAACCGCCGATGGAAGGCGAAGGCGGCATGAGCATGGGCGGCTAAGTTCTTGTTTGTTATTTGGCGGTTTGCAAATCGTTGGAATGTCATGTAATTCTTCACGATTTACCGACATAAACCGACATAAAATGGGGCGCGTCACGACGCGCCCCACAGCAGGTTCAAGTGTTCGCCGTCGGCAGCGTCTTGAGCGGTTCCCCTCGCAGCGCGGCGCGCATTGCCTCGCGGTCATCCCACAAATACTCAACCGTCCCAAACGCCATGCTCTGCTCGTGACCTTTCCCGCACGCGATCACGACATCACCGGGGCGCGCCATCTGACACGCTTGATATAACGCCTCACCACGATCCGGCACACGGATAAAGGTTTTTCCCTCTTCCCCGCCCACGTTGACCGCCGCCTCTGCCATCGTCTGCAAAATCGCCTCAAGCGACTCGGTACGTGGGTCTTCCGCCGTGAAGACGCTGACATCCGCCAAATGGATCGCTGTTTCGGGCATCAAGCGGCGTTTCTCGCGGTCTCGTAAGCCCGCACACCCGAACGCGCAGATCACCCGCCCGCCATCGCCCGTCATCGTGCGCGCCGCTTCAAGCGCATTCTTGAGCGCGTTCGGTGTATGCGCGAAATCGACGACCGCGAGGAAATCTTGCCCCTCGTCAATGCGCTCCAGCCTGCCGGGGATCGCGGTCACACTCAATAATCCACGCTCAATCGTTTCCGGCAAGATATTCAGCGCGCGCGCCGTCGTGATCGCCGCGAGTGCGTTCATCACATTGAAATCGCCCGAAAGCGGCAGGCTGAACACCACCGGCGAACCCACGCCATGCGCGACGAACTGTGTATACCCCGGACGATGAATCACATCCGTGCCGCGCACATCCGCCTGATGATGCCGCGCATAGCGCAGATGCACATCTGCTGGAAGTGCCTCGAAATACGCGGCATTGGGATCATCCCCGTTGACGACGCTGATCTTCTTGATTCGCGGCTTCTTGTGCGATCTGCCGAGCATCTCGAACATGCGCGCTTTTGCGGCGCGGTATGCTTCAAACGTCTTGTGATAATCTAGATGCTCATGCGTGATGTTGGTCAGCACGGCGGCATCAACATCCACCCCGTTTAAGCGCCCTTGCGCCAGCCCGTGACTGGTCATCTCCAGCACCACATGAGTCAGCCCGTTGGCGACCATCTGCGCCAGCAAGCGCTGAATCATCGGCGCGGAAGGCGTGGTCACATGAAAGCCTGTGTCGAGCGTCTGCCCGCCAATGTCCGCGCTGATCGTGCTGATCAATCCGGCTTTGCCATTCGTCGCCACTTTCAAAATGCTGTGGATCAGCGTGCTGGTGGTGGTTTTGCCGTCCGTGCCCGTCACACCGATCACGATCAGCTTGCGCGACGGGTGATCATAATACGCTGCGGCAAGATACCCCGTCGCCTCCATCGCGTTTTCGACCTGAACGTAAGGAACGCTCAACCCATCCACCGGTTTTTCACCGATGATCGCCGCCGCCCCGCGTGCGATTGCGTTGGGGATGAAGTCGTGACCGTCCACGCTCAACCCGGCGCGTGCGATGAACACACCCCCCAGTTCAACCACCGCGTCCGTTTCGACAACGGGCGCGGTGATCAGCGTATTCGGGTCGCCTGTGAGCGTGTACGGTTGAGGGAGCGCGTCAAACAGATCGCGGAGTATTTTAGTCATCAGGAGTTCCAAGTTAAGAGGCGGAAGCTTTGTGTTCTTGGTGTTCTTTGTGGTTCAGAAGCACTTCTTTTGAATGCGTACATCCAAAATAAAACGCGCCGAGGATTTTACGCCCCGGCGCGCATTTTTCAAAGTCGCCCTCGCTCAATTAGCGAATGCGGCTGCTCAGATCCGTAAGGCTGCTGCGAACACTGCCATCGACCACGCGGTCGGCGCTGCGGATGATCAACCCGCCGAGGATGCTCGGATCAACGCGGAACGTGACGTTCTGCGCGCCGACTTCCGAACGCACGCGGGATTCTTCGTCCGCCGTGAGCGGCATCGCGCTGACGACTTCAACATCGCCGCCCATCGAGCGGGCATCCGCCGGGACTTTGGCAAAGAAGTCATTAATCAACGCCTGCTGGCGCTTCTTATCAATCGATTCACCGATCAAGCGCTCGGCGACGGCGATACCAATCGCCGCAACCTGACTGCGCATTTCACCCAACTGCTGATTGCGTTCGGCTTCACCGGCGGTACGGGCTTCGGTGCGGATACGCTCCGCATCAGCACCAGCACGTCCGGTTTCTTCCTTCAGCATCGATTCACCACGCTGGCGGGCATCTTCAAGGATGCGCGCAACTTCGGCGCGGGCGTTCGCCTTGATCTGATCCGCTTCGGCTTCGGCGTTGCGGCGGGCGTTCGCTGCCGCTGCCGCATCTTCCAAACCCTTCTGGATCGTCGCGGCGCGGTTATCGAGCATATTGGTCATCGGGCGCCACAGACCGAACGCCAGAAGCAGGAAAATGATCCCGAAGTTGATGATTTGCGCCAACAAGAATCCGGTGTTGATGCCGAGCGGAGTCAGCGGGCTGCCGCCTGCCGCTTCTTCGACCGCGCCTTCTTCAGCGGCGACTTCGCCTTCAGCGGCAGGGGTTGCTTCGCCTTCTTGAGCGAATGCGACCGCCGTGCTGAATGCCATCGCGCCGACCAGCACGACCAACAGGAAAATACGCTTCCACATTGAGGTTTTGCCCATCAGTTTTCCTCCGTGCTGCGATGTGCTAGAGCACGAACAGGATGATGAGCGAAACAACCAGCGCGTAAATCGAGATCGCTTCCGTGAACACGATACCGAGAATCATGTTCGCCTGAATTTGACCCGCCGCATCGGGGTTGCGCCCGATTGCCTGCATCGCGCCCTGCACCAGCAAGCCGATGCCGATACCGGGACCAAACGCCCCGACCATTGCCAGACCCGCGCCCAGCGCCTTAAGCCCTACTTCGAGCGATCCTTCAACCATTTGTCGTTATCCTTTGCTGTCCGTTAGTTTTGTCTTATCTGCTCAAGTTGAATGCGGACGTTCGACGCTTAGTGCGCGCCCGACGTGCCGTGCGCTTCCACATGTTCCGGCGATTCTTCGCCGTGATGTTCTTCGTGCTCTTCGTGGTGGTGACCTTCCATCGCCTGCGCGCTGAACACGATCGTCAAGACCGCGAACACGAACGCTTGGATCGTCGTGACGATCAATTCCAGCCCGATGAAGACCATCGGCAGGAAGAACGCGACCAAGAAGGACATAACCGCCAGCAAGATACCGCCTGCGAACATATTGCCAAAAAGACGGAAGGCAAGCGAAATGATCTTGCCGATTTCCGACACAATCTCGAACAAACCGACCACAAAGTCGATCACGCCGATCGGGTTCTTGCCCGCGTTGCCGATTGCGCCGAGGTTGATGAACTTGGTGAAGTAGATCGGACCCTGCGCCGCCACACCGAAAATCTGGATGGCGAAGAACGACACAAGCGCCAGACCGAGCGTCAGGTTCAAGTCGGTCGAACCACCGCGCACATACGGCGTCACCACCTGCACATACGGGATCACACCGAGTTCGAGTTCGTCCGCTGCCAGCGCAAACGTCGCGTGCGGGTAAATCGATTCGGTTGCGTGTAGCCGGGCTTCCTGAATGCGCGCCTCGCGTTCCTCATCACTGAGGGTTTCGTCCGCGATAAGCGCCGCTTCTTCAGCGGTCAAGTCTTCAGAGGCTTCGACCAGCGCGGCATGATCAGCATGTGCGCCAGATTCTTTGAAGTGTTCGCAGTCGTGATAGTTTTCTTCGGTCGCCCGCACGCCTGCGTACAGCGGTTGATCAACATAAAGCTGATACGCGCCGCTGCCCACCTGAATCGACGGGTAGCCGCTGAAGCCTTCATGCGCGCAGTGCAGCACGCCGACGCTTTCGATACCGGGGAGCAGTTTCATCCAGTTGACCGCCAGCAGGAACACGAAAATGCTCGCCGCCAGTGGGAACAACCAGTTGCGTGCCAGAGGCTTATTACCGGCAAAGTTCTTGGTTTGCCCGTACATGAACCCGCCGAGCAGTTCCGCAAGCGACTGAAACTTACCGGGAACTTGGCTCGTCCAATTCTTCGAGCTGCGGCGTGCCAACAGCAAGAAGATGATCACCATCGCGTCCGCCAGCAGCATCGCGACGAACGTATTTGTCCAGCCGCCCAAGCCGCCGCCCAAACCATAGGCATCGTCAGAAGGCAGTGCGCCGCCGTAAGCTTCACCGGGAACGGTGATGACAGGCAGACCAACCGAGACGCCCGCGCTGGGCATCAGACTAAATGTTAGCAGCGCGCAGACGACCAAAAAGACGATCAACCCCGCGAAAATGATCGCGCCGCGTGCGATAGGACTTTGATTATTCATAGGGGCGCTCCTCTACTGAGAGGTTTATTCCAATACTCTATCAACGATCAACCTCCTGTGTGTTCGTAGTGCTTTTAGGGGCAGCCGGCGGCTGGATCTGAGCGATTGACCGCAGCGCAAGGCGCACCATCACGAATAAACTCAGTGGAACGCTCATCAACAACAGCCCGATGGTGAACGGTCCCCGCTGCCCAAACTGTGCATCCAGCCACAACCCCAGCAAGAGCGCACCAAAGATTATCACCAGTGTGAAGCACCCGCCTTGAGCGGCTAGTGCAGCATAGGTGAGATTCTTGATGCGTGCAGACGCATCATTCGGGCGTGTAGGTTCATTCTCGACTTCAGGCATGCTGTTTCTGTGCATTCTATCACAAGCGTTTGCGAAATCCAAACAAAGACGCGCATCTTAAAAAAGCATTTATGTACCAAAAAACGGGCGAGGTTGCCCCCGCCCGTTTATACCCTAAAGCCTATTACACATTCAACAGCGCGCGCGCACCTTGCAGCGCCCAATCGAAGATCGGCTGTACGCCGATTGTGCCAAGCAGCACCACGATCACGCTGACCACACCCATCACATACAGATAACTGCGGCTGATCGGGATCGGCTTGTCCTCGTCTTTGCCCTTATCCACATACATGACCTTGATGATCACAAGATAGTAGAACAAGGCGACGATGCTGTTCAACACACCAATGATTGCCAGCCATACGAGGTTCGCCTGAACCGCCGCGCTGAACAAGAAGAACTTGCCGAAGAAACCCGCAGCAGGCGGCACGCCCGCCAGCGAGAGCAGCGCAATCGTCAGGACGAGCGCCATCCAAGGACTGCGGCGGCTCAACCCGGCGAGGTCGCTGATCTGTTCCGTTCCGGTCGCTTCGCTGAACACGATGATCACCGCGAACGCGAGCAGGTTGGTGAACGTGTACATGAACATGTAATACGTGATCGCCGCGACCGCTTCTGCTCCGGTCGATGTCGCCGTCGCTTGCACCGCTGCCAAGCCGATCAGCGTATACCCTGCTTGCGCGATTGACGAGTACGCCAGCAAACGCTTCACGTTGCGCTGCGCAAGCGCGACCACGTTGCCGAACGTCATCGACACGACAGCGAGCGCAGTAACCAGCGTCACCCAGAAATTCTGGATTTCCTGCCCGTTGATCACGACTGCCGCCGGGAATGTCGCCAACAGGAAGCGCATCAACAGCGCGAAGCTGCCCGCTTTGCTGGCAACGCTCAAGAACGCCGTGACGGGAGTCGGAGCACCTTCGTAAACGTCTGGCGTCCAGAAGTGGAACGGCACCGCGCTGATCTTGAAGCCGAAACCGACGAGGATCAACACGAGCGCCGCCAAAACCGGGAAGGCATTCGCTTCAAATGCGCCGCTGCTCAGATATTCGGCAATCGCGTACAGGTTGGTTTGACCGCTGAAGCCGTACAGCAAGCTCAAGCCGTACAGCAGGATCGCGGACGCGAACGAGCCGAACAGGAAGTACTTCATCCCGCTTTCGGACGAACGGTTATCATTCCGCTTGAAACCCGCCAGCACATACAACGGGATCGTCGTTGTTTCGAGGGCGACGAACAGCATAATCAAATCCGCCGCGCCGCTGATCAAGCACGCGCCGAGCGTCGAAACCACCATAATCAGGTAGAACTCGCCTTTGTTTCCGACACCTTCTGAATCGACCGCAATCAGCGCGGTGATCCCTCCGGCGAACAGGATCATGACTTTGAAGACGAGCGCCAGCACATCGTAGCGGATCATGCCGCCCCAGTATAAGCCTGTCGTCTCCGGCGTTGGCGACCAGACCGCAATCGACACCAGCGCCGTCAGGATCAACGACGCGGCAGTGACCAGCGCCAACCCTTTACGGCGGCTTTCCGGCAGTCCGGCATACACAAACGGAACGCCGGAGTCCAGCGCTAGGAGCACAATGGCGGTGATCATCAACCCGATTTCGGGAGCGATCGCCGGGAGGCTTTGCAAAAAGTTGAATTCATTCATCGCGGCTGCTCCACCCTACGTCGAAACGCCCAGCAGCGCCAGCACGGGGCGCAGCCCTGTCACCAGCATCGGTTCCATCAACTGCGGATACAACCCCAAAACCAACAGCGGCGTACCGAGGAAGACCAGAATAAACCGTTCGCGGATCGTAATGTCATCCACATCCGGGTATTTCTCGCGGTTGAACGCGCCGAAGAACACCTGCCCCGTCACACGCAGCACATATGCCGCAGTGATCACGATACCGAGCGCGGCGATGATCACCAAGATCGAGTAGTAGTTGGTGAGTGCAAAGTCACCGATCTGGAGACTGACATTCGGTGAGGCGTTCCACATCCCGACGAAAATCGGGAACTCCGCGACGAACCCGCTAAAACCGGGCATGCCCATACTCGTCAAACCACCAACGACGAACGCGACTGCCACCCAAGGCATCACGCGGACAAACCCGCCGAGGCTCGGAATATCGCGCGTATGCGCGCGGTCGTACACCATACCGACGACACCGAAGAACAGCGCCGTCATCGCGCCGTGACTGAACATCTGTAAGCCCGCGCCAGTCATGCCGATCGCGTTCATCGTCGCCCAGCCCATCGAAACAAGTCCCATGTGGCTGACCGATGAGAAGCCGATCACATACTTGAAGTCGCGCTGACGGAACGCGATAAACGCGCCGTACACGACGTTGACCAGCGTCAGGAACACGATCCAAGGGAGATGCGTTTGCGCGCCTTCCGGCAAAAGCTGAACGCCGATACGGAGCGCGGCATACGCGCCGACTTTCATCAACACGCCCGCATGGATCATCGAAACGGCGGTCGGTGCGGCAACGTGACCATCCGGCGACCAGTTATGGAAGGGGAACACGCCCGCCAGCACGCCGAAGCCGATGAACACGAACGGGAACCACAGGTTCGCAAATGAGACATCACCCAAAATTGGGACGCTGAACGCGCCCGCTTCCGCCGCCAGCGTGAGCTGGGTGATGCCGAAGCTCATCGTGGACGAGTCTGCCGGAAGCACGCCGCTTTCAATCGCCTGTGCGAAGACTGCCGCGCCTTCGTTCATGAAGAACTGGTTCGCTTGCAGCACCATCGCAATCGCGCCGACCAGCGCCACCACCGAACCGATCAAGATGTACAGGGTGAGTTTCATCGCCGCGTATTCTCGCAGCTTGACCCATCCCCATGTTGCGATCAGCAGGTACATCGGGAAGATCGCAAGTTCGTAGAAGAAGAACAGCACGAACATATCGTTCGCCACGAACACGCCGAACACCCCCGAGACCAGCAGGAGGAAGAACGCCATGAATTCGCGCGTGCGGTCTTCGATGCGCCAGCTAATCAACACACCGGTGATCGTGACCATGCTCGTGAGCAGCACCATCGGCGCGGATAAACCATCGATGCCGAGATGATACGTAATGCCGAGTTCCTTCACCCACACGACCCGTTCTTCAAACACGAGCGTGGTGTTGTAAAGCTCGGTGGCAACAATATCGCCGCCATCCGCGATGATCGCGTCTTGTTCGGCGCGCAGTTCGCCCACAGCATTACCGTAGCTGATGAACGTGAACAAGCCTAAGCCGAAGGTGATGAACGCGGCTGTAATAGCAATGCCTCTGATCAAGTCCTTGCTATCGCGGGGGATGAATAGAATGATCACCGCCGCGATGATCGGGACAAAGATCAACAGGCTGAGAACTGGAAAACTGAGGGCTTCAACCATGGTTCGCCTGCATCCTTTGGGTTAGACCTGCACCGGGACGCCCAGCATCAGCGACACGGACGCATTGATCACGCTCAAAATCCAGTTTGGCGCGATCCCCGTGATCAGCATCAGCGCCATCAGCGGCGCGATGGCGATCACCTCGCGCGGCTCAATTTCCAGCTTGTAATCCTTCCAATGCATATTGAAAGGACCATGCAGGACAGCGCGAATGCCCTTCAGGATGTAACCGCCCGTGAACAGCAAGCCGATCATGCTGATCAACGTGAGCGTGGTAAACACCGCCCACGAACCGCGCACAACCAAGAACTCGCTGACGAAGCCGTTCAAACCGGGCAGACCGAGACTCGCCATGCTGGTGAAGATGAAAATGCCGCCGTAGATCGGCGCTTTCACCCAGAAACCGCCGTACTGCGTCATATCGCGCGTGTGCGTCTTGTGATAAATGCCGCCTGCCAGCAAGAACATGCCTGCCGAGCTTAAGCCGTGATTGAACATCTGCAAGACCGCGCCGTTCATCGCAATGATCGCGTCCTGCGTGTATTCCGTACCGCCGTTCACCACCATTTGACCGTAGGCGAGCGCCGCGACCGCGATCCCCATCGCTACAAAGCCCATATGGTTGACCGAGCTGTACGCGACCAAGCGCTTGATGTCGGTTTGACCGAACGCGCTGAACGCCCCCAGCACCACGCCGAGCATCGCCAAGAACGCGAGGACGGTCGCCCAGTTGGTCGTGAACACGCCCAACACGCTGAAATCGTTCACCCACACATCCGGGAAGAACGGGATCACCAGACGTAAGAAACCATATGCGCCAAGCTTGAGCATCACGCCCGCCAGCAGCATTGAACCGGCGGTTGGGGCTTCACCGTGCGCATCGGGCAGCCATGTATGGAAGGGCCACACCGGCACTTTAATCGCAAATGCGACGAAGAATCCGAGGAATGCGAGACCTTTCACCGTCTCGACGTTGATACCGAGGAACACGCCGCCCGCTTCGTTGAGCGCGGGCCACAGCGCGCTGATCACGCTGATATTAAACGATGGGCTTCCCGCGACGTAATTGGCAAGTGCGGGTGTGGTCGCACGCAAACTGTCGACGATTTCCGCCGGAACTTGCGACACCGACCAACCGATCAACTGAATGGCGAGGAGCATCCCTAACGAACCGCCGAGCGAGTAAATGAAGAATTTCTTCGATGCGTACTCGCGCCCGGACGGGCTGCCCCACTGGTTGATCAAGAAGTACATCGGGACGAGCGTCAGTTCGTAGAACAAGAAGAAAATCATCAAGTCCATCGCGCTGAACACGCCGTATGACCCCGCCGCGAACAACAGGATCAGCGCCATGTGCATATTGACGCGATCTTCAATCTCAAAGCTGATCAAGATCGCCAGCGGGGTGAGGATGCCTGTGAGCAGAACCATCGCCGCGCTGATACCGTCGATCCCCAAGTGCCAGTCGACGCCGAGAACCGGGAACCAAGGCACATTGACCTCTAGCCCAAAAACGCCGGTCGCCGCCTGACTGCCTGTGTACGAGAAAAATACTGCAACGCTGATCCCCGCCAGCACAGCGGCAATGCCGACTGCGGTGAAGCGCACCAGCGTTCGATACGCCGGTGCACTGGGGAGGACAAGCAGCGCCACCCCGCCGAGGGCGGAAGCGACGATCAAGAACGTCAGAACATCAATGCCGATAATCGTCATCATTCAGCCTCTACGGTGAAGCCTGTAACACGCCGGTTGACAGGGCAAACGCAACCCCGATCACCAACGCGACCACTACGATCAGCAGCATATACTGCTGGACACGCCCTGTTTGCACCGCCCTGATCCAATTGCCGAAGCGCGCGACCAATTCCGGCACACCGTCGCCCACGCCATCGATCAGCCAACTGTTAAGCACCTTGATGAGATCACCCGTCCAGATACCGACGCGGGTCAGCGTGTGCAGGAAGCCGTCGATCAAACCCTTGTCGATGAAAAGATACGAGACGCTGCGGCTGATCCACTGGGACGGACGCACGAAGATCGTCTGGTACAGTTCATCGAAGTAGTACTTGTTCTTGAGCGTGTTATGGTACGCACCCAACGCGCCGATAAGCGGGTCAGGCTGCCCTGCCGTGAGCGGCTTGCGACCGTACACCATATAACCGAGCCACAGCCCACCAAGCGCGATACCGAACGAGAACAGCACCGGAATGATGTTGAAATCAATCTTTGGCGGCGCTTCAACCAGCGTCTTGCTGACCAGATTAAAGAATGGATTGCCGCTGCCGGAAAAAATGCCGCCCAAAATCGGGAAGTCAGGGTGAACGCCGACGAACCCGGCAGCCACCGCGAAGAACGCCAGAATAACCAGCGGCAGCGTCATCGTGAAACTGACCACGCCGCGTCCAAGATTGGCGTGTTTCGCTTCTTCCGTGCGGGCTTCACCGAGGAACGTCAGTGAAAGCTGACGCGCCGTATAGAATGCCGTCAAGAAGGCTGCGAGCGCCAGCATCACGAACACCAGCGCGTGCGGTCCAAAACCTTCCGTCAAGCCGAGCCATGCTTCGGCGAGAATTTCGTCTTTCGACCAGAAACCCGCCGTGATCAGCGGCAGACCTGCCAGCGACAGCCCGCCGATCAAGAATGTGATGAAGGTGACAGGCATCGTCTTGCGCAGCCCGCCCATGTTCATCATGTCTTGTGGATCAAACGCATGCGCGTGTTCTTCAGCGTGTGCGTGTTCGTCGTGATGCTCGACTGCGTGATGCGCGTCATGCCCATGCGCGTGTCCGCCTTCGTCATGCGCGGCAAATGCGGCATCCGCGCCGCCGCCCCCATGACCGTGAGCATGCGCATGAACATGATGTTCGCCGTGTTCCATCCCGTGAATAACCGCGCCCGATGCCATGAACAGCAGCGCCTTGAAGAATGCGTGCGTGATCAGGTGAAACGCCGCCGGAATGAACCCGCCGATACCGAGCGCCGCCATCATGAAACCAAGCTGCGAAATCGTCGAGTACGCGAGGACTCTCTTTACGTCGTTCTGCGCAACCGCGATTGTCGCGGCGAACAGCGCCGTAAACGCGCCGACCACCGCCATGAACAGCAGCGGCGCGGTAAATTCGCCATGATGCGGATGCCCGCCTGCTTCAAACAGTGGGTACATGCGGATAATCGCATAAATACCAGCCGAAACCATCGCGGCGGCATGGATCATCGCGCTGACGGGCGTAGGACCTTCCATCGCGTCCGGCAGCCAAACATGCAGCGGGAACTGTGCCGACTTACCGACCGTACCGATGATTAAGAAGATGCCGATTAATCCAGCGGCGCTAATTCCGCCGAACAAAATCGCGGGCGTTTCCGCTAACCGGATCGCCCATGTATCGGCGTGCGCCTCACCTTCGGCGGCATGTTCGCCTTCGACGGCGGTAGCGGCTTCACCTTCGACCACTGCTTCGCCTTCGACGGCTGCCACTTCTTCGATCACGACTGTCTCGCCTTCAAGCGGCGGGGCAGCGTTGTACATCAGGTCGCGGAAATTCAGCGTTCCGGTGCTCATGAACAGGTACGCGATACCGATCAGCATGATCACGTCGGCAACGCGCGTCGTTGTGAACGCTTTGATCGCGGCGTTGTAAGCGCTTTTCTTCTCGTACCAGAAGCCGATCAACATGTACGAGCACAAGCCCATGATTTCCCAACCGACGAACAGCAGCAGCAGGTTATCCGCTACCACCAAGATCAGCATCGCCCCGGCAAACAACGAAATCAGGCTGAAGAAACGAGCCTGACGGGGGTCATGCGCCATATAACCGATTGAGTAGATGAAGATCATCAGCACGGCAATCGGCACCATGATCAACATGGCTACAGTGAGCGGGTCAACCAGCACACCCATATTGAAACTACTCGTGCCGAGCGATAACCATTTCAGGCTGCTCGTCAACGCATCATGACCGAAGTCATGCAGGGCAGTCGCATCCATCACGACGCGCAGGCTGATCAGCCATGCGGCTATCGCGCCGCTCATACCAACGATGATGCTGATCACACGGCTGGCATCCGACACGACCGGGACGAGCATCCCGTCATAATCGGGATGATGACCGCCGTATTCGTCACTGGTCGCCGGGACGAGTTTGGATTTATTCGTCACCAGCGTAATGATCAAAAACGCCAGCAGAGGTCCGACCGGGATCAGCCAAGGCAACAAATTCGGGTCATTGATAAATTGGTTCAAATCCATCGTTCTACCTCTACCCCTTCAGCAGGTTCACGTCTTCAACCACGACCGAACGTCTGCTGCGGTAAATCGAGATCACGATCGCTAGACCAACCGCTGCTTCCGCCGCCGCGACGACAAACACGAACGCGGCGAACACCTGCCCCGACATGTTCTGTGGGGTCAAGTAGCGCCAGAATGCGACCAAGTTGATGTTGACGGCACTCAACATCAGTTCGACACTCATCAGAATCGCCACCGCGTTCCGCCGCGCCAAAACGCCGTATACGCCGATTGCGAACATGGCGGCGGCAACAATGAGATACATCCACAATGGAATCATGCTGCAATATTCTCCTAATCGTCCTCACGGGCGATCACGATCGCGCCGATCATTGCCGCCGTCAGTAACAACGAGGCGATCTCAAACGGGAGCACATATTGATTGCCATCGACCAGCGCTACGCCCAAATCCTGAGTCGTCGCCACGAGGTCACTGACAGGCTGTGACGCCTCCTCGTTTGCAACCCATACCGGACCGATCACGCCGAGGACGAGCAAGCCGAACAGCAGGACGGCGACGACCGCGCTGATCCACCACTGGCGGTTATACAACTCGCGCATCGAGGTCATCGACCGCGTGAGCATCACCGCGAAGATGATCAAGATGGCGATTGCGCCGATGTACACCAGCACTTGAACCGCCGCCAAAAACGGCGCACTGAGCAAGACGAACAACCCCGCACCACCAAACAGACTGATGATCAGGTAGATTGCGCCATGAATCAGATTGCGGTTCGTCACCACGCCGAGCGCCCCGCCAAGCGTCAGGATGGCGAACAGAAAAAAGACGATGAGCTGCGGGTTGAATTCAAGCATACGCCGTACCTTTGGTGTGTCGCGTCACTGCCGTTTTCGATACCAGAGGCGATCCGGCGGATCGCCTCTGGTGTACTACCATGATCACGACAAGGGCAAACCATCCGCCCCTGTCATGACTCAGCGCCTCAATTCACTAGCTCGCAGACGGGACGATTGCACTGTCCCGTTGTTCCGCGCTGCGCAGTGCGCGCGCTTGATCTGCGATGCGTTCACGCCGTCCGGCGCTGCGCAAAACATTCAGTGTGACCAATCCCATCAACAGGTTTGTCGCCAGCAGGATCACCGCTTGCGGCACGTTCGCCGCGAAATCGTGAACGTTCTCCGGCGACGGCGATAAGCCAAGTTCCTGTATCACCTTCAGCACGAATGCGACCACCAGCACGTTGACGATGGACACCGGAACGAGGAATTTCCAGTTAAACGCCATCATCTGGTCAATACGCACGCGCGGAACCGTCGTGCGGAAAATAATCGTGAATATATACGGGATCAGCGACTTGATCGCCAAGTACAGCACGCCCAAAATCGGAAGTTGATGTACGAACGGACCCGACCAGCCGCCGAGGAAAATCACCGCGAACAGTAGGTTGACCGTGAACGAATGCAGGAATTCGCTCGCCATGAACAAGCCGAACTTCATCCCGCTGTATTCAATGTTGTAACCGGCAACGAGTTCGCTTTCCGCTTCGATCAAGTCGAACGGCGCGCGTCCTGTTTCCGCAAGATTGCTGATGTAGAAGATCAGCGCGGCAATCGGCGCGGTGAAGACGAACCACATCCCCTGCTGCGCTTCGACGATGCCCTGCATACTCATCGTTCCCGCGAGCATCAGCGGCACGAGCAGCGCAACGATCATCGGCACTTCATAGCTAACAAGCGCCGCAACCACGCGGAACGCGCCGAGCAGCGCGTACTTATTGTTGCTGCTCCAGCCCGCCATCATGATCGCCAGCGTGCCCACCGAGCCAATCGCGACGACGTAGACGACACCAATATCGAGATCAGCGCCGATATGAACCGGGGTAAACGGCACAACACCCCAGATCAAGATCACGGACAGCATGGCGATAATCGGCGCGGCATTATAGATCAAGCGGTCAGCGCCCGCCGGGGTAATGTCTTCCTTGATGATCAGCTTGACGGCGTCGGCAAGGTTTTGAAGGATGCCAAACGGACCGACGCGGTTCGGACCGAGACGATCCTGCACGCGAGCGGCGATCTTGCGCTCAAGCCAGATGAAGATGATCACCGACACGAGCGGAATCGCGCTTACGATCAAAACACCGGCAGCAATCGACAAGAACTGCGCCAAGCCGGGATCCATACCACCGCGTACAAGGCACGGCGCTAACGTCTCAAGAATATTGATGCACTGCGCTTCCATTGAGGCTGCTTCCTTTTAATCCTCGTCCAGTCGCTTACTGCCATTCCAAAGCATTTTTCTTCCAAGCGTAAATCAGCGCGTCGGTGAGCAAGAAGATGAACAGCAGCCCTGCACCGAACGCGAAGAAATCAAGCTGACTGTAAGCAATTGCCCAAGGGAACAAAAACACGAGTTCCACATCGAACACAAGGAAGACCAGCCCGTTCAGGTAATACTGTACTTTGAACTGCACCCACGTATCGCCGACTGTTTCCACCCCGCATTCGTAGGTCGCCATTTTAATTGCATTCGGGCGTCGGGGACGGAAAATCCACGAAATCACGAGCGGAGCCGCCGGTAACAGCCAAGCGACCGCCATAAACACGCCAATAAACGCCCATTCGTTGACAACAGTCATCGGAGGTGTACTCCCGCGAACATGAGATGCGATTGCGCCATTTGGTACAAACCCGCAGAAGTATAACATCCCGTCCGGCTCATGCAAAGGCTCTTACCAGACTGGTGATCGGCGGCGGGTTAAGACCGTGTATGATGGCGGATTGTAACACCCGTTCGTGCGCTTACCAACAAAAACGCCCCCAGAGCCGTGCTATAATGCCCGCTCAAACAGCGAGAAAACGTGTTTGAACCACCAAGAACACGAAGAAAGAAACTCGGCGCTTTGAGCGTGTTCGCTAACATCAACGGTACATAGTAGCTTGTCATGCGGTCGTGCGATGAACCTTGAAAGAGAAGCAGCTTGAACGTGATCACCCCCTCCCCCGCCGAATGGGATTCATTCGTGCTGAGTCACTCACGCGGGCATGTCCTTCAACTCTCCGCGTGGGCAGACCTCAAAAACGCCTATGGATGGACAGCCGACCGCGTCGCCGTCACTGACGGGAATCGTATTGTCGGCGGCGCGCAGCTTTTGTTTAAGCGCCTCCCATTCCGGCTCGGCACGATGGCATATCTGCCGATGATCGATCTCCCCATCCCGGACTCTGCGCTGGAAAAAGCCGTCGATCAAGTCTGTAAGCGGCATCACGCGGCATTCTTGAAGACTGAACCCGGTTATTTTGTCGATCAGCCGATGCCGTCGTTTGGCAGTGCGTATCGACCGTCACCGCAAACGGTTCAGCCGCCCAATACTGTCGTGATCGACATCAGCGGCACGGACGACGCGATCATGGCGCGCATGAATCAAGGCACGCGCCGCAAAATCCGCCAGAGCTTGAAGAACGAGATCCGCTATACCGAAGCCTCCCGCGAAGAAGTGCAGAAATTCACCGCCATCATGCAAGTGACCGGATCGCGCAACGAATTCGGCGTGCATGAACCAGCCTATTACGATCTCGCGTATTCCCTACTCATCCCCCGTCACGGCGCGCTCATCCTCGCGGAACACGAAGATGATCCGCTGGCGGGGGTGTTCGTATGCGCCGTCGGCAAATGGGCATGGTATCTGTACGGCGCGTCATCGAGCGAAAAGCGCAACCTGATGGCGAGCTACGGCGCGCAGTGGAAAGCCATCCAATGGGCGCGCGCGCGCGGCGCAGTCTATTACGATATGTGGGGCATCCCCGACGAATCCGAAGCCAAGCTCGAAGCCGAATTCGAGACGCGCAGCGATGGCTTATGGGGCGTGTACGGCTTCAAGCGCGGGTGGGGCGGCGCAGTCACACGATCCGCTGGCACATGGGATCGCATCTATAATCCTGTGATCTATCAAGCGTATCAATGGGCATTAAAAAGGCGGTCACATGCTGACGATTGAGCGAATCACCGACCGCTTGACGTGGAATCAAGCATTAGCCGTGCTCCCCTATGCGCACATTCTCCAAACATGGGAATGGGGTGAATTCAAACGCATCACCACCGGATGGCAGCCTATCCGTCTCGCCTTCAAGCAAAACGGCGTGATCATCGGCATGGCAAGCGTCGGCGTGCGCAGCGTCGCCAAACTGCTCAAGGTGATGTACATCTCGAAAGGTGCGGCGCTCCCGTATGAGGATCAAGCGCTCACCGCCGAAATCCTCACGCATTTGGAGCGCTTCGCTCGCAAGCAGGGCGCAATCTGGCTCAAAATCGATCCCGATGTGATCGAAGGCACGGGCATCCCCGGCGAAGATGACGAGCGATCCGACGACACAGGCGCGGCAGTCAAGGCGATGCTCACGACGCACGGTTGGCGTTTTTCGGCGGATCAGGTGCAGTTCCGCAACACGGTGATCATCGACGTGACGCGAAGCGAAGATGATTTGCTCGCGTCGATGAGTCAAAACACGCGCCGAAAAGTTCGTGTCGCGGAGCGAGACGGCGTGCAAATCCGCGTCGGCACGGTTGCTGATCTGCCGATCCTATACGAACTCTACCGGGTGACGGGCGAACGTGATCACTTTTTGATTCGTCCGCCGGAATACTACGAAAAAGCATGGAAAACCTTCATTGAATCCGGCTTGGCGCACCCGCTGATCGCAGAACTCGACGGCAAGCCGATTGCGATGGTCATCCTGTTTCACTTCGCGCACAAATGCTGGTATTTTTACGGCGCATCGAGCAGCGAAAACCGCGACTCGATGCCCAATTACCTGCTCCAGTGGCACGCGATCAAATGGGCGAAGGCGAACGGCTATACCCACTATGACATGTGGGGCGCGCCGAATGAGTTTGTCGAAACCGACTCGATGTGGGGCGTGTTTGCGTTCAAACGCGGTTTTCGCGGCATCATCACCCGGCACATCGGCGCATGGGATTATGCGCCTTATCCGCCGCTGTATTGGGCATATACCGAAATCATGCCGCGTGTGATCGCACGGATGCGTCGCAAGAGCACATCGACCGCAGAGTCACCATAGAATGCTTTAATCCAGCACAGAAGCCATTCGAGGCGAGTGACAATCATGAAGCACCAATATTTCGGCGATATCGGCGACTACAAGAAATACAGCATCCTCCGCTCTTTTGCCGTACACGGTCAGATGCGTATCCTCGTATGTTGGATGCTCACAGAAAATGACGTACGCACCGACGGGCAGCGCATCCAGTATTTGTCACAACCGCAGAAATGGCGTGAGTATGATCCCCACGTTTATGATTTGCTTGAGCAGCTGGTCATTCAAGAGGGGCAACGGGATGTTACCCTTGTTGACCAGCATGATTTAGTTCCGGGGTCGGTGTTCTTTCCTGATGTCCTCGCAGACGACAAAATAAGCCGCCAGCGGTACTTCGAAAAGCTGAATCAACGCACAGGCGCAGTTGATCTCGTCTTTTTCGATCCTGATAACGGCTTGGAAGTCGCCTCCACGAAGTACGGAGCACGGAATTCCTCAAAGTATCTTTACTGGGACGAGTTGATTTCGACGTATGCTCAAGGCGTGTCGGTGCTCGTGTATCAACATTTCCCGCGCGTCGATCATGAGGTGTTCGTCACCAATCAGGCATCTGAACTTCTAAAAAGAACTGCCGCGCCGGAAGTTTATGCGATTCGACCGCGCGCGACAGGCTCAATGTACTTTCTGATTCCACAATCCAAGCATCACGCCGCCATCAAATCAGGGTTAACGAATTTGGCGGATCGGTGGGGTGAACAGCTTTTATTCAGCACGCACACAAATCCGCAGCCCAAAGCCACGCCCATCCTATCCCCTAGACGGAGTCAAGATATGCCGACGGATCACGAGACAGTCACCGAACGCGAATTCACATATCTACAGACGAACGGGGTCACGCTGCATGTGGTACAGGCGGGACCGAAGGATGGCGAACCCGTCTTTTTACTGCACGGCTTCCCGGAATTCTGGTACGGTTGGGATCGGCAGATCGACGCACTGGCAGCGGCTGGCTTCCGCGTGTGGGCACCGGATCAGCGCGGCTATAATTTGAGCAGCAAGCCGCATGCTGTCGAGGCGTACCGCGTCGGTGAACTCGTGCGCGACATCCTCGGCTTGTTTGACCAAAGCGGACACGAAAAAATCAATCTCGTCGGGCATGACTGGGGCGGCGTTGTCGCATGGACGCTTGCTATGCGCGCCCCGGAACGCATCAAGAAGCTGGCGATTCTGAACATTCCGCACCCATCTGTATTCGCCCGTAACCTCCGCGAAAACCGTCAGCAGCAGTTAAAAAGTTGGTATGTCGGCTTGTTTCAACTCCCAATGCTGCCTGAACTCCTGCTCGGCGGCGGGGATGCAAACGGCTTGGCGATGATGCTTTTCGCCAGTTCTAACCCCGGCACGTTCAAAGATGCGGATATCGCGCAGTATGTCAAAGCATGGAAACGCCCCGGCGCGATCACCGGGATGCTCGGCTGGTATCGCGCGCTTGGGCGATCCCCTTCATCCGGGCTGCCTCGCGGTGAGGAAGATAACCGCGTGCATGTGCCGACGCTCATGCTGTGGGGAACGAAAGATGTTGCGCTTGATGTGAGCAACGCCCAGCCAAGCATCGACATGTGCGACGAAGGGGAATTGCACCTATTCGAGGACGCGGGTCACTGGATCGCGCACGAAAAGCCGGAAGTCGTGAACGCCCACTTGATCGAGTTTTTCAAAGAGCCAAAAGAATAAGGGCATCAACGCTAGGGCGCAAAGACGCGAAGGTTTTCTTTGCGTCTTTGCACCCTAGCGAATTTCGTTGTTACTCCGACGGCAGGATCGTGAACACTATGCCGTTCGTCCGCGCGTACACATCCGGCATGTACGCTTGTTCCGCCGTCGCCGGGATCACGTTGTACACCCCCGGCAGCCCTGCCCGCAGCGTATACACAAATTGATACGTCCCCGCTGGTAAGAACCGGCTCGAAAGCGTGACCCGCTCATCGCGGAAATCAATATCGCTGAACCACCACCAGCCCCACCCTTGACTGAACGGATCATCCGAATCCAGTCGGAAATCGGGCTGCGTCCCCACCTGCGGCGAGGTCGCCAAGTCCGGGTTGACCGCATCCGTACCCGCCGGGATCGGGTCATCGATCACCACGTACAGCAGATCAGTCGGCGCGATGATCGTCAAGCGCACTTGAATTTGATCGCCCACGCGCGCCTCGGTGATCGGCGCGTGATCCGGGTCATCGAGTAAGCTGTACTGCCGCTCGATCACGATCCCGTTTGCAAGCGGTTCAACGTCGCTCACGGGCAGGAAAGCTCGCATGAACGCGGTGTAATACAGATTGCCTTCCCCTGCTCCGCGCTCAAATGTGAGTGTGTTTTCCGCCTCAAGCTGATCAAACGGAATTTCAGTGGACACCAGCGGAATCGTCGGGTCAATCGGCGGTGCACCCGCTGCGAGTTCGTTCCCGTTCAACGTGACCGTGTATGTGTATTCCGGCTGCGCGTCACCGCTGGCGAGACTCCAATCGGCAAGCGCCACCAGCGCCCACCCGGTTTCCTGAGTTGTCTCCCACACATCCGTTGTCCGCGCCATCATCAGCCAGCGGATCACGTTCGGGATCAGCGCATTTGTCGGGTCAAGCTGAATCAACGCGTGGGCGATCATCGCTGTTGTGCGCGTATTCGTGTTCCAGTTGAATACATCCTGAGCCGGTTCTTGCCACGAAACCCCCGTCGCGCTGATCGACGCGGCGCTCACAAGGTCGCTGATCAGCACATCGGCGCGGCTGTTATTCCCATCAATGTTCGCCAGCGTGACCGCCAGCAGCGCCCGCGCCCACAGCGAAAGCTGCGCCCGCAGTTCGTACAGATTCGCGGTACGTGCGGGTTCTGCCGAGCCAGCGCGCGCCAGCACATACAGCACAAATGCTTGACGGTTCAACTGCCACTGCGCCGTCTCTTGAGTCGGCGTGATGAAATTACCCTTTAGGTAGTTCATCGCGTTCTCGATCACCGTACTTTCGACCGTGAAACCGAGTTCGCGCAGTTCGATCAAGCCCAGCAGCGCATAAGCGGTCATCATCGGTTCGCTCTCGTCACGCGAGAACCACCCCCACCCGCCATCGACTTTCTGCCATGCGTACAACCGCTGCACGCCGATCCCCACCTGCTGGCTGATCTGCTGACGCAGTTCGTCCGTCATCAGCCCGTTGAGCGCCCGGTACGCCTGTGCATTGGCGAACAAGCGCGTCACCGTCGCTTCTACGCTGTCGAAGCGCATATTCTCCAACGCGCGCACGCTTTCCAACGCCGTCGCAATCAGTGACGGATCAACGCGCACCGTTAGTTCACCTTGAACAACGGGTAAGCTCGTCGGCAGCGCGATTGTCTCCGTAATCGTCCCTGCTTCTAGCAGAGCGCCGCCCGTGCCGACCGTCTCCGGCACGTCATAGCGGTACACCGGGATCAACCGTTGATCACCTAAACCGAGCGGCGGTTTTGTCGCGTCGGTGAGCGTGCCATCTTCGGACTGCACCGTGAACAGCAGATCGACATCCTCGACGTTTTCGACCGTAACCTGCCATTCCACGCGCTGACTACCGCCCGCCGGAATCGTGATCGTCTGTTCCGTCTCACCGGGGAGCGTCAGCCCTGTGCCGCTCAAATTCACCGTCACCGCTTGATCCGTGTCGGTGTTGTTGTTCACGACCGCCGCCAGCGCCAATTGATCGCCGACGACGAAGAAGCGCGGCGTGATCGGGCGGATCAACAGCGGCTTGGTTGAAAGCAGATCAAACGTCGTCTCACCAACGAGCATCACGCCATCTTCGCCGCTCGTCACTGCACGCAGATCAAGCCGCCATGTCGTCAGGTTATCCGGCAGCGTCACATCAAACGTGGCGACCCCGTCCGCTCCTGTCGTGAGCATCGCGTTCCAGTACGCCGTGTCGATGAATTCTTCGCGGATGTCGAAAATCCCGCCTTCACCGAAGCCGCCGCCGCCGCCTTTGACCGTCTCAAACACCGTCTGCGTGATCTGATCCACGTTGACCGTGAGCGGTGTGCCCGTGCGAACGCTCAAACCTTGTTCGCCGTAGAAATAATTCAAGAGCAGCGGTGAATTGCGATCCGCCAGCGTCAGCACCGCGAGATCAGTCAAACCCGCGCCGATCTCCGCCGTGACTGGATTTCCGGCGTAATCCGCCGCCGTCACCGTGAATGTGACCGTATCGCCCGGTCCCGCCGATTCGACGCTCGGTTCTACATCGAGCGTGATCACCTTCTGTTCGGGATCAACCGCAAGCTGGATCATCCCGTAGCGGTAATCGATGATCGGGTTCGTCTCGTCCACACCCTTGATCAACATGACCGTGACGAACACGTTCGGCGCAAAATCCGCCGTGATCGGCACTTCGACCACATACGAATTGCTGGTCAGTGTCACCCGCTGCGCGCTGAGGACGCTCCCGCGCTCGACGGTGATCAGCGCTTCGACATTCCCCTGAAATGGCGACGTGATCAGCACTTCGGCGGTATCCCCGACTTGGTAATCCGTCGCGTCCGCGATCAAGTCGATACGCGCGCTGTTCTGCTGCCGCCATGTTACATAGGCATCATCACTGCTCACCCATAAGGTTGTCGCGCTGATGACCGTGTTTCCGGCGCTGTCGATCAATCGGGCGCGCACCTTGTACACACCGCCGCCGGGGGGTGTGAAGTTGTAGACCGCTTCGCCGTTCGCATCCGTCACCACATCACCCGACGCGACCGGAATTTCTTCCACCTCGCTTGACCATACCGAGCGCCCGTAATCGTCAAGCTCCTGCACGCTTGACCAGCGCCGCTCCACCACTTCGATCATGACCGTCTGATTCGGAACAGGTTCACCCGCCCAATCGACTGTGATCACATTGATGCTGGTCGCTTCGCCCGCCGTGGCTACGTATTCCGTAGGCTGCACGCCGATATACGTCAAGCCCTTGTGGACGATCACGCTTGTGCGACCCGCCACTACTTGATCGCTTTCGTCGCTGACGACGACTTCGACGCGCCAATTCTGGCTCTGCGTCGCGTCCTCCAATTCGGCGGGAATCTCGATCACAAGCTGACCCCGTTCATCGAGTACGCCTGTTCCCTCCGCGATCACGCCGCCGTTGAACGAGAAGAACTCGCTCGCGCCCGCGTCCGCATCGTAATCAATGAACTGGTAGCCGCTTTGATCCGGCAGGTAGAAACCGTAAGGTTCTGCGACGACGGTGTATTCGACCGTGCCATTTTGCACCACGCCGCCGAAGAAGTAGCGCGCATCGACCGCTACACGGATCACATCGCCCGCCGCGACTTCTGGCTCTTGCGGCGTAACCGTCACCTGAAATTCCGGCGCACGGTACTCCGCCACGTTGAATGCGACTGATCCGCTCCGCCCGATCCAGCTTTCTTCGTCTTCACCGGGCAGCCGCGCGCCGATCCGGTAGTAGCCGAGTCCCGCGTCCGCCGCAAGCGGGAAGGTATCGCTGAATGTGCCGAACGGCGTCAGCGGTAGATCACGCTCATAGACCACACTCCCCATTTCGTCGGTGATCTGCACATACACGGTTTGACCTTGCAGCGGGCGGTATTCGACATCCGACTGCTCACGCACAATTCCCCGGAAATGCACCGGTTGATCCGGGCGGTAAATCGGGCGATCCGTGTAGAGATACGTGCGGTACGGTTCAAGGTAATAATTCGTGGGCAAGCCGAAGTTGTACCCGTCAATCGAGTCTGACCATGTGGACAGCCCGATCCCGAAGCGCTGCCCATCGTTGACCACAACCACGCGCGGCAGATTCAGATCGTTGTTGCGTGGTGTCTCCACGCGCATGATCCCGTCCGCGTCTGTCATCCCGGTGCCGATGCGCGTATTCGTGTCATCGATCACCGTCACGTTAGTGGACTCCACCGGAGCGCCGCTTTCGGCATCCGTCACCCATGCGAACATTTCTTCCGCCGCGATTTTGGTGGTGATCACTGTATCGCTGACGATTAAGAAATGCCCGCTTGACATATAACCCATCGACAGCGTTTCCGGCGACGAGAAACGCAAGAAATACACACCCGGCGGCAGTCCGGTTTCGCCTTCGCTCACCGTGACTTGTGTCGCTGCGCCCGCTGTTTCGACGGCGATGTAATATTCAGTCAAATCGCCTTCCGCGATCCAGCCGCGCCGCCCGTCGCTGAGTTCGACCTCCCACCACACGAAGCCGCCCGCACATGTTGATCCGCCGACGATGGGCAGGATCGCATTCGTGTACAGCACGGTCAAAATCTCGCCATCGACCGGGCTTTGACGCACACGCACCGCGTCGGCGATCACGCGCACCGAATCACCGATGCGAACGCGGCTTTCCGGCGCGCCGTCGCAGGTCGTCGAAGCGCTGATCGCCACACCGAGATCGAGCAGTTCGTAGCGCCGCTGGTTTTCCGGCGTATCCGATTCGATTGACCATGAGCGCAAAAGTTGAGACGGATTAGGCGTAAATGTGCCAACCGGATCGTAGTATGTATCTCCGGTCGCCGCCTGCAAGAATTGATCGAGCGGCACTCGGTACAGTTCAAGATCAACTTGGCTGACGTTGCGATGCGTCAGAAAAAGCTGAGTTTGTGGGCTGTACGCACTGTAAAAGCCGATTCCGGCGGGCGCTTGCAGCGCGACATCCGGCGTATACGGCAGCGTGCGGAAGTTGACAACCAGTTCGCTCTCGATCCGGTTGCCGTAGACATCTTCCATCCCCGGCTGGATCGTGACCGTGTAATCTGTGCTCGGCTCGGCGGAGAATGCCAGCGTGTAGCTGTTGTTCCACTCGCTGAAATACGTATCGTACTCGGCAAACGGCTCCGGTTCGATCATGATGCGATCCCGCAGCGTTTCCGCATTCATAGGCGAACGGAAGAAAATCGTGAATCCGCTGTATGGCGGTGCGTCGGTTTGCCCATCAAACGGCGAGGTATTGAGAATTCCCGGCAGCGGCACCGTCGTGAAACGAATTTCGTTTGTACCTTCCAAGCCTGCCCCACCGCCCGCTGCAAGTGAAGCATCTGGAGGGAAGCCTGCCGCATACAGCGTGTCGATGTTCAGCGGCTCAACGGGCGTGAACCGGAATCCGGTCGAGTCGTCGTTCCATTCAAACGTGCCCCACATCGTCAGCACTTCGCTGATCATGGGGCGCAAGTAGAACGCTTCTTCAGCGCGGGCGCGATCCACCGGAACACTAAACGTAAATCCGATCGTCGTCGTCCGCGAAACACCGTTCGCGCCATTTTCGGGGAAGGTTTCGATGATGACAGGCGCAGCCGTCGTGAATGACCACGTAAACGGTTCTGCCAGCGCCGCGCCATCGGCAGCGGTCAAGCCCGCCGCGACGGTGACGGTGTACGTCTGCCCCGCCGCTAATCCCGGCTGTGCGCGAAAGGAATAAATCGACGTGTTGATCCATTCACCCTCACCTTGTACCGGAGGATCAATCGTGAGCGGATCAGGTAAATCGCCCGCTTCTTCCGCCGTCACCAGCGGCACAACCGGGCGGTTGAAAATCACAACGATCAACGCATCGGGCGAAACCCCCGCGCTGTCAGCAGCGGGCAGCACATCCGCGACCTGAAGCACGCCAACCGCCGTTTCCGGCGGGATATCTTGCGCCAACAGCCCTCCTCCGAGGAGAAGGAGCAGCGCCAGCATAGGAATCAGGAGCTTCGACATCGCCAGCCATCCTTTTTTTGAGCACACCTAAATCAACGGGATTATAGCCGCGATTGCGTGATCGTAGGCGGAGCGTGGTCAAATCGAAGGGACATGCGTATATGGAAGGTTGAGCACCTCTTGAACCGCCTGCCAATGGAGCGCTGCGACTTCTCTCAGCACAGCAAACACATACGTCGGGATCGCCGGATTCACCGTAGGGCTGGGATACACCGTAATTCCTTCAATGCTGAAGATCCACTGCGCCCGCAGCAGGTGAAAACCATCGGTGACGAGCACCGCGCTTGTCCAGCCGCGTTGCGTCATGATCGGGTGGGTGTAAATTGCGTTTTCTTCGGTGCTGCGGCTGCGTTCTTCCAAAAGGATCACATCATCGGGAACGCCTTCTTCGAGGAGAACTTCTCGGCAGGCGTCCGCTTCACTGCGAACGCGCCCAATCGCCACCCCGCCCGTGCAGATCAGATATGGCGCGTAGCCTTGCCGCCACAAATCCGCCGCGTAGCGTGTGCGCCGTGTCAGCGCCGCCCCTGCTTCGCCGTCGTAGCGAAGCCCCGCCCCCAATATGATGATGACATCCGCGTTTTCCGCGTGATCCGCCTGTCCGTAAAAGTGCACCGCGAGGATGAGCAGGATCACGACGACCAATTCAACGCCTACCACGATCAAGAAAAAGCGCACAATGGTCTTGAGCAGTCGTCTTAGTTTCAAGCAGGCTTGCCTCGTCTCATTCACGATAACGCGAGTTATTATAGGGGAGAGTGTCAAGGAGGGGACGCATCGTATGGATCAAGTACTGAAAGCGCGCGCCATCGTATTCGCCCAAACCATCGCGGATCGGCTGATAAAAGTGGATGGGGTGATCGCCGTCTCGTTGGGCGGCTCGTGGGCGCGCGGCACAGCGGACGCCGATTCTGATATTGATCTCGGCATTTACTACGACGCCGATCAACCGCCCGCGCTCGATGCACTGCGCGCACTCGCCGCCGAGATCGACGACCGTCACAGCGGTGATGTGGTCACGCCTTACGGTGAATGGGGACAGTGGATCAACGGCGGCGGTTGGCTCACGATCCAAGGGCGGCGCGTCGATTGGCTCTACCGTGACTTTGCACGCGTATCGCATTTCGTCCGCGAATGCGCCGAAGGACGCCCCACGATCCATTATCAAGCCGGGCATCCGTTCGGCTTCACGACTGCGATCTATTTTGGTGAGGTGGGTCTCACCATCCCGATGACTGACCCAACCGGAGCGCTGGCACGGCTCAAGGCACAGACCACGCCTTACCCGCTCCCGCTCAAACAAGCCATGATCCGTAATCTGTGGGAGGCGGGATTCTCGCTCGATACGTCGGCAAAATCCGCGCAGCGCGGCGATGTGTATCACGTCACCGGCGGTCTATTCCGCGCGGTTTCGGTGATGACTCAAGCGCTTTTCGCGCTTAACGAGCGGTATTGGATCAATGAAAAAGGGGCAGTGGCGATGACGTCGGGATTTCCGCTTGTGCCGCGCGATTACGCCCGCCGAGTCTATTCTCTTCTGGGAACGATTGGCGAATCGCCGGAGCGGATGCAAACCGTACTCGCGGACTTTTACGCGCTCTTGAACGAGGTCACGCAGTTGTGCGAACGCGCCGCGATCCCTCCCATAGCACCGCCGAAACTGCCATGAGGCAAAAAAAGAGGCAGTCTTTCGACTGCCCCCTGTTCTAGTGCTGGTTATGTGTTGATTAACACTCGCTGTAGCCGCATGACGTACACTTCCGGCAGCCCTCAATCCGAATAAACGACACCGTCCCGCACGATGGGCAAATCTCCGCCCCGCGTGAGTAGCCGCGCACAGGTGCGCTCGGTTCGCTCGACTCTTGCGTGTGACCGTTGCCGTTCCCGCTGCCGTCCGTCAGTGATTCGACCGAAATATCAAACTGCTGCGCGAATAAGCTCATCTGCTCCACGCGATCTTGCGGAAAATACTGGTCGAGCAGCGCACCCGCCACCGCATCCGGCAGCGAGAGTACGCGGTTCGGTCCCATGCCAATCGAGCGCGATCCGCCGATCCCCGAAAGCTGATCGATCACCAGCTTGAGCATCTGCATGCGATTTTGCGGCGCGGTCGTGCGTAACTGGAGCGAAATCATACGCCCCAAGCCTTCCGCGTCCGCTTGAAGATCGCTGCCCGCCTTCCCCGGCGCGGTGATGAACACCTCAAACGGGTAGCCGTGTTCGTCGCTGTTCATCGTGATATACGCCGTGCCGTAGGGTGTGCGCATACTCACGGTCACGCCTTGCAGTTTCGCCGGACGCGGGTAAACATAATGCGGAGTCGCCACCTGCGTGACGGCAACTTTGATTTCTTCTGCCGGAACTTCCGGTTTCTTTGCGTCATCCTCATTCTTGAGGATCAACACCTGTTCGTCGCGGCTGCCATCGCGGTACACAGTGCCTCCTTTACAGCCGAGTTCATACATGTATTCGTAGAGCCGGCGCGTCTGCTCGACCGTGTAGCTGTTCGGCAGATTCGCCGTTTTGCTGATACTCGAATCGACCCAGCGCTGAATCGCGCCCTGCACGCGGACATGCTCTTCCGGCGTCAAGTCCATCGCCGTGACGAAGTAATCGGGCAGTTCTGTCGTATCAGGATTCGAGTCGCGCCATTCCTTGACGATCTCAACCTGTTCTTCGTGTAAACCGAGGCGGCTCTTACGGTAATACACCCACGAGAAGAACGGCTCGATTCCGGTCGAGGTGTTGACCATCGTTCCGGTTGTGTTATGCGAAACAAACCCGTTGGCGATATAGGTGTGATTATCCGGCACGGATAGGTCATATGTGTGGCACTGCCCGTCGGCAATCTCGGCGATTTCGTCCAGATACACATCCATCGCCACCAACTGAGCTAACCGGCTGTCCGACAAGACCGGATGCACCGCCGTAAGTTCCTTGACCACCTGCTGAGTCAGCGCACCATTGCTCACCAACCCGATAATCCGCTGGCGCACCGGATTCCGCAGTCCGCTCGACTGCTGATAAAACTCCGTGCAGAGTGCGTCAACGGCGATGCTGTCCCCACGATCTGACATCGCGCCGAGGGCTGCTGCTTTTTGCTGCTTCCGCGCACTGATGAAGCCGATTTCGCGCACGAATTTCGCTGTCTCGCGGCGGTTGAGCATCCGCAGTTCATACAGCGGGCGATTCCCGTAACGTCCTGCTTGTTCCGGCATCGTGCGAACCGTCGCCACAATTCCGAGTCCCAACAGCGCCGTTTGCGTCTGCGCGATCAACGTCTTCGATGTGCTGACCAGCGTCACTGTACCGCGCGAAATGCTGCCGTCTGACTCGAACAACCCGCGCAAAAATGCCGCGACTACAGCGCGCCCCGCTGCCAACACCTTCGACGGGATGAATGCCCCCGCCGCGCCTTCGCCGTGATTGCCGAGCGGCTTTGCGAAGCCGTTTGCTTCAAAGAACGGGCGAATGTAATAGCCCGTCAGGTTCACGACTGAGCAGCCGACGCGCGTTTCAACCGAGGTTTCGCGGTGTTCGCCCCAAATCGACTTGAGCAGCGCTTGGGCATGCTCCAGCAGATCAGGATCGCGCTGCGCGACGACGATATGAATGCCGCCGCGCTCCTTGGTGTAGCCATCCCCCATGTACAAGCCGAGCATCTCCGCGAATTCCGGCGTTAACGTCGTGGGAAGCACGCTGCGCGCATGAGCCGCTTGCTTGACCGGAGTCAGGTCAATCGTTTGACCATCGCCGAGCGTGTTTTTCTTCAGCACCACGCGATCACCAATTTCAAGCTGATCCATCCGACGCCAGACGTAATTCCCGTCAGCGTCGATCACGCGGATCTGGTGGTTGGGCGTGGCGGCGATGCTGAACCCGCGCCGCGTCGTCACCTGCTTGACGGGCTGATACCCGTTCACGTAAAAATGCGAGGTCTGCCGCAGCCCGACGTCCGTATGCACCGCGCGCGTCAAAATCTGCCATGTTTCGCCGTTCGGGTCGCCCATCTCGATGATCGGCTGCATTCCGGTAGATGTACTGATCAAGGTGTCCGGCGCAACACAGCCGGTCGGCGCCTGCGTGAGCAGCGTCACATTGCGCATTCCGTTCTGACGAATACGTTCCCGTACATCCTCCGGCATGCCGAGCATGAACCCGCTGTTTAAGAACTGCTCGGCGTCGAACATCGGGAACGCGCCTTTTTCACGCGCCAGTTCCGCCGACGTTTCATACGAAGCACGGGCGATAAAGCTGTACAAGCGGTCGATAAACGCGACCGATTCATCGCTGCCGTAGCGGATGCGCAAGCGGATCATCAACTCCGCCAAGCCCATGTTATTCAGCCCGACGCGGCGTTCGCCTAACTGCTGCTTTTCGTTCTGCTCGAAGAAGTACGGCGTCGAGTCGATCACGTTATCAAGGAAGCGGGTTGCGTAGCGTACCGCGCGATCCAGATCATCCCACAGCACATCATGGCGTGCTTCGTCGTAGAAGCGCGCCAAATTGATCGCGCCGAGGTTGCAAACGCCGAACGCCGGCAATCCCTGTTCGCCACATGGGTTAGTTGCGATAATCGGCGAGAAGTAATAGCTGTTCGACATCCGGTTATAGCGTTCGCGGAAGAAGATGCCCGGTTCAGCGCTTGCCCACGCGCTTTCAATGAGCGCATCCCAAATCTCGCGCGCTTTGACCGTCTTGTAATGCAGGACGGGATAGCCCTTGCTCATCCACGCTTCAAGATCGCCGTCCCATTCATCGTCATAACCCTCGTGATGCGTATCCGGGAAGACGAGTTCCCAATCGCCGTCACTCTTAACCGCTTCCATGAAGCGATCCGAAATGCCGACGCTGATATTCGCGTTCGTGATCCGTCCGGCGGTGCGTTTGCTGTTGATAAAATCGTAGATATCTGGATGCCAATCATTAAGTATGAGCATAAGAGCGCCTCTTCTTGAGCCGCCCTGCTCGATCAGCCCGGTGACGAAGCTGTACAGCGCTCCCCACGAAACCGCCCCGCTCGAACGCCCGTTGACACCCTGCACATATGCATGGCGCGGGCGCAAGCTGGAGATATTGATCCCCACGCCGCCGCCGCGCGACATGATTTCGGTCATCTGGCGCAGTGTTTCGATGATTCCGCCGCGTGAATCTTGGGGTGAGGGAATCACATAGCAGTTATAATACGTAAGCAATTGATCCGTACCCGCCGCCGCGAGAATGCGCCCCGCTGGAACAAACTTAAAGTCATCCAGCAGCCAGCGGAATTTCTCTGTCCATTCGGCGCGTTTTGCTTCATCCGCCTCCACTTGAGCGATCCCCGCCGCCACACGATCCATCATCTGCGCGGGATCAGTCTCCAGCGGCTTATCGACATGCTCAATATCGCGCGTGACTACCTCGCCGTCGAGCAGTTCAATCGTCACTTCCGGCAGCGTCATCGCCGTGATCGTGCCAATTTCACGCTGCCCAGTGGCGCTGTTCACCACCACGATCACCGTGTCACCAACCGCCAATGTGGAGCGCGTCATGTCTTTCTGCGCGTAGCGATCAAGAAAAATCTTGTAGCCCAACTCGTGTAGTGCATTCTGGGCGCTGGGTTTGGGGGGCTTGGGATGAGGCATAGAATCCGAACTCCTATATCCGAACGAGACTCTCATAAACGGAAAAAGAGAAATAAAAAGCCCAACTTGCGCTGAATGTTGAGACGCAAGCCAAGCGCAGAAGTGATCCTATTTGATGAAAACGCTGGTTGGGCGGAGGAAGTGTAACTCACTCAATAATGTGAATTTAACACCATCCGGCGCTTTTTGTCCACTAGAACACAGGTTCAATAAGGTTAGAATCGGGTAGAGTTGTGTAACATTTTTCCCACATATTCCACATCAACCCACATCTAACGAAAATGAGGGATCAATAGAAATGCTGGCGCTCTGATTGTCCGCCTCTTTAGGCGAAAAAAGGGACGCAGAGCGCCCCTTTTGACAGTGCGAAAAAGGTGAACCGAGTTACTGCTTACCGTTCCGACGGCGCAAGAACGTTGGAATTTCGATGTTATCTTCTTCGTAAACACGCGCGCTGAAATTATCCCCGGACGCGGGCGGCTGCTGCGGAGCAGGTGCTGCGGGACGCGGTGCAGCAGGCTGACTCTGATTCGTTGGCTGCGCCGGAGGCGGCGGAGCGGCAGGCGGCTGCTCGGCGGGCGGCTGCTGTTGATACTGCGGCTGCTGGCGGAGCGGCTGCTGCTGTGCCGGAGCGGTGCGCATGGTGCTAGCGTTCGTATTCGGGCGGTACGTCGGCTGCTGATCCAGTTTGCGCTGGACGCGGCTCTGCTCAAATCCGGTCGCAATCACGGTGATGCGCACTTCATCGCCAATCGATTCATCAATCTGCGCGCCGAAGATCAGGTTGACTTCGGGATGCGCGCTCTCCTTGATGATCGCGGCGGCTTCATTCACCTCAAACAGACTCAGATCAGGTCCGCCCGTAATGTTGAACAGGATGCCGCGCGCCCCGTCGATGGTGACATCGAGCAGGTTGCTGCTGATCGCGGCTTCGGCGGCACGGCGGGCGCGATCATCACCTTCGGCGCGACCGACTGCCATCAACGCGGCTCCACCTTCGCTCATGATTGTTTTCACATCAGCAAAGTCAAGGTTGATGAGCGCGGGGACGGTGATGAGTTCGGAAATGCCCTGAATACCTTGGCGCAGCACATCGTCCGCCAGCGAGAACGCCTGCTGGAGATTCATGTGCTTGTTGGCGATCTGAAGGAGACGGTCATTGGGGATGACGATGAGCGTATCGACCTGACTCTTGAGCGCTTCGATGCCTGCTTCGGCGGATTGATGACGACGCGACCCTTCAAACGTGAACGGACGAGTCACCACGCCAATCGTGAGCGCGCCAAGTTCTTTGGCGATCTGCGCCACAACCGGACTTGCGCCCGTGCCAGTGCCGCCGCCCATGCCGCACGCGATGAACACCATATCCGCCCCGCGCAGGACTTCATACAGTTCATCCGCGCTTTCTTCAGCGGCTTTGCGCCCGACTTCCGGGTTGCCGCCAGCGCCTAATCCGCGTGTGAGTTTATCGCCAATCCGAACGCGCTGTTTCGCTTTTGCCATCAACAGCGCTTGGTTGTCGGTATTGACCGCGATAAATTCCACACCGCCCAAGCCTTCAGCAACCATGCGGTTGACGGCGTTTGAACCACCGCCGCCCACCCCCACGACTTTGATCGTGGCAAAACTCTCGCCCGGTGTGAGCATATCCATACGCTTCTAACCCTTCCCCGATACCGCGCTCCTGCTGCTTGGCGCTTAGTTTACCTTCGTATTTTAGTCTGTTCCCAATCGAACGCAACTATTGCTAGTGGTCATTTAGGGCTAATTCACAAATGTTTCGCAAATCCGCCGCCGCTTTTCATCCATCCCGATCATCGGGCAGCAAGCGCCGAAACAGTCCCGTCAAAAAGCCGCTTAAGCGGGCATTGTTTCCGGCATGACCGTTTGCCGCCGCCGCCCCACCTGATACCGCATCCATCTGCAAACCAAGCCGCAGCAAGCCGACGCTCGTGCTGTATGCCGGACTGCGCAGCGCATCTGCCATGCCCGTCAAGCGCTCCGGTTTGGCGATCCGTACCGGAATTCCAAGCGTATGCTGCGCCAATTCGCGCAAGCCGGGAAGCTGTGCGCATCCCCCGGTGATCACCATGCCCGCGCGGAGCAAGCCGTCATACCCCGACCGCTTGATCTCCGCCTGAATCAGTTCGAGCAGTTCGCTCATGCGCGCTTCGATTGCCATCGCCAAATCTTGGCGCTTGAACTCAATCGGGATGCCTTCCCCGAACGGCTGCACGAGGAACGTCTCCAGCGGGTTGACGTCTTTTTCGAGCGCGTGCCCGTGCTCCAACTTGACCGTCTCCGCGACATCGAACGGCACGTGCATGAGATGGGTGATGTCGTTCGTAACCATGTCGCCGCCAACCGCGATCACGCCGCTGTGCCAGACTGTGCCCTCAATGAAGATCGCCAAGTCAGTCGTGCCGCCGCCAATATCAATCAGCGCCACACCCATTTCGCGCTCTTGTTCGGTGAGAACCGCATCCCCGCTGGCAAGCGGATTCAAGATGAAGCGATCCGGGTACACCCCCGCCGCTTGAACCGCCTGTTCAAGATTTGCTACGCTCGTGGATGCCGCCGTGATGATGTGGACTTCGACCTCAAGCCGGAAGCCGTGCATCCCAATCGGTGAGCGCACGTTGTTCTGTCCGTCAATCGCATAACTGCGCGGAATCACATGCAGGACTTCGCGGTTATGCGGGATCGCAATCGCCCGCGCTTCTTCAATCGCCTTGTCAAGATCGTCAGCACGCACGCCGCGATTGCCCACCAACCCAATCGCGCCTCGGCTGTTGATCGACGCGATATGATTGCCTGCCACGCTGATGAACGCCCGCTCGATCTGGTACCCGCTCGTTTTTTCAGCTTTGTGTAGCGACGCGGCAATCGCGTTTGAGAGCTGATGAATATCGCTGACGACGCCTTTTTTCATGCCGCGCGCCGGTTCAAGCCCGACGCCGACGACGAAAATATCATCGGTGCGTACTTCCGCCACGATGGTACAGATTTTGGTGGTTCCGATGTCGATACCGACGACCAGATCGTTCATAACGTCGCGTGCTCTGCTCTCGTTTGTCGTTAACGCCGCCAAGGGGCATCCGGGTTGATCACGAAGATCGTTTCAAACGTGACCCCGCGCTCTAGCAAGTCTGCGATAATGGCATTGTAGACCAAAATCTTCTCAGGGATGTCGATTCCATCGCCAAACCATGCGCTCCACCCGCCTGCATCGACGATTCCCAGTCCATACGCACTTGAATAGCGCAGAACTGACGTACCGGGAAGCAGTTCGCGCAGTTGCAGCGAACCTGTGACGATATTCAGCGCGATCCGCTCCGGGATGATGTCCGTCTCACCATCGACAATCACCCGCAGCAGATCAGGGCGTTCGCCGCGCTGTTCCATCACCCGCCCCTGCACATCGATCCATGTCTCCGTCTCGCCCTGCTGCCACACGAGCGCAGGTTCGCGTTCTTGGATCAATATCTGCACCATCGGCACATCCCAACTGACCGACACCTGAGCATCGGCAATCGTAGGCGACTCCAGCAAGTTGCGCCGAACTTGCGCCGGATCAACCCAGAAGACATGCGTATCCGCGATTCCGCTCAACGCATAAATCTCTTGAACCGTCATCGTATTCAATCCTGCGACGGCGATTCCATGCACATAAAACGTATCCGCGATGAACAACACCGCCAGCGCGATCACCAGCAGCACGACGACGAACCCGCTGACGAAGCGCCAGCGAATGAACGCCCGCCCCTCAACATGATCGGCGGGGCTGATCGGCGCGTCCGCACCGCGATAAATCGCCGGGGCGCGTGTGCGTCTCGTTTCGCTCGTCCGTGCTGGTTGTCGCGTGCGTGAAGTCATTCCGTATCCGTCGAGAAAAGCGCCACCATCACTATACCATGTCAGGCGGCGCATAGGTGAACCCCACCGCACCGTCTAACCAATCTCCTACTATTTCAATCTCTGGTTCTAACCGTGTACCGGTTTGCGCGAACACGGTCTGCTGCACATGCCGGATCAGCGCGTAGTAATCCGCCGCTGTCGCTTGATCGCCGTCCAAGTTGATGAAGAAATTCGCGTGAACAGGCGACACTTGCGCGCCGCCGATCCGGTATCCCTTCAACCCACATAACTCGATCAAGCGTCCGGCGTAATCCGCCGGCGGATTTTTGAAGATGCTGCCCAAACTCGCCCCCGGCGGCTGAGTCCGCTTGCGGTAGGCGATATTTTCGTCCATGCGCGTCTTGATCGCGGCGGGATCGTCCTGCTTAAAGCGCATTTCTGCCGCGGTGACCAAAAACCGCCGGTCAGTCCGGTGTTTCAGCACCGATGTGCGATAACCATAACCCATATCCGCGCCATCGAGCGTGGTTACGCCGCGTTCCGCGTCCACGAGGTGCACCCGCGTAACCGCCGCAGCCATATCTTGACCATGCGCACCGGCATTGTTCACCACCGCGCCGCCGATTGTCCCCGGCACGCTGACCGCCCACTCAAATCCACTCAATCCGCGTGACTGGAGCTTGTGCGCCGTCACCGTGAGCGATGCGCCGCCGGAGATCGTCACGCATCCCGGCGTGTCGTCTGTGAAAGTGATCTCGCTCAAACGGTCGATCACCACCAGCCCGCGCACGCCGCGATCACTGATCAGCACATTCGCGCCGCCGCCGAGGATGCGTGTAGGAATCCCTTCGCGCCATGCCGTCGTGACGACGTGGATGAGTTCATCAGCACTCGAACGGGCGATGTACACCCAATCCGCCGCGCCGCCGAGCCGCGCCGCCGTATATTTCGACATCGGTTCATCGCGGAGCAGCGTCACGCCCGGGAACAACGCCGCGAGATCGCTCATGAGTTCCCTCGCCGCGCCAAGAAGCCCTGACCAATCTTCGGCGCATCCCCCGCGCTCATGATCAAGATCACGGCGGGCGATTTCACTTCGTCCGCGAGTACCGCCGCCGCCGCCTCTAATCCCGAAATATGGCGCGTGCCGAGTTCCGCCGCGAATCGATCCGCCGTCACTGCCGGATCAGGGGCTTCACGCGCGGCGTAAATATCCGTCACGATCACATGATCCGCCGCGCCAAACGACGCGAGATAATCATTCCAAAGTGTGCGTGTGCGGCTGAACGTATGCGGCTGCCATACCGCCCAAAGCGTCCGCTCCGGATAGCGCATCCGTGCCGCTTCGAGCGTGACGCGGATCGCCGTCGGATGATGCGCGTAATCGTCGATCACCACGATCTGATCAACTTCACCCATCACTTCAAAACGCCGCCCCGTCCCTTGATACGTCGCCAGCGCTTTGACCGCATTTTCAAGCGTGAATCGGGTGGAGAAATCGCCAAACAGCGGCAGCATGAATACCGCCTGTAAAGCGCCGAGCGCATTCAAAACGTTGTGCATCCCCGGTCGCGTGATGCGAACTTCGTAAGTGGTATCGGCAAGCATAAACGTCGTCATGCCGTCGTGATCGCGCACATGGAGGGCGTTTCCACGCCCATATGACAGCCAACGCACACGATCCGCATCGATCACCGCATTCAAGCGCCCGATTCCTGCATCCTCCCCACACGCGATCACACAGCCGTCTTTATTGACGGCGTTCATCGTGAACACGCGGAATGACTCGATCATCGCCTCAAATGTAGGGAAGAAATCCGGGTGATCCCATTCCAAACTGGTGATCAGTGCGAGATCATACGCGATCCCATGAAACATATTGTCGTATTCGTCGGCTTCGATCACGAACACATCACCGCCGCCCGCCGCGCCGTTGATGCCTGTCGTCGCCAGCGTGCCGCCGATGATATAACCGGGGTTCAGCCCACAGGTGATCAGCATGTGCGTGATCATGCTCGTCGTCGTGGTTTTGCCGTGCGTCCCCGCAACGGCGATCACGAACGGGGGCGATTCCAATCCCGCGTTGATCACATCGGTGATGATTTCGGAGCGTTTGTAGACCGGAATTCCGGCGGCGCGTGCGGCGGCGATCTCCGGATTTTCAGCGTTCGCCGCTGAAGTCACAATGATCAGGTCAGCGCCGCTGATGTTCGCCGCATCATGTCCAATCGTGACATGCACGCCTTCCGCGCTCAGTGCGTCCGTGTATGCGCTTGCCGCCCGGTCAGAACCGGACACACGAAAACCGCGTCCGATCAGAACACGGGCAATTGCGGACAGCCCCACCCCGCCGATCCCGACAAGGTGAATGTGCTGCCCCGGCTGGATTCGTACAGCTTGGGTCATTTAGATCAAAACCAACACGATCACAAATAAGACGATCACCGCGACCGCGAGCAGATCGCCATTCCCGCCGCCGCCGAGGATGACCAGCGGCAGCAGATTCCGCGCTTGGTCGCTCGGTGAGCCGGGACTCGGCGCGATGATATACGGCGCGAATGGGTATTCGTTGATGTCCATGAAATACCACAGCGAACCCCAGATCAGGTAGCCGTTCACGAACCCGACGATCCCGCCGAGGATGCTTTCCTGAAACCGATCACGCCCTTCGTTGCGGCGGCGAATATCTTCACCGAGGATCGACCGCGTTTGATACGCGAAGTACACAATCGCCAGAAAGATCAACGCCTGCACGAAAAACACCTGATCGCGGCTCACGCCCGCCAACAGCGTCCCCCGGATCAAGCTGTCAAATTGGTACAGGGCAAACAACCCCAAGATGATTCCGGCGGTCGAGATCAGTTCTTTATTCCAGCCGCGCAAGAACCCGATGATTGCAAAGAAGATCGCCATCACGATCATGACCGCAGAAAGTTGAATCATGCCGTTTCCCCTGAAAGCCGCAGAAGTTCAACCGCCACATTCCATGCGCCATCGCCCATCGCGCTCAATGCCGCCGACGCGGCGCGCATCTGCTCCAATTTTTCAGGACGTTCAAAAAGAATGGCGCGGATCGTTCCCAGAAGCTTGACATTCATCGCTTCATCGTTCAGCACCACCGCCGCGCCGCGCTCCGCCAGCCAATCGGCGTTCACCTTTTGATACCGCCACGCATACGGATATGGAACGAGAATCGCAGGCAGATTATAAAGCGGAAATTCGCCAAGTACACTTGCCCCGCTGCGGCTCAACACTAGATCAGCGGCAGCAAAGGCGAGCGCCATTTCTTCGTGTAAGTACGCGAACGGGTGATAATGCCGCATCAAGTCCGGGTGCGCGTCTGCCAGCGCTTTGTGCCGCGCGCACACTGCATCCCAATCAAGCGACCCCGCCACATGAATAATCTGGATATTTTCTTTGAGAAGCTCCGGCAGAATGCCGATCAGCGCGTCATTGATCGACCGCGCTCCCCGGCTGCCACCAAACACCATCAGCGTTTTACGCGCCGGATCAAGCCCGAAGTGTGCGATCCCCTGCGCTCTGCCCTCTCCCCGCGCCGCGTCGATCATCGCCGCCCGCACCGGATACCCAGTCACGATCATCTGTCCCTGCCGGAAATACTGCTGACTCTCCTGTGCCGTCACCGCCACTTTATTGACGATGCGCTTGAGGACTTGGATCGTCAGTCCCGGCTCGATGTCCGGCAGATAGATCAAACTGGGAACGCGCCAGAGACGCCCCGCGAGTGCGACCGGCAGCCCGACCCACCCGCCCGTGAGCAGGATCGAGGACGGTCGGCGCTGGCGCACCAAGCGGATCGACTGGAATGTGCCAATCGCAAGCTGTACCAGACTGGTCAGCTTCTTGAGCAAAGGAACGCCGTGCAGCGGACCTGACCGCACCTGATCCATGTGTTCAAATGGAATGTTCGCCGCGTCGACGAGTGGACGCGCGAAATCATCCACACCGCCCACAAACGTGAGCGCCACATCGGGGCGGCGGCGGATCAGCGCCTCAGCGACTGCGATCGCTGGATAGACGTGACCACCGGTTCCCCCAGCCGCGATCATAATTCGCACTAGCGCTTCTCCCTTCCGGCGAATTAACGCGCGCCGTCACGCGTGAAATACTCAAGAGCAAACCCGCCCCTGCCATTGCCGACACCAGCGACGAACCGCCGAAGCTAATGAACGGCAGCGCAACCCCGGTTGAAGGCACAAGGCTTAACATCGTCGCCACATTCAAGAGCGCCTTCGTAGCGATCCACAGCGTAATTCCGGCAGCAAGCAGCGACCCGAAATTGTCCGGCGACCGCCGCGCGATTTGCAAGCCGCGCATGATCAAAACCACGAACAGCAGCACGACAAACGCCGCGCCGATCACGCCAAGTTCTTCACCGATCACCGCGAAAATGCTGTCGGTATGCGGCGCGGGCAGTGCACCGAACTTCTGCTCACCCAGCCCCAACCCTTTACCGAGCCAACCACCATCACGAAAGGCGATGATCGCTTGCATCGCGTGCCAGTTGGTCGCGGTCAAGTCGGTCAGCCCAGCAACAAAGGTATCAAGCCGGGTTTGCGTGTAATCTAACTGCTGACTAAGCACAATCCCGCCAGCCCCTGCCAGCGCAGCAACCGACGCGAGATGAAACACATTTGCCCCGGCGAGAAAATACATCACCCCACACACGATCACGATGGTCGCGGCAGTGCTGATGTCTGGCTGAAGCGCGACCAAACCAACCACGATACCGAGCAGGATCATGAAAGGAATCAAGCCAAACGCGAAGCTGGCGACCTTCGTCCGCTTCGCGCCGAGCCATGCCGCCATGTAGATGATGATCGTCAATTCTGCGATTTCACCCGGCTGGTACGACCCTTGAAAGAATGCACGCCGCGCCCCGAAGGTGTTATCGCCAAACAGCAAAACACCGACCAACCCGGCAATCGTGATCAGCAGCAGAATCAGCGCGAAACGCTTCCATATCCGGTAATCGAGCAGTGTCATGAAGATGCACGCCGCCGCCGCGATCACCAGATTGCGAATGTGCTGCATGAAGATATACGTCGGGCTGTTGAATTCTTGATAGCTCCAGTCAAACGTCGCGCTGTAGATCATCATCGCGCCCACCGCAAGCAGCAGGACTAACATGATCAGCAGCGGGCGGTCGATCATACTCAGCAAGCCGCGCTGACGATCAGCGCGATCCAGCGGTGTATCCGCCGCCGCGGTGCGCGTCCCGCCGCGAATAATCGGCGGAGCCTTCGCCCCGATAGGCAGGTCAAAATCGGCGTCGGTGAACTGCGGCGCTGCCTGTTGATCTGCCATACAAACTCTCCCAGCTCATCATCGAAACAGGGGAATACTCCCCCTGCTGAACTTGAGTATATCCCAGTTTCAACTTTCGACAATCGGCGCGGAAACCGAATCAAAAAGGGCGGGTGAACTGCTCCCCGCCCCTGTCACTGCGAATGCCGCGAACTAGCGCTGGTTGATTGGCGTGTAATCGCGCGCAGTTTCGCCCGTGTAAATCTGGCGCGGGCGGTTGATCTTCGTCGCCGGGTCGTTGTGCATTTCTTTCCACTGGGCGATCCAGCCGGGCAGACGACCGAGTGCGAACATCACCGTGAACATATTCGTCGGGATGCCGAGCGCGCGATAAATGATCCCGCTGTAGAAATCTACGTTCGGGTACAGCTTACGTTCGACGAAGTAATCGTCGTGCAGCGCCGCATCTTCCAAGCCGCGCGCGATATCGAGCAGCGGGTCGGTGGCATGAAGCGCGTTGAGAACATCGTCCGCCGCCTTGCCGAGGATCTTCGCGCGCGGGTCAAAGTTCTTATAGACGCGGTGACCAAAGCCCATCAAGCGGAACTTGGAATTCTTGTCCTTCGCCATGTTCACATACTTCTGAACATCGCCGCCATCACGCTGAATTTCTTCCAGCATCATGATCACTTCTTGGTTCGCGCCGCCGTGCAGCGGACCCCACAGCGCATTCACGCCAGCCGAAACCGACGCAAACACGTTCGCCTGACTGCTGCCAACCATGCGGACGGTCGAGGCGCTGCAATTCTGTTCATGATCGGCGTGCAGAACCAGCAGCAGATCGAGTGCACGGGCGACGACCGGATTCACATGATACGGCTCGGTCGGGAGCGCGAACATCATGTGCAGGAAGTCTTCGGTATAGCTCAGGTCAGCGCGCGGGTAAACGTAAGGCTGACCAACCGACTTCTTGTAGCAGAATGCCGCCAGCGTCTTAAACTTCGCCAGCAGACGCATAATATTCGTGTCGATGATCTCCGGATCGAGCAAATCCGGGTGGAATGCCGACAGCGAAATCGCCATCGCAGACATCACCGCCATCGGGTGAGCAGACGGTGGGTAAGCTTCAAACAGCTTCTTGATGTCTTCATGCACCATGACATGCTTGATCAGACGCTTGTTGAACTTGTCGAGTTCGTCCGCAGTCGGCAGCCGCCCGTTGATCAATAGATAGGCGACTTCGACGAACGTCGATTTTTCCGCCAGCTGCTCGATGGGATAACCCCGGTAGCGCAGAATACCTTGATCACCATCAATATACGTGATCGAACTGACGCATGCGCCAGTATTGCCGTAACCGGGATCGTAGGCGATTGCGCCCGTCGCGGCGCGCAGTTTGGCGATGTCGATGGCGAGTTCGTGTTCCGCGCCTTCAAAGACGGGTAACTCAAACTCCTTATCATTTAAGATGAGTTTTGCTGTGGACATTCAAATTTCCGTTCAATAGATTTAATCGAACTACAGGCACAACGTAGTTCTTAAATTACCTGAAACTCCGCCGAAACTATATGACAAGTGCCATGCGTTTCATAGGGAAAACTGCACTAGCGACAATCCATTCGGCGCGAATGCGAGCAAGGATACTCTACAATTGCCTGAACCTCAAAAAGCGTTGACCAACTTGCGGAAATGTTCGCCGCGCTCGGCAAAATCGACATAGGTATCGTAGCTTGTGCCCCCCGGTGATAACAGCACCACATCGCCGGGCTGCGCCGTATCCCGCGCGCACGCTACCGCCGCGTCAAGCGTATCGACCTGAGTCACCGCGCTGAACAGCGGATCGATGCGCTCGATCACACTTTTGATCATCGGTGCGGCTTCGCCAAACACCACGATATGCCGCGAACGCGCCAGCGCCATGACGATCATCTCATCCCAAGGCAGTTTTTTGTCACGCCCGCCCAACAGCAGGATCAGCGGCTCGGTGAAGCTCTTGAGCGCGGCAGCGACTCGCTCCGGCGCGGTTGCGATGCTGTCATTCACATAGGTGACGCCCTCACACAGCCGGACGATCTCCAAGCGGTGCGGTACGCCTGTAAAATCGCGGATCACATGCTGCATCGCTTCGATGGATGCTCCAGCCGCCCCGGTGATCGCGCACGCTGCCAGCACATTCAAAACATTGTGATCGCCGCGCAGCGGAATATCATCGCGCTCGATAATCACATGCGGATCGCCGTCCGGGCTGCTGTCACCGACGAGGATCAAGCGGCGACCTGCTGCGAATGCGCCGTTGCCAACCATGCTCGTCGCGCTGAACCAGCACAACCGCCCGACAACGCGATCTTCGAGCGCGTGACTGCCCGGATCATCCCACCCCAACACAGCCGTATCTGTCCGCCCATCCGTGAACACCTGATGATCGAGAATCTGTGCTTTCGCGTTCAGGTAGTTTTCCATCGTGCCGTGCCGATCCAGATGATTCGGCGTCACATTCAAGACGGCGGCATACGGCGGGCTGATCGTCATGACCTCCAGTTGAAAGCTCGAAAGCTCCATCACCACCCGGTCATCGCGGCTGATCTGCGGCAGCACATCGAGCAGAACATCCCCGATATTCCCGCCGACCCACGTCTTGAAGCCGGATTCTTTCATGATCATTCCGGTCAGCGTCGTCGTGGTGGTTTTTCCCGCGCTCCCTGTGATCCCGATGATCGGCGCGGGGCATCTTTCCATAAACAACTGTGCATCGTTCGTGATGCGAATCCCGCGATTGATCGCCTCCAAAACAATCGGCAGATCGAGCGGGACGCCGCCGCTGATGCACAGCACATCCAGTCCATCAAGCAGTTCCGGTGGATGCCCGCCCAACACAAACTCAACGCCGGGGTATTCGGCGGGGTTGAGCGCCAACTGCTCGGCGGTTTTGCCATCACTCACACGCACCTGCGCACCAAGCGTCGGCAGCCACCGCGCTAACGCTCTCCCCTGCCGCGCAAAGCCGAGCACCGCGACCGTTTTGCCATAAAGCGGATCAGATTTCATTCGTGCCTCGACTCAGCAAAAATGCCCATGAGGTGATACTGCACGCGGTCGCCAAACATGCGATCCAGCCATTCGACCTGCTCACGCATTTCGCGCGGCGATTCATCGCGCTCAAGTGAGCGAAAACCGAGCCGCTCATAAAACGGGATCAGCGCCGTTTCCGCCAGCAAATACAGCGGACGCGGCGAATGCTCCATTGCAAGCAGCGCGCGCACGACCGCCGCCGCATACCCACGCTTGCGATACTGGCGGCGCGTCATCACGCTGTCTACTTCCCAAATACTGCCTTCGGGCTGAACCATGCCAATGCTGGCGATCACGGGCTTGCCCTGTTCGACCACTTCCAGCACCAGAAAATACTGCCAATCGATTGCATCTGGGTTCAGCGGTGCTGACCGAACCATCTGCTTGATCGTCTCGGCATCGTCCGCCGTTGCGCGGCGGATCGTATAAGGAACGCTCATCGCAGATCACCCGCTTTCAGATCATCACACCTACAAGAGCGCCAGCGCCACGCCCGCCATCGCGCTCAACAGCCCGATGAGCCAAAAGCGCTGAACCACCTGTGTTTCGCTCCAGCCGCTCAATTCAAAATGGTGATGCAGCGGAGCCATGCGGAATAAACGCCGCCCCTTCGTCGCTTTGTAATACCCGATTTGCAGGACGACGCTCACCGCTTCGGCAACCGGAACGATAGCGATGATCGGCAGCAGCAGCCATTGACCCGTCATCACCGCAATCGTAGCGAGTGTTGCGCCGAGCGAGAGTGATCCGATATCCCCCATAAAAATCTGCGCGGGATGCGCGTTATACCACAAGAATGCGAAGCACGCCCCCACGATGATAAAGCTGAACTGCACCAGATAAATCTGCCCCTGCAAGAATGCGATAATCCCATACGCGGCGAACGCGCTTGCCGTGATCACTCCTGCGAGTCCGTCGAGTCCGTCAGTGAAATTAATCGCGTTGCTGAACGACACGATGATGAATGCCGTCAGCGGAATGAAGAGGATCGGATGCAGCGGAATGGTAATATTGAGGAGCGGAATTTGCATCATGTTGGCGAACTGAAAGCCGCCGTCATACAACGAAATCACCGCCGCCGCGATCAGCGCCAGCACCACTTGTCCGGCGAACTTCGCCCGCGCGCTGATGCCTTCCCCAATCGGGCGACCCTGTGAGCGACGAATCCCTTCCACATCGTCATAACCGCCGAGCAGCGCAAAACCGATCATGACGATCACGGGGACAAGAATACTCAAGCCGGTGACGCTTGCCTCCGGTCGCAAAATCGCTACCAGATTCAACGCCAGCGTGATCAACAGTGCAGGCAGGATGATCATGATCCCGCCCATCGTTGGCGTCCCCATCTTTTTCTGATGTTCGCCGGGGAGCGTGACGCGGATCAGCTTGCCGACCTTGAGGAGCTTAAGCACCTGCAAGAACGGTCCACCCCAAATCACGCCTAACAAAAAGGCGAGTACGCCCACGCTCAATGCAAATGGTAACGGTGCGGTCATAATGCCTCTTAAAACTTATCGTTGTATCGCGCTAACCTCACCGCCTTGAGCGGCAAGCGCGCGGCGAATATCATCCGTTGGAATTTCGAGCAAAATCACCAGCCGTTCCGCGACGCGCTGGAATACCGGCGACGCGACCCGATTTCCGAAATACTCGGTCGGCTCGTCCAGCTTGACCAGAATGATCAACTGTGGATCATCGGCGGGCAAGAAACCGATGAACGACGCAATTGACACCCCCGCTTGATACCCAATCGGCGTTGGAATCTGCGCCGTTCCGGTTTTCCCCGCGACTGTGTACCCATCCACCGACGCCGCGCCGTCCAAGCCTTCGCGCACCACCGTGACCATCATCTCGGTGACGCTGCGCGCTGTCTCCGCGCTGATCGGTCGCCCGAGCGCCGACGGCTGCGACGGAATCACCCGGTCGCCATCGACGATGTTGGCGACCACATGCGGCTGCATCATCAAGCCGTCGTTGGCAATGGCAGAATACGCTGTGATCAACTGGATCGGCGTCACCGTGATCCCTTGCCCAAAAGCATTGATCGCCAGATCGGATTCGCTCCACTCGGAATCGCCGGGGACATTCATGCGCGCCCCGACTTCACCCTCAAGATCGATTCCGGTTAGCCCGCCCATGCCGAACTGATCCAACATGTTGTAGAAGTCGTTCGGACCCATGCGCGTGCTGATCTCCGCCGCACCAATATTGAGCGACTGCACCAACACCTGAGTCACATCGACAACGCCGTGCGCCGCTCGATCCCAGTTCAGCACCTCTTGTCCGCCGTAGGTTGCCGTCCCTTGATCGTTGTAGCTCCACTGCGGCGTGATCGTGCCGCGCTCCAGTGCCGCCGCGACCGTCAGCACATTAAAGATCGATCCCGGCTCCCAAGGCGTCGCAACCGCCGGATTGAGCAGTTGATTGGGGTCTTCGACGGTAAAATAGGCATTCGGATCAAACGACGGCGCACTTGCCATCGCTAGAATCTCACCGGAACGCGGATCCATCACGAGGATCGTCCCGCTTTTCGCGCCTGTTTCGGTGATTGCGCGCTGGAGTTCCTGCTCAACGACGAACTGCACATCACGGTCAATCGTCAGCACAATATCTTGACCGCGATCTTGTTCTAAGTCGAGTTCGCTCACGTCAAACGGAATATTGCTCACTTCGCGTTCGCGCATCACCCCCGCCAGCAGCGCTTGATAATTCCCTTCAACACCGTAATACCCCTGCAAGTCCCCGCCGACAAACCCGATCACTTGAGCGGCGAGCATCCCTTGTGGGTAGCTCCGGCGCGGCAGTGAGTTAATCGTGATCCCGTAAATATCGAGTTCGTCCACTTGCTGACGCACATCGGCGCTCACCCGCGTAGCGAGGCTTACCCAAGGCGCATCCGAATCCAAAATGTTGTACACGTCGAGTTCGTTTAAGCCGAGCGCCGCCGCTAACTGCTGGGCTGCAAGGCGCGGATCAGACACGAGCGACGGACTCACGCCGATCTGATAATCGAGTGCGTTTGCCGCGAGCGGTTCACCGTTGCGATCATAAATATACCCGCGTGCCCCCGCGATCTGCCGCGTAAGCTGATAATTCGCGTCGCGCAGCGACTCAAAATAGGTGGCGACTTCCGGCGTAAGCTGAAACTGAAACGACGCCAAACGCCACAGCAGCACGCCGCTTGCGAACAACAGCCCACCGATCACGAAGGGTAAACGGCGGCGGAAAATCTCTTGTTGAGGCATCTTGGTGGCAAGCGCCATAATTCGTCGTCCTTGACTCACATCCCGCCGTTGTCGGCAAGCTGGCGGCGAAACCATGCGTGAATATCATTCGCCTCAACCTGTTCGCGCAGCCGCGCAGCGCGCACCGCACGTTCTTCTGGCGGCATTTCCAGTGCTTGCTGAATTGCTTCTCGTGTCCCAAGCACATCATATGGGGAGACCAACAGCGGCGCGTCCCCAAATTCTTCTGCGACCCCGGCTTCTTCCGAAAGAATAAGCACGCCGTCTTTCCGGTTCAAGATCACGCCCTCTTTGGCGACCAAGTTCATGCCATCGGCAAGCGGGTTCACGATCAACACATCATACATACAGAATGCCGCAATCGCGCGGTCATAATTGTTACCCAACAGTACATGAACTGGCTCCCATTCGCCATCACTCAAGGTCGCGTTGATCTCGCCCACCAGCGCCATAATATCGCGCAGATAGCGCGCATACTCCGCAACTTCCGTCCGCGACGGCACGAGCAGCGCCAGCATTTCGACCTTCCCGTGATATTCGGGATACGCGTTCAAGAAGTTTCTGTAGGCGATCAACCCGCGCAGAATATTCTTGCTCGGCTCAACCCGATCCACCCGCAAGATCAGCTTGCGATCTCCGATTTGATGTGCGAATCGCGCCCGATGCACGTTCACTTCCTCACTTTCGGATCGCTGCCGCAGGTATTCTACATCAAGTGAGATCGGATACGGTGCGGCGTCGATTTCGCGCCCGCGATACGCCAACCGCCGCCAAGGTTTGATCACACGCGCATCGGGGAGCGTATCCACGCACGTCTGCAAGAAGCGCCGTGTATCCCGCTCCGTTTGAAACCCGATCCGGTCTGAGTGCAGCATCGCTTCCAGCAGTTCGCGCCGCATTTTGAGCGGCAGCACGCGCCACGCATCAGGACCGGGAAACGGAATATGCAAGAACGGCTGAATGATCGCCCGGTCGCCCACGAGTTCTCGCAGATACTTCGGAAACAGATACAGGTGATAATCCTGAGGTAGGATCAACACGCGATCGCTTGTTCCGGCGATACTTTCAGCGGCGGCGTGGGCAAGCTGACGATTCACGCCCGCGTATCCCTCAGACCATGCCCGCCATGTCCCTTGATCAAACAAGGGCAGGCGCGGCGTATCATACAATTGATGCTGCACGAACCATAATAACGGATTGCTGATCACATTGTAATACGCTTGAAACTGCGCGGCATCCGGCTGGATCAAACGGATGCGCATATCGTCGATCTCTTGCACACCGTCGTGCGTACTCAACCATTCTCGATCCCCTTTGCTCAACGCGCACGAAATCCACAAAATCTCGTACTGTCGCGCAATCGCTCCGATTGCAGTAACCAACCCGCCTGAGCCTCGCGCGGCGTGAAACTCACCATCGCGCTTGGTAAACGAGTACGGTCCACGATTCGAAACGACAACAATCCGAAACGGCGTCGTGATCATGAGAATCCCCTTCCCTTATCAACTTGCAGAAGGCGCGCTGTTCAGATATTCCACCATCCAGCGCAGCAAATGTGTCACGTCCTCGATTCCGTTCGCGGTGAGATTGCAGTGTTCATAGAGTTCAGCGGAGGAGGTGGGATGCACAACCCCAACGGATTGTGCTTGTAGGCGGCGCGCAGGATCAGCGGCGAGTGTCGTCAGCATATCCATCGCCGCAAAATCCGTCACGTCATCGCCCAAAAAGATCGCGCTGTCGAGATGATATGCCTCGACAATCGCCTGCGCCGCCGATCCTTTGTCAACAGCGACAGGCGGCTTGATCTCCCAGATAAACTGCCCCGTACTGAGGCTAAACCCGTATTTCTTACACAGGGGGAGCAGCCGCGCATACAGCACGTCGCGCGCTTCAGTTGGGGTTTTGGACAGGCGGTAATGTACAGAAGCCGTCACCGTCTTGGGTTCGACGAATACACCAGCGATGGCGGGATCGCCAAACTCCGCCAGCAGGCGCTGGAGCGGTTCAGCCCATCGCTGCGCCTCCCCGATCACCTGCACTTGACCATCTTCCCAGTACTCCATCCCGTGATTGCCGTAATAGATCAGCGCGGGATGTTCAAAGCGCAGCCGTAGATTGCGCACATCACGCCCGGAAACAAGCGCTACCACCGTGAGCTTGTGCGCGAGCGTATCCAACAACACGCCGTTCTCCGGCGCAATCGCAGCGGTGGCGGGATTGCCGACATACGCACTGAGCGTTCCGTCAAAATCACTGATCAGTCCGCATCGCGGTTGATCAAGCAGGGTGCGCAGTAAGGGTTGATATCGTGTCCAATGTTCGGGTGCGCGGGGGCGCTGGTTCGTCAATCCACATGTCCTCTACCGCATCGACTGGCGGTACGCATCGATCTGCGCCTGTATCCAGCCGATCAGCGATTCTTCGTATTCGGGCAGCGGCGTTGGCTCAACGTCGCGCGGAATAACCACCGTATCACGGTTCGGGTCATAGCCTTCGACGACAAGATACTCAATATCAGCGCGGTCGGCAAACGTGAATCCGAGTTCAATTGCCCGCGCTTGCAAGCGCCCCATCCCCTGCAATCCGGCGATCTCGGCGCGAAGCTGTTCGTTTGTCTGCTCCAAGTTATCGCGGGTTTCGATCAAGTCGCTGAGTTCACGCCCCAGCGCGGACATCTGCGAAGCTTGCGACAAATACAGCGTACCAATGATGAGCACCACAAAAATGCCGAGCGTTCCTAACGCGATCACCTGCCGCTGCGGACGCCACCGGTTTTTCTTGAGCGCATGCTGAATATTCTGCATCCCGCTGATTCCCCTGACCTACAGCTTCTCGATTACACGCAGTTTGGCGCTGCGGCTGCGCGGATTCGCGTCGATCTCCGCTTCGCTGGCGATGATCGGCTTTTTGTGGAGCAAGCGCACACTCGCCCGATGATCGCACACGCACACCGGAAACTGCGGCGGACAAATGCAGTCCGTCGCCGCCAGTCTGAACGCATCTTTCACAATCCGATCTTCAAGGCTGTGAAAGCTGATCACGGCAAAGCGTCCGCCCGGATTGAGCAGATCAATCGCGGCGGGCAGCACACGCTCGACCGCGCCGAGTTCGTCGTTGACGGCGATCCGCAGCGCCTGAAATGCCCGTGTCGCCGGATGAATCTTCTCTTCATACCGGCGCGGCGAGGCTTTTTCCAGCACCCGCGCCAATTCCCCTGTCGTGTGCAGCGGTCGCGCTTGAACGACTGCCCGTGCGTGCCGTCGTCCGTCGGGGTCTTCGCCGTATTTGTAAAACAGGTCAGCGATCTCGCGTTCGTCCAGCGTATTGACCAAATCCGCAGCAGTCGTCCCGCCGCCCGCCGGATCAAAGCGCATGTCGAGCGGCGCGTCAAACCGGAACGAGAACCCGCGCTCTGGCGTATCAAACTGCATCGACGACACACCGAGATCGAGCAAGATCGCATCAACACCGCTCCAGCCGAGCGCAGCCGCGTGATCCGCCATATGAAGATAACTGTCATGGACGATGTGAGCGCGGCTGCCAAACGGACGTAGTGCCTCGCTTGCCTGTTGGATCGCAACCGGATCGGCGTCAATGCCGAGTAGTTCCCCCGCGCCGCGTTCGAGCAGTGCGGCGGCATGTCCCCCCGCGCCAAGCGTGCCGTCTATCACGCGCAAAAGAGGTCTATCCGCTGGCATCAAATAGGTGAGGACTTCATCGAGGAGTACAGAAACGTGAACGTGCATCAACCCAACTCACAACTCAATTCGGGCTGATTGTAGCATAAAGGGGGCGTGGTGCGCCGCGCCCCCCAAACGGGTTAGATATTGGCGTTGAGTTTCTTGAGCAGATCCGCCACATGCTGGTTGCGGCGGCGCAAACGTTCGACCAGCACGCGCATGATCAACAGCGCAAAGCCGGGGGTTTCCTGAAGCATAAACAAAAAGCGGCGCTCATCCACCGGAACAATTTTGCAGTCGGTTTTGGCATAAACCGTCGCGCTGCGCGGCTCATCGGTGATCAGCGCCATTTCTCCGAAGAAACTGCCCTTATCGACATGTTCGACTAACCCATCCAGCACATCGATCTCGACTTCACCTTCGATCACGACGTACATATTGGTGGCATCATCACCTTTGCTGAAGATCACATCCCCCGCTTTAAATTCTTTGAAGTCGGTGGAACGATCAAAGATGTGGATTTTCGTGTTCGTGTTCGCCATATGGTTGTCCCCTTAATGTGTGAACATCAGAGTACCAGCGAATCCATGCCGATCAACTAGATTTAAAGCAATCTTATTATTGTCCCGGCAGAGTTATGGTGCATTCCGCCTGCCCCGCCGGACAATAACCTGCTGGGGTATCATCCAACAGAATGACCAGCGCGCGTTCGCCCTGTACCGCATCGTACCAGAACACATCCGCTTGTGTGAGCGGGTGACGAAACAGGTTGTTCCGGTTCGGGAGATTCTGGCAGACCTGCGGAAACGGCGAATCGGCGTTTGACAAGCGCAGCACCACGCACAGCGGCGGATTCACAAAGTCGAACGGAATCCCAGCCAGCGCCGAGTAATCCGCCAGCGCATGGAGTTCGCCATCCGCGTCGGTAATACGCAGTTGGGGGATAATTTCGCTGCTTTCTGCTGAATAGATCGCCAACGTATCGTCCGTGATAAACAATTGTATTTCGATGCCACCTTCGACTACCACCGCCGTTTCCGCCGTGTTGGTTGCGGGCGATGGCTCAGGCGTATCTGTTGCGCTCGGAGGTGCATTTGTCGGCGACGCATCGGTCGCGCTCGGCTCAAGCGTTGGCGCGTCGGTCGGTGAATCCGTTGGCGTGTGCGTGTCCGTCGGCGGCGGATGAGTCGCCGTCGCAGTTGGGGTGGGGGTTTCCGTTGCGGCAGCGATCAAACCGAGCGAGCGAAACCAATCCGTACGCGTGTCTTCGGGGAACAGCGCAAGAAAGCCGAAGATCAGCGTTAAGGCGGTGACGATCACCGCGACGATTAGACTTGGACTGCAACCGATTTTGCGGTTTGCAGGGGCAGGCGTTGAGACCTCCACGCGGGCGTCGGCAGGTTTCCCGGTAACAGGCGTGGACGGCGGAACAAATGGACGCGCTTCTAGGATCGGCGTTTCGCCCGGATTCACGGGTTTAGGCGGCGACTTTTTGAGCGCGGCGATTTCGTCAAGCGCGTCTTCGACCAATTCCCGCGTGCGCCCCGGAATCGCGCCGTCATGGCGGACAGGCTCAACCGCGCTGTATTCGCTCCCCGCGAAGTGCGGCGGCAGTGCACCCACCGCGACGACGAGGATCGGCGTACCTGCCGCGCGTGCCGCCTGCACCAACTGGAGCGGATTCGTGCCGGGTGCGATTACCGCGACCAGAACATCGCCCGCGCTCCCTGATACGGTGTAACCTTTGGCGCGCAGTTCTTGAATGAGTGAATCGGCTGTTTGCTGTCCAATCGGAGTATCAGCGACGACTTGCAGGATCGGTTTTGGCGTTGTCATGATGCCGCCTAATGATAGAAAAGCGCCTTTTCAGTATAACCAGATTCAAATCGGTTGCGAAGAAACAACGTACACCATAAGGTCTTCTACGATTTTGAGTTTACGCTCTTGATTAACCTGTTGTTCGTAAAAAATTCCTCATAGTTTGGCGATCTTCCACTATACTGCAATCTGAGCGTAGTGTACTCAGCAAGTTGATACTGTGTCTGGCGGTCGTGCATTTTCATTTGCCGATCGCTGCCTTATTACCGCGCCATTATTGAACGGAGCAATCATCATGGGACGATTTCAATCATTCGATCCAAACGCTGAACTCTCTGGAGCAACAGCATACGCTTTTCTCATCAACATCAATCACGAGAATATTGAAAATATCCTGCGGTCACATCACTTGGCGAACATTGATCCTGAACGTTGGTATTCCCTTCAATCTGTTCTCAACGTGATGAGCGATATTTCTGAAGGCTTTGACTACAGCTCAAACTTCGTCGCAATTGGATTAGCTGCGGGGGAACTCGGCATCAAAATGCTGCCACCGGGTATGGGAAATCTCACTGTCGAACAGTTCTTGAACGACTATGAAAAAACATATCTAGCGCGCCACCGAAACGGCGATGTGGGCTGGGTCAAAACAGAAAAGCTGGACGACTCGCACTTTATCGTTAGCGCGCGTACCCCGTATCCCGATGATGTTGTGTACGGGGTATTTTACGCCTACGTGCGCTGGCTCACCCCTCCCGGTAAACGGTTTATCCTCCGGTATGACGAAAACGCGATCCGTCATGACGAAGGCGGCGAAGCAACGATTATTCACGTCACCCTGTCGTAAGCGCCAACTCCCTCCCAAATGGCACAGCCGAGCATTCATCTGCTGTGCCATTTCTATATGCCTCCGCATGCTCCGACACCGTGTAAAAAGCTAGAATCCAAGAATCGCCTTTTTGTTCTGATTTTGGTATAATCAATCCAGAAACGAACCCAATTCAAGCGAAAAAACGATGACGTTTGAACCCTCGGATCACATCAAAACGATCCTCCATAATCTGCCCCTTAAACCGGGCGTGTATCTGATGAAAGACGCCAACGGCACGATCATCTACGTTGGCAAAGCGAAGAAACTCCGCAACCGTGTGCGCAGCTACTTCAACAGCAGCGCCGAAAGCAGCTTGAAGACGCTGCAACTGCGTCAGCGCATCGTCGATATTGATTTCATCGTCGAAGAAAACGAGATCAAAGCGCTCATCCTCGAAGAAACGCTGATCAAGCGGCACAAGCCGCATTACAACATCAGCTTGAAGGACGACAAGCGCTACCCGTATATCAAGATCACATGGCACAACCCTTATCCAAAGGTCGAAACCACGCGCCGCATCGAAAACGACGGCAGCCGCTTCTTTGGTCCTTATGTCGCCATGTGGGCGGTGCAAAACACGCTGCAAACTCTCCGCAAAGCATTCCCGTATCTCACCTGTGATCGAGACATCACGGGGAATGATCCGCGTGCATGCCTGTTCCATGATATTAAGCTGTGCAACGCCCCATGCATTGGCGCAGTAACTCAAGAGCAGTACCGCACCATGATCAGCGAACTCATGGATGTGCTGCAAGGAAAATCCGAAAGCGTGGTTAAGCGCATGAGCGACGAAATGGAAACCGCCGCCGAAGCGCTCAATTTTGAGCGTGCCGCCGCCATCCGCGATCAACTCCGCGCTATCGAATACATTACGCGCCAGCACAAGGCTGTTAGCGCCGACTTTGCCGACCGTGACGTGATCGCCCTCGCCCGTGACAACGGCGAAGCAGTCGTGCAAATCTTGTTTATCCGCAACGGCAAGCTGATCGGCAGTGACGCCCGCCCACTCGACGGCACGGAAGGCGAAACCGATCCCGAAATCCTTGAATCGTTCATCAAGCGCTTCTACGGCGGCACGGGCGAGATTCCTTCCGAAATCGTTCTGCCGCAGAATATCGAAGAAGTGCGCATTATCGAACGCTGGCTGCGCGATAAACGCAGCGGCAAGCGCGTCACGATCACCGTACCCCAGCGCGGCGATAAACGTGACCTAGTCGGGATTGCCGAAGAAAACGCCAAAGAAGCGCTCAATATGCTGCGCGCCCAGTGGGAAGCAGACGCACACAAGCAGGAAACTGCCCTCGCCGAGCTTCAGTCGATGGTGGAACTCCCCCGACCGCCCAACCGCATCGAATGTTATGACATTTCGACCACGCAGGGCACAGCGATTGTCGCCAGCCGCGTCGTGTTTGTGCAGGGCGTCCCGAAGAAGAACGAATACCGCAAGTTCAACATTCGCACGGTCACGCACGGCGGACCGGACGATTTCCAGTCGATGCGCGAAGCCCTCACGCGGCGTTTTAACCGCTGGAAGAACGCGCTTGAAGAACCCAAAACGGTCGCACCCGGCAAAGATGACCCCGACGAAACATGGCGCATCCTCCCTGATCTGCTCATGATCGACGGCGGAAAAGGTCAGCTTGGCGTCGCGGTTGAAGTGCTGAACGAGTTCAACCTAACCGACCGCGTTCCCGTCATCTCGCTGGCAAAGCAGTTTGAAGAAATCTTCGTTCCGGGGCGCTCCAGTTCGATCCTCCTCCCCCGCCGCAGTCAAGCGCTGTATCTGGTTCAGCGCGTGCGTGATGAAGCGCACCGTTTCGCCATCACCAGCCACCGCCAGCAGCGCCAAAAAATGGGCATGGTCAGCCGCTTGGAGTCCGTCCCCGGAATTGGACCCGCCAAGCGAAAAGCCCTTCTCAAAGCCTTCGGTAACTCGATCACTGCAATCCGTGCTGCCAGCCTTGACGACTTGATGAACGTGCCGGGGATTACGCTAAAACTCGCCGAGTTAATTAAGGAGACGTTGTAGCCGGGCGCAAGGTTAATTCTTGCCCATCGGGATCGGCGGTACGATAAATATCAAAATATCATCACCCGCTGTTGGGGGGGGAACAACCATTGTGAGCAAACGCATTCTGGTTATAGATGACGAACGGGCGCTCCTCGAAGACCTCGTTTCGATTCTTCAGTATGCAGACTACGATGCAGCGGGCGCACTCACCGGCGAAGTTGGACTCGGCATTGCTGCCGCCGACCATCCTGATCTGATTTTGTGCGATATTATGATGCCGGGGATGGATGGCTTTGAGATGCTCCGCCGCCTCCGCCAAGACCCGGTGACGTCCGAAATCCCGTTTATCTTTTTGACCGCACGCGGCGACCGTGACTCTCAGCGCAGCGGAATGGAACTCGGCGCGGATGATTACCTCGTCAAACCATTTTCTGCCGCTGAACTCCTCTCCGCCGTCGAGTCACGTCTGCGCCGTCATGACAATCTCACTCAGGTGATGGTGCAGTCCCGCGTCGAAAAAACCAAGCAGCAAATCGCACGCATGGTGACGCACGAACTCCGCACCCCGTTGATCTCGATTAACACGGTGCTTGGCTTGCTCACGCGCCAGCTTCGCCAGCTTTCGTATGAAGAAATTGAAGAAATGCTGCTGACGATCAATGCTGGAAGCATGCGCCTGACTCACCGCGTCGAGCAGTTGAGCTACATCGCGCAGCTCGAAGCCGGACTTCTCAGCCGTGAAGTGATCGCCGAAAAAGGTGTTGCGATCTCGATTTGGGATGTGCTCACCGGCGCGATCAATGCCGCCAAGCGTTTCGCCTACAACGCGCCAGAAGGTGTGAACGTCGAAAATGACGAAACCTCACCACAGGCGCAGATTTACTGCAATCCGCCCGCGCTCAAGCACGCGCTCGCGGAAGTGATCTCGAATGGAATCAAGTTCTGCCATCCGAACGGAGTCGTCCGCATTTCACAGGGTGCTGCGCGGGGTCGCGTCTGGGTTTCAGTGAGCGATCAAGGGGATGGCATCGAACCGGAGCAGATCGAAACGGCGCTCCGTGCCTTTGAGCAAATCGACCGCGAACGCGACGAACAGCAGGGGATCGGCGTTGGACTCACGTTGGCGAACGCCATTATCGGCTGTCATGACGGCGAACTCTCGATCAAATCCAATATTGGGCATGGAACCGTCGTCATGATTAACTTACCCGAATATCGCTAAAAACAGGGAATGCCGCCCCGTTGCGTGAACCGCAGCGGCGGGATACCATCATTCATGTCAGGTGATGCGTCCCGAAGGAACGGAAACATGGCGAGCATTCCCCCACCCCTGCCCTCTTCTGAACCGAGTGTCTATCAACCCGATTGGGCTCCTTGGGTTCGGCAGTTCATCTCGATTGGCTTGGTGATCGCTGGTGTATGGGCGCTTACCCTGCTCACTCCGGTCATCACGATCTTGATCACCACCTTCTTGCTCAGTTTTTTGATGTTTGTCCCAGCCCGCGTGGTCGCATGGCGCACTCCCCTTACCTATCCGGTTTGCGTGCTGATCATGTTCGTGATCGTGCTGCTCTTGATCATTTTGCTGGTACTGGTCATCGTCCCTGCTCTCGTTGACCTCGCGCAGAATGTCATTGAGAGCATCAACGCGGCGTTGATTTCGGTACAAGACACCCTCAGCGCGTGGGACCCAACCAACCCGGATACCGCGCAGTTCTTTATCGATCTACCGCTCGGCATCCAATTTGACGCGACAGCGCTCGCCCTCCCGCTCAAAGATTTGATCGCTGGCAGTGAAAACCCAGAAACAGCGCTCCTTGATCTCCAAGCGGCGTTGTTCAGTCTGCTGCCGGTAAATGTCAACGTCGGCGCGGTTGCATCGAGCGTCGCCAACACGGTCGGATCACTGGCGCTCTGGCTCGTCAGTACGGTCGGCAATCTGATGTCTACGCTGACCGTCTCCCTGCTGCTTTCGCTCGTAATCCTGTTTGAACTCCCACGCTATCAAACCGGCGCGCTCGAAGGTTTCCCGCGCCATCAGCGTGAACTTCGCCTGTTAGGGCAGAAGATCATGAGCGTGTGGACGGGCTTCTTTCGCGGTCAGTTGTTCCTATGCTTCATCATCGGCGTCTTGACCTACTTGCAGCTTTGGTTTATGGGCATCCCGTCAGCGTTCATCATCGCAGTCATCGTCGCCGTGATCTCGCTCATCCCTACCATCGGCGGCATCATCGCCTTGATCCCGCTCTTTCTCATGCCGCTGATTCAAGGCTCAACCGTGCTTGATTTTGACCCGATCACGCTGGCAGTCGTGACGGTGCTGATCAACCTCGTCATTTCGCAGGTGATCTGGAACGCTGTTGCGCCGAAAGTTATGGGCGATGCCGTAAATCTTCCTCTACCGCTCATCATCCTCGGAATCATCATCGGCGCGGCAGTCGGCGGAGCGCTCGGCGCATTCCTGATCGTGCCGATCCTCGGCATGGTGCGCGTGCTGATCACCTACCTGATGGCGAAAGTTGCCCGCCGCGATCCATATCCGGGCGAGGAAATGCCCGAAGTGGTCGAACTCGCGGAGATTTAGCGTTCTTCTGGTGCGGCGCGTCGTGCGGATGCGCCGCCTCTCCCCTTTTGAACAGTCGGCTAATCCCACAATCCCCCAACCGGCTTGGAACAACCCCCACCACACGCCCCGCCGTTTTTCGCCGCGCTCCGGCTAGGATTCAGGGTGTTGCGCGACGGAGACAGCAATTCGTTGCGCAAGTTGGTTGAGTTCAAGAGGAAATCAAGCCATGCGCACAATGGTTGCACTCTACGAAACAGAAGACATCGCCCGCCGCGTTGAGACGGATCTGCTCGGTGCGGGGGTTTCTCGCGATAATGTTCGTGTTGAAGGTGGCGTATACGAGGACGCAAACCGTCCATCTGGCGGACTGCTCGGATTCTTCCGCTGGCTGTTTAGCGGCGATCCTGCCAACGATTCGGAGGTCTACGCCGAAAGTTTGCGGCGCGGGGATTGGGCGGTCATCGTCCAATTAGACGACGGCATGACGCATCACGTCGAAGACATCCTGTACAGCTATGACCCGATTGATGTGGACGCGCGCGGCGCATACTTCCGCAGCAAAGGTTGGACGGGGTACGAAGAAGGCGCTCCGGTCTACACACAGGACGAAATGATCCGCGACCGGAACGACTACGGCAGTATGTATACCAGCACCTACGGCGGGGATCTACCGCGCGACTATGACCCGACAAATGAAGCATATCGGGGCGATACGTCGGCAGACCAAGACGAATACAGCGAAGATCAGGTCGAACCGACCAAGCGTGATATCGCGCGTGGGCGTGTTCGCGTACGAACATACCTCAGCGAGAACCGCACCCCGACGAGCACCGACGGCGATACACAGCCAAACCGCGTCTAGCGGAGTGCTCCTCATCCCTCCCCTCTCTAACCTTCGGTTAGAGAGGGGAGGGAAACAAGTGATCTACCCCTCCGCTTGATACCCCAATCGCTCCAGCGCATCTTGCGCCGCCTCGCGAACATCCTGATCAGCATGTTCGACAAAGTTCAGTAGCGCCGGAATCGCCCGCTGATCGTTCGTATCACCAAGCGCGTCCGCCGCGCTGGCGATCAAAATCGGGTCGTCTACATACAGCAGTTGAATCAGTGGAGTCACAGCCCGCTCATCATGCAGCAGCACCATCGACCAGCACGCACCCAACCGAATCTCGGGATCAGGATTACGCGAATCTTCGTCCAACATCAGCTTGGCGACTTCGGCTTGATCCGTTTCCAGCTTGATCGCCATTTCCGCCGCGCTTTGACGCACGCCCCAATCGGAATCGTCAAGCGCCGCGTGAATTGCCTCAAGCGCGGTCAGCGATGAGGGTTTTGTCCCAACCAGCATGTTATTGATGTCCGTCGCTGGATCGCTTTGTTCTGTGCCGATCAGCGTCCCTAACGCGCGCACCGCCGATTCGCGCATTTGCGGATCATCATCTGAGATTGCCCTGAGCAGTTCAATGATTTGTGTACTCATCGGTGAAGTCTCTCCCCTATTTTGAGCAAGTAACCGAGCCGCAGCGCCGCCCGTTCGACCAGCATTTCGGCGTCGCGCAGCGCTTCATCTAGCGCCATTGGCGCGGGCACAATCGGAAACGGGATCAAGCCTGCTTCAAGCAGTGCCGATTCATCCCCCGTGACCCCACCCGCCAACACAATCGTCGGCACACCATGAGCCGCCGCCCGCCGCGCCACACCAGCAGGTGCTTTTCCTTGTAACGTTTGATGATCCAGCCGCCCCTCGCTCGTGATCACCAGTGCCGCGTCGCGCAGTTCATGATCGAAGTTTACCATGTCAAGCAGCGTATCAATCCCGGACGCCATGCGTGCTCCGGTGAATGCCATCAATCCCGCTGCCGCTGCCCCTGCCGCGCCACCGCCGGAGATCGTCCGCACGTCAATTCCGTGCTGCTTGTAGATCAGCGTGAATACATGCGTCAAATTCGCGTCCAACCGTTCGACTTCCGCCGGAGATGCGCCTTTTTGCGGAGCGTATACCCGCGCCGCGCCGCCTTCTCCCACTGCCGGAGCGGTCACATCGGCGGCGAGTAGAAAATCCACTGCGCGCACACGCGGATCAAGCCCGCTTGCATCGATGGACACCACACGGTCAAGCGATCCGCCGCCAAACGGAACATCATGACCCGCCGCATCGAGAAAACGCACGCCGAGCGCCCGTAAACATCCTGTTCCGCCGTCTGTTGTAGCGCTCCCGCCCAAGCCGATCACAATCCGCCGCACATCATACGCCAGCGCCGCCTTGATCAGTTCCCCCAATCCATAGGTGGACGCTCGCAGCGCGTTTTCCGGCGTCACCTCGGCGCGCTCAAGCTGCGCCAACCCGACCGCCAGCGCCATTTCGATAACCGCCGTGCCGTTCTCCAAAATCCCGAACGCCGACTCGATCTCGCGTCCTAACGCGTCGTGAACGTGGGCATCAACCCGCGTCCCGCCTTGGCTCAAAAAAGCGTCGAGCGTGCCATCCCCGCCGTCCGCAATTGGTAGACTAACCAGTTCCAGCGTGCCGCCGCTGCGCAAAAGCCCGGCAACAACGGCAACCGTCGTTTTCTCCGCGCTCAAGCTCCCCTTGAGCGCCCCCGCCGCGACGATGATCTTCATGAAGCGCCTCGCATCAGGTTTGTTATAGTTAGTGTCAAGTCTTGCGCGATAAAGTGAGAACCGCAACAAAAAAGGGAGAACAGCAGCATCATGATGGAATCACAGCGGGCATTTCAAATGCTCGAAGAAAGCGCACTCATGGCGGGGCTTCGCGGAGATTTTCCGCCGCAAAAAGCCCTCGCCGTCGCTGACGCGCTGATGACCGCGAAGATCAACGTCTTTGAACTCACGATGAACAGCGTCCAGCCCATCGACGCGATGCAGGCGATCAAGGCGCGTTATGGTGAAGGCGCTGTTGTCGGTATGGGAACAGTGCTCACCGTCGCTCACGCCAAGCAGGTGATCGACGCGGGCGCGGATTTCGTCGTCGCGCCGTCGTTCAGCCGCGAAGTCACCGAGTTTGTCGTCAAGAGCGGCGTCTTGATGATCCCCGGCGCGATCACACCCACCGAGATCGTTGATGCGTGGAGCGCGGGCGCGCACCTGATCAAACTGTTCCCCATCGGACCGTTAACCGTCGAGTATTTCAAGGCGATTCGCGGTCCGCTCGGTCATCTCAAGTTCATCTGCAACGGCGGCATGACCGATGAAAATGTTCCGTCATTCATCAAGGCGGGTGCGGTCGCGTGCGGCATGGCGAATTGGCTCACGGGTGACGGGTCGATGTCCCCAAACATGATCCAGCAGCGCGCGCAAACCCTTCGCCGTCTGGTTGATCAAGCGCGCGGGCGCGGCGGACGTGTGATTTAATGACCGAACGGGCGAAAAAACAACTCGAGGTGATCGCGCTCGATGCCGACGATGCGCGTGAAGCCTTCGCGGGCGGCGCGGACAGCCTCGAAATTGTCCGCGAATTAGCGCTCGGCGGGTTAACCCCATCCTTTGAGACACTCCGCGCCATCCGTGAAGCTGTCCCGCTTCCATTGAACGTGATTATCCGCCCGCACGCCCGCGATTTCGTCTATTCGCCGTTAGAAGCGGCGGAAATTCTGCGTGATGCACAGGAAGCCGTGCGTTTAGGCGCAGACGGCATCGTATTCGGCGCGCTCACGCTGGACGCAAGCGCCGATCTTACCCTCTTTGATCAAGTGGCGGCGCTCTGCCGGAGCATCAACCCCAAGGTGATCATGACGTTTCACCGCGCAATCGAAGCCGCGCGTGATCCCGAATCGACGCTCGAAGCGCTGTGCGGCAGAGCCGACCGCGTATTGTGTTCCGGTTTGCCCTCCGGCGCGCCCGACGATGCGCCGCGCACGCTTTTGCGCGATTGGGTGCGCGCTTACGGCACACGGATTCATTTTGCGTGCGGCGGCGGTGTGACTCTCGCCAACATAGTCGCGGGGGTAAAACTCACGAGCGCGCCGGAATATCATGTCGGCGGTGCGGCGCGCACCGATGGCAAGGTGGATCGTGCCAAAGTCGCAGCGCTGGTTCAAGCGCTTGCCAAAGCGTAATCACTCGATCCATGCAGGAAGCGGTTCACGCGCGCCGCGCCACAGCGCTGGAATCGCGTCGATCCCGGTGTACGCCGCGACGATTCCGCCGACAATCGCGCAGTTCGTGTCGATATCGCCGCGTGCGTGCGCCGTCGTGACGAGTGCGCGCTCATAATTCGACAAGAACTCGCCCGCCGCCCATAAGCAGAAGGGAACGGTATCCTGTGCGCTGATCTCGCTGCCGTTCCCCAGTTGGCTGACCACCCCATCCATTGACGTATTTGATCCTATATCGCGGGCGCGGATCAGCTTCGAGCGGACTTCGCTCTCCGGCACATACGCGATCACCTGATCGATCAACGCGGCGCGATCCGGTGCTTGGTTTCCGGCGGCGCGGGCTGCTACTGCCGCCGCCACCGCGACCGCGATCCCTCCGGCGATTCCTTCCGGGTGCGCGTGCGTGACTTCCGACGACAAGCGCGCCTGTTCAACCACCTGATCGAAATCATCTGCGAAGTATGCCCCCAGCGGCGCGATCCGCATCGCCGCGCCGTTCCCGAATGATCCTTGACCGCCGAACATCTGGCGAGACAGCACGCGCCAATCGCCGCCGTTTTGAATTTCTGTCAGCAGCCGCCGCGCTCCGGGTCCGTACCCGCGCGACGGGTCAAAGTGACGCGCGAAGCTTTTCGCCAGTTTGTCCTGATCAATCGCGCCATCCAATCGCAGCAGTTCAAAGATCGACAACGCCATATTCGTATCGTCGGTGTAGCCCCATGCCCCCAACGGAATGTTGTTGGAGATGATCTGCGCCTGCAAACGGCGCGGACTAAACGCCTGCTCACCGTAAGCATCGCCTATACTCAAACCTTCTAATGTCAAACGCGCGCGCAAAATCGATTTTGCGCTAGAATGTGAAATCATATCGATGTTTCCCCTATGATGCCGTTTTTCTTGTGACTCGTTTCATCGATTATAATCTTCATACTGTGTTCCAAAGTTTGAGGGTTGTATGCCGCTTGAACGTATCGTCATCAAAGTGGGTACGAGTACGCTGACCGGCGGAAGCCGCCGATTGAGCCGTCCTCGTATGCTGGAGTTGGTTCAGCAAGCAGTGCGGCTGTGCGAAGCAGGGCACGAGATCGTGCTTGTTTCGTCGGGCGCGGTCGCCGCCGGGCGCGAAGCCATGGATTTCCCGGATTCAGGGCGTGCCATGCCCGCCAAGCAGATGCTTGCGGCGGTCGGGCAAAGCCGCCTGATGCACATTTATTCCGAACTTTTTGAGATTTACGCGCATGTCGTCGGTCAAGTGCTGCTCACCCGTGAAGATTTCGCCGACCGCGCCCGCTTCTTGAACGCCCGCGATACCCTGCTGACGATGATCGATCATCGCATTATTCCGATCATCAACGAGAACGATACGATTGCCACACACGAGATTCGCGTGGGGGATAACGATAATCTGTCTGCGCTCGTCGCTACACTCGTTGAAGCCGACCGCCTGATCATCCTCACCGATCAAGCTGGGCTGTACACGGCAGACCCTCGCGCCAACCCCGACGCCCGGTTGATCGCTCATGTCGCCAAAATCGACGACTCGATCTTCGCGCTGGCGGGCGGCACAGATGCAGCGGGAGTCGGGACGGGTGGCATGGTAACAAAGCTGCAAGCCGCCCAGCTTGCCACGCGCAGCGGAGTCACAACCGTTGTCGCCAGCGGGCGTGAACCGAATGTCCTTGAGCGGCTGATCGCCGGGGAATCGCTTGGCACAACCTTCGCCCCTGCCGCTGATCCGGTCGAAAGCCGAAAACGATGGCTGCTGATGGATAAATCACACGGAAAAGTCAGCGTTGATGCGGGCGCGGTCGATGTCCTCACGCTCGGCGGCGCAAGCCTGCTCCCTGTTGGGGTTACCGCCGTCGATGGCACCTTCGAGCGCGGCGCGGCGCTCTCCGTGATCGCCCCCGACGGGCATACGATCGCGCGCGGGCTGACCAGCTACAGCAGCGACGAAGTGCGCCGCTTGTGCGGGCAGCGTTCTGCGCGCATTACCGAGATTCTCGGTTATTCTTATGGAGATGCCATTATACACCGCAACAACTTAGTTGTGTTACGATAAAGAAGGAACTTAGGAAACACAGTCATGGATATGCGCCACATCGGAATGAAAGCGAAAGCTGCTGCGCGCAGCCTCGCCAAAGTGACCACAGCACAGAAGAACCGAGCGCTTGAAGCGGTCGCGGCAGCGCTTGAGCGGGAATCGGCGCAAATTCTTGAGGCGAACGCGCGCGACTTGGCGGCAGCGCGTGAACGCGGCACAAAAGACGCCCTTTTGGATCGCATCCGGCTTAAAGGACGGCTCGAAGCCATCGTAGAGGATCTGCGCACCGTAATCCGACTCCCCGATCCGGTCGGTGAAACGTTTGATGAGCGCACGCTGGAAAACGGGCTGAATATTCACCGCCGCCGCACCCCCATCGGTGTGATCGGCGTGATCTACGAAAACCGCCCGAATGTCACAGTCGATGTGGCGGCGATCTGCCTCAAAAGTGGCAATGCGGCGGTCATGCGCGGTGGCAGTGAAACACTCCACAGCAATACCGCCCTCGTGAGCGTGATTCAAACCGCGCTTGCCGAAGAAGGCAGCCTCCCCCCGGACGCGATCCAGTTGATCACCGATCCTGATCGCGCATACGTGCTGGAAATGCTCCGCTTGCATGAATTCATCGACTTGATCATTCCGCGCGGCGGCGCATCACTGCATCAATTCTGCCGCGAAAACAGCTTGATTCCGGTGATCACGGGCGGCGTTGGTGTCTGCCATGTCTATATTGACGAAACGGGCATGATGGACAAAGCGCTGCCGATCATTCACAACGCCAAGACACAGCGCCCATCCGTGTGCAATTCGCTTGATACAGTCTTGGTTCAGCGGGAGATCGCCGCTGATGCGCTGCCACGTATCGTCGCGCATCTCGCGCCCGCAGGTGTCACGTTCCGCGCTGACCCCGAAGCGCTGGCGATTCTGCGCGCTGCCGATCTTGGCGACGCGGCGCATACGGTATCGCCTGCCGGGGATGACGACTTCAGCACCGAATGGATGTCACTTGTGCTGGGGCTAAAGGTCGTACAGTCGCTTGACGAAGCGATTGCGCACATCGAAGCGCACAGCCTGAATCATTCGGACTGCATCATCACCGAAAATTCGGATCATGCGGCGCGTTTCGTCCGCGAAGTCGATTCATCAGCGGTATTTGTCAATGCAAGCACACGGTTTAACGATGGCGGGGCGCTCGGTTTAGGAGCGGAAGTTGCGGTCAGCACGCAGAAGCTGCATGCGCGTGGTCCTATGGCATTGGAAGCACTGACAACCTATAAATGGGTTGTTACGGGCAGCGGTCACATTCGCCAGTAAAGACGGCGGAGGAGCAGTTGCGAATGGCAAACGTACTCGTAATCGAAGACGATAGGGATCTTGCGGATGTCCTGTGCAGCCTTGTCGAAGCACTCGGACATCGCGCAGCCAGAGCGCTTGACGCGGAAACCGCGCTCGACTTGCTGGAAACGGGCAAGTTTTCGCCTACGCTGATCTTGTGTGATCTGACCCTTCCGGGAATGCACGGATTGACATTCTTGCGGTCTATCCGCGAAAATGCACGGTTTCCGGCGTTTCGCTTCGTCGCCATGAGTGGTTCAGGTGCAGATCGTGCCCCGTCGTTATCCGGCGGCGCGACGGATTATTTGCTCAAGCCCTTTACGATGAACGAGCTTGAGCGCATCCTGAAGCTCTCATTGGTGCATGATGGCGTTACACCGGAATAACGCCAACTATTTTCGAGACAGATGATCGCCAACAAGAATGAAAACAATCTTTGTTTTGAACCCGCATGCCGGAAGCGGTACGGCACAGCGGGTTTGGTCGCAGATTGAACCGCTTATTCAGTCGCGCATCGGGGAATTCTCGGTCGCTGTTACAGAAACCATTGACGAGATTGCCCCCCGCTTACATGAAGCTGTCGCGGCGGGCGTGCAGCGCGTGATCGCCATTGGCGGCGATGGCACAAATCACGCCGTCATCAACGAAGTGATTGCGCTCAACAAAACCCGCACAGACCCGCCGCTTGTCTACGGCAGCGTGCCAATCGGCACAGGGCGCGATTGGGCACGCGGTCTTGGCGCTCCCCTCGCCAGCATCACTGGCATTGCCGATTGGATCGTGAATACCGTTCCCGCTCCGGTCGATCTCGGCATCCTCACCTATGAAAGTGAAGGCAAAAGCGAGTACTTCCTCAACATCGCCAGCGGTGGCATGGGGGGTGATGTCGTCCGCCGCATGGAACTGCATGTCAAGCGCTCATGGGCATTTCTCGCCGCCACCGTCGAGTCGATCCTCCGGTATTCCCCGCCTCGCATCGCCGTCAAACTCGACGGCGCGGACTGGTTCAACGGCAAAGCCTATCTCGTCGCCATCGCAAACGGGACAACCTTCGGGCGGGGCATGAAGATCGCCCCGCATGCGCAAGTTGATGACGGTTTATTCGATATTGTGCTGGTCAAAGAAGCGTCACGCTTCACCCTACTGTCAACGCTGCGACTCGTATACACAGGCGAACACCTCACACATCCCGCCGTGATGCAGGGGCGCGCGCGCCGGGTCGAACTCTATGTTGAGCCGCCCGCGCCGCCGTTGGCATTAGAATTAGATGGGGAATACCGCGAAGGGCGCACGCTCACATTTGAAGTGCGCCCGCATTTGCTCAACCTGCTTAGGTGACGTGTTTCCCCTCTCCGTGCGACGCGCGGTGCCTCAGAGAGGGGTCAGACGTGCAAACTAGCTCTGCTGCCCCGCAGCTTTTGCGGGGTCGTTTAGCGCCAATCGTGTCGATTCCGTCTGGTCTTCCGGCTTCGCTTCGGACTTCGCTTCGGGCTTCTCGGCGTCACCTTCCGCTTTCGCTTCGGGTTTCTTGGCATCGCCTTCCGGCTTCGTTTCGGGCTTCTCGGCGTCGCCTTCCGCTTTCGCGTTTGGCGTTGTGCCTTCAGCCGATACGAACGGCGGAACAGCGACTACGGGTTCGCTTGTGGGTGCGGCGGCGGGCTGGGCTGCTGTAGGGCTGGTCAGCATCCCCGTCAGCGGCTTGATCACCGGCGTACCTTTGACGATGTTCTCATAGCGCTGCACCAGTTCCACCAATTCCTGAACGGGAAGCGGCTTGGCAATGTATGTATCGCAGCCCGCTTCAATGCAGCGCTCTTTGTCACCCGTCATCGCGTAAGCCGTCACCGCAACAATCGGCGTCCGGTGTCCGCGCCCCCGAAGCTGACGCACGACATCAAGCCCGGTAAGTCCCCCGGAGAGTTGAACATCCATCAACACGAGATCGGGTTTATCTTGTTCAAAATTCTCTAACGCCGACTCGCCTTCCGTGTAGGAAATCACCGTGTGGTTGCCCATGCGCGCGATTCGTTGAAGGAGTGAGAGATTCGCCGGGTTATCTTCAACATACATTATCTTCATATTGAAATCCTTAGCATGTGCACCGAACTACGACTGCTGCGGAGCGGTCTCTAGGACGTTCGCTTGTGGTGCGTCCGCAGCACTTGGAACTTCACTGCTCGGCTCGTGCCAATACGGCAGCACGAAATGGAAGGTACTTCCCCTTCCCAATTCGCTTTCCGCCCAAATCCGCCCACCCATTAACGTGAGCAGTTGGCGCGAAATCGTCAAACCCAAGCCCGCCCCTGCACGCGGATCGCGGATGCCGGTTTCGGCTTGCTTGAACTCCTCAAAGATCAACTCAAGGCTCTCATGAGGGATACCAGAACCCGTATCGCGCACGCTGACGAGTACCCCGTCTTCTTGAGGCGTGACTGTCAGCCGAATGACGCCCTGATCGGTGAACTTGGCGGCGTTGCTGTACAAGTTGAGCAGCACTTGGCGCACGCGCGCTTCGTCCGCGTAGACAGGCGGGATCACGTCGGGCAGCGAAAGCTCAAGTTTGATCGGCTTCTGGCTCACCAAACCAGATGCCGTTGACAGCACGCTGTTCACCAGCGGCTTGAGATCAACCTGACCGAGTCGAATATCGAGCTTACCCGCATCCACTTTGGAGAGGTCAAGAATGTCGTTGATCAAGTTGAGAAGCTGGCGCCCGCTGGTGTAAATCTGCTGGAGGTCGGCTTCATACGCGCCGGGGAGCACCACGCCGTCATACATCGCCGGATACTTGAGCATCGTTTCGCTGAAGCCGATGATGGCGTTCAGCGGTGTGCGGAGTTCATGGCTCATGTTGGCGAGAAACTGCCCGCGAAAATGCTTGGCTTCTTCCGCTGCAGAGCGTGCGTGATCGAGTTCGGTATTCGTTTCCTGTAGACGTTCGCTCAGGGCTTGGGTGCGCGCCAAACTGCGCTCAAGTTCCTGACGGTTGTCAAATAACTCGTTGCTGATGCGGCGTTCGCGCTGATAGTTCATCAGCGCCCATTCCGTCACCTGCCCCAGATCGCCTGTCACCTGCATGGCGAGCAGTGCCGCGAACAGCGTAATCACGACCGCCGCAAACTGCGGGATAGCGAACGTCGCCATCGTTCCAGTCGTCAGTGCGGGCACAAAGATCGTGAGCAGCGACGCCGCAATAAAAACAAGAAACGTATTCGCGGGGCGAAGCATCAACCCGACGACGAACACGATCAGCGGGAACGCAAACGGCAGGTACATATTCAGGATCGGATCGCGGAACGCCAACCCTGTTCCAATGGCGATCAACCCGCCGAGGGCGTACACCCACGATGCAAACTCAAGCGTGCTGAACTGCTGTGCCTGACGAGTCAGAAAACTTCCGATTGTCAGAAACAACAGCGGCACAATCAGCGAACTGACGGGTTCGCGCTGAAGCAGTGCGACATTCAGTAGAACCCACGCGGCGATCAAACTAACGATCAGCGTCACACGCCACAGCGTGCGCAGCCGATCAGCCTTAACTTCATTCGCAAACTCAAGGTTTGTAGGGACACTCATAAAGTCACCTAACCAAACATAAGCCAATCTTGGCAGAACAGATTACTGCAATTTTAAAGGCTGTTCTGACCCCAACACGTTAAGAATACCACGTTTCTTAAAACGTGATATGCACAAACAAGTATACGATATGCGAAGGTTAGGATGCTGTGCTTAGGGGGTAGGAAACCTGTGATGAATAACGAGAATTGTTACTCATCACAGGTGACATTTTTCCCGCAAGTGCGTCCGCGAAGCGCTTTGACGCACACTAATTCACCGGACACATTTTTTACTTTCTTTATGTCCTTTGTGGTTCAAAAGTACTTCGCGGTTTGACTCAGTTCAGGTTCTCGAAGATGCCCGCCGCGCCCATGCCGCCGCCGATGCACATCGTCACCATGCCATATTTGCTGCCGCGCCGCTTCATCTCATTGATCAACTGCACCGTCAGCTTAGACCCTGTGCAGCCGAGCGGATGACCGAGCGCAATCGCGCCGCCGTTTACGTTGATTTTTTCGGGATTCATCTCAAGGTGACGGATCACCGCCAGCGACTGCGCCGCAAATGCTTCGTTGAGTTCGATCAAGTCGATGTCATTCAAGCTCATGCCCGTGCGCTTGAGCAGTCTCGGAATCGCGTTGATCGGTCCCACGCCCATGATCTCCGGACGCACACCCGCCACGTTGAAGCCGACGAAGCGCGCCAGCGGTTTTAATCCCAACTGCGCCGCCTTCCCCGCTTCCATGATGATCACCCCTGCCGCGCCATCGCTCAACGGGCTGGAGTTCCCTGCCGTCACGCGCCCGCCTTCGCGGAACACCGGCTTGAGCTTTGCCAGTCCTTCGATCGTCGTCTCGCGCCGCAGATGCTCATCCTCCGTCAGCATAATCGTCCGCGTGATCCGTTCGCCGTCGTCATTGAAGAACGTCTCCTCGATCTCAAACGGCGTGATCTCACGGCGGAAGTATCCGGCGTCGGTCGCATGCGCCGCTTTCATGTGACTGTTATAGGCGAACTCGTCCATGTCTTCGCGGCTGACGTTGAACTCATCCGCAACATGCTCCGCCGTGTGACCCATCGACATATAAACGGCGGGATCATTTTCTGCCATGTACGGGTTCGGGCTGATCTTGAATCCGCTCATCGGCACAAGCGACATCGTTTCCGCGCCGCCCGCGATGATCACATCCGCGCCGTTGGAGATGATCCGCTCCGCTGATTGGGCGATCGTCTGCAAGCCGCTCGAACAAAAGCGGTTGACTGTCTGCCCCGGCACTTCGACAGGCAAACCGGCGCGCAGCGCGATCACGCGGGCAAAGTTCAAACCCTGTGAGCCTTCCGGCATCGCGCAGCCGATCACCACATCATCGATCTCATTCGGATCGAGCTTGCCTTCGGTCTGCTGCATCAAATCGCGGATCACCGCCGCCGCCATGTCATCCGAACGCACGCTGCGGGTCACGCCTTTTTTGGATTTTCCGACGGCGGTACGCGCCGCCGCGACGATTACTGCTTCACGCATAAGGTTACGCTTTCGCCTCATCTTCTTCAGGAAATAATTCGCTGTCGTCTATCGGATGCCCATTGAGCGCATCCACCACCTGATCTTCTGCGCGGATTTGCTCAAGCAGCCGCCGGACGTACACTTCCCACCGCCCCGGACGGTAGTAACGCGCCACGCCGCGCCACACAAATACAGGCGTCTCTTTTTCCGGCGGCGTTTTGGGAATACCGAACGGCTGAATCGGCATTTCGTCCTGTGGGAACATCTTCACACTGATCAGGAAATTCTCGATTTGCCCGCCGCCTTGCAGCGGGAGCAGCGCTTCCATGTGAATTTTCTCGTCCTCGTACACATGCGCGACACGCACGCCGTCACGCGGTTCGTATGCGCCGCGCTCGTCAAGGATCGTCAGCCCGGTGCGAAACACCACATCCTGTTCTTTTTCCACGCGCTCCCCCGTCTTTCTGAGTCTACCTTTACCCTCGGTGAAGGGTGACATCTGCGTTGTAGGGGCGCGTCGTGACGCGCCCGCAAATGTTGTATGATGATTCGGACGGCTCGCGAGCCGCCCTAATTCCTCAGCGGCTTGTTGTTTTGCAGCATGAACGCCATGCGTTCGAGCGTCTTTTGCGTCTGCACCAATTCCAAGAAGACCTGACGCTCCAAGTTCAAGAAGACCTGCTCATCCAACCAACCCGGTTCGCTGACCGCGCCGCCCGTCAGGACGAATCCCAACCGCCGCGCGATCAACGCGTCATGCTCACTCGCTTGACGCGCCTCAAGGAAACCCTCGACGGCGATTTGCAGTGCCGCATACACATCACGCCCCGCCGCGTACACCTTCGCCGGATTGTTGGGGATATAGCCGTCTGCCATGTGAATCGCCTCGCGCTTCGCTTCACCGAGAAGCTGTTCGCGATTCATCACAATGCGATCCCCCGGCTGCAAAATCCCCATGTCGCGCGCTTCTTTTGCGCTCCCGCTGACTTTTGCCAGCATCACCTGTTCAAAAGCTTTTTGCAGGTGCGGCAGCGCTTCGGCATTCGGATGCGATGCCATGACCGGATTAACCAGACGGCGCACCATCTCTTTGACGCCGCCAGCACCGGGGATCAAACCAACGCCGACTTCGACCAAGCCCGCGTAAAGCTCCTGATGCGCGACCACCCGCGCACCTGCCATGATCATCTCAGCGCCGCCGCCGAGCGCCATATTGTGCGGCGCGATCACGACGGGCTTAGAAGCGCGGCGCATTGCCAGCGTCACATCTTGCGTGCGCTTGAGCATCTGCTCAAGTCCTTCAAGCTGACCGCCCTGCACCGACATCGCCACCATGAACAGATTCGCACCAACGCAGAAGCGTTCGCCATCGTTGCCGACGACCAGCGCATCGAAGCGCGTTTCCAGCAGATCAAGCGCTTCCCATGCCATATCGACCACATCTTGATCGATGGCGTTCGCCGGAGAATGGAATTCAAGCAGCGCCACGCCGTCGCCCATATCGAGGATGCTTGCGCCCGCGTTGCGCGCCACTTCCGCGCCGCGCTTACGCAGCGACTCGACTTTGTATGCCTTCGCGCTCGTCTTGAGCGGCACATACGCGCCTGTTTGCGGGCTGTAAAAGCCAGTCACGTCGCCGTTCGCGTTCTTTTGGTAGAAAGTGCTGATCCCCTTCGCCAGCATATCCTTCACCCACTGCGCGACCGGATACCCCGCCGCCTCAAACTCTGGGACAGTCTCCGCCACGTCGATCGCGTCCCAAATCTCGAAGGGACCCATCTCATGGCTGAAGCCCCATTTTTGCGCGTTATCGACGTTGACAATCGACTCGGTGATCTCTGGCACGCGGTTCGACGCATATGCCAGATAAAAGGCGTGGTGATGCCACAGCAGTTTTGCGGCGCGGTCATCCTCGTTGATCAATGCCTTGATGCGCGCGCCCGTGTTCTCGATCTTGCGATGCTTGCCCACGCTCTCAAAGCGCGGTTTGCCGGGCGGCTCATATTCAAAGGTTTGCAGGTTGAGCGAGTGGAATTCTTTCTCACCCGCCGGCGATCTCACTTCTTTATAGAAGCCCTGCTTGCTCTTGTTGCCGAGCCATTTATTCGCCAGCATCTTATCGAACAGCGCCGTTGTGCCCGCGTGTTCGAGGATCACGCGCCCCGGATCATTCGGGATCGCCGGGTACAGGTTGCGCGCCACGCCGACCGCCACATCGATCCCAACCAGATCGTTCAACCGGAACGTTGCCGTCTTCGGGCGACCGATCAGCGGACCCGTGAGCGAGTCGACTTCATCCACCGTGAAACCGTTGTCGAGCGTGTAATTCACCATCTGCATTCCGCTCATCGTCATAAAGCGGTTGCCGATGAAGTTCGGCTCATCTTGGCACAGCACCACGCCCTTACCGAGCACATCCGTCCCGTAATGCGCGATAAACTCGACGATCTCCGGGTCAGTTTCAGGGATCGGGATCACTTCGAGCAGACGCAGATAGCGCGGTGGGTTGAAAAAATGGGTTCCCAAAAAGCGCCGCTTAAACGATCCGTCGAGGTGTTCCGCGATTTTGTGGATCGGCAGTCCTGACGTATTTGTGCTGATGATCGTGTGCGGCGAAACAACCTCCGCCAGCCGCGCCATTAAGTTCTGTTTCACATCCAGCCGTTCGACCACCACTTCGATGATCCAGTCGGCATCGGCGATCTTGTCGAGATCATCCTCAATCGTGCCGATCTTGATCAGGTCGAGATCACCCGCGCTCAACACCTGAGGCGGGCGGTTGGTCGCAGCGCGTTTGAAACCCTCCGCGACGATCGCTTGACGTTTGGCGGGCGGATCGCCGGGCTGGGTATCTTTGGCGGCGATGTCGAGCAGTGTCACCTGCACACCGACACCCGCCAGCAGCGTTGCGATCCCGCCGCCCATCGTCCCGCTGCCGATGACAGCGGCTTTGCGTACTTTGTATGCCATAGAAGAATCCTCGTTGTGTTTGAATAAACCACTGCATTTGTTTGCTGTCGTCCGTCCCTTTCTCCCCTCCCGGCGCCAGCGGGGAGGGGTCGGGGGAGGGGTTGCGTTTGCGCCTAATTCAGTTCCTTATTGCTGTACCCCAAGATACGCCGCGCCACGATCATCGTGTTGATCTGACCTGTACCCTCATATAAGTCGTTTATCTTGGAGTCCCTCATCCACTTCTCAGCCAGCGTCTCTTTGCCGTACCCCAGCGCGCCGAGCAGTTCCACCGATTTCTGCCCGATCTGCGTGACGATCTTGCCCGCTTTCGCCTTGCACATCGCGGATTCAAGATTATTCGGTTCGCCGTGATCCAACAGCGTCACCGCGCGCAGCGTGAGCAGATACGCCGCCTGTAACTGCGCTTCCATTTCCAGCACATCGCGCTGAACCGCCGTCAGCTTGTGATACGGCTGATCATACGGAATTTCGACGCCGTTCTCTTTCAATGTCTGCTTGACCAGTTCAAGCGAAGCGCGCCCGATCCCCAACGCCGACGCCGCCACCAACGGACGGGTCGCATCAAAGGTCGCCATCGCACCCTTGAAACCGCCGCCGCCTTCTTTCTGCACCTGCGGGCTGCCGAGGATGTTATCCGCCGGGATGCGCGCATCTTGCAGCACAATCGACGCCGTATCGCTAGCGCGGATGCCGTGCTTGATCTCGACTTTCGTCACCGTCACGCCGGGTGTCCCCGCTTCGACCACAAACGGACGCATTCCCGCGCGCCCCGCCGTCGGATCAATCGTCGCCCACACCACGACCAGCCCTTGCGATTCTTCCAACGCCAGCTTGCCGTTCGTGCAGAAGATTTTTTCGCCGTTCAGCACCCATTCCTGAGTCACCTCATCAAACACAGCCCGCGTGCGGATCGCGCTCGTGTCTGACCCCGCGCCGGGTTCGGTCATCGCCATCGCGCCCCATGCCGGAACGTCGCCTTCGGCAAAGCGGCTCAAAAAGCGCATTTTTTGTTCCGGTGTGCCAACTGCTTCGATAGCCGCGCCGCCGAGCGCGCCACCGGGCAGGCACAGATACACGCCCGCGTCACCCCATGACAGCATCTCGATCATCAGCATCAAGCGTAAAATCGTCGTGCTCGGACCTTCGCGCTTCTTTCCGCTGTCGCCCGCCATGAGTTTCTCAAGCTGGCGCTTCTGGTTGTCGCGCATCATGCCCCATGTCATTTGAAAGAATTGTTCCGGGCGCTGATGTTCGTTTTCGTCCAGTTCACGGCTGACAGGGCGCATGACGTACTCCGCGACGCCCTTCACCATGTCCATCTGGCTGAGCAAATTTTGAGGAATTTCAAAACTAATCGCCATCACGTCACCTTTTAAACAATCGCCATGCCTTCAAACGTCGGGAAACCGCGCCCGTTGCGCAGCAAACGCTCCGCCGGGTATTCGCGGATGAAACCATAGCCGCCCAACACCTGAACGGCGCGGTCGGTTACTTCCAACACCATCTTATCGGCGTACTGCTTGGCAAGATACGCCTCGCGGGTGACATCGTCGCCCTTGTCGATCTTCCAGGCTGCTTCCCACGCCATCAACCGCGCCGAGTCGACTTCGATTGCCATCTCCGCCAGCATGAACGCAATCGCCTGTTTCTGGGCAATCGGCACGCCGAACGCGACACGCTGCTTGGCATAATCGCGCGCGTATTCAAACGCTGCCCGTGCCACGCCGACTGCCATCGCCGCCAGCGCAACGCGCCCGCGATTCAACAATGCAGCGAAGTTCGCCCCTTCCGCGCCACCCAAGCGGCACGGCGCATCGACTTCCGCCTCGCTAAACGCAACTCGATACTTCGGCAGTGCGCGCAGTCCCATCAAATCTTCTTTCGCCTGAACGCTCACGCCGTGCGTACCTTTATTGACGATGTACGCATCGACCTGACCGCTTTCGCTGTCACGCGCATACACCAGCAGCGAATCGGCATTGTCCGCGTTTGGCACATAAGCCTTGACGCCGTTCAAGCGCACTTTTTCGCCATCGCGCGAAGCCGTCGTTTTCAGTTGACGCGGATCAAAGAAAACGCCGGGTTCAAGCAGAGCGGCGCTCACACGCGGGGCTTGTTCTTCCAAGAAAAGCGGCAGATATTGTTCACGCTGTTCTGCCGTGCCAAAAAGAATAATCGGATACGCGAACAGTGCCGGACTCAGGACCTGCATCGCCAGCGAAAGATCGCCAAAAGCGAGTTCTTCGGCGGCAAGCACGCCCGTGAGCGCGCTCATCTCGCCCAAACCGCCCAAATCCTCTGGAACAGCCGTCGGGACAAGCCCGATCTGCCAACCCGTACTGACCAAGCTGGTGGGTAATTCGGCGTGTTCATCGGCTTCATGCGCGGCGGGCTGTACATCATTCACCGCGAAACGGCGTATGGTGTCGACAAGCTGTTTTTGCTCGTCGGTGGGAGTAAAAGAAACCACGCGATTCTCCTTGAAATCAAATGACGATTCGATTATTGCATTTTTTGAAGGGCGATTCAAATAGCGAATCGCCCCTTTTCCGCTCAACTTATCGAATTCTAACGCGAAACGTTCATCGGGGCATAGTACGCCCAAAACTGCTTATTCGGTGGCAGATCACGCTCGCTCGGTTCAGGCGGGTACAGCGTCGGGAACGCCATCACCAAGTCAGCGATGACCTCGTTCAACCCCGGTTCGACCATGAACAGGTAATCCCGGTCACGAGGGAGCTCGGCGATAAATTCCTGTGTGAACTCACTCGCCGCGATCGTCTCCAATGGATACGGATGTTCAACCCATACGAAGTAATCGTGCATCCCGCGCGCTACGTTGAAATCCGCCCGGAAGGTGCTGATGATATAAACCTGTGTCGTCGCCGCATCGTATGCCATCGACCGTTCAACTGCGTCGTACATATCCGGGTAAGGGCGGCTCGAAAGCAGACGCGCATTAAACACGCTCAGATGTTCCCCAAAGTAGTAGATCGGGTGGAAGATCACCACCGCGATCACGAGTCCCATCAGCGCCCGCCCCGCCGTGATCGGGATGCGCCACTCATTCATAGACGCGAGGCTCTGCCGCGCTTTTTTGAACGTCTCGCCGGGGATCATCAGCGCTAACCCGTACCGGATGCCAATAGCGATCAACAGCGCCATGATCGGCATCACAATGATAAAGCGCGGTGATCCCCATTTTTCCGTCATCAACGAACTGCCTAACCCGGTCGCTATCACATAGAGCGGCAGCATATTTGTAGGCGATCTCAGCCGCCACACACAGTAGAACAAGCCGAGCAGGAACAGCGGCACGATCACCGGATGCAGCAGGCTGTACGGTCCGCCCCAGAAGTCAGGATTTTCGCGCCCGTGCACGTAGAACAAGAACGGCGTCAGCGCCCAAGACGCGGCTTGTTCGAGATCACCCTCTTGAATCCCGTCGCGGAACAGCGGCACCCAATCGACATTGACGCTGCTGCTGTGACCCATGCGCGCGAATCCGGTATCGCCGCGCACGACGATTGTGTAATACACAGGCACAGCCAAAATCGCAGCGACGACGAGCACGATCACCATCCCGCGCACATGTTGGCGCGCCTTCGGCGTGAACAGGATCATCCCAAAGAACCACGCCACCGCCAGCACAGGGAACAGCAGACGACCGCTTTCAAAGAAATACTGGCTGAGTCCCAGTGTAATCCCCGCCAGCACCCAATCCGAGCGGTGTCCCCACCGCATCCCACGCACGACGAACATGATCAGCGCCACGCCGACAAACCCATCGGTGATATGCGCCATCGAAATCCGGCTGAAGTGGATATGCGGCGGGAAGGTCGCCAAGACCAGCGCGGCGATCAGCGCCATTCGTCGGTCAAACAGCGCCCGCCCAAGCCCGTACATCGCCAGCACCGTGAACGCGCCGATGACCGCGTTGACCATGCGCAACCCAACCCAATTCGTGCCGAACAACGCGACCGTACCCGCGTTCCAGTATGTATAAACGGCTGTAATGCCCTGAAACCCGGAAGGCGAGATGAACAGGTTATAAGCGTCGCGCTCCCATTTGATCATCTGGACGCCGTTCATCCAGTGGATTTCGTCAATCGACTGCCAAACCGTATCGCCCAATCCAAACGCCCGCAGCGCGAACGCCAGCACGAGGATCAACGCCAGCGCCGCGACATGCCGCGCGTCATAACGCGGGATGCGCAGACGCGGCGCGCCAGCCATTCCATACGCGAGGAATCCTAACCCTGCCATCCAAATCGCGTACTGGATATGCGTCGATACCACGAGCAAGAATTCGATCTTGAGCAGTTTCCCGCTGATCTCCGCGTCAAGCAGCAGCAGTGCGATCCCCAACAACGTCCACCGCCAATTGATCTTCGACGGCGTGATCGTCACATCTTGCGGCATCGTGATCGGTTCGCGTTTTCCGCTGACGAAGATCGCCGCGCCCAACATCAGCGCCCCCGCGATCATGATGATGACCGGCGTGGTGTACGGCGGACCTTCGATATAGCCGGGGCGAAACTCATGCGCTGTCCAGATGAACAGCAGCACTGCCAGCACCGCCAACACCGCCCCCACCCGCTGCCGCAGCGCGATCCGTTCACGCGGCGGGGCATCGTCGGTAGAAGAAAAGGTTTCTTCTACCGGTGTCTGTGCGGAAGTTTCCACGCTTGCGTCTGCGCTCACTGTTTCAGATTCGGCTTCACTCGACACTTCCGCGCCGTTGACCGCCTCATCAGGCTGCGATTCGCTTCCCCCATCCGGTTCAGCAACCCCGACAGCGTCGGGTGTGGGCGTGGCGTCAGCCGCCGAACGCTGTTTCGACATAAGCCGCGCAACCGACGCCTCCACTTCTTGCGGTTCTGGTATCGCTTCACCCATTTTCTTGATGAACGCGGCAGTTCTAGCACGCACCGTTCGCCACTCCACCTGAGCGGGTTCACGGATGCGCTCCTGCTGGGTTTTGAGCGCCTCGCGCCTCGCTTTCGGCAGGAACATGTATTCAAGATGCAGCAGATACCCCGCACCCACCACCGCCGCGATCAGCGTCAGCCACATGCTGAAAACAAGCAGCGCCGGACGGTAGTAGAAATGGATGACGCGCTCACCGGAGCCGGGCGGCACGATCACCCCGACGATCCCGCCAACCGATTCGAGCTGCGCGCGCTGACCGTCAATCTCGACCTGCCATCCCGTGTAGGTCGTTTCATGCGCGGCGACCACCAATTCTTGATCCGGCTGCGCGGTGACGGACAGCCACACATTGTCGTAAATCCGGCTCAGGGGCGTGATCGGCGTCACCGCATCGACGGGAAGTTCAAACGGCGGCTCGCCCTGTGAGCCGTAATCGCGCAAATCGTTCAACGGCAGCGCGAACGCATACGGGAGCGCGTTCGGGTTCACATAGCCGCATGGAATGCCTTCCGGCAGGAGATATGATCCCTCAAGAGATCGGTAGCCAATTTCTTGCATGAAAAGGTGCTCATCGGACGCAAATGCCATCCCGAACTGTGCTCGTCGTGGGTCTGCGAGGTTTCCGGGGAACAGTGTTGATTCCTGTCCGAGCGGATAAATCCCGTTGCCGACAAAGTTCAAACGCGCGCGGTGCTGCAGATGCGCATACGCATCGACGTAGAAACCGAACAAGATGCTGATTTCGCTGTCCGGGTTCAACTCGCGGATCGAGCGGATACACTCGTCCCCTGTATTCGCTTGAAAAACAGCAAGGTCAGCGAACGATTTCCATGTCGTCCCTAACACGTCCACCGCACCCACCCCCATCACGATCACGAGTGCCCCCATGATCGGCGCGACAGCAGCGGGGACAGATTTCAAGCGGCGCAGCAGCGGAAGTTCAAACGCCGTCCGCTCGATCACGAATGCCCGCCACAGTCCATCAGCGCGCATCGCCGCCAGCGTTGCAAGCAAGAGTGACCCGATCGCCAACATGCGACCGACAAACCGCCATCTGCCGAGGATCGGCACCACCGTCGTCGACAGCCATGTGACCAACGGATTCAACGATGCCGCCCACAGCGTGAAAAACACGATCAGGATCAGGGCGGTGATCCAGAAGCGGCGGCTGTTCTCAAACGACTCGCGGTGCAGCCGTCGAATTGGCGGGATCACGAGGAAGATCAGCGCAGCAAACCACGCCGGGATCGTATATGCGTAAAAATAGTAGGGGAGATCAGGTGCAAGCCCGAGATCGTATAACTCGCGCGAACCATTGAAATACTGCTCGGTCACGCGGTAAAGGTCGCGCTGCCATGCTTCCCATTCCCCTAGGAGCATCGGCTCGTGTCCTTTAGTCAGGTGACTTTGCAGCAGCGTCGGCAGCACGACCGCCGCCGACAGCGCGAACGAGAAGCCAACCGCCACCGCAAATCGTACCAGCACATGACGGTCGATCACGATCCGCAGCCGCTTCTGCTCATCCCGTTCAATCGTGAAGGCGTACACCAGCACGAACACCAGCACGATCAGCGCGGTCGGCATCACATAGTAGATATTCCCTACCCACCAGATCAGCGCGAACGCCGCGCCCATCAACACGATTGGGTAGCGCCGCTCCGGGAATCGAAAGATGCCCACAGCGGCAGCGAGCGCATATGGCATGAAAGATTGACTGACCGCAAGCTGAAAATACCCGCCGCCGATCAACCCAACCGGGCTGCCTCTACCAACCATCAACACGCCGAGCAGCACCCGCCCTAGCGCTCCCAAGCCGAGCATACGCCCCAGTACCCACCCGCCGATTCCGCCGATGATGACATGAATCACCAAGCTAATCTTTAAGCCGTTGATCGCACCGAACAGGATTGCCGGAATCGTGCTGAACGGATTCAACACGGTCGAGAATCCCCACTCGATCAGCGGTTCGCCGTTCCAAAAGTACGGCTGCCACATCGGGATATACCCGTAATCGTGCCATGCTTCCGAAACCGTAAACGCGGAACTCGTCAAGTATTCGTATTCTGATCCGGCCAATACGAAGTGCTCATCCATGTTCATCAGATGAGACGTCGCCCATACTGCCGCAAGCAGGATGACGCCGATCTCAATGATGACGAGCCACCACATCAATTTTGGCAGTTGTTGGCGCAGCGTTGCCCGCATTAGTATCCCTTTGTTCAGCCCTGCTCAGTTATCTTCGCGTCATGGCGACTTTGCGTTAACGCTTTTCCCCGCTCTATTCTACTCACTCACTGCGCCGAAAGCGCAGTAAGAGTCGTTGATCCAGCCGCAGTAGAATCGCGATTCCCGCAAATCCTGACAATACTGTGACAATCATACTGGCGATCAGGAGCGGCGGACGGTAGTAAAAATGGATGAACTTCGCTTGTCCATCGTCCGGCGGCACCACCACGCCGATCAACCCGCCGACCGACTCCAGTTGAGCGGGCGTCCCGTCAATCTCAACCTGCCAACCGGGATACGCGACTTCGCGCGCCACAACCACGAGCGGCTGAACCGGATCAGCATTTACGCCGAACGTGACATGATCATAAATCCGGCTCAACGGCTGGATCGCGGTCACATGTTCCGCGCTTAATTCCGGAATATTCGGCGCTTGATCCGCCAGCGCATCCAGCGGGATTGTAAAAGCATAACTGAGCGCAGACGGATTCACATACCCACAGGGGAAAGTCTCCCCCCCTAGCACTGTCTCCGGTATCGGCTGATACCCGAAACTCTCAGCCCACGCCCGCTCCTCTGCATCAAACGCCATTGCGAAATCGGCTTGAACATCCGCCAGCAGCAGCGGTGCGTACAGCGTCGGTGTGATCGGGCGCGGCGTAATCCGCGTGCCGATCAGCGTCAAACGCGCATGGCGCTCCACATACGTATACACATCGGAATAGTACAGATGCGCGATATTCAGGTGACGATCCGGGTACGCGGCTTGTATCGCGTCGATGCACTCATCGACGAACCATTCTTGATAAAGCTGAGTACCGCCGAACTGCTTCCACCCTGCCGCGATCACATCCACGCTTGCCACTGCCGCCGCGCCCGTGATCACCACCGCGATCAGCCGCGACCGGATCGCTGTGCCGCGCACGACTGCCCGCCACAGTGCATCGACCCGCACCGCCGCCAGCACCGCGATCAAAAATGCGGCGGGGGCGATCATGCGACCGGGGTAACGCCAGCGTCCGATCAACGGCAGGATGGTTTCTGATAGGATGATAATGATCGGATTGAGCGCGACCGCCCATAAGATGAAAAACACGATCCAAAACAGCGCGATCACCCAGAAGCGGCGGCTGTTTTCAAATGAGTCGCGGTGTAAACGGCGGATCGGCGGAAGCAGCACGAAGATCGCCAGCGCAAACCACGCCGGAAGCACATACGCATGATAATCTTGCGGCGTACTCATCACGCCGGTGTAACGGTCGCGTGTTCCGGCGAAGAACTGCGTAAAAATCTGCCATAAGTCGCGCCGCCATGCTGCCCACTGCCGCTGGGTGAGCGGAACATGTCCCGCGACGTAACGATCATGGATCACGAGCGGGATGACCACCGCCGCGCTCAACAGTACCGCGAACCCGACCGCCGCCCCGAACCGCATCATCAGCCGTCGATCTACCGTAAGCCGCAGCCGTCCCTCATCCGTGCGCGTAAGCGTCAGCGCATAAACCGCCATCACCGAGGCGACGATCAAGCCAGTGGGCAGCACGTAGTACACGTTCCCCGTGAACAACTGAAGCGCGAATGCCGTCCCCATCAGGATGATCGGATAACGCTGATCGGGAAAGCGCACCAGCGTAAACGCAGCGGCGAGCGCATACGGCATAAATGCTTGACTCACCGTGAGTTGAAAGAATCCTTCGCTCATCAGTCCGGCAAGGTTGCCCCGCCCGATCATGAGCAGACCGAGCAGCACCCGCCCGATCCAACCCAAGCCCAATACGCGCCCCAGCACCCACCCACCGATCCCGCCGATGATCACATGAATCAGAAGGCTCACCTTGATCCCGTTGATGGCGCCAAACACGATCGCCGGAACAGTCACGAACGGGCTGAGGACGGACGAAAATCCCCATTCGATCAGCGGCTCACCATACGAAAAATACGGCTGCCACATCGGAATATAACCGTGTTCACGCCACGCCTGAGCGACGGTGAACGCCGAGCTGGTCAGGTATTCGTATTCGATTCCGCGTAAGCGTTGGGTTGGGTCGAAATTGAGGTCATCGGAGAGCGCCCACACCGCCGCGATCACGATCACTGCGAGTTCAACCGCGATTAGCCAAAAAGCGGCTTGTGGCAGAGTTGGCACACGGCGCGGCGCTGAGTTCATCACCCATCCTTTGAGCGTTCGTCATCAGCATGAATGATACTGCAAGTTGAGATGGTAAAAGCAACCCCTCCCCGAATTCTGAGGAGGGGAAACAAGCATTGTAGGGACAGGGCATGCCCTGTCCTGTGGGGAAGAGCCGACAACGATAAACCCGCAAATCCTCGTTACCAGCCGCCGGTCACTTCCAACACCTGACCGGAGACATAATTCGAGAGTTCGCTTGCGAAGAACAAAAGCGCCCCTGCCGCTTCGTCCGGCGTGCCAGCACGTCCAATCGGCACATTGGCGAGGACGGTATCGCGCACCTTATCCGGCATCCCCAGCTTGATCGTCTTGCCTTCGCGCTCGGTAGCCGCGCCTTGCGCTTCCGACTGCGTCAAGCGGGTATCGATCCAGCCGAACGCGACCGCATTCACCTGAATATTGAACATCCCCCACTCTTTCGCCAGCGTGCGCGTCAAGCCGATGATGCCCGCCTTGCCGGAGGCGTAATTCGCCTGACCGATGTTCCCGCGCGTGCCCGTCGTGCTGCTTACGTTGATGATCTTGCGCGCTTTTGCCGCGCCCGCGCTTTCGCGTTCCTGCTTGGCGACTTCGCGCATATACGGAATTGCCGCCCGGATGATCTTAAATGGCGCGGTCAGGTGGATCGCCAGCATCGCTTCCCACTGCTGATCCGTCATCTTATGGATCATGCCATCCCATGTGTATCCGGCGTTGTTGACGAGAATATCAATCCCGCCGAACGTTTGAACGGTTTGCCCGATCATGGCTTCAATGTCGGCATCTTTCGTCACATCCGAGCCGAGCGCGAGCGCCGTTCCACCGTTGGCGCGGATCGCATCCGCAATTTCGTTGGCGGGAACCGGGTCAATATCCGTGACCACCACTTTCGCGCCATGAGCGGCGAATAACAGCGCCGCCGCCGCGCCAATCCCGCGCCCGCTTCCAGTAATGAGGGCAACCTTATCTTTGAGCAGCATCGTTGCATGTATCCTGTGTGCAGTAAACAAAAGCATCCCGCAAAAGGCGAGATTAACAAACATGACCTATCGAAAAGCACTTTGAACACTGAAACAGCGCCGAACCCTTTTCTTTCTTTGTGTTCTTCGTGTTCTTTGTGGTTCTTTAGTTCCGCAGCGCCGCGAGAAAATAATCGGCTGTGCGTTCGGCAATCCCCGCACCATCAAGGCGACCGTTCGGTTTATACCATATGCCGACCCAGTTATGCGCGCCCAACAGCGTTTTTGTGAAGATCGGCACATCGACGGCGCGAAACTCGCCTAATTCGATCCCCTGACGGATGACATGCCGAAACAGCCGTTCAAATTCGTCACGCCGCGCGAAGAACGCATCGCGCCGCGCCGCGAACTCCTCCTCCTGTACGCTGAGAGCATCCCCAGCGGGAAGGCGAAATGTCATCAATGTGCGAATCTCGAATACCATTGCCGCACCGACGGCGGTATTCTGTGTCAACCCGATGATATGCTCGGCGATCATCCGCCGCAGCCGCTCCGATGCGGACAGCGCCGTATCTTGTGCGATTGGCTCTATCCGTTCCATGATGTGCGACAGTCCCGCTTCCAAAACTGCCAGCATCAGCGTGTCTTTATTCCGAAAATGATGGTACAGGCTTGCAGCCGTCAGGTTGACCGCAGCGGCAATATCTTTCATGGTTGCCGCTTCGTAGCCGTTCCGCTGAAGCACCTCTGCGGCGGCGACGAGAATATCGTTACGACTGACTGACTGATCCGCTGGTTTGCGTGCCACGACGAAGAACTCCGAACAATTAAACCTGCATTTGATTATAATCCCCTCTCACGGGCATGGGCAAATCGTGTAGAATCGCGGTACACCCCGATTGGAGACTCATCACACGATGATCGAAACTCGCTGGACTCCGTTTGATTTGATCTTCTTTGACTGCGACAGCACCCTTTCCGCAATCGAAGGGATTGACGAATTGGCGCGCTTCAAAGGTAAAGAGATGCGCGTAAGCGTACTGACCGAAAAGGCGATGAACGGCGATCTTGACTTGAGTGAGGTCTACGGTAAGCGCCTTAAGGCGATCCGTCCCACACGTGGACAGCTCAAAGCCATCGAACAGCGCTATTGGGATACGCTCGTGCCGGATGCGGTGGAAGTGATCGCCGCGCTCCGCTTTGCGGGAAAACAGGTGTTTATCATCAGCGGTGGGCTGTCCGAACCCGTGCGCGGTTTCGGGCGGCGGCTCGGCGTACCGCCGGAGAATATCCGCGCGGTCGAACTCGAATACAATGAACTGAGCGGCGATTGGTGGCGCTATCACGATCAAGCGGCGCAAACCCGGCAAACGTATCTCGACTACAACGACGAAAGCCCGCTCACCGTATCGAGCGGTAAGCCGGAGATCATCCGGGAACTTTCGGCGGGAAAACGCGGTCGCAAGATGATGATCGGCGACGGCGCAAGTGATCTCGCCACCCGTCCCGTCGTCGATATGTTCGTCGGATTTGGCGGCGTGGTTGCGCGCCCCAAAGTCGAAAACGAAGCCGATGCCTTCATCCACTTGAACTCGCTTGCGCCGATCCTGCCGCTGGCGCTCGGCTCTAAGGGCGGCGCGCGGCTGATCGGAACACCTTATCAAGACGTTTATGAGCGCGGCGTGCGCGCTGTGCTGGCGCTGGACGGGGTATCCGTTCGCAGCGACGATGACCGCGCCGCTTTGATCAACACATTCACACAGGGACACTAACGCTGATGACTTTCTGCCCGGAAGCGATCATTTTTGACATGGACGGACTCCTCGTTGACAGCGAACCCGTCTGGGATTTGACCGAACGCGCCATCATTGAATCGCGCGGAATCACGCACAACCGCGAAATGCAGCTCAACGCCGGGATGGTCGGGCTGCGCATGGATGAATTTTGGACGAAGATGGTGCAGCTCTACGGGCTGACCGACCCGATCCCAGTTTTGATCGAAGAAATCATCGACCGCATGATCGCCCTGATTCCTATCGACGTGAAGCCGAATCCCGGCGCGGCAGAACTCATCGCCCGCTTTCAATCGCGCGGCGTACCAATGGCGATTGCCTCCAGTTCGCCGCTTGCGATTATCGAAGCGGTGGTCGAGGCGCAGGGCTGGCAAACCGCCTTCCCGATCCGCGTGAGCGGGGATGAAGTTGCGCGCGGCAAACCTGCCCCGGATGTCTACTTGGAGGCAGCCCAACGGCTCGGTGTTGACCCATCCGGTGTGCTGACGCTGGAGGACAGCGTCAATGGTGCGCGCGCCGCCGTCGCCGCCGGGATGATCTGCTACGCAGTGCCGGATCGGTCGCACACGGATCCGAAACACTTCGCGCAGGTCACACCGCACATTTTCGACAACTTGTTCGACGTGCTTGAGCACATGCGCGCCTGCTGTCCATGAGACTGACTGTCCGGAACAATGACTGAAACGATCCTTGTTGCCACTGACTTGACCGAACCCGCGCTCGCGCTGCTGCGCGAAGACGGCGCGTACACCGTCCGCACCGTGCCGCCGCAGATTCCGGTTGTGCGCGAAGCACTGCAAGACGCCGCCGCCGTCATCCTACGCGATGACCTGCCGATCACCCGCGACATGCTCGACCAAGCACCCAAACTCCGCCTGATCGGGCGCGTTGGCGCAAGCCTGAGCGGGATCGACCTTGACGCCGCCACGCGCCGGGGCGTCTATGTGATGAACACCCCCGGCGCGAACGCAATCGCCGCCGGAGAACACACACTCACGCTGATGTTAGCCCTCAGCCGCCGCTTAGTGACCGCGCACAACAGCTTGAAAGACGGCTATTGGCTGCTCGACCGGGGGCGGCAGGCGGGGACTCAGCTTTACGGCAAGACGCTTGGCATTATCGGGTTGGGGCGCGTCGGCAGCATCGTCGCGCTGCGGGCGATCAGCTTTGGCATGACCGTCCTCGCGTATGATCCGTACATCCCGGAAGACCGCCCGATTGAAGAATTGATCCGGTTGGTCAGTTTCAAAGAACTCCTCAGCCGCGCTGATTTTGTCTCGCTGCATGTGCCCGCCACCGCCGAAACACGCGGCATGATCAACGCACAGGCGATCCGCCAAATGAAACGCGGCGCAAGGGTGATCAACACCGCGCACGGCAGCTTGATCGATGAAGCGGCGTTGAGCGAAGCGCTCAAAGACGGACATCTCGCGGGCGCGGCAGTCGATGTTTACGCCGAAGAACCGCCGTATAACAGCCCATTGGTGGGCGATGCCCGCGTGATCCACACGCCGCGCATCGGCGATAACACCGTCGAAGCGATGCAAGACCTTTCAATGGGAATCGCCACCCAAGTCTTGGACGCGCTCAACGATGAAGATTACCGCCACGTCGTCAACCTGCCGTTTTCGCCGGGGATGGACATCCATTATGACGACGCCCGCCCGTCGATGCTCATGGCGGAGAAGCTCGGCGCGATTCTGAACGTCTTGATCCGTCAGCCCGTGATTCGCGCCGCCATGCAGTATCGCGGCGAAGCGATGACAGGCTTGCTCCGCCCCGTGACCGTCGCCTTTCTCAAGGGACTGCTTGCGCCATCGTCACAAGAAACGGTCAATTACGTGAATGCGCCCATGATCGCCAGCGAACGCGGGATACAGGTCACACAGGCGAAGGGACTAAAAGCAGGCGATTATCTCAACCTGTTCACCTGTCAAGTCACGCTGAAAGACGGGGAACAAATCACGATTAGTGCTACACTGCTGGATGGACGCGAACCGCACATCGTCCAGATCAATGACTACCGGATGAACTTTGTCCCGGAAGGTCATCTCTTGATCATGGGAAGCTTCGATCAACCCGGCGTGATCGGTCGCGTGGGTACAATGATGGCGACGAACGGCGTGAATATCGCCAGTTGGCACACCGGGCGGGCAACTCCCGGCGGTCATACACTGACGATCTTGACGCTCGACGAGCCGATGCCCGAACCGCTCTTAACCGAACTGCGCCAGCAGGACTTCGTCCGTCACGCGCATCAAATAAAGCTGTGAGGAAGAATCATGAGAGCCGATCTGGATGCACTCCGCCCGCCACCCGCCAATATGCCGAATTCGATCAATGCGGTCGCTCGGCGGACGTTCAAACTGCCCATAGTCCTTGACCTGATTTGGATCATCGGGCTGGCGGCATACATTGCCGCCGGAATGCCGCTTGCCCCCTTCCACGCCGACGAATCGATGCAGATTTACACCAGCAATGACTTTTGGACGGTATTTGTTGATGAAGACCTCGACGAGGTGATCACCAACCCGCCGTATGACATCGACGCCGACGCCCAACTGCGCATTCTCAACGGCTCGGTCAACCGCTACACAATCGGGTTGGCGTGGATGCTTGCCGATGAGTCGCGCCGCGATCTACCAAAAGCCCCCGGTTGGAATTGGGGAATCAGCTACGAGGACAACCTTGAAAGCGGGTTTCGCCCCACCCCTGATCTACTCAATCTATCGCGCTTGCCTTCGACGATCTTCCTGATCCTGTGTCTCCCCTTGATGGGATTTTTGGGACGCGGGGCGGGCGGGCGGCTCGGATTCTTCGTGGCAACTGCGCTGTTCGCCTTCAGCCCACCGATTCTGCTCAACGGGCGGCGAGCGCTGCAAGAAGGTTCGATGCTGTTCTTCGGCTTGCTGACCATCGTCAGCGCCGCCATGATCGCCAACACGCGAGCGCGCAAAAGACCAGCGGGTTGTCTCACATGGTCGATCTTCATCGCCGCTGCCGCGCTGTCCATCGCCAGCAAGCACCCCGGATTGATTTTTGCCGCTGCGGGTTTGGGATGGATCATCATCAGCGACCTTGTGAACGTCAAAACATGGTCGAATATTTTCGGACTCGTCGGCACGATTCAAACTGCTTTTCTCACGATTGTCTTGGTCGGTGGGCTGGCGTTCGCGCTCCTACCCGCATTATGGAGCGAGAATCCGATCCAGCGCTTCGAAGAACTGCTCACCGTGCGCGCCGATCTGGTAGAGGTGCAAACTCAGTTGTTCCCCGAAACCACGCTGGAAACCTCCGAAGCACGCATCAATGCCCTGTTCGAACAGCCCTTCACCGCGCCGCTGATGCACTATGAAGCACCCGCATGGGGCGAAAGCACCGCTGTTCAGGAAGAAATCGCCGCCTATGAGGCTTCTCCCTTAAGCGGAATCGTGTGGGGTAACGCGGGTATTTTGCCAACCGTCCTCGCCCTGATCGGGATCGGGCTGGCATTCGTCGGTTTTACCAGAGCGACCGCCGAACGGCGCGCGTTCAACGCAGGACTGCTGGTATGGCTCGGCATAACCGTCGGTGCGCTGGTATTCAACCCGCTTGAATGGCAGCGCTATTATCTGCCGCTCATGCCGATTGCATTTGTGCTGGTCGCGCTCACGCTGAGCGTCCTGCTTTCACCGCGCCGTGTCCCGCTTGTGGCGGAATTCACTCCATCTAGTGACGTGATTCAATCGTTCCGTTAGGAGAATTCGGATATGCGTCCTTTACGTCTGCTCATGCTAACGTTCGTGATCGCCGCCGCCGCTTGCACCGGTCAAGCGACCCCCACCCCGACCGCGACCACGCCGCCGCCTACCGAAACCGCGCCGGAAGTGACCGCGCCGCCCGATTCGTCCGAAATGTTGGCGACAACAGCGGCAGAAAATCAGGTTGTGCTCACGCCCGTTCCGGTCGGAACACTCAGTGTTGCGGATAACAGCGGCACGCCGAATTACACACCCGCGCCGCTCGATTTTGATACGGTTGTGTTCGCGCGTTACGGCGGCATCACCGGGGAGCGCGTCATCGTTCGCCTTTACAGCGATGGTCGGTTGACGATTGACGACGTGGAATATCAAGTGTCTCCGGATGAAGTAGAAGCGATCCGCGCCGTGTTGGATCAGCTTCAGTTCTACGATGTACGCGGGACGTTCACCGGACCTGCGGCGCAGCCAGACGCTTACCAATACAGCATCGGTGTATCTGGCTCACGCGGGGCGAAAACAATCACGCTGCAGGAAGGCTATATCCCGCCGGAAATGCAAGCCGTCGTTGACATGTTCACGCTGTTCATCACCAACGTCCAGCAGGGGACATAACCCGCGCCTAACGCTTCTCATTCCTCAGCCCCTCTTTGAGAGGGGCGACAGTAGATTTTCTGCTTACTGCTCCTCAACCCCTCAGCAGCCCCTCTTTAACGAGAGGGGTTTTTGATCCCCGCATCCGCGCAACCAATTCTGTTAACCGCGCGTATAGGGAGTCAAACGTAAGGGGGACTCCTAAAATGAATGAGCGCACCATCAAAGTGCGAAACTTATGGTTCACAGCGCATGTGATCTTTTATGGTCTTCTCGGCTTGATCACGATTTTCTCGTACAACTCAATGTTCAGTACCCCGTTCGGACCCATTTTCGCTTTTTGGACGATTTTCTTCTTCTTGCATATGCGTTCGTATTATCTCCATCTAGGGCGCGGCGGCGGCATTCGTGACGAACGACAGGCATATCGCGACGGCTTCAACGACGCCATCCACATGATCCGCAGCGGAAATGACGTACCCAACCGCCTCATGATCGATGATGACGGCGAACTCATCGAGGAAACCGAACCGGAGAAGCGCAAGTATCGATAAATGTAATCTTGTAAGCAGAACCAAAAAACGGAGCGAATCACCAAATGCAGCGGCGAACAATTTCGGTAACGGACTTTTTGATCGGCGCACATACAACCGTCTATGTGCTGTTTTCCGGGCTGTTGTTTCTCGGAAGTATGTCGTCTGGCTTTTACTTCGACGATGGCGCGCGCGTGGTATTCCCGATGTATTTGCTTTGGACGGCGGCATTCATCCTGCACGGCTGGACGTATTTTCTCGGCAAGATCCGTGATGCAAAAGTGGCGCGCGGCAGTACGTCGGTTCAAGACGCGCGCCATGCATATCGTGACGGCTTTAATGATGCCATCCGCATGATCCGCGACGGTCAGGATATGCCGAACCGCCTCATGATCGATGACGATGGGGAATTGATTGACGAACAGGCAGCGGGTAAGCGCAAATACCGGTAACGAGAAAGGGCTTGATGATGACAACAGAACGTCAGCGAATCCGCCGCGATGTCTTGATGGCGCTGCACACAATCGCGTATGGTCTATTGTGGGTGAGCGCATTCAACCTATCCCTACGTCAAGCGGATGTCCACTCGCTAATCCCAATTGCGCTCGCGTGGGCGCTTGTCTACGTCATGCACGTGCGCCAGTACCAGCGCGAAAAAGCGCTCCGCGATGTCAAAGTCGATGAGCGCCAAGCGTATCGTGAGGGCTTCAACGAAGCCGTGCGCATGATGCAGACCCGCGAGGAGATTCCCACGCGGTTAGCACTCGACGACGACGGCGAGTTGATCGAAGAACCAGCGCAGGAAAAACGCAAATATCGCTGATCTCCGTTCGCTGTAAGGGGGATTGCACGATGAAAAAGCTCGGAATATCCGTCAAAGACGCGTTGTTAATGGGGCACATGCTGGTGTATGGGGTGTTTGGTTATTCGGTTTTCACCAGCAATCACAATTTCTCTCAACCGCTGATGGTATTCATCATGTGGACAGGGTTCGCGCTGCTGCATTTTTCCAGCTATTACAGGGAAAAACTTCGCGAAACCAATGCACGGGAAAACCCGGCGGATGTTGACGAGCATCAAGCATACCGGGATGGATTCAACGATGCGGTGCGGACAATGCGTGATAGTCAACGCACGGAGACCCCCGCTCGCTTATACACCAGCGATGAGATGACCGAAGACCCGGAAACCGGTAAAGGTAAATATCGCTCGCAGTGAATGATCCCCGGAGCAAACACAATGAGCAGGCGCACACACACAATCAGCGACATTCTGATAGCCTTACATTTCCTCCTGTACGGTATTTATGCGATATACGTCCTTGGCGTGGGAATTGTGTTGGTAGACGTACCTATCTATAGCTCAACATATGTTATCGTTACTGTATGGACGCTGCTGTTGTTTCTTCACGTGCGCAGCTACTATTTCTTTAAACAGCATGCTTCAGAAGCACGATATGCACCCGCGTCACCGCAAGATATGCGGCGTTCGTATCGTGAAGGCTACAACGACGCGTTGGAGATGCTGCATAACCGGCAGGAGATACCGGATCACCTGGCGCTCGACGACGACGGCGAATTGATCGAAGAACCAGCGCAGGAAAAACGCAAATATCGCTGACCATCTCAGACATTTGACGGATTGATCACGCCGCATGCAACTTTACACCACTTCGATTCGTCTTAAAGGGTGTAAAGAGTTCATGAGGTGCGGACGATGATGTCCCTCAAACGCTTGATCCCAAAAATCAGGAAGTCGCGCGGCAAGTATCGCTGGAACGCCGCCTATGACAGCAATACCGATCTCGCTCGGCGGCTCGGTTTTGACAGCACCTACGATCTGGCGCAGCGCCTCGGCACGACCAACACTTCGCAGTTAATCGCCGACTATGCAGCGCGCAAACGCTCACGCCGTTAACAGGCTCATGCAAAGACGCAAATGATCACTGCGCCTTTTCGCACCCTTGCGTCTTTGCGTTGATGTTATTTTGGTTTTGTCGGGGCTTTACAGCGTGTGGCGGCGCGCCTCGAACAGCAGAATACCGGCAGCAATCGCGGCATTCAGGCTTTCGGCATTCGACTGCATCGGGATATAAACCGTGTGCGATGCAATCGCTTCTGCTTCGGTGCTTGCGCCGTGCGCCTCACTGCCGATGATCAGCGCGTAGTTCGACCAATCTGCGAGATCATAGCGCACATCACCCGTCATATCCGCCAAATACAGCGGCAGATGATGACAATATTCCTCAATCGCATCCCAGCCATGCTCGACCACGACGAGGCGAAAATGCGCTCCCATCGCGGCGCGCAGCACCTTCGGGTTGTACGCATCGACACACCCCGGAGAGAGCAGAACCGCTTCGACTCCCGCCGCTGCCGCCGTGCGCAAAATCGTCCCGACGTTACCGGGATCGCGCAAGTTATCGAGGATTAAAGCGCGCGTGAGCGGACTCGGCAGCTTGCCCGACGGCATCGGAAATACCGCGACCACACCTTGCGACTGCTCCGTGTCGCTGATATGCCGGAGCACCGAGGCATCCGCTGGAAGCATAATTGATTTGGGAACATCGAAATCAAGGGGATTGATCACGTCCGCGTCGTACAAAATGAATTCGGCACGGTGATCATTCGCCAGTGCATCCTGAATTAGGCGCTTGCCTTCAAGCGCGATCTTACGCTCCTTGCGGCGCGTTTTCGCTTGATTCTGCAAGGCGTGGACGAGTTTCACACGTTCATTTTGGATGCTGGTTAACATAAGGGGTTCAACGAAGTAACCGCAGAAATGATCTCAGAAAATTGACTTTTCTGACGTGACTTCTGCGGTTCAGTCGTTTCGTTTACTGATTCGATGCGGCAAGCTGCGCGACCTTGGCAAATGCCTGAGGATCGCGGATGGCGAGGTCGGACAGAATCTTGCGATCCAGTTCGATATTCGCCTGCTTCAAGCCATAAATGAAGCGGCTGTAGCTCAACCCGCTCAGGTGTGCTGCCGCGTTGATGCGTGTGATCCACAAACGGCGCAGGTCACGGCGCTTGCGGCGGCGGTCGCGGTACGAGTAGAACAGGCTCTTGAGCATCGCTTCGTTGGAGCGGCGGAACAGGCGTCCGCGCGTCCCCCACTGACCGGCGGTCAGCTTGAGCACCTTCTTATGACGACGACGGCGGGTAAACCCGGTCTTTACGCGCATGGCAAAGCTCCTAACAGATAAAAGCCCGGATCAGCAGTGCTTTCGCCGTCCGGGTCAACGCATGGATGATGAAGGCAGACGCCCGACCGGTTTAACGCGGCGGATGAGTCTTATACCGCGACAGGTACGGCGCAAGGATCTTGATACGACGAATCGAACGGAAATGCGTGACCGTGATCGATTTGCTCAACATATTCTTGGCGCGGAACGAACGGCGGCGGCGGAAGTGCGTTTTACCGCCCTTGGTACGAACGATCAACCCCGAACCGGTCATGCGAAACCGCTTGGCGGTTGATTTATGCGTCTTCAGCTTGTACTTCTTGCCCACGGTGATCGTACTCCAACGCTGCTATTGCTTCTTCTTTTCCGCCGCAGGTGTCAGGATCATCAGCATCGTGTTGCCTTCCATTTTCGGGGACTGCTCCACAGCGGCGATGTCACTCAAGTCGTTGGCGATTTTCTCAAGCCGTTCGCGTCCGATTTCCGAGTGGGTGATTTCACGTCCGCGAAACCGAATACGGACGCGAACTTTCATTCCCTCTCCCAACCAACGGCGCGCATCTTTGACCTTAAACTGTAAATGATAGTCGTCGGTCTTCGGCAGAAGCTGAATCTCTTTGACTTCGATAACCTTCTGCTGCTTTTTTGCCTTGCGCTCCCGTTTCTGCCGTTCAAATTGGAACTTACCGTAATCCATAATGCGAACGACAGGCGGATCGGCTGACGGTGACACCTCAACAAGATCAAGCCCGCGCTCTTCCGCCATTTTCAAGGCGACATTGAGTGCAACGACCATGTTCTCGTTCGTGTCCGTGATCAACCGAACTTCACGCGCGCGAATCTGATGATTAATGCGTAACGACTCTGGCGAACTGATGACCTAATCCTCACGGAAAGAGTAGAAATCCAAAATTGTTCAAGCATTCTAGCACGAAGATTCGCTTCAATGCAAGGTGAAGCACCTGATCTTCGGGGCAAACCCATCGAATCTGCAGCCGGGTCACAAAGGGTAAATGCGCTCGTGTAAGGATAATGCCCGAATCACGGGTTCGGATGTGGGTTAACTGCGGCGCTGTAGGGACGTCAGAATCACACCAAGCACGATCCCAGAACTCACGCCAATCCCAATGTTATCAGAAGCCGCACCAACCGCCATCGAATTCCGGCGGACTTCCGGTCGCTGATCATTTATGAGCATTTCCCTTAAATCACGCACTGACAGCACGATCCTAACAGTCGTCTAGCGTTGAGAAATGCGCCTTATGGGTGATCTGGCGTCGGTTCACGCATGATCTGGGCAACACGCGGCGCGAGCGAAAACCCACGCACGTCCGAAATCGCCTGCTCGTACATGGCGATCAATTCATCGTCTGAACCTTTGAAGCGGCGCAGCGTCTGAACCGCGCACATCTCGCAGCCGCGCATTGCCCGGTAGCTGTCCGTCTCGCATCCCAAACAGCCGTTCAAGCGGATCATCACCAGCATGAATGCCAGCGATTCTTCGTGATATTCCGAGCGCGCCAAGACATTTTCAACCAGTATGCGCCATTTCTCACCACGCAGGTTGGCGAGGACGGGAATCAGATGATGCGGAAAAAACAGCTCATTGTTCGCGTACATGCGTCGGTATCCTGCGCTATAATGTCACGGGTAGATTTCAGAATGACGAAAGATGTGCACTCATGCACACTTTAATCTTATTCAGGTTTTTTCCTGTGACAAGATGTGTCACGTGGGTGATTATTCTCATTGCGCTCGTGATCGGCGGTTGCAGCGGCGGCGCGGTGCAGTTCGCCCCGTCCTCGATCTTGGATGCCGATGCGCTGATCCGCTATACGCACCCCGGCGGTGCGTTCGCGCTGGCGATCCCGCGCGCATGGGCGCTCTATGAGATGAACACCACCCTTCTCGCATCAGCCGCGCTCACCCCACCGGAAGGCGGCGCTCCCCTGCTGATGTTCGCCGTCGTCAACGCCGAAAATGCCTTTGACGATGCCCAGTTTGAAGCGTGGATTACGCGCTACACCACCGAACTCCGCCTTGATGCGCGCCGCTTCGTCGAACAAGGGCGTGATCGCTTACCAGATGGCGGTTGGCGTATCGCTGGATACCAACGCTCGACGGCAGGCAATCTTCCGATCAATTTGTTTTTCCAGCGCTTCGGATCATTGATCGGGTTGATCGAATACACGCCGTCCAGCACCATCAATCCTGAACCTTCAATCGTGGTCGAGCAGATCATGAACAGTTTCACTGTGAACGCCGATACTGCGCTTCAGCCCACGTCCGCCGATACCCTTAGCGCCGCCCGATCCAGCCCGTTCACCGCGATCAATGTCCGCGCATGGACAGCCCCGGATGGCGCGCTGTTCGTCACAGGCGAAATCGTCAACAACACTCCCGCCGTGATCGCACCTGTCCCGTTGGATGTGCAGATTTTGACCTCAAGCGGAGCACCGCTCACGGGGGCGGCAGATGTGGTCTTGGGTTACGGCTTGTTCCCCGGCGGATTTGCGCCGTTCAGCGTGCGTTTTGGCGAAGGTCAGCCGAATGATGCGGCGATCTACAGCGTGCGCGTCGGCGCGGACGGCTGGACGCCGCAAGCAGGCGAGTTTGTCGGGTCTAACGCGCTCCAGTGGACGGATCAACTCACGCCGGAGCGTGACGGGTCGCTTCTGATCAGCGGTGATGTCACCAATGTTGGAGATCAATCGCTTCGGGCGCTGCGCGCCGTCGCTGCCGTGTTCGATTCGGATGGCGCGGTGATCGCCGCCGGACAAACCGAATACGCCGACTCGCTTGCATCCGGCGAAACGCGCCGTTACGAGATCGTCCTATCCGCCCTCGGTGATGTGGCATTTCAGTACACCGTCTCGGTGCAGGGTATCCCTTGATCGTCTGGTTCGTCGCCGCGCCGCGTGTCTTGATCGACTCAGAGCGCGCGGCAGTGGTACTTCCAGCGGCAGTCAGCGCCGTTATGATCGCCCGATATGGCGGTGAATCCGCCGCGTGGGAACGTGCCTATCAACAGGTGCGTGCCGATTGGGACAGCTATTACGCCGATCTCGATCTCGCGGGGGATGACGGGTTAGATCACCTGTGGGAAGGATTGTTTCGCACCACGCGGGCGCTTTTCCGCTTGACCGGAACGCCTGAGCCGCCTAAACCTGAACTCACCGCGCTTGCCCGCGCCCTCCCCTACGAGTCGTCACGCCGCGCCGATGTGCTTTATCCCGATGTCAAAACCGCATTCGAGGCTGTACGTTCAAAGGGCGTGCGCATCGCTGTTTACGCCCCCGTCAGCGCCGTGCAGATCAACGGCTGGCTGGAAGGCGGCGGCGTGCGCGATTACGTCGAGACGGTGCTCGGCTTTGATACAGTCGAACGTTTCCGGCACGATGTCCAATACTGGGAAACAGCGGCGCGGATCATGCGCGCTGATCCGGCGGAATGTCGGGTAATCGATAGGCTTGACGAAGCGCTCAACGGGGCGAAACTCGCGGGGATGCAGGCGACAGCATTTGACCGCGATCAGGGAGCAAAGCTCGGTCAGCTTGTTCCCTAAAGGCTTGTTCGATATTGGCGTGCGCTTTTTCACCCCGATGTACGTCTCCTCACCCCCGACCCCTCTCCAACCTTCGGTTAGAGAGGGGAGAAATGCAGGGTTCTGCTCCCCCTCTCTATCGCTTGCGATGGAGAGGGGGCTGAGGACTAAAAATTAATCATATGCCCTTCCAACCCGTGCGCCGCTTCCTTGATCGCTTCGCTCAGGGTCGGATGTGCATGCACGTTGCGCGCGATTTCGTGCGGAGTCAATTCCGCCATGCGCGCCAGCGTGAGTTCGGGCAGCAGTTCGGTCACATCCGGTCCGATCAGGTGCGCGCCGAGCAATTCGCCGTATTTCTTGTCGCTGATCAGCTTGACGAAACCGCTGGCATCACCCAAACCGTGCGCCTTCCCGTTCGCCTGAAACGGAAATTTGGCAACATTGATGTCATAGCCTTTTTCGCGCGCCTGTTTTTCGGTGTAACCAAAGCTCGCCACCTGCGGCTGGCAGTACGTCGCGCGCGGCAGCATATCGAATTCGAGTTCAATCGTTGGCGCTCCGGCGATTGCCTCCGCCGCGATCACGCCCATCGCCTCCGCGACATGCGCCAGCATCAGCTTCGCCGTCACGTCACCGATTGCATAAATGTGCGGAACGCTCGTCCGCATATGCCCATCGATCTCGATTGCGCCGCGCTCTGTCAGCTTAACGCCTGTCTTTTCCAGCCCGTAACCCTCGGTGCGCGGCTTAAAGCCGATCGCCTGCATGACTTTATCCGCTTGCAGCACTTCTTGAGCGCCGTCCGCTTTGGTCACGGTCACGCGCACGCCTGACCCGGTATCCTCGATCTTATCAACGCGCGTCTGCGTCATCACTTTGACGCCCATCTTCTTATAATGCTTCGCCAGTTCCGCCGAAACTTCTTCATCCTCCAGCGGCAGCAGCCGATCCAAGAATTCGACAATCGTTACATCGACGCCGTAATTCTTATGCACATACGCGAACTCGACGCCAATTGCCCCCGCCCCCGCGATGATGATCGACTTCGGGAGCGTTTCTTCCATGATTTGTTCTTCGTAGGTGACCACCCGTTCGCTCAACTGCGTACCGGGGATCAAGCGCGTGCTCGCGCCGGGGGCGAGGATGCAGTTTTTGAAGGTCAGCGTTTCGGTCGCACCGCTGTTGAGCGTGACCTCAATCGTGTTCGCATCGGTGAACGTCCCCCATCCTTCGAACTCGTCGATCTTGTTCTTCTTCATCAGGAAGTGAACGCCCTTCACGCGCCCATCGGCAACCTGACGACTGCGCTTGAATGCCGCGCTGTAATCAAACTGCACCTCCCCGCTGAATTTGATGCCGAATTTGTCCGCCTCGTCGCGGACGATATGCGCGAGTTCGGCATTACGCAGCAGCGCCTTACTGGGAATGCAGCCGACATTCAAGCACACGCCACCCCAGTATTTCTTCTCAATGATGGCGGTCTTTAGCCCCAATTGACTGGCACGGATCGCCGCGACGTAGCCGCCGGGTCCCGCCCCGACCACAACCACATCGTATGCTTTCGCCATGCGGATTCTCCTAATGGTCTGATTGATGAGCGATCATTGTACTCCCATCACACAGCGCGTTCAAACCTGCTTACACGCTGAACAAACAATCTCATGCCCCAAAATTGGAAGACTCAATCGGCTGTCAAAACGGTATCATCACAGGCTGCGAGCATTTACTTGGGAGGCGCACTGTGAAACGCACACTCACTCTGATCTGCGTGCTGATCCTCTTTGGTGTTGTTAATAACGGCAGCTACACAGCCGCGCAAGTCTCCAACACACCCCTGATGGAATTGTTAGCCCTCGTGCCCTTCGAACTCGAAGGCGAATTACGCTACATGGATTTCTCAGCAATTGAGCAGGCGTATCCTCCCGCGCGAATGCCCGCTAATTGGAGCGAATACGAGTCCCTGACGCCGGACACCGCCGCGCAGCAGTTTCCACTCGATGTCTGGAACAGCGTTTTTCTCGCGTCAGGCGGCCCATTCACCGATGTTTTATATCGCGGTGAAGACATACCCGGAGCGATGGGAATCGACTGGTTCCAGACTCGGCGCGCACTCTTGGCTAGCTTCGCTCCCCAGCAGACTATTTATCTACAAGGCGCTTTTGATGTCGAAGCGATACATGTCGCGCTCACCGCACGTGGGTATGCGCTCGATTCGACTGCTCAAGGTTTTGAATTGTGGTGCGGCGCGGATGGATGTGAGCATTCCCATGTTGCAGACCCGTCCCGTATCGAACACGCGGACATCTTCGGCGGCGGCACAGGGCAGCAGTGGGCGCGCTTGATCGCGCCGGACATGTTGGTCGGTTCCAGTCAGCCCCAAAGCATGCAGCGCGTGGTCGATATTTCTGCGGGCGAAGCGCTCAGCCTTGCCGATCATGACGCCGTGCAAGCGGCAGTTGCGGCGCTGCGCGATCAAGGAGTGCTGCTGCAAGCCTTGATTCCCAATGTGAGATTTCAGGAAAGCCTGAGCTTTCCACCGTTTGATCCGCTCACCACACCTAATGAAAGACGGGCGGAAGCCCGTGCGCTCCTTGACGCGGGCTATGAGACGCTTCCACCGTATGAAACGATGATGTTTGCCAGCCTCGTCACCGAGACGGAACAGATCAGTCAGGTAATCCTTGTCTATGGAGAGGCAGCCGACGCAGAAATTTCCACCCGCATCATACCGACTCGGCTTGCGTCCTATCGAAGTTCCATTTATCAACAGCCGCTCACACGGATCCTCGAACAGATGCGCGTTTCACGGATTGAAGCGGATCTTATGAAGGTGGGCGATTATGCCGTTGTGCGTTTGACCTTTGCCACGCCGAAAGCCACCGCCGAAGAGATCATCGCGTTTGGCGCTACTCTGCATAACCCCGATGTGACGCAGCCCGGCACCCTATACAACGTCCTTTTGCGGTTTTACCAATCACTCGACTTGGACTGGTTATCAACCGCGACCCGTGAAGAACTTGTAGCGATTGCGGCTCGGGGAAACTGATCCACCTCGTTTAACTCAGCCGCGCGGAGTCCGCGTCGGGAAGAGCTGCGGCAAGATCGGCGGCAGTGTCGGCAAAGGCGGGATCAACGTTGACACAATTGGCGGCAGTGTCGGTAAGGGTGGAAGCAGCGTCGGTAAGGGCGCGATCAACGTCGGCACAAGCGGCGGCAGCGCGGTGATCACAGCCGGTACGCTCGTCAGAATCGGATCGGTTACTCCTTCTAGCGCGGGGAGTTCGAGCAGTTCCTCGATCTCCCCCACCTGAATCGACTCGATCACCGTATCGAGCAGTGCATCCGTAAGCGGCGCGGCGGGTGCGATCACCGTATCGAGCAGATCAAGCGGCAGCGCGATCAGGTTTTCCTGTTCATAGGCGATTGGCAAAGCAGGTGCGCCGCTCGGCTCAAGATCATCGCTCATCGGAATGGTAATCTCTGAACCGGCAAGCACAAGACTGCTGCCGTATGCCGTCCGCACGATCACCGAACCTTCCAGCGTGCGGATCGTCATCACATCCCCCGCCGCCGCCTGCACAAAGATCGTCGATCCGAGCACCAAATCGACACCGTTGATCGTCAGCGCCACCTGCCGCGCCCCTTCTGGTGATTGAATCAGCATCCCGTCGAGCGGTGCGTCGCTGCATGTGATCCTGCCGATTCGCGTTTGCAAACGGAACGTCTGCCCGTAATGCACATTTTCACCATTCAAGAGCGGCGTAAGTTCAGTATCGCCAAACGCCGCAAACGTGACATTCTGACCGGGGAGCGTATCCGGCAGGCTCGCCTGCACGCGCAGCAGGGCAACGCCCCATTCATCACGCGCTTGATTCAGCGGGCTGAGCCTCAAGGAAGCAATTTGATCGATGCCAACACGCTCCCCAACTTCAAATGACAGCGGCGCTTCGGTATCACGCGGGATCGCATCAACACGGAAACTGGCGTGGCACACCTGATTCCGTTCCACATCGCCGCACACCGAAGCGACAGCGGTTAACGCCGTGTGGACGAATGCCGGGCACACTTCCGTATCGCGCTGACCAACCACCGCAGCCAAACCGAGCGCGCACGCCGCCAGCGTGAGTACCACCACAAATGATCGGCTCATGTGATTCGCCTCTTAAACAAAACGGGGCGCATCCTTCCACAGGTGATTGTGGTCAGGCGCGCCCCGTCATAATTCGGTGATACTGCCGCGTTTACGTGCCGACGGGCACCGTCAAGTTAAAGAAGTTGTTGCCTTCGTTCGCTTCAGCGACGAGGTTGTTCACGTCAACGGCGCAGTTTGCGGTTGTGTTCGCACCGCCGCCGCTGTCCAACCGTGCCGTGATCGCCACATCCACCTGACCGTTCGGTCCAATGCTGCCCGTCTCCGCGCCGAAAATCTGATTCTGCGGCGTAAAGTTGCACGCGACCGTCGTATTCGGCATCGAAACGCCAGTGATATTGCGCACCGTGACGAAAATCTGGAACGCCTGCCCCTGAACAAGGGCGCGGTCAAACCGGGCGTTGGCGATGATTGCATCGGGCGCGCTTGCCGGAACGCTGGTCGGGACTGCTGTCGGCTGAACGACAGGCGGCGGAGGCGGCGCGATGCGCGGCAGTCCGCTGGTATCACCCGTCACGTTGAGAATGCTCGGTGCGGCAAAACCCTCGCGCCCATCTGGGAGTCGAATATACCACCAGCCCGATCCGCTGCTGCTGATACCGATCACCTCGACCGTTTGCCCCGATTGGAGCGCGGTCACGACCGAATACGCCGTCGTGTCGCCTGTGCGGACGTTGCCGTTCACCGTCGCCGTACCAATCGGCGCAGTCGTCACGGGCGGGCTGATCTGTCCGGGGTCTTGCGTGACGACGACAGGCGGCACAACGATCACGCCGCCCGTTTCAGGCGTGACGAACGGCGGCAGCACATTTTCAATACGCAGTGGGCTGACGAGCGAAACGATATTTCCCGCTGGCGTCGTCACCGTCAAGCGCATCGAGTACAACCCATCATCGTAAATTGTCGTATCCCACACGCCGAGCACGCCATCAAATACCGACGCGCTGCTTGCCATCGAGATCGGCAGCCAGATTTCGTCCAGTGCTTGCGCCGGATCAACCGGAATGATCAGCGGCGTGACTTCCAAGAAGTAGCTGGTCATCCCTTCGATTGCGGCAGTTCCGCGAATCTCAAATTCACCGCGCAGCGTGTAAACAGGCGGCGGATAGGTGATCGCTGCAAGGGGATTTTCAGTACCGGGAACAGGCGAAATTTGCTGAAATGCCGCCGTAGCGCCAACGACGGCGATTAAGAGAATCAGGAGTCCGAATCGCTTGAGCATTGAGAGAGCCTCCTCATAGTTTTGCACATCACATGATTCAGCCTATGCGAAAAGAGGCATCTCCGCAAATGGCGGATAAGCCCCTTTTGCGTCCACCCAAGGGCTTATTTCCAACCTTCGAGCCGGGTTTTGAGCATGCTCAAGAATGCGTCACCCTGCGCACCATCGACCACCCGGTGATCAAACGTCAGCGAAACGTAGACACATGGGCGAATCGCGATCATGTCATCGATCACTTTGACGCGCTTCTCCATCATGCCCACGCCCATGATCCCCACCTGAGGCTGATTGATAATCGGCATGGCGAACAAACTCCCGCTCACACCGTGATTCGTGATGCTGAACGTCCCACCCTGCACTTCGTCCGGCTTAAGCTGTTTGTTCCGCGCCCGCCCCGATACATCATTCACCGCCCGCGCCATGCCGAGCAGATTCAAATCTTGTGCGTTGTGGATCACCGGCACGATCAAGCCGTTATCAATCGCCACCGCGATCCCGATGTTGTACGTATACAGGCGATAAATGCCCTCGTCCGTCCAGCGCGCATTCAAGTTCGGCACGGCGCGGAGCGCATCGACTGAGGCAGAAGCAAAATACGCCGTCAGCGTCAAGTTCACGCCCTGCCGCTCAAATGCTGCTTTGTTCTCCTGACGATGCTTGAGCACCGCCGAAAGATCAATCTCAAACACCGTCGTCACATGCGGCGATGTGCGGCGGCTCATCACCATATGATCCGCGATTGCGCGCCGCATATTCGTCAGTGGGACAAGTTCGCCCGCCATGCCTTCCGGGATCGGCTCCACTGGATGCGGACGCGGCGGCGCTGAGACGCTCACCGGAGCAGGCGTGGGCGATTCATTTTCGTAATCAACCGTCGGCTTGAATAGATCGCCTGTGCCGGGGCGCTCCCAAGGCGGCAGATCATCGGCGGGTGCGCTTGTGCTGCCCGCTTCGAGATATGCCTCAATGTCCTTCTTCGTCACGCGCCCTTCACGCCCCGTCCCCGTCACGCGCGACAAATCAATCTTGTGCTCCGCGACCATGCGCGCCACGACAGGCGTCACATGTCCGGTGTACGCCGATTGTGTCCCATTATTTCCGCTGGCTGTTGAAGTCGAGATCGAGACAGGCGCAGCGGGCGTGTGATGCGTGTCATGTTGGGGAGCGGCGGGCGCATCGCCCACACTCTCCCCCGGCTGACCGATCACCGCGAGAAGTGTACCGCGTTCGACCGTTTGCCCTTCCGGGACGTAGATTTTTAGGAGGATTCCGCCAGCGCTTGCCGGAACTTCGGTGTCCACTTTGTCGGTGCTGACTTCGAGCAGCGGCTCGAACTCCGCGACCGGATCGCCTTCACGCTTCAGCCATTTGCTGATCGTGCCTTCGACCACGCTTTCGCCCAATTGGGGCATGATCACCTGTGTCGGCATGTGCCCTCCTAATATTCCGCCAGCTCGCGGATCGCGGCGGCGATTTTTTCCGGGTTCGGCATGAAATGTTCTTGCATCGGGTGACTGAACGGCACCGCTGGAACGTCGAGTCCGGTCAAGCGGCGGATCGGCGCATCCAGCAGTTCAAAACCATCGTCCGCCAGCACGGCGGCGACTTCCGCGCCGTAGCCCATCGTCCGGTTGTCTTCGTACACGATCAGCGCCTTGCCCGTTTTTTTGACCGACGCCAAAATCGAGGCTTTGTCGAGCGGCAGCAGCGTTCGCAAGTCGATCACCTCTGCGTCAATGTTTGCATCACGCGCGAGTTTTTCCGCCGCCATCGTCGCGTAATGTGCCATCATGCCGTAAGCGAACACGCTCACATCGCGCCCTTCGCGGGCAACGCGGGCGGGTCCAATCGGCACGGTGTAATCATCGTCCGGCACTTCCCCTTTGATCGCCCGGTAGCCTTTTTTCGGCTCAAGGAACAAGACCGGATTCGGGTCGCGCACTGCGCTTTTGAGCAGTCCTTTCGCGTCGTTCGGCGTGGATGGCACGACGACTTTTAACCCCGGCACATGCGTAAAAAACGCCTCGATGCTCTGGCTGTGATACAGCCCGCCGGAGATTCCTCCCCCGTAAGGCGTGCGGATCACCATCGGTACGCGCCATTGACCATTTGAGCGGTAATAAAACTTCGCCGCTTCGTTGACGATTTGATTGAACGCCGGATGAATAAAGTCCGCGAACTGGATTTCGCAAATCGGGCGCAAGTCCGCCAGCGCCGCGCCGATTCCAATCGCGACGATGCTCAACTCTGCCAGCGGTGAATCGACCACCCGCGCCGATCCATATTTTTCGTGTAAGCCTTGCGTAGCACGGAACACGCCCCCACGCGGACCGACATCCTCACCCGTGATGAAGACGCGCGGATCGCGTGCCATTTCTTCGTCCATCCCCTGCCGCAGCGCATCAATCAAGGTCATGACCGCCATCGTTAGACCTCCTCTGCCGGGGCGTAGACCGCGCCCAACACATCCAACGCATCAGGGTAAGGTGCGTTTTCGGCGGCTTGCTGCGCGTGATCAACAGCGGCGCGGGCGCGATTTTCGTACTCGTTGATCATGTCCTTCGTCAAAATGCCGTCATTGAGCAGCGCCGTTTGCATGCGGATCAGCGGGTCTTTCTTCTTCCATTCTTCGACTTCTTCGCGTGTACGGTAGCTGCGGTCATCGTCATCCGACGAATGCGGCACGGGGCGATAGGTTTTCGCCTCAACCAGTGTCGCTCCGCCGCCGCTGTAAGCGCGCTCCACGGCTTCACGCATCACGTCATACACGGCGAAGATATCGTTGCCATCCACCCATACGCCATGCACGCCATATGCCGACGCGCGATCCGCAACGTTGGCGACCCCCATCTGCGAGTCCATCTTGACGCTGATCGCGTATAAGTTGTTCTGCACCATGCAAATAAACGGCAGTTTATGAACGCCTGCCCAATTCATGCCTTCGTGCCATTCGCCTTGGCTGGTCGAACCTTCGCCCAAGCAGGTGAACGCCAAGCGCGGCTGAGTCGTATCATTCGGATCGACTAAGCCGGACTGTTGACGGTACTTGATCGCAAACGCCAATCCTGCCGCTTGTGGGACTTGGGTCGCCACGGGGCTTGAACCGCTGATGATGTTCAACTGCTTCGCGCCAAAATGACTCGGCATCTGCCGCGCGCCGCTGCTCAGTTCGCCTTTTTTGCCAAAGAGCGAAAACATAAAATCCGTCGGTGTCACGCCGATGGCGAGAACAAGCGCGAGATCACGGTAATACGGATGCACGTAATCGACACCGCGATTGAGCGCGAACGCCGCCCCTACTTGTGCCGCCTCATGCCCCATGCCGGAGATGTGAAAGGCTATCTTCCCCTGTCGATGCAGCGCCCACGCCCGCTCATCAAGCCGACGGCTCAACAGCATCGTGGTGTACATCTCCAGCAGCGCCGCCTCCCCTAGCTGCGCGCTGCTCCCCGCTGTTCGATTCAATGTCATCGGTACTCCTGAAGGATTGAATGGTCAAAAAGCAATATTTGTGAATACTCGTTTGTATTCACGGCATAAAGCCCCCACTTTATTCAGCAGAGTATACAACTTTTCGATGCTTGTTCTCTACAAGATGCCCGGAAATGCACAAACGCGCGCCCGTTTTTGTGCTTAAGAATCGGCTTGTGATGCGAAGATTACCAATGGGAAGAGTGATCGTGAGCCGCCCGCTCGTCTATCTTTCAACGTTGTGATAGCGTATGCAAAACGTTTAAATGTAATGCACTTCTTAACGATTTACCGACATAAACCGACATAAAAAGCGATCCCCCACGCAAACGATAGAGAGGGGCGACACTCTCTTTTGTAGGGGCGCGTCGTGACGCGCCCGCCGACGTTTTGTGAAGTTTCGGGCGGCTCGCGAGCCGCCCCTACAACTGACGCGATTTCTACTTTCCCCTCAGCCCCACGCAACTGAAGAGAGAGCGCGTGACAGTCTTAGTCACCCGCAGCGAGTTCAGGCAGCCGATCCGCAATCAACTCGACGACATCCTTGATCACGATGTCGCCGCCGACGGTCGCCTTCGCCGTCTCAAACATTTGCAGACAGAACGGACACCCAACCGCCAGCGTTTGCGCGCCGGTTGCAATCGCTTCTTCGTAGCGCGTCACATTGACCGCCTTCGCGCCGTGTTCTTCTTCTTTCCAGAACTGAGCCCCGCCCGCACCGCAGCAGAACGAATCCTCTTTGTTACGCGGCATTTCCACCACTGACCCGATCGTGTTCAGCACCGAGCGCGGCTCTTGAACAATGTCATTATGCCGCGCCAGATAACACGGATCATGGAACGTGACATTCGACGAGCGCCCGTTATCGCGCACGCTTTCCGGCAGTTTGCCCGCCGTGATCAATTCGTCGATCAACTCGGTGTGATGCAGCACATCATAATCGCCGCCGAACTGATGATACTCTTTGGCGAGACTGTGGAAGCAGTGCGGGCACGTGGTCACGATCCGCCGCGTTTTACCCTCAAACACGGTGTTGATCGTCTCGACGTTCGCCTCTGCCATCGCTTGATACAGGTCTTCACGTCCGGCACGCCGCGCCGAATCGCCTGTGCATTGTTCAGCGTCACCCAAGATCGCAAAGTTCACGCCCGCCCGGTGCAGCACCTTCACGAGCGCCCGCGCTGTGAGTTGCGCGCGCGGGTCATAGCTCGGCGCGCACCCAACCCAGTACAACACGTCAAAATCGGGGTTCTCTTCGACCGTCGGCACTTCAAACGGCAGCCCGTTCGTCCACGCATACCGGCTGTCCGGGTTGCCCCAAGGATTGCCCTGCCGCTCCATCCCTTTGAACGCGACTTCGAGTTCCTTCGGGAATTCGCTTTGCATCATGACTGCATCGCGCCGAATATCGAGAATATCCAGCATCGGCTCGTTGCCGACCGGACAAATATCGATGCACGCGCCGCACGTCGTACACGCCCACACCGCCGACTCGCTGATTGCCGAGCCGATCAGCGGAAATGCGCTCTCCGCCCCTTCCGCGAGTGCGCTCATCTGATCCTTGATCAAGAAGCGCTTATTGACTTCGTATGCCGAAGGAGAGAGTTCTTTCCCGGTGGTGTACGCCGGACAGACATCTTGACAGCGGTTGCACATGATGCACGCGAAGCCGTCAAAAATGTGCGTCTTCGTCAGGTGTTCGAGCTTGTTCGCGCCGAACTGCTCAATCGTCTCGTCGTCAAGGTTGATCTTCTCCATCTCGCCCAACGAGGTACGGCGCGGGCGTGTGAGAAAGTTCAGCGGAGCCATGAACAAATGCGCGTGTTTGCTGTATGGGAAATATGGCGTAAACAGCAGAATACCGCCGAGCGCCAGCCACCAGAAAAGATGCTCCAGCAGGCGCAAACCGTCTTCATTTGCGCCGCCCCAAATCGGGCTGACTACGGTCGCAAACGGGCGGAAGATGTCCGCGCCAGCATCGGCAACCTGAACCGACTGCGCGAGGAAGCGCGCTCCGACGTGGATTAAGATAAAAACCGCGACGATCAGCGAGTCACGGGTGACGCCGCCAGCTTTCACGTTGGGGTGAAGCAGCACGTTATCATGGTAAGTAAGTTCACGTCTGTTCGGCAGCACGAAGCGGCGGAGGATGAAATACATCACGCCGACGATCACCGCAACGCTGAAAATATCGCCAAGCAGGTTGTACAGGTTGAAGAGGACACCCTCGCCGCCCAAAAAGTGAAAATTGGGGAAGAAGCCTTCCAACACATCGACAAAATTGATCAAGAAGTAATAGGTGAACCCCCACACCACGCCCAAGTGAAACAGGCTGGTCAAGCGGCGGGTTTTCAGCGTCGTGTTCTGGGTGAGGTAGACGCGCAGCGCAGTCCAAAGGCGGCGCGGCAGATGATCCAGATAAAGCTCTCGCTGTCCCCGGTTGATCACCTTGACCATATCGGACAAGCCGCCAATCGTCGCGCCAACGGCGATCACCGAAAGGATGATGAAGAGCATTTGTTCAACAGGCGTGAGCATGAATGTATCCTTGCACAATCGAAAAGTCTTTAAGCGCTGAATATACCACCCGCGCGGGAAAGAGAAAACAGATTTGCGCGTAAGCCTTTCCGAAGTGGTGGCTCTTTACGCAGCAGACGATTTCATTTATGCTCAACGGGTCATATTGGCTCATGAAGGTGCACTGAAGTGAACACACCAAACGCCATCCCGGCGGGTCAACCCGTGCGCCGCGATGCTCTCCCGCGCAATATCTACTGGTATTACGTCATGGAAGCGGGGAATTCGACCGGATTCATCATGGGCAACTGGATTTTCTTCTGGCTGCGCTTCATGTCATACGGACAGCTCGGTCTGATCGATGGGTTGGCGTTTGGGTTTGGCATGTTCATGGAAATCCCGACCGGCGCGCTTTCGGACATGCTTGGCAAGCGGCGCACGTTGATCGCGGCGATGTTTTGCGAAGTTACCGGTATTCTGCTCATCGCAACGACCAGCACCCTAGAACAATTGGTAATCGGGTTTTTGCTTCAGCAGGTCGGATGGGCGTTCCAATCCGGGGCATCAGAAGCCCTCGCCTATGAGTCGCTCAAAGAGCATGGGCGCGAAGCGGAATATTCGCGCGTGCTGTCCCGCGTCGGGGTGATCGGCACGGCTGTTTTCATTATCACGACATTGATGGGTGGCGGCTTGTATCTAATTCAGTTCCGTGTACCGCATTTCGCATGTGCACTGGCATACGGTACGGGCTTGTTTGCGGCTTTGATGATGCGCGAACCGCACATCGACCGCGCCGCGCACCCCCACCACGCGAGCGCGCTGGCAAGTTTTCGAGCGCAGATCAGCAGCGGTGTAGGTCAGCTTGGCGCGCCCGCACTCCGCCCGTACCTGCTCTTGATCTTCGTCGTGTCCGGCGTATACACCATCTATCTCGTCGGGCTAGTGCAGCCGATGATTGGTGTGAGTTTCGGTTTCGATGCAACCGCTCAGTCGATGATCACCGTCATATCGGGGATCGTGAGCGCCGGAACGCTGGCAGCCCTGCCGCTGCTGACACGTCGGTTAGGCGAATGGCGCGGCATTATATTGATCGCCTTCGCGCTTGGATTGGGATGGCTGCTCGCTGCGCTCCCGTTGGGCGAAATCGGGGTGCTGGTGATGCTGCTCATCCGGTTGGCGGGCGATCTCGGTCGCCCTTGGATTTCGATGATCGTCAACCAACACATCGAATCGCATGCCCGCGCGACTGCCCTTTCCGGTATCGCTCTCGTGAGCAAACTGCCGTATGTCGTGACGGCGTTCATCGCGGGTCAGTTGACCGAAGCGGGCTTGCTCTGGGTGTTCAACCTTGCGTTGGGCTTGTTGGTGATGCTGGCGCTCGTTGCCTCGGTGGTGCGTACCGTGCGGCGGCGAAACGCTTGACATCCTTGCTTTTGCCCCGCGTCACCGCGTATCATGCTATATGACACCCTCAATCAGCTTACGAGAACGGCACCAATGGCGAAACCGAAAATCGAACCCCGACTCCCCAAGGGAATGCGCGACTTTCTCCCCGGCGATATGCTCAAGCGCGACTATGTGTTCGGCGTGGTGCGCGAAGTCTTTCATCTCTACGGCTTTGAGCCGCTGCAAACCCCCGTCCTAGAGCTGTACGAAACCTTGATGGGCAAATACGGTGAGGACGCCGAAAAACTAATCTTCCGGGCGCAGCACCCCGGCGGCAAAGAAGAACTCGCGCTGCGCTATGACTTGACCGTGCCGCTGGCGCGCGTCGTCGGGCAGTATCAAAGCGAGATCACGCTCCCCTTCCGGCGCTACCAGATGTCCCCCGTGTGGCGCGGTGAGCGTCCACAAAAAGGGCGCTACCGTGAGTTCTACCAATGCGATATGGACATCGCGGGCGCGGCAGGACAAGACGCCGACGCCGAAATCGTCGCGCTCATCGTGACGGCGCTGCGACGGCTCGGTTTCACGCGCTTCAGCGTCAACCTGAACAATCGCAAACTGCTCACGGCGGTCGGCGTGTATGCCGGAGTCGATGGCGCGGCGCTCAGTGAGCTGTACCGCAGTATCGACAAATTCGACAAGATCGGCGTGGACGGCGTGCGCGATGAACTGATCCGGCGCGGCTTAAGCCCGGAAGTGGTCGAGAAAATCATGCGCTTGATCACGATTGACCTCCCCCGTGATGAAAAGCTCGACTTCTTGGACGAGATGATGGGCGACATCCCGATCGCGCGCGAAGGCATCAACGAACTGCGCGAGGTGCAGACGAATCTGCGCCGCTTGAACATCCCAGACGACAATTACGGTTTTGACTTCACGATGGTGCGCGGACTCGGCTACTACACCGGACCGATCTTCGAGGCGATCATCCCCGATGGCGGCGTCGGCAGTGTGGCGGGCGGCGGGCGTTACGATGATCTGGTCGGCTTATTCCGGGGCGAAACCATCCCGACGACCGGCGGATCGCTCGGCATTGAGCGCATCATCGATGTCGTCGAGCAGTTCGGTTTATTCCCGGATCACATCACCGAAACGGTTGTGCAAACGCTCGTCACCGTGTTTGACGACAGCACACGACCGGAAGCCGTCGCGCTTGCCGGAGAACTGCGCGCGGGCGGCGTTCGCACCGAGCTTTATCTGCAAGACAAACCGATCGGGAAACAGATCGGCTATGCGGACAAAAAAGGCATTTTGATCGTCGCGCTGCTCGGCGCGGACGAGATCGCCGGCGGAGTTGTCAAGTTTAAGCGGCTGAAAGACGCCACCGAGATCACCGTCCCGCGCGCAGAGGCAGCCCAAGCCGTCAAGAAGCTGTTGGTGTGAGCATGATCTGTCCCCCTAACCGCTGGGGGATACACAAATAGGTCAAGTGGGCGATAATGAACACTGGCGATGATACTGGCAGAAACCTATAACATGATCATCGCACTACAGTGGGGGATAAACCCGTATGGAAGCCATGATTATTCCGATCGTCATCATTGCGCTCATTCTGCTGCTGCTTGGGGTCTTCCTGCCCAACGTGATCCTAGGGCTGGTGATCATCAATGAGCGGCAGGTGGGGATCGTCGTGCGGCGGTTCAGCACTCAGAGTAAGTCACTCCCTCCCGGCAAGCTGATCGCCTTGAACGGTGAACCGGGCATTCAAGCGGATACACTCGCACCGGGCTGGCATTTCGGCTACTGGTCGTGGATGTATACCGTCGAACGTGCGCCTGTGACAGTCGTGCAGCAGGGTGAAATTGCGCTCGTCGTCGCCGCCGATGGAAACTCTGTGCCGATGGGACGCATCCTCGGTCGCGTCGTGGACTGTGATAACTTCCAAGATGCCCGCAAATTCTTGACCAATGGCGGCGAAAAAGGTCGTCAGCTTGGTATCCTAACCGCTGGTGCATACCGCATCAACACGGCGCTGTTCAGTTTGATCACCGCCCGCAACGCCGCCGAACACGGGATGACCCCTAGGCATTTGATGGTCTACCGCGTCGAAGCCGATATGGTCGGCATCATGACCACGCTTGATGGCGCACCGCTGCCTGATGGCGAAATCGCGGCGCTGTTCCTGCCCGGTCACGACAATTTCCAGAACGCGCAGGCATTCATGGAGGCGGGCGGTCAGCGTGGTTTGCAAGAACAGGTTTTGCTGTCCGGCTCATGGAACTTGAATCCTTGGTTTGTTCAGGTCGAACAAGTCCCGATGACCGAGATTCCTATCGGTCATGTCGGGGTGGTGATCTCATTTGTGGGTAAGGCACACCTCGACGTGAGCGGATCAGACTTCAAACACGGCGATCTCGTCAACGTTGGTCACAAGGGTGTGTGGGTGACGCCGCTCTACCCCGGCAAGCATCCGACCAACACCCGCGTGATGAATATCGAGCTTGTGCCGACGACCAACATCGTCTTGAACTGGTCGGGGCGCACTGAAGGTCACGCCTATGATGCCCGTTTGAATACGCTCACGGTGCGTTCGCGCGACGGCTTCGCCTTTAATCTCGAAGTATCGCAGGTGATCCACGTCGGCGCGCTCGAAGCTCCGCGCGTGATCTCCCGCGTCGGTTCGATGCAGAACTTGGTCGATCATGTGCTTGAGCCAATCGTCGGCAACTACTTCCGCAACGCGGCGCAGGAATACACTGTGCTCGACTTCCTTGAAGCGCGCAGCGAGCGTCAAGTTGAGGCGAAAGCGCATATCGAAAAAGCCCTCCGCGCGTATGATGTCGAAGCGATTGATACGCTCCTCGGCGCGATTGCCCCGCCGCAGGAACTCATGCAAACGCTGACGGATCGCAAGCTGGCGCAGGAGCAGCAGAAGACCTACGACATGCAGCAGGAAGCACAGAAGCGCCGCCAAGAACTGGTGCGCCAAACTTCGCTGGCGGATATTCAGCAGCAGGTCGTCAAGAACGAACAAGGCGTGAATATCGCTGAACTGCAAGCGCAGGCGGCGATCAAACAAGCCGAAGGTGAAGCTGAAGCTATCCGCTTGCGCGCCAATGGTGAAGCCGACTCGATCCGCGCGCGTGGTGAAGCGCAAGCCTCGGCGTACAAAGCCGGTGCGGACGCGATCGGCGCGCAGGGTTACACTGCTGTCCAGCTCATGCAGTTGATCGCGGAAGGTGATGTGCGCATCATCCCCGATATCATGGTCGGTGGCAAAGATGGCGCGGCGGGTGGCATGGTCGAAGCGCTGCTTGGCATCATGCTCAATGAGCAGATCAAGCAGTTGAGCGATCAGAAGAAAGACGCTGAAGCGTCGGAAAACGGCACGCCTTCGCTGCCTGCACCCACGACATAACCGTGTCCGCTGTGAATTCAGCGGCGCAAGAAGTCAAGAGGGAGGACGCGAATGTTCTCCCTTTTTTATTGGCGAGTATCCAGAAGAAGGAGAATCAATTCAAGTGAAAACGCCTCAGAATCCCGAACACATCGAGAAAATTCGGCAGGAGGTCATGCGCTTTCGTGAACTCCTCGACATCATGCGCCAAATGTTAGAGCGTAACGAACGCGCCTATGCTCACCTGTTCGCTGGACTCAGCGATGAGGAAAAGCAGGGAAAACAGGAGAAAGCGCTGCAAACCCTCGTTGCCCACCAGCTTGACGGAAATTTGAAACCGCTGGAGGATTCGGTGCTGCGGGCGCGTTTTGACGCCCGCGAACTGGAAAAGGCGTTTGAAGAACTCTACGATACGATTTTAACGCCGCCGATCATGGAAGAGGATTAGGCGAAACATTCACCATTTCGCGTTCAAAGACCGATCCAAAATGGCGGATCAGCCGCGCACGCGCTTCGGTTTCGTTCACTGGACAACCGAGCAGCGCGGCGAGGCTGGTCACGCCTTTGTCGGGAATGCCGCAAGGGATAATTCCACTGAAGTGAGTCAAATCTGTGTTCACATTCAGCGCGAACCCGTGCATCGTCACGCCGCGCGCATTGACGCGCACCCCAACTGCGGCGATTTTTTCCTCACCCTGCCGTGTATCGAGCCACACCCCGGCAAGTCCGGGGATCACCTTCGCCCGGATGTGGTATTCCGCCAGCAGATGAATGATCACAGTCTCAAGGCGGCGGATGTAACCGACAACATCGGTGAAAACCGTCCCGCGAGAAAACGCTTCGAGTTGAATGATTGGATAGCCAACGATTTGACCGTAGCCGTGATACGTAATATCACCGCCGCGATCCGTCCGGTAAACCTGAATGCCGAGCCGTGCACGCTCTTCTTCACTCAGTAAGAGGTGACGCTCATCCCCCGCCGAGCCGAGGGTATAGGTATGCGGGTGTTCCAGCAGCAAAAGGCGATCCACACCGCCGGGCTGTGATCGCTGCGCGACAAGTGCGCGTTGCAGCGTCAGCGCGTCTGGATAGGACATGCGCCCCATCTGCCAGACTTCGCACCTGATCATCGTTGAACCTCAAGCCCAGTTAGACGCAAAGCGAGCAGACACTAATAGTTTAGCACACTCCGTTGTCGCGTTCGCTAATAGAGTCTAGAGGAATTTGTTAAGGGTTTGTTATCTATGGAACGCAGAATTAAGTAGGCTCTGCAAGGCGTGATGCGTAATCGCCCGAAACGAGGAGTTATTGCGGCGGCGCTTTGCGGATTTCGCGCGTCATCCGCGTACCGCTTGTGCGCTTGGGGGTCAAGTGCTGCTCAAGAAAACGCGCCGTTTTGCCGATCACGCGCTTGCTGATCTCCGCACCCTGCGAACTTTCGCCTAGATTAAATATGTCGCGGGCGACGTTCGGCAGCATCACCAATTCATGTGGGCGACCCGCGCCTTCAAACTCCGCTTTCAGCATTTCGATCACGTTTTTGGTAATGTAGGGTTCAGAATCGCCGTAAAACGCGAGGATCGGCACATGCGCGTTTTTGATGCGTTTCAAATAGCGGTGCGGAAACCCATAATACGCGACTGCCGCTTCGATGTCCTGCCGGGTGCATGCCGCTTCAAATGCGAGGCTCCCACCCATGCCAAAGCCGACAGCTGCGACTGCCCCATTGCAGCGCATATGATGTTCGAGCGCAGTCAGCGCGCTGTCGATGCGGGTATAGCCCGCCGTGCCCACCTGTTCGACCAGTTTCATGGCTTCTTGCGGTGTCTGCGCGACCACGCCATCATATAAATCCGGCACGATCACGTAATGCCCCATCTGCGCGAAAATCTGCGCAATACCCCGCTCCAGATCCGTGATTCCCCACCAATCATGGATCAAGACGATGCCGGGGAACAGTCCGCCAATGTCCGGGTGTGACCAGTAGCCGAGCATCTCCCGCCCGTCGTCAAGGACGACGCGCATGTTCCCGGTCGCAATCACATATTCCACATGATCCGGTTCGTAAGTTGGCATCACCGCTCCTGATATTCACGCAAGTTCAAGCGCGCATGTTTCCTGACTATACCCATCAGCTTCCGCATCCGCGCCCAACAGTTTGACATCCTCATCCCCGATCACGAGCGACAGCGCGCGGTAGCCTTCGCGGTGCGCCCAATCGCGGATCGACGCGAGAAGCTGCGTCGTCAGCGGTTTCGGCGTCCAACACGAAACATCGGCGGTACGCGGGTTGTATAACCCCTGTTGAACCACCACATACGCATCTTGTCCTGCTGCGTTGAGCTTCATTCGGTGCGTCTTGCGTGCGCGTATCTCCGGGATCGTGTCGAACGTGCGCGTCATGAGCGCTTCCCACATTTGCCGAGCGCTCGACAGCCGTCCAATCGGCATCGCCCACCCGTTGATCAACGCGGGATCGTCGCTGGTCTGCTCGGTGGCGCGGTAGAATACTTGACCTGATCGTGATGCGACCATGTAGCGTCGCACGCATCCCATCGTCTTGAGCGCTCCCCGACGCGCCGCCGCTGTCGAAAGCGCATCCTCCGCCAATCGTGTCAGCGTGATCGTCGTCGCTTTGATCGCCTTCGCTTCGGCAGCCGCCGCCGCGATCAGCGCATCTTCGATGGACTGCGCTCCCGGTTCGCTGACCAACTGCGCAATATGCAAATTCGTCCCGATAGGCGCGGGTTCGACGCCCGGATACGCTTCAATGTATCCCACAACACGCTCGGTCGCGTCATCAAGCGCGGTCAGCGCCAAACCGCCGCCCAGCAGCACATGATTGAGATGGATTGCACCGGTTTCGATGCTCATCCACGCGCCACCGTGCATCCACCGCTCATACAAGCTCAATGAGTCGTAAGGGACATCGGCAACGCGCCCGTCTGCGTTAATGCGCTGCCACACGCCAATCCGCTGCTTATATTGTTCGACGATATGCGCGGTTTGCTCAAGCCGTGCAGGGTGAATGCTGATCGTCACGTCGTCAAGCCTTTCAGCCCATAGTCACCCTGATGTTAGCCCACTTTAGGCGAAGTTTGCAAAGCGGAGTTTGTTCACACCTCCCCTCTCATCTTGTGATGAGAGGGGAGGAAATTTCAGCGGTGAAGAATAACCATTACCCCTGCCAGTGCATCCCGATCACCTGTAAGCCATCGATCTGCACCAGTGGAATCAAGCGGGTTGCGTCGTCTGTGCCGAAGAACAATGACTGTCCATCGGAGAAGATCGACACGCCATCGACAAAGCGATCCAACCGCGCAAGAGATGCGCCACCTTCCGGCGTGACTGCGCGCAGCCCGTCGAAGCCCTGCACGAACATCGTCACGCTGTCACCCTGACGGCAGTTGAAATACAGCGTCACGCCCGCCGCGTCAAACAGCGGCGTATCGCAGACGACGCCTTCCGGGTTCTGGGTGATCTGCCGCTCCGCCCCGTTTTCGTTGAAGCGGATGAACACATTCCCTTCACGGATAAACGCCGTCAGCGCCCCATCCCCGGTGATCGCCGGATTGCGCCCGTTATCAAGAAACGGTTCAGGCGGCGCGTTCGGGTCATCCAAGCGCAGCAGATACACACCCGGCACGCCATTTTCGTCCGCCAGCGTGATCAACAGCGCGCGCCCATCTTCTGACCACAGCGGCGAATCACCCACCAACCGCATACCGGGAATATCCCTGAACGCCGGGAAGAAGATGCCGTTATCAAGATTTTGAATCATCAGCGTTCCGACGCCGTTTTGATCACGGCTGATGTACCCGATCAAGATCCCCGTCGGCGAGACCGAGGGTGCTTCTTCCGAGTCAGTGCCGCCGCCAATATCGAACACATTCCCGCCTTCGTACAAGAACAAATTCCCCGGCGCACCCGGCGCACTTCTGCCGATCAGGATGCCTAGCGCGTTCGTATTTCCGAAGCGGTCGCCAAACTGCGCAATCGCATCCGCGAGTCCTGACAGTGCCGCCGGGTCAATCTCCGGGAAAAGCGTCGTCACATCGGGGATCGGCTCGGTGCGTGGCGGAATGTCTTCGCATGACGAACCGGCCGGGCAGATCGCCGGAGCGAACGGCTCGATCCCGGCGATCCCCGGAATAATCGGCACGTCTTCGAGGCGCGGCAGAGTCACGCTGCCGGGAGCAGTCCGCCACCAGCCGATGGTTGTCGTCAAACTCAAGTCACGATCCACCGTCTGCGGGATGCGGATCACCTGTGTGCCGGTCGCGCTCCACATACCGGGCTGAAGCGCCGCTGCGTTATCATGCTGCGCCGGGTCGATCACGAAGCAGTATTCGCCGGGGGTCATCAGGATCGGCGTTTCGCTGATGACGCGCCCCGCATCGTTGGTTGGCACTGATCCGACGAAGGTTCCGCTGGCGCAGTCCCCCTGAAGTAGATCAATCGTCACGTTGGGGATGCCCACTTCACCCGTCTCCGGTTCAAGCGTGGCGTTGGCGCGTAACGTCGCGGGTTCCCATGTCGCGCAGCCTTGCGGCAGCCAGCGGAAATTGCCATCCCATCCCGACGCATCACAGCGGTCATCAAATACGATCATATTGAAGTTGACGAGATACTGATCGGGGAGCGACCCATCCCCTTCGGGCGTGGGCGCTGCGTCCCCATCGATCGGGAGCAAGCCCGTTAGGTTTTCGAACGGCGACGACGGCACACCGACGACATTTTCTGCCTGCCGCCACCAGCCGAAATCGACCGAGTAATTTGATCGTCCTTCGACAAAGCCGTAGTAGATGCGCGACCCGGAAATCGTAGACCAGCCGCCCTCGCGCAAAATCGCCGCATTTGCTTCAACCCCCGCATCAACCAGCGCGCAGTACGGTTGATTGACTCGCGTTGGCGTAACCGAGAACGTGATATAACCTGAATCGTCAGTGGTGCCAACCATAATCGGGCTTCCGCTGCCGCCGCATGAACCTTCATACAGGGCAACGGTCACGCCGGGGATTCCAGTTTCGGCAAGCGCCTTCTCGCCGTCCGCCGCGATGCCGAGTGAACGCCCTTCCTCAAATGATGGGTATGCGAGACAGAACGGCGGAATATTGGGCGCAGTACCGTCCCATCCGGTTGGGTCGCATTGATCATCAAATACGCTTAACGATACGCGGAACGGCTGCAAGCGGCGCTGGAGTGCATCGGCGCTCGGCAGCAGATCGAGGAACAGCCCATTCAAGTTAATCTCGGTCGGGATCAGCAGTTCTGCCACACGCGAGGATCCATCGCGCAGCCACCCATACGGGCGCACCGGTTGAATTTGATCGGCGGGCGGCGCGGTGAAGTTGATCCCGATTGTGGTCGGCGCGGTGCGGGTATCGGCGCTGATGCGCGCATCTGAAGGCGCGATCGCATTCCACCACCACGATCCACGTCCGAAAATGCCGCTGTTCTCTGCCGACGCGGCATCGACCAGCGCGCAGTAGTTTTGTCCTTCGTTCAAGCCCTCGATGCTAAAAACGCCGTTCGAGTCGGTGGTTACCGTGCGCAGCAGTCCACCGGATGGCGTGGTGGGCGCATTAATGCTGCTGCAAAAACCGTTGTAAACCTGCACGGTGACGCCCGCGAGTCCCTGCTCAAACGAGTCTTTGACGAAGTTTGGCTTGAGAACATAGTGGGTGATTTCGGCGTTCAGGCTGCCAAGCGCCTGCTGTCCTCCCAAGCCGAACTCGGGGAGGTTCACGCCAACAGGTCTGGGCCTACCGCCGCTCGCGCTGCTCGAAAACCGGTAGACGGGTTGGGCGAAGCATCCCGCCGGGGCAGTGTTAGACGGGACAACCGCGCTTTGCTCGTCGCACGGCTGAACCAGATAAATCTGCCCGACAAAGAATGTCGGCGCGGGCAGGTTGATAGTATCCGGTAGGCTTGTCGGCAGGCGGAAACGCGGCACACCGCTGAGGATTTCAACCGCTGTTGGGCAGTTTTGCCCGTTTCCATTCGCCGCGTAGATCGTTTCGAGCGCTTCCCACGTGATCGAAAGACCGGGGAACAAGGACGCGTCGGCTGGAAACTGAACGCCGCCGCTGTTGAGCGCGTGGATCAACTGCTGCGCCATCGCTTGATCGAAGAAGCCGCACCCGATCAACCAATCGATGATCGCTTGGCGTTCGGGCGTTGTTTCCGCTTGCGCGGGCGGCGTGGCGGTGAATGCTGAACACCATGCCCGTGTGCGCGTTGTCAGCGGATTATTTTGATCGTTCAGCGCGATGATAAGCGCCGCTTCCGGCGGAATCAGGCTTACCCCGGCGGCACTCGCCACCGTCCCCGGCAGCGGATCAAAGCCAAGTGCGTTGTAGATAGTGCTCACATAGCTGGCTTCGACGGGCGGCACACACATCGCCGTCCAATAAGCGCCCATTTCATTCGTGTTCCGGCGGATCATCGTGCCAACGACGAAGCCATCCCCGCGCATCAGCGCGCAGATAAACCGGTCGCCATCCGAACCCGGCGCAGCGCCAATCGACGCCGCCACCTGTGCCGCCACATTCGCGGCAAGTTCTTCGTCAACGGCTTGAAGCGCGCTCAAGTAACGGAGCGCTTCCGGGCTGGGGTACGGGCGCAGATCACTGCTGCACTGCGGCTGAAGCGATCCGCTGAGCGCTTGCGCGCCGGGAGCGGGCGGCGCGGGCGGGTTGAATGCTCTATCGCGCAGATATGTCGTCAAACCGCCGCACGGATCAGTGCTGTTGAGCAAGCGCATCAACACCGCCACCGGAACACGGCTCACCTGCTGGCTGATCTCGCCGCAGTTCCCAAAATCCGGCGTGAAGTCGGTCGTCGGCACTTCGAACGGCGGTTGATCATCCAAGCCGCTGCAATCGCCGCCGGAAAGGACGACATCGGCGCGCACCCACCCTGCTGGATCAGTCAAGCCATACCACCCATCGATCAGCGCATTCGGGAAGTACAGCAGCCCCGGCTGAAGCTGTGTGACGACCTCGGCGTCGGTCGAACGGTCAGCACGTACATTGACCGGCAGCCCACCCGCCGGCGTGATCACACACGCGCCTGTCGTCGGCAGTTGAATTTGAGGTACGGGCGAAGGCGGCGCAGGCGTTGGTTCGGCTTGTCCACCTTCCGGGCAGCCGTTGTTGAGCGATGTCCCCGGCGACCCCGGACACTGATCGTTCACATCCGGCACACCATCGCCGTCCGCATCGGGCGCGCAGCCATTCTGGGTAGCATAAGCCTCGAACGGGCATTGATCAGAGCCGTCATCAATTCCGTCGCCGTCCGTATCCGGGCAACCGGAAGGACTCTGCCAGAAAACATTCGGACAGCGATCTTGCGAGTCCGGCACACCGTCACCATCGCTGTCCGGGTCTTGTGCACTAACAGTGAACACAAAACTAAACAGGAGCGCAATCAACACGAGAGTAAAACGCGTTCTTTTCATATTCCCCCACTGCATTGTGAATCTGTGACGAATTCTAAGTGTATGCGCGCGGCATCATCGCACAAGTAAGCGGTCATGGACAAGCAGTGATGGGACGCGTATGCTCTCTACGTGCGCCGGTATTTTTTGCAGGATTTTGACAAGATGACAGAATTTGATAACCGTCTGCTGGCGGTCGATGTTGGGAATACGAACGTCACATTGGGGTTATGGCAGCGTGGTGAGCTTATATTGTCGTGGCGGGCGCGCACCGTCGCGGACAAAATGCCCGACGAATACGCGGTATTGGTACGGAACTTCCTCGCGGGCGCGAACCTCACATGGGCGCAGATCAGCGGCGTGGCGATCAGCAGTGTCGTCCCCCCGCTGACCAGCACATTCACTGAACTTGCCCGCCGCTACTTGGAGATCGCTCCGCTCGTTGTCACGCACAAAACCGACACCGGCATTCAATTGTTGGTCGATCAACCGGAGCAGGTCGGCGCGGATCGCATCGTTAACGCGGCGGCGGTCAAAGTGATGTACGGCGGTCCCGCCATCGTGATCGACTTTGGGACGGCGACGACATTTGATGTAGTGGATACCGATGGAAATTATCTGGGCGGCGCGATTTCGCCGGGGATCGGCGTCGCACACGATGCGCTGGTCAGCCGTGCGGCACGCTTACATAAAGTCGATCTCGTCCCGCCACCCCGTCCAATTGGCAAAAACACGATCCACGCGATGCAGTCCGGTATTTTCTGGGGTTATGTGGCGCTCGTCGAAGGCTTGGTCAAGCGCTTGCGCGATGATCTCGCGCTTCCCAATACCAAGATTATTGCGACGGGCGGGCTTGCGCCGCTGTTCCGTGAACACACGACGGTGATCGACCTGATAGCACCGGATTTGACGCTTGAAGGGCTTCGCATCATTTACGAACGTCAAACCTGAAGTGCACAGCATGAGGTTGGCTCCCGTCAAACAATTTTCGATGGATGACTGGCATATTACGACAGCTTCCGATGCGCGTTAGAGTGATTTTCGTCAATCGAAACGCAGTCAAATGTCAGTCCAGAACGGGCACACCATCATCACGTTTCTTGAGGGGCAAGCGAACGCCGGATCGTCCTATTTCGACGATCCGGCGGAACAAAGGGGGGAAAGGAGGGAATACCGGATAGGTTACGTATTTGAGCCTTCAGGCACAGCGGTTTCTTCAGCAGCGGGCGGGACTTCAGTCGCCGGAGCATCACCCGGACGACCACCACGACCGCCGCGACCACCGTCAGACGGCATGGTGCCACGTCCGCCATTATCACGCCCGCCGAACGGGAACTGATCCATCATGCCGATACCGTTGTGGAACATACCCATCAAGGCAACCGCATCGCTTTCGAGCGTCACGGTTTCGCTGCCGCGTGTGACCGTCAGGACGACAGTGGGTTGATCCAGCGCCGCAATCGCTTCCAGAACCGCCGCCATATCGAGGTCGGTGACCGGAACATCGTTGATCGCAGTGATCACATCACCCACTTCGAGCGTGAATGGGTTGTCATTGTTCAGCACGTCCAGCACTTCATAGCCGCCGTCCACTGCTTCAAGATCAGCCACGAACGCGCGCTCTGCCCACGCCAACGGATCAACATCGAGCGCGAATTCAAAGCGCTGCATGCGCAAACCGGGCGCAGTGCCGAGCGTCGCTTCAATAGTGAGTGCTTCGCCATCGCGGGTGATTTCAAATGCGGCGGCGTCACCGGGAGCGGCGGCTTGCACCAATGCGATAAGCTGTTCCACCGATGTGACCGCTTCGCCGTTGTAGCTGGTCACCACGTCACCCAGTTGAAAACCGGCTTCATCAGCGGGTGAGCCGCGCACCACGCGACCGATCACCACCGTTTCGTCTTCCTGAACCAGCGCCACGCCGAGCCACGCCGTTTCGGTCGTCGTGGTCGTGTCATCCTGAGCGAAGATCGCGCCCGCCGTCAGCGTCATAGCGAGCAGTGCGATCATCCCAATTCCGAATAGTTTCCGCATGATTTTCTCCTCGTGCGTTAGTTGTCTGTGTGATACGTCGTTGTTCTTGCGAACCAGCGATTTACCTTCGCTTGTCTTTACACTAGCACAAGCGACTTGGCTCATGGTTATCTGTGCCTCAAATACCCTTAAATCGGATTTAAGGTGAACCCACCGCCGTTATCGCGTCTCAAATATCCTTAAATCGACCTTAAATCGCTTGCTTGCAGACTGCATTACAGAGGATACTGATACATATTGCTTAAACTATCCCAGATCCACCCGCTGATTTGATGCGTTAGCCCCCTGATACGGAAAGCCACCGTTATGACCACAGTGCTTGTTGTTGAGGATGATCGATTGATTGCCGAGCCAATTGCGCGCGCGCTCCGCAATGTTGGCTATGAGGTGATGATCGCCAACACGGGACGCACTGGATTAGACATGGCGCTGAACAATCAGCCGCACATGATCATCCTCGACATTTTGATGCCCGAAATGGACGGCTGGGAAGTATGCAAGGCGGTGCGCGAAAAAAGCGTCGTGCCGATCTTGATGCTGACTGCTCTTACGGAAGAAGTGGATCGCGTGTTGGGGCTGGAACTCGGCGCGGACGATTATCTTACGAAGCCCTTCAGCACGCGCGAACTACTGGCACGGGTCAAAGCCCTACTGCGACGCGTCGAGTTCGACCGCGCCCAGATCAGCGAGCAGAATCAACTGCGTGTTGGAAATATCCGCCTTGAACTCGATCAGCGGCGTGTCTACAAGGGCGATCAAGCGCTGGAGCTGCGTTACAAGGAGTTTGAACTGCTCAGTTTACTCGTCTCGCGGGCGGGCGATGTCGTCACACGGGCTGAGATTTTCGATAAGGTGTGGGGGACGGATTGGCTCGGCGATATGCGCACGCTCGATGTGCATATCCGCTGGCTGCGCGAAAAGCTGGAAGATGATCCGAGCAATCCGCAGTATATCCAGACTGTACGCGGCGTCGGCTACCGCTTCGGAGGATGAACAAACTCATGTATCCCCCCTCTTTCACTTTCCTCAGCATCCGTACACGGCTGTTGTTCGCTTATGTCGGGCTGCTGATGTTCGGCTTCGGCATCCTCAGCATTGTCGTCGGTGAGCAAATCGCGGACGCCGCGCGCAGCGATTATGAAGAACGGCTGCTGAACACAACCCAGTTGGTTGCACAGGGGATCAGCCCTTACTTTTCAGGGGGAACGCGTCAAAGCGGCGTTGTCGAAAGTGCAGAATTCGTCGTCGTGGTTGAAGGCTACGAGAATCAGCTTGGGGCAGATATTCAAGTCATCTCCTTGACCGAACAGCCCAATGGAGAAGATCAGCATGACACCCCACGCGAAAATGTAATCACGGAGGCGCTGCGCGGTGAACTGCGTGTGACCGAACGCAGTGGGCTTGACGGGACGAGCATCTTATTTGCGGCAGCGCCAGTCATGGGCGGGCGCGGCAGAAACCCCGTTGCTGTGGTGCAGTTGAGTGTTCCCACATCCAACTTAAGCGAAGTTGTGCTGCGGCGCTGGCTTGATATGTGGATGGTGTTCGGCGTGGTGCTGGTGATCGCAGTGATTGTCGCCCTCCTGATCGCGCAGTCGATTCTGCGTCCGCTGTATACACTGCGTGCCTCGGCGCTCCGGCTGGCACAAGGCGATCTCGATCACCGGGTCGCTCACCCCGGCGGTGACGAAATCGGCGCAGTAGCAACGGCTTTTAACGAAATGGCAGAACAGGTTCAGAGCATGTTGGAAGAACAGCGCGCGTTTGCCAGCAATACCTCGCATGAACTCCGCACGCCGCTGACCGCGATTCGTCTGCGTTCTGAAGCAATGCGCCATGATTCGAGCCTTGATGATGAGACGACCAAGCAGTACATCATCGAAATCGACGACGAGACGCGGAGATTGGGCGCATTGGTCGAAGATTTAACCCTGCTCTCGCGCTTCGACGCGGGACGGGCGGAACTCGGCGGCAGTGAAATCGACCTCGTGCGGTTTGCGAACAGCCAGATTCAAAGCGCCAGTATGCAAGCGAATGCGCGGTCGGTCAGTCTCGTGCTGAACGCGCCGGACGATCCGCTGCCGGTGCGCGCCAGCTTGACCCATTTGACAGTTGTCTTTCGCAACCTGCTCGATAATGCGATCAAGTTCACGCCGGACGGTGGGCGCGTGACATGGACGATGCGCGTAGACGGGGATACGATCACCAATGAGATCAGCGATACGGGACAAGGCATTGACCCGGACCATCTGCCGCACGTCTTTGAGCGTTTCTACCGCGCCGACCGCGCCCGGTCGCGGAATGTCCCCGGCACAGGTTTAGGGCTGGCGCTGGTCAAGTCGATTGTGGACGCCTACGGCAGCACAGTGACGATCACCAGCATGGGACATGGGCAGGGAACAACAGTCACAGTAGTGTGGAAGATGACCGCATACAGCGGATAACACACATCCCTATTTAAGCGGGCGGCTCTGCCATTCATCGTACAAGATGCTGTACATCAGCAGATCATAATACTGCCCGTTCCGCTGAACCGCTTGACGCTGCGCGCCTTCTCGTACCAACCCGACGCGCTCATAGGCGCGGATTGCAGGCGTGTTGTAGTCCATCACCGTCAGGCTGACGCGATGCAGACATAATTCGGAAAAGGCATAATTCAGGATGAGATTCAGTGCATCCTGACCGTATCCCTTGCCCCGAAACGCCTTTTCCCCGATCCCGATTGAGAGCAGCGCGGAACGATTGCGCCATTTGATCGTGTGCAGCACGACGAACCCGATCACCTGATTTTCGGCGAGCGTTCGCAGATGAAAATAGTAGTCATCGGCGCGGATCTCGCTGCCGAACGATGCGAAATTGGCGATGGACTGTGGGCGCACCGGATCATCATCGACCATACGCATGTAATCATCGTCATTTGTCCACGCATTGAAGATGGATTGATCATCAGGCTGCGGCGATGCCAGCCGGAGCAATTCACCTGTGAAAATTGAGGGAAACATACGAACCTCCTGTGACAGCCATTCACGATGCTGATTATGCGCGATGCACGCGTGCATCAGCAAAGGGGTTGCAATTGAAACTGCGGCGAACTGATCAAAGAACATCACATTGAATATAATTAAGAGGTGCTCTGAAACCTCGTACTCAAATAAGGAGATGTCAGCATGCGCTTCATCGTACCCGTTCCTCTTGAGCAAGCAAAGCGTGCGCTCCTCAGCCATCAATCCGAAATTCCGGTGCTTGCCGATACAGACATCGCGATCAATGAATGGGGGGATCGATGGGATGCGCAGCCCGTCGAGATTCCACGCGGATTAAATGCGACTGCATTGAATACACAGAAAACACCCGCAACCTCCGTTGAATATGTTTTGAAACGCCAATGGAAGGGCGGAAAAGGCTTGTTTCACTATCCTGTGATGGGGTTTAGCGGGAGACTGGAATCGATCTCGGCAGATGTAACAGCTGTCACCCTCAATTTCAACTTCTATATCATGGGCTATGTCGGTATCGCGGCGCTTGTGATCGGGCTGCTGCTTACCGGATCGCAGCGTGAGAGCGGATTGGGATTGATCCTTTTTTTCGGCATACTCGCGCTGTTTCTGATCGATTTTTACGTGTTGTCCCGTGTATACACGACACTGCGCTCCGGTACGCGGATGTAAAGCAAAAATGAGTAATTCATGAGTCGGGCTTGAGGTTCACGTTACGTCAACGCTTAGGATGCTGCCAATATCGGGATTTGAATTGGGAGCATCCAGCAATGACACAAGAAAATCTGATCCTCGTGTTGGGCGGCACAGGCAAGACCGGTCGCCGCGTCGTTGAGCGGCTGCAAGCGCGCAGCCTCCCCGTGCGCATCGGATCACGCGCCGCGCATCCCCCGTTTGATTGGAACAACGCCGCAACGTGGGCAGATGCGCTGGCAGGCGCAAAATCAGTCTATATCACCTTTCAGCCGGATGTTGCTGTGCCCGGCGCAGACGCGATCATTCAGGATTTCACGCAGCAGGCAGTCAAGAGCGGTGTTGAGCGGCTCGTGATGCTCTCCGGTCGCGGCGAAGCACAGGCGCTAGCATGTGAACAGATCGTGCAAGCGTCAGGCGTTGAGACGACGATCGTGCGTGCGAGTTGGTTCAATCAGAATTTCAGCGAAGGTTTCCTGTACGATTTGATCATGAGCGGCACGGTTGTGCTACCTGTCGGTGACGTGCTCGAACCGTTCATCGACGTGGACGACATCGCGGATATCGTAACCGCCGCGCTGACGGACAGCCGCCATGCCGGACAAGTCTACGAAGTCACCGGAGGACGTTTACTCACGTTCCGGCAGGCAGTCGCGGAGATCTCGGCGGCGACCGGGCGCGATCTTGCCTATGTGCAGGTCACGCCGGAAGACTATGCGGCGGGGATGCGTGCCGAAGGCATCCCCGATGATTACGCGTGGCTGGTCAATTACCTGTTCACGGAAGTATTAGACGGGCGCAACAGCAGCATCACACACGATGTCGAGCGGGCGCTTGGCAGTGATCCTCGTGATTTCTCGGCATACGTCCGCGAGAATGCCGCGCTCGGCGTGTGGAATGTGTCAGCGCTCGTAAACGACAGATAGCTAGACGATTCGGAGGGGTGCGCGATGTTTACGGTTGGCGAGTTTGCACATTTGGCGCGGGTATCAAAGCGTCTGCTGCGTTATTACGACGAAATCGATCTGCTCAAGCCCGCGCACACGGACTCAGCGACAGGCTATCGCTACTACACAGCCGAACAAATGGCGCACCTCAACCGAATCTTGGTACTCAAAGACTTGGGCTTGTCGCTCGATCAGATTCGCCGGATGCTGGTGGATCGGGTATCGATGGACGAATTACAGGGGATGCTGCTCCTCAAAAAAGCCGAGATCGAACAAATGCTGCGCAGTGAACTCCAACGCATTCGCAAGATCGAAGCACGGCTGCACGCCCTCCACTCAATGGAAGACGAACAGCCGCTCGATGTCGTGATCAAGCAGATTCCCAACCAGCAGGCGTTGAGCGTCCATGCCGTGCTGCCCTCGTTCACCGATGCGCTGGCGATGCACCGCTTGATCCAACATGCGCTGCCCGCGCGCGGTGATTACGGGCTGAGTTTCACGATCTGCCGCGACGAAGAAATCATCGATCAGAATCTCCTGCTCGAAATCGGGCGGATGATCGATACCCCGAAATCGAGTCATGCCCCTGTACGCGTCTCGGAGAGCGTGAAACTCAGTCTGCGCGAACTTCCGGCGGTCGATGCGATGGCGACGACGATTGTCACCGGCGGATTAGATGTGATCCACGCGGGCTACAGCAAAATGGGCTTATGGGCGCAAGCGAACGGTTATCGTTTGAGCGGCATGCCCCGCGAGATGATGCTCAAAGCGGCACTCACGCCGGACGGGAGCGATCTCGTCACTGAGATTCAGTTTCCTGTTGAGCAAGTATAGGCGAACCACCCAGACCACGCGGCACATTCGATCCGTAGAGATGCGCTAGAATTGCGCCCAGTTCGTTCCGCTCAAGAAAGCGCATCCCGTCTCATGGAAGAAAACACAGCCACCCCTATGCGAACGCGCGTGCAGCAGGCGATCATCCTCGTCCTGATCGTGGCGTTGGCACTCCTCGTGCGCGTGAACTTTGCCAACTCAGCAGGCTACCCGCCCGATCTGCGTTCGTTCGCCGGGTGGATGCGCGTGATCCAAACGAACAGTTTGCTTTCGTTCTACGAACCGCAGTATCGAATTGATGAGGAGGATCGCACCTACCCTCCGCTTTCAACGGTATCGTTCGGATTGTTGGCGAACGTGTACGGCGAGGTTGGGAATGCGCGCATGGAAGTCCAGCGCCCCGCTTTCGTGTCGCTGCTCAAAGTTTTTCCTATCGCCGCCGAAATCATACTGATCATCGCCGTCTACCTGTGGCTGATCCCATACCCGGTACTTCAGCGGGGTATTTCGCTGGCACTCGCGCTCTACCCCGCGCTGATCGTAGTCTCCGGTTGGTGGGGTCAAGTGGACGCGATGTATACCCTGTTTCTCGTGCTGGCGTTGATCAGCTTGAACAAGGATCGTCCGCTTTGGGCGTGGGCGTCGTTCGCGGTTGCGCTTCTGCTTAAGCAGCCTGCGCTGTTCTTCGCCCCGTTGATTCTGGTGATCACGTTCCGGCGTTACGGATGGCGTAAAACCGTTCAGGGGATCATCGTGTGCGGCGTGCTGTGCGTGATCGCGTTCGCACCGTTCGTGCTCACGAACGGCGTGCAGAATGCACTCTCACCTTACTTACAAGCCGGGGGGACATTCCCGTTCTTCACCAACAACGCTTACAACACATGGTACATCCTCGGATCGATCATCAAAGAGGGCGCGCAAGTCGTATTCCGCGACCCTGAACTGCTGGATGCACAGGTCTGGTTTGCTGGACTCAGCTATCGAGCGGTTGGACTGATGACGTTTGCCGCCTACACCCTGTTCTTGATGATGGTAATGTGGAAACAGGCAGAACAGCGCCGCGAATTCGTTTGGGCGGCGGCGCTGTTCTTCGGATTCTTCATGCTGCCGACGGAAGTTCATGAGCGCTATCTGTACCCCGCCGCGATCTTCATGCTGATCGCCGTCGCGCAAGATCGGCGGCTGTGGTGGGCGGCGCTCGGTGTCGGGATCACCTTCACCTACAACATCATGGCAGTGCTCAACGAAGGCATGATGCGCGATCTGCTGCTTGCGCCCGCACGCGTGGGTGTCACCTTCGCAGCGGTCAATCTGGCGCTCTTCCTCGTGTTAAGCGGCACGCTGGTTGTGACGCCTACGCCTCCGAACCCAACTCCGCGAACAACGGCTTGAGCATCGGATAAAGGCTCTGGTAGCGGGCATGTCCGGCGGCGTACACCGAACGGTTGGATGAGGGTTCGACCACCGCTCCGGTTTGCACCATCGCCGCGCACGCCGCCTCAACGGTCGGGTGTGCGCCGCTGGCGACTGCCGCCAACACTGCCGCGCCAAACGCCGCACCTTCGGTGGTCGTCACGTTGACGATAGGCGCATCCAGCACATCCGCAATGATCTGCTGCCAGACGGGGGATTTCGCGCCGCCGCCGCTGATCCGCACCTGATACCGTGACGGCAGCCCAAGATTGGCGATCAGCGCGAACGAGTCTTTGAGTCCGTAAGCAACCCCTTCCAACAGGGCGCGCGTCATGTGACCTCGTGTGTGCCGCTGCGTCAGTCCGATAAACGCCCCGCGCGCGTGCGGATCAGGATGCGGGGTGCGCTCACCTGCCAGATACGGCAGGAAGAACAGCCCTTCACTGCCCGCCGGAACTTCCGCCGCTTCTGCGAGCAGGGTATCAAAGGCGACATCATGCGCGAGCGTATCCCGATACCATGCCAAACTGCCCGCCGCACTGAGCATCACGCCCATTAAGTGCCACTGCCCCGGTATACAGTGACAGAAGGCGTGTAAGCGTCCTTCCGGCTCATAGGCATAATCGGTCAGCGGCGCGAACACCACGCCCGACGTACCGACGGTCACGCCGAGGCGATCCGGCGTGACGCATCCCATCCCAACCGCTCCCGCAGCTTGATCGCCGCCGCCGCCGATCACGGGCGTTCCGGCGCGCAGCCCGGTGAGCGCAGCAGCAGACGCGCTGATCGTTCCGGTCACGGCGGTGCCTTCGACCACACGCGGCAGCCATGACGCGGGAATGTCGAGCGCATCCAACACTTCTTGCGACCATGCGCGCTTCGCTACGTTAAGCAGCACCATCCCGGAAGCGTCCGACATTTCGCTGACGTATTCACCTGTGAGCATAAAGCGTATGTAATCTTTGGGCAGCAGGATATGTTCACATTGGGCGTATACATCCGGCTCGTGTTCGCGTACCCATAGAAGCTTTGGCGCGGTGAATCCGGTCAGGGCGCGGTTGCCCGTCAGCGCGATCAAGCGATCCGCGCCGATTTTCTGCGTGATTTCGTCACACTGCGCTTGCGTGCGCTGATCATTCCACAGAATCGCCGGACGCAGCACCTCCCCGCCCTCGTTCAGCATGACCAAACCGTGCATCTGCCCGGTGAGACCGATGGCGGCGATCTCGTCACCGCGCAAATTAGCAGCGTTCAACGCTGACCGGATCGACTGTTGGGCGGCGTTCCACCAATCAGCCGGATTTTGTTCACTCCACATCGGTTTGGGATAGTGGCTTTCGAGCGACGTACTGCCGATTCCAACGATGCGCCCATCGCCATCGCTGATCAACGCCTTGACGCTCGTTGTACTGGAGTCGATACCCATCACATAAGTCATGAGGCTGTCCTTGTTCATCACGCCGATAAGAATTTGCGGCGCTGTGCAGTACAGAATCTAGCTTCTGTTATGCTTTTTTCAACAGGTTCGGGGACAATACAGCCATTCGTCACGATGAGGAACTAAACATGAGCCATTTAACGGAACAGATCGAGCAGTTGACCGTTTTGCCGCATAGTATGGCGGTGTGGGGATTGGGTCAAATGGGCGTGAGTATCAAAACGCCCAACACCCTGCTGCACATCGATCCATGCTTATCGGATGTACTGCTCGATCTTTCTGATATTTGGGTGCGCGCTTTTCCGCCGCCTGTGCTGCCGGATCAACTGCCGCCCGCCGATTACTACTTGATCACCCATGAGCATCTGGATCACCTTGATCCGCAGACAATCGCGCCCTACGCCAAACACGCCCCAGATACGCGCTATGTCGCGCCGGGATGGTGTACCGAGGATTTGCTTAAGCTCGGCATCCCGCATGAGCAGATCATCACGCCGCCCGCGCTCACCCCGATTCAACTACCCGACTCGGATGTCACGCTCACGGCGATTCCGGCGGCGCACTACGAAAAAGAATACGATGCAGAAAAGGGCTTTCGCTGGATGGGGTATCTGATTCAAGCGAATGATGTCACGTTTTATCATTCCGGCGACACGTTGATTTATCCCGGCTATATCGAGATGATGCGCGAACTCCCGCCAATTGACATAGCGATGATGGCGACGAACGGGCGCGATTATTTCCGCGAAACCGAAGGACCCGCGCTCGGTAATCTGAATCCGGTTGAGGCGGCGCGGCTGGCGCGTGATCTCGGATGGGATACGCTGATTATCGGTCACAATGACCAATACCCGTTCAACCGGATCACCTTCAGCAGTGTGGTCGCTGCGCTGGAGACGGTCGCACCGCGCCAGAGATACAAGCAGCTGCAGCCGGGGGAACTGCTTTACTACGTCAAATGACGGGCGCTGGTTGGCGGTGTAACGAGCGTTCGCCAATCGCGGGCGGAGTCTTCGCAGATGGCGCGCAGATGGCGAACCCGTTCCCGCCCGATCACGGCGAGAAAAGCGTCGCGCTCCAAGCCGTGCAGGGTGACCGCTTCATTCCATATGGCGCGCCCGACGATCACGCCGGATGCGCCCGACTCGCACGCGATCCGCGTTTGCAAGACGAACGAATCGAAGTCAACGCCCGCGCTTAACAGCACCCAAGGCACAGAACAAGCGGCACTCACGTGCTGGCACGCCGCGCGCCATTCGGACTCGTCGCGGCTTTGCGCAGCATCAACCGGAAACTGGAGCTTGAGCACATCCACGCCCATCTCGCTGAACAAGCGCGCCATCTCGACCGTGACGCGCAGCAAATCAACGTTACTGAGCGGGCGATCAGGATCGAGCGAAACGGGGATCGGCTCTAAAAAAAACGGGATATCGTTCGCCGCGCATTCGTCTACAAGACGGCGGACGATTCCGCGCTGTTTTTCGGCGTTGGGTGCGTCCGGGTGATAATACAGCAGCAGTTTGACACCATCGCCGCCGACGCGCTTGATGTGGTTCACCGACCAATCGGGGATGAACTCGACTTCGCGCTGGCTGGGATGTACATCGTAATTGGTGACTTCGACGGGCGCGAGTAAGCCATGCGACGGTGTGATCGCGCCGCTGACGATGCCCGCCGTGATCCCGAAATCAGGGTCGGTGAGCACGCCCGACGCGTCACCCGCCAGCGCGCCGATCACCTGCTGCTTGAAGGCGGCAAACTCGGCATCGCTGACGGGCTGCGGCGCGTGCTGATCGAGCGCGGCGCGCAAATTGGCGCGGTGATCAATCGCCAAGATCACGATTTGACCGCCGGGTGTCGCACAGCGGCTGAGGTGACGATATTTTCCGATGGTGGTCATGACGACTTCCCTATGCTTACTTCTTACCCGCTCCCGAAAAGCTCCTCACCCTCTCCCTCTCTAAACTTCGTTTAGAGAGGGAGAGGGTGAGGACGACTAAAACGTGCGGCTCCACGTCTTGGGCCAGCGCTCGACCACGACTTTTGTCTGCGTGTAGAACTCGACGCCGTGACGCGCCTGCCCGTGCAGATCACCGAAGAAGCTTTCATTCCAGCCGCTGAACGGGAAATACGCCATCGGCGCGGCAACGCCGATATTGATCCCGACATTTCCGGCGTCCGCCTCGTTGCGGAATTGGCGCGCGGCGGCTCCGCTGCTGGTGAAAATACACGCCATATTGCCATAAGCGCGGCTGTTAACCAAGCGGATCGCATCGTCCATGTCATTCGCGTGCATCAAGCTGAGGACGGGTCCAAAAATTTCGGCGCGGGCGATCTCGCTTGCCGGATCAACTTCGTCTAAGACCGTCGGGAACACCCAGAAGCCGTCGTCGTAACCGGAGGCGGCTTTCCCGCGCCCATCGACCAACACTTTAGCCGTTCCCGTGCGTTCGCCTTCAGAGATGATGCGCTCAATGCGAGTTTTGCTGTCCGCGCTGATCACAGGTCCCATTTGAACGCCGCTGTCCAAGCCGTAGCCGACCACACGAGTCGCCGCCGCATCCGCGATCATTTCGGTGAATTCGTTGCGCGCCGAGCCGACCGTGACCGCGACGGATGCCGCCAAACAGCGCTGACCCGCGCACCCAAACGCCGAATCCGCCATGATGCGCGTCGTCATCTCCATATCCGCATCGGGCATGATCACGACGGGATTCTTCGCCCCGCCTTGGCACTGCGCGCGTTTGCCGTTGGCGGTCGCGCGGCTGTAGATGTACTTGGCGACGGGCGTTGACCCGACGAAACTCACCGCCTTGACCAGCGGGTGATCGAGGAGTGCATCGACCGTCTCTTTGCTGCCGTTGATCAACTGGAGCACGCCCGGCGGGAAACCCGCTTGTTCGATCAACGCGAACATGCGCGCGCTCGTCATCGGGACTTTTTCGCTCGGCTTGAGGATGAAAGCATTCCCGGTCGCCACCGCGTAAGGCAAGAACCACAGCGGGATCATGCCGGGGAAGTTAAACGGCGTGATGGCGACCGCCACACCGAACGGCTGGCGGAACATATGCTCATCAATGCCGCGCGCGATGTCCTCATTGTTGTATCCCTGCATCAGCGACGGCATCCCGGTCGCCACTTCAACATTTTCGATGCCGCGCCGCATCTCCGCGACGGCTTCATCGTAGGTTTTGCCGCATTCGTTGGTGATGATGCGCGCAATCTCTTCGATGTTTGCTTCAAGCAGTGTCTTAAGCCGGAACAACGGCTGAATGCGCTCACCGACGGGAACGCGCCGCCATTCAAGATATGCCTTGTGCGCGGCTTCGACCGCTTGCGCGACCGTCTCTTGCGGAGTCAGCAGCACTTCGCCAATCGGCTGAGCAAACGCCGGATTAATCACGTTGAGCCGGTTGGCGGAACGGGCGTCCGTCCACTGCCCGTTGATGAAGTCTACGATTTGTTCAACCATTGTTCCCTCACACCAATGTATTAGATTTCGGACAACTTGACCGGACGATTTTCGCGCAGTGACTTCAAAGCCGCTTTGGCGATCACCACCGGAGCGCGCCCATCCGCACCTGTAACGGGCATCGGCGCGCCTTCTTGCAGCGCCTTCACGAACGCCGCTAGTTCGACTTGATAGGCGTTCATGTAGCGCTCTATGAAGAAGTTGAGCGGCAGCCCCCGGCGCACGCTCTCGGCGGTGCTGAGTGTGACAACATCCGCGTGAACATTTTCGCTGGAAGCACTGCCCGCGCTGCCGAACACTTCTACGCGCTGATCATACCCGTAAACAGCTTTGCGGCTGTTTTCGATGGTACCAAACGCGCCGTTCGCAAACTTGAGCGTGATGATCGCGGTGTCAATATCGCCCACCGCGCCAATCGCCGGATCGACCCTAACGCCGCCAACCGCATAAACTTCCATCACGTCACCCAGCAGGAAGCGCGCCATATCGAAGTCATGGATCGTCATATCGAGGAACAGACCGCCCGACACCTTGATGTATTCTACCGGCGGCGGCGCGGGGTCACGGCTGATGATGTGCATCAAGTGGGGTGTGCCGATTTCGCCGCTGTCGATTGCCTGTTTGACACGCGCATAATTCGGGTCAAAACGGCGGTTGAAGCCGATCATGAGTTTGACCCCGGCTGCTTCGACGACTTTGAGCGCATCATCGATCACCGCCAAATCAGCCGCAATCGGTTTTTCGCAGAAGATGTCTTTTCCCGCTTGCGCCGCTTGGCGGATCAGCGCGGCGTGCGTGTCAGTCGATGAACAAATCGCCACCGCTTTGACTGCGGGATTGTTGAGAACGGCTTCAGCCGACATCGAAACCGATGTGCCGAGTTCAAATGCCAGCGTTTCCGCCGCCGCGCCGTTCACGTCGTAGATCGTCACCAATTTTGCGCCGGGGACGCGGCGCGCAATCGTTTCGCCGTGTACACGCCCGATGCGCCCCGCCCCGAACAAACCGATACCGAGTTTTTCGTCTACCATGAGGTTGATCCTTGAATGTGCAGAAGACCGCTTTTGAACCACAAAGAACACAAAGTAAAGAGAAAAATAAACCTCGCTTGTACCTTGTGTTCATGCTGATTTCACTACAGACCAATCGACTTGAGATAATCGCGGTTCGCCGCCGAAAAACGCTTCGGCACGTCGAGATCGTCCGTCAAAATATCCTGTTCGACAATCGCCCACCCGTCGTAGCCGAGCGCCAGCATCTTGGCTTTCACAGCCGGGAAATCAACTTCGCCTTCACCGAGCGCGCAGAACACGCCCGCCTTGACCGCCTCGAAATAATCCTTGCCTTCTGCGCGGCAGCGGGCGGCGATTTCGGCGCTGCAATCTTTGAGATGCAGATACGTCACACGGCTCTTGAGTTGATCGATCGCGGCGGCAGCATCGCCCCCGCCGTAGTGCCAATGTCCGGTATCAAGGCACAACCCGACGAGCTTCTCATCGGTGCGCGCCATCAGTTCCATCGATTCGACGGGCGTTTCGACATAGCCGCCGCAGTGATGATGAAACGCGACCTTCAAGCCGAGTTCGTCATTGATACGCTGCGCGATCAGGTTGACGCCGCGCGCGAACACCTCCCATTGACTGCTGTTAAGCGCGCTGCCGGTGCGCTGCCCCGCTTTGGAGACGAGTAACGGCACGCTGCCGTTGTCATCCGCCAACACGATAACCTGCGCGCCGAGCGCCGCCAGCAGTCGCCCCACCTTGAGCGCCGCCTCTGCTCCGGCTTCGTGCGCGCTTGCGTCCACCAATTTGACGGGCACGAACGCCGACAAAAGCTGCAAGCCGCGCGCGCCGAGTTCGCGCCGCAGCACGTCGGGATCGGTGGGAAGATAGCCGTAGGGACCCAACTCGATTCCGGTGTAACCCGTCTGCTGAATTTCGTCTAAGACGCGCTGATACGGATACTTGGGGGCGATGCCCTCAAACTCATAGATGCCCCACGATACCGGGGCGCTTGCGACATGGATCGCCATTGCATTTATCCTTGTGTCCTATAAGTGATGTCGTTCTTTTTGCTTGGCGGCTTCGTAAGCCTCGCGGGCGCGCTGAACCTCCGGGTTCTCGCTGACTTCCGCTACGCTCACGTCCCACCATGACTCGTAACCACCCACGCGCTGACGTCGATCGACTTCCGTGACGATGCACACCGGACGGTTGTTGATCTGCCGCGCTTGTTCCAGCGCTGTGCCGAATTCATCCCGGTTCAGCGCTTTAAACGTGACCGCGCCCATGCTTTCGCACATCTTGAAGAAGTCAATCGGCAGCACCTCCCCGTCAAGCTGTCCGCTTTCGGTGCGCTGGCGGTACTTCGTGCCAAAGCCGTCACTGCCGACGCTCTTACTCAAGCCGCCGATGCTGGCGTAACCGTGATTATCGAGCAGGATGATGATCACCTTGATCCCTTCCTGCACCATCGTCACCAACTCAGTATTCAGCATCAAAAACGAGGCATCCCCGACCATAACATACACTTCGCGGGTGGGGTCTGCTAGTTTCGCGCCCAAGCCGCCCGCGATCTCGTAGCCCATCGTCGAAAAGCCGTATTCGAGGTGATACGCGCGCGCATCACGGGTGCGCCACAATTTATGCAGATCACCGGGGAGACTGCCCGCCGCACACAACACGACATCACGCGGGCGGCTGAAGGTGTTGATCATGCCGACGACTTCCCCTTGACTGAGCATCGGCTCGTGTTCAAGGTTGTAGATCCGGCTGACTTCGGCATCCCACGCGGCATTGAATTCCCGGCAACGCGCTTGATACGCATCGCTAGTGCGGACATCCCCAAGCAGCGCGGTGAGTTCTTCAAGCGTGACACGGGCATCGCCCACCAGCGGAATCGCGCCGCGCTTATAAGCGTCGAACTCCATCACATTGATGTTGACGAAGCGCACATCGGGATTTTGAAAGGCGGTGCTTGACGCGCTGGTAAAATCGCTGTAGCGCGTCCCGATTCCGATGATCAAATCGGCTTCGCGGGCGATTATATTTGCGCCTTCCGTCCCGGTCGCGCCGATTGCCCCAAGATTGAGCGGGTGATCAAACGGGAGTGCGCCCTTACCCGCCTGTGTTTCACCGACGGGAATCCCGAACTTTTCCACCATGATTTGCAGTGCTTCGTGTGCGCCGCTGTAATGCACGCCGCCGCCAGCAACGATCATCGGCTGTTTGGCGGCGCGGATCGCGTCCACCGCCCGCGCGAGCGAGTCCCGATCCGGGCGGTCGCGGCGGATATGCCAGATACGCGGCTCGAAAAGTTCAGCGGGATAGTCATAGGCGTAGGTTTGTACGTCTTGCGGCAGCGAAAGCGTCACCGCGCCGGTATCGGCGGGCGATGTCAAGACGCGCATCATCTCATGCACGGAGCTGATCAACTGTTCCGGGCGGTAGATGCGATCCCAAAAGCGCGAGACAGGCTTAAATGCATCATTCACGCTGACATCAAGCGAGTGTTCGTTTTCCAACTGCTGCAAAACAGGCGCTTGCACACGCTCCGCAAATATATCACCGGGAAGGAGCAGCACCGGAAGGCGGTTCACCGTCGCCGCTGCCGCCCCTGTGATCATGTTGGTTGCGCCGGGTCCAATCGACGAGGTACAGGCGAAGGTGGCAAGGCGGTTCTTCTGTTTGGCGAAGGCAACCGCCGCGTGAACCATGCCTTGTTCATTTCGGGCTTGGTAGTAGCGGAGTTCGGCGGCGTACTGCTGGAGCGCCTGCCCGATTCCGGCAACATTCCCATGACCGAAGATGCCCCACACGCCTTCAAAGAATTTGCTCTCAACGCCGTCTCGCTCGACACTCTGGCGCGCCAAGTACAACACCAGCGCTTGAGCCGTCGTCAAACGTATCGTCTTCACGGTCAACTGCCCTTCCTTACTCACTTATGGCTTACAGATTTCGAGCGCGTGTTTCAGCCCAGCCACCGGGTCGCCGTTCGGGATAAATTCTTGCGCGAGATACCCTTCAAATCCGGTTTCAAGAATCGCCCGCACAATCGGGCGGTAATTCAATTCTTGGGTGTCATCGATCTCATTGCGACCGGGATTTCCGGCGGTGTGGTAATGCCCGAAATGGCGGTGATGGTCGCGGATCGTGCGGATCACATCGCCTTCCATCACCTGCATGTGATAGATGTCGTACAAAAGCTGCACACGCGGCGAATTCACGAGTTCGCACACGCGAACGCCCCACGCGGTGCGGTCACATTGATAATCCGGGTGATCGACTTTGCTGTTCAGCAGCTCCAAGATCAATGTCACACCCGCATCTTCTGCCATTTTTGCGAAGTAACTGAGGTTCGCGGCGGTGTTTTCGATTCCCTGCTCATCGCTTAAGCCAGCGCGGTCGCCGCTGAAACAGATCAAATAGGGGATTTTCCACTGCGCGGCGCGGGCGAAACTGACCGCAAGCTCACGCTCGATGCTGCCGCGATTTTCCAGACGATTCAAACCCTGCGGCGCGAGCGCGTGCCCCTGCACGGCGGCGATCTCCAACCCGTGATCGATCACGAGCGGGTAATACTCCGGGCTGACCAGATCAATCGCGTCGTAGCCAAGCGCTGCCACACTGCGGACAAACGCTTCGGGCGTCATCTTATCCGGTACGAAACACCACCAAGAAACAGAATGTTTTAGCGAACCCATGATGAAATCTTCTCCAATGGTCGATTTTTCAATAACGACAGATCTCTTTTACGCTTACTCCAGCCCGCCGCGCGTACTCACAAACGCTTCGACTTCCCCCAGCGTTGGCATGAAGTTGGCGCATCCGTGCTTGGTGACGACAATCGCGCCGCACGCATTCCCCAACCGCGCCGATTTTTTCCAGCCCCACCCGTTGACGTAGCCGTATAAAAAGCCGCCGCCGAAGGCATCACCCGCGCCGAGGATGTTGTACACCTCGACCGGATAACCGGGCGCGTCGATCACGTCGCCATTCTTGAGGTAAATCCGCGATCCGCGTGCACCCGTTTTGAGCAGCAGTGCTTCGGGTCCCATCGCCAAAATCGCCGCGATTGCGCGCTCGGTATCGCCTTGAACATGCGTATCGGAGACTTGCGAGTGCGTCAGCGACATCTGTCCTGCTTCGTCCATCAGCGCCGCGTTGATCTCGTCCTCCGTGCCGATCACGATATCGACACAGCGCAAAATCGCGCGCACTTGAACGCCGAACGCGCGCACGTCATGCCATTGATTCGGTCGAAAATCGACATCCAGCACAACTTTCACCCCGGCGGCTTTGGCGCGCTCCGCCGCGAAGAATGTCGCGCTGCGGCTCGGCTCAACGCTCAAGTTCGTTCCTGCAAACTGAAACACTTTGCACTGCGTGAGCGGAGATGCCAGCACATCATCAATATCGAGCGCATTATCGGCGCAGTTGTCGCGGTAGTACACGAGTGGGAACTTATCCGGCGGTTCGATACCCAAGATCACGGCGCTGGTACGGCGTCCCGGTTTGCGCGGGATAAACTGCGTTTCTACGCCTTCGCGCTTGAGAAAGTCGAGGATAAAATCGCCCACCGGATCAACGCCAACAGCGGTCAAGAGCGCGGTATTTAAGCCTAAACGATGCGCCCCCACGCTGATATTCAGCGGCGACCCGCCAACATAAGCGGCAAAGCTGGCGATCTGCTCAAACGGAGCGCCAATATCATTCGAGTACAAATCAATGCTGCTGCGCCCCATGTGCAGCGTATCATATGCCGTCATTGCTTCCATCCTCATAACCCAGTTCTGCCGAAAGCTCACGCGCGGCGCGAATCACATGACCCGCCAATATGCTTACCCGATTCTCGGTCACGCGCACGGTAGGACCAGAAATGCCGATTGCGGCAACCGCCATGCCCGTCCGGTTGTAAACAGGGGCAGCGAGACAGCGCACCCCCGGCTGATGTTCTTCGTCGTCGTAGGCGTAACCCTGCTCACACACCCGCGTCAAGTGGTCTGTTAGCGCGGCGGGATCGGTGATCGTGTTCGGCATCTTGCGTTCGAGCCGCTGCGGGAGCGGCAGCTCACCAAACGCGAGCAGCGATTTACCGACCGCCGTACAGTGCATCGGCAGCAGACGCCCGATCCCGCCGACCACCCTCAGCGAATGCGCCGCTTCCACATCATCGATCATCAGCGCTCTACCTTCTGAATACACGGCGGTGTGCGCGCATTCTTCGGTATCGTTGACGAGGCGGTACAGATACTTGCGCGCTTTTTCGCGCAGGGGCATCCGGTTGACGAGTTCCCAGCCCATCTGATACAGGCGCGTCCCGACCACAAAGCGGCGCGATCCGCGCTCCTGCTGAAGATACCCCGCTGCTACCAGCGTTTTAACCAGTCGTGAAGCACTGCTCTTATCCACGCCGAGCTTCTCCGCCAGTTCCGTGATTCCGACCGAGTCGCCAGCTTGCCAAATCATGTCGATGATCTGCAAACCGCGTGCCAACGATTGTATTTCGCTCATACCCTGCCCATCAAGCCTTTGTTGCACATTGCGCAACATTTTATCACGAAACCGATATCAAAAGCACAATGGTTGACAAATCCGCAACTTGATTCTAGTATGGTGGTACACGAACCGACTAACTGAACTATTTATCCCCCCTCACCCAGCCCGCAGACTGGGCAAGTGAGGCTTTTGGTGATTTAAGGATTCTTATGCCTTCTGCACTGAATATTGGTGTTCTTGGTTTGGGTCGCATGGGGCAGGTGTATGCGCTGCACACTGCTCATCAAATCGAGGGCGCGCGCTTGATCGCCGTCGCTGATCCGCGACAAGACGTTGCGGACGCATTCAGCGCACGAGTTGGCGGTGTGGATGTGTACGCCGACTATCATGATTTGTTGGCGCGTCCTGATCTGCATGCCGTCATCGTCGCCACCCCCACCAGCACCCATCACGAAGTCGTGATCGCCGCCGCTCAAGCGGGTAAGGCGATCTTCTGCGAAAAACCCACGTCCCTCACCCTAACCACAACTGACGAAATGATCGCCGCCGTGCGCAAAGCCGGGGTGTTGTTTCAGGTTGGGTTCATGCGCCGCTTTGACGCCGGATGCGCCAACGCCAAACGCCAGATCGATGACGGCGTGATCGGTGATCCGGTCGCGGTGCGTTCGATTGGACGCGACGCCGGACGCACCAGCCTTGAATTCGCCAACCCGGCGGTGAGCGGCGGTTTGGTGATGGATATGGGCATTCACGACTTCGACCTTGTGCGCTGGTACATGGGATCAGAAGTTGAGCGGGTGTATACCGAGGCAAGCGCACTCGTTTACCCGGAGCTAAAAACCGTCGGTGATGTCGATTACGCGATGATCAGTCTGCGCTTTGAAAATGGCGCGCTCGGTAATGTCGAGGTCAGCCGCGACGCGATCTACGGCTACGACATTCAAACGGAGATCATCGGCAGCAAGGGAACGCTCAAAGTTGGGTATTTGCAGTATACTCCGGTGGTCGTGGTGACCAAAGCCGGGGTCAGCCATGATATCGTCCCGCACTTCCCTCAGCGATTTGGAGCCGCCTACACCAAGCAGATCGAGCATTTTGCGGAGTGTCTGCGCGCGGGCAAAGAGCCGATGGTGAGTTCCGCCGATGCGCGGGCAGCCTTGCAGATTGGCATCGCAGCGACGCGCTCCCACCTCGAAAACCGGGTGGTGTCTGTGAAGGACGTGCAAAGTTAAGGGGTTTACTCCAGCGCATCGCGCTGTTGTAAAGAATAGGGCTTTCGATTCTTTAAAGGAGAACTCGCATATGTCACGCTTTCTTCGGGTCGTATTAGTTTTGGCACTGTTCCTGTTGGTGGTGAACACGGTAGCGTTCGCACAGGACGCGCGTCCCTACCGCATTGTCGTCGTCACACACGGTCAGGCGTCTGACCCGTTCTGGTCGGTCGTCAAGAACGGCGTGGATGCCGCCGCCGCTGATATGCGCGTCACGGTTGAATATCAAGCCCCCGCAACCTTTGATATGGTGGCGATGGGTCAGTTGATCGACGCGGCGGTTGCCAGCGAACCGGATGGATTGGTCGTCTCCGTACCGGATTATGACGCACTCGGCGATCATATCCGTGCAGCGGTCGAAGCGGGTATCCCGGTCATTTCGATCAACAGCGGCAGTGATCACGCGGCTGATCTCGGCGTGCTGGCGCATGTCGGTCAGACCGAATACGAAGCCGGTTTCGGCGGTGGCGAGCGCATGGCAGCAGCAGGCGTGACGAATGCGCTGTGCGTCAATCAGGAAGTCGGCAACGTCGGTCTTGACCTGCGCTGCCAAGGCTTCGCAGATGCGCTGGCGGCGGCGGGCGGAACCTCCACCGTCCTCGCGGTCGATCTGGCTGACCCAACAGGCGCACAGGGTCGCGTGAGCGCGGCACTCCAGCAGGACGCGACGATCAACGGCATTCTGACGCTTGGACCGACGGGCGCGATCCCGACGCTGGCGGCGCTCGATGCTGAAGGACTGCTCGGCTCGATTCCGTTCGGCACGTTCGACCTGTCGCCAGAAGTGCTGGCAGCAGTGCGCGACGGTCAAATGCTGTTTGCGATTGATCAGCAGCAGTACACGCAGGGCTACTTGCCGATTGTTTACCTGACGCTGTTCCTTGAGAACCTGAACACCCCCGGAGCGGTCTTGATCCCGACGGGTCCCGGCTTCGTGACACAGGACACCGCCGCTCAAGTAATCGAATTCTCGGCGCGCGGCACTCGCTAAATTTCGCATGACCGAGTGTACCCCGCTGAGTGGGGTACACTCGGTATCACGGCATTTTGAAAACAATTTTTGGGAATGGTTTCATGACGAGCGAAACAATCACACCCACAGCCGATGAGCGTGTGCGGCGGCAGGGAATTTTGCGACAGTTACTGCGCCGCCCAGAACTCGGCGCGATTGGCGGAACGATCCTCGTGTGGCTGTTCTTTGCCATCGCAGCCGGGGACAGCGGATTCCTCAGTCTGCGTGGAACGGCGAATTACCTTGGAGTAGCGGCGGAGCTAGGTATCCTCGCGATTGCGGTCGCCCTGCTCATGATCGCCGGAGAGTTCGATCTCTCCATCGGCTCGATCATCGGCGGAACCGGCATGATCACCGCGATTCTATCCGTCGAATTCGGCTGGAATGTATGGGCGGCTGTCGGTGTCTCGCTGATCGCTGCGCTGCTCGTCGGCGCGCTCAACGGAATCCTCGTCAACCGCACCAAACTCCCTTCGTTCATTATCACATTGGCGACCCTTTTCATCATTCGCGGGCTTACGGTCGGCTTGACGCGCTTGATTACCGGACGCACACAGGTGGGCGGTGTCAAAGATGCCCTTGGATATGATTCGGCGGCGGCGTTCTTCGCCAATTCGTTGAACATCGTCGATCCGACATCGGCGCGTGGGGTCGAAGCCCAGTTCCCGATCTCGATCTTGTGGTGGGTGCTGATCGCCGCGATTGCGACCTATATTTTGCTGAGGACGCGCCCCGGCAATTGGATTTTCGGCATCGGCGGCGACGAAAACGCGGCGCGTAATGTCGGCGTCCCCGTCCACCGGATGAAAATCACCCTATTCATGGCAACCGCCGCCGCCGCGTGGCTCGTTGCTACGATTCAGGTTTTGTCCACAGGCGGCGCAGATACGCTGCGCGGTCAGCAGCGCGAATTCTACGCGATCATCGCGGTGGTGGTCGGCGGAACGCTGCTCACAGGCGGGTACGGTTCAGCGATTGGGGCGCTGTTCGGCGCGTTGATCTACGGGATGGTACAGCAGGGCATTGTGTTTACAGGTGTGGACTCGGACTGGTTTCTCGTGTTCATGGGCGCAATGCTGATCATTGCGGTGCTGGTGAACAACTTCATCCGAAAACAAGCGTCGGAGGCGAAGTGACATGGCTGGCGTGTCGCAAATGCCCATGATTGAGGTGATCAACATCTCGAAATACTTCGGCAGCGTGATCGCGCTCAAAGAGGTGTCACTGCGCGTCATGTCCGGTGAAGTCCTGTGTTTGCTTGGGGACAACGGCGCTGGCAAGTCAACGCTGATCAAAACGCTGTCTGGGGTGCATCGCCCGGACGAAGGCGAATATCTGGTTGAAGGAAAACCGGTCACGTTCACGTCGCCGCGTGATGCGCTGGCGCACGGGATCGCCACCGTATATCAAGACCTCGCCATGATCCCGTTGATGAGCATCGCGCGCAATTTCTTCTTGGGCAGTGAACCCACCGTCGGCTGGGGGTTGTTCAAGCGCTTCGACATCAAAAAAGCGAGCGAGATCGCCCGCAGTGAAATGGCGAAAATGGGGATCGACATCCGTGATCCCGAACAGCCTGTCGGGACGCTTTCGGGCGGTGAGCGACAGTCTGTAGCGATTGCACGGGCGGTTTACTTTGGCGCGAAAGTGCTGATCCTCGATGAACCCACATCGGCGCTCGGCGTAAAGCAGGCGGGAACGGTGCTGCGCTATATCGCAATGGCGCGGTCACAGGGAGTCGCAGTGATCTTCATCACGCACAACCCGCATCACGCTTACCCGATTGGCGACAAATTTACGATTCTGAAGCGTGGAAGAACACTCGGTACCTACACCAAAAACGAATTATCGCGCGACGAAATGATCCGCATGATGAGCGGCGGGGAAGAACTCGAAGCGCTTGAACACGAACTGCGCGCATTCAGCGCTGATACAACGCTCGAAGGCTACGCGGACGCGCTCAAACAAGAGAGCGAAGCGCTGTAAGCGAATGGGGCAGACTCGCATCTGCCCCATCGACATAACAACCTCAGCGGGCGACGGTCGGCGCATCGCGCAGACTGATATTCACCACACCGCTGATGTAGCGACTGCCGCGCCCATCCGACGGGACGACAAGACGGAATGCGCCTTGATCATCCGCAAACGGCGCGCCATTTTCTTCATACGCCACAAGAATCGGCTGTGCGGCAAACTCCGGGTCAATTTCACCCCACGCGATCACCGCTTGACTGCCGTCCGAGCCAGTCACGACGATGAACATACTTACGCGGTCATTCCGCACATCGGCGTTTAGGTTCGGCTGCGCGGCGCTGATCACCTGCCACAGCGGAACACCCGTAAACGAAGTCGATACCGTTTCTTCGCCGCTCAAGTAGCTGACATCAACCGTTTGTGACGAGAAACGCCCCCGCAGATCGTCCACCGTCAGCGTGATTGGATTCGATACCTGACCGTCAACCGTGAAAGCGGTGTTCCCATCGGGCAGTGTCACCGTGTAGGGTACTTCGGGGATGATGATCGAAACAAATCCCCATGCGACCAGCGTCGCCTGCCCTGCTTCGGACATCACAGCATCGACAAACGCCTGCGCCAATTCCGGGTTGGGCGTGTCATTCGTGATCGCAATCGGGTACGTCGCAATCGTATTCAGATAATCGGGGATCGGAATCGTGATGACCTGATCACGAATGTCCGGCGTCACATCTGAAATATAGACGATACCCGCATCACCCTCGCCAAGCGCGATTTTCGCCGCCACTTGACGCACATTTTGTTCTTCAGAGACGAGATTCGCCATCACCGCCGCGCGGAATTCCTCGCCATAAGCAGGATCAGCGGCAAGGCGTTCGAGCATCGTATCGGTATACGTGCGCACGGGGACATCCGGCGCGGCAAGGATCAACTGCAAGCCGGGGTTGGCGAGATCGCGCAGAGTCGTCACGTTTGCTGGATTATCCGCCGGAACGATCAGCACCAGCCGATTTTTCACGAAGGTGCGCGGGCTTCCGGAGATTCGTCCGCCGTCGCGCGCGACCGTCATCTGCGAGTTATTGGCGCTGGCGAACACATCAGCGGGCGCGCCTTCTACGAGCTGCGCAGCGAGATCAGACGAACTGGCGAAGCTAAACAGGACATCGACGCCGGGATGTTCGGCTTCAAATACAACGCCGATCTCCTCAAACGCATTTGTGAGGGATGACGCTGCAAAGACGGTGAGTGTCTGCGTCTCTTGCGCCGACAGCGCGGCAGTTCCGAGGCAAAGAATCAGCAGAACGACGAACAGAGTACGAAGTTTCATCATCAATTTCCTCAGTATTATAGGGACAGTTCGCAGCGGTCGAGCCAGTGCAAAACCGCGTCAAGCTGGGTGATCACCATGTCAATCGCCAACGCGCCGACCCCATGCGGCAGGGTTGCAAGTTCGGCGGCATGACGCGCACGTTCTACCGAACACGCGGCACGCTGTCGCTGAATGATTGGCAGGACGGGTTGGTGCAAAATCTGCGCGATGTATAAGCGGCTCAAGCATTCGACACGCACCCGCCGCACGCTGGCGGACGGCATTGGATCGTTGAGCCATGTCATCAGCACATGCCACCCGCCGTCGGTAGTGCGGTATTCCGTGCGCGGCGGTGCATTCTCCGAAAACTGCTCAATTCCGGTGATCAGTGCGCCGTGTTCGAGCCGTTTCAAGACGGCGTAAAGCTGACTGGTGCTGAGTTTCCACACGCTGCCGAGCCGCTGCGGGTCTTCAAACGTGTCCATCAATTGGTAGCCATGCTGAGGTTGTGCCGCGAGCAGTCCTAAAATCGTTTCATCGGGGGTTAGTGCGCTCATATTCCTATTCCATCATGGATGAGGGTATTCTATCGTGGAATAGCTATTACGCAAAAATTCGTCACTATCTGTTCCCAAAATGCGACGAATCCCTGTGCCAAAGGAGATCAAACACACAGGGATTCGTTGGACTACCGTTGTTTAGATGATAGATGAACTAGCGCACGCCGAACAGCAGCTCAATCGTGAGTTGATCAAGTCGCTCATACGGCAGGCGGCGCTGGTTCATCGCCGCGCGATCAAACTCCTCGCCGTTCAAGCGTTCAACTGTCGCGCGCGAATACCCGCTGCCGAGATACGCGTACGTGCCTTGATCCGCCTGAATTTCAGCGAGAAGCGCCTGAATTTCGGCATCCTGATTAAAGCGATGCACCTTTTCCTTGAGGATCAAATAGGTGCGCGTACACCCGCGCACGAATTCTTTCACATCGTCGTAGTCTGCCGTCCGGTAAGCATGCGCGTCAAAGTGGCGCGCGCCGCTGTAGCCAACATCCTCCAAGAAGCGAACGAGATAGAACGCCTGCTTGGGCATCACACTGCCAAACCGGAAGTCCTGATCATAACGCCCGAACAATTGATCATTCAGGTCAATGTGATACAGCTTGCCCGCATCCCATGCCTGCGCGACCGCGTGCATGAAGTTCAAGCCCGCCATATGCTCGTGCGCGACTTCTGGGTTCAAGCCGACCATTTCCGGGTAATCGAGGGTCGCAATGAAGCCCAACATGCTGCCGACGGTCGGCAGGTAGATATCGCTGCGGGGTTCGTTCGGCTTCGGCTCAAGCGCGAATTGCAGGTCATACCCTTGATCGCGCACATACGCGCACAAGAAATTCAGTGCATCACGGAAGCGTTTCGCACTGTCGAGCGGATTTTTGCTGCTGTCCGTCTCCGTGCCTTCACGCCCGCCCCAGAATACGTATACTTTCGCGCCGAATTCAACGCCGAGATCAATGGCGCGGATCGTCTTTTGGAGTGCGTAGGCTCTGACTTTTGGATCATTCGCGGTGAACGCGCCATCTTTAAATACCGGATCGGTAAATAAGTTGGTGGTCGCCATCGGTACGACCAAACCTGTATCGTTGAGCGCTCGTTTAAAATCCGCGACGATTTGATCACGCTCACTCGCGGTCGCATCAATCGGCACAAGGTCATTATCATGAAAATTGACGCCGTATACGCCTTGTTCGGCAAGCAGGTGAACCAACTGCACCGGAGTCATGACATCACGGGTGGGCAGTCCAAACGGGTCACGCCCGATGTTGCCAACCGTCCACAAGCCAAAAGTGAATTTATGTTCAGGTCTAGCATCATACGACATACGATCATGCTCCTTGCTGCTGCATAAAGACTGAACAGGAATATTGACGTTTGCATCCTGCAAACGCTTGCAGCTTTAGAGTACCATGCGCGTAAGGCGCGTGTCAACGAAATTCGACGCGCTTCGCGCATTTAGTCGGTGCGCTTGGCAGAATAATCGACAATTTTCATGAAATGCTTGACACCGAAATCAGATAATGCTAGATTCTTTGCAAACGCTTGCAGGTGAAAACAGCACCAAGAGCGGTTAAATGCAGTCGATTTTGCCGAATACATCCGTCTTGTTTGGGAACGTTTGTCGTGGATAACGGTCGCAAAAAAAGTTCTAAAGTGACGATTCTCGATGTCGCACGCGAATCCGGCGTGTCGTACTCGACCGTCTCGCGCGTTCTCAACGGCTTCGACTTCGTTAAAGGTTCAACCCGCGAAAGAGTGCTGGAAGCCGCCGAAAAGCTCGGCTATGTCGCCAATATTCAGGCGCGCAGCCTTGCCGGTGGCAGAACTCAGATCGTCGGCATCCTCGTCCCCGGCTTGGATAACGGCTACATCACCGAGATCGTGAGCGGAATCGACCAAGAACTTTCCCAGTCGGATTATGATCTCATGCTGTACACGACTCACCGTTTTCGTGGAAAAGAGTCGCTGTACGTCAAGACCATCGCCAATGGGCTGGTTGACGGCTTGATCCTGCTCGTTCCTCACAATTCCGAGAATTACCTTGAAGCCCTCCCCACCGATGACTTCCCCTATGTGCTTGTCGACCAGATCGACTCTACACATCAAAGCACGTCGGTGGATGCAACCAACTGGCAGGGCGCGTATGATGCCGTGTCGTACTTGATCTCGCTCGGTCATTGGCGGATCGGGTTCATCACCGGGCATTTATCGCTGAACAGCGCCCGTGAGCGTCTCGACGGATACCGGGCGGCGCTCCAATATCATCACTTACCCGTTAACGACAGCCTGATTGTCGAGGGTGATTACTCCACCCCAAACGGATACACCGCAGCCAAGCGCCTTCTGGCGCTCAACCCCACACCGACGGCGATTTTCGCGGCGAACGATTTGACAGCGTTCGGCGTGTACGACGCGGTGATCGAAGCAGGGCTGCACATTCCTGATCAAATATCCGTGATGGGATTCGACGATGTCCCATTAGCATCGCTCGTTTATCCCAAGCTGACGACAATTCGTCAGCCACTCGTGCAGATCGGACGAGTCGCAGTTCGGCTGCTGCTCGAACGGTTGGAAGACCCGGAAAAAGAAGCGCGGCGGGTAACGCTTTCTACAGAGTTGGTCATCCGCGAATCCACCGCGCCACCCCGGTCATAGAAGCGATTTTAAGGGAAGGAGTGACTTAGCGACGATTTTTGCACACCCTGTTTGCAAACGCTTGCAATTGAGCTATAAGACTTTTCAAGGAGAAATGATGAGCACTCGCAAAGGTTTGTTGATCGCCACACTGGTCGGAGCGCTGCTGCTCCTGTCCGTAGGTATCGCCGCCGCTCAGGAAAATGTCACCATTGATTGGTGGACGATTTACACCACCCCGCCGGAACTCCCCTTGTTGGCGGAAACGCTCGCTCAGGAATTCATGGACGCGAATCCGGGCGTCACGATTGAAATCACGCATCTTGAAAACGAAGCCTTCAAGGAACGTCTTGCAACGGTCATGCAGTCGGGCGACCCGCCGGACATTTTCCAGAGCTGGGGCGGCGGCGTGATGTGGAGCTATGCCGAAGCCGGACTGCTGCGCGATATTACGCCGGAAATGACCGACGCCGACAACGCTTGGCGCGATTCCTTCAATACACAGGCAGCGCTCAATCTGTACAGCTATGACGGCGCTTATTATGGCGTTCCGATGACCTTCGGCGCGGTCGGGTTCTGGTACAACACCCGTCTGTTCGCGGAAGCGGGCATCGAAGGCGTTCCGGCGACGTGGGCTGAATTCTTGGCAGACGTGCAGCTTCTCAAAGACGCTGGGATCACCCCGATTGCGCTCGGTGGACGCGATAAATGGCCCGGTCACTTCTGGTGGGTCTATATGGCGATCCGCGAAGGCGGTCAGGCAGCTTTTGAAGCGGCGTACACCCGCGCTGGCTCGTTTGCAGACCCGGCGTTTATTGCTGCGGGCGAACGCCTCAACGAACTGATCGCCCTTGAGCCGTTCCAGACGGATTTCATGGCGATGAATTACGGGCAAGAAGCGGGCTTGGTCGGTAACGGCGAAGCAGCGATGGAACTCATGGGTCAGTGGGCACCCGGCGTACAGATGGGCAACAGCACCAGCGGTACAGGGCTGCCCGAAGGTGAACTCGGTTGGTTCCCCTTCCCGGCAATCGAAGGCGGCGCGGGTGGTCCGACGGACGTGCTCGGCGGCGGTGACGGCTTCGCAGTCGGCGTGAATGCCCCGGATGCGGCGATCGATTTCCTCCGCTTCTTGACGACCGAAGAAGTTCAGGAACGCTATGTTGCGCTCAACGTTGGTTTCGTCCCGACCGTCGTCGGCACGGAAGATTCGGTGACGGATCCCCTGCTCCAGCAGGTATTAATGGCACGCAACGAAGCGGCATACTATCAACTGTACTACGACCAATTCCTGCCCCCGGCAGTCGCTCAGACGGTTTTGGACAGCGTGGAAGGCTTGTTCGTCGGCACGCTGACCCCTGAAGACGCTGCAATGGCAATCGAGGATACCGCATCGTTCGAGCTTGAGTAGTACGGCGCTCTAAACTACTCACCCGAAACGGAATTGTTTGTAGGGGCGGCTCGTGAGCCGCCCGAACTACCGGGCGTGTAACGTCGCCCCCCTACAGACAATCCACGAGAATCCATGCCGTGCATCTGAGACGCCGTTTTTGAGAGGACAGCCTTTATTATGGGAAGCCAGACAACCCCAAGATTTCGATTTACCACCCGCGAGCGTTCGGGTGTATCCGACCGTCCGCGTGCGCGCACCGAGCAGTTGACAACAATTGGACTGTTCCTCATCCCCGGCGCAATCGTCTACACCCTTTTCTTGATCGTCCCGATTGTACAGGCGGCGTATTACAGCCTGTACGACTGGAATGGATTAGGTCCGCTGACGGACTATTATGCGCTTGGCAATTACCAACGCGCCTTTGAACATCCGGTCTTTCACACCGCGATCCTCAACTCGTTGGTCATTACGTCACTGTCCCTGTTCATCCAACTTCCATTGGCGATGGGACTAGCGCTGATGGTTGGGCGCAAGCTGCCGGGAAGGTCGATTTTCCGCAGCATCTTCTTTATGCCCTATGTTTTTTCAGAAATCATCACCGCGATCCTCTGGACGTTCGTCTATAATCCCGGCGGCGGTCTGCTGAACACCGTGCTGACGACCGTGATCCCCGGCTATGAATTTCAAGGATGGCTTTCCAACCGTGATATTGCGCTGCTTGCGATCTTCGCCGTGATCACGTGGAAGTATTTCGGGCTGCACATGATCCTGTACATGGCAGGCTTGCAATCGATCAACCCGGAAATTGAAGAAGCTGCACGCATCGACGGCGCAAACGAACTCCAAGTGCTGCGAAATATCACCCTGCCAATGGTCGCGCCGACAATCCGTCTGACCGTCTACCTGTCCGTCCTCGGATCGCTCAACCAGTTCGTATTGGTTTGGGTATTAACGGCAGGCGGTCCCGCGAATGCCACGCAGGTGCTGGCGTCATATATGTACCGCTTCGGGATCAAGAGTTTCAACCTTGGTTACGGCGCGGCAATCGCTGTGATCATCTTCGCCGTATCTCTCGTCTTCTCAATTGGCTATCAGCGCACCGTAATGCGGCGCGATTATGCAGGCGCGGCGTAAGGTGAAGGAGAAATACCGATGTCTGCAACCACAATGACCAACACGCCCGCACGTCCGTTTCGACGACGGCTGAACATTCGGCTCATGGTAGTGCGCGCCATTCAATATTTTGTGCTCACCGTGACCGCGCTGATTATTCTCGGACCTGTCATCACAGCGGTATTGGGCGGCTTAAAGACCACCGGTGAATTGTTCGATCAACCGTTCGGCCTGCCCCCCACCCCGCGGTGGGAGAACTATATCGGAATCCTCGAAAGCGGCGTCTTTTGGCGGCAGTTCCTCAACAGTGCGATCATTGTGACGGGAGCGGTCACTCTCACAGTGACGACTTCCGCACTGCTCGCGTTCGTGTTCAGTCGTTTGGTGTTTACTGGGCGCGAGGTGTTGTTTAACTTCTTCACACTCGGGCTGCTGTTTCCAGTAACCATTGCCTTCCTGCCGGTGTTCATTCAGGTGCGGCAGTTGGGCTTGATTGACAGCTACTTCGGGGTGATTTTGCCGATTGCCGCATTCGGCATCCCCGGCAGCACATTGATCTTGCGCGGCTTTTTCCGTGCTATCCCGTCTGAATTGGAAGATGCGGCTTACATCGACGGGTGCGGAACGCTCGGCTTCTTCTGGTACGTGCTGCTGCCGCTGGCGCGCCCGGCGCTCGGCGCGATCATCGTGCTGCAAACGATCGTCGCATGGAACGAGTATTTTCTCCCGCTGCTCGTATTCACCGACGACTCCAAGTGGCCCCTTACCCTAGGAATGATGCAGTTTCAAGGGCAGTATGGCACGGACTGGGGGCGGGTGATGGCATTCGTCTCGCTTCTGATCGTTCCAGCTGTGGTGTTTTACATCTTTACGCAGCGGTATATCGTCACGGGTCTCACCGGGGGCGAGCTTAAAGGATAGGGGATGTCCCTCATGAGGACGTATCGAGATCAGTCACTCGGCGTTACGGAGCGCGTCGACGCATTGATGGCAGAGATGACTCCGGCGGAAAAATCGACTCAACTGCTGGGTATCTGGGCGATTGCAGTGCTGGACAAACAGCGCAACTTCGCGCCAGCACAAGCAAACGGTTTACTCAAGCATGGAGTCGGGCAAATTTCGCGTCTGGGCGCGAACGCGCTTGTTCCGCCGCCGCGTGTCGCCGCGCTCGCCAACGAAATACAGCGCTACTTCATCGAACAAACGCGGCTCGGTATCCCTGTCATGATTCATGAAGAAAGCTGCGCAGGTATCTTGATGCGCGGTGCAACAACGTTCCCGCAGTCCATAGGACAAGCGGCGACATGGAATCCCGATCTCATCGAAGCGATGACGATGGCGATCCGCGAACAGCTTCGGGCAATCGGTTCACATCACGCGCTCGCGCCCGTATTGGATGTCGTCCATGATGCGCGTTGGGGACGCACCGAAGAAACCTACGGCGAAGACCCGTTCTTGATTAGCGCGGTAGGCACTGCCTACGTGCGCGGCTTGCAGGGCGACGATCTCAAGACCGGGATCGCGGCGACGGCAAAGCATTTCGCCGGGTATGCGGCAAGCGAAGGCGGCATGAACTGGGCACCCGCGCACATCGGCGCGCGTGAACTGCGCGAAATCTACTTGACTCCGTTCAAAGCGGCGATCAAAGCGGGCAAACTCGCCACGATCATGAACGGATATCAGGAGATCGACGGAATTCCGTGCGGCGTCTCGCAAGAACTACTGATCGATATTCTGCGCCGTGAGTGGGGGTTTGACGGTCTGCTCGTGTCCGACTACTTCACAATTGCGCAGCTTGTCCAATATCACCATCTGACGGAAGACCCGACCGAAGCAGCGCGCATGGCGCTTGAAGCCGGGATGGATTTGGAACTGCCCACGCCTTTTGGCTACGGCGAACCGCTTCTCAAAGGAATGGAAAGCGGCGCGATCCCGATGGAACTCGTCGATGCGTCGATCAAGCGCGTGCTGACGGCGAAGTTCAATTGGGGCTTATTCGATAACCCATACGTCGATGAAGGACGCGCGGTCGAAGTGTTCTCAAAGCCTTCCAGCATTGAACTCTCGCGGCGAATCGCGCAGCAGTCGATTGTGCTGCTCAAGAATGACGGAGATGTGCTGCCGCTGTCGAAATCACTCCGCAAGATCGCGGTGATCGGTCCGAGCGCGGACTCGGCACGCCTGATGCAAGGTGATTATCACTATCCCTCGCACTTTGAGCATATGTTTAACCCGGATGTCAGCCCGGATGCGCCGACTCCCTCTCAAGATGATGTGGTCGATTGGTCAACGCATTTCCCGCCAACAGTCACGATCTTGCAGGGCATCCGCCAGCAAGTGAGCGCATCCACCGAAGTGGTGTACGCGAAGGGCTGCGAAATTCTGAGCGACGATACCAGCGGGTTCGCGGCGGCGGTCGCAGCGGCGCAAGGCGCTGACGCGGCGATCATTGTGGTGGGCGATAAGAGCGGGCTGGCGCGCGGATGCACCAGCGGCGAATCGATTGACAGCGCGACGCTCGAACTGCCGGGTGTGCAGCAGCAGTTGATCCAAGCGGTGGCGGCAACTGGCACGCCCGTGATCGTCGTGCTGACGACCGGGCGCCCGTATGCGATTGCATGGGTCGCGGAGCATATCCCGGCGGTGCTAGAGGCATGGTTCCCTGCCGAGCAAGGCGGCGCGGCGGTCGCGGATGTGCTGTTTGGCGATGTCAACCCTGCCGGAAGGCTGCCGATGGCGTTCCCGCGTCATGTCGGGCAAGTGCCGATGCACTATAACCATAAACCGTCTGGCGGGCGCACGCACTGGCAGGGGAAATATGTCGAATTCGGCACCGATCCGCTGTTCCCATTCGGTCATGGGTTGAGCTACACCCGCTTTGATTATGCCGATCTGCGGATCACACCCGAAACAGCAGATGCCCAAACGATCATTCAGGTCAGCGTGAACGTGACCAACGCAGGGTCACGCGCGGGCGAAGAAGTGGTTCAGCTTTATGTCGGTGATCCGGTCGCCAGCGTTACCCGCCCGGTGCAGGCACTAAAAGGCTTCATCCGTGTGATGCTTGCCCCACACGAATGCCGGACGATCACGTTTGAACTCGATGTGCGGCATCTGGCATTTTATGACCGTGCCATGCGCTATCAAGTGGAACCCGGCGTGATTCACATCGAGGTCGGCAGTTCATCGACGGACATTCGGCTGAAAGGCACGTTCAAGATCGTGGGCGCATCAACCGACGTTGAGCAGGTGTATCTAACCCCGGTGCGCGTGGAATAAACACAGCGAAACCACATCCTCACCCCGCTGTCAAAAGTCGGGGTGAGGATGTGGTTTCCGTCAAAAGCACTTCAAACGCAATTGAGAGAGGGAATCTTATGCGCAAGCTGATGTTTGCAGCACTGCTGCTTATTTTCTCGGTGAAGGTCATGGCACAAGACAGCACGACGCCGAACGGCTCATTCTATACAGGTGAATACCCGAACATCCTCCACGAAATCGGGCTGACGGACGCGGAAATTCAGGCGCGCATCGAAGAAGTATGGCAGTCGCTGTTTTACGGCGACGACGAGACGGAACGGGTGTATTACCCCGTTGGCGATGATATGGCGTACATGCTCGACGTCAACAACAACGATGTGCGCTCGGAAGGCATGTCTTACGGGATGATGATCGCCGTGCAGCTTGATCATCAAGAGGAATTTGATCGCCTGTGGAAGTGGGCGAAAACCTACATGTACCACGAAACAGGGCAGTATGCGGGCTACTTCTCGTGGCACAACCGCCCCGACGGGACACGCATCGACCGTGGTCCGGCATCAGACGGGGAAATCTGGTTTGCAACGGCGCTGTTCTTCGCGGCGGGTCGATGGGGGAACGGCGAAGGCATCTTCGATTATCAAACAGAAGCGAACGCGATCCTCCATACGATGCTGCACAAAGAAGAATCGACGGCGGGCGCGACCAACATGTTTGACGAAGAAACCAAACTCGTCGTGTTCGTGCCGGATTGGGGACGTGTGAGCGAATTCACCGATCCGTCGTATCAAACGCCGTACTTCTACGAATTGTGGGCACGGTGGGCGGAACAGGATCAGGCGTTCTGGCAAGAAGCCGCCGCCGCCAGCCGGAGTTTGTGGCGGGCTGCTGCTCACCCGGAAACTGGACTCGTCCCGAATTACTCCGAATTCACCGGAGAACCTGTCGAATGGGGCAATTATGGCGACGTCTTTTATTCCGATGCGTGGCGCACCGCGATGCATGTCGCCGTTGATTACACATGGTTTGGCGCGGATGACTGGCAAATTGAGCAGTCGAATCGGCTGCTGCGCTTCTTCTACGATCTGGGCATCAACCGTTATAATACCCGCTTCTTCATCGACGGCACGCCTTCAAACCCACAGCACCGCTCATTAGGGTTAATCGCCATGAATGCGGTTGCGGCACTCGCCGCCGATGATCCAATTCGCTTAGAATTTGTAGAGGCGTTTTGGGAATCGCCGCTGAATCTAGGGCAGTACCGCTACTATGATAATCTGCTGTACATGTTGGCGCTGCTGCACCTCAGCGGAAACTTCCGCGTCTATGCCCCACCGGGAGCGTAAGACGAAAGCGAAGCGCCGTTGATTCGCTGCACACGTCAATAATGAAGGATGCCGAACCATGCCCATGTTTGATTTGCCGCTCGAGCAACTGCGGACATACTGCCCGCCGCGCACAGAACCCGCCGATTTTGACGAATTCTGGCGGCAAACGCTCGAAGAAACACGCGCTTTTCCACTTTCACCCACCTTTGAAGCCGTCGATCACGGGTTGACACTGGTCGATACGTTTGATGTGACATTTAACGGCTTCGGTGGCAAACCGATCAAAGGGTGGTTTTTTCTGCCGCGTGGTCGAACATCGCCGCTCCCGTGCATCGTTGAGTTTGTCGGTTACGGCGGCGGGCGTGGGATGCTTGTCGAATCGCTGGCATGGAGCAACTTCGGTTTCGCACACCTGATCATGGATACACGCGGTCAGGGGAGCAGTTGGCGCAGCGGCGCTACGCCGGACTACGATGCTGACGGGATTTATCCGCAGTATCCCGGCTTCATGACGCGGGGCATCCATTCACCACACGCCTATTATTACCGCCGCGTGTTTGCGGATGGCGTGCGCGCAGTCGAAGCGGCGCTCACTCACCCAGCGGTTGATCCGCAGAAAGTCGCGGTGATGGGCGGCAGTCAAGGCGGTGGAATCTCGATTGCGGTGGCGGGATTGACTCCGCAAGTGGCGGCGCTGCTGCCTGATGTGCCGTTCTTGTGCCACTACCGCGAAGCCGTGCAGATCACCGAAGCTGACCCGTACTGCGAGATCACCCGTTACTGCCGTGTCCATCATGATCAAGTCGATAAGGTGTTTGCGACGCTTGATTATTTTGACGGTGTGAACTTCGCGGCGCGCGGCAAAGCGCCCGCCCTGTTTTCAGTCGGGTTGATGGACGAAGTTTGTCCGCCGCGCACGGTATTCGCCGCGTTCAATCATTACGCGGGCGAAAAACAGATGGCGGTGTATCCGCTCAACCATCACGAAGGCGGCGGCGTACATCAGACGATGGCACGCATGCGCTACTTGCGCACCCTATGGGGATAGCCCGACATACAAAGCCCTTGAGACGACACTCAAGGGCTTTTTTGTTTGCACTCCCCCACCCTAACGGCTGAGTGTGTAGATCAGCAGGGCGAGCAGCGCAAGCGCACCGGCAGCGAAAAGCAGATTGAAGAACGCAAGCGCGACGCGCGGCATACCCGGTTTAGACCTGTCGGTATAGCGTCGTGCATAGGGTTTGCCCGGATCGTCCTCCCCGCGCACCCATGTTGATTTCACCAGCCATTTGTCTTCTTCTGGTACAGGTTTGCAAACCACGTGGACGCGCGCACCGCGCACTTTGCAAATGAACTTCGTATCGCCATCGTCTTCGATGTAGGTGTGGTCAGGCATACGGATAGCTGTCCTGACCATGTCTTCGGTAATGATCCGCTCCTGCATTCGTTCCCGTGCATGTTTGGTGAATGCGATGTTGCTGTAGTGCGTGTTGGTAGGCATGAGTGAAACCTAGGCGGAGTGTCAACTGGGCAGTCAAAAAAGCAGCATGCAGATTACCATACAATGACTTAAATTACTAGTAACATAAAGTGCGCCGTGTCAGATGCAGAAAAATGCTGGAGATGATGCCCCCGGCGTTTCCCTCGAACATACACATCGTGACCGAGCAGCGACACGGCATTTGATTTAAGACACCGGGCTGATCTGGCTCGGATCGAGCAAATTCTCCTGTGCTTCGATTAAATAATGTTCGAGGAAATGATGGACTGCGCCTGAAGCCGCCGTGTTGGTCGAAGTCGACGTACCCAATCGAATCGTGAGATTGTTGCTGATCATGGCGGGAAGATGTGTGCGAATTTGTACGTTAAGTTCAGCGAACACGCTTCTAGGCATCACGCTCAACATCCCTCCAAGCACGATAATATGAGGCTGAAGGATGAGCGCCAAATTGGCAACCGCCGCTGCAACCATCTGGTTCATGAGGCGTGTGACCGCCAAACAGATGGGATATTGATCGGTGGCAGACGCTAAAATTCTTTCAAAACGCTGGCGCGGATCGTCAATCGCACCAATCGCCGCATACGCATCTTGAGTCTGCCGGTTTACCTTCGCAACACGCTGATCGAACAGGTCATTCACGCGATGAATCGACAGCACGGCATCCGGGTCATCCAAAGAATCATCACTCGGCACACGCAGCAGCGCACCGGCGATCAACCCCGCGTTGCCCAGCGCACCCTTATAGAGTGTGCCGTTTAGGAACAAACTGGCTTTGACACCCTCATCGAAACCCAAATAGATGAAGTGCTGATCGGTCGAAATGCCGCTGCCCTGAAACTCAACCAACGCCATACAGTCGATGTCATTGGCGATCCCGATGGGAAGGTTGAGCAGTGCGCGCAGACGGCTGCAAATCGGGAAGTTCTCCCATCCGGGAACGCGCCCGATCATCAAGATGTCGCCCGATGGTGGATCAATAAAGCCGGGTGAAGCGATCCCAACCCCCAACACCAACCGATCAGGCAGGGCGGCGCGAACTTCAGCGACATAATCCGTGACCGCGATCAAGACATTGTTGGGAAGCGATGCCGTTTCATGAAAGTAGCGTTTCTCGTGGAGCACATCCCCATTCAGATTGGTTGTAATCATATGGATCCCCGGCAGTTGGAGATGCACGCCTATGATCACGTAGTAACCAGTATCCAGCCCGTAGATGTTGGGCGGACGACCACTGTTTGTCTCCGCCTGCCCCACAATCCGAATCCAGCGTGCTTCGGTGAGGTCTTGCATCGCCTTGCGCAGCGTCGGCAGGCTGACTTGAGCATCGGGCTGCAAATCCGCTAACGATTGGGGTGACTGACGAAGGCGCTTGAGAATACCAGTATGGGGAAGCATACAAGTCCTATCTTGACTTTTGTAAAACCTTTTACAAAATATATAGTAAAAGGTCGTGCGCTTTTTTCAAGTGGACTCATTATGTCATCAAATGCTGGTGGAAACTATTCAGACCTGAGTCTCTATTACGGGGACATTCATAACCACTGCGAGATCAGCTACGGGCACGGAGCGCTGGACGCAGCGTTTCATAATGCGCGCCTTCAACTCGATTTCGTCAGCGTCACTGTGCATGGCGCATGGCCCGACCTGCCAGAAGATGATCCCGACCTCGGTTATCTGGTCGATTATCATCGCGTCGGCTTTGAACAAGCGCAGCAGAAATGGGAGGGTTATCTCGCTCAAACCGAACGCGCCAACATCGAGGGTCAATTCGTCACATTCCCCAGTTTTGAATGGCATTCGTGCGAATATGGGGATCACTGCATCTACTTCAAAAACGGCGGTGATCACGAAATTGTTGCCGACCAAGATATCCGTTCGCTGCGGGAAACGCTGAAGTCGTTCGGAACGCCGATCTTCCTCCTCCCCCATCACATCGGGTACAAGCGTGGGTTTCGCGGGATCAACTGGGATGCATTCACCAGTGAGCTGTCCCCGGTTGTTGAAATCTTTTCGTTTCACGGCTTGTCCGAAAGCAGCGAAGGTGCATACCCCTATCTTCACTCGATGGGACCGCGCCATGAATTGAGCACCGCTCAGCACGGATGGGCGCGCGGCAAGATTTTCGGTCTGGTGGGTTCAACGGATCATCACAATGCGTTTCCGGGCAGTTACGGCTATGGGCGGCTTGCCGTGTGGGCGAAGGCGCTCACCCGTGATGCGATTTGGGAAGCGATTGAGCAGCGCCGCACCTATGCCTTGACCGGTGACCGGATCGAATTGGCATTTTCCGTCAACGGTCACCCGATCGGCAGCATAACCCCGGCGGCACAAGAACGAACGATTGATGTCAGCGTGCGCGCGGGCGGTTCAATCGACTATGTTGAGGTGCTGCACAACAATCAGATCATCCACCGCGAGAGTGTTTTTCCCATGCGCGCGCCATCGGGCAAGTACAAGATCGCGGTCGAGGCGGGATGGGGTGAGCGCGCCGAAACAACGAATTGGGATGTCGAAATTAGCGTGCAGCATGGGACGCTTCACGGGGTTGAGCCGCGTTTTCGCGGTTATGGTCCAACCGCCGCACCAGATACCACCTCCGAGTTCGCCTATACGCAAATGACGCGATCACAGCCGAACGTGGTTCACTTCCAAACGCGCACGCGCCAGAATACCTCGCTGCACACGTCCGCGACCGAAGGACTCTGTCTCGAAGTCGAAGGCACAGCCGATACCACGTTGATCGCGGTATTCAACGGTCAGCGGCAGGAAATTCGACTCGGTGATTTGTTCGATGGAACGCGCACCTTTTATTTGGGCGGGTTCGTCTCCCCCGCGATCTGTTTTCACCGCGCCGTACCAGAGGTCGAATATACCCGGCAGTTCACGTTGACCCATACCGGCAGCCTGAGCGGACGCGATTGGTACTATGTGCGGGTTCGTCAGCGCAACGATCAATGGGCGTGGAGTTCTCCGATATGGGTGGGAGAACCCATTCAGGGGTAGTTCATTCCATCCGCCGCCGCGTGCAGCGCACCCGGTACGGATTGATGAAATGTTGGATGATGAGGAGAAAGGACACAGCGGCAAACAATCTTGTGCCATCGCCAAATAACGCCATTTTGTGAATATCAGTCGAAAGGACATGCGTCATGCGTAAACATCTTCTTCTTATCGTGCTGCTGATGGTGATCCCGTTCTCGGTAATCAGCGGACAGGATGCCGCCGCCGTAGACTGTGGAACAACCGATGAAGTGACCATCACCTACGTGGGCGACCCGGCAGGTGGACACCCCGCCGCCGAAGCCGCCGCCATCGAACGCTTTATGCAAGCGTGCCCGAATATCACCGTCGAACGGATCGAAGGCTCTGCCAACGGTCAGGAACTGCTCTCCACCTACCTGTCGGCGTTTGAAGCCCAGAGCGGTGACTTCGATGTGATCCGTGTGGACGTGATTTGGCCCGGTGTGCTTGCTCCGCATCTGCTCGACCTGACCCCGTATGTCTCGCAGGAACAGATCGACTCGTATCTGCCCGCGCTCGTGGTAAACGACACCGTTGACGGTCAGCTTGTCGCGCTGCCGCTGCGTATCGGATTCGGGATGCTGTACTATCGCACCGATCTGCTGGAGAAGTATGGCTATGAAGCACCGCCCGCGACATGGGACGAACTCACCGAAATGGCGCAGGTGATTCAAGACGGCGAACGCGCCGAAGGCAACGCCGAATTCTGGGGCTTCGTCTGGCAGGGGAACGCCTACGAAGGCTTGACGACCAACGCGCTTGAGTGGCAGGTTTCCAACGGCGGCGGTTCAATCGTCAGCCCGGAAGGTGAAATTCAGGTCAACAACCCCGAAACCATCGCCGCCTTTGAACGCGCTGCCGCTTGGGTCGGCACGATCAGCCCGCCCGGTGTCACATCCTACGCGGAAGAAGACGCGCGCGCCATGTTCCATGCGGGCAACGCCGCCTTCATGCGCAATTGGCCCTTCGCCTATGCCACCAGCTTGACCAGCGAATTCATCGGCGATAAGTTCGATGTCGCACCGCTGCCCGCTGGCGATTCTGGCGTTGGCGCTGCCGCGCTCGGCGGTTGGCACATCGGCGTGTCGCGCTACAGCGAACATCCTGAAGCAGCAGCAGCATTCGCCGCGTTCTTCACGAGCGCCGAATCCGAACTGATCTACTCGATTGCCACGTCGTCACCGCCTGCGGTTGCGGCGCTTTACGAGAACCCTGATCTTCAGGCTGCCATGCCGTTTGCGCGCCCGGACATCGTCGAAGTGACGACTCCGCGTCCTTCGACCGTGACCGCCGAGAGCTACAATCAAGTTTCGACGCTCTACTTCACCGCCGTGCATTCGATTCTGACGGGCGAAGAAGACGCCGAAGTCGCGTTGGAGCTGCTGGAACTCGACCTGCAAGCACTTCTCGGCGAATAGCCTATTCTGCGCTTACGCTGAATACCCGCGACCGGGGCAGAGGAGTCTGCCCCGATCTGCGGATCGCGCTGTCCTGCATGCTCACCTAGATAGGACTCGCCATGAACACACAAGCAGCATTACGCGGCGGTTCCCCGCATGAGCGGCTGGGGACGATCATCCTCAGCAGCTACTTTTTGCTGCTCGGCATTCTCAGCGTCGTGCTGTTGATCGCTGCCGTTTTCGCCGATCCCGGTATCCAAACAGCGCTCGGTTGGATCGAGATCAGCGAAGGCGAAACACGCCCATCGGTCGTACTCGCCTTCCTCGATAGCTTTGGCTTGGTGCTGCCGGTGCTCGTGTTGAGTTTAGGGGTGCTGTTCATCCGGTTGGGGATTCGTCTGCGCGCCCGCGAAATTTCGGCGGCACGCTGGGCGAGTATCGCGCTGCTGTGGCTCATGATCGGGTCTATCCTGATTGCCCTCCTAAATCTGATCGACGAAGTTCAGCGAATCGGCAGAACGACAGACGGCGTTTTCATGTGGGGGTCGCTCTCCGTCATCGCACTCCCGGCAGCCGTATTCATCTCGGCGTTGGTCGCGTGGCTGTGGCTGAATCGCAGTCTTGAGCGCGTTTTTTCGGGATCGGTCAAGCTGAACGACGACACAACCCGGTTGGCATGGAGTCTGCTGATTCCGGCGCTGTCGGTGGTGGTACTGGTCGCAGCCCGCCCGCTTGAGCAAACCTTCATTCGCAGTCTGACCGACAAACGTTTTGCCAGTCAAGAAGTGCCGCAGTTCGTCGGCTTAGGCAATTATGCACAGCTTCTCGGAGTACGTTTCGATGTTGTTGAGTGCCGCCGCGATACCGACGATGCGCCCTGCTCAGTGCGCGATAACGGCGAAATCCGCTGGCAGTCCATCGATTCGGAACTGCTGCGCACGGGCTACCGCACAGCGTGGAATCTTCATATCCCGCTCTTGTGGGGAAACGATTATTCGCTGGCGATCAGCAGTTTGGACGCAGATTTTCTGCGTGCGATCAGCACAACCATCGTCTTCACCGTGTTTTCGGTGTCAATCGAGTTGGTGATCGCGCTGTTTATGGCGCTGACCGTCAATTCCAGTTTTGCGGGGCGCGGCATTATGCGCGCCGTCATGCTGATTCCTTGGGCGATCCCGACCGTGATTTCGGCGCGCTTGTGGGAACTGATGCTCAAGGACACCAGCGCCGGGATCATCAACCGGGTGATGCTCGATCTCGGCATGATCAATCAACCGCAGGCATGGCTGTCCGAACCCTCGCTTCAGCTTCCGGCGGCGATCATGGTCGATGTATGGAAGACATCCCCGTTTATGGCGCTGCTGCTGCTGGCGGGTCTTCAACTCATTCCCTCCGATTTATACGAAGCGGCGGACGTAGATGGCGCGAGCAAACTGCGGCAGCTTTTCTCGATCACACTGCCCCTGCTGCGTCCGACCATCGTCGTCGCGCTCGTGTTCCGCACGTTGGACGCGCTCCGCGTGTTTGACCTGTTTAATGTGCTGTTCGGCAGACAGCAGCTCACGATGTCCACGTACAACTACGAAACCCTTGTGAATAATCAGCAGGACGGCTACGCCTCCGCGATCAGTGTGATGATCTTCGCCCTGATATTTGTGTTCGCGGTCGCTTATGTGCGCTTCTTGAAAGTGGAGACGGAATGATGCGCTCAAAATCGATCATGAAACTGCTCCGGCGGGGATTGTTCTATCTGGCGGTCTTGACGATTGCCGTTTACGCGCTGTTTCCGTTTTATTGGGCATTAAATACTTCTTTCAAAACAGAAGATGAGATGTTTCAGCGGGCGACCTATCTCCCGCAAAATCTCACCTTTAAAAATTACGAATATGTGTTTCGCGGCGGCACGTTCACGCGCGCATTGGCGAATTCGGCATTTGTATCCGGCTCAACCGCGCTGCTATCGCTCGTCGTAGGCTCATTTGCGGCGTATGCGCTCGGTCGGCTGCGCTTCAAAGGGCGCACCACCCTGTTGTATGTCGTGCTGACGATGACCATGTTCCCGATGATCTCGATCCTCTCCGGGTTATATACGATTGTGCGTGAGGCGGGCACGTTTGGGACACCCATCGCGCTGATCATGACCTATCCCGTGTTTACCCTGCCGTTTACCGTCTGGGTGCTGACGAGCTTTTTTCGGGGACTGCCGGAGGAAATCGAACAAGCGGCGCGGGTGGACGGCGCGACCGCTTTTCAAACCTTCCGCTTGATCCTGCTTCCGCTGACTGCCCCGGCGTTGGTAACAACGGGGCTGCTCGCCTTCGTGAGTTCGTGGAATGAGTATCTCTTCGCGCTCAACTTCACGATTACAGCGCCAGCGGCGCAAACCGTCCCCGTCGCCATCGCGCAGTTCAGCGGAATCGAAAGCCAGCAAGAACCGATCGCCGAAATCATGGCGGCGGCGATGATCGTGACGATTCCGCTCGTTTTGCTCGTCTTGACTTTCCAAAAACGCATTGTCGCTGGGCTGACCAGCGGAGCAGTGAAAGGGTAAGCTGTGGTCAACTTGATCATCATCGATTGTCACGATCTGGGGCGGCATCTAAACTGTTATGGACATGCCACCGTGACCAGCCCGCACCTCGATGATCTCGCGTCTCAGGGGGTGCGTTTTGCGAACAGTTTTTGTATCGCGCCGCAGTGCAGCCCCAGCCGATCCACGCTGTACACCGGGCGCTACGCTCACGCGAACGGGATGCTCGGTTTGGCGCATGATCCGTTCAACTGGAGACTGCACGACGATGAAATCTACCTGCCGCGTTATTTTCAGCAGGCGGGTTATGAAACGGCGCTGTTCGGCGGGCAGCATGTGACGCAGAATGACCATGAGTCGGTCAAGCAGCTCGGCTTTGATCGTGTCCGCCTCAGCCGTGATTCATCGCAGATCGTCGCGGATGCTGCCGCCTTCATCAACCAACCTCACGAGCGCCCCTACTATCTCAACATTGGTTTCTACGAGACGCACCGCGATGAGACGGGCGGATTCAAGCATATTCCGCCGGATACCACGAAAGGGGTGGCGGTTCCGCCCTATTTGCCAAATACACCCGAAGCCCAGAAGGAATTTGCGGCGTTTCAAGGCATGGTCAAGCGGCTTGATGCAGCGGTTGGCGAAATCGTCGAGGTGCTGCGCGTCGGCGATCATTTTCAGGATACATGCCTAATTTTCACCACCGATCACGGGATTGCGATGCCGCGCGCGAAATGCACCATGTACGATCCCGGTATCGAAACCAGCCTGATCATGTTCGCGCCGCCGTTGGGGATTACGGGCGGGCGCGTGATCACGCCTTTGATCAGCCATGTTGATTTCACACCAACGCTTCTAGAAGCGTTTGGTATTCCGATTCCGGCACGCCTTCACGGGCGCAGTTATTGGGCGCTCCTCAAAGGGAAACCGTACATCCCGCGTCCGCACATCTTTGCCGAAAAAACCTATCACACGGCGTATGAGCCGCAGCGCGCCGTGCGCACAGAACGTTACAAATTGATCGTCAACCTTGAAACAGACATCGTGAATGTTCCGGCGGACATCCAGCACAGCCCGATCTATCCACAAATGATCGGTGAACTGACTCAGGAACATCTTCCGGTTGAACTCTATGATTTGTCGTCTGATCCGCTGGAACGGCACAACTTGGCGGATCATGCCGCTTACGCAGAGATCAAGCGTGATCTCCTCTGTGTGCTTAATCAGTGGATGGAAGAAACAGGTGATCCGATCCTGAACGGACCGATCTCATCGCCGTTCTATCACAGAGCGATCATTTTATTGCGCGGAGCGGGTGCATGAAATACGACATTCTCGTGTATGGTCCGCTGTTTTGCGACCTGATCTTCACCGATTTACCCGCCATGCCCACGCTCGGTACGGAGATTTTCGCCGGGGATTTTACGATTGCCATCGGCGGCAGCGCGATCGTAGCGGCGGCTTTGCACAGGCTCGGCGCGAACGTCGGCTTGATTGCAGAATTGGGCAGCGACCCGATGAGTCAATTAGCGCGCGCACTACTCGATCAACTGGGAATCGACCGCCGCTTGATCCGCGAACACGCCCATCCCCTGCCCCAGATCACCGTCGCATTGTCCACACCAGCGGATCGCGCCTTCATCACACGTTTTCAGCGTCCGCACACGCCGCCTGATCTCGCCGCTGTGCTCCGCGAACACCCGGCGAAGCATCTGCACGTCTCCAGTTTTCTCGCCGTGCTCGAAACCCCAACGGCGGCGCAGATCGCCAAAGCGGCAGGCATGACCGTTTCGATGGATCCCGGTTGGGATGAAACCGCGCTGCGTGATCTGCGTGTGCGCGCGATGATCCGCGACTTGGATGTATTCCTGCCGAGTCGATCCGAATTGTGCTGGATCGCTGAAACAAACGATGCTAAATCGGCGCTTACATCCCTAAGCAGCATAATGTCCTCTGGCATGATCGTGATGAAAGACGGCAAGCAGGGCGCGGTCGCGCACAGTAAGGATGTTCATCAGCGTGTCGGCGCTTTGCCCGTCGTCCCCGTTGACACGACCGGCGCGGGCGACTCGTTTGACGCGGGTTTTCTGTACGCCTTCATCCAAGGGATGCCGCTCACGGACTGCTTGCGGTACGGGAGCGTGTGCGGCGCGTTAGCAACAACCGCTGTCGGCGGCGCGTCTGCCGCGCCAACTTTACAGGAGGTTCAAATATGGCTGTCAAAATTGCCATCATAGGCGGCGGAAGTGCCTACGCTCCCGGCTTGATCAATGCGTTCATCCACCGCGCCGCCGATTTTTCGGGCGCAGAGATCGCGCTGATGGACATCGCCGCGCCCGAATTGAGCGTCGTTTACCAGTTGGGCGAAAAGATGATCCGCGCTGCCGGGGTTGACCTCAATCTCAGTCAACACACCGATCAACGAGAAGCGGTCGCGGGCGCGGATTACGTGCTGACGACCTTCCGACAGAGCGGCTTTGAAGCGCGTCACCAAGACGAGCGTATTCCGCTTCAGTTTGGCGTCATCGGGCAAGAGACGATTGGACCCGGCGGATTCTTCTTCGCCATGCGCACCCTTCCGGTGATCAAGCGGCTGCTTGCGGATATAAAAGCGCTTGCGCCGCGTGCCGTACTGGTGAACTACACCAACCCAACGCAGATCGTCGCCGAAGCTGTGACTCATTTCAGTGATGTACCGTGCATTAGCATTTGTGATCAAACCAACGATGACCAGAGCAAAATCCGGCACGCGCTCGATCTGCATCCCGCCTCAGTTGAACTCGAATCCATCGGGCTGAACCATGCCACGTGGAGCACACGCTTTACAATTGACGGCGAAGACGGTGTTGAGATCATGAATCGGCATGCTGATCGCGTATTGGCACACCCGGATATTTCCAACCGCGTCAAACGCCAGTTCCGGCTCACGCGCGAGTATGGGCGCGTGCCGAACAGCTATCTCCAGTACTACTATTACCGTGAAGAAACGCTCGCAGAAGCACAGGCTGAACCGAAAACGCGCGCACAGGTGATCCTCGATTCGCTGCCCGGCTATTATCAACATTTCCGTGAGCAGATCGCGGCGGATGTGCCGCACCTAACGCATGTGCGCGGGGGATCAATTTTTGGCGATATGGCGGTCGAAGTGATGCGCAGTTTGATCGTACGCGATGGCAGTATTCGCACGCTCAATATCCCGAATCGCACCGCGATTCCCAACTTCGCTGCGGATCGTGTGGTCGAAGTTCCCGCGCGTGTGGAGCATGCGGGCGCAAGTCCGTTGGTGCAGAATCGTCTACCCTCAGAAGTCATGGGACTGCTGCACATGCTCGCCGAGTATCAATGGCTTGCCGCCGATGCAATTTGGAACGGTGGGCGAAGTAATCTTGAACACGCACTGGCTTCAAATCCGCTCGTCGTTTCGCTGCCGCTTGCCAAAGCACTGCTCGATGCGATTTTCCCGCTTCAAGCCCAATACTTCGAGTAGACTCGGATTTGCCCGATTAACGAAAAAAGCCCTTGAGACGGTTCTCAAGGGCTTTACTTACCCGGCGGCGAACACAATCCGCAGCGCCCTTGATCGACTTGCAACAGATCTACTTTATCGTGATCCGCGTACTGAGGATCGTCGCGCCTTGAAGCGGCGGCTGTCCGCCGACGCAGAGTTCATATTCGCCGGGAATGATCACGGACTCGCCCGCATCGGTGATCGATGCCAATCCTTTTCCGGCGATCTCGAACATGATTTCCCGCCGTTCGCCTACTTCCAGATGAAAACGTTGAAAACCGCGCAGCGCGAGGCGAGGAGAACGGGATTCTTGGACGCTCAAACGGCGCACATAAAGCTGAGTGACTTCATCACCTGCCACGCTTCCGCTGTTCGTCACCATGACGGACACCCGCACATTTTCGCCCGCTTGGATCACCCGCAGATCGTCATAATGGAAGGTGGTATAACTCAGTCCATATCCGAACGGATATAAAGCCTCGCCTTCAAAATAACGATACGTTCGCCCACGCATGTCGTAACTATCAAAGCTCGGTAGATCGCTTGTTGCCCGGTAAACGGTCAGCGGAAGTCGTCCCGCCGGATTGTGATGACCGAACAGGACATCTGCGATACCTTCGCCCGCCTCACCCGGATACCATGCCTGAAGAATTGCGGGAAGTGCTTCATCTGCCCAAGGGATCGCCAGCGTACTGCCGCCGAGCAAAACGAGAACGATGGGTTTCCCTGTCTCGTGCAGCCGCTTGAGCAGTTTTTCTTGTACGGCGGGCAGTTCGATTGTGGTGCGATCCCCTTGGCTGGTTGTACCAACAGGGACGCCTTCAACCTGAAGTTCTTCACCTTCGAGCACTTGCGACAGCCCACCCACAAAAATCACGACATCCGAAGCTTCTGCCAGCCGCACTGCCTCCGCGAAACCGCGTTCGTCTTCCACAACGATATCGCACCCAACGGCATAACTGACTTTTACCGTGCTGCCGACTGCTTGACGAATCCCTTCCAGTGTTGTGACCGGTTTTATGGGCGTGCCGTGATAATTACCCAACTGCGCCGTCAGGTTATCAGCATTTGGACCGATCACGGCAATCGAGGATAGGGTTTTACTCAAGGGAAGAAGTCCCGTGTTCTTAAGCAGAACCAGCGACTCGCAGACTGCTTGCCGCGCCAGTGCGCGATGTTCCGGTTGCCCCACGACTTCGATGGGAATTTGTGTATACGGAACATGTTCGGGAGGGTCAAACATACCCAGACGAAAGCGTGTGTTGAACAACCGCCGCAGGCATTGATCGATCTGCGCCTCACTGACCAAGCCCTGCTCAACCGCTTCGACCAGCGCTTCATAGGCACAACCACAGCACAAATCACACCCCGCGCTGACCGCCAACGCTGCCGCGCCAGCATGCGAGTCTACAAGTTTGTGACGATCCGAAATATCCTCAATCGCACCGCAGTCCGAAACGACATGCCCGGCAAACTGCCATTGATCACGTAGAATCTTGCCGAGCAGCGTCGGGCTGGCGCAGCAGGCTTCGCCGTTGGTGCGTGTATACGCGCCCATAATCGATTCGACGTTCGCCTCGCGCACACAAGCCTCAAATGCAGGTAGATAGGTATCCCACATATCATACTGGCTTACTTGAGCATCAAAGGTGTGGCGGAGTGCTTCCGGTCCGCTGTGCGCAGCATAATGCTTGGCACATGCGGCAAGTTTAAGATACCGAGGATGATCCCCTTGCAGCGCCTTGACAAAAACAACCGCTAATCGTCCGGTCAGAAACGGGTCTTCTCCGAATGTTTCCTGTGCCCGTCCCCAACGCGGATCACGCACAATATTGATGTTTGGAGTCCAGAATGTCAGTCCGCCATAAATTTCGACGCGTGCTTCGCGCACAGCTTGATGATGTTTGGCGCGTGCTTCATCACTTGTGACCGTCCCCACACGCGCTAACAGGTCAGTATCCCATGTCGCCGCCAATCCGATTGCATGGGGGAAAACCGTCGAAAGTCCGGCACGCGCCACCCCGTGTGAACATTCGTTCCACCAGTTGTAAGCCGGAACGCCGAGACGCTCAATAGCAGGGGCATCATGCAGCATCTGCGAAACTTTTTCTTCAAGCGTCATCAAACTGATGAGTGCATCAACGCGCGCATCCAGCGGTTGTGATAGATCGCGGCTGATTTCTGGCAGCCTTTCCAGAACAGCTTGAGACAGCATTAGAGAGTCTCCTCAATGAGGTTGACAGCAGCCCATACGCCATTACGGGTAATTTTGAAGGTTTTTAGCTCGTAGGGTGCGAACATGACGGTTGTGGTCACACCCCCTTCGAATGTCAATTGAGCGGCAGTTGTCTTTCCTGCGCTTTCTGCCAAGCGCACGATCAGCGCTTCATCAAGCTCGGCTTTTTTGAGCGCTCCTAAAATGATCGTCGCAGGCTCAATCCGCAAAAATGGCACAGCAGTGGCGGGTGAACCTTCTAGCGGAGTTGGGGGGAAGTAGCTGAAAAACGCTTCCAGCGGTTGGTTCAGTGTCAGCGCCGCCGAGATGATCTGTTCATCGAAATTCGCACTCGGTTCACTCGCGGCGATGAGCCGAAAACGCGTGTCAAGCTGAGTCTGATCCATGAAGGTGTACGATTTATGGGTCGGCACATCGGTTTCGCTCCATGCACAATGCGTCCCTCCCCGGCTGATGCTCAGGTTTAGAATCCCATCCGCGCTCACATCAAAACCATTCTGACCGCTGTTGGCTACCCCAACCCGCACTGCATCATTTTCAAGATGCAGCCAGCGCGCATACGGGTATTCGGTCGCATCGGCTGGGTAGTCGGCGGCGCTGTATGGCACTTCCGCCGTCACACGGCATCCCGCCAGCGCGAACGGAATTTGCAGCTTGATCATCTTGCGGCGCGCCTGCATATACAGCCGTATATCGATATCGACATAGGCTTGATCGGCGTAAAACGTGTGACGAACGGCGGCGCGGGTATGCTGCCACCCTACCAGACATTCAACCGTCACCCATGCCGCGCCGCTAGCGATGACACGGAGTGCCGGACCGAGCGCGCCTTCCATGCCCACAAAATCACCGACTTGCGCCGCCGTGAGCGCTGCAAACGGCGCAACCGGCGTATTAAAGACAACGCGGTTTTCGCCGCCCCACCCATGCGAAACATCCTTCATGGCGAACAATCGCAGCGGCGCACTTAACAATTCATGTGATGCGGCAGTTAAGCTCACCAGTGCCGCTTGAGCGGTGTCAAAATGGGCGTGGTAAAACGGTGTTTTGACGGTGATTCCGTCGGCATTTTCGATCACCTGAATACGGGAGTTGTACGCAGGCGGCGGAACGAAGCGAATTTCATAACGGCGCACCGAGAGCGCTGGCACATCCGCTGTGAAGCCACAGAAGGGCTGCCATGTGCTTTCATCAATAGGAACGCTGTCCCCTCCAGATTCCTGATGCGGTACAACAGCGCCTTGATCATCCACCAACGTGAACAGTTTTCGCTGAGGAGGGGGTGCGTAAGCACTCAAAAAATTCAGCCCGACCGGTGCTTTTACCGGCGTGCTGTGTGGATTGAAGACATAGATCGGTACGGTATCCGGCTGTGGGGGGATATTCGGGATCAATGCTGACTGTGCTTTGGTGATCACCCGACGCGCGGTATCTTCCGCATAGCCGAACATCGCCATCACACCGGGAATTGCCGACTCGCGCAGTGAACCGCACAACACATCGTGAAACGTGTTGAACATCAACCGCTTCCATGCTTCGCGGAGCATTTCCGATGGATAATCGAATCCGCCGCGCCACCACGCGATCGCTGCCCACCGTTCGGCGGATGCCAGCAATGTTTCACCGTTTCGCATCTGCCGTTTGATCGCAGCCACAGAGGTATACGTGCCGGATAAGGTGCGCTGAAGTTCGCCTTCCACCACAGGAAAATCGGGAATGTTCGGCTCGATGCGTGCGAGAAACGCGTCTGGGGTGCTGTGACGCAGTTCGATGTCAGCGTCAGCAAATTCTTCAAAAAGTCTTCGGAAACTCAGCAGATCAGCGCGCGTCGCGCCGCCGCCGTGATCGCCTAAGCCCCATGTCACCAGCGTATCCATGCTGGTTTCGCGTGCGATTTTGATTCCGCGCCGCGCCTGTTCTTCCGCTTGACCGGGGGCGGGTGTCCCGTACCAGCCTGTATTCGGTCGCACGGCTAAGATTTCGCTGCCGTCAGCACTGCGCCAGCGGTAGAACGGCGCGGGCAGCGCCATCTGCGAATCAACCGGGCGGCAGTGGATATACATGGAAAAGCCGCTTTGCCTGAGCAGTTTGGGAATGCTGTTAGGATGACCAAAACTATCAAAGTTGTAGGAGACAGGCGGACGCACGCCGAACTTTTCCGCGAAGTAACGCCGACCTTCCAAAATGACCCGTACCAGCGTTTCACCGCCGGTCAGGTTGAGATCAGGCTGCAAATACCATCCACCGGTGATATTCCAGCGCCCGCTCTTGACGAGGGATCGAATTTTGGCAAACAACGGCGGATCGTAAGCCTCCACCCATTCATAGAGCAAACTCTCATTGTGGTTAAAGATGAACTCCGGGAATTCCTCAAGCAGCGCGACGGCAGTGTGAAAGGTCGAAATCGTTTCGCGCAGCCCTTCTTCCCAACTCCACATCCAAACCGGGTCGATGTGCGCGGTACACATTAGATGAACTATCGGACGGTGTGCCATAAATCACCCTTTAACTGCGCCCAGCGAAAGCCCGCGCTGCATATAGCGCTGCATCACGATGGCAATGATCAACGGTGGAAGCATCGCCATGAAATACCCCGCCATTTGAATATTCGGCGGCGTCGCACTGCGTTGTTCCACGACGAACAGCGCGACGCTGATCGGCTGAAGTTCAGGATTTCCGAGCAGCACCAGATAGGGCCACAAGAAATCCTTCCATAAATTGACGAAAGTCAGGATCGACAGCACGATCAAGATCGGGCGGCTGAGTGGCAGCACGATATGGCTGAAGATTTGCAGCGCCGAGGCACCATCTACGCGCGCCGAATCGAAAATCTCAGGCGGTAGTCCATCAAAGAAGTTTTTGAGGATGAAGATCATGAAGGCATTGACGCCGTATGACAGCCACAATCCCCAATAGCTGCCCAACAGCCCCAAACGCGCAGCAGTCACGTATAACGGAATGATGTATGCAATTCCGGGAATCATCAGTGTTGTGAGAAAGCCAATCAGCAGAAAACGCCCGCCGATTGGTTTGAGCTTGGAAAGGCTGTATGCCGCCAGCATCGACACGCTAAGCTGGACGAGCAGCCCGCCGATTACCAGAACGGTTGTGTTCACGAACAGACGCGGCAGATTGAAATAGTCCCACGCCTGCCCATAGTTATCCCAGTTAGCGGCAGCAGGGAAGAGCTGAAAAGTTGTGCTGAAAACCTCGCGGCTTGTCTTCAGTCCACTCGTAAAAGCATAAATGAAGGGCACAACCACAACCACCGCCAGCAGCAGCAGTACAATCGTGATCAGCGCATAAGTCAGCCGACCACGCGGCGTTCGCACTTCCAGATCAGACAGAATGGCACGAACTGATGAGTCCATGTTGATGATCCTCACTGCTGCGCTGTGCGCGTCACGCGCAGATAGACGAGCGATAACGCACCCAACACGATCATGAGCAGAACACTCCATGCCGCCGCAAGCCCGTAATCACCGTTCAAGAAGCCTTTGCGATACAGCGTGAATACCGGTGTCATGGTGGACTGCCCCGGTCCGCCTTCGGTCAAGACAAGCGGCTCCATGAATATCTGAACAATGCCGAGTACCTGTACAATCAGCAGCACCAGCATCGTTGGGCGCAAGTAAGGCAGTGTGATAAACCGGATGCGATCCCAAGGATGCGCGCCATCGATCTCCGCCGCTTCATAAAGCTCGATGGGTAAATCTTGCAGCGCCGCCAAATAGATCAACATGGTTGCCCCAAAGCCGCCCCACGTCATGATCACGAGGATCGACGGCTTGACGAGCGAAACATCTTGCAGCCATCCCGCCCGTGTCCCGCCTAACCCGATCACCACCTGATTCAGCAGTCCGCCCGGCTGCGGGCTGTAAATGAGCTGCCAGACGAGAATCCCGATCAACGGCGGGATCACGCTCGGCAAAAAATACACGATGCGAAAGAAGCTTTTCGCCGCGCGCATCTCGTTGACAAGAACGGCTACGAACACGGGAACAAAAAAACCGATCAGGATGCTGAGTCCCGCGAATTCAAAGCTGTTACGCCACGAGGCTGCAAACGTTGGATCGGCAAACATGCGTTCGTAGTTACGGAAACCAATCCACGCTGACGCACCTGCATCCATCAGGTCAACTTGCTGAAAACTCATCACGATACTGTTGAGGATGGGCCACCATGCAAAAACGGTGAACGCGGCAAGTGCAGGAAGCAAGAACAGGTAGGCGATAAACTGTTCCCGCCATTTGATCTGGCTTCGGTCCACCGCGACAGCGCGTTTTTTACGAAGGGGTAGGGTCATGATTGTGTCTCCCTGTTTGGCGCTTGCGGCGTGGGTCTTTCTGGGTGAAAGGACAGATCAGGCGGTATCGCTGCGATACCGCCTGACAACTTCACACGATCAGTTTGAATCTAGCTGCCAGCCGCCGGGTCAAGAATACCAGTTTGGAAGGCTTCGGCGTTCGCCGCCATCAGCGCCGCTACATCCGCGCTTTCGTCAGTGAGGACAGTCGTCATCACTTCAGCAATCGCAACATAGAAGTCCTGTGCGAAGGGCGGTTCTGGCACGAGCACAATTTCGCCCGCGTTGAGTGCATCATAGAAGCCTTGATAGTTCTCGACCGGCATCGTGATGAACTGCTGATCGAAGGCATCGACCGCCGTCTGGAGATCGCCAGCGAAGATGGGCAGCACGGGGGTACCAGCGCCAGCCTGCGTCGCGTGGAAGATCGTGCGGGACGGGGCAAATTCGCCGGGGCTGAGGGTACGCCACACTTGGAAGACGATTGCGGCTTCTTGCTGGTCAGCGCTCGCGCCAGCAAATACCATCTGGTGACTTCCGCCCGTCAGCGTGTAACGCATGCCATCGGGGGCTTGCGGCATCGCACCGTAACCGAAGCGCGCAAGATCAACATCCGGCATATTCACGCGCAACCAACCGATACTGCCGTCTGCGGGACTCATGAACATGACCGAGCGCCCATCGACGGTTTCAAACGTCGGATTGCTGGCGAGATCAAGCGGCAGGGCATTTTCGGCATCGGGCCAGCGCAGATCATACAGGAACTGCATGGCATCGACCGCTGCACCTTCGCCATAAACTGCGGTGTACGTGCCATCGCCGTTATCGCGGATCAATTCGGTCGCGCCAAAGCCATAGGCGAGGTTCGTAAAGTGCCAACCACCAGCGCCGCCGGAGAGGAACATCGCAAACCCTGCGACTCCGGCAGCCGGATCAGCGATTTCTTGCGCTACTGCGCCGAATTCAGCCCACGTTGCGGGCGGTGCATCGTATCCGGCGGCACTCAGTGCGGCAACATCCCAACCAATCCCCTGTGCGTAGGAGAATTCGGGGAAGCCGTAAGCGTGCCCTTCGGCATCCGAAAGCAGCGCCAGCAGCGTCGGATTGTAGACGCCGCTCAGTCCCAATTGTTCAAACGATGCGGATAGATCAGCAGCAACGCCTTGCGCGATCAAGCGCTGCGGTTCAGTTGCCGGAACGCCGAACAGCGTCGGCAGTGTGCCACCCGCGACCAGCGCCGCAAACGATTCCGGCGAGAAGCAGTACTGCGTCCGCTCAACAGTCACATTCGGATATGCTTCCATGAAGCGGGCAAGCTGCGCGTCGAAATCTTGGCGCTGCTGTTCTTGATCCTCACCGATACAGGCAGAAACAGTAATCGAAACATCACGCCCTTCAGCGATAGCATCTGGCAGCGTGATCGGGAATTCAGGGAGGGCGACATCCTGTGCCGCAAGCGGGGCGAGGGTAAACAGCATCAAACAGAAAACGAATACGAGGGTAAAACGCTTCATAATCGTTACTCCTATGTTAACGTATTAACGTTTGGGGCTTGTGTGGGAAACGAGTGTGTTTAAAAAGAAAAGCCAGAAGCGAAAAACTCGACTCCCGAATATCGTGGTTGACCGTAGGTTAGCGATGTGCAATCGTGTCGCAGATTAGCAGTTCCCCCTTTCAGTGAGCGCAGTGTCCGGTGACACTGCTTACCTCTCGATCTCACATTTTCATCATAGGCTCGTGTCTTCTGGGACGGAAGATAAAATCGTCTCACAAGATGAACTGATTTTCTGATCTGCCCCACTGCCATCGAAGGCGCGGCGAAACTGCGAAGGCTGCATTCCAACCTGACGGAGAAATAGACGGTTGAATTCTTGCGCGCTGCTGAACCCGACCGAATACGCAATTTCATGAATCGGCAGATCAGTTGAACGCAGCAGGCGTTCTCCTTCAACCAAGCGCCGCGAATTACGATACGCGATAGGCGACGCGCCGAGCGCGGTGTGAAATAACGCGCACAGATGCGAGCGGCTGACGAGCGCCGCCTGAGCCATATCATCCAGCGTCAGCGGATCAGCAAATCGACTTTCGACAAGACGCAGCGCCGAACTAATCCGCCGGAGCGCTTCTCGGCGCTCATGATATTGGGGTGGCGTATCCTGCTCGTGCAGCAGCCGCCGCGCCAGATGTCCCGCCGCCTGCATCAATAAGCCTCCCGTGACAATTTCCCAAGCATGTTCCTGCTGTTCGGCTTCGTCCGCAATTTGATTGAGCAGGTCGCGCAAAATCGGCGTAGCGGGGTCATGAAGAGGAATCATGGGACCCGACCGGTTGAAATCGAGGGTAAACGGCAGCCACGTCTCTGAACGCATTTTCGTGATCCAGCTATCCGTGATGATCGCCGGATGAAAATGCACGACAAACAACCCGACGGTTTCACACGAATCGTCGGTATATGCCATATGGGGCTGTAGATCATTGATGATGAAGACCTGTCCTGTTTGGAACTGATATTCTTCATCGCCAACGACGAACACCCCATAGCCCGAAGTGATCACGCCAATTTCGTAACAATCGTGAATATGGCGCGCTTGCGGCGTGCTGCGATGAAGCTCACCCGGACCGAGATGAAACAGGCGATCATGTTCGACAAGGTGTGTGCTGCACAGCACAGGGACATAAACCGGGGTTAGAGAACGCCAATTGATCATAAGGCACGTCGCAAATAAGTTAACCAGTTTCTAAAATGAACACATCGGATTTTAGGAGTCATTCTAATCTCAACCCAAAAGTGAGGCAAGATGTCCGGCTTCGATCTATTTTCAGGCATACCCCGACTTTCCAACGCCCAATCCCGCTCGATAAGCGCCGAAAACTTCACAGGAGAAAAGGGTAAGGGCGGCATGGCGGTCGAAGGCACGGGGATTCCCGGTCCAGCGAGTACGCTCGGACAAGGATGGAAAGTGTCCCCATCGATCCGCATTCCCGGTCATGCAACGGCTGAACTCGCAGATATTCGGGGTTCGGGGACGATCCGGCATATCTGGCTGACGGTTGACCCGCGTTTCTGGCGTTCGTTGATCTTTCGCTGCTATTGGGATGATGAAACGACTCCCTCGGTTGAAGTCCCACTCGGTGATTTTTTCTGCAACGGATGGTGCGTGCGCTCGAATGTCAGTTCGCTGATGATCGCTGTCAACCCTGCTGGTGGATTCAACAGTTATTTTCCGATGCCATTTCGCCAGCGCGCCCGAATCAGCGTCGAAAATCTGTCGAAAGACCAGATCGACGGCTTTTATTACCAAATCGACTACACGCTTGAAGACGTCGCCGAGGATGTGGGGTACTTGCACGCCCAATGGCGGCGCAGTAATCCACTCCCGTATAAGCAGGTGCATACGCTGCTCGAAGGTGTGCAGGGGCGCGGGCATTACGTCGGAACATATCTCGCATGGGGAGTCAACAACAATAACTGGTGGGGCGAAGGCGAGATCAAGTTTTATCTCGATGGCGATCAAGACTTCCCGACAATCTGCGGCACAGGCACAGAAGATTATTTTGGCGGCGCGTGGAATTTTGAACATCCCGCCGGAGAATACGGCATCTTTTCGACACCGTTTCTCGGTCTGCCGCAGGTCATTAAACCCGATGGGTTGTATAAATCTCAGCAGCGCTTTGGCTTGTACCGCTGGCATATCCCCGATCCGATTCACTTTCAGCACGATTTGCGGGTGACGATTCAAGGACTCGGTTGGCGTTCCGAAGGACGATTCTTGCCCCTTCAAGATGACATTGCTTCGACCGTATTCTGGTATCAAGCCGAACCTCACGCACCGTTTCCCGAACTCCCCAACCGTGACTTTATTGAGGTCATTTGATCGTTTGCAGGCGCAGCACAGTCCCCGATTTGCCAGCCAGTTTTACCGAAACCGCCGCGTTGACCGAAAGATCGGCGCGGTAGGTTTCACCCGTCCAAAGATCATCGACCGCAAAGCGATCACGGTCAAAAAAGACGTGATGTAAATGAATCTGCGCTTCAACCGGTTCATGGCGGTTATTCGCGGCGATCAGAAAAAACGTGTCGTCATCCCGTTGAAACAGCGCGGTGCTTACCCCGTCAAGCTGCGCGTGGCTGTAAAGTGGTATGTTCAACCAGCGATGCAGTGCCAGTACCAGCGGCGCTGAGGGCGGCACACCAACCACCGTAATCGAACCTTCGCCGCGCCGCTCTCGATAACCGATCAGAAAGCGTGCGCCAACGGGCAGCGAGAAAAGTATTCGTTGTTCTTCGGCGTGATACCCATTGTCGATCAGCCGGGTCGCGTAAATCGGTTCACCGGGAACGGCATCATACCGGAAGCAGTGGGGGACGTTAACATCACACATCTGATCACCAAGTGAAACCGTCAGATTTGCCCCCGATAAAATACTGTCCGGCTCGCGCAGACCGAGCAGGTTACACGGATGCAGTGACGCATCCTGTACGGGAAGCTGATCGAACAACACCAGATGCCCGCCCGATTCCACATAATCTAAAAGGCGGCGCTGTGCTGCCGCATCCGTCCACCGGTGCCTACTGTACAGCAGGAGCGGCTTACGGATTTCGCCGGATGCCAGATCGAAACACTCGTAATCAACATCCGCTTGATAACACGCTGTGCGGAGCGGATCATCAAAGCCGCCAATCTCTGATGAGCGATCCAGAATATCCAGCGCGACCGATGTTTCGCTCAACTTGGTCAAGCTCGGCGGATCTACGATTTCAAACAGCTTGACGATCCGCTGAAAAACATCGAACAATTCCGGTCGCGTTCGCCCCCACTCGTTGATCGGACTCATATACCAGTTGTCCCGATTGACGAGCATGTACCAGTTCCAACCCGCCACCCCCGCCAAGAGCGCCGAAACCGCCGCTAATTGATAATGCTGCGGAGTCAGTATGCCGCTGATCTGATGCCACCCATGCCAGATTCCCGCCTGAAACTCAGCGATAAACGGGAGCGCAGCATACGAGCGCATATAGCGCAGCAAATGAAGAAATTCACCGTGTTCCCAACTATCGCGGGTGAATTCGTTGTGCGAATAGTAGTCGATTCCGCTGATGTTCCCCTGTGCTTCCAATGCGCGCCAATCTTGTACAAGGTGGTGCGGGTAATGGTTGATCAACAGCGGTATTCCCGGCGCATGTTCACGATAGAATGCCCCCGTCCAGCGCGCGATCTCCGTACTGTACCAGTAGAGAAAACGTCGATAATCCAGATAACGGTTCAGGGATGCGCGCTCCAGTAAGGCGGGTGTCGTGACGGCGCGTGCGTCCTCAAACATGGTCAGGGATGTTTCCCATGCTTCATTCAAGCGATTGAGATCATCGTCGTAGGCGGTTCGCAGATATTCCTGAAACACCCCTGCTTCATGCAGCAAACCCAGCGGTCGCGCGAAGAATCCCGCCCATGCGTCCGGTTCATTATCCGCTTGCAACAGCACAATCGCGCCGCCGTTCACCGCAAGATGCGGCGTGATCGCCTCCAGAACCGCCGCCAGATACTCTTTTGCCGCCGTCACAAACGCTGGATGAAGACGGTGCAAATGTGCGACGCGATCAGGCACGCCGTTATTTTGCCATTCCGCGTAGATATATGGTCCCGGTCGCAGAATCAACCACAGCCCTTCGGATTTCACAAGTTCGAGAAAGCCGATCAAATTGCGCGCGGCATCTGTCCGTCCGGTGAAGTCATACTCACCCGGCGCGGTTTCGTGAAACTCCCAACAAACATAGGTACTGACGACTTTTAAACCCATTGCTTTCATCTGCCGTAAGACTGACTTCCACGCGCCGGGAGGAAGCCGCCAGAAATGCACCTCACCGCTGATTAGTGACTGCGCTTCATCACCAACCCATAAGCGCTTGTCTGCAATCCGCACATCAATCTTGGTCATCTCGGTTTCACTTTTCCCGCAGCTTTTTGCTTTCTTTGCAAAGCACTTTCAATATGTACCGCAAAACGCAAAAAAGAGAAAGTTTGACAAGAAAAGCGAAAGACAATACAGTTGATATAGGTCAGTTGATCAGCGTGGTATCGGATGATGAACAACCAAGACACAACGCTGCTTGCGGTTGAACGGCAGCGCATCATCGCGGATATTCTCAAGCGTGAAGGCACAGTCAGAACCATTGAACTGTGCGAACTGCTTCACGTCTCTGCTGTCACGATTCGAACCGATCTGCGCGATCTCGAAACTGCCGGATTATGCGAAATCATTTGGGGAGGCGCGGTATCAAAAACCCCGCCAACAGAAGCAGAAGCCTATCTTGAGCAGCGCAGCGTCCTCAACATCGAACGTAAGCGGCGGATCGGTCAGCGTGCCGCCAAACTTATCTCCAACGGGCAGACTCTCATCGTTGATGCCGGAACGACAACGGTCGAAATTATCAAGCATCTGCCGCAGACGTTGGATTATCTGCGCGTCATCACCCCCGCGCTGAATGTCGCAATGGCTGCCAGCCAATTTGCCTATGTTGAGGTGATTATGCCGGGGGGCATTCTGCGCCCTCTCACCCGATCCTTGATTGGACCTCAAACGCTGCAAGCACTCCGTATGTTTAACGCCGATTGGACATTTCTCGCATCCGGCGGGTTTGATTTGGCGCATGGGGCGACAACCGCCAACACGCTCGAAGCGGAGGTCAAGCGCACGATGGTTGAGCAAGGTGCGCGGGTGGCACTCACCGCCGACAGCAGCAAGTACGGCATGGTCTGTTCGCTCAATGTCGCATCGTTTGCAGAAATTGATGTGCTTGTTTCTGATATGCATCTGCCGGAGGACGCTGCCGCCGAAATTGAGTTAGCAGGCGTGCAGGTGATTCGCGCAGAATAACAGCGGAGTCGTTATGTCCAAAGAGTGGCTCAATTCTGCACTCATCCACCAGCACAGTGTGGAGATGCGGCAGTTTATGGACTTTCGCGAGTCCACGCTTCCCAACGGGATGCGACTCATTGATGTTTATAACAGCAGCGGACTCACCTTTACGCTGCTGCCGGATCGTGGCATGGATATCTGGTCAGCGCACTACAACGGCATGCCGCTGACATGGATTTCACCCGGTTCGCCGCATCCGCCCGACTATGGGCGAAATTGGTTGAGCCTATTTAACGGCGGACTGCTGACCACCTGCGGGCTTGATCATGTGGGACCGCCGGAAGATGGGCGCGATATTCACGGAAACTATACCCGTCTGCGTGCTGACGAAATCAGCATTGATCGCGGTAAAACCGTCATGCGCTTAACGGCGGTGATGCACCAGTCCAGTTTATTTGGCAATCAAATCACCTTAAAACGCACCTACAGTTTACTCATCGGTGAGCCTCGGATTTCTATCCAAGATGAGGTTGTCAATCTGAGCGATCAGCCTACGCCCTTTATGCTGCTGTATCACTGCAATTTCGGTTATCCCCTCATCCGTCATGGTACAGAATTGGTAGTCGCCAGTGATGTTTATCCGCGCGATACCGCCGCTCAAGGGGGAATCGATACGTGGCATCTTTACGACGAAGCCGCTGCAAACTACGCGGAACAGGTTTTCTTTCATCATCCCCGTGTACTGATCGAGGACAACGGAGAAATCGCCTCCGCCGCCTTGATCCGCGATGACATTGGGATTGAAATCGCTTGGAATACCCGCCATATGCCTTATCTGACGCAGTGGAAGAATACTCGTCAAGGCATCTATGTCTGCGGTGTAGAACCCGGTAACTGCATACCGGAAGGTCAGAACGCGGCACGTCAATCCGGGCGATTGGTGGTTTTGCAGCGCGGTGAACAGCAAACGTTTGAACTCATGCTGACCATTCTCGACAGTGCCGAGGCGCGCACACGCGCCCGCGATCGTGTGAAACAGATTCAGCAGAATGGCTTATCAATCACCGCCTGCAATTTGCAGGGGTATACCCACAAGGATGCAACATGACTATAGAGTATCGGATGGCGCGCTTGTTCGCTGCGGATGGCAAGTGCTTTGATGTCGCGGTCGATCACGGATTTTTCGGTGAATATCGCTTTCTCGCGGGCATTGAAAATATGCCGCAGGTGGTCAGCACCTTGATTGACGCGAATCCTGACGCGATTCAACTCAGCATTGGTCAAGCGCCGCTTCTGCAAGCGATCCCCGGCAAGGCGAAACCCGCGCTCGTGCTGCGAACGGATATTGCAAATCTGTACGGAAGCTGGCTTCCGCGCTCGCTTTTCAGCCGCATGATTCACCAACCGCTTGAACAGGCGCTCCGTTTGGATGCTGCCTGTGTTGTCGCAAATTTGTTTATGCTGCCGGATCAGCCGGATGTGTGGGATCAGTGCGTTCAAAATATCATGGCGCTCAAGCCAGAATGTGAACGTTATGGCATGCCGCTCATGATCGAACCGCTTGTGATGCAGACGGTCAGCGGGCAAGGCGGTTACTCGGTCGATGGCGACATTGAAAAAATGATCCCGCTCGTGCGTCAGGCGATAGAGCTAGGCGCGGATATTATCAAGGCTGACCCCGCTGACGACACGCGCGAATATCATCGCATTGTCGAAATGGCGGCAGGAAAACCCGTGCTTGTACGCGGGGGTGGCAAAGTTTCCGACAGTGAAATTCTCACGCGCACTTACGATCTGATGCGCCAAGGCGCAAAAGGCATTGTCTACGGGCGCAATGTGATCCAGCATGCAAAACCGGCGGCGATCACCCGTGCGTTGATGGCAGTCGTTCATGATGATGCCACACCTGAACAAGCAGCACAGTTTTTGAACTAACAAAAAGGCACAGCAGCATGGCAAAGCGTTCGATTCGGTTCGGCATTATTGGCTTGGGATTGATGGGACGTGAATTCGCCAGCGCGGCGGCGCGGTGGATGCACCTGCTCGAACTTGATTTTGAGCCTGTCATTACGGGAATCTGTGATACCAATCCGGTGCTGTTTGACTGGTACACCGAACATTTCCCGACCATTCAGATCAGCACCACCGATTATCATGATCTGCTCGGCAGTTCCGCCATCGACGCGATCTACTGCGCTGTGCCACACAATCTGCATCAACAGATCTATACCGACATCATCAAAGCCGGAAAACATCTACTGGGCGAAAAGCCATTCGGCATCGATCAGGCGGCGAATCGGGCGATTCTGGATGTGATCGATCAGCACCCCGAAGTCTTTGTCCGCTGTTCATCCGAGTTTCCATTTTTCCCCGGTGCGCAGCGTGTTCTTCAAAGCATCAAGGCGCGGAATTTTGGCGCAGTCATCGAAGTTGAAGCGGGTTTCCTGCACAGCAGCGATATTGACCCCAACAAGCCGATCAACTGGAAGCGGATGGTTGACATCAACGGGGAATACGGCTGCATGGGTGATCTGGGGCTGCATGTTGCTCATATGCCGCTCCGCGCTGGATGGATGCCGCGCAATGTCCGCGCCTTGTTGAGCAACATCGTAACCGAACGGTTTACGAAAGACGGCAGTAAAGTACCGTGCGAAACATGGGATAACGCCGTGATGTTCTGCGAAGTGCCGTCTGATCATGGGGGTGCGTTCCCGATGACACTCAAGACGTATCGCATCGCGCCGGGCGAGACGAACACATGGTACATTCACATTTACGGAACTGAGCAGAGCGTCCGCTATTCAACCCGTTACCCGAAGTCGCTCTACACCATGAGCTACAAAAGCGGTGATCGCCAAACATGGAATGAAGAAAGTTTGGGGTATTCCAGCGCTTACCCGACGATTACAGGGGGAATCTTTGAATTCGGATTCCCTGACAGCATTTTGCAGATGTGGGCGGCATTTTGTGATGAATTGGTCAATGGACGTGACCGGATGCACCAACCCTTCTACTGTGCTACGCCGCACGAAACCGCCCAACATCACACACTGCTTACTGCTGCCCTCGAATCTCATAAACAGGTGCGCGTCATTCCGGTGGAATAGAAAAGGATTTAATCATGCCTATGACCCGCGAAGAAGTACAAAAGCATCAACAGGTTGCGCTCAACTACCTGAATAAAGCCGGGATCGTCCTGACGGAAAGCGAAAAGGCGCAAATCGAAGTCGCGGATTTTGGCTTAGGCGAATTCGATCAAACAGGCTTGGCGCTGATCGTCTACTACAACGACGAAAAGTACTGCGCAAAAGAACTCATCCTGTGTCCGCGTCAGACCTGCCCGGAGCACAAACACCCGCCCATTCCCCACTTGAATTATGAAGGAAAGCAGGAGACATTCCGCTGTCGTTGGGGTGTCGTTTATTTGTATGTGGAAGGTGCAGCGGTCGCAAACCCGCACGCGCAGCCGCCCGCGAATCGCCGCCACACCTATCATGTGTGGCATGAGATCATGCTCAAGCCGGGAGAGCAGTACACGATCCCTCCGCAAACATGGCATTGGTTTCAAGCCGGGGCAGAAGGCGCAGTGGTCAGTGAGTTTAGCACGCGCAGCGTTGACGAAGCAGATTTATTCACCGACCCCGAGATTCGCCGGATACCGGATATTGTCGATAAGGATGACTGATGGCTTACGATGTCATCGTCAGCGGGCATTTGTGCGCTGACCTCATCCCAGATACATCGAGTGTCCCGCTCAGTGCGTTTGCCTCACCGGGGAAGTTGTTTGAAGTCGGCGCGCTAACGCTGTCAACAGGCGGCGCTGTCTCGAATACCGGGACGGCACTGCACCGGCTCGGCGCTCAGGTCGGATTGATGACCAGCGTTGGCAATGACTTGCTAGGACGCGTGATTATCGCCAAGCTGCAAGACTGCGATCCTAAACTGAGTGAACTCATCAAGCTTCGCCCCGGTGAATCAAGTTCCTACTCCGTCATTTTGACCCCCAATAATGCGGATCGAATCATCCTGCACTGTTCGGGCAATAACACCCACTTTGATCTCGCAGATGTGGATTTTGAGGTTGTGGGACAGTCGAAGATGTTTCATCTGGGTTACCCACCGCTTCTGCCGAGGTTATATGCCAATAACGGGGCGTTGTTGACAGCGATTTTCCAACGCGTGCATGAGTCCAACGTGATCACTTCGCTTGACATGACGCATCCTGATCCCCGTGGTGCCAGCGGACAAGTGGACTGGGTTCATGTGCTCAAGCAGGTGCTGCCGTATGTCGATATATTTCTGCCTAGTGTTGAAGAAATCGTGTTTATGCTGCGTCGCGCCGATTATGATCGCTGGCAAGGGGATGTGCTGGCACATCTGAATCGCGCTTACTTGCGGACGTTGGCAGATGAACTGCTCGCGATGGGCGTGGTCATAGCTGGTTTCAAATTAGGCGAATACGGATTTTATCTGAAAACGAATGCTGATCGCCGTGCCTTCACCCGTCTAGCACCGCTCGGAATATCGGCTGCACAGTGGCAGAATCTTGAACTCTGGCATCCCGCGTTTCAAGTAAATGTTGTCGGTACAATTGGGGCGGGCGATTGTGCCTATGCCGGTTTTTTGGCGGCACTACTGCGCGGACTCCCCCCTGAAACGGCACTTCGTTTCACCTGTGCAGTGGGCGCATTCAATGTCGAGTCTGCTGATGCAGCCAGTGGTGTTCAATCGTGGGAGGCTACTCTAACACGTATCAACGCTGGATGGGCGACGTTAAGCTATGCACTGCCTGATGACTAACGCGCACGGGCGCGATCCGCAAAACACACTTCAAACGCGGCGGCAAAGCCCGGGTTCACGAGCATAAGTGCGTTCGATGATCGCCGCGCCTTCGCCCTCTCGGTCTACCCTTAAAAATGGGGTAGACCATTTCCCCTGAATACCATGCGTCGTATCAACGATCAACATGTCCGGGCTGCACGACTTCTCGCCAGTTGAACCAAATCCGCAGCGTAGGATGAAATTGTATGATGGGAACAAATGAAGAATGGCACAATCCTATCATGATTTCTTACTGATGTAAGTTCTTGCATATAAGTACACCCTTGCGCTATCCTATGCGGGATGGACGACACACCTTAAACGCTCAAGAACAATGTCCCGAAGTAAACAGCCACTTGTCGGTTTTCTCATCACATGGGTTGTAGCTTACTGCGATGCTTGATCTTGAAAGTGCTGCGTATGCCTACTACAGATTGGACTTGCCGCTGAACGTGCAGTACATCCGCTATCTGACCGGCGATCACGGCGCATCTGCTGTTTACCCTGCTCAACGGGGACATCGGCGCGTTTGACCAGTTCGGACTCCGTGTGGTCGCCCCATCAGATTAATCATGTTGTGCCCCTATTAGAAATGCGGTGGAGTATGGACAACGCGATCCAGCACTATTTTGAAGCCCACGCGCCTGAGTGGGATAAGCGTATGCCAGCGGATTACAGCGCGCTGCTGTACGACTTCGCGCTGCCCTTTGCCGCCGACTTCCGCGCCGCCGGGTCGATGGTTGAGATTGGCACTGGAACAGGCGCATTCATTCCGGTGCTGCGCGCGCTCGCGCCGGAGTCGCGCCTGATGTCGATAGACTTTGCCTACAGCATGCTCGGTCAGGCACAGAAACGCACCCCCGATGCGCGGCTGCTTCAAGCAAATACGCATGACCTCCCGCTGATGTCCGGCGGCATTGATCTGGTAATCTGTCATAACAGTTTCCCTCATTTTCAGGATAAACCCCGCGCGCTGCGAGAGATCAGGCGGGTACTGCGTCCCGGAGGCAGGATCATGATCCTGCACAACAGACCCCGCGAGTTCGTGAACGCAATTCATCAGGGGGCGGGAGCACCGATTGACCATGATTTACTGCCGCCGGGGGATGCGATGCATCGGCTGTTGATCGATGCGGGTTTTTCGTCGGTGCAGGTTGAGGATACGTCGATCCGGTTTGTGGCACAGGGAACTTGCTCATGACGATGTGGACTCATAAAGGCGGCAGAGAGGGCTAACGCCTTGGGATACACCGGAGATCGTGCAAATTGTGCGCGAACTCTCCCCCGGCAGAGCAATTGATATCGGCTGCGGCACGGGAACCAACGTGCGCTTTCTGCTGGAACACAGATGGGAAGCGGACGGAATCGATTTTTCGCCACAGGCGGTCGAAGCTGTTAGCGTTTCCAGTGCACACATACCGCATTTTGCAGCATGATGTCACCCTACTTGATCAGTGCAACGGGCTGCCTCAGTCGTGGTTTCGGTTGGTCGGCGGATGATGTACGAGGCATCTTTAGAATCGCATTTTTCGATGGTTTGGCAGAACATCGATAACATCTCTGCCGCAGGTATTCCGGGCGGATAGTATCCGTTAGCCAAGCGAACCTAAGTTGAACAAGTGACGAAACAAGAGATTATCCGACTGACAGCATTGTCTTCCTGCGCGGGCTGAGCGTCTAAACTCGCCTCTGAGGCGTTGGCGCAGGTTCTGCGTCCCGTACAGGAACGATTCCGAACAACTGAATATCCCAATCTGCTGATCGGACTCGGTGAACCCGATGACGCTGCCGTGTATCGACTGGACGACGCGCGGGCGCTGGTCATCACCACCGACTTTTTCACGCCGATTGTCGATGATCCCTATCAATACGGCGCGATTGCCGCTGCGAACGCGATCAGCGACGTGTACGCGATGGGCGGAACGCCGATTCTGGCGCTGAATATTGCTGCCCTTCCGCCGACACTGCCTAGTGAAGTGAGCAGCGCGATCATGCGCGGGCTGGCGGATAAGGTCTACGAAGCGGGCGCGGTGATCGCGGGCGGTCACACGATTCAGGACAAAGAGCCAAAAGTTGGCTTGGCGGTGATCGGGCTGGTACATCCGGAGCAGATCACGCGCAAAGCGGGCGCGCGTCCGGGGGATACGCTGATTCTGACCAAGCCGCTGGGCAGCGGGGTGATCACGACGGCGTTCAAGAGTGACCGTGTGGAGGCTGCTCATCTTGATGCCGCCGCTGAGTGGATGATGCGCCTGAATCGCGCCGCCGCCGAAGCAGCCGTGAAAGCACAGGTGCGTTCGATGACTGATGTGACCGGCTTCGGCTTGCCGGGTCACGCGGTCGAGATGGCGCAAGCCAGCGGAGTCACGCTGCGGATTGATCTGGCGCGTTTGCCCTATCACGCCGGGGCAAAAGCATATGCCGAGCAGTGGATTTTTCCCGGCGGCGCGGCGGATAACTCGCTCGCGTATGAAGCACACACCCGCTTTGAAACCGCACCAAGCGAAGCGATGAAGATGCTGCTCTTTGATCCGCAGACCAGCGGCGGACTGCTGATCGCCGTCTCCCCGGATCACCTTGAGGTGTTCCGCACGGAAATGGAAAAACACGGTGCTGCATGGTGGCAAATCGGCACAGCGGTCGAACGCGAGGATGCTGCTGCCCTCGTCTTCTTCGGCGCATGATGAATGCCGCGCGGCTCGTTGACGAATGTCACTGGGGTGCAGCCGCATGATGAAAAATACTCCGCCTGTTCTTCGGCTGCATCATCAGTAGGTTGATCATGTTCCGGTTGTTTTATCGCCATCTCTGAATAGAGCCTCGCGGTGCCAGTTGGCATCAGACGACGCGACACTTGTCAGAGCGCGGTGGATAGGATGACCGTCCTCTGAAGTACAGCATGGGTGTGTCCTTGCGACCGCTGCTGGCAGGTGCCGGTGGTGGTTTTTTGTTTAGGAAAGGACACATTCATGGCTGCACAACGGATTTCGGAGGGGCGGAGCCTGCTCGACCGGCTGACCGCGTTTTTCGCCTCGCGCACCGGCATCATCATTGTCGGCGGGATCATCGGGCTGCTGGCAGCGCTGCTGCAAAATCAAGGTAACCCGCCCAATATGGGCATCTGTATGGCGTGCTTCGAGCGCGATATCGCCGGGGCACTCGGACTGCATCGCGCCGCCGCTGTCCAATACATCCGCCCGGAAATCATCGCTTTCGTATTCGGTTCAACCATCGCCGCGCTCGTGTTCCGGGAATTCAAAGCGCGTGCTGGGTCAGCGCCGATTGTCCGCTTCATCCTCGGCATGTTCGCCATGATCGGCGCTCTGGTCTTTCTCGGTTGTCCGTGGCGGGCGCTCCTGCGGCTGGCAGGCGGCGATCTGAATGCTGTCGTCGGACTGGCGGGCTTAGTTGTCGGCATCAGCGGCGGCGTGTGGTTCTTGCGACAGAGTTACACACTGGGACGCTCTCAGCGCGCTCCGGCGGTTGTCGGTTGGATTATGCCCGCGATTATGGTGCTGCTGCTCGTCCTGCTGCTGACGGGCGTCGTCTTCAGCGAAGGTGGTCCGATCTTCTCCAGCGCATCCGGTCCCGGTTCGCTCCACGCCCCGATCCTGATTTCCATCGGCGCGGGCTTGGTGATCGGCTTTCTGGCGCAGCGCACCCGCTTCTGCACGATGGGATCAATCCGTGACGTGATCCTCATGCGCGATACCCATCTCCTCAGCGGCATGATCGCGCTGACAGTGGTCGCTTTCCTTGCAAACCTCGTGTTCGGGCAGTTCAATCTTGGGGTCGACCTTCAACCCGTCGCACACAGCAATCACCTGTGGAACTTCCTCGGCATGGTGCTGTCCGGGCTGGCGTATGCGCTGGCAGGCGGCTGCCCCGGTCGGCAGGTGTTTCTCTCCGGTGAAGGTGATGGTGACGCAGCGGTATTCGTCCTCGGCATGATCGTCGGCGCGGGCTTCGCCCACAATTTCGCCCTTGCTGCATCCCCGGATCGCTTGAGCGAAGCGGGTACGCTGATCGTCGGCGGACCCGGCATGTATGGACAAATCGCCGTGATCCTCGGTTTGGTGGTGATGGTCGTCCTCGGTTTTGCGATGCGCGAACGCGCCAAGTCGAAAGCGTAAAGGAGCATGGATATGAAGACAGTTGATGCACGGGGTTTGTCGTGTCCAGAGCCGGTGATTCGCACGCAAGATGCGCTCAAGACGCTGGCAGCGAACGAATCGCTCGAAGTCTTCGTCGAAACGGTGACTTCCCGCGAGAACGTGAGCCGCATGGCGCGAGCGAAGGGTTTCGCCGTTCAAGTTGAAGCCGTCAACGATGGTTTCAAGCTCACCATCCACAAATGAGCGGCGACCTGATCTATTTTGACAACGCGGCGACCTCCATGCCCAAACCGCCGGAGGTCGCCGGGGCGATGACGGATTTTCTCGCGCATATTGGCGCAAATCCGGGGCGATCCGGTCATCGCCTGTCGATTGAGGCGGCTCGGATCGTGTATGCCGCGCGCGAGGCAGTCGCCGGACTGGTCAATATGGGGGATCCGCTGCGCGTCGCCTTCGGTCTTAACGTGACGGAAGCGCTGGATCTGGCATTGTTCGGGCTGCTGCGTCCCGGTCAGCATGTGATCACCAGCAGCGTCGAACACAACTCGGTTATGCGTCCGCTGCGCGCACTTGAAGCACAGGGAATCGCGCTGACCGTCATCCCGTGTTCGCCGGAAGGCATCCTCGAACCGGAGGACATCGCACGGGCTGTTCGACCGGAGACGGTGATGATCGTGCTGAATCATGCGTCCAACGTGGTCGGTACGCTGCTCCCGGTCGCTGAAGTGGGCGCATTAGCGCGTCAGCATGATCTGCTGCTGCTGGTCGATGCTGCGCAAACGGCGGGCGCGTACCCGATCGATATGATCGCTGACCAGATCGATCTGCTGGCGTTCACCGGACATAAAGCACTGCTCGGCCCGATGGGAACGGGCGGGTTGGTCATCGGTGAGCGGGTGAAAGCGACGGCATTTCGTCCGCTCAAGTACGGCGGGACGGGCAGCCGCTCCGAATATGAACGCCAGCCGGAGTTTTTGCCTGATCTACTGGAGAGCGGCACGCCGAACGCCGTCGGTTTAGCAGGTTTGGAAGCGGGTATTCGTTGGGTGCAGATGCGCGGCATCTCGGCGATTCGCGCGCACGAACTCAACTTGACGCAGCGTTTGATCGACGGGTTGATCGCCATCCCCGGCGTGACCGTCTACGGAACGAAACAAGCCGCACTGCAAATGGCAGTCGTATCTTTTACGATTGCGGGGATCGCGCCGTCGGAGATCGGGCTGCGGTTGGATGAGGATTACGGCGTGTTGTGCCGGGTCGGGCTGCACTGCGCGCCCGCCGCGCATCGTACCCTGATGACTTTTCCAACGGGAACAGTGCGCTTTGGCTTGAGCGTGTGGAATACTGCCGCCGAAGTCGAGCGTGCGCTGGATGCCGTGCGGCAGATCGCACAGGACGGGAAATCATGACGACGAATGGCAGCGCCGTCGTGCTGGTCTATTCGACCGGACATGCGCTCAAAGCGGAAAAAGTGATCAAGGCTCAGGGAATCGACTGCAAGTTGATCCCCGTCCCCCGGCATCTGAGTTCAGACTGCGGGGTATGCGTTCGCATCCCTGCTGTAAGCCGCACAAATGTCGCGGCGGCGCTGGCGGCGGCACAGGTGGAGTTTGACGCGATCCACGACCTATGAGAGATAGTGCTTGATCGCAAAGAATTCCAAGACCCGAGCCACATCCACGCAAGAAAAAAGCCTTTGAGACTGTTCTCAAGGGCTTCTCTTTGCTCAGTCTCCACTGATTGCACTCAATCCGAACGCCACGCACAACTGAGCCTCGCTCAATTTCTCTCTTCAATCGCCTATCCTAAGCGTATATAACCGCTTTCCTGTCTGATCTGACGACATTCGGCTTTTGCGGTGAAAGGGAGAGCCTGAACCCTCCCCCAGTCACCTTGAAGCTCGCTGCCCGTGCCAGCAAAGCTCCCTCGAACAGTGTCACCGTTCGGACGAGTCCTTTGCCAACCACAGCGAAATCGACGGTTCGTTGGATTTTGAAAGGGAATGGCAATGCCTCACGTTTTCGTATTCACCAATCACAAAGGGGTGTCGGGAAATCGACGACCGCCATCAATGTCGCACTTGGCATCACTCAAGTGCTGAAGCGTGCCAATGCATCATACTGCCGTGTGCTGCTCATCGACACCGACTCGCAGGGACATGCGTCGCTAGTCACGACCGGGCGCAAGGACTACGGCACCGATGACAGTCTCTACACCGTGCTGATGGCAGATCGTCAGAACGCGCCGCAGACGCTCATGAATTGCATTGTGCCCTCAACTTGGGATGAAAACCTGCATGTCCTCCCCGCCTCCCCGATGTTGGAAGGTGCGGAGCGGGAGCTGATGGGTGTCGCGGGCGCACCGTATCGTCTTGCTGATCCACTCGGCAAGATTGCCGGACAGTACGCCGCCGTCGTGATTGACACCCGCCCTTCCTTCTCACTGATGACCGAGATGGGACTGCTCGCCGCGACGAATGCAATTGCCCCTGTCGAACCACGCTACCTTGAGACAGTCGGGTTGACGAGCGTGATCCAAAAGATCAACGACATCCGCGACGGCTGGCGGCATCCCAATCTGCGCGTGAGCGGTCTGCTCATCACCAAGATGGACACCCGCGTGCGTGGACACAATCACCTGCTCGCGGAGATCAAGTCGCATCCCCTGCTCGGCAAGCTGATACTCGGTGTCATCCCCGTCAACGAAGCGGTCTCCTACGCCCATCACAATCACCAGAGCCTCTTCACCTACGATCCGCGTTCATCAGCAAGCAAAGCGTACATTCAGGTGGTCGGGTCGCTGGTGCGCTACATGACGAAGATGGGTGCGTGATGGCGAAGAGATCGACTAACCGAATTGATGATTTATTGGCATCGGTGACGACCGATCTGATGGGCGATGGTCAAGCTGCGTTTCAGTGCGACAGCCTTGGATTAAGTCATGCTGCCATCTGACTGCCCTACGTCCCAGCCACCATGTACACCCGCATCCGGCTGTCATTGGTCTGGCACGGGTTCGGACCAGAACTGAATTCTTCGCTTTGCAGAGTCACAAAGCCGCTGCTGTCGGGCAGCCACAGGATGTCCACCAGATTGGGATCATCGCTTGTCCAGGGCATCGGTGCCTCCCGCCCATCGTTCTTGCAGATGTTCAGATTGACCTGTGTGGAACGAGTCGGCAGCGACTCGCTGAGTGCGGCGGTGGCCATTTCAAACACCGCAAGACTCTCGTTGTCGCCGCCCGTCACCGGGGTACTGACCACGAGGAAGCGCTCATCCGGGCTAACCGAATAAACGCGGTGCGGCACCTCCACGGTACTCACCAGATCGCCGCTCGGAATATCGAACACATAGAGCGTTTGCGCCGGGTTGTCGTAGTTGCCCGGTTCGATCATCTGGCTAACGTAAAGATGCTCATTGTTCGGACCGAACCACACTGCCGCATAGTCGACGCCGCCGGGCGGAGCCAACCGCATAATCTCCTCGCCGCTAGCCACGTCAAACAGATAGAGCATGGTGTCATCCTGCGTCATGGCCAGTGCCCGGTCGTCGCTATAGGTCAGGTAGTCGGTGTAACCCGTGAAATCCGGGATGGTATTCAGGATGTCGTCCGCTGTCAGAAAGCGCGGCGAGTCAGCGACCGGCGTTACCGCGCCTGAAGCCGTGTCCACGACAAACGAGGCGGTCGTGCCCGTCTCCCAGTTGACGAAATCGACCGTCAGCGTACCGTCTTGGTTTAGCACAATCGGTCGGTCAAACCCGAACAAGTCAGTGCCTGCGATGTCCATCTCGAACGGCTCGGCCGACTGACCTACCAGCGTGCCATCGGTGATAGAGAACGCCTGCACCGAGGTCGCATAGTCGCCAATACAATCGGTCACCAGCGCCCACACCACACTCCCGTCTAGGCTGACCACACCGGTGATTAGGCAGGCGTCGCCCAGTGGGAACTCCATGACGACCGAAAGCTGTGGGCTGTCCTGCGCCGAAGCGCCTGAAAGCGGCAGCACCAAAAGCAGAAACGCAACCGCCCGCCATCCGAGCCCGCGCATGCGTGTCATGATTCCTCGATTTGTGTCACCAAAAGACCTAAATTGAGTATACGTGCAAACATAGAATTTGCGAGTTGGGGTTGGAAACAGGTAGCCGGTCTAGACTTCTAGCTTCACCGCTGGAAATCCACTTTCAATATGCCAGCATCTGGTATTACGACTGGTTGACGTCGTCGAGGGCGTACCGAAGCGACAAATACCCTGCTGAAACGCAAACATCCGGCTCACGAGTCAGAAGGTGTCAGGATCGGAACTAAATTCAGTGAATCACGAAAGTTGGGTTTGACTTGACAAGCGACTTGGTTGGGTTAGGTTTAGGTCACCACAACCAACAAAACCAAACCAAGTCGAGAAGATGATATCGGAATACGTGCTGAATGCGGAAGATGCTACCCCCGCGTCTTTGAGCAGTTTGTCCCCTGACATTTCGACTGTTCGCCAAACCGGGGTAAGGTCAGTCATTCTTTGCCTCTCATGATCTTTTGCTAGGGATACTGATCAAAGGTCAAGGCTGATTTCATGACCTTCATATAGAACTGTTGATGCTGACGCCGCGTCATCGTTCAGACCGCCGCCGAGGATAATCCGAAACTCCCGCGAACTCTTCATCCCCGGATAACCGCCCTGCCGCTCATGCAGGGTGAACCGCCGCGCCGGATCATCCCAACTGAAGCGAATCGTGGCGAATTGCCCGTGCTCATAGTGGTAGGTATCGCCTTCGTCCTCATACAGAGTGAAACTGCCGCTCTGTCCGGGATAAATGCGGAGGTCAAGCGAGGCATTGGAAAGCTCATCGGCATATGTAATCACGGGACCCATCGGTACAATCGAACCACTGCGGACATAAAGCGGCATTGTTTCCAGCGGCGCATCCGCAATGATGGTCTGCCCACCACTATAATGCTGTCCTGTCCAAAAGTCGTACCAATCAGCGCCCTTCGGCAAATAAACTGCTCTAGTTCTGCTCAACTCGTTGAGCGGTGTCGATCCGGCGGCGAAATACATCGGCTGCGTGACCGGGTTCACCAGTAGGGCTGACCCAAACATGTATTGATCGCGAACCTCGTAAGTATCCGGATCACACCGGAAATCAAACGGCAAGCCGCGCATCATGGTGTAGTCTTCTTGCGTGACCATCCCTGCCAGAGAATAGATATACGGCAGTAAGCGATATCGCAAGCGAAGGAACTTCACCAGCGTGTCGTAGAACATTTCGCCGGGTTCACCGAAGCGCCAGATTTCACGCGGGGTATCCGTGCCATGCGACCGGAACATCGGCAGGAACGCACCGTACTGAAACCAGCGCACGTACAATTCACGGTAGCCCATGTCTGCAACGCCAAGGTCGAAGTCGCCATCCCAGAACCAGAGCGCCGGATCATCTTTGACGAAGAATGCGCCAATATCGGTCGTCCAGTAGGGCAAACCAGTGGCGCAGAAGTTCAGCCCATCCGCGATCTGACGGCGGAGCGTATCCCACGTTGCGGAAACATCGCCCGACCAAGTGATGGTGCTGTAGCGCTGCTGCCCGATATACCCTGATCGCGTCAGGTTGACGACTCGTTTGTCGCTGCCAGTCTTACGCTGTCCCTCGTAAATCCCTTGAGAATGCCGCAGCGAATAAGCATTGAGATATTCCGCGTCGATATACCGTTTCGCTTCTTCGGTATTGATACGGAGGCGCTCTTCGGGTTCGGGCTTGAAAGCACCTACCCAATCGGATTGAAAGGGTTCGGTGCAGTCGCACCACCATGCATCAATCCCATGAGCGAACAGCCCATCGTTGGCGTGTCTCCAATACAGCGCACGCGCCTTATCTTGGAAAGCATCGTAAGTCGCTTGGTTGCCGAGCAAACAGCCCTGATCACGCATTTCGCGCCAGTTGCCGCCGCCGGGATTCAAGATGGGCCAAATTGAAATCATCAAGCGCGTATTCAGGCGATGGAGTTCGTTCATCATTCCCTCGGGATCGGGAAAACGTTCCGGATCGAGCGTCTTCTGCCCCCACAGATCACCGGTCCATGATTTCCAGTCTTGTACGATGCAGTCGAGCGGGAGTCCACGTCGGCGATATTCCTTGGTGATATCGATCAGTTCCGTTTGGGACACATAGTGTTCTTTGGACTGGATATAGCCAAAAGCCCATCGGGGAAGCATCGGCGCTTTCCCGGTAAGCTGCCGAATACTTCGCACGATCTGATCGAATTCCGGTCCGTAGATGAAATAGAAGTCCAGTTCGTCATCCACTTCCGTCCATAGATACGAACCGAATGCATCATCATGAAAGGTCATCAGCGAATAACTATCCCGCAGGATACCGTAACCACGAGTCGAGAGGAGAACGGGGACAACCACCTTCATGTTTTGCTGGTATAAAAACTGGTGCTGTCCCCGCAGATTCATCATGCCTTCTTCATGCGAACCGAGTCCGTATAACGCTTCCCCCGGCTGCCATTCAAATTCCAATTTGGTGTGGAAAGCATGACGGTCGATGATCTGTTTGTTCGATACGGCATACGCCTTGACGCCGTCCGCATCCGGTCGCACTTGCGCCTCGGCGGTTTCGTCAAAAAGCGTTTTGACAACTTCTGTGGGGATGAGTGTTTTTCCGCCGCGATCCGGTTCTTTGGTCAGGAGTTGACCTGAGCGATCTAGGTACGTCAGCGCGCCCGTCTGCGGGTTGACTCGAATGGACAACTGCGAAGTCGTGCAGGTGATCGCGTCTGCGGTTTCGCTCACGTCAAGATCAACGGCGACGCCAACCGAAGGCTGGATCATCAAGCTTTCTCTTGTGGCGAAGGCTTGGGTCGGCGCGTAACGCACGCGCATGATGCTGTCTGAATACGGCGTCAGCCCAAGAAAACCACCGGCGGTTTCAATAATCACCGTATCGCGCTGAATAGTGAATGACAAAAGCTGCTCTCCGTGTTGGTTGGTAGAAAAAGGAACCCGAAAATCCCAGCCTATCGCCTACAAGCGATTTGCACCCCGCCCCTACTAACCTTTAACTGCACCTGCGGTTAATCCGGAGAGAATGAAACGCTGCCCTAGCAAATAAATGATCAGCACTGGAAGCACAGTCAATACAATATCCGCCGAAACCAGATTCCAATCTTGTTGATACTGCCCGAAAAAGTTATAGACGGCGAGCGTCATCGGCCAATAAGCGCTGTTGTTCAAGTAGTAGAGAGGGAGGAGAAAATCATTCCAGACGCCGACAAAACTCAGCATGCCAGCGGTAACTACGACGGGGATCAACAGCGGAAAGATGACTGAAAAGAATAGGCGGAGGGGTCCACAGCCGTCAATAATAGCCGCTTCATCAAGCTCTCTGGGAATCGCATCGACAAATCCGTAGATTAGAAAAACATTGAATGGAATCTGCGTCGCCGCATACAGAATGATGATGCCAAACTGCGTGTTAATCAGATGGGTAAGCTGCATGATTTTCGTCAAGGTAAAAAAGTTCAACGGCATCGCAATACCCATGACGAGGAAGAAATAGACGAGCCGATTCAATGACGATTTATTCCGTGACAGAACATAAGCTGCCATCGACGACAGAATCGTGCTGATGATGGTTGCACTGGTGGCATACAGCATGCTGTTGACGAAGGTTTGCACTAGTTTCCCGCGCTCAACTACGGTGATGAAGTTCTCAAAGTGGAGCGTCTCCGGAAGCACTGCACTCATGGTGCGCGCTTGTGCAGAGTCCTTCAGCGAATTGACGATCACGAGGTAGACCGGAATAATCACCAGCAAGCAGAAGAACATCGCAATCAAATTATTCCGACCGGGAATGAGTATCCTTTTATTGAGCAGCATAGTTACGCTTCAACCGGGTTGCGAGTGAGTCGGCGGACGATAAAGAAGCTGATAACGATCATAAAGATGAAAAGCACGCTTGAAAGCGCCGTTCCCACGCCATAACGACCTTTGGAAAATTCGTCAAAGACGGCAGTGAACACCACATCCGTTGTGTAACCGGGTCCACCCCCGGTCAAAACATACACGATGTCAAACACGCGCAAACCGTATAACAGGTTTAGGATAGTGACGACGGTAATCGCGGGTATCAGCAGCGGCAGTGTGATAAATCGCAAGCGATCAAAACTGCTGGCACCGTCTATCTCAGCCGCCTCATAATATTCTTGGGGGATAGTCTGGAGTCCTGCCAGCAGGATAACCATGATATAGCCAACACCTTTCCAAGTATCCACGCCGATGATGGACAGCATCGCAATGTCAGGGTTCACGAGCCACCCTTGCGCAAGCCCATCCAACCCAACTGCTCGGAAAAATTCGTTCAAGATCCCTGTTCGTGGATTCAGGATTGATCTGAAAATCAACCCAACCGCGATGGTTGGCAGTACCACTGGCAAATAGATAATCGTCCGATATAGATGCGCGAATCGTCGAACTCCAGAGCTTAGAAGTAGGGCGAGACCTAAGCCAATCAGGGTTTTTAACACAATCGTAGTGATGCTGAAAAACAGGGTGTTCAGGATGTAATCGGTATAATTTTCCGCACTTGAAAAAATGATCCTGAAATTGTCCAGCCCAACGAAATTCACCTCAGTCGAGTAGCTGTTCCAGTCGGTGAACGAATACGCGATCCCCATGAAACCCGGCAGAACGACAAATATGGAATATAAGACGAGTGCCGCAATCGTAAAGTAGAATGGATAATTCTTGTTTTTCATCTTTGACTTCCTATCGTGGGGAGTATGTGTCTTGCAGGGGCGTTTCCCTGCAAGACGATTCTTTCATAGGGACGGCATTCATACCGTCCCTATTCCTGTTTAGGTGCTCCCGGTTCATGCCTAGGGTGTCATCGGCTCTATCTGCGTTTGTGTGGTGTTATTCACCCCATGCCGGATCAGATGCGGCTTGTGCCATTTGCGCACGACGTTCGTCAATGCTCACCAGAACATCAAGCGGTTCCATATCGCCAATAAACATGGCTGTTAGGTCTTGTCCGATGTCCATCCACTGCGGATTGACGTAGCTCACTGCTGTCTGGTAGACCGTGCCGCGATTCTCCGCAGCAAATGACTCCAGAAATTCTTGCTGACTGGGCAGCAGGTTATACGTCACCCCTTGAAAAGGCAGTGTTGGCATCGTCGGGTCATGATCGATGAGGTATTGCAGGCTCTCTGGGCGCGTGAGGAAGTCAAAGTACTGCTGCGCTTCGGCGATATGATCTGAACCTGTGTAGATGAATTTGGTCGGACCGGCGGGATTGACGTTCAGATTTTGATTATCCGCCAACGGCATCACGAAATAGCCGAAATTGTCGGGATCGACATCGGGATAGTCTGCCGCGATACTCTGCGGACCGGTTAGATTAAACACGGACATTGCATAATCGCCGCTCGCCAGCGCTTGCGTGGTCATATCGTAGGTATCTGCCAGCGCATTGTCGCCAAAGCATCCCAGACTGTAGAGTTCGTTCAACTGCTCCAATACAGTGAGCATGGTGGGGTCGTCAGCAAAAGTGGTCTCGTTGGCATTGAGCGCCAATGCCAAACCCGGCGTGACTTCCTCATAACGCGGCCCCAGTTCTGGGAACCACAAAACATGATGCCATCCAGCGGCAACCGGCTCAAAGAGGGGAATAATCCCGACACCTAGAAGCGTTTCGCAAACTGTCCGGAACTCCGCATAGGTCGTGGGGACACTCAGGTTGTGTTCCTGAAAGATAGTCTTGTTGTAGTTAACAACCCACGTCGTGCCCAGCGTATTCCAGAGTGTCAAACCATAGACTCTGCCATTGACGGTTGCTTGAGCGGCAACGAGGGGATCCATCTGCTCAACCCATGCCTGATCGGTTAAATCCACTGCGTTGACTTCAACATTGTAGTTGATGATCAGGTCAGTAACACCGCTTTGCCCGCCGAAGATATCGGTTGCTTCGCCAGTGTTCAAACGGGTCTGCAACAGTGTGAAATATTGGTCAGACGGAATAATCTGGTAGTCAATATGGATGCCCGTCTCTTGCTCGAACTGCGCACCCAACTCCATTTCGGCATCGTGTACCCAGTCTTGGCTTGCCATATAGGTTAGGGTGACGGACGTCTGTGCCTGAATGCTGCCCACGACGAGAAGCGTCATCAGCCCGAGAACGATGAAGGTTAGCTTTTTCATGATGTATCGATCTCCATAGCGTTTCTAAATGGATAATGTTTGAGACTTCGAAACCACAGCAGACACCCCTGTTGGAATGATCTGCGATGCCCGGATACAGGCAAATAAAACACTATCAGGTAAACGCCACCGTTGACCTTTCCCCAGATGCACTGGCTATAACTTACTTGCTATACAGAGTGGCGATTTCTAAAGCTGAATCGGAATTACTTCGCCTCCTTTGTGCTTTCCCGTACAACGAACTTTGGGGGCACCAAAACTTGTTGTGGTTGGGGCTGCTCATTTGCCATTGTTTCGGTCATCAACAGGGTCGCTTGATAGCTGATCTCATAGGGTGACCATTCGAGGGTCGTCAGCGATGGTGTAACCCCATTGGCGAAACTACCACCAAAACCGACCGCCATCACCGAGCAGTCCTGAGGAACACTGCGCCCCTGTAGAGCCAATGCTTTGATACTGCCAGCGGCTGTTAAATGACTCACGGTGATGATGGCAGTCAGTGCCGGGTTTTCTTTCAGCAAATCATGGGTTCCCTCAAAGCCTTCTTCAACGCTGTTCAGCCCAATTTCCCGGTAACACGTGTGCAATCCGTATTTGTTAATCGCACGTGTGTACCCATCGAGTGAGCGAATTGCAGGTCCGATCCCAGCGCTGCGCCAAGATTGAGGGTAGGTCAGAAAACCGATGTTTCGATGCCCTAGCTCGACTAGATAGTCGAAGGCACGAAGCATTGCATCTTCAAAATCAAGGTCAATAAAACTCAGACCTTCTTGGTCAGCACACCGCCCAATCATGATGAATGGGTAGGAATATTGACGGAGGAGATTAACGCGCCAATCATCCATGCTGACCTGTAACAGGATGATCCCATCAATCTGATTGCTCCGGTACATCATGAGCAGTGATTCCGGGGTAAGCTTCGAAACTAGAAAGTTTAGGAAATATTCGTTTTCGCTGGCGGCTGCCGCTGCTCCGGTGATATAGGGTATTTCGATGACACTGCTGAGTTCATGAGGTGATTCGATAGGATGATGCAGCGCAAGGGTCATGCTCGCACCACCCCGCAAACGCCGAGCCTGTGTGTGGGGAGCATATCCCAACGTGCGAATGGCATCATCAACACGTTGGCGGGTTTCGGCGGCTACATATTCCTTGTTATTGAGGATACGTGAAACCGTAGGCACAGAAACCCCGGCAGCTTTGGCAACATCCGCTATCGTCACATTTCGAGTTTCGTTTTGTGCGCTTACACTTCTTTTCTTCATCGGCGATCTTGTTCTGATAACGTTTTCTGATAACGTTATCAGGGAGTGTTGAGTTTGTCAAGCAATCAGCTTATCTCGTCAGGATTCTGACACCGACTTGTACTACACCTCTGAAATTGGACACGAAAAGTAAGCAGATTAAAGCGCATTGCATCAGCCAACAACTGCAGACGACTTAAAATCTCAATCTGTAGTGCAGCGGAAAAACTGGAAGACCCAGAGAGTATGATCGGGTCAACGAGTCCAGAAACGATGGCACAAAAACGTCGCAAGTTTACCGCGCAGTTCAAGTTTGAAGCGGTGATGGGGGTGGTGCGGGGAGAGAAAAGCGTGGCACAGATCTGCCGAGAACGCGACATCACCGAAGCGTTGTACCCCAGCATCAGCTGCACCATTGGATCGCGATGACCTATATGACCGAGCGCCTGCATCAGGCGTTGGACTATCTCACATCGGCGGAGTTTGAGTTGGCGGCAGGATCTCAAGCGTGCTACCCCACCTTATCTCCGGTCTAATTCCCTCCAGAAAAACCATCGCACTGCATTTTGCAAAAAAGTTGGATCGAACATCGCTCAGGCAAGAAAAAAGCCCTCTCAGGTGTCTGAAAGGGCTTCTCTTCTCTTGTTGCTCCACAGGTAGGACTCGAACCTACAACCCATCGGTTAACAGCCGATTGCTCTGCCATTGAGCTACTGTGGAATATTGCGTACCACGCACAGAATAGTAGCAAACTCCACCGGAAAATGTCAAGGTGTTTTTCGGCATGAAACCCGCTACCATTGTGATCCGTTGATCTGATGAAGTGTTGTGCCAAAAGAGCGCCGATCATGTCCACAGCCCCCGTAACTGTTCGCAAAATTGAGTCGAAACAGGATCACAAAGCATTCTTTGAGTTCCCTTGGACGATTTATAAGAATGATCCCAGTTGGGTACCGCCCCTGCTGTCCATGCGACGTGAAGTCCTTGATAAATCCAAAGGACCCGCATGGGAATACTTGGAAGGCGATTACTTTGGCGCATGGCGTGGTGATCAAATGGTCGGCACGATTGCTGCTTACATCAATCACCGCCATAACGAATTCCACGATGAGCAAATCGGTTTCTTCGGTGCGTTTGAGTGCTTGGATGATCCAGAGGCAGCCCAAGCCCTGCTCCGCACCGCTGTCGAATGGGTGCGCGCAAAAGGCTATGCCACGATTCGCGGTCCGCAAACCTTCACCACGCATGAGGATGTCGGGCTGCTGATCGAAAACTTCTCCCGCCCGATCCTGTTGATGCCGTACAACCCGCCCTACTATCAGGGATTCATCGAAAGTGCCGGGTTCGCAAAAGCGATGGACATGGTGAGTTTTTCGCTGGATCGCGCAGAGGTCATGCAGTCAGGACTGCTGGAGCGTTTGGGACGAATCTCGCAGGGAGTGATGCGGCGCAACAAGATCACGGTCCGGCAGTTCGACAACAAGAAGCGCGACTCGGAATTTGAACTGATCAAGGAACTGTACAATTTCGGCTGGGAAAAGAATTGGGGCTTTGTGCCGCTGACCGAGCGTGAACTGAACAGCATGATCGAGTCGCTGTCCACATTTCTTGACCCGCGTTTAGTCTATTTCGCCTATGTGAATGACATACCCGCCGGGTTTATCCTTGGGGTGCCTGACTTTAATCAGGTGCTGCAAAAAACATATGCCCGCCCCGGAACGCCGGAGATCTTCTCACTGCTGCGCGCGCTCTATTATTGGAAGATCAATCGAGTCATGACATGGAGTCGTGTTCCATTGATGGGGGTTCGCGCCGAATACCGCAGTAAAGGGGTTGACGCAGCGATGTATTATCATCTGCTGCGTACCATACTGATGGATACCCCCTACAAACACAGTGACTCCGGGTGGGTATTGGAAATCAACAAGGATATGGTCGGGATCATCCGAAGCTTCGGGGCGACGCCATATAAGCGCTACCGGATGTTTGAGCGTCCAACAGAGACTACCACGAGCGGATAAACGCGTATGGCAACCATTCTGATTATTGATGATGAAGTGATGACGGTGCAGATGCTAACGGCGCTCCTCAAAATCATGGGGCATGAAGCCGTCGGCGCGAATACCGCCATGCAAGCGATACAGACCCTCCATAGTTACCAGCCGGATGCGATCCTCCTTGATATCATGCTGCCCGATGTCAACGGACTGCAGGTGTGTCGCACCCTGCGCGCTAATCCGCGAACGGAGCGTACGCCGATCTTTATGATCAGCGCAACGGCTCCGCCCTTGATCGCGGAGGCGCATGCGGTCGGCGCAACCGGATATCTCGTAAAGCCGCTGACGCTGAACGATATTCGTTCGGCGCTGGCAAATGTAGGAGTCGCCTCAGTCGGGTGACGTCAGCCACCCCCAACCGTGAGAAGCACTTCACGCGCCGCCGCTTCCGCACCCAAGTCCTGACTAATCACGTTTCCCAAGGCGGTCTGGAGCGCGCGCCCGGCGGGACTGCTCGAACTCATTGGGATAACGGCGTTCGCCCAAAGCGACTCGATCAAGGCAGCATAAACCGCATCTTCGCGCAGTGCCAGCGCGTTTGATGTGACAGGCAGGTAATACAACAGTTCGGTATACCGGTTCTGACGGTCAACTTCCATCATATAGGTGATCAAGCGCACAACAGCGGCTTGTCGTTCAGTGTCGCCTGTGACCATCACCCACACCCACCCATCAATCACGGTGGAGGGCGTGCCGTCGAGCGTCGGAAGCTCACCTGCCGACAACCGCGCCCCGCGTGCGATCCACTCTTGATAATGGTGCGCGGTCACGACACCAACCGCATCCTGTGACAGCAGCAGATCGGCGTAGGCGGATGGATCAGCATAGGTCAACACATTCGGGATAATCCATCCTGATCGCACCCCTTCTTCATAGAAGGCGTAAATCCGCGTGAGCGTATTTCGATCCATCGTGATCAACCCTTCCGCGCCGAAAACCCCACCCGCGCCAATCACCTGCGCGATCAAGAGTTCGGTTGTGGGCGCGGTACGGTTGGCGGGAAATAAGAATGGAATCCCCGCGTCTGCGATCGTATCCATCTGCGCAGTGCTTTCAATCAGCGTCTCAGCAAATGCCGTATGCCATAGGTCAAGCGCGTAGGGCACGCCAAACGTTTGATCCCCGATTCGACCGAGCTGCGCGCCCGCCGATGGCATGGTATCCAGCAGCGCGAGAACTGCCGCGTCTTGCATCGGCTCAAGATAGCCGCCTTCGACCGCCGTGATGAGATCGGCGCGGCGAAGCAGCGTCACATCCGGCAGCGCATCCGGCGCGACAGCGCTGGCACTGCGGATCGTTTCGAGCACGCCACCTTGGTCAGACGGTCGCTTGAGCCGCAGGTCGATCTGCAATTCGGGATTCTGCGCGAGAAATCCACTGATCAGCTCGGATAGAAGTTCGGCTGCATCCTCCCGATCCACCGGCGCAAGCGGCTCAGGTAGCCAAACGCGCAGTGTGATCGGTTCGGGTGTGGTTAATTGGGGTTCGCCGGACGTGATCGAAACGTTGAGCGCCGGATCGCTGGTCGCTTCAGCAGCAGACTCGGCTGTCGCATCGGGGATCGACGTACCGCCGTCCTGCACGGCTGACGGGCTGCATGCCGCAAGGAATGTTATAACGATCACCAGCACACCGGACATTCGACGCATGATCACCCCTAGTCCTGTCGTGAGTTCACCCATTCGCCTACCGGGAGTTTTTCTCCAGCGCGGATCGCCACTTTCAAGCGGTTCTCAAACGGGGTGAGCGGGCAGCTCCATTGAACCGGTTCGCGCCCCTCGCGTGAAGCCAGCGCGGAGGGTTCATCATAAGCGCAATAGGGGTTATACGCGACGTTGAAATCCACCGCAAAGGTGTTTTCGCCAATCATTTCAGGATCGAGATAACGTCCCCCGCCATACGTTTCTTTGTTGGCGTTGACATCAGTGAACGGTAAGAAGTAGCCGTGCGGCGTCTCGTAAATCGTCAACTGCACCGTTTCGCCATCGACATCAAACGCGAAGCGCCCATAGCGGCGGTAGCGGCGGATTTCGCCCGTTGTCGTCTCGATGGTCATCACATCATCATCCGCGAACCGCTCAACCGTCACGGTGAGATCGAGCGCGGGATTATGCGGGTAGTATTCCAGATGGGTAAAAAGCGCCTGCTGTGGTTCAGATAGCGGGGACTGAGGATGTGTCTTGAAGAACCGATCTTTTTCCGCACGCATGGCGGTCATTTGCGCGGCACTCATCGGATATTTCTCCTCTGACTTTGGGAAACAAAAACAGGTGAGACGGTGTCACCTGTTCAACAGCGGAGAGGGAGGGATTCGAACCCTCGATACCCGCAAGGGTATACTCATTTTCGAGACGAGCACATTCAACCACTCTGCCACCTCTCCATTGGGAACGATTATACCGCATGAACCCGCCTCGTAAATCCCGAAAATTCCCGTCATTCACGCAAGCCGCGAAAGAACCGCCGAAGCTGTTCGCCAGCCTCATCCGCCATTAAGCCGCCCTGAACATCGATCCGGTGATTGAGCTTGTCATGGCGGCAGATATCGACAACGCTCCCCGCCGCCCCTGCTTTCAGATCGATGGCAGCATACACGAGGCGAGGTAGCCGCGCCAACACCATCGCCCCGGCGCACATCGCGCACGGCTCAAGCGTGCAGTAGAGCGTCACACCATCGAGCCGCCAGCGCTGGAGATGCGCCGCCGCCTGCCGGATCGCCAGCATTTCGGCGTGCGCGGTCGGGTCAAGATCGGCTTCACGGCGGTTGTATCCCGTGCCGATCACCTGCCCTTGATAGACCGCAACCGCCCCAATCGGAACATCGCGGCTGGCAAGCGCTTTTTCGGCTTCGGCAATCGCCAGCCGCATGTAGTCGAGATCGTTCATCATGGCTTAGAAAAGCGATAACTGCGTCGGCTCATCCGCGTCCGGCTCATCATCCGCTTCGTGATCGGCGGCTTCTGCTTCGCTTTCGATGGCAGCGGGATCAAGTGCGTGTTCGTGGCGGTGCGCGGTGTGCAAATCGAGCGCGGCTTCTTCCGGCGGGAGCGGTTCGCCATCCCCGCGCACACCGCCGGGGTTGACGGCGGATTCGTTCGCCGCCGCGATCTTGCTGAGCGCGGCGATCTGTTCGACCATCACCGGATCAGGCGCGAAACCATCCGGCATATCATCGACATGCGCCGTTGCGTCGAGCGTCAACTGCGCCAATTCATCATCGCGAAAGCCAAGCTGTTTCATCACATGACGCAGGGTGCGCTCGGTGCGCTTATCTCGCTGGCGGATTACATATTTCCAATGCGCGCGTAAACTGGCGCGATATTCATCTGCAAACGGCGATTTGCCGGGCATTGCGAGTGCTCCTCAACTTGCGAATACACACCCATTGTATAAGGAAAAGCAGCTTAACTTTCCGGCTTTTTGAAACGCGCCAGCACGCCAAGCAGTTCTTCGCCGTAAGTCTGCTTGCGCCATTCGCCCAAACTGGGGATCGCTCTCAGTTCGTCCAACGTCGTCGGCAGATGTTCCGCCAATGCCCACAATGCCTCGCGCGCAAGAATCACGTCCGCCTCGACACCACGCGACTCAGCACGGTGCTTGCGCCACTCACGGAGCGCGGTATAGACCTCAACCACAAAAGGGTCGGCGGGCGGCTCGGTCGGCGGTGGGGTTGGGAGGGCGGCGTGGCGTCCACGTTCAACGGTTTTCAAGACTTCTGCCCCAAAGCGGCGCTGAAGCCCCGGCGTCATTCCGTCGACGTGACTGAGTTGTTCCGGCGTAGAGGGCGCGGTCTGCGCGACCGCAACCAGCACCTTATCCTGCAAAATCTTAAACGGCGGTAGATCAATCCGGCGGGCGGTGTTTTCGCGCCAAAGGTAGAGTTCACGCAGAATCGCCATCGGGCGGGCACGGAGCTGACTCGGCTTGCCGAGCCGCCAATAACCTTCGGGATCAAAGACATGATTCGCGGCTGGCAGACGGTTCAACTCGCCAAAGGTTTCGCGGACTTCGCGCCACAAACCGCGCTCGGTGAATAACTGATCAAAATGATCGCGGATGGCGGGGAGATAATGCGTATCCGTCTGCGCGTACAACAGGCTCTCGCGCGAAAGTGGGCGTACACCCCAATCATCACGCTGATGGCTTTTATCCAATTGCAAGCCAATAATCTCGCTGACAAGGTTGTTCAACCCGATAGCGCGAAAACCACATATTCGCGCCGCGATCATGGTGTCAAACAAATTGCGGAACGTGAAGCCGAAATCGCGCTTCATCGTCATCACGTCATAGGTCGCCGCGTGGAAGACTTTTTCAATCGTCTCACTGGCGAACAACGGCGCAAGCGGTGACATATCGTGCACCGCCAGCGGATCAATGATGAAGTCCTGCTGCCGTGTAGAGATTTGAATGAGGCAAACGCGCTCACGGTAGGCATACAGGCTGTTGGACTCGGTATCGACGGCGAGCATCGCCTCGCTTGCCATTACATCAACGGCACGCTTGAGGCGATCGTCCGTTTCGACCATCGTAACGGGAGGTAAACGCTGTGTCATAACCACTTTCGACTTCGGAAGAAGATCAACATAAGGAGAGCGACGGAGAGCATCATGCCGACGACGAGTAAGAACGCGCTTGGGTGTTCGGCAAATGGCAGGGAAATATTCATTCCATAAATGCCGCTGATCAGCGTGAGCGGCAGCATGATCACCGAAATTACCGTCAGCACGCGCATCACCGCGTTAATGCGGTGACTGACCAGCGTATCCGCTGTTTCACTTAAGCCGACGATGATTTCATAGCTTTCGTCGAGAATATCGCGCGCGCGGGTGAGATGATCGACCAGATCACCGAAGTAGTCCTCCAAATCTTCTTGGATGACCGGGTGCTGGAGATGCTCTAACTCCTGCAAGATCGGAATCTGCTGGCGAACGATGCGCCGCAGCGCGATGATATCCCGGCGCAAAATTGCAATTTCGCGGATCACGGATGGCGCGTCTGCCGTGAAGATCGTTTCCTCAACGGAGCGAATATTGTTATCTACGCGCCGCAAAATCGGAAAGACATAATCGACAAGGCGATCCAGCAAGAAATGGAGCGCGTGGGATGCACCGCCATCAAGAAACTGCGCCGTTTGCGCTTTGTCAACTAAACATTGATCGTACAGCCTGACCAGCGGCTTCAAAGTACCATCATGAATCGTGACGAGATAGCCGCGCCCGATGAATATTTCGATCTCCGCTTGGCGCGAAAGCCGCAGTGCCGTATCCCAGACGGGAAAGTGCATCACAAGGAATACATAATCGTCGGCAGTGTCGAGCTTAGGGCGCTCGTTCGCGCTGAGGAGGTCTTCTAAGTGGAGTGGATGAATAAAGGGGTAGATACGCCGAAGCGCCTCAACATCCCGTTCGCTCGGATGGAGGATATTCATCCACGTTGTTTTGATCCCGCCAACCTGTTGTATGCTCATAAACGCAAATTATGACGCGCCGATTGCTCCCTTGCAATCACACCCCAATTTTTGACAGTCCGGTACGCTTGTGATACATTTTACAAAGACATTTCGCCATGAACCGAATATCTTAGTAACCCTCTTTCTTAGAAAGGGAGTTCTGTGCTATACTCGTGGCACTTCGGGCGATCGTGGCGAGTAATTAGGAGGTTTTCATGGCTAGTGTCGTCTCTACCGAACCCAAAACTCGGGTGACCGCCGCCCCTCAGCCAAAGAGCGAATTGGGGACGGAAGTCCTTGCCCCCACCCGCCGCGAGTTCCTGTATTACATTTGGGGCGCGTCGATGGCGATGCTTTTGGGTGGTTCTGGCGCAGCGCTGATCTGGTTTGCGCTGCCTCGGTTTAAAGAAGGAACGTTCGGCGGCGTTTTTAATCTGACGGCTGCGCGTGTGCCTCAGCCTAACGGCGAGCCAACATCCGTGCCGGAAGGTCGCTTTTGGGTTTCGCAAACCGAAAATAACCAACTGGTCGTTTTGTACGGGGTGTGCACGCATCTGGGATGCCTGCCGAAGTGGTCGATTTCCAATCACCGTTTTGAATGCCCGTGTCACGGTTCAAAGTTTGAACTCGACGGCTTATACATCGAAGGACCTGCTCCGCGCAGTTTGGATCGCTTCGAAACGACGATTACCTTCACGGACGGAACCACCGCCATGTCGAACGGCGATGGCGACCCGATTCCGCTGGAAGGACGCACGGTTGTGAGTGTCGCCGTTAACACCGGCAAGCGAATCAAACGTAACGGTAAGGTTTAACCAACAATATTGGGTAGAATACAGCTTTGAGTTGAAGCTGTTCGAATTCAAGGAGAGAGGCAGGAGCGTAACGGATGTCCGTCCTCCCATTTCCGTCGTTTTTAGACGACATCAAGGAAAAAGGCTTAAAACGCGCTGTTTTTGAAGGGGTGAATGAGATCGTAGAACGCGCCACAGCGGGGATGAACCTTCAAGACATCCGCGAAGCGCTGCGCGGCGACGCCCCCTCGCGCAAGCCGAACCCTCGTTTGCAGCCTCACGCAGATGGGTTCTGGCTGCACATGCGTCCGAGCTACTTCCATCGGTCGGTAACGGGTATTTATCCCACGTTCCGTCTCGGCTGGCTCTCGACGTATTTCGTCTTTTTTGAGACGATCACCGGTATGCTGTTGATGGTGTGGTACACGCCGTCACCAGAAGTCGCCTACGCAAACATGCTCGCCATCATGAGCAATGTTCCGCTCGGTCAGTTCATGCGTGACCTGCACCGTTTGGGCGCGGAAGCGATGGTCATCATCGTCACGCTGCATATGTTAAGAACGTTCCTGACGGCGAGCTACAAAAAGCCCCGTCAGTTTACGTGGGCAAGCGGCGTTGTGTTGGTCATCTTGACCTACTTCCTCTCCTTTAGTGGTTATCTGCTGCCGTGGGACCAGCTCGCGCTGTGGGCGGTCACGATCGGCGCATCGATGATTGAAGCAACACCGCCGGAAATCGTCGGTACGAACCTGAACCTGCTGCTGCGCGGTGGACCCGACATCGGCGCGAACGGGCTGCTCCGCTTCTATCTACTCCATGTGCTGCTCGTTCCGGCGCTTCTGTTCGTCTTCACAGGCGTTCACTACTACAAGGTGATCCTACACGGTCACAGCCTACCGCCGAAAGAAGAGAACATCGGCGAAGACACCGCCAAGCGCGTCCCGCTTGATAAGCGCGTGTACTTCATCCCTGACGTTCTCAGCAGTGAAGTCCTATGGATCGGTGTCACCTCGCTGATTCTGATCGTGCTGGTGACGTGGTTCTTCCATGCGCCGCTTGAAAATCACGCCAACCCGCAGGTAACACCGCTCGGCACAACCGCGCCTTGGTATTTCTTGTGGATTCAGGGTGCGCTCAAGCTGGGCGATAAAGTGCTGTGGGGCATCATCTTCCCCACCGTCTTCCTCGTCTTCCTGTTCGTGTGGCCCTACGTGGATACCGCTCCAAGCCGCCGCTGGGCGCACCGCCGCATTCAGCTTACCGTCGGCTTTGCGATCATGTCGATGCTGGTGATCTTCAGCTACATGGGCTTGTCAGAGTTCGGCGTTGTGAACTCGGCGGACGTGACGATCATGCATCATCTGACGATGGAACCCGCGCACAATCACATGGGTATCCTCCGTCCGGTGCCTTATGAAGAACTCGTCCCCGGTCAGTACACCAGCCGCGAATTTGCGGTCGAAGACTCGCGCGAAGCCGCGTCTGCTGTTGCGGCGCTGAACGCGGAACTCGATGCGGCGCTTGCGGCAGGCATTCCGCGCTTCATGAATGTCGAAGGCGTCCCCACCGCTGCGACGCTTGACGAAGATATTCGCCTGTACATGGAAACGCAGCACCTCCCGCTGACGGACTTGAACTTCGTCGCATCACCAGCCTCCGCGCCTGAACTGCGCGCTGTACTGGAAGAATTCGCTCATGAGCTTGAACTCCATGAAGATGAACTCCATCATGGATGGGGTAGCATCATCATCACCGAAGTTCAGGACGGTCTGAAGCGTATCGATGTCTTCGTCTACTGGCAGGATGTGGTCGTTGAGAATGGTAAGGTTGTGTACGGCGAAGATGGTGAACCTATCGTTCGGCTGGACGAAAACGGCAACCCGATCCCGCGTCTGAACGCGCAGCACATCTTTATTCATCGCGACTCGCAGTATTTCGCGGCACCGGGAACGTGATAACCATGAACCTTCAGGGACTCATCTTTCAAAAGATCGAACACCGTATCATTGCGGGTACGGTGGCGTTCCTGGCAATGATGGCGATCATCGGTTGGATCGCCATCAATGAACCGGGGCGCATGGCATCGTTCGAACAGCAGTACCTCGCCCGCTCTATCGAACGCGGTGCGGCGCTGTTTGCCACTAACTGCACGGAATGTCACGGGACGGACGGACGCGGCGTTGTCGGTCGCGCGCCGGCGCTGAACAGCCCGTATCTGTTCGGTCATGACTTCTACGGGGCGATTGACCGCGAAACCAGCAACTTGGAAGCGGAACTCAATAACCCGAACACGACCGAAGAACGCCGCACGGAAATTCAAGCGCGCTTGACGGAACTGCAAACGGAGCGCGCGGCGCTCGGTACTCAGCTTGCAGCGGTGTCAACCACACCCGGCTTCTACGATCCCGAAGCGCCAAGCCGCTTGACCAATCTCGTGTGGGGAAGCTCACTCTATAACTTCGTCTATACCACACTGGTACACGGTCGCCCGCCCTCTTCCAGCTATTGGAACGAGCCGATGGCATCGTGGATTCAAACGGGCGGCGGTCCGCTGCGCCCTGACGAAGGTCAGGACATCGTGAACTACATCCTCAACTGGGATAAGGGCGAAGATTGGACGGTCGAAGACCTGCTCGCCGTCCGGCAGTTCCCGATCCGTCCGGTTGACCCGGCGACGGTCGTCGCATCGGATGTGGAGACGATTGGCACGGATATCGCGGCAATCCTGAATGAAGTATCCGCCTTCCAAGGCGATCCGCAGAATGGTATGGCGCTGTATACGGGCGCGGTTTATGCCTGCTCAAGCTGCCATGCGGTTTCAGCCGTTGCCCCCCTCACTGAGGGCACATGGACGCGCGCTGAGGAAGTCCGTCTGCAAGACCCGGCGGTTACAGCACTGCTGCCGGAAGCAACGGGCGATGCTTACCTTGTGTTCAGCATCACGCACCCGCATGAGTATCTGGTGCCGCCGTATGGTCCGGTCATGCCGACAAACTTTGGCGAACGCATGACATATCAAGACCTCGCGGACATCCTCGCGTATCTCCGCAGCCAAGATCAGCCGATCCAGTAATCGGTCGCGGACATGAATTCAAAAAGGCATGGCACAAAACGCCGTGCCTTTTTTTATCTCTCCAATCCCGGCGCCATGCGGTACAATAGCCGCTCATGACTTTGTGAAGCCCATCACCCACAGCAGGAGCGCATCCTCCTATGAAACGATTTGCGTTGATCGCATTGATCCTTCTTATGCTCGTGCTCCCTGCCTTTGCGCAGGAAGCCACCCCTGAGCCGACCGCCGAAACAACGACCGAAGTGGCGGCGGAAACAGTGGACGAAGCGCCCGCCGAATCCACAACTGAAGCACAGCCGGAAGGCGCACAGGGCGCGGCACTCGCGGTCATCTTGATTGGCGGCGCGGCGATTGCGGGCGTGATCGGCTTCGTGATGCTGCGCGATGGGCTGCTAGGGAAGCGTAAATAACATCCATTCCGGTATTTGGGGGAAACTGATGCTGATGGCGAGTTATGTAACTGAGCCGTCCGCATCGGTTATAATACCGGTGGGTGTATGTATATATCGTTAACGTTTGTGAGTTCAGGAGTCCCACCTATGACCGACGCGATTCAGTGGGAAAAACCCGCCGCTGATGTGCCACGCAAACCCGTCAGCGAAAAGTTCAAGTTCTTAATTGGTGGCGCGCTGATCCTCGGCGCGGTTGCATTTTTGATTATGAGCAGCACCTTGAGCGGCGCGCGTTTTTTCATCACCGTCGATGAACTCGTCTCCGACCCGCAGTATGTTGATCAACCGGTGCGCGTGACAGGCGCGGTCGTCGGGGAAACGATCCAGTATGACGGCGAGAACCTGATCATTGAGTTTGTCGTCGCAGATGTCGATTCGGATTCGCCGGAACTGGGCGAAGCCCTCCACTTAGCGGTCAACGATCCGGCGGCGGCGCGAATGCAGGTGCGCGTGGTCAATCAAGTCAAGCCGGACTTGCTGCGCCATGAAGCGCAAGCGATCATGACCGGCACATTGGACGCGAATGGTGTTTTCCACGCGACCGAACTCAACTTGAAATGCCCAACACGGTTTGTCGAAAGCATGCCGGAAGGCTTGATCGAAGAAGGAATCCTTGAGGAAGGCGTGTAAGCGATCACGTTCGGTTGGTGATGTGATCGAATCCGTCTTCGCCCAAAATCTTGATTCCTGAGAAAGGATACCGATTGCATCACCCCCTGCGGTCAGCCGCCTTTGTTTTGCTCGCCCTACTCCTCGCTGCCTGCGGCGGTCTTGGAGGAGAACCGCGCATCGTCGCAACCCTACCGCCGCCCACACCTGCCCCGACTGAAGTCGGCTATCCGGTTGAAGCGCCGAATCTCGTGCGCGGCGCAGCGCTCTACGCCGAAAACTGCATCCGCTGTCACGGTATCACAGGCGCGGGTGATGGCGAACTCGTGCTTTCAGGTGAAGTGACCAACGTCGCTTCATTCCTCGATCCAGCGACGATGATTGACCAATACCCCGCTGAATGGCACGCGACGATCACCGATGGGCGGATCGAAAATCTGATGCCGCCTTGGCGTGAAGCGCTCACCGAGCAAGAACGCTGGGATGTGGCGTATTACACCTACACGCTCCGTTACACCGCTGAACAGCTTGAACAGGGGCGTATCCTGTTCATCGACAACTGCGCTGACTGTCACGGCGATGAGGGCTTGGGCGACGGTGTGCGCGCCGACGAACTCGGCGGTTCGGTGCGCAACCTGCAAGAGCACGCGGCGATGTCTACCCTCAGCGATCAAGTGATGTTTAACACGGTCAACGAGGGAATTGGCGACGGCATGCCTGCCTTCGGAGATGACCTGACAGAGGATCAAATTCGTGCGGCTGCCGCGTATGCGCGCACGCTCGGATTTACCGGACTCGAAGTCTTTGCGCCGCGTGAAATCGCCGCCGCGCAAGATACAGGCACGGATGAACCCCCCGCTCCGGCAGCTACCGCCGAGCCTGAAGTATTGATCGCCGGAACCGTGAGCGGTGAAATCACACAGGGGACAGCGGGCGGATCAGCGTTACCGGACGGCGCATCGATCACGCTGTTCATCTTCCCATCGGGCGAAATTCCGCAGCAGGTCACGACCACCAGCGCCGACGACGGGACGTTCAGCTTCTCCGATATTCCGCTCGATCCGTCCACGCAGTATGTCGCAACGGTGCTGTACCGTGAGCGCATCTTCGCAAGCGATGTGATGATTCCTGAAGCGGGCGCGCAAGCACTCGATATGCCGATCACGATCTACGAACTGACCGAAGACCCGGCGGTGATCGAGATCGTAGGCATGGTGACACAGGTGTCGCTGATCGGTGACAACCTCGAAGTTGTGCAGGTGTTCAGCATGCGCAACACGTCGGATCGGGCGTTTTCGACCAGTCAGCTTGCCTCGAACGGAAATCCGATCTCGCTCGTGTTCAGTCTGCCCCCCGGCGCGCTGATCGTCGGCTTCAACGACGAAAGCCGCTACGTCGCCATGCAAGACGAATCACTCGTGATCGACACTGCCCCGGTGATCCCCGGCGCTGAGCATATCGTTCAAGTGGTGTACATCATCCCGTATTCGGGCGGCGCAATCGTCGAACAGCGCTTGAATTATGCCTTCGGCGGCGAAGCGCGCTTGCTCGTGTACCCGATTGATACCCGAATCGAAAGTGACCAGTTCACGCTGATCGGTTCGCAGCAGTTGGGGCAGACGATCTATCAGGCATACGGAGGAACACTTGCGCTCCAGCCGGGCGAGACGATCCGCTATGATGTGGCGGGCGGCGCGCTTGATACCGGAGCACGGAGCGGCAATTTGGTCGATGCGAATTTCCTGCCGATTGTGATCATCCTCGTGGTGATCGGGGAAATCGTGCTGATCGGTTTCTTGTACCTACGGCATCGCCAGCGCCGCACCACCGCGCCGACTGACTTTATGGGCAAGCCGAGGCGCTCCGGCGGTACAGTGGATCGTGACTTGATCGACGACTTGATCCGGCAGATCGCGGAACTCGACGCCGCCTACCAACAGGGAGAAATCCCCGAAGAAAGTTATCAACAGCAGCGCGCCGCGCTGAAAGAACGCCTAGCCGAACTGATGACGCCATGACACCCTTAATCGAAACCAAAGGGCTGACGAAAGCCTTCGGGCTGATGCCTGTCTTACGCAAACTAGAATTCGCCGTCGAACGCGGCGAATTCGTCGCGCTCCTCGGTCACAACGGGAGCGGAAAAAGTACGCTCATGCGGATGCTGTGCGGCTTGAGCAAACCGACCGCCGGAACGATCCGCGTGGGCGGGTGGGAACTGCCGAAAGAAGCCGACGCGGTGCGGGCGCAGATCGGCGTCGTCAGTCATAAAACCCTGCTGTATGACACACTAACCGCCCGCGAGAATCTGCGCTTTTTCGCCAGCTTGTACAACACGCCAGTTGATGATGTGAAGATCAATACCGCGCTCACCCGTGTGGGATTGGGCAAGCGCGGTGATGACCTCGTGCGCGGCTTCTCACGCGGGATGCAGCAGCGCTTGAGCATCGCCCGCGCCCTGCTCCACGCGCCCGATGTGCTGATCTTCGATGAGCCGTATACAGGGCTTGACCAAGACGGATCGGCGGCGCTGGATGAACTGCTCAAGGATGCGCACCAAGCCGGGCACACGATCCTGATGGCAACGCATGATTTGGATCGCGCGGCGGTGCTGGCAACCCGCGCAGTGATTTTGTCGCGCGGCGTGATCGGCGTGGATATGCCGCTCGAAGGCGTGAGTGGTGCAGAACTCGCGGAAGCATACCGGCGCGTGACTGGCGTCGCGGCGGGAGGCTGATCGACCATGAAAACAACCCCTTTCTTCAAAGCCGTCATGGCGATTGTTCGCAAAGACCTCCAAGCCGAAATGCGCGGTCGTGAACTCGTCGGCGCGATGGGAATTTTCGCGCTGTTGGCGATTTTGATCTTCTCGTTCGCGCTCGAACTTGACCGCGAAGCGCGCAACGAAGTGATCAGCGGTGTGCTGTGGGTGACTGTGATTTTTTCCAGCATCCTCGGCTTAAATCGTTCGCTGGCGATGGAGCGCGATCAAGGCAACCTTGACGCGCTGCTGCTCGCGCCAATCGGACGCGGCGCGGTCTACGTCGGCAAGCTGATCGGCAATTACATTTTTACGCTGGCGATTTCCGCGATTCTGCTCCCCGTGATGAGCGCACTCTACGGCGTTTCGCTGTTCAACCCCTACGTGCTGCTGACTCTGCTGCTCGGCGTGCTTGGTTTCACGACCGTTGGCACGCTCTTAGCGACGATGACCGTTCAAACACGCGCGCGTGAAGCACTCCTGCCGATTGTGATGATGCCCGTCGCACTGCCGATCATCTTGGCGGCGGTGCGCGCTTCAACGGGTGCGCTCAGCGGCGCATCGGTGGACGACTGGATCGGCTGGGTGCAGATTCTCGGCGCGCTTGATGCGATCTTCGTGGTGATGTGCTTCTTCCTCTTCCCGTTCGTGGTGGAAGAATAAAAACGAAAACACATCCTCACCCCCAGCCCCTCTCCAACCTTCGGTTGGAGAGGGGAGAGAGGCAGGGTTTATGCTCCCCCTCTCTATCGCTTGCGATGGAGAGGGGGTTGGGGGGTGAGGAGTTTTCTTGCGTTAATGCCGCTCCCCGCCCTATTTGACCTTTCTTCAAGATTTTGTAGAATTACACAGATTCTCGTTAGTTTTCACTTGAGGCTACCATGTCAGCAGCAGTCGCACATTCTGCCGCCGAGTCCCTGCCCCGTTCCAACCGGATGGGATCACGCCTGCTCATCCTCCTGTCGATCATCACGGTGATCGGCGTGGTGATCGGCTTATATCTTGGCTTAATCGCCGCCGGAACCGACATCGAACAGGGTGAGGTGCAGCGCTTGTTTTATATTCACGTCCCGTCATTCGCGGGCGCGTTTGTCGCCTTCTCCGCGACCGTTGTCGGTGGAATCGCCTACTTGATCACGCGAAAAGTGAAATGGGATGCGCTTGCGCTCGCCGGAGTCGAAATCGGACTCGCGCTCGCCGCGATCAACCTTGTGACCGGTTCGGTGTGGGCACGCCCGATCTGGAATACATGGTGGAACTGGGACCCGCGCCTCACGTCCGACGCGATCATGATCCTGACCTACGCCGCGTATTTGATGCTCCGCAGCGGAATCGATAACGTGGATACGCGCCGCCGCTTCGCGTCGGTGTACGGTATTCTCGCCTTCAGCACCGTGTTGATCACCTTCTTAATCATCCGTATCCGCCCGGACACGATTCACCCGGTTGTGATCGGTCCCGTGCTCACCGACGCGAGTATGATGGCAACACAGGGCGATTTTGAACTCAATGCCACGCCGGGAGTCACGACAGCGGTGGCGTTCGGCTCAGCGGTGTGGTCGATCCTTGTACCTTGGGTGCTGGTCTGGTGGCGCATCCGGCTTGAAAACATCGCGCACCGTGTTTCGGCGCTGCGCGTGAAAGTGATGGAACAGTAAATCATGCGGAAACTCGTCTTTTTAGCTGCCGCCCTGCTGCTGCTCCTGCCGTTGAGCATCCATGCTCAAGAAGGCGAATCGACGTCGGAAGCCGCCGCGCTCGACATCAACATGAATTTCTATAACAACGCGGCGGGCTGGCATGTGTTCATCCCGTCGGGTTGGGCGAACGAAAGCACGGCGGGGTATGCCCGCTTCACGAATGACGGGCGTGTAATCTATGTACGCGAATATTCCGGCATGGATGCGCCAACCGCCGCCGCGCAAATTCTCACGGATGCCGGGCTGAGCGCCGAAACACCCGTCGATCAGCGTGATTTGCAGCTTTCAAACGGCACATGGACGCAGGTTGTCTACGCGCGCGCCGTCGTCCACACACAGGAATATGAAGGTACGCGCTACGCGATGCTGTACGCGGGTGATGCATCGGCGCTGCCCGTGATCGTGATGCGCGAGGGCGTGCTAGAAGACCTGGCGCTGGTCGAAGACGGCATGATCGACGCTGCGCGCTTAATCGACCCGGCGATCACTGCCGCAGCAACCACCGAAACAATCCCACAAGGGGCGGGCAGCGTCACTATTCACACCTATGATGGCGGGCTGACGGCGATCGGGCGGGCGCGCGGGAGTTCGGTGTATACCGTCGTCGGCTCAGGCGATACGGGCGCACTCAATGCAGCGTCGGTGTACTTTACCGTGCTAAACGATTTTTTCCTGACGCCAGACACCCAACCGTATTTGCTGCTCGGCTTGGGGGTGGCATCGGCGATCATGCTGATTCTGCTCGTGAGCTTGATTTTGCGCTGGCGCAGTCTGCTCCGCGACGAAGCCGCGCTCGGGGAACTGGAAACGACGTAACTGCTCCTCACCCCCCTCCCCCTCTCCATCGCAAGCGATGGAGAGGGGGAGCAAGCAAAAGCGCTTCTGAGAGAAAGAGAGAGCAAACGCAAGTGATTTACCTGAGATCGAAGAGGATAATTCCTCTCTTCTCTGCGTCCTCCGTGCTATCTGCGGTTGACTGCCCGTGTCTTTCCTTGCGTCTTCGCGCCTTTGCGCCCTTGCGTTAACGTCCTTCTCTTTTTCATTTGTGGTTCAATGCCCTTCCGCGTTTCAACATGCTATACTCCCATCTCATGATGAAACGACTGCTCATTCTGTTGATTCTTGTTGTCGCTGCCGCGTGTCAGCCGACCTCAACCGCAACACAACCGCCGACCGCGCCGCCCTTCCCATCGGTGACGCCCGGTGCGATCTTGCGCGCCGCGCTTCCGCCGCCGGATGTGATCCCGCTCGATGGCGGCATGATCAACCCCGCAACCTCGGTCGCGTTGAACGCCCGCCCAACGAATACACCAAACGCGCTCACCTGCCCGCCGCCTAACGAGAGCGCCACATTGATCGAAACCGTTCCCATATCAGCGGCGGGGATGCAGGGCGCAATCGAGACGTTTTTGGCGACGGGCGGTACAGCGGTCGCGCTGGATCGTGATCTACGCAGCGTGTGGAACGCGCTTGGCGGGACGGGCTTCGTCCGCGCCGATCTCGATTTATCCGGTGAAGGCGTGGCGGAGGTGATCGTCTCGCTGACCACCCCCGACGGCGGCGGCACGCTGATGATCTTCGCCTGCCGCGACTCACGCTATACGGCTGTGTACCGAGAGTCGCTTGGCGGGGATGCCCCGGCGATTCTGAGCGCGCTCGATATGAACGCCGACGGCTTGACCGATCTGCTGATCAGCGCGCAGACGTGTGAAAGCGGCGCGTGCCGGGTGCGCAGCCAACTTACCGGATGGAGCGTCACCGAGCGGCGCATGGTCAACCTGCTTTCGCGCCCGCTTGATACCGATACACCGCTCCGGGTCGAAGACTTGGATCAGGATCGGATTGATGAACTCATCGCTGAATTCCGCGACGACGGCAGCGCCGAAACGGGACCGCGCCGCACCGGATTCACCGTGTACGACTGGGACGGCGTGCTGTACACGAGCGCGCTCACCCAGCTTGATCCGCCGCGCTACACGATTCAGATCGTGTTTGAAGCCGATCAACGGCTGGCGGACGGCGCGTATGCCGAAGCCGCCGCCCTGTATACTGCCGCGCTGACCGATACCAACCTGCTGGCATGGCAGCCGGACGACTCGACGGCGCTGCCGCCTTACATCCTTTACCGGATGATGATCGCGTACAGTGCGTTGAATGATCCACGCCGCGCCGAAGTACAGCAGGCGATCCTTGTGCAGTATCCCGATCCAGCGGCGCAGCCCGTTTATGCGACGGCGGCACTGACGTTTTGGAATGCGTTTTTGATCACGAATAATGTGAATAGCGCGTGCAATGAAGTGTTGAGTATAATCGCAGCGCGCCCCGAAGCGCTGACGCTGCTCAATCGATATGGCAGCGAAAGCCCAACTTATACCGCGCAGGATATTTGTCCGTTTTAAGCGGCTGTTTGAAATACTGGCGTATCTTTTTCTTTTGCTCTCACCCTGGACGCTGCGCGTTCTGCCCTCTCTGCCAGCGGGGGTGAGGGTGATAACTTGTGGGTTCTCTAGGGACAAGGGACATACATCCTTGTCCCTCTATCTATTTCTCGTCTACAGAGGTTACGATGTCTGATCTGCTGCAGTACTTCCAAGGACAAAAGGCGCGGATGACTGATCTGCTGACCACGCTTGTCCAGTTTGAAACGCCCACACTCGGCAAAGAACATGTCGATCAAATGGGCGCGTTTTTGGAAAGTCAGTTCCGCGAGCTTGGCGCGTCGGTGCGGCGCATCCCGCAAGAAAAAGTCGGGGATATGCTGCTGGCGAAGTGGAACGAAACCGCCCCCGGCAAGCCGATCATGTTCCTGATCCACATCGATACCGTGTGGCCCCTCGGCACGCTGGCAGAACGCCCCGTCCGTATTGATGACGATGGGCGCTTGTTCGGACCCGGCGCGATTGACATGAAGGGCGGGATCACCGTCACACTGTCCGCGATTCGCGGCTTGGTCGAACGGGGCGAGATGCCGAATCGCCCGGTGTGGGTGCTGATGACCACCGACGAGGAAGTGGGCAGCATTTACAGCCGCCCGTACATCGAAGAATTCTGCGTCCAATGCGGGCTGGTGCTGGTGATGGAACCCGCGACGATTGACGAAGCGCTCAAGACATTCCGTAAGGGCATCGCCACCTACCGCATCGACATCGAAGGACTGCCCTCGCACGCGGGTAACGCGCCGGAAAAAGGCATCAACGCGATCATCGAATTTGCGCAGCAGGCGATGAAACTCCGCGCGATGAATGACCTTCAACATGGTACGTCGGTGTCGGTGACGATGGTCAACGGCGGCAGCGCCACCAACGTGATCCCCGCCAAATGCACGGCGTTCGTGGATACGCGCGCGACCTCGGTGCAGTCGTGGAACGAAACGTATGACGCGATGATGAGCTTACAGCCGCTCACCCCCGGCGCGAAGATCACTGTTGAGAAGATCAACGGGCATGTGCCGATGGAACGCGACGAGACGATGCGCAAGATGTTCGCGCAGTGCAAAGCGATCGGCGAACGTCACGGACTGACGGTGACCGAGGACGGAAGCGGCGGCGCGAGCGATGGTAATACCGTCGCATCGAGGGGTATCCCGGTGTTGGATGGCTTGGGTCCGCAGGGGGACGGCTTGCACGCGCTCCATGAACATGTCGTGCTGAACAGCCAACCGCGCCGCTCGACGCTGCTCGCTGCGATGCTCAAAGAGTGGGAATTCTAAAGGGCAGTTGAACCACAAAGAACACCAAGAACACAAAGTGAGTTTCTTTCTCCCCTTCTTTTTGTGTTCTTTGTGGTTTCCATGCTTTTATGGGTTAGCGGCGGTGAGTAGTGCGTCGCGGGTGGTGATCGTCCGCATGGTGACGATCCACGCCTGAATTGTGTCGCTCCGCTCCAGTAGTGTCCGCACGGCAGGTCCGATCGGGTCACTGCCTCCCGCCCCCTGCACATCCGACTGATAGCCGCCGTAAAACGCAAAATATGCCTGATTCAGCTTGCGGATCGGGTAGCCGTTGGCGACGAACAAACGCCGCCGGGCTTCCATGAATGCCTCGGCTTCTTCGACACGCCCTTCCGCGAGCAGTTCATCAACGCGAACGCGAGTCGAATGCAGTGCGCGACCGGGATCAAACGGCTCACGATACGCGATGCGTGTGGGGGTCAGCGCAAGCGTAAACGCAGCACGCGGATCGGGTGCGTTCGCGGCGTATTCCGGGTAGTAGCGCGCCAAGACAAGCGGCGCAATCGCTTGACCGAACAAACTCGCCGTTGTTTCGTTGATGATGCGTGCTTCGCTGGAAAAGTCGTAATCCAAACCGAGCGGGAACGCAAAAAGATAATGATGCAGCCATTCGTGGGCGAAGGTTTCGACCGCGAATGGCAGCGAAGTCGTCTCTAAAATCATCGCGGGAAAAAGCGCGATCCCGCCGAGCGGCACGATCAGCGACGAGACATCACGTTCGGAATCGATGCGCGCTTCAAGCGCCGCCGCTTGATCAACGGGCATCGGGTCAACATTTATCGAGACTTCAAAGCGGATTTCATCACGCGGGGAGACGATCAGCAAATTCGGTACTTGGGTGAAGCGCATCGAGATCGGCGGGAGAAGCTGACCGAGCGTGCCGAATCCTTGCTCGATCAAGGTGCTGGCGACCTGCCCTTCTAGAATCGCCTCGATCAACGTTTGCCGTGATGCGAGATCGGTGCGCAAGGCGTCGCGCGCCGCGATTTGCTCGGAGGCTTGCTGCGCCGCCGTGTCTGCGTCGTTCGCTTCGCCATAAATCCGGTTGATCGCATCGTCGAGCGCACGCGCACGCGCCAGATCAGCGAAGTAGGCGCGCACCAAATCAGAACGATCCGATTCGGAAATGAACGGGTGCGCGCCCCACAGCGTTTGATCGACCTTCGCGGCAATCGCGGTCACTTCCCACGCGACGTAATCAAACTGGGCGCTGCCGACGAGCGCCGCGACTCCCGTCCACAATTCACCGTAGGGCGGCGCGGAATACTGGAGCAGAAACAGCAGCAGCGCGATGCGGGCGATCCACGCCAGCAGCGTAAAGATCGCCCGCACTAAACGGCGCACCACTTGAAAAATCAGCATCACTCGAACTTGAACCGCGACACGCCGATCATGAAGAAGACCGCCCCCATCGCCAACAGCACGCCGACCATCGGCAGCACGTCCACAAGGGTGCCGCTGCTGAAAATGATCTTCGAGTAGCCGTCCATCGCCCACGCAACCGGCGACACATGCCCGATGGTGCGCATCCACGACGGGACAATATCAAGCGGCCACCACGCCCCACCGAGCGGCGCAAGCGTCAGCGACATGAACAAGGCGATCCCCGATGCCTGCTGACTGGTCTTCATAAACGTGCTGACCATGAGCGCCAGCGCCGTCACACAGAACACGAACGAGATCATGATCAGGACGGTAGCAAGCGGCTGAATACCGAGCGGCACGCCGATCACCAGCCCGACGGCAAATACGATCGCGTACTGGATCATGCCCATCAAGAAACGCGCCAACAGCTTGCCGCCCAGAATTTCACTGCGGCGGATTGGCATCATCGCCAAGCGCTGAAGCGTCCAGTAGCGGCGCTCATCGATCAGCGCGACCATGACCGGAAACACGGCGAACATCGCGTACATCGTCGCGATTCCGGGGAATGATTGGCTGAAGCCGTTGAACGCCGCGCTGTTAAGTTCCAACTCACCCGCCGTCGCGTTGACGGTGATCGGGTTGGTCGCCCAGATTTCGGCGGCGCGTGTGTAGACTTGATCGCCAAACGCGGCGCGGTCGGCGTCATCCTCGAATGCTAGGAATTCGATATCGTCCGCAACCTGCAAGCCGACGCTGCGTGCTTCGACCGCCCCACCGATCTGCTGTGCAGCGGCTTCGACTGCCGAAAGTAAATACCCCGGCGCGGAGGCGTCCTCGTTGGAACGATACACGACGCGCGCCGCACCCGTATTCAGCATCTCGCTGAAATCTTCTGGGATCAGGATCAGCGCCAGCGAGGTTTGATCCTCAAGGCGCGTGCCTGCCAGCGTCTCGTCAACCGTGATCACGCCGTCCGGCAGCGCGCACGGGTTACCAGTCGTGTTATCGAGCGGGCAGAGCAGAACATTCTCATTGGCGGAACGCACCACATCGAGAAATGCCGCCGATTCTGCCGATCCGTCCATGTCGAGCACGTCGATGATCAGGTTGGGCGCGACGACTTCCCCACCGCCGCCCATCGAGCTGTTCGCGCCACCCGCCGCAAACGAGATCACCAGCGGGATGACCACCAAGTTGAGGATGATGCTTGCGCGTTCGCGGAAAATCACGCGCAGATCATTGAGGGCTATATTGAGAATTGCGCGCATGATTAAAACTCCAATCGACGGTTGGCGAGGAATAATCCGGCTGTGAAGAAGGCTGCACCGAGCGCCACCAGCACGATTAGGTTAAGACCAATCGCATTATCCAACTGCGAAAGCCGCGTGAACGCATCCACCGCCCAATAATTTGGCGTCAACTGCGTGAGATCACGGATGATCGGAATGCCCTGCACGGTGAAGAATGCGCCGCCCAAGATACCGAACACCATCGCAATCACAGTGACGACGATATTCGACTGCTCCTGAGTTTTGACGATGCCGGAGACAAACACGCCGATCCCCGACCCCGCAAACGCGACTGCCAGCACTACCGCGAACACGCCGAGGGGATTATTACCCCAGATGAACGTAAGCTCACCTTGCAGCACGATCCCGACCACCGCTAACCCGATGATCAATAGTGAGACTTGAAGAACACACGTTACGAACGTGCCGATGATTTTCCCGATCAGGATCACCCATCGCGGCGTAGGCGACATGACCAAGCGCTGGAGCGTGCCATCTTTGCGATCATCGATCAGGCTTGCCACACCGTACAGCGCCGTAAATGTCATGAAAAAGACTGCTTGCGCCGATCCAAACGTGACGAGCGGATTAAAACCGACGACATCCCCGCTGACGGTCTGCTGTTCAATCGTGATCGGCGCGGCGGTTGTCGTGAATGCCGCGTCGAAATCCGGGTTGAATTCGCCGCTGCTGTTCGCCGCCAAGAACTCCATCCCAAAACCAAGATCGCTCGTGGCACGGTTGATCAGCGCTTCGATGGTTGACGCGATGGTGATATTGCCCGCTGCGATGTCATTGGCGATGCTGCGCACGACCATCGTCACGACATTGGCGCTGATCGGGGCTGATTCGTTGCCGATCACCGCAATCGTCGTCGGCTCAATCGTCATATCGGCTTGAGAAACGCCGATCCGCTCACTGAAATCCGGCGGAATGATAATCGCCACCACATACACCCCGGTGCTGACGCCTTCGCGGGCGGCTTCGGGATCGTCGAGCGTGACAGCGTTGGTAAGTTCAAACAGGATACTTTCGGCGTTTGCCGCTTCTGGGGTTAGATCGGCAGGCGGCACGAGCAGATCGACGAAGATTTGTCCGTAATTTGTCCCGTCCGCCAATCCTTGATCCTGATTCACGATCACGGTGGCGACATCGGAGACGGGAATATCACTGCCGCCGCCCGCGCCAAGCAAACCACTAAATGCCGATCCGATGATCGTCGCCAGCACCAGCGGCGTGACCAACAAAATTAGCACCATCGAACGGTCGGTAAAGGTCACATAGATTTCACGCCATGCCAGCGTGATGAGTTTTTGGAGGATCATCTTTAGTCCCTCAGCGCGCGCCCAGTTAAGCTGAGGAAGACGGCTTCAAGGTCGGGTTCGCGCACTTCGACCGACTGAATTTCGATTCCGTCGGCGTTCGCCAATCCGATCAGGTCAGGAAGCGCTTGGCGACCGCGTTTGGCACGGGCGACGATTCTCCCATCGGTGGGTAAGCTGCCATTGCCATTGCCCTCGCCGTTGGCAACTTTCGCCACCTGTTCGTATGCGACAGAGGTCACGCCCGCGACGGTCTTGAGTTTTTCAAGCTGTGCGGCGGATACCGCCTGTGTACCGACGCGGAAGATCAGCATATCTTCTTCACCGATCTTCTGGATCAGTTCGCCAACCGTGCCTATTGCCATGATCTCGCCGTGATCCATGATTCCGACCCGGTCGCTGATCTCCTGCACTTCTTCCATCAAATGCGAGGTATACAGGACGGTCATGCCGAATTCATCGCGCATGCGCATCACGGTATCAAGAATGCGGCGGCGATTTTGCGGATCAATGCCGACGGTCGGCTCATCCATATAAATCAACTGCGGTTTGTGCAGCAGCCCGATAGCGATATTCACGCGGCGCTTCATGCCACCGCTGAACTTATCGACGCGCTCATTTTGTTTGTCGGTCAGATCGATGAATTCGAGCACTTCGTCAACGCGGCTTTTCAGCGACGCGCCGCTCATGCCGTACATTCTACCGAAGAATTCGAGGTTTTGGCGGGCGGTCAGCGTGGGATAGAGCGCAATCTCTTGCGGCACGACGCCGAGCGTGCGTTTGGCTTCGAGCGGCTGTTTGGTGATCGAATACCCGCCGATTTTTGCGTCACCGCGCGTCGGGGCGATCAAACCGCCGATCATCGAAATTGTGGTTGTTTTGCCCGCGCCGTTCGGTCCAAGTAGGCTGTAGATTTCGCCTTGGTGGATGTCCAGATCAACATCTTTCACCGCGAAAAAAGGTGATCCATTTGCCGACTTGAACTGCTTTGCAAGCCCGCGTACCTCTACCATCGTCATCGTTGTCGTCATCGTGCCTCCCCCAGCCGGGTAAATCAAACAGTATCGCGTCCCTGTTATTGTAGACGTTATACGCACGAGACCGAAGGAAGTTTCGCAGATTGCACAAAAGCAGAGAAACACAGTGGGAAATAGGGATACGAGGAGAACCTCTGCTTCCAAACTTCAGAAGCAGCGGGGTTTCCGCTGTCGCCGATAGTTGGAGAGAGGTTTACACCTCGATATAACGTCTCCAGTTTTCTTGCCCGCTGCCGATGGCAACGACAAGATAGCTTGTGCGCGGGGTTTTGGGTTCCCACTTCATCCGCATCCCGGCTTCGTGCGGAAGCCGATCACCCTTGCGGTGGTTGCAGATGTAGCACGCGCACGCCGTATTACCCCATTGATCCTTGCCACCTCGCGATTTCGGGATGACGTGGTCAACCGTGAAGTCACTCTTGACCAACATCTTTCCCTTGACGACCGCACCGGGCTGTACACCGCAGTAAATGCAGGTGTAACTGTCGCGCATCAACACACCGCGACGACTCCAATGCGCTTGGCGGCGCGGGACATTGATGTATGTCCGGAGCGCGATCACTGACGGAATCGGGAAACGATCCCGCACCGTGCGTAAGAACTGATCGGTCTGTTCGATAACGACGGCTTTTTCCGCGAGCAGGAGGTTAATCGCGCGTGGGATCGTGATGATGGAGAGTGGTTCCCAACTCTGACCGTTCAGGAGAAGAACTCTCCCCTGAGGTATAGAAGCACCTACCACGATGAGCATTCCTCTTGATCAGGCTATTTGTACTTACTGTCACGATTATACACGAAACATGGAACAAATGCGCGTAAAGTACAGGGGGTTAATGTGTTCTTTAACGTCTGTTCCCTCTCCCACGCAAGCGATCACACAACAGGGTAGGGGCGTCCTTACGCGCGAGTCGCTCCTCTTTAACATGAAGGAGCGACAGGTTTTTGCAGCTTAATGGGTCAACAGCTAACAGTAAAAGTGAAATCGGTGAAGCCAGTTCCCGTGTGCGCTGGTGCTAACGATAAAAGTGTCCCGGTGTCTTGCGCGCTGTAGAAGGCGTTGGTCTCTGTTCGGTCATGTGCGCTCCATGACCGCCGCCTTATCGCCGCCTCCGGTGAAAATTCGGAGTGGGCGGGGTGGACGGCAGTCGGGGAGCAAAGGTTTTTAAATGTTCAGGTGCGTGTTGGGTGAGCGATCCGCCATCATCGGGCGTTGCGCTGCATTTGTCTTCCGCCATGTAAGACGACCTTTACTCTCGCTTCGTTCCGTCCACCCGCCCGGCGGAGGATTTCCGTAGGGCAGGTAGATGCTAGAAGAAGAGGGCGAACAAGCGCTGAACCAACTGGGTGTGCTCGGCACGGTCGGCTTTGTTGTCTTCCCGACGCGCTTCGCGTACTTCCCGCACCAGCCGGGTATTTTCGACTTCGCGGCGCAGTTGTTCATGACGTGCTTGCAAACGTTCGACGTTCATTTCGTGTTCGGTAACGAACATGATCTTCCCTTTCCTGACTTGCTTAGTCTTGCGGTGGTGCTTTGCATTAGGCTGGTTGCTTTGAACAAGCGTTCGCTTGTCCCCTTCTCTATATGTCGTTTAGGACGTCTTTCGTACCAGTCTCAGTGTGGGAGTTCCGGTATGATCCGCGCCCTGACTTTGAATTTCCGCGACGGTTTGCTGCGCCGTGTAGATCAGGTCATTCAGCAGTCCAAGTAGCTCCGCCTTGTTCAACCCGGTCTGAGCAAGCGCCCCGGCGCTCGCCGCTTCGTGTATCTCATCCAGCGCGGTCAACAGTCCCTCAAGGCGTTCATCAAGCGCCTCATCCGCCCGGTCGTCAATTCGCATCTCGCGCATTTCGTTCACGACCAAGCGCACTATCGGGGTATGGGTGAGGTGGTATGTCGGTCCCATTATCATCCTCATCGAGGGTCAAGCTCATTCAGGCAAACAAAAAGGGCGTGAGCTTTTGGTACGCTCACGCCCTTTTTCAGGGAACCGTTGGGTCAGAGGGTTCGTGTCACGCTTTTTGTCGCGTTCGTGACACTCCTCTCTCGTGATACTGTACCAACCAATCGAAGGCGGCTTCGTCGCCGAAGCTTCCCGGCAGCAGACTCCACAGCGTACCCGTCGCAACTCCACCCCGGACAAATGTGCCATACGGGTCGAGCGTCACATGCGACGTAGACGGCGCTGCACCCAATCCGCCCATCACGCTGTAATTAGGCGCAATGCGGCTGGAGCGAGGCAGAATCTGCCCATCGATCCGCGAAAAACTTGGCAAGTTGGAGGGGGCGGGGCGCGTGGTCGCGCAGAGGTTCGGCATATACATCTTTAAGCCTCACGCTCCACGACTGTGTTGTCCAGCATCGCCAGAATGCTTTCGCCCGTGATAAACACTCGCCGCATCCCATTGGGTTTTGAGACGCGTAAGTGTCCGTTTTTCACAAGCCGCTTCAGGGTGCTAAGACTGATGCCAAGCGCCTCGGCAGCCTCTTGCCGGCTGTACACCGCCCCGGCTTCAACTATTGGTCTGAGAGTCGTTTGCATCATTCGGACAATCCTTTCCCACACTAGGCTAGACAATATCACGGCTTTTGAGCGTTGTCAAGCGCTAGCAGGAGAGATTAACTACTCTTAACGGTCAGTGACGGGTCACGGAGTTTCGCTTCACCCATGATGAAACCGCAGCTTGATTCCTAGCCACACACCCGCGAACATGGCAAATGCGAAGACCCACCCGGAAATCGCAAATGCCGAAATACCGGAAAGCAGCGTTCCCACCGTGCAGCCCAACGCCAACATTGACCCCCACCCCATCAGGATGCCGCCCAGCAGCGCAGTCGTTCCATTACGAAAGGTGAGCGTTGACAGTTGAAAGCGGTTTGCCAGCAGCACAACCGCGAATGAGCCAAGTACCAACCCGCCGATCAACCAGCCGTTCTCGGTGATTGTTTGAACGATTTGTGGAGTGCAGCCCGCAAATGTATCGAGTCCATTCAAGCGGTCAAACAGCAGCCCGGTGTTATCAAGCGTGGTGCGGGCGATGCTCCCTAACTGCGACGTCACGCCCAGCGGCTCGACGCGAAAATAGGCAAATACACCAATCACGCCGACAAGACCACCCGTGACCAATGGATTCCAGCGCTGGTTTATCACGCGATCCCAGATACTCCGCAGTGTGATCGCTTCTTCGTTCCGAGGCGGTAGTTTCGGCAGATACTTGAGCAGAAAAACCGCGATCACGCTCAGTATGGTCAGGTGAATGATCAGGGAACCACCATAGCCAAAAGTAGCGGGCAGCCACGATTCTGGCGCACCTGACAAAGCCGCAAGATAAAGACTTTGCCATGTAAAAAAGCCAAGTCCGAAACCGATCAGTGATCCGAACAGCGCAATCGGGGCGCGGGTGTACCCTTCCCCTAAGCGATACAGATGTCCGCTGATGCACGCGCCAGAAAGCGACATGCCGATCCCAAAAGCTGCGCCTGCCGCAACCAAGACCCAACTGACCGGACCGATATGAGCACCGGGGGGAAGCCTGCCCGTAAAAGTGTTGGGCAGAAACGCGCCGAAGACAATCGCGTACCCGATCCCGCCAACCGCCAGCGCCGTGAGTACAGCGAATAAACCGCTGCTGTTGCGGAATTCGATGAAGTCCCGCAGGATACAGAAAAAGCAAAAGCGCCCACGCTGAAAGAGAATCCCCAGCGCCGCGCCGAGGAGCAGCGAAAGCGAGGCTTTCGCCCCTTGTTCGGGAACATCATGCAGCACGTATGCCCCCGCGACCAATGCAACCAAGATCACCAGCCCCACTGCTGTCGTGAGCGGTTGACGTAAAAGGGGGGCAGCCCCATTTGCGGAACTGCCCCCAACTGCTGATTGCGCCATAAACTACTGACCGCCCCATACTGTACCGGCGGGATTTTCGATGGGAACGCCAACGCTGTTCCCGTACTCCGTCCAAGAACCGTCGTACAGCGCGACTTCATAGCCGAGAAGTTCATGCAGAACGAACCACGTCAGCGCGGCGCGTTCACCAATACGGCAGTAGGTCACGAGCGGTGTGCTGCCATCGATTCCCAGCCCCGCGTACAGTGCGCGCAGTTCATCAACCGATTTGAACGTGCCATCTTCGCGGACGTTTTGACCCCATGGGACGTTGATCGCGCCGGGGATGTGTCCCGCACGCACCGAGAGTTCTTGAACACCTTCCGGCGCAAAGATTTCGCCGTTATATTCCGCCGGTCCGCGAATATCAACCAATGTGCCGGGCGCTTCGCCTTCGACAACCGCCAACACTTCTGGAAGGAGTGCGCGCAAGTCGGCGTTCGCTTCCGCAAACGTGACATTACCCGGTTCAAAAGCGGCGGCATCGGTTGAGAGCGGTCGCCCGTCGGCTTCCCATTTCACACGCCCGCCGTCGAGCAAGTGAACACTTTCAAATCCGTACAGGTTGAAAATCCACGCCCCCCACGCCGCGAACCAATTGTTGTTGTCGCCGTAGATCACGACCGTCGTATCGCTGTTGATCCCTGCCGCCTGCGCCAATTCAGTGAAGCGTTCAAGGGAAACAATGTCACGGCTCACCGTATCGACAAAATCGGTATGCCATACGAAATTAACCGCGCCGGGAATGTGACCGCGTTCAAATACGCCGGGGATAACGCTCACTTCGATCACGCGAACCTGTGGGTTTTCAAGGTTTTGCTCCAGCCAATCAGCGGAGACGAGTGCTTCTGAGAGCGGTTCTTGCGCGGAAACAGCGACGGTGGCGAAAAGGCTGATCAGTGCTATCAGCAGAACAATCAGACGTGCTTTCATGGGTTATGATCTCCTGACATGTGATTTAAGGTTGCTCATCGAGGACGAAAAAGTTCCGACTTAGAACGGTCACATTCGGCGACAACAACACGTATTCACAATCCGCAGCTCCTCACAAAAATCGATCCGGATAATCAAACGAAAACGCCCCGGCGAAAGAGCGCCGAGGCGTTGAGTGTGTTCTGTGACACAAAAGAAAACGCCCCGGCGGTCAACCGGGGCGTGTCGTTAGCAGCGAGAAATCAAGATTCTAGCAGCGCAAACCCCGGCAGGTGTTTCGACACATACAACACATCGAACAGGGTTTGGCAAACAGGGTGGACATTTGAAGTTCTTCCTGAGAATCTGATTTCACAGAGCATACGGAGCTTTGATGACTTTGTCAATAGACTAAATCATCAAACCCAAGGCAAAGTCGGCGGCAGGTCGAATTGAACTCAACCTGTAACAATATGCGATCAACTTGGAAAGATTTTTTGATGATTGTTGTACTTCAGTGGCAATGACGTTACAATTTACATTACACAATCAACGTTTGTGGGGGATCATATGAGAAAGATTTGGACACTGCTTGCAATTCTCATCACCGCAGCAGCGGTGATCGCACCAAGTCTCGCCGTCAGTGCCGCGCCCGGTGAGCAGTACCGCCGCTGGATCAATGACAAAAACGCAAGTTGCACGACTGGTTCAGGCGTCGTCTACGCCAACCTGAGCAACCAGAACGTGGAGTTTAACGGGCTGTCCTCCGACGCCCAGTTCACGATTAACTATATCCGCAACGGCGTTTTGAGCACCGATGGTCCGTACACTGTTGAACAAACCAGCGGCACCCGCAATTACGGCGCGTTTCAGCAGAGTTTCCCATCCTATCCGTTCACGTTTGAATTCCGCCTCGATACGATCATCAGCGGCATTGTAGTTTATCAAAGCAGCATCGTGATCAACTGCACGGGCGATATGCCGGACACGCCCGCGACAATCGTCAACACCGTGCCGCCGAATGCGCAGGGGCGCGTGTGGGTACCAGATAAAACCTACACATGCGCGCCGAACGGCGGCGGAGTCGCGGTGTCGATCAGCAATCAAAATGTGGATGTGCTCAACCTCACGGCGGGCGTGGATGAGTTCACGCTCAACTACATCCGCAACGGCGTGATCTCGACCGATGGACCTTACCCAGTCGAATCGAATGGTCGCCACAATTACGGCGCGTTCATGGATAGTTTCCCGTCCTACCCGTTCACCTTTGAGTTCCGCATCGATACTTATGTTGGCGGCGTGCTGGTGATGCAAAGCAGCTTGATCGCCACATGTACGGCTGACGGCGGCGGACTAACCCCGACCATCATCAACGGTTTACCGGGGAGCGGTGGATCAAGTAGTGCGGGCGGCTGCCCCAGCAATCTGCCCACAACCGCCGTTCAAGGGCGCATGTTGGAAACCGTGCAGGCGCTGTATGCGGCTGATCCGGCGGCAGTCACCAACGTAACCATGCCCGTCGGAACAGCGTGGTGGATCACGAACGCGAGTAACGGCTATTACCGCCTGTGGATTTCATGCTTCGCGGCTCAGGTCTGGGTTCCCGCATCCGCGATGGGTCCGAACTACGAAACGGGCGGCGCGCCGCTCCCCAACACGGGGACTTGACAGCGCGCAAAATCGATCGGCATAATTGGGATAAGGGTTGCAGCGGAGACAAGTACGCGGGCAAACGTCGTTGACAGGGAGCGCGCATCACAGATTGAGAATGTGCGCGAACGCCGCCGCCGAAATTCACTCCACTCGTGAGCAAAACGGCTCACAACCTGATAGGTGAGGAATCGGAGACTTCTCCGGTTTGCGTAGTCTATCCGCGTCGTCGGGCGTCATCGACATTGAATGAAGCGGCGCTGACTTGATGCAAATCAAGCGGCGCAAGCAGGGTGGTAACGCGGGAGCATGAACGCTCTCGTCCCTGATTGATCATGGGACGAGGGCGTTTTTTATTTGCCACAAGGGGACACGATGGAACTCGAATCAGTCTACAGCGCGGCACTGGCGGAACTCGAACACGCATCGACATCCGATGCCGTGCGCGAATGGGAGATCAAATTTCTGGGGAAAAGCGGCACGCTCACGCAGCTTTTACGCGGTGTTGGGCAAATTCCCAAAGAAGAACGCGCCGCATTCGGCAAGCGTGCGAATGAGATTAAAGAGGCGCTGACCGCCGCATTTGAGTCGCGCGTCGAACTCGTCAAAGGGCAGGAACTCGCGCAAGACCTCGAAGCGGGCGAAATTGATGTCACGCTGCCGGGGCGCTCCCGCCCGATGGGTGGCTTGCATCCGAGCACGCAGACGTTACGCCAGTTCTATGACATTTGGGCGGAGATGGGCTTTCAAGTGTACCGCTCACGCGATGTCGAGACGGACGACATGAACTTCACCTACTTGAACATGCCGCCCGATCACCCAGCGCGTGATATGCAGGATACGTTTTACACGACCACGCCGAATGTGATCCTGCGCACGCATACATCGCCGGGACAAATCCGGGCGATGCGCGAATTCGGTGACGGCGGCACGAAGCCGATCCGCATCATTCTGCCGGGGATGTGCTACCGCTATGAGCAGATCACCGCCCGCAGTGAAATTCAGTTTCATCAGGTCGAAGGGTTGGCGGTTGGACGGAATATCCGCATGAGCGACCTGAAAGGCACAATCGCGGAGTATGCGCGCAAGTTCTTTGGCGAAAACGCGAAAGTCCGCTTCCGCGCGTCCTACTTCCCGTTCACCGAGCCGAGCATGGAAGTTGATGTCGAGTGTTTCCTGTGCGGCGGCGAAGGCTGCAATGTGTGTAAACATTCTGGTTGGTTGGAGATCGCCGGATCGGGCATGGTTCACCCAACGGTGCTCGAAAACGGCGGCTATGATCCGCGTGAGTGGAGCGGGTTCGCGTTCGGCATGGGACCGGAACGGATCACGATGCTGAAGCACGCCATCCGCGATATTCGCTACTTCTGGGGAAACGATCTGCGCTTCTTGGAGCAGTTCTAGCCGCGAGGGATGACTCGTCATGCTTGACCGCCTGAAAATCGTTCGTCACCGCCTTCTCAGCACAGGCGAGGGACGGCTGTTGATCGCCGCCGTAACGACACTGCTCACAGGGACGATCTTTTATGCCCGCGTCGAAGGCTGGAGCGTGATCGATTCGTTGTATTTCTGCGTGATCACGCTGACGACGGTTGGCTACGGCGATCTGCATCCCACGCGGGATATTTCGAAGCTGTTCACGATCGGCTACATCATCGCCGGTCTCGGCTTACTCGCCGCGCTGATCAACTTGATTGGTGAGCGGCGGACGGCATCGGCACGGCGCAAAGCGGAGCAGTTTGCGGAAAGCAAACGCGCAGAACAAGAGGAGAAGACAACCTCCTCATGAGTGTGATCGCCCGCCGTGTGATTCTCATGGTGATGGGAATCGGCTTGCTTGTGTTCGCGTTCGTCGCGCCGCTAATCGGCTTCGAGATCGGGTTGGATGGCTTAAGCGCCGCCCGTCTGATGCTGGGCGGGATCGGCGGGCTGGTGATTCTGATCGGTGTGTTTGGCGACCGCGCAACCAGCGGGATCAGCCGGGCATTTCAGGGGATCGCCGGGCTGCTCATGATCACGCTGATCGTCGCGCTCGTTTTGGAAACCGCCGCTGTGCTGCTGCTCAATGTGCTGGTGATGCGCTTTGCGCCCGATGCGGCGGGAATCAACCGTGATCAACGTCCGTATTACCAAACGGTCGATTGGGGCGCGGCGTACTGGCAGGAACACAGCGAAGCAGTCGATTACGCGCCTTATGTGATCTGGCGGCATGTTCCGCAAAGCGGCGCAGCGATTAATGTGGACGAAAACGGCGTGCGGTTGACTCCCGGCGCGGTCTGCGAATCCGGCAGTTATCGCGTGTTCGTGTTCGGGGGATCAACCGTATGGGGCTTGGGCGCGCCCGACTGGGCGACAATCCCGGCTTTTCTGCAAACCGCGCTGGATGCGGCACTTGATCAGCCTGTGTGCGTGGTCAACTATGGGGATATGGGATATGTCACCGCGCAAGAAGTTGTGCGCTTGAGTTTGGAACTGCAAGCAGGGAACATCCCATCAGCGGCGGTGTTTTTTGACGGACTAAACGATGTCTATGCGGCGTTTCAAAGCGGAACCGCCGGGATGCACCAAAATCAGCAGGCGATTGCTGCCCGCTTCGATGCGCCCGCGCCGGATGCGCTGACGCTGGTGATTCAGCAGTCGGCGCTGTACCGGATGCTCGCCCTGTATGCGATTCCTCAGGGAGATCAAAGCATCACCTATGAGTCACTCGGCGTCGACTCGGAGACGCTGGCGGGAGCGGTCGCGCAGCATCACGCCGAACAACGCGCATTCGCGGCGCGGCTTGCCGAGTCTTACGGATTTGACTTGTTCTGGTTCTGGCAGCCGATGATCACCACCACGAACAAGCCGCTGACCGATTACGAAACACGCACGCGCGACGGCTTAGACACGGCGTTGATCACGCTGTACCGCGAAACGCACACGCAGATCAGCGGCGCTGACGCTGACCTGATCGATTTGTCCCGTGTGCTGGATGCGGTCGAGGGCGAACTTTGGATCGACAGCGCGCATGTGATACCCGAAGCAAATACCGTGATCGCCGATGCGATCGCCGAAATCATGCTGAGCGCGAGCGTTGGCGCGCGAAACTAACCCGATATCAATGAGGGATTCGAATATGGAAAGTAAACCGATGAATTTGGTTGGCAAGATCGAAATTCAGCGCTTGCGGGAAGCTTTTCGACATGAAGCACTCGACTTCACAACTTGGATGGCTGAAAACATCGATGCACTTTCAGATCGAGTTGGCTTCAGTTTGACAGTCACACAACGCGAAAGCAGCGTCGGAGATTTTCAAGTTGACCTACTATGTCAAGACGATCAAGATCGACGTGTGATCGTCGAAAACCAGCTTGAACGAACCGATCATGACCATCTTGGTAAGGTACTGACTTATCTTGTCAATCTCGAAGCACAAGTGGCAATATGGGTTACTGCCGAAACCCGTCCAGAGCATCAGCGCGTGATAGACTGGCTCAATGAAAACACAGGGGAAGATATCGAATTCTATCTGGTGAAGGTCGAGGCGATCAGGATCGGTGAATCCCCGTTTGCCCCGCTCTTCACAATAGTCGCTGCACCCGATGCGAGGTTGAAAAACCTAGGTGCAGGCAAGATAAGACTAACGACGAAGGAACTTGCAGAACGGGAACGACTGCGCATCGAGTTTTGGCAATCTATTCTCCAGAAATCCAGCTCACGCACCCGGTTACTCAACGGACGCAAGCCAACCAAGGATCATTGGTTGAGCATTGGCGCGGGAAAATCTGGAGTGCAACTGAATCTCAACATTCTCAAAAACCGCGCAGTCGTTGAGATATATATCGATGTCGGCAACAAAGACCAAAACAAGGCGATTTTCGATCAGCTGATGCTCGAAAAAGCAGAGATTGAAATGGAGTTTGGCGAACCGCTCGAATGGAAACCCCTCGACGCGAAACGGGCATGCCGCATACTGTATCCGATTGAAACCGGCAGCCTGCGGGCGCGCGATACATGGGACGAACTACAAGACGAGATGATAGATGCGATGATACGGCTGGATGCCACTTTCAGAAGACGACTCCAGTCGATTGGGCTGTAACAACAATTCACAAACATATCGCTAGGAGAGACATACGCCAATGAAAATTCCATTGTCATGGCTGCGGGAGTTCGTCGAAATCGACATCCCGCCGGAACTACTCGCGGAAAAGCTCACGGCAGCGGGGCTGGAAGTCGCCAAAATTTCGTATCTCGGCATCCCACAAACCCGCGTTGAGGGGCTGCGCTACCCGAATTCGGATCATCTCGTCTGGGATCGGTCAAAACTTCTGCTCGGCGCGATCCGTGAGGTCAAGCCGCATCCGAACGCGGATCGACTCGTCTTGGCGATGGTCGATTACGGCGGCGCGGAAATCGAACAGTGCGTGACGGGTGCGCCTAACCTATTCGAGTTCAAAGGGCAAACGCTCGACAAGCCGCTGTACACGATCATCGCGCTCGAAGGCGCGGAAGTCTGGGACGGTCACAGCGACGAACCGAAGCGCATGATCCTCAAGGAGAAGCCGCTGCGCGGCATCCCGAACCGGAGCATGGTGTGTTCGGAAAAAGAACTCGGCATGAGCGAAAGCCATGACGGGATCATTTTGATGCGCGAAGACCCCGGTTGCGCGCCCGGAACGCCCGCTCAGGATGTGTTAGGCGATGTGATCTTCGAGATCGAACTCACGCCGAACTTGGCTCGGTGCTACAGCGTGTATGGGGTCGCCCGCGAGATCGCCGCCCTGCTTGATAAGCCGCTGCTCCCGCTAAACGAGCCATCGAATCACAATCATCACGCAGTCGGTGATCCGGTCGCGGGCACAATCGAGATCACGATCACCGATTCCAAGTTGAATCCGCGCTTCACCGCAATGCTGCTGCGGAATACGCGCATTCAACCGTCGCCGGAATGGCTTCAGCGCCGCTTATCGCTTGTCGGTCAGCGCCCGATCAACAACATCGTGGACGTGACCAATTATGTGATGTTCGAAATGGGTCAGCCGCTCCACGCCTTCGATTATGATCGCTTGGTTGCACACGCGGACGGCAAAACGCCGCACCTGACCACGCGCCTCGCCCGCCCCGGCGAAACGCTCAAGACGCTCGATGGGACGGTGCGCGAACTCACGCCAAAGGACATCGTGATCACCGACAACAGCGATACGCCGATCAGTTTGGCGGGCGTGATGGGCGGCTTTGATACCGAGATTAGCGACGACACGACCAACGTCTTGTTGGAGGCGGCGAGTTGGGAATTTATCAGCATCCGTCGGACGACGCACACGCATAAGCTGTTCAGCGAGGCGGCGACCCGCTTCAGCCGGGGTGTGCATCCGTCACAGGCGCTTATTGGAGTCAAGTACGGGATCGAATTGATGCAGGAAACAGGCGGCGGCGCGATTGCGCGCGGCGTAATCGACGTGTATCCCGCTCCCGCTCCGGTCATCAAGATCGACCTGCCCGAATCAGAAATTCGCCGGATCATGGGCATGAATTTCAGCGCAAACGAGGCAGCGGCGCTGCTCAAGCGGGCGGCATTTGAGGTCAAGGTCAAAGGCGATGTGATGCACGTCACCGTCCCCGATTATCGCTTAGATATCGGCACAGGCGTGGTCGGGCAAGCGGACTTGATCGAAGAAATCGCACGGATCAACGGCTTTGAGCATATTCCGGTCACGATCATCACCGACGAGATGCCGCCGCAGCGTCCGAATCTACATTTGACGCTCGAAGAAAAAACCCGCGATCTGCTGACGCAGTTGGGTTTCCGCGAACAGATCAGCTACCGGTTGACCACGCCTGAAGCCGAAGCCCTGCTCATCCCCCCCGGCGCGGAGTCATCACTGCCGAAGGCGGATTATGTCCGGCTGGCGAACCCGATCACACTTGATAAGACGGCGCTCCGGCACACGCTGTTAAGCAGCTTGCTCGGCAATGCCATCGAAAACGCGCGTTACACCAACCGTCAGCAGGTATTTGAGATCGGTAATATCTATCTCCCACGTGAGGGCGAAGTTCTGCCGGATGAGCCGCGCCGCTTAGGGCTGCTGATCACGGGGGCGCGGCATATCGGCGGCGGCTGGATGGGTGCGGATACGGATGCCGTCGTTGACTTCTTCGACTTGAAGGGTGTGGTTGAGCATCTGCTTGCGGGACTGCATGTTGAAGGTGCGCACTTCGCCCGTGCCGAGCATACCAGCTACCATCCGGGGCGCTCGGCGGCGCTGGTGATCAACGGTGCGAACGCAGGTACATTCGGTGAGCTTCACCCGTTGGTCGCGCGCGCCATTGCATGGGAAGGCGATCCGGTGCTGATCGGTGAACTCGATCTCGATGCAATCTTGAATGCGGCGCGTCCGCTGTTCCGTGTGACGCCGCTTCCGGTCACGCCGCCCGTGCTGCAAGATGTTGCGCTGGTGGTGAACGATACCGTCACGGCAGAATCAGTCGAGCAGGTGATCCGCAAAGCGGGCGGCGATCTGCTCAAGCAGGTGCGTTTGTTCGATGTATATGCGGGCGATCAGATTCCGGCGGGGCACAAAAGCCTCGCGTATGCACTGACGTACCAAACCGACGAACGCACGCTGACCGATAAAGAAGTCGCCAGCGTACACGCGAAGATCGTCAAAGCGGCGGAACGTGAACTCGGCGCGAAGCTCCGCGCGTAAGACAAAAGGCATTGAACCGCAGAGGGCGCGGAGAACGCAGATGATAGCGTTTAATCTCTGCGCCCTCTGCGGTTGAGGTTTTACCCCACCCGCCGCGCCAATTCGATTAAGACGACCGCAAGCCCCGGATCAACGGCTGCCAGCGATGCCCCCCGCCCTTGACCGCTCACCGTGTACAGGTCGATCTGGTTCGGGGCGGACTGCACCATTTGATCGGCAATTGGGAAGGTCACATCGTCCACAGCGGCGGCGATCACCAGCGGGCGCGGGAGATAGCTCGACAAATACCCGACACTCAGCGCATCAAACGGGCTGATCAGCGCCAGCGCATCGCACAGCAGATCGCCCGCGCACGCCACCAGCGCGAGATCGGCGGCGTCTTCGGCGGCGATCACCGCGATGCGGGCAGGATCAACACTTGGCGCGTTGGCGATTCCCTGAAGCATCACAATCGCATCGCCAAGCGGCGCGGCGTCACGGTGATTCATCGAGAGCACAATAAACCCCTGCCCGACCAGTTGAAGCGGCAGATCACCCCACGCGGCACGATCTGGCGCGATCAAGAGCACGCCGGGGACGCGCACGGCTGCATCAAAGGTGTACATATCTCCGATGAGCAGCGTCCCATCACCCGCCGTGAGCGTGATCGACTGCACGCCGGCAGTTCCTTCGATAACGAGCGGCGGAAGTTCAATGTCGCGCGGGAACGCCATCACCGTTGGATCGCTCACGCCGGGGTTATTCGCTTCGAGCGTTGGGAAGTCGGGGTAAAAAACGGCGCTCGGCGCGGTGGTTGGACCGGAAAGGGTTCGCGTCGGAATCGGGGTCGGAATATCGCTGTCACACGCTGCCAGCAGGAATAGCATCAGTGCCGCTGCCACATTCGGCAGACGACACTTGAGAACATTTTTCATCACACCGCCGTGAGGATCATCCGGGGCATTCCGTCGCCAAACGGCACACGGTCAAAATCGCCGTAGACTTCTTCAATCGTGAAGCTCGCCGCTTTGAGCAGCAGACGCATCTCCGGCAGGAAGAAATAGCGGATCACGACGGGGATCACCGTGCGATAGATCAAGCCGTCAGCGTCGATTTCGTCATAGAGCCATGTCACGTTCATCAATTGTTCAGCCCGATCCAAACGGCTGATCGACTGCTGCATGACGAGATGCCCGGTTTCAAGGTCAAGAAAGGAGCGTTCCAGCGTGATCGCTTCGGTATCGGGGGCGGCGAAGGCTTCGCCCGCGTTCGGCAGATCGATCAGCAAGCGTCCACCCGGCGCAACCCACTTACGGGCGCGGGTGAGCAAGCCAAGCTGGCGCTCCGGGTCGTGAAAGTGCATAAACGTGTTGTAGGGAATGATGACCAGCTTGAACTGCTCATCAAGCGGCACTTTGAGCGCATCCCCATGCAAATACTGGATGCGCGGCGCGAGATACAGCATCGCATCACGCTTCGCCAGCGCCCGCTCGATCATATTCTGCTCGGCTTCAATGCCGGTCATCTGATGCCCTTCTTGCGCCAGATGCATCATCACGCGCCCCGTCCCCGCACCGATGATCAGGATCGGGTCGCCGGATTCCTCGGCAATTTCGCCGTAAAAGTCGAGGTCGTCGGTCTTGTCCGCGTGTTCGGAGTCATAGTAGCGGGCAAGCGTGGCATAAAAGCTCATTGCGAATTTCCTTTTGAGCGTTCCAAGAAGGCGCGGGTAGCAGCGCGGCGGGCATCACCCGCCCAAAGCGGCGGAAACAACGAGCGCTCATAGTCAAAAGCGGCGGCGGGTAGTCCGGCGCGGAGCATTGCTTTCATCGACGCTGTGACCGCTGGATCGAGTTCCGCGATCGATTCAGCGACCGCCATTGCTGCGTCAAAGGCTTGACCCTCTGGCGCAATCGGGCGCATCACGATTTGTTGAAGGTCGGGATCATCGGCGGTGAGTGTGCGCGCCGTCAGCAGAATCTCCATTGCACGCCCATAGCCGAGCAACCGCAACAGCCGCTGACCGCCGCCCCAACCGGGGATCACGCCGCGCGTGGCGTGGACGAACCCCATGCGCACGCTTGCATCAACAACGCGCAGATCACACGCGACGGCAAGCTCCGCCCCACCGCCGAGCGCGTAGCCGTTGATGGCGGCGATCACCGGGATGGGAAGTTGTTCGAGCGTAAGCAGCGCATCGCCCATCAGCGCGATCATCGCCGCGCCGCTTTCGGCGGTCGGATGCTGATCCATTTCCGCCAGATCAGCGCCCGCACAAAAGGCTTGATCTCCCGCTCCGGTGACGATCAGGGCGCGCAGACGAGTATCCGCGCTGACAACTTCGACCGCACCAGCGAAAGCACGCATAGACTTGAGATCAAGAGCATTGCGCGAATCGGGGCGGTTGATGGTGATAACCGCGACCCCGCTCGCGTGGACGTCGAGTTGAAGTGTGTTGATCATGCGGGTGATTCTAGCGCAGTTGGCGGAAAGCAGATAGGCGCAAATGCAGCCCGTTCAGCGGCGCGGCTTCCAATCGCGGAGTTCGCGCACGATCACCTCTCCGTCAGCAGAGGGAAGCGGCAGAATGGTCAAAGTAAACAGGAGATTCGCAATCGCAAAAAACAGAATCACCGGGCTTTGCAATCCGGCATTGTAAACGAGCAGCGCGACTATCCCTGCGATTGCATTGGCAATAGGACCGCCGAGCGTGCGCCCGATATGCACCCAGCTCGGATACTCGACTGTATCCTCATAGTGATTGACATAAACCGTCGCCGTGATCAAGTTGGCTTGCATCGGCGCACCAACGAGCCGACCACTGAGGATATGCCCAAACCCATGAATGAAGTACATAAGGTTGATACATAAGCCGAACGCGATTCCGGTCAAAATGCGTGTCAAAAGATCGGCTTGTGGGAGCACGAGAAAGCTCACGATCAAGCCGATCACTGCCGGGTAGACGAGGCTGAACCATGCCAGCGGCGTCGCTTGGTATTCCACGCCCAGCAGCGTAAACAGCTTACGGCGCGGCGTTTCTTTTAGGGACTCGATCGCAAAAAAGCTCACGGCTGTGCCTCTCGATCTGCGAATGCTGTGGTTACAAGTATACCGCCGTGACCGCAATTTCACGGGATTGTTCACGACTCGGATGGCGGGTCAAAGTCATGATATAGTAGGATCACACCAAAGACGCGAGAATCTGCTGTGCGCCATCATGAGCAAGCGCATCGTGCGCGCCAACTTTTAGATCGGGAGTTTGCCGCGCCGATCACAATTCAGCATCTGAGTCAGGAAGTCGCGCTGTCGCCTTATTACCTGATTCGGCTGTTTCGCCGCATCTACAAGCAGTCCCCGCACCAATACCTGATGCAAGTCCGTATCGCCAAAGCAAAAGAGCTGCTCATCAATTCTGATCTCAGCATCACCGAGATTTGCGCCGATGTCGGGTTTGAGAGTTTAGGGTCATTCAGCACGCTTTTTCGCAAGATCGTTGGACTCTCCCCCAGTGCGTATCGACGCAGCCGCCACACGATCCAGAAGTCGTTTTACATCCCGCTGTGTGTCTGCTTGCTGCACACACTTGACCCCTAAAATTGAGCAATTTTCGAGAAGTCATTTTAGGACAAATGTTTTATGATCGAGGCTGTATTCAGCGAAGGAGACAGCACATGATCAACAAACTTTCGGTCACAACGATTTGGGTCACGGATCAGAATGAGGCGCTGCGCTTTTATACCGAAAAGCTCGGCTTCGAACTCCGCGCCGATGTATCAAACGGTGATTATCGCTGGCTGACCGTCGGCTTGAAAGATCAGCCCGACATCGAGATTCACTTGGAAGCGCTGAAACCCGGCGCGCGCTTCTCCCAAGAGGATGTCGATCACCTGACCAAGCTTGTAGAAGCGGGCAAGCTGGGCAGCGGTCCTTGGAAAACCGACGACTGCTACAAAACCTATGAGACGCTCAAGGCAAGAGGCGTGGAATTCTTGCAACCGCCCACTGACCGCCCGTATGGGATTATCGAAGCCATCTTCAAGGACAACTCCGGCAATATCATGGTCCTTTCGCAAGACAAGGCGTGATCGTCCACTTGAGGAGATTTCGATGAGCAGCAAGAAAATCACCGACCAACAAGCGGGGTTCACAGACGAAGAACGCGCCGCAATGAAGGAGCGCGCCGCAGAATTGAAGGCGGAATCGCGGCGCGGATCAAAGACGAAGAAGGCGGACGGGGAAAGCGACCTACTCGCCAAGATCGCGGAGATGCCAGAATCGGATCACGCGCTCGCCATGCGATTGCATGAGATCATCAAAGCCAACGCGCCAACGCTTTCTCCAAAAACGTGGTACGGGATGCCTGCCTATGCCAATGATGACGGTAAGGTTGTCTGCTACTTCCAGAGCGCGCACAAGTTCAGTGCGCGGTATGCGACCTTCGGCTTCAACGATATCGCCATGCTCGACGACGGCGATTTTTGGTCTACGTCGTTCGCGCTCAAGGCGCTGACACCCGCTGTCGAAGCGCGAATCATCGATCTGGTGAAGAAAGCGGTGCGCTAAAAAGCGCGTCCCCCCACTCACCTCTCGGTTACTTCACGAGACGTCACTTCTACCTTCATGTAGTGCTCCTCACCCCCAACCCCGTCTCTATCGCTTGCGATGGAGACAGGGCAGGAGGTAAGGATAAAGTGTCGTCCTCTGAACGTTTACAGAGGGGAGTGTTTGCAGAAAGACGGGCGGCTCTGATAGAATGCGCCGCGTTGAATAAGCAGTTTTAAAAGGCGACAATGCGACGGATACACTTCCTCATCGCTTTAACATTCCTCACCTTTTCGCTCGTCGGCGGCGTTTTCGCGCAAGCTGGCGGGATCGATGTCACCACGATTGAACGCGCCAATTTTAGAAGCGGACCCGGCACCGATTGGCGTATTTTAGCGACGCTCGATGCGGGTACATCGGTGCGTCTTGACGGGAAAGCGCCTTCGGGTGATTTCTGGGTGCGCGGCATCATCGCCGATGGCACGGTGGGATGGCTCGGCGCAACAGCCACCACGCTCACGCCGGATCAACTTGCAGCGATGCCGAGCGTGTGGACGGATACCCCGTTCACGCTGCCGCCGCCGGATGGCGCTCCGGTCGCTCCCCCACAGGGTGAAGCACCTCCGGGTGAAACGCCCGCTGAAGTTCCCACCGAAGCCCCACCTGCTCCGGTCGTCAACGTGCCGCCGACGCGCGGGTTTGCGTATGGCGGTCATGTGGCAGATTGGAGCGCTTACGCCTCCGAACAGATGGCGCGTGCCGGGATGACGTGGGTCAAGCGGCAGGTTCGCTACTCACAGGGGCAAGACCCCGGTACGATTGCGGGCTGGATCAACGATGCGCACGCACGCGGATTCCGCATCCTGCTCGGCGTGGTCGGCAGTCCCGGCGCGCTCTATCAAGAGGGCTACTTTGATCAATTCGCCGGATTCGTCGGCGGACTGGCGGCGCTCGGCGCGGACGCGATCGAAGTTTGGAACGAAATGAACATCGACCGCGAATGGACAGCCGGCATGATCGATCCCGCCAGCTATACGCAGTTGTTGGCGCGGTCTTACAACGCGATCAAGGCGGCGAACCCGAACACGATGGTGATCAGCGGCGCACCTGCTCCAACCGGATTCTTCGGGGGATGCAGCGGCGCGGGCTGTGACGATAATCTGTACGTGCGCGGGATGTATCAAGCGGGCGCGGCGAATTATATGGACTGCCTCGGCATTCATTACAACGAAGGCATTATGCCGCCGACCGCGACGAGCGGCGACCCACGTGGCGCAAGCTCCCACTATACGCGCTATTTCCAACCGATGATGACAACCTACCGGCAGGCGTTTAACAATTCGCGTCCGCTGTGCTTCACCGAAATGGGTTATCTGTCGCCCGAAGGCTTCCCCCCGCTTCCGGGTGGATTCGCGTGGGCGGCGAATGTGACGGTTGCGCAGCAAGCCGCGTGGCTCGATCAAGCGGTGTCGATGGCGGCGAATACGGGCTATGTGCGTCTGTTGATCGTGTGGAATATCGACTTCACCACATATGACAGCGATCCGCAGGCGGGCTTTGCCATCATCCGTCCCGGCGGGGCATGTCCCGCTTGTGATGCGCTTGGAAGCTAGGACTTGCTATTATGAGCGAACGCTCACGTGTTGAAGACGTGGATTCACCGAATGAATTTGATACCGCCCCGGTCACGGCGCTGGATACGAGTGAAATCCAGCCCGTGCGGGCGCGGAGTGGGTTAGGATGCTGGATCACCGGCTTATTTACGCTGGTGACGGTCGCGGCGCTGGTTGCGATTGGGCTGCTGCTGCCGCCCTTCAACCTGCTTGACCGGATGCTTGGCACGCAGTATGTGATGTTCGGTGACTCGTCGTATGCAGCGGCGGCAGACGGACTCACCGTACAAGCCGATCCCGCCGATTTCGGCGTCGATTTCGGCGTGGCGCTGGCGCGCACAACGATGAGTCAATTTTTTGCGGCGGACACGAGCGCAGGAGACTGGGTCGCGGAGGCGTTCGCCGCACAGCCGCCGAATCTGGCGCTGCAAAGCGACATCTACACAATCGAAACGATGGGCAGCGCTCCCGAGCGGCTGACGATTCAGCTTGATCTCCCCGCGACGTTGGTCAGCGCCGATGTGCTGGATCTGTATGCGTGGGATTCCGAGCGCGCGATCTGGGAGTTCATTCCGGCACACGAATCGACCAATGGCACGCTCGTCGCGTTCGTCGATTCGATCCCCGAACATGTGGCGCTGTTTCAAGCCGCCCCGGTCGATCAGCCGCGTGTCGTTGCGGCGGTCGATGTCACGCAGATGCTTACCGCGTCTGCCGCCGAACTGGCGACGATCATCGCTCCGGCGGGCTTGCAGCCGACCACCGAAGGCACGCTGGCGGGCAGTCTCGCCCCCGGCTTTGAACTCAACGCGGGTTATCTGGTCATGCCCGTGATCCGCAACTTCCTTGATTTCCGCGCGATTGACCCGGATACCGTCGTCACGATCTTGAACAGCCGTACGCTGAGAAGCCAGCATGCCGCGCAGATCGCCGCGTTCGCGTCGAGCGGGTATGACGGCGTGATCATCGACTACCGTGAGCTTCCGGTCGAAGCGCGCGAGAATTTCAGCGCATTCATCACGGAACTCGGCAGACTGACCGATCAATCGGGCGCTCAGTTGGGTGTGGTCGTTCCGGCAGCATCGGTTGAGGCGGGCGCGTGGTGGACGGGCGCGTATGATTGGCGCGCAATCGGGGCGGCGGCGGATTTTGTGCAGATCAATATGCCGAATGATCCGCTGGCGTATACCGAAGGCGAAGATCGTCTGGTCGAGGCGATGCTCCGCTACGCGGTGGGTGAGATCGAACGCGGCAAGATTTTGATGGGCTTGTCGGTGCAGAGCGTCCGGCAGGATGGCGAGACGTTCACGCCAATTTCGTTCGATCAAGCGCTTTCGGCGCTCGGTGACGTGACGATTGACGCGGATATGAGCAATACCGGCACGGTTGACCCCGGCACGCTGATCACGGCGTCGCTGGACGGCTACCGCGCCGCGACCGGAAACGATCCCGCGACCGGGCAGCAGTTCATTGATTACCTCGACACGAACAACAGCACCGTCGCGCGGATGTGGTTGATGACGCCGGACGCGCTCCGCTACCGGACAGACCGGGGCGCGCGCTTCATGATCGGCGGCGCGGCATTTGAAGATTTGCTCGCGCCGGGGATCGCTGACGGGATTTACGAAGCGATTCAGCAGTACAAGCTCGGCGTACCTGTACAGCAGGGTCCGCGCGAATTGGCGCTGCGCTGGACGATCAGCGGCGCGGACGGCGGCACACTTGGCGAAGTCTTCACCGGATTAAACGACTCGCTGTTTGCGACCATCGTCGCGCCGGATGGCAATTACGCGATCAACGTGGATATTGTCAGCGGCGACGGCGCAGCGTCGGATCGCGGCGGAGCGGCGGTTGCCGTGTTCGAACCGACGGCGACTCCAACCCCCCTTCCAACCGCGACACCCACCCCCACCCCTGCACCGACGAACACGCCCAATCGGGCGGCAGCAGTCACAAACCCGACGGGCGGATCGAGCGGTGGTGGTGGCGGTGGTGCAGCAGTCGCACCGGGCGCGGGCAGCATTGCCGCCGGGAATTTTGAATACGGCGGACATGTGACCGGAACAGGCACGGGCGGCGTGGCAGCCATGCAGCGGGCGGGCATGAATTGGATGAAAATTCAGCTTCGCTACAGCCCCGGCATGGGCGCGGATGCTGCCGCCGCTCCGATTGCTGAAGCGCACGGGCGCGGATTCAAGATTTTGATCGGGATCGTCGGTTACCCGAATGATCTCGCGGCGGGCGGCGGGGGCTATGTGCAGCAGTTCGCGGCATTCACCGGGGCGGTGGCTTCGCTCGGACCGGACGCCATCGAAGTTTGGAACGAGCCGAACATCGACCGTGAGTGGCCCAACGGGCAGATCAGCGGGGCGGCATATGCGGAGATGCTCCGGCAGGCGTATCAAGCCATCAAAGGCGCGAACGGCGGCGTGATGGTGATCAGCGCTGCGCCAGCACCGACAGGCGCGGAAGCGGCATACCCCGGCGCGGTCGTCAACGACGACAATTTCATCCGTGATATGGTCGCGGCGGGCGCGGTGCAGTGGATGGACTGCCTCGGCGCGCACTATAATGAGGGAATCGTCTCGCCAAGCCAAATGAGCGGCGATCCGCGCGATAACTACTACACGCGCTATTTCCTTGGCATGTTGAACACGTACTGGGGTTTGGTCGGCGGGCAGCGTCCGATCTGCTTCACCGAGTTAGGCTACTTAACGCCGGAAGGCTACCCGCCGCTTGATCCGTACTTCGGATGGGCAGCAAATGTCACCGTCTCGCAGCAGGCGGCATGGTTGGCAGAAGCGGCAGCGCTCGCCAGCCAGAGCGGGAAAGTTCGGCTGATGATCGTGTGGAACATCGATTTCACCTTCTATGGCGCTGATCCGATGGCAGGGTTTGCGATCATCCGCCCCGGCGGCGGCTGCCCGGCGTGTGATGCGCTGGCGGGCGCACGCTGATCTCAAATTAGAGGAGTGCATTATGGCTCGGACTACACGCGAGATTCGAATCAGGCGACAGTTGCGCGGATTCGTCCTGATCTGGGCAGGCATCACGTTTATCGTCGGCGCAGTCACGTTTATTGCGATCTACGTCCTCAACGGGCAGTTGATCGATAACCGCTTCGGCGGCACGCTGCGTAACGTAGCGATCCCCGAAACAGTGGAAGGCGTGGTCGCGGGCGTGCCGACGATCACGATCAACACGCCGACGCTGTTCCCCACCCGTGAAATCGCGGTCGCAGCGGTTGCGACTGATCCGCCGAGCGCGACATCGACGCCGCTTCCTATCGAAGTCACGCGCTTTCAATTAGGCGTTCAGGTTCAGGTAAGCTATGACCTGATGGGACAGTGGATGGACGTGGCGGCAAATCAGTTGAGCGTGAATTGGGTCAAACAGCAGGTACGATGGGAAGACATCGAACCGGAGCAGGATAATTACGACTGGGTTCCGCTCGATATTTACATCCCCGCCGCGCATGAACAGGGCTTGCATGTGCTGTTGAGCGTGGTCACGGCTCCGGCGTGGGCGCGTGAAGAAGGTGCGGATTTAGCGCGTCACGGTCCACCCGCGAACCCGCAAGATTACGCGGATTTCGTCGCGGCGATCTTGGAGCGCTATCCGGGTATGGTTCACGCCGTCGAAATCTGGAATGAACAAAATCTTGACCGCGAATGGACATCCGTTAACGGGTTGAGCGCGGAAGGCTATGTCACCCTGCTCCGCACCGCTTACCAGACGATCAAAGCGGTTGACCCCGGCGTGATCGTGATCAGCGGGGCGCTTTCGCCAACGGGCGTCAGCGATGGTGTGAGCGCATGGGATGACTTCGTCTACATCGATCAGTTGATCGCGGCGGGCTTGCTGAATTACGCGGACTGCATCGGCGTACATCACAACGGAATCAATTTGAGTCCCGAATACACATGGGACGCGGTGCCAAACGATCCGTCGGCGCAGTATCGCGGTCCATTCGATAACCCGCATCATAGTTGGAGCTTCCGCAGTACGCTCCAGACCTACGCCAGCAAAATCGCGCTCGGCGGCGGAAATCAACGCCTATGCGTGACCGAGTTCGGGTGGGCAAGCGCGGATGGGATCGACGGTGTGCCGCAAGGCTTCGAGTTCGCGCTCGATAACTCACTGGAAGATCAACGCGATTTCACCGTGCGCGCGCTCGATTTGATGGTCGAATGGGACATCGTACAGCTTGCCATCTTGTGGAATCTGAATTACGGACCGCAAGCAGGCTGGGCAGCGGATAACGACAACGTGCCGTATTCGATCATCGGACCCGGATTCCAATTCCGCCCGGTATTCGACGCGGTGCGCGACTGGAATCGCGCTTACGAGGCGGGGTTTTAACCTCCCCCTACTCAAAGCTCCTCACCCCCTGCCCCTCTCCAACCTTCGGTTAGAGAGGGGAGAAAAACGGCGGCTCTGTCTGCTCCCCTTCTCTATCGCGTGCGATGGAGAGGGGGTAAGAAGCTTTTTCGGCTGAACGCGGCACGGTGATCCCGTGTCTAATGTTAGACGGTAACTTTGATCAATTGGCGCGGGCATGTCGGCTTGACATGTCCGTTTTTTCAACATTGGCAGACATATGGTATTCATCATCCGGCGCGCGGCGCGCGTGATCATCCTTCTCCTCGGCATCTTCGGCATTCTAAGCGTCCCGATCTCCGGCGCGGATCGTTTCATGCGCTGGGCAGTGACCAATCCGCCGTTCCCATCGCTGACCTACAGCGTTCAGGCATTCTTATGGTGGGGCGATTGGTGGGCGACCGTGCATTCACAGTGGATTCAAACGATGGCGTTCACGCACGTCAAGCAGACCTTCGCGTGGGAGGACATCGAGCCGATTCAGGGGCAGTTCAATTTCAGCCACTCCGATCAGCTCATCGATCTGCTGGAGAGCCGAGGCTTGCGGGTAATCGCCCGCTTGAGCGACGCGCCCGCGTGGTCACATGGGAGCGTTGTGGGCGAAAAAGATGTTGATTATATCGACGCGCCGCCGGATGATCTGACGCTGATGGCGAATTACTGCGGCGTGCTGGCGGAGCGCTATCGCGGGCGGATCGCGGCATATCAAATTTGGAACGAGCCGAACCTACACCGCGAATGGGGACTGCGCGAACCAAACGCCGCTGGATATGTCGCGCTGCTTGCCGCCTGCAGTGACGCGATCCGCGCCGCTGATCCCGATGCGATTCTGATCTCGGCGGGGCTTGCGCCAACAGGTACATATGACGTGACCGCTCACCCGGATGATCTCTACCTTCAAGAAATGTATGACGCCGGGTTTGAGCGCTATATCGATGTAGTGGGAATGCACGCGCCGGGGTACTCCGCGCCGGAAGTCAGTCCGGATGAGGCGCAAGCAAACGGAAGTCACCGCTTCTTCACCTTTCGGCGGATCGAAGACCTGCGTACAATCATGATCGCAAACGGGGACGCGGCGCGGCAGGCGGCAATCCTTGAAGTCGGATGGACGACGGATACCGTGAACCCGGCGTATGCGTGGTTTGCCGTTGATGAAGCGACACAAGCGCGCTATCTGGTCGAGGCGTACCGCTACGCGGCGGAGCACTGGTCACCTTGGGTCGGCTTGATGAGCACGATCTACATCGGCAGCCCGGAATGGTTGCCCGCAAATGAGGAATATTGGTGGAGCTTGACCACACCAGACGGCTACACCCGCCCCGCGTACATCGCACTGGCGAACATGCCGAAATACTGCGGCGGTTTCATCATTCCAGAGCGCGCCAGCGACAGCCCGGAAGCGCTCGGCACAGTCCCCGCGCGCAATTGTTTGACGTACCAGCCGTAACACATCCAAGACAGGGAGAGGGCGCACAGATGGACTTGTTGGCGATCAGCTATTTCTTTCACCTACTGGCGACGGTGACATGGCTCGGCGGGCTGTTTTTCCTCTCACTGCTCGTTTTCCCGGAAACCAAACGCATCCTCGGCGATCACCCTGCGCTCAATACGTATTTGACCCGGTTGCGCAAGCGCTTTTTCCCCTTGATCAATTTCAGCCTCGTCGTGCTGATCTTCACCGGCTTTATTCAAATGTCAGGTGATGAGAACTACGACGGCGTGCTACAATTCACCAACGAGTGGAGCCGGGTGATGTTGTTTAAGCATATCGCTTTCATCGGCATGATCGTGTTTGGCGCACTGCTTCAGTTTGGCATCGCGCCCGCGCTGGAGCGCTTGAGCCTGCTGATCGAACGCGGCAAAGGCGACCCGGCAGCAGCGGCAGCGCTGCGGCGGCGCGAAACCCAGTTGACGTGGATCAACGTCGCGTTGGGCGCGCTCGTCCTCCTCTTTACCGCATGGGCGACGGCACTTTAGTCAACTTCGCCAGCGGAAAATTGACGCACACATTAGGGAGAGCGGCGACGTGTCAAAACGGATTGGGTATTTTCTGGCGGTGATCCTGCTGCTGATCGGCGCTGGGCTGCGATTGTTTGAATTACCCACGCTCCCCCCGGGTTTCTCGAATGCGGAAATCGACGAACTGCTGATCACCGAAACGATGCGCGCGGGCAGTGTGCGCGTCTTCTACAATTTGCGCGGCGAAGGTCACGAAGGGTTGTATCCGGCGGTACTCGCCACCTCGACAACCCTCACTGGCGGCGGACTGGTTGGCTACCGGATCATTTCTGTCGCAGCGGGTCTGATCGCGCTGGCGCTGATGTACGCGCTTGGTCAGCGCTTGTTCGGGACAGCGGCGGCATTATCGGCGGTCGCGCTGGCTTCGGTGAGCTTATTTCCCGTTTTACTTTCACGCGGAGTCACCCGCGAAACCCTACTTCCGTTTTACATCTCCGGCACGCTGCTCGCATTGGCGCGGGCGCTGCCGATCTACGGTATTCAAGAAACACGCGAACCGCGCACGACGACATTCGCAGCGCTGGCGGTTTTGCTCGGCTTGGGCTTTTACCTGCATCCGATCAGCCTTGTGTTTTCGCTGGCGATGATGGTGTTCATTGCGTACATGTTGATCACTCGCCAACCAATTTCGCGCCGCGCCTTGAGCAGTTTGTGGTTTGCCGTCGTCGTGATGATCGTATTGGCGACGCCGTATGTGATCGCCAGCTTCAGCACGCCTGATCTGGCGGGTGCGGGGCGGCTGCTTTACGACTCGGATACGCCGCGCCAGATGGGCGTGATCGAATCGCTGATGCGCGGCTTAGGTGGCGTGTTTTTGAGCGGCGATACGGATCCGCTGTTCAACCTGCCGGGTCGCCCGATGATCGATGTGGTGAGCGGTCTGCTGCTGCTGATCGGGTTGGTCACGGCGGTGCGCTACTGGCGGCAGCCGCGCTGCGCCCTGCTGTTGATCAGCGTGATCTTTCTGCTGCCGGTCGCGGTGTTTGCGCGGCGCAGCCCAAACTTCCTCGCGTTTTCCGCGCTGATTCCCGTGCTTGCCCTGCTCTACGGCTTAGGCGTGGTGACGCTGTATCACAGCATTCAGCGGCGGTCGCGTATTTTCGTCGTGCTCGCCGTCGCGGGGATCACGCTGTTCAACATCATATGGACGGCGGATAACCTGTTCAACCAATGGCGCGATCATCCTCAGGTACAAACCGCCTATAATGCGCGCTTAGGCGAACTGGCGCATCACATTGATGTCACATCCGCCGATGTTTCGACGGTGGTGTGCGATCCGGCGGTCGGCTCGATTGACCCGCCGACTACGCTCAACGATACGCAGTTGATGTTCTTGATGATGCACCGCCAGAACGCGCCGATCCGCGCGATCAACTGCGAACTTTCGCTGGTGCTGCCGAACGGCGGCGAATACATGCAGTTAATCCAGCCGAATCCGCGCGGCACGCTCGACATCAGCCCGTTCTTGCAGCATTGGTACGATACCGGACTGCCGCCCTCGGATGACCTGCCGGACGGTGCGATTCCGATTGAAATGGTCGCGGCATTGCATAATCGAATCGGCGCATTCACGACAACCGCGCCGCTGTCGTTCGCGCCAGAATCCCCCGGCGGTGAGGAAGTGACAGCGCCGCCTGTGCGTATGGGTGCGAACCTGACTTTCCTCGGTTACGATCAAACGGTGAACGAGGTATATCAGCCGGGCGATATTGTGCCGGTGATCACATACTGGCGGATCGATGGCTTACTGCCGCCCGATCTGCAAATGTTCGTGCATGTCTTGAGCGATCCCACCGTGATCGCGGTGCAGTGGGATAACATCACCGTGATTCCGGCGCAGCTTCAACCGCGCGACGTACTGATTCAAGTGGCGTACATGCAGCTCCCCTACCAAATGCCGGAAGGCAGCTACCGGATCAGCGTGGGAGCATATTCCGAAACCGACGATAACCGCATCCAGATTTACGACGGTGATTCCCCACGCGGCACACGGTTATTCTTGGGGCAGATCACCGTGACAGGCTAAACGATGTTTGAAGTCTACTTTTTGGGAACGTCGGCGTCCGCGCCTTCGATTTATCGCGGACTGCCCTCCCTTGCCGTGTTTGCGGGCGAACACCGCTTCTTGGTGGACTGCGGCGAAGGTACGCAGCGGCAAATCTTGCGCAGTGGGATCGGCTTCAAGAAGCTGAATAAAATCCTGCTCACACACGGGCATCTGGATCACATTTTGGGGCTTGGAGGCTTGATTTCGACGTTCGCCCGCTGGGAGAGCGAAGGCATCGAGCAGATCGAGATTTTCGGCGGGCGCGCGACGCTCGACCGCGTCCATGCGCTGTTATTCGGCGTGGTGCTGCAATACGAACAACTTCCGATTGAGATCAAACTGCTGGAACTTCAGCCGGGCGTGATCTTTCAAGCGAAGGATTATGATCTGCGCGCCTTTCCGGTCACGCACCGGGGGCAGGGCAATTTCGGGTTTGTGTTTGAAGAAAAAACACGCCGTCCGTTTCTGGTCGAAAAAGCCGAGGCACTCGGTATTCCTTCAGGACCGGAGCGTGGACGTTTGGTGAGCGGGCAGCGGGTCACGCTGGCGGACGGGCGCGAGATCACGCCGGAGATGGTGCTAGGCGATGAAGTACGCGGCGTCAAACTGGTGGTGATCGGCGATGTGGCGCGCACGGATAATCTGCGCGAACAGGTGAACGGCGCGGACGTACTCGTGATCGAGTCGACGTTTTTGGATGTCGATGCGGATGCGGCGCGCGCATTCGGACACATCACCGCGAAACAGGCGGCGCAGTTGGCAGTAGAATGCAAGGTCGGCGCGTTGTTGATCACGCATGTCTCGCGGCGCTACCGCGAGATGGATATCCTCGATGAAGTGCGGCGCACCTTCCCGAATACGTTCGTCGCGCGTGATCTGGAACATTACCAGATTCGCCGCGATCCTCCTGCTGTGAAAATCGCACCGGAGAAGCGCGAGAAGCCGACCGAAAGTACGGCAGAAAGTGGCGATCCGCCAGACGAGGCGTAAGCGGCTCTGTGACAGATCATGTCTCAGGCTATTAGGTATTTCGTCATGTGTGGTCAGCGAATTTCTGCGATCCACGTAGTCGCGTTCACGATAACTTGCGCCGCTGAGAGAATGACTTATACTCATTAGAAACACGGTGAGCGCCAAGTTCCTCTAGTTTGCGCTCATCCAAAAATCACTCTTGGAGGAGCCTAGTTATGAATCTGTTCTCTCGTCTCACCAAACTGGCTGCGGTGGTGGTCGTACTCGCGCTTCTCAGCGTGGTCGCGATCAGCAGCGTCACCGCGCAGGATGCCGTTCCTCAAGCGGCTCCCGGCAGCTGCCCCGGCTCGTTGGCGAATCAATTGAACGTTGCGGGTCAAACCGGGCATATTGCACGGTACTTCAGCACGCTTCGCGCCGCTCCCGCCAGCAATGTTGTGCTTGCTTACGTGGTTAGCCCCGCTGAGTTTGTTGTCGCTGTGCCCCCGGATGCTGGCTCGGTCGTGCGCTGCGCCAATGACCTGATCTATGTCTATATTCAATACACCAGTGGTCCGTTTGCAGGTTTGGCGGGCTGGGCAAATGAAAGCGAAGTCAGCAGCATTTACGGCAGCAACCTGTATTGGATCGAGCCGTTTACGCCCGAACCGCCGCCGCCCCCAAGCTGTGACGCTTCACTGCCGAACCAACTGAACACCGTTGGTCAACCCGGAAGCATTGCCGAACGCTTCAGCACGCTGCGCACCGCGCCGGGTGCAGCGGGTGGCGTGGTTGTGAACGCGCCTGCTGAATTCGTGGTTGCGGCTCCGCCGGATGGCAGCCCGTCTGCTCAGTGCGTGAACGGCTTCCAGTGGGTATACATCCAGTACACGAGCGGCGATGCGGCTGGTCAGGTCGGCTGGGCGCTCGAAAGTGAACGCATCAGCATTTACGGTTATGATCACTACTGGCTCGTCCCGTAGTCGAACGACGGCATAAAGTCAGGTTAAGCAAAAGGGACGGGGCAAACGCTCCGTCCCTTTTTTGTTCGCTAGCGCGGCTCGACTTCCGGGGCGGTGTCTTCGAGCGTGCGCAGATACTTGACGAGCGGCGCAATCACCCGAAAGCGCGAGGTGACATGTTCCGTTAAAGTACCGCTCATCGCGTGCGCGTCCTTTTCCTCCATCACGACAAATCCCTTCTGCTTGAGTAACTCCGCTTGTGGGTGATCTGCCGGGAAGTCCTTCGGTACTTTTTTGGCGCGCAAATCCGACAGCCCCCCAAACATGCCTTTCAAGTCGGCGGCATCAATGATGCGCGTGATCTTCTGCGGGTGAGCCGCAATATCGGTATGAATCCATTTCAGGTGCGGCGGCGCGGGCTGATACCAACCACCTCCGACCCAGACTAACCCATCCGCCGGAATTTCAAAGTAGTAACCGACATTTGTCGGACCGCGCCCCACCCCGGTGAAGTGCGCGCTGAAATGCGGTTTGTATGGACCGTCTTTATCCGGGAAGCGCTTGTTGATGCGGAATGAGCAGTCCTTCGGCTTGAGGGCAACGAGCGGCGGATCGTAATCCGCGAATCCGTCAATGATCACCTGAAGATCGGCGTGAAAGGCGGCGCGCAGCGCTTCATAACGCGCGCGGTTTTGATCAAACCATGTCTTGTGGTTGTTCGCCTTGAGTTCTGCCAGAAATGCGATCAATGCTTCAACGTCCATTGGTCTCCGTCTCCTCCTTCATCATCAGCGATCAACCCAAGTCGCCCGCGCCGTAGACTTTCCCCGGCTGGATCACGATTGGCGCGTTGGTTTCGACAGTGGCAAACAGATCATACGTGGTCGCGCCAGTGATGCGCACAGGCACGATCTCCCCGACGGGTAACTCCCCTTCGACGATCACAAACCCGTCGATCTCCGGCGCATCGCGGTAGCTGCGCGCCAGCGACAACAGATCGCCTGTGGATTCACCGTCCTCGTCTTCGCCTTCCCCATGCCCTTCGACCAGCACCGGAATCGTCTTGCCGATGAACTGCTGATTCTTCTTCAGGCTGATCGGCTGCTGAAGCTCCATCAAGGCGTTATAGCGCGCCTCTTTGACTTCATCCGCCACTTGATCCGGCAGCGCGGCGCTCGGTGTGCCGATCTCGTACGAATATTTGAACGCGCCGACGCGATCAAACTCCAGATCGGTGACAAAGCGCTTCAAGCCGTCGAATTCTTCATCAGTTTCGCCGGGGTAGCCGACGATGAACGTTGTCCGCACGCACAGATCAGGCATAGCGGCGCGCATACTCGCCAGCGTCTCGTACACCCATTCGATTTTCGCGGGGCGCTTCATGCGTAAGAGCGTGTCACGATGCCCGTGCTGAAGCGGAATATCAAGGTACGACAGAATTTGCTTGTGCTTCGCCATCGTCTCGATCAAGCGCGGCGTGACATAACCGGGATAGGCGTACATCACGCGAATCCAAGGAATATCCGGCGCGGCGGACACAACCGCATCGAGCAGATCGGCTAATCCCTCTTTTAAGCCGAGATCATAGCCGTAATCGGTCGTATCTTGGGCGATCAAGATCAATTCTTGAATGCCGCGTGCTTGCAGTGTGGCGGCTTCGCGGACGATGCTTTCGATCGAGCGGCTGACGGCAGTCCCTTTGATGCGCGGAATCGCGCAGAAGGCACACGGACGGCGGCAGCCATCGGCGATCTTGAGATACGCGCTTGCCCCCTGCACGCTGGCGCGCAGTACGCCGCGTTCGTCTAAACCGACGACGTGCGCTTCATCCGGCAGGTGATAGAGCGGCTCAGGGTGGGAACGTTCGCGCAGCCGAGTGACGAGATCGAAGATATCCATCCAGCGGCGCGTACCGATCACGCCATCCAAACCGGGGATTTCTTGCACCAAGTTCGCGCCGTAGCGCTGCGAAAGACACCCGGCGGCGATCACCATTTGACCCGGTTTGCGATCCGCGACGAGTTCGCGCAAGGCGCTCACCGATTCTTCTTTCGCCGTGTTGATGAATCCACAGGTGTTGACGATCAAAACTTCGGCACTGCGCGCATCACCGACGCCGCGCATACCGCCCGTCTCCAAAACTTGGGCGATGCTTTCGCTGTCTACGGTGTTCTTGGAACAGCCGAGACTGAGCAGGTAATACTTATCTTTCCGTTTGACAGGCGCTTTCACGGTCATTCAGTGGGCGCACCTCAGTTGCGCTGGATTTGATCTCATTTATGCTTAACAGTAGAACCATGACATCATGGTACATGAGCATAGGGGGATTTGTCGATGCGCCGTCTGCTGCGAGTATTCGGCTATTTTGCATGTCTGGTTCAGCTTGCTGCCGGGTTAGCCTTCATGTTTGAATGGCAGCCGGTCATCGAGTTGTGGCCCTTCCGTTATGAATACAACGCGGCATCCTACACCGGCGCGGACGAAATGCAAGCCGCCGCTGTTGAGCCTCCTGCCGATTATTCGTTCGTCGTGCTCGGTTCGATCTTTATTGCGGCGGCAGCCTCAACCGTTTGGGCGCTGATTTCGCGCGAGGATGTCGCTTTTTCGGGGATCGCCATTGATTACGTGCTGATCTTCGTACCCGTCGGGGTGTATGCGCTCCAAAGCATCACCATTTCAACGCCAGAACTTCAAGTGTTTGGCGCGATCAGCAGCCTGATGGCGGGCATCGGCGCATGGCTGTTCACTCGAACCACCAACGCGCCAATCCACGACAAGACGCCGACGCCGACGCCCGTGCGGATTGCGTTTGCCATTTTCGTGATCGCCCTCTTAATCGCGGGCGGCGCGTTAGTGCTCAAGACGCCGAATATTCTCCCTTGGGGCGTTACACCGGGAATCGGCGTTGTCTACGGGTGGATGTTTTTAGGAGCAGGTGGATATTTCGCGTATGGGGTGGTGCGTCCGCTTTGGCGGGCAAATGCGGCGGGGCAGCTTGTCGGGTTTTTGGCGTATGATGTCGCGCTGATCGTCCCGTTCTTGATGTACCTACCCATTGTGCCGGATCGCTGGCGGATTAATTTGATCATTTATTTGGCGGTGATCATCGGAAGCGCTTTATTGGCGATCTATTACCTGTTCGTCAATCCCACCACGCGAGTAGTCCGCCGAACTGTGATGCAGATGCAGCCCGCCTAACCTACTTCGGCGGCGGCAGTCCGGTTTGGGTGACGCGCAGCGGCAGGATCGCCGTCGGTGATGGGATCGGCGTCTCGGACGGGATCGGCGTAATCGTTGGCGTCAGTGTGATCGTTGGGGTAATGCTCGGCGTGAGCGTAATCGTCGGCGTTAACGTGATCGTCGGCGTTTCGGTTGGCGTCGGCGTGATCGTCGGCGTATCGGTGATCGTCGGCGTCGGCGTGATGGTCGGCGTATCGCTCGGCGTTGGGCTGGGTCCCGGTGTGTTGGTCGGTGTGAGTGCCGCCACGATATTTCCGGCGGGATCGGTTGGGGTTGGCATTGGCGTCGGACTGAATTCGGCGGTCGGCTCAAAGCCGGGTCCAGTGACGATCTCGATTCCGCCCGCCGTGAACGTCACATCCACGCGCTGACCGCGATCACCAAACGTCGGCTGGGTTTCACCGTTGTAAATCACGCGGAGTGCTTCGGCGTTGCTCGCCGTGAGCGTGATCTGCTGCTGAGCGGGAAATTCAAGGATTGTGCCGGGGCGAGCGATACCGACGTAGCGTTCAACTCCATCTGACGCCAAGCGCATCCAACTCCGCTGGCGGAACTCAATCGTCAGCAGCAGTCCTTGACCGCTGAAAATCTGCTGCAATCCTTCCGGCACGGGTGTCGAAACGATTGCCGTGCGCGTGGGAATCGGCGTGATGGTAAGCGTCGGCGGAAGCTGCGCCAGAATATCTCCCTGACCATTTCCACCATCTTCTGGGAACGGGTTGATGTTAGTCTCTTGGAGGAGCTGCGCGGCGACGAACACGATCACCACCAGCGATCCCAACCCGATCAACAGCCGCAGAAGAAATCCACCCAAGCCCATACCTTGACGCACTGGAACACCGTAGCTCGTCGTTGGGACGGGACTGGGCATGGGCATTTTCGGCTTAGTATCGGTGATCGACCGGGCAGCGGTGAGCGGCTGCGTATCGGCTTTGGACTTTTCGCGGCGGCGCGATTTTCCACGCTTACGACGTTCGGCGCGGCGTTCGCGGTCAGTCGCGGCGTAGCGTCCGCTTTCGTAGTATTGAACGATCATATCTTCGTCTAAGCCGAGCCAGCGGGCATAGTTGCGGATGAAGCCGGTGATCTGGACGGTTGACGAATCGGGGATGACAAAATCGCCTAGCTCAAACTGTTCGAGGATGCGACGGCGGATGCGCAGAGCGAGTTCTGCATCCTCCAGCGTGAGTTCTTTCGACTCACGCGTCTGCCGCAAGTAGCGACCGAGCGCCTGTAAATCCATGCGACGGTTTACCCTCGAAAGCACAAAGGCGGGTTGGGAAGGCTGGAGAAACGGGCAGGGGAGATCCCTGCCCGGACGCAGTGAATGTTATTCAGCGGGTGCGGCGTCCGCTTCCGGCGCTGCTTCAACCGCTTCGACCGCTTCAGCAGGGGCGGCGTCGGCAGCTTCGGCGGCAGCCGCCAAGCGCGCGGCGCGATCCGCCATGAAGCGCGGGAATTCTTCCTCGCGGACAATCGTCACCTTCAAGAGCGGCGAGATTTCGCTGCCCAAGCGCACCGGAACATCATGCGTACCGGTTTCGCGCAGCGGAATCTGGCTGATACGGCGGCGGTTGATGTCGATGCCGGTGGCTTTGTTCAGCTCGTCTGCGATTTCGGTGGTCGTGACCGAACCGAACAACTTCCCGGTCGGGCTGGCGCGGCGACCGAAGAATAATTCGACGCCGTTGATCTGCTGCGCGAGGTCATTCAAACGACCTTCGAGTGCGGCTTTACGCGCTTCGCTTTGCTCGCGGAGTTCCGCCAATTTTTCGAGTTCGTTCTTCGACGCTTTGACGGCGAGACTCTTCGGGATCAACCAGTTACGAGCGAATCCGTCCGCTACATCGACAATCTCACCCGCGACCCCATGCTTATAGACATCTGAAAGCAGAATAACCTTCATCGCTCAAAATCCCTTCATCCGCAGTACTGCCCCATTCAGAGGACAGGCAAATGTTCACTCGGTTTAACAAAGTAGGCGGATTATAAGGGGTGAGCGCCAATTTTTCCAGCGCGAGGTCAAAACTCAGGCGCAGTCTGCTCAAGTCAAAGTCCAAAGCGCTGTTAAACAACAAGATTTGCTGCCGCGATTGTTAGACATGACTACACCGCGATGTTTTAGGCGTTTTGTCACCCCTAGAGCATGAGTAATGTCATTTCATGGCGGTGAGAGTGGTATGCGGCTGCTATGTCTGTTGACTCTAACGGTACGAGCCACAAAATCAGTTTATGCTTTAGACGAAATAAACATCAAAACTGTATATTTTGAACTGTGTACCAAGGGCGTCACAATGCACCATCAACACATCACCCTCTTCGTACCCGCCGAGCGAATCGCACCGGAACAGATCGCAGACGAAGCGCCAGTCGTGCAAGCCGCGCTCGAACTTCGACCGCTGTTGGATGCTGTGCCCAATATTGTGCTTGTATTAAACCGCTACCGTCAGGTGATCTATTCCAATCAAGCGCTGCTAGACACCTTACAGATCGACAACCCGTCGCAGATTTACGGCTTACGCCCCGGTGAAATGCTCCAATGCAGCCATGCTTTTGAAACTCACGATGGATGCGGCGGTTCTGAGGCGTGCAGCACATGCGGCGCGGCTCAGGCGATCCTGATGACCATGAGCGGAAAAGCGGCAGTCCGCGAGTGCAGGATCGTCACACGGGCAGGAACAGCGCTCGATTTGCGCGTGTGGGCGAAGCCCATCATCGTACACGGTGAACCGTGTACGATCTTCGCGCTGACAGACATCAGCGATGAAAAGCGCCGCGATGTGCTGGAGCGTGTCTTTTTGCATGACATCCACAATACCGCGTCGCTGGTGGTGTCGTACACCGACCTGATTCAGCACGTGGAATCGCTTTCTGCTGATGAACGCGCCCAATTGATGGAACAGATCCAAGTGGTAGCGTTCCATATGCTCCGCGACATTGATACACACCGCATTTTGATCGCCGCCGAATCGAACCGGCTCACGCTGTCACCGTCGATCATGGAGGCGGGGCAAGCGCTGACGGACATCAAGTCGGAATACAGCCAATATGCGCTGGATGCCAATATTACGATCACCATCGAAACGCCAACCACCCCGATCAACTTCACAACCGACCCGTCGCTGTTGGCGCGGGTGATTGGCAACATGCTCAAGAATGCGCTAGAGGCATCAACCGCTGGCGATACGGTGACACTGCGCGTCACTGCCGACGCCGAAACGGTGACGTTTGAAGTGCATAACGCACTGTTTATGCCGCGCAAAGTTCAGCTTCAAGTGTTTCAGCGTTCGTATTCAACAAAAGGCACAGGGCGCGGACTGGGGACATACAGCATCAAAATGTTGACTGAGCAGTACCTACAAGGCAAAGTCTGGTTTGAAAGCTCTGAAGAAGGCGGTACCCGCTTCTTCGCACGCTACCCGCTTCATTTCACGAGTTAAAAACATCATGACACACTTGAAGATCCTCTTCGCAGACGATAACCCGAATAATCTCATGTTGGTGCGCCTAGCGCTCCGTGATCACGACTATGCCATCCTTGAAGCCTCGAATGGTCAAATGGCGGTCGAGACTGCCCAGCGTGAACATCCTGACATGATCTTCATGGACATCAGCATGCCAGAGATGAACGGAATAGAAGCGACGCGCTTTTTGAAAAAGCTGCCCGAATTCGCGGACACGCCGATCATCGCGCTAACTTCGAACACGATGCCGGGAGACCGAGAGGCGTGTTTGGCTGCCGGATGCGCCGCTTACTTGATGAAGCCCGTGATGCGTCATGAGCTTCTGAAAGCGATTTCGACCTATGGCAAACTCGACGAGAAGCGCGATACAAGCGAGACGCCGAAGGTGGAAATTCCACAACCAGAAGCGCCGCCCGTTACTACAGCCAGCGCCGAAAAAAGCGGGTAAATCGCACCATTGGCGGATGTCATCAGCCGCCGCTCCCGGCTATAATCGGCGGCTATGACGAATCAAACTCAATCCCCTACCCCATTTCGTTACGGCAAGGTGATCGTGATCGCGCTGGCGCTGTTCAGCTTCTTCATGAGCGCGCTGATCAGCCGGACGGTTTTTGAGCGTCTGCCGCATCTTGAGGACGAAGTCGCGTACTTGTACGGGGCGCGGATGTTCGCGCGCGGCGATCTGGTCATCGCCACACCTGAGCCGCGCCGCGCCTTCTGGCAGCCGTTCGTCGTAGACAGCGGCGGACACCGCTTCAGCAAATATACGCCCGGATGGTCGATGCAGCTTGCCATCGGTGAGCTGATGGGCGAATCATGGGTGATCAATGCGTTTTACGCCATGCTCACGGTTGCGCTGGTGTACCGCTTGGGGCGTGAGATTTTTAACGAGGATACCGGGGTGATCGCCGCCGCGCTGACGGCATTTTCGCCCGCCGCGCTGCTCCTCAACGGGACATTAATGGGTCACACGTCGGCGCTGTTTGCCACAGCGCTGTTTATTTACGCCTATTGGCGAATCGAACACGGAACTAGACGGATCGCGTGGGGAGCAGCAGCAGGGGTCGCGCTCGGCTTGTTGGTGATCAACCGCCCGCTGACGGCGGCGGCGGTTGCGCTTCCGTTCGTGGTGTGGAGCGGCGCAAGGCTAATACGGAGTCTTGTTTCTCACGCCCGGACTTCTCTCTCCATTGCCAACGGAAAAAGCTCCTCAGCCCCCGTCCCCCTCTCCATCGCAAGCGATAGAGAAGGGGAGCAGAACCCGGTTTCTCCCCCCTCTCTACCGTACGATTGGAGAGGGGCAGGGGGTGAGGAGGGACTCAACGGTGTGAACGGATCACGCTTCGTTCGGACACTCACTCCGTTAATCCTTCTGAGCGTGATCGCGGTCGTGATGGCGCTGCTGATCCCGATCTACAACACCGCCGCGACAGGCGATCCGACCGACAACCTGTATACCTACGTGTGGTCATACGATACGGTGGGGTTCGGGGCGTGCTGTGGGCGCACCGGTCACACGCTCGAAAAAGGGATTCGGCATCTCCGCTTCGATCTGTCGCTGACGGCGGCGGATTTGTTCGGCTTCGCGGCAGGATCGATCACACCGGAAGTTGAGCAGCATTGGCTGACCGAAAGCGATTACTTCCCGATGCTCGGCTTGAGCTTCGTCTTTTTCCCGCTAGCGCTGATCGCCGCATTCCGCTGGAAAAGTTTGCTCGTGTTCGCGTGGGCAGCGGTGCTGGTCGGATGGTTCGCGCTGCCCTATCAAACCTTCCGACCGTACTACTACGGTGATTTAATCCGCGACCCGGGTTTCGCGTGGGGATGGCTGGCGGCGGGGCTGGCGTGGGTGAATCTGCCGCTGTTGTTCTGGCGCAAGCACGCGAATTCGTGGACATGGCTGCTAATCGCCGTGATGCTGACCGTCGTTGGGATGCAGATCGCGTACTGGATCGGTTCACAGCGCTACAGCACGCGCTATTACTACGAAGGCTTGATTTCGGCGGCGATCCTGTCGGCGATTCCGATTGCGTGGTTGGCGCGGCGGATCAACCGCATGGTGGTGTACGGCGCGTTCGCGCTGGCGCTGGCGTGGAGCTTGTTCGCGTACAGCGTGCCGCGTCTCAATGTGCTGTATCACTTCAACAATGTTCAGCGCCTCCATATTGAGGCGGTCGAAGCGCGGCGCGAAGGGGATCGCCCGGTGTTGGTGATCATCAACGGCGATAACGTGCGCTGGCGTGCGTTCGGGTCGCTGATGGCGGTGACGAGTCCGTATCTGGACAGTGAAATCGTGGTTGCGCACAACTACACGGGCGACAGTTCCGACTCGGTGCGTGAGCGCATCCTTGCGCTGTTCCCAGACCGGCAGGTGATCGAGATGGACGCGGAAGAAAATCAGGCGTGGTTCAGCGACGAGCCGCCGCCGGAGTAAGCACCCCTCCCCGTCCCTGAATTCAGAGAGGGGAGCAAACCGCGTTACCCATGTGTGCCGACTCTGCAGTTGCCCACCTTGACACTCATATTGTGTATCCCCATAATTACTATGGCGTTTCTGCTCGCTCTGCACTCATCGAGGCAATTATGCATAAGGGGATTGACCTAGGTGCTTTTCTTCGTGATCCGGTATGGGGAAACTTTTTTGGGCTTGCTGCGATAATTATTGCGGTCTTCTTCGGTATTCCACAGATCCTGCAGGGACGCAAAAGCAAACATTTATTACTGGAGAGAGTGTTATTCTCGCCCCTGCTTTCTATCGCAGAAGTCAAGCATATAGGTGAATTAAAGGTTACACTTGGCGAACGCGAGATCACGGAAACGATACAGAGTTGCGTAATGAAACTGCGGAATACGGGCACCCAGTCTGTATCTGCAGGGGACTACGTAGTGCCAATCACGTTTACGTTTTCGGATGCCTCATCCGTTCTCTTCGCAACGATAGACGATGCTTCAAGCACCAGTCTAAAAAATACTTTTGAGCCTACCGTTACAGACAACGAAGTCGTCTTACCAAAAATCCTTTTAAACAGAGGCGATTGGGTGACGCTAGCGATTATCGTTGTGGATCACGAAGGAGGCTTTCCGTTGATAAGTTATCACATTGATGGAATACCCAAGATTAAATTCGGTGACAGTGAAGTCAATCGCAAGATATCAGAGTACCGCGCTCATATGCTGCAAGCCGCTCTGATTTTCATCATTTTCCTATTCGCTGCGGCTCTAATTGACGATCCTTTTGTGAAGGCTGCCTTAATTGGCGTTCTTTCACTTAGTCTGATGAGGTTTGTTTCTTCGCTTACCTCACTCGTCGCCATTTTTCGAAGAAAGTGAGACTCGCGCTGAGCATTCTGCACCACCCTGCCCCGCAACAAAATCTCTCATCACACGTATAACCGAATACACGCGGAGTCACCGCCGCGCTTGTGTATAATGTGATAGTCAGTACAAGGAATTCACCATGCGCGTCATCGTTCATACGGGCAAAGGCGGCGTCGGCAAGACGAGTATTTCGTCCGCGACCGCGCTCCGCTGCGCCGAAATGGGACTGAAAACGATCGTGATCAGTACGGATACGGCGCATAGTCTCGCCGATTCGTTGGAAACCAAGATCGGTCCTGAACCTGTCGAAATTCACCCGAATTTGTGGGCGCAAGAAGTGGATGCCCGCTATTCGATGGATAAATATTGGGGGCGCATTCAGCGCTACCTGACCGCGCTCTTTAGCAAGCAGGGCGTCGATGAAATCGTCGCGGAAGAAGTCACGATTCTGCCGGGGTTGGAAGAAGGCGCGCATCTCCTCTGGATCAACCAATACGTCGAACAGAAACAGTTTGACGTGTTAATCGTCGATGCTGCCCCGACCGCCGAAACGCTCCGCCTGCTCTCGCTGCCGGATGTCACGCGCTGGTGGTTCGAGCGCGTACTTACGCTCACACGCGGCGCGGCGAAAATTCTCCGCCCGATTGGGAGGCTCGTCGGACGCGGCGACTCGATCCCTGAGCCGGATGCGTGGGATGAAGTGAACGTGCTGTTCAACACGCTCGACAAAGTGCGGGATCTGCTTGCTGATCCGTCGATCAGCAGTATGCGCCTCGTCGTCAACCCGGAAAAGATGGTGATCAAAGAGACGCAGCGCACGTACACCTATTTGAACCTGTACGGCTACGCGACCGATGCGATCATCTGTAACCGAATCATTCCCGACGAAGTAACCGATCCGTATTTCACGATGTGGAAAGCGAATCAGAAAGACAATATCGCCTACATTCAGGAGGCGTTCGGGGATTTACCGCTCTTGAAAGCGCCGCTGTTCGGCGGCGAAATCAGCGGGCTGGATCGACTGCGGATGTTAGGTAACGCGCTCTACGGGGATACTAGTCCCGCGCAGCAGATGTACACCGGTCATCCACACCGTATCGAACCCTTGGGCAAAGAGCATTACAAACTGCGTGTGCCGCTCCCGTTTGCGGATAAGCACGACCTCGATATGTACCGCTCCCGTGACGAACTCACGCTCCGCGTCGGTCCGTACCGCCGCAATATCGTGCTTCCTCATACCCTCTGGGATTTGGAGATCAAGGAAGCGAAATTTGAGGGGTCAACCCTAAATATCGAATTTGTGCGGGTATAGCCCGTATTGGATAAAAGCATGGCAGTCGAAACGCCGACGAACGACCTGAGCAGCGGTGCATTGCCGTCAAAGATCACACCCACATCACCGCCCGAATTTCAAACGGCGGGGTTTAGTTCTGCCAATGGCAGCGCCGCCCCAAAGCCGCCGATTGGCAGATTGGCGGAAGCGGATCGCGCCGCCGAACTGCGCAAGCTCAATGAGGTGATGCACCACCCGCGCTCACTCCGCATGCAAATCCGGTTTGGGCGGCTGGTGGTCTACGCGGGACTGCTGTTCTTCCGCATCATCTTCTGGCATGTTTTAATCGCGCGCTATCGTCCGGCGTATGTCGAACGGACGAGTCTAGCGCGCTGGAAGAAATATGCGCGCGGATTCCGTGCGCTGGCGATCCAGTACGGCGGCGTGATGATCAAACTCGGTCAGTTTATCTCGACGCGGAGTGACATTCTGCCGCAAGAGATCATCGACGAACTGGTGAGTTTGCGCGACGAAGTCCCAAGCGTGCCGACCGATAAGATTCGCAAGATTATCGAAGAAGAGATCGGCGCGATTCCGGAGCACTTCTCACGCTTCGATGAAGTCCCTGTTGCGGCGGCGTCGCTTGGGCAAGTTCACCGGGCGCGGCTGCATAACGGGGATCGCGTGGTGGTCAAGGTACAGCGCCCCGGCATCGATCAAGTCTGCTATACCGACTTGGCGGCATTAGATGTAGTCGCGCATGTCGCCATGCGCTTTCGCTTCATTCGTAAGCGTATGGATGCCGTCGCGCTGATCCGTGAATTCGGGCGCGTGCTGTTGGAAGAACTCAGCTACACGCATGAGGCGGCGAACGCCGCGCGGTTTGCGGGAATCTTCAAAGATAATCACGGGGTTTACATCCCGACCGTTTACCCGGAACTGACGACCGAGCGCGTGATCGTGATCGAGGATGTGACCTCGCTCAAGCTCGATGATTATGCGGGCATCGAAGCCGCCGGGATCAGCCGACGTGCCGTCGCGCAGCGGTTGATGTCAACGTATATGGAGCAAATCTTCGAGCACCGCTTTTTCCATGCTGACCCCCACCCCGGCAATATCTTCGTGTATCCGCTGCCGGAGGACGCCGAAAACGCGCACCTGCAAGACGCGGGCGGCGGGCGACCGTTCTATTTGATCTTCATTGACTTCGGCATGACAGGGACGCTGACGCAGCAGATCGTCAACGGCTTGATCGGCACGCTGCAAGCGGTGATCACCCGTGACGCAAAGCGCTTGATCGACAGCTACGCGCAGTTAGGCTTTCTGCTGCCGGGGACGGACACCGAGCGCCTCGAAGAAGCCACCCGCGCCGTGTTTGATCAGGTGTGGGGTTTGTCGATGCAGGAGATGAGCGGCATCAGCTTCGACAAGATGGCAGATTTAGGCGCGGAATTCAGCGATCTGCTGTTCGATATGCCGTTCCAAGTGCCGCAAGATTTTATCTATCTGGGGCGCACGGTCGGTATCTTGAGCGGGTTGGCGACGGGCTACGATCCGAACTTCAACCCTTGGAGCGAGATGCAGCCGTATACACAGCGGTTGATCGCGCAGACAGCCGCCAGTACGCCAACGCTGTTTGGCAGTCCGGTTTTGGGCAATCTGTTGAGCGGAAATGCGCCTGCCGCGCTGCTCAGCCTCGGTCAGTCGGTCATCGAACGGGCGATCAACCCGAATGGGAAAGCGAACAGCGTCCTTGAGCGGTTGGAAAACGGCACGCTCAAGATGCGCGTCGAGCCGACGGGAGCGTACCAGCGCCAGCTTCAACGCATCGAAGCGCAGCAGAAGAAAACCGGAAAAGCCGTCGTGTTCGGCAGCGTGTTGATCACATCGGCGGTCTTTTTCACCGGCGGCGAACAGGTCATCGGCGTGGTAGGGTTCGTGCTGGCGGGCTTCGCCTACTTGCGCATGGTATTTTCGAGCGACACACAGGCGTAAAAGCCGCTCCCTTTGTGAAACCACTCCTCACCCCTGCCCCTCTCTATCGCATGCGATGGAGAGGGGGTTGGGGGTGAGGAGTTACTCCGTCACCGCGTTGAAGACTTGCGAAAAAGCATACTCTTCTTGCAAAATGCCGCTGCAATTCCACATCACCGCCCGCTGGCCGCTCACACATTCCCGATCCCGCTCTACTGACCACATCGCCAGCCGCCCGATCCCGCGTTCAAGCGCAAACTCGGTGACCATCGCCGCGTCTTCGAGCGTGAATTCTTCGGGATCAACATCGTTCAAGCCGATCATCGGCGTTAACCCGATCATCGCCCACAACGCCGACTCGGATTTGTCCGGGTAGAGTGCCGCAAGCTGATCGTAGACGGCGTCGGCGGCGCTGATGGCATGCGCGCCCATTTGATCTGGGGCGGTTCCCCCGCCGTAATCCATCGTCATGAGGTTGACGAGATCGATCCGCACGCCGTATTCAATCGCACTCTCAAGGATGGTCAACCCTTCCGCCGTGAGTCCGGTCGGCATGACAGCAATCGTGTATGAAACATGCAGATCAGGATTTGCCGCTTGCAGCACCGCAATCGCCTGTGAGCGCCGGTTCAGCGAGTCTGGCTGGCGTGCTTCGTCGCCTTCGATGTCGAAATCAAGGTGCGTCACGTCGAGCAAATCGATCACCTGCTGATATGCGGCGGTCAGGCTCTCTACATCGGCGCACACCTGCGCGAGTTCATCACCGCCCGCGCCGCCGAACGAGACGATCACATCACCGCCCTGCGCCCGCAAATTGCGAATATCCTGCACCAAGAAATATTGATCAAGCTGCGCGCTCCCCTGCCACAAGCCCGCACATTCGCCGCCGCTGATCACGAATGCCAACGTGAAGTAGCGCACGCCAATCGTGCGGTTCAAGAGCGCGAGGTTATACGTTGGGTAGATATACGGCGCAAAATGCGGTTCCGTCCACACGGGAGCGGGCGTTTCGGTTTCGGTTTGCGACGGCGGCAGGATGGGGAGCATCAACAGGAGAAAGAATAGGCTCAGAATACGCATGAGAGTCCTCTTGAAAACAAAACGGGCGTTCCGTTTCGAAAATCAACGGAACGCCCGAACTTTAACGCCAAATCGTGGGATCGACTAATCGACCTGCACCTTGACCTTGTTTGCGCCGGTCGTGGGCGGACGATCCGCGCTGGCGGGCGGAGCAGACTGCGGCTGGCGTGCGCGGAACTGCTTATCGAGTTCGCGGCTCGCCTTTTCGAGTTCTGCCTGTGCCGCATCCACCAGCACCTTAAAGCCCTTCGTGAATTCCTTGCTGGCGTTCTTCCCGTGTTCCTTGAAGCCTTCCGGCAGGAGCGCTTCAATCGCCTTGCCCGTCTCTTCGAGCGCGCGCTTCTGGTGTTCGACGAATTCCTCAAGCAGAGATTTCACTTTGGGCGCAACCTCTTCGAAATCTTCTTTGACTTCCGCCACCTTACTGGTGACTTCTTCGACGATATCGTTGACTTCGTTCTCGACAACCTGCTTCTTGGTCATGACCTTCCTCTTTCTGTCAGCTTGACTGTATACCTTCTAATACGAGCAGCGGACGAAAATGTTGCAAACTGAGTTAGGTTATGGGTTCATCCAACAGGTATTCTTCCAAGTAGTCTGCGATCATCTTCATCCAGCGGATCGTACTTTCGCGCCGTGTCGTGCCATGTCCTTCATGTTCATCGACATAATACCGCACATCGCCGCCCTGCGCTCGAATCTTCGCCACCATTTGATCGCTTTCCGCTTGCACAACGCGCGGATCGTTCGCGCCTTGAATCACCAAGAGCGGTGCTTTCACCTGATGCACATACGTGATCGGTGAACGCTCGATCAACATATCACGGTCTTTCTCGCCATCACCGATCCAGACTTCAAGCATCGAGCGCCAATGCGGCGGGACGCTGTTCACAAACGTGATCAGGTTCGACGGTCCGACAATATCGACGCCGACCGCCCAATACTCTGGCAGGCGTGTGACCGCGCTCAACGTCGCAAAACCGCCGAAACTGCCGCCGAACACCGCGATCCGGCTCGAATCGACCCACTCAAGCGAACGCAGATACAGCGCGGCGTGTTCGATGTCGCGCAGCTCCGCGCCGCCCCAATCACGGTAGATCAGGTGTTGATACGACTTGCCGTAACCCGTTGATCCGCGAATATTCGGCGCGAGAATGCCGAATCCCCGGCTGAGCAGATATTGATACAGCCCGTTGTAGGCGTAACCGGGGCGCTCTTGCGCATCAGGTCCGCCGTGAATCGACAGCACAACCGGAAATTTACCCATCCCTTTCGGGCGATACAGCCACGCGGGAATCTGCCGCCCATCATGCGTGGGATAGGCGATCAATTCCGGCTCGAGCATGTCCGCCGGATCAATGCCGCCGAGCATACTTTGACCAAGCGGGATCAGCTTACCCGTTTCAAGGTAGAACTCGTAGAGGTTAGAGGCTTCAATTGGGCGTGCCAGCGCGAGTGCCAGCCGTTTGCCATCGGGCGAAAGCGCCATGCCGTTGACCACGCCAAGCGGCAGATCAGGCAGATTCAGCGCCGCGCCGCTGACCAGATCGCGCCCGTACAAACGGGATCGCCCGCCTTCGTTGACGCTCCAGATCAAGCGCGCGCCGTCTTTGGAGAGCGCGAGGTTTTCAATATCGCCGTCCGGCGTTTCGATATAACGCCACGTGCCGTCCGCGATGCTGTAGAACGCTAATCCGGTGAACTCGCGCTCGTGATCGGTCACAAAGTAAAAGCCGCTTGAATCAGGCGCGAACGCTGCCGGATAGAAGTTGCTCATGCCTTCGTGCGGTGTGACCATCTTCACCTCACCCGTGTGATGGTCATACAAGAAGGAATCACTGTTCATGTTGCTGGTTGCGCGCAGTGCCGCCAGATAGCGCCCATCTTTTGACCACGCGACGGGCGCATACAAGCCGCCGCCGGTTGGGAAGGGACGCAAAAGCTCGCCCGTTTGCATGTCGCGGATCACCACGTCCTGATTTTCGGGGATCACGTCGTTCGCGGCATACGCCAGAAAGCGCCCATCTTCGCTGAATGCATCACTGCCTAGATGGTGCTGCGCTTTAGGATTGGTCGTGATCTTCTCGCCCCAGCCGCCGAGCACCGACAGCCGATACAACTGGTGATATTCGTCGCCGTTTTCATCGGCTTGATAGATCAAATACTCGCCGTCGGGCGACCATGCGAATTGGCGCACCGTGCTGTCCATCAAGGCGGTTAACTGGCGCGGAATACCGCCGCCCGTTGGGATCGTCCACAGGTTAAACTGCCCCGTTGTGTTGGTGACATGCCCGATCAAGCTGCCGTCGGGTGAATACGCGATCGCGCCCGTATAAAGGCGAGTCGCGGCGTACTGAATATACGGGTGACGCGGCATAGGGCATCCTTTCAGCTTTCACAAAGATTCGAATGGTCAAACTGCTTACAATGGTATATACGCAGAGCGCGGCGCGATGTTCAATGATGGGGTGACGGCATGCTACCAATGTTTCCTCAATAGTTCCCTCTGGTTCAACTGATCCTCGCCCCTGACCCTCTCTAACCGAAGGTTAGAGAGGGGGGACTAGTACCCCCGGCTGCGCTCAAAGCGGTTGAGGAGCGGCTCTTTGGCGAGATACCGCGTCAAGTTATCGATGAATACCTGCGCCGCCTTCTCGTGATACTGCGCGCTGTGCCCCGCGACATGCGGGCTGATAATCACGTTATCGAGATTCCAAAGTGGGCTGGTCGAAGGCAGCGGTTCTTCTTCAAACACATCCAATCCCGCCCCGCCGAGCCGTTCCGCCGCCAGTGCCGAGATCAGCGCCGCTTCGTCGACCAAACTCCCGCGCGCCACATTGATCAACACCGCCGTTTTCTTCATCCCCTTGAGCACCGTCTCGTCAATCAAGTGGCGGCTGTGCTCGGTGATCGGTGCGGCAATCACCAGATAATCGCACAGCGCCGCCATCGACGCGATTGCCTCCGGCGGGTAAAGGCGCGTCGGAATCTCACCTTCGGGATCGCCTGTTCCGGCTTCGCGCCAGCGGTCGATCTCCGCCGGATGTTTAACGTCCCGCTTGATCGCTAACACTTTCATACCCATCGCGTCAGCGATGCGCGCCAATTCGCGCCCAATCGCCCCATACCCGACGATTCCAACCGTCTGCCCGCGCAGTTCGCGCGGCGCGAACACCTTATGACGCTCCGGCGACCATTCGGCGCGGCGCTGAAAATCCTGCATCGTGAGCAGTTGATAATTGAAGGCGGTCATCATCATCAGGCAGTATTCCGCCATCACGACAGCGTGAATACCGCTTGTCGTCGTCACTTCGACATCCTCCGCCGCGATGATCGGCTCTTTGACGGCGTGATCCACCCCTGCCGTGTGCAGTTGAATCCAGCGCAAACGCGGCGACTGCGTAGGCGATGGGAAATGCCGCAAGCTGTAGAGAATTTCCGCTTCGGCATAGGCGCGATCAGGGACGTTGGGATAGTGGCGCTCGACTTTCAAACGCGGCGACACATCACGGATGCGCTCCATGATCGCATCGGTGAAATCTAGCGCGACGAGGACATGAATCGGTTCGACTGCTTCAGACATGTAGGCTCATCTCTGTTTGAATTTCCGCTCGATTTCGTTCGATGTTACGCGATCCGCCTTCGGGATGCAACGCGGGTCGCGTAGCGGCGCGGCGCAGTGCGTGTTATATAGTGCGAGAAACTTACCACACAAAACGTACGTGAGGACAACCACGATGGGAATGATGGATGGCAAGGTGGCGCTCATCTTCGGAGTCGCCAACAAGAACTCAATTGCATGGGGGATCACCCAAAAGCTGCATGGGGAAGGCGCAACCATCGCCTTGAGTTACGCGGGCGAAATACTGGAAAAGCGCGTTTTTCCGCTGGCGCAGGAAATCGGGTGTGATTTCGTTGAAGAATGCGATGTGACCAAAGATGAAGATTTAGACGCTATTTTTGAGAAGGTCAAAGCACGCTATGGGCGTGTTGACGTGGTGGTGCATTCCATCGCTTTCGCGCCGCGCGAAGACCTCAACGGGCGCTTCGTCGATATTTCGCGCGAAGGCTTCAAAATCGCGCTCGATATCAGCGCGTTCAGCTTGATCGCAATCGCAAAACGCGCCGAACCGCTGATGACTGAGGGCGGCACGATCTTGTGCATGACCTACTACGCCGCCGAAAAAGTCGTGCCGGGATATCACGTCATGGCAATTGCGAAATCCGCGCTGGAGTCGATCACGCGCTACTTGGCGAACGATTTGGGACCCAAAGGTATTCGCGTGAACGCGATTAGCGCCGGTCCGATCAAAACGCTGGCGGGTGCAGGGGTGGCGGGTCTGCGGACACTGCTCAGGTATAACGAGACGGTGTCGCCGCTGCGGAAGAATGTCACTACGGAAGATGTAGGCAACGCGGCACTGTTCCTCGCTTCGGATATGGGATCATCGATCACGGGCGAAGTCCTTTACGTCGATTCCGGCTTCAACATCCTCGGCATGACGATCACGGAAGAAGAAGTGCGCGGGATCACGGGCGGCGGATCGCCGTAACACGCGCACGGGGGCAGGCGATCCGCCTGTCTCCACCATATCACCCTTGTGGGTCGGATGACAATCGCGCTAATCTGGAGATTGTTTGCCAACAGAAAGGCTGAACTCGTGATTCAAAACATGCTGCGTTGGGCACCCATGCTGCAAACGCCCTCCCCAATGGATCAACCCGTTACTGTCACCATCGTCCCGAATACCATCATCACCATTTTGATTGTCGGCTTGATCGCTGGTTTCTTCGCCAGTTTGGTCATTCGTGGGCGCGGCGGATTCCTCGCTAGTCTTGCAGTGGGAATCGTTGGCGCGGTGGTGGGATATTTCTTATTCGCGTTTCTCAACGTACAGCCGACCGGGGCATTAGCGGACGGAATCACACTGCGCTATTACGATCTGCTGGCGTCGTTCGTCGGCGCGGTGCTGCTGCTTTTGCTGCTGGTCGCGCTGTTTGGGCGGCGGTTCCGATAATCCGCCCCTACGAGCGTGCCCGAAAGCCAAAACAGCCCCCTCCCCGCTGGAGCTTCACGGGACGACAGTTTTGCCTCACCCCCTACCCCCTCCAACCTTCGGTTAGAGAGGGGTAGTTGCGCGGTGCTTACTCCTCGCGCACGCCTGAGCGGAATCCGATGCTGAGGTAGCCGACTTCGCCTGTACTTGTACGCTGAAAATAGACACGTGTTTCCGTGTCCATCGTGCCTACAAACACATTAAATGCATCCTCTGCAAACGGGCGCAGCTCAAGCGGCGGCTGACCGATCACGTGCGCGATCAACTGTCCATCCTCGACAGCGATCTCCAGTGTGGCAGCACTTGCGCCGTACACATCAGTCACAGAGTATGTTCCGGCATACGCCTCCAACGCCTCCGCGCTGAGTTCTGGCACAGGCGCGGCATCAACGGCGGGCAGGTCGAGCAGCAGATCAACTGCCGCATCGAAGATCGGCTTGGCATTGAACCAATCCCCGTTCGCCAGTACGATCACCCCAAGCCCGTACTCCGGCAGCGTATTGAAATAAGACGCATAGCCGTTGATCGCGCCGCCATGACCGACGGCGACCGTTCCGCGGTATGCCTCCGTAAACAAGCCTAAGCCGTAGCCCATCTCCCCCACATGCAGGATCGGCGTCGCCATCTCGCGGGCGGCGGCTTCGGGCAGCGCCGCTTCGCCATCCACCACGCCGTTGTTCAGGACAAACTGCGCAAGCTGGATCAAGTCATTCGGCGACGAATAGACGAAGCCCGCCGGAAACTCGGCGGCGTTATCCGGCATCGGGCGCACCGGGTTGATCGCCATCACCTGCCGCGAATAACCGACCGCCAGCGGATACGTGATGGCGACATTTGCCAACAGCGTGCTGCGCTCCATGCCGAGCGCGGGAAACACGACTTCCGCCATATACTCCGCATACGGCTGATCGCTCACGACTTCGATCACCCGTCCCAACGTGTCAAAACAGGGATTGCAGTAGCTGAGGACTTCGCCGGGTGGCGCGAACACCGCACGCCGATCCAAGCTGGCGACATAATCACTGAGCGCATCGGGATCGAGCCGTCCAAACGGTTCGGCATAATCGCCCATGCCCGCCGTGTGCGAGAGCAGGTGACGCACGGTGATCGCGTCGCTCACGGTGAACTCCGGTACATACTGCGAGACGGGCGCGTCGAGATCGACCAACCCCTGCTCGACCAACATGAGTAAGCCAATCGTCGTCAGCGGCTTGGTGGTCGAACCGATGCGGAACAGGGTATCCGCTGTCACGGGATCGCTGGTTTCGAGCGAACGCACGCCAAACCCTTCGCTCAGGATCACCTCACCGTTCAAGACAATGGCAACGCCTAAACCGGGTATCCGGTGCTCCGCGAGCTGCGCTTCGATGACTTCAGTCAGCGGCGCGAGATCGACGGCAAGCGGTGTTTCTTGCGCAAAAACCGGAACTGCGAACACGAGCAGAGCGATCACGATGAAGACTCGCTTCACAATCATTTCCTTTCGCTGCATCAAGGAATTAACCATATACGGCATATACGCAGCGGAATGCGGGCGTGTTGCATTTTCCTCACCCCTGCCCCCTCGCAAGGGTTAGAGAGGAAGCGGGGAGTGAGAAGTATCCACCTCAAAGCGTGTTAACCGGGGAGCGGGCAGCCGGGTGTACTCCCGTCCGTCGATACGACAACGCCGGGGGCGGTGCCGGGACAAACGTCGATGCTATCCGGTACGCCGTCGCCATCCGAGTCAGCGGGCGGTGGTGGAGGCTGCGGCGGCTGTGTCGGATTTTCCGGCGCGGTGATCGGCATCGGCGTTGAAGTCGGTTCGGCAGGCATGCCCGGTTCAATGTAGTAGACGCTCGCGTCCGCTTCCGCGACCCATCCGGTCAGCGTGGAGTTCGCCAGCGAACGAACGAGCCACCAACGGAAACCGTCTTTACAGACCGCGCCGTCGAGGATAATCATCGCTTCGTTTCCCGCTATCGTGCCGATCACATCGCCGTTTGGCGCTGAACGCACATTCAGCGTTTCGGCGATCGGGTTGGCGACATCGCCTTCTCCGACACGCGCCGGGAGAATCGATTCCGCATCGCACACCGCGCCGCGCAGATCATCCACAAATTCGATTTCACGCTCGACGGTGTAATTCGCGCCAGACAGACCGATCGGCGTATCGAGGATGAAGCTCTGTTCCCCCGGACGTTGAATCGGCTGCATGAAGTAATAATAGATGGCGGCTTGCGGGTTTTCGTCGGTGAATACCGCGTAGCTTTCGGGAACCCATACGCCGTAGATTTCCACGCCGTTGTAAATCACCTGCACTTGCCACCATGTCACAACGTGGGTCACGTAGCCCCCCGCTAGTTCGTTGAGGCAATCCTCCAAGTCTTCGGCGTAAAGACACCCCAACGCTCCAAAGCCTACCGGATTGACGGTGGTTTGGAATGTAGAGCACTCCGGTCCGCCGACCACCGGGTCAAACAGCGTCAAATACGGCAGCGGAGAGCCGTCAAACAAAGTGACAGCGGGTTCGGTGTACAAGCCAATCTGACCACCGTAAGACGATAGAGTCGTCTCAAAGTCCTCTGGTTTGGGCGATGTCGCGTCCATCGATGCGGCGTACTGCGTCGATAAGGCGTATGACCAATCAAAGACCGCGCTTTCATTCATGATGACCCGGCTGGGCGCACCATTCGGGCAGACGATATTCGGGTCTGCCGTGATGTCCATCTGCATCGACCCAATCAAATCGGGGTTGATGTTGCTCGGCTCAAGGAAATAAATCGACAGAGAATCGAGCGTAAAATCTGGGAATTGCGCGATCTGGTCGATCCCGCCGCCGCCTGCCAGCGTGCTGAAGGGCACATCGTTCCAATGAAGGCTTTCGCGCATATACCCCGTCGCGTCGACCTCATTCATACGATGCACAAACCAGTAAACCGCCACAGCGTTGGCATGACGCGCATCGGGCATGCAGATCGGTTCGCCATCGACCCAGAAATATTCGTTGATCCCCACCGGAATACCATCCAGCATCGGATCGGCATCTGTCGTCATCTGGCGGGCTGTCGGGAGGATCGACCCGATGTACTGATTCATCAGCAGTGCGAACTGGTTATTGCTCGGCGCTGTCCCTGCCGTCACCGCGCCGTTGACATATTTGCTGGTCGAACGCACGACTGTGCCATCTGTAAAGAACGTAGGCGCAGCGAAGTCGCACGGAACGACAGCATCCAAGTCAAGGTCTGGGGTAAAGGGCGGATCAGGTGGCAGCGGAATATCGGCATTCAAAAAAGGTGGGAAAGGCGGCGGAACCGGGGTGGGAATTTGCTGCGCGTAAGCGCTCCCAGCAAGAAGGAACAGCAAGAAACCGAAACTCAAGACTTTACGTAAACGCATCGTTCGTATCCCCCCAATGAACCAATAGGCGCTTTGTGTTAGGCACAGTGTAATATTGTTTTGCTATTCCTGCGCAAGTTTTTATCATGCATTTATAGAATCGGCGGGAGAATTTTACAGAACTTGGGTTTTAGCCAATGGTGATACGGCAAAAATCAAAAAGGGCGGCATACGCCACCCTTTTGAAATTCTGTTATCACCGTGCTGCTTTACAACCGTGTGATCAACGCCCGCCCACTTTCAGCGAGACCCGCCGCGATGAACGCCTTGAGCAAGTCCAGCCCAAACAGCGGACGAATCACATTTTCGAGGATGATCTGCGGCGTGCGCCCGATCACGAGCAACCACGCACTCCCGAACGCATACAGCACGATCAGCGCCGCAACCCCGGCGAACCAACGCACCCACAGCTTATCAGCGCCGCGCTGCGCCAAAAATCCCGCCGTCCATGCCGCCGCAACAAAGCCGATCAAGAATCCGGCGGTTGGGCTGGCGAATGCTGCCATCCCCAAACCGCGCGCATCGACCGGAAGATTCATGGCGATTAACCAGAGATACCCGATCTGGCTTAACACGCCGTCGCGTGCGCCAAGCACCAACCCGGCGAACAACACAACGAGCGGCTGGAGCGTAAACGGTACAGGCAGCATCTCGATCTGCACACGGGCGGAAAGCACCGTGAGCAGGGTGAAGATGGCGACCGCAGCCAGCCGCGCCGGAAGCGTATACCGTTGTGATATAGGAAGCGTGCGAAGCATGCGCCTACTCCAGCGACTCGACGATCACTTGTGAGAGATGGTATTCCGGCTTAAAGGTTTTGCCGCTCTTGTTCATCGTCTCGTCCATGTGTTCGATCAGCGTAACGGTGACTCCCTGAGTCGGCAGAGCATAGCGCGTGTGCAGTGTAGTCGGCGATTGGGCATTGCGGAAGAATGCCATGCGATTCTTGTTATCCATCCGGCGCAGCCGACCGCTGGCACGGTTAAAGGTCATGTTCGCAAGTTCCTGCGCGAATTTTTGCTGTTCATCTTTGCTCATGTAAACCCCAATTTCGCTTGGTAAAGGCTTCTTACCCGCATGATTGTATAATCTCAACCAGTTAACGCAAAGGAATCACCCGTGTTCGATACCGCATTCTCGATTACGGACATCACGCTTTATATCCGTGATCTTTTCCAGACTGATCCGCAGCTTGCCGATGTGTGGGTGACGGGCGAAGTCTCGAACTTCAAACGGGCGGCGAGCGGACACATCTATTTTACGCTCAAGGACAGCGCGGCGGAACTTTCATGCGCGCTGTTCCGCAATGACGCGCAGCGGCAGCAGTTCATCCCCCAAAGCGGTGACAAGATCATGGCGCACGGGGCGATCAAGGTGTACGCCGAACGCGGCGTGTACCAGCTTTACTGCGATCGTGTGCGTCCGGTTGGTGTGGGTGATCTGTACGCCCAGTTTGAGCGCCTGAAAGCCGAACTCGCCGCTGAAGGCTTATTCGATGAAGCGCGCAAGCGTCCCCTTCCGACTTTCCCCCGCGTGATCGGCGTGGTCACGTCGGCGGATGCTGCTGCCTTTCAGGATGTGCTGAACGTGCTGCGGCGGCGGTATCCGCTGGCACTGGTGCTGCTTTCGCCGACGCTGGTACAGGGACTCGAAGCGCCCGCCCGCATTGTGAGCGCGCTGGCAGCGCTTAACGCGCGTGTGGATGTCGATGTGATCCTCGTATGTCGCGGCGGCGGCAGCATTGAGGACTTATGGGCGTTCAATGATGAGCGGGTGGCGCGGGCAATCGCCGTCAGCCGCGTTCCCGTCGTGAGCGGTGTCGGACACGAAACCGACTTCACAATCGCGGACTTCGCGGCGGATTTGCGCGCTCCTACGCCGAGCGCTGCCGCCGAGATCATCACGCCCGATGTGGAAGATTTAAGAATCGAAGTCAGCCGTGCCCGCCGCGCCTTGATCAACGCGATGGAGGCTGTGATCGATGATCACGCCCGTCTGTTGAGTGAACGCACGCGCACGCTGCGCAATGTTTCCCCCACGCGGCAAATCCGCGAATGGCGGCAGCGGCTCGACAGCATGACGGCGCGCATGAGCCGCGCCCAAACTGGACGAATCGCCGTGTGGCGGGTGGAACTGCGCGGAAAAACGGCGGCGCTCAAAGCCGCCAGCCCACAGGCGATCCTTGAACGCGGGTACACAATCATCCGCCGCGCTGACGACGGGACGCGGATCGGGTCAGCACAAGCGGCGGCATCCGGCGAACCTATCCTGATTCAATTTCATGATGGCGAAAAGAAAGCGACAATCGAATGAGTGACCTGAGCCAACTCAGTTTTGAAGCGGCATACGCCGAACTTGATGCGATTATCATGCAGCTTGAATCGGGCGAACTGCCGCTCGATGAATCGGTGACGCTGTTCGAGCGCGGACGCGCATTGGCGGATCACTGCCAAACGCTGCTCGATAATGCCGAACTGCGCGTGAAAGCGATTGACGGGGACGTTTGATTAAGGTTTATCCCATATCCCAACCAGTTTATCCCGCAAAATCCAGCATCACGCAGGGAGTTTGGGATATAGTTGGGATAAAGCTCATCGGCGGAAACGCCGGAGCATCACTTGAGGGATGGTGCGCGCCTCTTTTATCCCAAATAGGAGCGCCAGCCCGAAAAACACGATCCCGCCCGCCCCCGCGCTGATCGCGGTGATCACGAGTGCGCCGCTGTCACGCAGCAGCATCGACACAAGGTAGATCGCCGCGCCCATGCCAAGCGCCGACGCCAGCGAACGCGCCGCGCCGCTGAGGATTACGCCGTCACGGATGCCGCCGACGCGCCGCGAAAGGATAATCCACAGCACTGCCGCTTCGATCAGCGTAGCGACCGAGTTAGCGAGCGCGATTCCACCGAATGCGCCGTTTTGCAGACTGTCCGGGTCACCGATCACGCGGATCAAGAGCAGGCTCAAGATCACATTCCCGACAATCGAGGCGATCCCGATCACGACGGGCGTCCATGTATCGGCAAGCGCGTAGAACGCGCGCGAAAGCACTTCTAACAGGCTGTGACCCGCGATGCCGACCGCGTAAAGTGCCAGCGCCCATGCGGTTGCGCTGGTACTCGATTCATCCCAGCGCCCATATTCGAGCAGGATGCGGATCGCCGGAGCGCCGAGCAAGATCAAGCCGACCGCCGCCGGAAACGCGAGAAATAACATGCCGCGCATGGCTTCGCTCAAGCGCTGCTTGTAACCGTCCATATCTCTGTTCGCCGCCAGCGCGGAAAGCGTCGGAAACAGTGCTGTGCCGATGCTCTGCGCGATCACGCCGAGTACGAAGAACATCAGCGTCCATGCCATCGTGAGCGCCGTCCGGCTTCCCGCGATCATGCCGCTCGTCAATGCGACGTTGACCAAGAAATTGATCTGCACCACGCCCAAACCGAGCACGCGCGGTCCCATCAACAGCAGCACATCGCGCACACCTTCAACGCGCACATTGGGCAGGAATTTGAGCCGCCCGACTGCCCTGGCTTTTCGCAGCCCCGGCAGTTGGATCACAAGATGCAGCACTGCGCCGAGGATCGCGCCGTATGCCAGCCCGTAAACCGCATTTGCTGGATTTGCGGCGGCGATCAGCGGGACGAGAATCACCGCGCCGACGATCTGTCCGACGTTGTAGAGCGCCGCCGCCAGCGAGGACAGCGTAAACATCCCCTGAGCATTCAAAATGCCCATGATCAAGCCGCTTACGCTGAAGATCACCACCGTGACCAACATGATCTGGGTCAGTGACACAGTGAGCGTCTGCATCTCCGGCGGATCATTCGGCACAAGCAGCGCCGGGACAATCTGCGGCGCGAACGCGGCGATCACGACCGCGAGAGCAGCGCTCAGGATCAGCACAATCGAAAGCGCGGCGCTGCCAAGCCGCCATGCTTTATCCACATCGCCGGACATCAAACGCGAAAAGATTGGAATGAAGGATGAGCCGAGCGCCCCGCCCGCTACCAGCGTGAACAGCAGTTCGGGGATACGCTGGGCAGCGAGAAACGCGTCCAATTCGGGGCTTGTGCCGAAAGCGGCGGCATACGCGGCGGTACGTACCAAGCCGAGGATTCCGCTGGCGAGAAAGCCGAACAGGACGACAGCCGCCGCCCGCGCAATCTGCGATCCGGTGAGGGTTTTTGCCATAAAGAGGGTGACTTCCTGAAAAAAATCAGACCGCAGAAAAACATAACGCAAAGACGCAAAGATATATCGAATATCCTTGCGTCTTTGCGTTAATGCACTTCACGCTGGCTGATCTGACGCTTATGCGTTCGGGATCAGCAGGGTTGTACCCCAGTAAATCACGTTGATATTGTAGATGCCGTTCAGCGCCGCGAGCGTGTACACGTTCACGCCGTAGTGCTGCGCAATGCCCATCAGCGTATCACCGGGCTGAATAACATAGGTCTGGTAGCCTGTGCCGGGGACGTTCGACGGCGGGGGCGGTGCCCATACGCTGCCGTCAGTCGTGCCAAGCGCGCGCACCGGAACGTTACCCGTGACTGCACCCGCCGGAACCCAGCCCTGAGTCCCGTCCGCAAGGCGGATCAGCACCCACGACGAGTCAAAGTTGCGCCCGATGAGCGACACATTTGTGCCCGCTGGAACGCTGGTGATAACCGGGTTGGCTTCGTTCGGTCCGGTTAAAAGCTGCGCCACGACATAACCTGTGATCGTTGCCGCCGGGTTGATGGGCGTTCCGGCGATCGGTTCGCCCGCCGCACTTTCGGCAAGCGGCAGACTGCTGATGCTGGTGGTGGTGTAAATGTAGTTGACATTCACCCAACCCTGAACACCGTCGGTTGTGCCAATCAGCACCCAGTTATATTCGGCATTGCGCCCCAGAAGGAGGACACCGAAGCCGCGCGGCAGTGTGGCAATTGAGCCATAGCCCAGACCGGGACCGGAACGCACGTTCAGATACGCCGTGTTGACTGACGCCACTGGTATATCTTGCGCCAGCGCGGGGGCGGCGATCACAATAAGGGTGATGCACAGAACAATGAGCAACACTAGGTTTCTACGCAAGGCGAACCCCTCCTTCAGAAGCGAGCATATCCCTCTATTCTGACAGAGTTGATCCGTTTACGCAAAAGCATAGTTAATCGGTACCAGCCGAAACGATTTTTGAACCACAAAGATCACAAAGAGTCTTTCTGCTCCTTCTTTGTGTTCCTTCGTGTTCTTTGTGGTTAATCAGCATTTGCGCGCTGCCGTTAGTCGAGGGCGGCGGCGAATACCTGCACTGCCTCTGGCACACGGTCGGTTTCCGCCTTAAACTGGCGCACGTTCACATGACGCAGCGCGTACAAGCTGACGCCCAAGCCGATCACGCCGACTACGAACACCGTCCCGTAGGCAATCTGCGGATTCCCGCTGATCGAGAGCGCTACATCGCGGAGGATGCCGCCGCCGCTCACGCCGATACCGCGCGCGAACGTAACGACCAGCGTCCAGAAGCCGAGGAATGTTCCCGCCCGCCCAAATGGACTCATGTCCATCATCATGCCGAGCGTTCCGACGTTCCACACCCCTAAGCCTAAGCCGAGTACGATCAAGCCGAGCGTGACGAATCCGCGAATTTCAAGCAGGGCTGACGCGGAAAAAATCCCGAACCCGCCGATGAGCAGTCCCACGCCGATCCAGTTCATGCGCGTGTTGGTCAAAATCTTGAAGCGCCGCCCCAAAATCAGGAAGAGGATCGTCGCCAGAATCGCCATGCTGCCCCAGTATGCGCTGAACCGGCTGGTGGTCGCGGCGGGCATTCCGAAAACATCTCCGGCGAACGGCTCAAGGATCGAGTCTTGCGAGAAGGCGAACGCCATCGAAAGCGCGAGATACCAGAAGAAGAAACGCGTTTGACGGTTATTCCAAGCGAGTTTGAGGTCGCCCATAAGCGAGGTGTTATGTTCGCCGCCTTCTGCCGCTGTGACCGCACCTGAGCTGCGGCGTTCTTCGCCGACGAGCGAGAAGAACCACAGTCCGCCGAGCGCGCTTCCGGCGATCACGAACAGGTTGAGCAGTACTTCCGGCGTATACTGCATCAACCCATGCCCGAAATGCTGACTAATCAGCACCGGACTAAAGCTGTCGAGCGTCATAGGCGTCGATTCAGACGGGAGCAGCACGCCGAAGAAAATACCACCGATGGTGTAGCCGATCAGCAGGAACGTCCACACGATTCCAACCGCCCGCCCACGCTGATCCTCACGCGCGCGGTCATAGATCAACGCTAAGAATGTGCTGCCGCTGAGGGCGCTCCCCAAGCTGAACAGCAGCATCGAGCCGACCAACCCGACCCACTGGATCAGGGTCGCATCGCCGCGCACACCGCTCGTTGCAATCGTCGTCGTAGCGAAGCCCAAGCCAAACACGCTGGCGACCATCATCAAGCGACCGAGCCAAATCCAGAACAAGCGGCGGTAGCCCCACACCGCGCGGCGGTCACTTTGACGCCCCGCCCAGATACCAATTGGCGCGAGGAAGTAGCGCAGCCCCAACAAGAGCGCAATCGGGGTGGAGGCGAAGCCGAGATCGCTGATCATAATGCGATTCCACACGCCGCCGGGCAGAATATCCGCCATGCCGCTGCCGAGGTGAAACAAGCCGAATTTCAAATTGCGGGACGTAGATAATCCCTGCGAGGTGTCGGGTGTAGTGCTCATCGCGCTCAATTCTGCTATCGAGTGATACTGAGATTTTTGTAGATTTCGGCAGAATTATATAGGATTGAGGGGCGCAGAGTCAACGCGAAAAGCGGTACGTCTTTCTAAATCGCAGCGGTCAGGAATTCTTCCAGACGCTGGCGTACTTCTTGCGGTATTTCACATCGGGTTCGGTGTCGATCAGCGCGAGGGCTTTGGCACGCACGGCTTGCTCGCCCGTGTGATCGAAGACGCGGCGCATCCCCTGAAGAATATCGTAGCGGATCAGTGTGCAGTTCTTTTCAGCGGCGCAGTCGTGAAAGCGGTGCTCAAATGCCTCAAGCAGTAGAGCGCGCTGTTTTTCGCCCACCACGCCGATTTTCCACATTGCTTGGAGCGCATGACGCGCCGTGACGAAGCGCTCGTCGTGCGTCATACTGAATAATGCAGCAAAATCATTAAAAATGTGCCCATCGGGATCACTTTTGGCGAGGTTGGCAAGCACCTGAGCCGCAATCGCCCGCACGTGATTATCGGGGTGCTTCAGGTAAGCGACCAACGTACCCCAGACCTCGTATGCCCAATCGACGGGCTTCTCAGTCGCCTCCATTAACCCGTAATACGATGCGTTCTGCTTCTCTTTATCGGTCGAAACCAGATCGGCGTAGAGCATCCGGGTGGTATCGTCCATCATTCCCCCCACACTTGAACTACTCGATTTCGTCAAACGGCGCGGCGCGGGATTCGACCAGCGCGCGAATCTGCCCGACAGCGTGCCACACCTGCCCGCGTTCGAGATCAGCAAGCGGCAGCGCGGCGAACTCCTCCTCATCCAAGAGGTGAACCGCGCCGTCCGGCATGACAATCACATCAAGCGCGAGGTCTTCCGCCGTGACCGTGACCTCTTCGCCCTTCATGATGATTTCGGCGGGGCGTGTGATATTGCAGTACCAGCCTTTGACCGCGCCGCTGTCCACGTCTTGCACGCGGAACACGTTATACCAGCGGTCGGTATAAAAATACTCGGTCATCGTGTCACCTACGCGAAAATGGAGATAATCCGTCTGGGCATCGCGCCCCATTTTCGCCACAAGCATCACCCAATTGTCCCCCTGTGCGACGATTTCTCCGTGATACTGCCACACCAAGACGCCGTTGTGATCGAGTTTTTGTACCGTGATCTGCATCCGTGCAAGTCCTTCGTTATGGATTGGGTTAGGCGCGCCCGATCGTATGCACCATGAGCAGCACACCCTCGCGCACGCTCACGGAGGCATGTTCGCCTCTTAGGACGTTGCTCACACCGCGCGCCGGACCGAACATCAAGTCTTCATCCTTGAGCGGGTAGTAAAGATTCTTGGTGGTCACGCCGCGCACGCTGCCGCTTAAGGGGAGCAGGGAAATCGTATCACCCGCCGCCCCGTTGATGGTTGTCGTCCCCGGCATGGCGAGCCATGTCTCCTGCCGTCCGGCGGCGATGCGCACATCGATCCCACGCAGCGCGGGGAGCGCGAGCAGGTACACATTCGCCATCGTTTGATCGAGCCGATCCCCGACTGCACCGATGATGCGCACGCGCAAGGACAGAGCATGCTCTGTCCCTACAGTACGCGCCGCCCACAGAAGCACGAGTTCAAGATCGGTTTCGCTTTTCTCGTGCGGATAGCGGAACACCTGCGCGCCACCCTGTTCGAGCGCGGTTAGTTCCGCCGGGTCAATCGAGTCCATGTCCCCGATCACAAAATCAGGGGTCAAGCCGAAGGAACGCGCCACCCGCGCGCCGCCGTCCGCTGCCGCGATGATCGGGTCATGGGCGGAATCAAGCGCACGGCGCACCATCGCGCCGTCGTTCGGGTCGCCATTGGCAAAAATCAAAATGTCGCGGTTCATGGGGAAACTCAGCGTGTGCGTCTGCGCCAACGCACATCGCGGAGCGCCAGCTTGTTTAGATCGTCGGTTTCGAGGAAGTCATTCACCACGCCCATAAAGCGATCCTCTTCCAACATTGGGAAGTGGCGCACACCGGGCAGGGTGATCGGCAAAACTGAGCTTTCTTTATCGACCGAAATGTAACTCCAAACGTCATCACTCGGCACGGGGATGATCGGGTCATCCATGCCGTGAACAATCGCCACCTGCATCGAAAGCAGACGCATCGTATCGAGCATTCTGCCCGCATCAAACGAAGCCGCCGAAGCGATGATCGCGCGCCCGTCGGTTTTCGGCGTATCTACGTCAAGCTTTTCGTAGAATATTTCGGTCTTTTTGAAGCACTTCGCCAGAAGCGCTTGAACATTGCCATGCAGCAGGATCGGCATAAGCGGATTTGACGTGCTGGCACTCAAGATTTTGGCGCGATCCATCGTCATGTCGTCCGGCGTCGGCGGCGGCAGCGCAGTATCAGGTATCGGGATGCCGTTTCCACGCGCCCGCGCCGCTTCGATCAATGCGGCGCGCATGGCAGCGCTGGCGCTCATCGCGGTCGGCGCATTTGAACTAAATTCTTCCGGCTGCGGTTGTTCAAGCACTGCGCGTGCGGCACTGATCAAGACCTTGCGCCCTGCCGGAGTCCGCCGATCCAAATCGCCCGGATCGAACAGCGGAGCGCTGGCAACCAACAGCTTGGGGATGCGTTCGGGATAGCGTCGCGCGAACATGATCGCCAGCATCGCGCCCAATCCGTGCGCGATGATCGCCGCCTTGGGGATACCGAGCTGATTCATGAAATCGTCGATCAGCGCGATCTGATGTTCAAGCGAAAAGCGACTGGGGTTCTTGCCGCTGTCGCCAAACCCATACAGATCAAGCGCGTAGACGCGGTATTTCGCCTGTAGCTGCTGCATCGTCGGCACCCAATAGCGCCACGAGCCGATCCAACCATGAATCAGCAGCACAGGGCGACCACGCCCCAGCACCTCGTAATGAACCAACTCCCCGTTAAAACTGATGGCGCTCATCGCAGAGTTACGCCGCCCCGTTCTTCTGTTTCAGAATTTCCCCAACCCGGCGGATCAACTCATCTGGAATGAATGGCTTCACAATATACGCCGCCGCCCCCGCTTCGATCCCGTTCTGAACTTCTTCGTCCTGCCCTTTCGCAGTCAAGAAGACAACGGGAATATCTTTCAGCGCGTCCACCTCTTTGATGGCTTTGCAAGCTTCATAACCGGTCATCTTTGGCATACGCACGTCCATCATGATCAAGTCAGGCTTGACCTGCGACGCAAGCTCAACCGCTTCTGCGCCATTGCGCGCCGCCGTCACCTGATGTCCGGCAAACGTAAGCGTGAAGTTGAGGAGTTCGCGGATATCATGTTCGTCTTCTGCGATTAGGATGTTCGCCATGCCTACGGTACCGTCCTCATTAATCAGCCGTTGGATAGACCTGCGCGCTGTCTTCTGATGGCGTCACGCTGTCCGGTCCATCAATCGGCAGGGTAACGTAGAATGTCGAGCCAACGTTCGGCTCACTTTCCAGCCAAACTTGACCGTTGTGCATGTCCACCAAGTTTTTCACAATTGAAAGTCCCAGCCCGGTTCCGGCGACTTCCATCACCAGCGCGTGTTCTTCAAATCGCTCGAAGCGATTCCAGATGCGCGGCTGGAATTCTTTCGGAATGCCGATCCCGTTGTCACGGATGACGATCACCACATAAGCGGGATCGTCGTGACGACGCACTTCAACCTCAATCTTACCACCGGGATAGGTGTAGTTGAATGCGTTATCAACCAGATTCGTCAGAATTTGCGCGACTTTTGTCTCATCGGCGGCGATTGGTGGGACATCCGGCGCGATTGTGGTGGTGACGTTGATATGTTTGCGTTCGTTTTCGGAACGCGCTTGAAGCGTCTCGACCACCTGTGTGATGACGTTGCGCAGTGTGAAGCGTTCGATGCGCAGTTTCTCGCTGCCGCTGTCCAAGCGCGAGATGTTGAGCAGGTCATTGACGAGGTTGCTCAAGCGTTCGGCGTTGTTCTTGATCGTCTCCAAGAAACCGCGCTGTTGATCCGAGACTTGCCCCGCCGCGCCCATGATCAGCAGGTCAGCATACCCTTTGATGCTGGTCATCGGTGTACGCAGTTCATGGCTCACGTTGGAGATGAACTCGGACTTCATGCGGTCAACTTCAACATCGCGGGTGATGTCACGGAACACGGCGACTGTACCGAGGAAAACATCGCCGTTGAACACGGGTGATGCGGTGATGCTGATCACCTTGCGCCCAACTTCGATGCGATCCACGAGCAGGTTATCGAGCGTTGGGCGGCGCGAACGACTGATCCAACTGCTCAACACGGTCACCCACGAGTGTTCAGCGCCCGTGTACAGGGTTTCGAGCCGGACGAGCGGCTGTCCCTGCGCGTAATCACGCGGAATTTCAAGGATGGTTTCGGCGGCGCGGTTGAACAGTACGATAATCCCGTCCGCGTTGGCGAGCAGCACGCCATCCGCGATGCCTTCCAAGATCGCGCTGTTCTTCTCAGCTTCTTCACGTTCGGCGCGCAGCAGACCCGCCATGCGTTCGGTTTGATCACGCAGCAGGGTATACAAGTCGGCATTGTTGATCGCCGAACTAACCTGACGAGATGCAGCGCTCACCAGCTTCAACTGCGGTTCACTGAAGTGATCGCGCTCGTGCGAGAGGAATACAATCACGCCCTGCACTGCGTCGTTGGTCTTGAGGACGACGGCAAGCGCACTGTGCCAATCCGCCGCACCGGGGAGCTTGAGATTCCAATACGGCGCTTCGCGGAGGTCATGCACAAGCGCATCATCGCCGTTGTTGATCAACCAGTTGGCGAGCATTTCTGCCGGATGATTCACACGCGCTTGCTCACCGCGCCCCGTACCTGCAATCGTGATCTCGCGGGTGCGGCGGGGATCGCTCACGGGCAGCGTACCGCCGCCATTCATCGCGCCGTTGGTATCGACCAGATGAAGCGAAGCACGCGGATACAGGCGGTCGGTCATCGGGTCGAGCAGCAGCACCACGCCATCGTCTGCGCCAACGGCATCAGCGGTCATGGTGAGCGCGCGGTTCAACACGGTATCCATTTCGAGCGTGCTTCCCAACTCGGACGTGATTCCGTACAGCGAGTCGAGGCGGTCGCGCTCGGTTTGCAGTTCTGCGGTACGCTGTTGAACGGCGATATTCAGATCATCGGCAAAACGGCGGATACGCTCAAAAAGGCGGGCGTTCTGGATCGCCGCGCCGATCTGCGCGCCAATCGTCGTCAGCACACGTTGATCGTTCAAGCCAAACGGGCGGGTGACTTCGGTATCGCGCAGCGCGAGAACCCCCTGCACTTGGTCACCGGCGATGATCGGCACGCCCAAGTAGCGGCTGACTTTGCCTTCGCCGCTGCTGATCTTCAAGTTGCGGCGCACTTCATCGACGCCCATTTCGCCACCAAGCGAAAGCGGGCGGCGTGTCTTGATCACGAACGAAACTTCATCATCGCTCAACTTGCGCGACGGACGCGTAATATCCTGCCCGTTATGCACCGCCAGCGGGAAGGTGATCTCCTGTGTTTCGGGCGTGTAAAGCGCCATGTAGATGTCTTCGGCATTCATCAGCGCGGCAACCTGCTGGCGCACGGTCTGAATCATGCCGTCGATGTCCATCGTAGACGAGATCGCGCGGCTGAGTTCGTTAATCACCATGCCCTGTTCGACCTGTGCGGCGGTTTCCGTCGTCAGGCGGGCATTTTCGATACGGGTTGCGGCTTGCGCGCCGAGTGCCGACGCCATGCGGATTTCACGGTGCGTAAACTGACGTACATGCCCGCGCAAGTCGGCAAGCACCACGCCGATTGCTTCTCCGGTCGATGTCGTCATGAGGGGGATCAACATGCGCGCAAGCGCACCGCGCTGCGTCATGTCCGCACGTTCCACTGGATCAGCGCTGGGATCGTCGTAGCGGATCACAACCACTTGACGGTCGCGGATCGCATGCAAACGCGCCGGATATTCATTTAGCAGGTATTCCGTGCCCGCTTCGATCACGCCAATTTCGCTGCCTTCACGATCCGCGTTGTGTTCGACACGCAGCGTATTTTCGACGTTGTCGTACATCATCAGCGTGCAGTCGTCCATGTCGAGCGCGTACATCGTCAATTCAACGACGCGGGCGAATACTTCGTTTAGGTCAAGCGTGAGTGATGTCGCTTGCGCGGCTTCGAGCAGGGTTTCGAGTTCACGGGTGCGCACCATCGTTTGTTCGAGCAGGTTCGCATTCATGACGGCGATCGCGGCTTGGCTGGCGATGATCAACGCCAAATCGAGTTTTTCCGGGTCAAACGCGACGGGTGGTTCATGATGCAGTTCCAACTCGAACGCGCCCGTTACCTGACCGCTGACCGTCATCGGAATCAGGGCGTAACCGCTCATGCGCGTGTTCGCCAAATCTTCGTACAGCGGGTGATCAGGAGGAAGCGTATGGACGTTGTCGACCACGATCAGCTCTGCCGAATGGATGATCTGCGAGATCGCCGGAACCGTATCGAGTTCGATCACAAGCGTTGGCGGGAAGTCCCCACGCGGGAATTCCGCGACCACGCGTCCGGTGTGGGTATCGCGTTCAAACAGATAGGCGCGACTGCGCGTACCGCTCAGGAGCGTTGCCAATTCGCTGAGGGCTACTTCAAGAATATTCTCGGTATCGAGCGACTGCGCGAGACGCATGGATGCGCGGTTAAGCAGATTCAAGCGTTCCGTCGTAGCGCGCTGCTGCTCAAACAAAGCAGCATTGGTCAGCGCGATAGCCACTTGGTTGGCAAACGTGAGCGCCACTTGTTCTGTTTCCGCCGTGAACGTGTTCGGCTGGCGGCTGCTCAACGCGAGTACACCCGTGACGTTATTCCCTTGAATAAGCGGAATACCCAGCCAGCTTTGCGCACCTTCTTCGCCGGGGAGCGGGTCAGTTCCCAACAAGCGGCTGATCGACACCGGACGCTGTGTCTCTAGTACACCGGATAGGCGCTCATTCGCGCTGACGGGGATCACCAGTAGGCTGTCCCCAACCTCAAAGCCGCGTGATGCTTCGATTTCCAACGTGTCCCAGTCGCGCCGCCACAAGCACAGCGTATCGTAGCCAATCACGCGGCTCATTTCGTCGAGCGCAACGGCGATCACGTCTTCGCGTTGGAGTGCCGTATTGATGCGGATGGAAAGCTCCATCAGTGCGACCAACTGACTGGCGCGGGTCGCAAGGTCTTGCTGAAGTTGTTCACGCTCGGTCACGTCGTCGATCAGCAAAACGACGCCGCGCACCTGATCGCCAGCGAGCAGAGGATACAGATAGAGATTCTGCACGCGGGTCTGATCCGCAAATTCGATGCGCTGATCGATCAATTCAAGCGGCGCGCCGCTTGACACCAACTGGCGGATACCGCCTTCCAAAACCGGACGGTATTCCGGTCGGTAGTCGAACAAATCACGGCGAATTGCTTGATCGCTCCAGCCGTACTGACGGCGCATGTAATCGTTGACCGCCAAGATCACAGCGGTCGGGTCAAGCACGACGATTCCCTGCTGGATCGACTGCACAACGGATTCATTAAACAGACGAAGGTTGACCGCTTGATTAAACAGGCGGGCATTTTGCACCGCGACGGCGGACAAGTTGGCAATACGCTTGAGGAGTTCGCGGTGTTCTACGAAGGCATCGCCGCGCGGCTGATCCGCGCCGAAGTGCAGCGCACCCAGTGACAGACCGCCCGTCACCAGCGGGACGACAAAGCTGGTTTGTTCGCCTTCTGACCACGAACGCTGTAAATCGCGGTAGCCCTCAACTGAGGCGGCATCGGTGTACAGGTAATCCTGTCCGGTTTCAAATGTTCTGCCGAGCGCTGTCCCACTCAAGGTGGAGCGGCGTTCACGCCCAGTCACGAGCGTACCGTCTTCGTTGACGGTGACGGACAGCATATCGAAGCCGCCGCCATCGGTATCCAACAACGCCATCGTCATCCGGTTGAACGGCAGAAGTCGAAGCGTTCCGCGTGCCACCGATTCGATGATCGCAGTCATCTCCAACGTGCTGGAGATCGCTTCCATGACTTCGTTCAGGCGCGCTTCCTGCTCCGCGTCGCGGACGGTGCGCGTATACAGGCGGTTGTTTTCGATGGTAGACGCGGCTTGATGCGCGAAGATTTCCAGAATTTCGATGGTGCTGCGGGCAGGGCGCTGCCCGTCAAATGGACGGTCAAGGCTCATCACGCCGAGAAGTTCACCGCCCGCGCCCGCAATCGGAACAATCAGCAGGTCGCCGTCGCGCCAGTCGCTCGTTTTGGCAGGGTAAAGCGTACGCATGCCCGTATACGTGGTCGAAAGCACATCCGCTTGCGGGGCTGCCCACTTGCCGACTTGTTCAAACGGGAAGAAGAACGATTCGCTGATATTGTATTCGGGCTTACTGAGCAGCGAGTCGAGATTTTCGCGCGACATGGTCTTTCTGCGCGAACTCTCGAATGCTTGAATCGGGATACCTGCTTGCGCCACGCGGCGGAGTTCACCATCTTTTTCGTCAATCAGCGTCATCAGCACAATATCAAAGCCGCAGCTTTGCTGAACGCTGTAGGCAATTGCCTCCAGCATCATGACCGGATCAACCTCAGTCTGAATCATCTGACCGAGTTCAAAGATGCTGTTCAACTGCTCAACACGACGGCGCAGACGATCCGAACGCTCTTGATTTTCAACGAAGCGCTGAAGGTTGCCGTAACTCAAGGAGGCTTTCGCGGCAAGCGTGGTGAGGAACACGGCGGCGCGCTGATCAAAGTGGCGCGGATGTTCGCTGTATAGATGGATCACACCGACGACTTGATCTTCATAGCTGAAAGCGACCGCAACAGCAGAGCGGGCAGTCACCGGTATCGGCTTGAGCCGATGATCTTCGTCGAGCGTGTTTGAACCGAGATAATCTTCAACAAGCACCGCTTGATTCGGGTTGGCAATCGCGGCACGTTCGATGGGCGCGAGTCCGTCAAAGGCGCGGCGCTCACCAAGGCGTTTATCGACGCTTGGATCGTCGGGCGAACGCCAATCCGCCGCCGGCGCGAGCATGGCTACCGTATTACCATCGGCTTCGGTCGCGCGCACGGCTTCCACGCGGATCAAATCGATCACGCGGTCAAGATCGAGCGTGAGCGCGAGTTCGTTACTCACGCGCTGGATCGCGTCCAATTCCAACAAGCGGCGGCTGAGGTTTTGACCGGTATTTTCGTACAAGCGCACACGTTCGAGCGCGGCGGCAACATGGATCGCCATCGCGTTCATCAGGCGCACGTCGTCTTCGGTGTATGGTTCGCGGCGGTTGGCGATCCCGAATTCACCGAGCGTCTGATCACCGACGACGAGCGGCACAAGGATCACCTGCGTTAAACCGAGTATTTCCGTCGCTTGGCGATACACAGGCAGTACACGTTTATCGCGCGCCAAATCGTTGCTCATAAATGAGCGGCGCGAAATCGCCACGCTGCGCTCAAAGTCTTTACTCGCAGTGTCGAAGAGTAGGTTTTCCCTGAGATCGATGCCAACCGTCATATGCGGCTGCGTGATCAAGCGCGCGGAGGTCGGGTCAAATGTGGTGATGAAGATCGACGGGCTGTCCATAATATGCCCGATTTCGTTCATCACTGGCACAAATGAGTCGTCGGAGGTGGCGATATTGCCCGCCAATTCCGCGACGCGGCGCAAACGTTCGGCTTCGGTCGCGCGGCGCTGCGCTTCACGGTACAGGCGGCTGTTTTCGAGCACACCCGCCAACTGCGCCGCGAAGATCGTGAGCAGGCGCGCATCACGTTCGCTGAAGCGTTCACCGCTCAGTTTATTGGAGACTTGGATCGCACCGATGCGCCGACCGCCGCTGTTGAGCGCGGCGAGCATGCTGTGCTGCGTCCCTGTGCGCTGTGCGGCTTCGACCAATCCGGCGCTGTTCGCCAGCGCATTCGATTCGACATCGTTCACGATGAGCGAATCGACTTCATCCCATACCTGTTCAATCGGTGAGCCGGGGATCAGGTCGATGCCATAGCCCAACACGAGATGACCATCTACCCCATAAAACGGAATCTGCGCAACAAGGCGGTGCTGCGTCTCATCATAGAGCAGGATGCCGCACATGGCAGCGCCCATCAGCGCGGCGACTTTTTCGGTCGCTTCCGCGAGGAAGTGTTCGCTGCCGCTCAAAGCGTTGAGCGAGAGCGTGATTTCCGACAGGCTTTCCATTTCGGTATCGCGCTCAATGTCCATCGACTTGAGGCGCATATCTTCGATCACGACGGCGGCTTGTGAAGCCAGCAGGCGGAGATTTTGCACATCGCGCAGTTGGAAACCGCCGTAACCGCGCCGATTGCCAAGCTGGATCGCGCCGATGCGCCGACCACCCGCCTTCAGCGGCATGATCAGCGTGTTGGTCATACCCGCCGCTGTCACGAGATTGCTCATACCAAGCGGCTCAACCAGCGGATCATCGCTCAAGTCATTCGAAAACCACGCGTTTTCGCGCTCCCAAATGTCGCGTCCGTCTGTGCCCGGCGCAACTGGAATCGCGTAGCCCTGACGGATGAATTCCGGCACGCCGTAGAACGGCGCTTGGGGAATTAACAAATTGCGGCGCGCATCATAAACGAGGATGCCGCACATGTCCGTGCCGATCAACCGCGCGATTTGCTCGGTGATCGTAGCGACGGCTTGGCGTGGGTCATCTCCGGCGATTTGCTGCAAACGAGCGAGGTCTTCGATACGCCGCGCTTGTTCGGTGTACAGTTCGGCGTTGTAAATCGCAATCGCCACCGGTTTAGCAATCGCTTGAAGCAGCGCTAACTCCGCTTGGGTGAAGCGGCGCGATGTGATGCTGGCGAGTTCAAACGTACCGATAAAGCGCTCGGACAACAGGAGCGGCACGCCGACATAACTCCGAAAGATCGTTTCAGGGAGTCGCGGACGCACGACCGCTTGACCTGATTTATCGGTGACGAGGACGGGCTTTTTATGCCGAGCGATCCATCCGGTGACGCCTTCATCAAGGCGGTAGACGCCGCCCGCTTCGGCAAGCGCCAGCACATACGAAACATCCCCGACCCATCCGCGCGGCGTGAGCGTGCGCGTGGCATCATCCCACAGCGTAATTTCGCCCGCGTCTGCCGGAATCGATTTGATGACAATCGACAGGAGCGCTTGTAAGCTCTGCTCCATGCCGAGGCTGGCATTCACCGTTTCCCCGATCTCGTTGACGATCAGGATCGCTTTGCTCAAGTCGTAGCCGTCGCCAGACGCAGCGGAGGCGTTCAGTTCGCGCAGCACGACGATCACGCGGTTGGTTTCGCCCGCCGGGATCGTGTGCGCGCTGGCATGAACCCAGCGGTCGCCAAGCTGGAGCGAGGCTTGACCTTCTCCAGCGGCGAAAAGTTGTAAGAAGCTGTCTGCGGGTTGGGCAAAACGCGCGATGGTTTCGAGCGAGGGAACGCCGCCTTCGAGATCAAGCCAGCCGCGCACGACCGGATTGACGTGCGTCAACCGTCCTTGATCGCTGGCGACGAGAACGCCATCCCCGGCTCCTGCATCCGGGAATTCCGGCACAGCGTTCGCATTTTCGGCTTCCGGGATATGTCCCAGACGTTGGCGCTGGCGTGACCACAAAAAAAGCCACAAGAGGATCGCCAGACCACCGATGAATAAGATAATGGGTAAGTCCAACCCCATAATGGCATCCTGCTCTAATCGGTCAGCCTACGGTCAGCCTATCACGAGCGAGTCATCAATGAAGCGTTCGCGGCTCACCACGAGGTGAGAATATTGTTTGGACTGCTGCTGCTTTCCATGCCATCCAATCCGCTGCGCCGATCTTGAACTGCCAGTTCGGTGATCTCGCGGATATCGGAAAACTGATGCGTCTTGGTGCTGACAGAGCCAGCCGATAAGGTCATCAGCGGCACTTGTTTTTCGCCAAGCGCATCTGGCACAAGGATGTAGCCCCGTTCCCGGTCGATGAAACTGTAATGCTGGCGGACTTCGTCGTTGAAGCGTTCGATCAGGCGGTCTTTGAGCTTGCTCATCTCTTCGGCATACGTGACGACGATGAAGTTATCGCGCCCCGGATGTCCGGCGTAATCGTCCGCCGTCCCCATCTCGTCGATCACTTCCCCGATCAACAGCGCCATGAAGCGGATCACTTCATCACCCGCGACAAAGCCGTACACATCGGTGAAAGAGTCGAACTGGTTGATCTTGAGATCGACATACGCCCATGCGCGGCTGGCGTGCATCAGCGTGCGTAGATAATCTTCGATCAACTGACCGGTTGGGAGGTTGGACTTGGAGTCGATGAGCGAATGCTTCTTGGCGGCGGCAATCGCGTTTTGCACCCGCAGCTTGAGTTCTTCAATGTCAAACGGCTTGGTGATGTAGTCGTCCGCGCCAAGTTCCAAGCCCTGAATTTTGTCGCTGCGCTCGTCCTTCTGGGTCAAGAAGATGATCGGGATATGGCTGGTGCGCGTGGTGGTGCGGAGTTCGCGGCACACATCATAACCGTTCATATCCGGCAGCATGATGTCCAGCACGATCAGGTTAGGGAGCTGTTTGCGCGTCAGCGAGAGCGCATCTCCCCCACGCGGCGCGACTTGGACTTCATACCCCTGCCCCGTGAAGTAGATCCGCAGCATGTTGGAAATATCGTAGTCGTCTTCGACGACGAGAATTCGCCCTTTGCTCATCCGCTGCCCCTCAACTGTCCCCGATATGCCGCTGCGATTCATGCGTGCTGATCGCATTCTCCATAACTATACAGGCGAATGCCGTTGGATGCTACTCTTGAGAGGTTTGTTTTCCGTTGAGGTTTCTTGGGAAATGACAGAATTGACCCCTCACTCCCTGTCCGCCTCTTGTCTGGCGCTTCATGGGACGATACTTTTGCCTCGATGTACTGCTCCTCACCCCCGACCCCTCTCTGTGAACGGAGAGGGGCGGGACGCGAAGCGTCCGGGGTGAGGGCTGCTTTCCGCACAATATTTACCCCTGACACGGGGCGGGGGAGGGGCTATTTTCGCCCGCTACGCGGGGTGGGGAAAGGCAAAAGAATCACAGGACAGAGATCATGTAGGGGGCGCACCCAACACCACCCGAAAGCCAAAATCGGCGTACCAGTAAAGCGAGTAGTCCCTGTAGCGCCGAGCCACGCGCGCAAAGCCTTGAATAAGGCCCCACGCCCCCCCACGCAGCACGCGCATAACAGCCGTTCTATCTCCCGTATCGACTTCGCGTCCATCATCGGGATCATACGGATAGTCGTCATAAAGGGAATTCATCCATTCCCACGCATTCCCGCTCATATCGAATGCCCCAACCCATGACGAACCCTCCGGGAATGACCCCACTGGAGCGGTGATATTGTAACCATCACTGCTTCCAGAAATGTTTGCCATCGCCAAACCCCAGTCATCCCCCCAAGGATATTCCCACGACTCGACCCCACGCCCCGCGTATTCCCACTCACGTTCGGTCGGCAGGCGAGCACCCCACCATTCCGCGAAATCGCGCGCTTGAAACCAATCGACATAAACCACCGGATGATCGGCATAATCTCGATCCGCAAAATAGGTTTGATCAGCCGGCGGCGTACATACCCTTTCATCGACGCATCGGGCATACTGCGCGTTCGAGACCTCGGTCACACCGATGTAGAACGGCTCATCGATGCATTGTTCGTGTGGCGGCGCATCGTCAATGTCTTCACTTCCCATCGTGAAACATCCCGGCGGCACAAGCGCGACCTCAATCCCGTTGATCGTCTCGATTTGCGGTGTCCAATCGGTGTTTCTGCCTTCAAAGTGCAGGTACGGCGTAGGCGTGAGCGTGAATTCGGGGGTGGGTGTCAGCGTCGGAGTCGGTGTAAATTCTGGCGTAGGCGTGATCGTCGGGGTGATAGTCGCCGTTGGGATCGGTGTGTGGGTCGGCGGCGTGAAAGTCGATACACACAGATTATTTCCCGCCGGGCAGTACGCGAACGGCATCCCGTTCAGGATCAGCGTGATGGTGCGCGGCGTGTTGGCGACCGGGTCATACCAGAACACGTTCACCGGCGCGAGGTCTTGCGTAAATGTCGCGTTCGGCGGGCACTGAGTCGGCAGCGGGATTTGTGTCCCCGCTTCTCGCAGTCGAAAACATACAGGGGTAATCACCGTGCTGAACGGGATGCCAAACGCCGGATAATCCTGCAAACGGTAGCTTTCGTTTTGTCCGTTCCGCTGCACCTGCAAGCCGAGTCCATCCAGCGAGACAAGTCCCGCTTGCGGCACATAGACGATCAGCGTGTCGTTATCAACAAAGACCTGAATCTCAAACGGTGACTGCCCCTCCACCATGCTCAACCCAAACACGGCGATCAACACGGCGGCGGTGAAGCTCAAAAGGCGGCGAGTTTGCGGATTCATGCCCGTTCTCCGTTAAATTCGGCAGTGTTCAGCGAACGAGCATGAGTATAACGCGGCTTTTTACGAAGAACGACGATCTACGCCAGCGCCCACTTCCGCCGGTTGATCAGCGCCCGCTCTTTCACCTCAAGGATCGACGCGGGGCTAACCTCCGCCTCAAATGAGCGGAAGCCTGACAGTTTAAACCCGTGCCGCGTGGCGATCCCACCGATTTCTTCGGCGCGGGCAACGCTGATGTCTTTGCCAATCGTGTAATCTTCGTAACGCCCTTCGAGCGCCAGCGCCATCGTTTCCGCCATACATGCATACGATTTGCGCGGCGGAAAGCCAAAATCGAAGTGAAAATCGAGGTGTTCGCCGGGGACATCCACCATGCCGCCTTCGATCACCAGCACATCGTTGCGTTCGGCGGCAACGCGGCGACTGACATCACGCGGACGCGCCACATCCAAGACGACCGCCCCCGGTTTGAGATGCTGCGGCTCGATGATCGCGTGAACCGCGCTCGTGACCGTCAAAATCAAGTCGGCTTCATAGACCGCGCTGATCTCGCTCGTGGCAATCACCTGAGCCGTTTTACCTTCGCAGCGTTCCCGCACTGCTTCGAGCGCATCCATGCGCCGCCCGACGAGGATCAGCTTTGCCGACTCCCCCGCCAGCATTTCAGCGCACGTTTTCCCGATTGCCCCGGTCGCGCCGACAATCGCAATCGTCGCTTGGCGGATCGGAATATCCATCACCCGCCCCGCTTCGAGGATCGCCTCAACCGCCATCGTGATCGTGTAGCTGTCGCCCGTCGTGACCGGAATATCGAGCCGATCCGCGATGGTTTTGCCCGCATCCCCGACGACCGATGTATACGCCCCCAAGCCGAGAATCTTCGCACCGAGTTCTTCCGCCATGCGCCCGCACGCGACGATCTTGTTGTACACCGTCTCGACCGGAAGTGACATCATCGTCGGCGGCGTGAATGGACACGCGATAAACCAGCCCTTAACTTCGCGCCCGGTGCTGATACTTTGCACCCCGGTGATCTCGCTCAAATACACGGGCGGAAAGAAGCGCGAGAAAAAATTAATCTGCCCTTCCGTCAAAATCTTGCCGAGCAGTGGGTATTTTCGGGCAACATCTTTCTTAATCTGAATCGGGTGAATGATGAACGCGAACGTATCGTCAGTCATCGGCTTACCAACCTTCTTCGGTTTGTTTCTCGTTGGAGCGTGGGTAATGCCGCTGGTGTGAGCGCGCATCCCCGATGAAATGGTGATCGCTTTCTTCAAACGTCACGCTGCGGCTGATCACACGGCGCTGCGGGCTGGCAACCAACACGACATCGCTTTCAACCATGCGTCCGGGGAACATCACCATCCCCGCCCCGATGCGGCAGTTATGCCCGACTGCGCTGCCCAACACGATCTGCCCGACTTCTTCCAACTCTCCGGCAATATTCGCGGCGCGGATCGGCTTTTGTTCGATCAAATTAAAGTCGGTGAAGGTGCTGCCCGCGCCGACAAACGTATTCCGCCCGATCACGCACATCTGCAAGCAGGTGTTTTGCGCGATGATCGTGTTCTCCATGACGGCGGTCAAATACAGGGCGGCGCGGAACGGAAGGAAGCATCCACTCGCTACGGTGCTTTCCATCAATACACACCCGTCATCAATTGTGACGTTATCGCCAATCGTGCAGTTGTCGAGGAACACGCCCGGTCCAATCGAGCAGTTTTCGCCAATATCGGCAGGTCCCGTGATCACGGCGGTGGGGTGGATCGTCGTACCCTTGCCCACCCGCACGGCAATCGATGAACTGAGAACTTGTTTCTGTTCCAGAATCGCCCGCCACAACACGCGCAGCGAGAAGAAATTGTGCTCCTTGGCACGCCGATCAAAGCGGCTGCCACGCGCGAAATTGGTGAAAATGATGCTGGCGAAATAAACATGCACCCAGCTTTCGATCTGCACGACAGCGCGACGCACGCCGTAATGAGTCAGGCTGCCCTGCTCCATCGTCATGAAGTCGGGGACGCTGTAGAACCCCATTTCTTGAGGATCGCTGGTGATGACAATTGGGCGAATTTCCGGGGTATAACCCGCCGGAAAGTACCACAAGTCGAGCAGAAGCACCGGCGCACCCGTCGCATCGATTCCGCGCTCAAATGTGGTCGCCAGCGGCAGCGTATACGTTTTGTAAGCGGGATCGTTGATCGGGATGGCGGCGCGGCATGCAACTTTACTTTTCCGCGCCTGTTTCATGAACGCTTCAAAGAATTCTTTGTCAAACCATAAGCTGTCGCGGTAGACAATCGCCGCACCTTGCACACGCGGGAGTTCCTGACGACTGGCAAATGTGCCGCCCAAGCCGAGATCGCGCTTGAAGTAATCGATCAGCAAATCTTCGTGATGAATCTTGAGCGGCTTGACCCCAATCGTCAGCAAACTCGCGGGCTGGTTAAACGGCGGGATGTGCCGAGTGTCCTCGATTACGTACCGGAGCATGTGCGGCGTCCCCCTAAGTTAGCCGTTATTCAGGAAATTGCGGAGGCTGGCATGAAAACGCTCTTTTTCATCCAACATCGGGAAATGCTTCGAGCGTTCAAACCATTCGAGTGAACTGCTCGGCAGATACTCTTTGAGGAGCGTTCCTTGATTCGGATGCACGATGTTGTCATGTTTGCCGTAGATGCCCAACACCGGCAGCTTGAGTTCTTTCAAGCGGGGGCGCAGATCAGTCTGGCGCAGTGTGGCGACGCTTTCAAAGAACGGCGCGGCGTTCAATTTAGCGACGTCCTCCGTGAGCATGTCCCCCAAGCTCTTGCCATCTTTCGCCAACAAGTACGAATAGACGCGCAAGAAGGGGAGAAATCCGCGTTGGAACAATTGATAAATCAGGGGGGTAGTTTCGCCTAAGCCGCCCCAACCGCGATACGCTGCCATTTTGAGCAGCGGGCTGAGCGAATTCCCTTGAATCGGCGCTCCGATCACGATTACCTTGACCACCCGCTCCGGGTGGCGGATCGCCGCGCTCAACGAGACGGTACCGCCCATCGAATGCCCGACGAGCGGCGCTTTCACGATCCCCATGCGATCCATGAATTGGTTCACCATGAGGACGAAGTTGTTGACCGAAAAGACGGAGTCTGTATCGCGGGTGGTTGCGCCGCTTTCGCCAAAGCCGAAAAAATCCAGCGCATATAAACGAAATTCTTTGCCCAACACCTCGATGGTGTTGCGCCAAAGCGCCCACGAGTTCAACCAGCCGTGTAGAAGCAGAACTGGGCGACCCCGCCCATACGCTTCGTAATGAATGATGCCCTGCTCTGTAACCAGCGTTGGCACGGTGCGTGACCCTTAGCCTGAAATTGAGACGAGTGGCGTCAAGCAGCCGCAGGAGGGCATGGTCAATACATGCCCCGTCCTCCACATGCCGCGCTTAACTTTCCATCTCCTCGACAATGGAGTAGAGAAGTTGCAGCAGAACTTCCTTGACGCTTTCCTTCTTGCGCGCGACGCACGGCAGCAGTTTCACATCCGGGTCAATGCGCAGCGCGATCCGCAGATCGTCAATATTCCACGCATCCGGCTGATCCTGCTTGTTAGCGGCGACGACATAGGGCGTCGGCGCGTAAGCGCGGAAAGTTTCGAGAATGCTTTTCGCTTCGCGGAAGGTTTCCGGTTTCGTGCTGTCGACCATCACGACGAAGCCGAGCATGCCTTCTGCCAGAATTTCCCACATGAAGTCGAAACGGCGTTGACCGGGTGTACCGAATAGATAGAGAACGAGATCGTCATCGACCGTAATACGACCAAAGTCCATCGCAACGGTTGTCGCTTCTTTGATCTGGCGTTCGGCTTCGGACGTAATCTCACGGTCGGTCGATACGACGTCGATTTCGCTGATCGACCGGATAAACTCAGTTTTCCCGGAGCTAAACGGTCCGGTGATGACCATCTTGACAGTTTGCGTTTGCATGACGGTTCGCTCTTGTGAGATGATATCTTGTTAAATGTTCCGAATACGCTCGATCAACTTGTTCACGACGGTTCTCTGAACTTGCGGCGCTCGAGTCTGTGCCGGACGCCCAGAAGCAGAGGCAGCGCCGGGTTTTGCACCAGCACCCGCATCCGCAGCCGCCGGTCTGACCACTTCCACTAAGCCCGCTTGCTCCAACCCATACACAATCCGCCGGATTTCGATTTCCGACATGTTGTGTGCCTTCATGATCTGGCGGATCGTGTTCTTGGGATTCACGAATGATACTACGCGCCATTCTTCGACGCTTAAGTGAATACCCTTGAACTTCTCGCGCGGGTTCGCCGGGAATCGCAGCGCCATATCCAGATTGGGCAGATGTGCGTTCAACTGCTCAATCTCGCGGATGCGCCGCGCCCCTTCGATAATCACGTTTTCCAGATCAATCGGAACAAGAATACGATCTGAAGGCGGTAGGACATTATCCTCAAAGCGGAATGGTCCTTCGCCCCATGTGAGCAGGTTGTAGACCACATCCAGCGTGTGCTGCTGAATTGCGCCCACCACGTCCCTTTGAGTCACATAGTTGGCGGTGATCAACAGAAGTGCGAGTGCTTTATCGCTGGTATTCTTGGCGCGCTCACGAATAATGCGCGCTTGCTCATCGGTCAGTTTTCCCGCTTTGTTGAGGACGGAGACAAGATTCCCATCCTGATTTTGCAGCGCGGCGGCGATCAGCTTGCCAGCCTTGAACGCGACGCGAGCGCGTTCTTTGCCGGGAGCCATTTTCTCCGCGCCCAGCGCGTCTTTCTCGCCCGTGCGAACACCGTCAAAAATGAACAGCGTCCCGGTTTTACCAGCGAGATTAACAAGGTTGAGCAGTTGCGTTGTGCTGAAATCTCGGATATTGCCCTGAAGCGGCATGGAATCGCCCTTTAATCCCCCGCTGAATAGTCACCGATTATAACGTTCGCTCGATTCTACGTCAACCAGTACAGCGAACGGCATCAACCGTTTGGCACAGCCTGAACCTTATTGTAGCGAATTTTGGAAAATAAAACCCTTGAGTGTGTTCGCATGTATAAATTTCGTAAAGCGGCGGAGTCGCCAACGCATCCCCCGCCCTTTTTCGACCACTTCCGAGAAGGCGCATTCAAGCCGTTCATCCTCGCGTTCCCCGGCGGCAAGCGCTTGATAATCGCCGCGCCGTGCCAGCGCCCAGCGCCGCCCACGCCGAATCGATACCTGTGTTTCCAGCAGATCACGCTCAAATGCTGCCAGCGATCCCCGCAGTTCTGGGTCATGCTGTGTGTTTGTGTTCACTTGTGTATTCCCCCCCATATCCTTGGATCGTTTAAGACCAATCGGTCGGTTTTGTAGGCAAAAAAAAGAGCACCGCCTCTGTTAAGCGGACGCATCCGGCACGCGCAGCGCGGACTCAATATAGGCTCGAATCTGCGTTTCGGCAGTTTGGAGCGGCGTTTCGTCCTCATACAACTTTGCCATCATGAGCGCCCCTTCCATCGTGGCAACGAAGAACGTCGCGGCGTGTTCGCTGTCGGCTTCGGCGCGAACCTCCCCGCGTTCCTTCCCTTTGTCGAGCGTCCGCCGCACGGTATCAACAAGATCGCGCATGGCGGCTTTCGCCCGTGCTTTCAATTCGGGATAAGCGTCATCCGCCTCAATCGCTGTATTCAGGATCGGACAGCCTCCCATCACCCCTTCCCCACGTGCGAGTTCGTAGTAATAGCCAATCAACGCGATCAAGCGCGAAATAGCGTGCTTATGTTCACGGAATAGGGCGCGCATACGCTCGGTTTGCACCGCAAGGGCGTAATCGAATGCCGCGAACGCGAGTTCATCCTTGCTGCTGAAATGGTTGTAGATTCCGCCCTTCTCCAACCCGGTCAGCCGCATGATGTCCGATAAGGAGGTTCCGGCGTAACCGTGCGTGTTGAACACCTCCGCCGCACGCTGAATGATGTACTCGCGGGTGCGCTCACCTTTGGTTTTTGGTTCCGTCATACTGAAATCTCGCACACAAAACAGACCGATCGGTTTGCTCCAAACAGCATACGCCGATTTGATTTGGCTGTCAATCAGCGTTTCCCCTTTATCCTTCTTTTCCGCTACAATCTCTGATGTCGATGCGAAACAGAAGGCAGAACAGCCATGTCGTATCAATACCTACAGATGGGAATCGCCGCCGCGCAAGGCGGCAGTATGGAAGAAGCAGCGCGGCTGCTCCGGTTAGCCGTCAAAAGCCCAGAGGTCAACGCGCAGTCACGGGCGATTGGCTACATGTGGCTGGCGGAAACCACAACCGACACGTCGCAGAAGCGCGCCTACTATCAGCAGGCGGTGGAAAGCGACCCTGCCAATGCCGACATCCGCGCGCGGGTGGATGCGTTCTTAGCGACCCAGTTCCAAGCACCGCCCCCGCCGGGATCACTGCCCGAAGCGCCGCGCACCGGATCAACGCCACCGCCTACCAGCTTACCGGAAGCGCCGCGCGCAGGATCAACACCCGCGCAGACCGCCGCCAACCCATACACGCCAAACCCCGCGCCACCCGCCCCGGCAATGCCGAATACGGTTTCGGCGCAGATGCCGCCCGCGCAAATTCTCGCGCCGCAGACGGGAACGGTGATGGATTACGTCGTCAGCGTCGTCGGTGGACCAAACGGCATAGGCAGCGGATTTTTTGCCTCACAGCATCCGATCATCGCCACAACCCGCTATGTGGTCGGCGGCGCGGAGCAGGTTACGGTTGAATTCAGCCCCGGACGCGGCGCGCTTGGCACAGTGATTCGCACGTACAGCGATTTCGATCTCGCACTGATCCGCATTAATTATGCGCCGCCTTCGGCGCTGCCCGCTTCACCGATGCCGCGCGTCCCCGATGATACCGCGCTCACGGCGGTGAGCTACGGCGGCGCGATGACGACCGGACGCCAGCGCCCGACGACTCGCGTGATGGCGTCATACTGGATACCGACCGATTTCTCATCGCTGCCCGATTCAGGCGGCGCCCCCCTATTTGATCCGCAAAATTATCTAGTCGGCATGATCACGCGCAATACCAGCCGTTCGGCGGATCACTTTTTCGGCGTTCACATCAGCTTGATCCGCCAATGTATTGATACGGTTTTAGCGGATTTGCAGACGACGAAAGCGGCATACTGCGCGCAGTGCGGTTCACAGAGCCGCGCCGGGGGCTTAGGCTACTTCTTCTGTGAAGTGTGCGGTGCGGTCATGCCCGCCGCTCAGGGGATCACGCGCTACCCGATTCCTCAAGCGGAACCGCTTTACGCGCCCGCGAACGCGCTCCGCTGCCCGCACTGCCAAGCAGTCGCGGGATCGCACAACGGCAAGTGTTTACGCTGTGGTCAGCCGACGGTTTAGCGAATTTTAGAAAAAAGGGGAAACAACATGGCATTTCTAAGAGGCAGCCGCCAACAGGGAGCGCCGCGCATCGAGCAGTACGCGCAAACCGTCGAAGCGATCCTCGCCAATATTGGCATCGATCCGGCACAGGCGCGCATGGCAATGAGCGATGGATTCGGCTGGAGTTTTCAGCGCGGGTCAGCGATGATCGAAATTTACGTCACCCAAAAAGATACGGGCGGCTATTTGCAGGTCTTGTCGCCTATCGCCCACCTGCCGATGACAGGCTTACTCCCGCTGTACCGCCGTCTGCTCGAACTCAACTTGCAGATGACTGAAGCAGCGCTCGGCGTGTACACGGATATTGTCTTCGTCTTCGTCGAACGTCCGCTCGATGGCTTGGACGCGGGTGAAGCCGATCAAATTATCAACAATGTTGCCGCGTATGCCGATGAGTTGGATGATAAGATCGTCAGCGAATTCGGCGGACGGCTTTACGGACGGATTTAATCAAATCGGGCAGGTACGCGCCGGTGCTGATAATGCCGACAGTGATCAAGAAGATCGGCACGGCATCGGCGCTTTCTTGACCGAAGCCGAGATACAGGATCGGCGGCGCTTCGAGCGTCTGGTTAAACCACGCATACGCAATCGGGACGTACAAGCCGATCAGCAGCAGCACGATGCGGATCACAATGGGCAGCCGCACGATCACCGGAATCGCCAGCGCAATCGCCGTGCCGAGCGCCACAGTGATGATGTTATCCTCCGCGTCATAATGCAAATACAGCCACGTGAACGCCGCCCACCCGAACAGCGCCGTCACCAGCCCCAACCCGAACGAAAGCACGCCGCGCGCCCACGCATGCCAGAAGCCGCGCAGTCTGCCGGGAAATTCCGACGCGATCACGATTTGTAACCCGAAGAACACGCCGAAAATCAACCCAACCGAAAGGATCAAGCCGATGCGATCCGGATCAAGGAACGGCAGCGAGGGCGTGACGAGCGCGATATAAACTGCCATCCCCACCCACCCGCCGAGCGCCGCCGCGACAAAGCGCGTCAGTGCCGCCGACGGATTCGACGTGATGCGCCGCCATGTATTCGCCAACCATGCGCTGATGCGCGCACGCTGAGGTACTTCAGGTGGGAGCATGGGGGCTTCATCACGGATCAGCGCAAGCGCATTCCGCGCGGCTTGACCCGACTGCTGCGTGATGCGATGCACCGCCGCCGCCGAACGCACCCGACCGACTGCGCGCGCGGCAGTCTCCGCCGTGATCGGATCACGGCTGTCGAGCGCCGCCGCACCGAGTAAAGTATCGATCTCCGGCGCAAACACGACCGCATTCCAGCAGTCTCCTACGGTTGATTCGGGGTTTTCAAAAGCCTGTAAGATCGGTGAACTGGCGCGCTCAACCTTGAACGCACTGCGCCGCTCCAGTGTGCGGATCGCTTGACGCCGCACCTCCGGGTTGACTTCGTTCTGGATCAACGCGCCAACGGCTTTCGGAATCTGGGGCGGATCCGCATCCGGGAGCGCCGCCAGCCGCTCAAGCGCACGAAGCTGTGCCGGAACGTTTTGACTGCGGAGCGTATGCAGCACCACCCAGCGGCGGCTGTCATCGGTCAGCTTATCCCACCAGTACGCGGTCTGATAATCGTATTCGAGCGCGCCGCGCAAAAACATCTGCGTCCCTTGCTCGTCAAGTTCCAGCTTTAGTTCTTCGGCGCGGGTGTAAAAGTCGTTCATCAACATGAACGGCGTGAAGCCGATCAAGAATTTGCCTTGTCCGCCTGCCCATGAGCGCCGCGCTTGTGTGTAGATCAGCATCGACTCCATGCGGGCGGCGGGATCGACGCCGGGAGGCAGATCGGGCGGCGCTTCGATCACCGCATCGGGGTGGAGTTCCGGCACAGGGGAGGTATCCGCCACGTTGATCGTTCGGACATCGTCTTCAGGCGCGGACGGCGGTGGTGCGACCGGGCGCGACTCGCCAATCGTGATTGCCCCTGTATCGAGTTGGCGTGTGTTGGCAACCTCATCCAAGTCCCCCACACCCGCGAGTCCCTGTGTCGCCAGCATATCCACATCGAAATCGGTGGTCATCTCGCCGGGTTTGCGCGGCGGCTGGTTGATCCGCGTGGTGCGCAGTTCAGGCGGTTTATCCGCTGCAAGTTTTTTCATCGCCGCCGTCACGCGAATACCTGTCAGCGCGGCTTCAACCGCTTCAAACACGGTCATGATCGACCCGGCGCGTTTGCGCGGTTCCATCGCTGTGCCATGCCGCAAAACCTCGGTCACTTTTGGCGGGAGATTCGGCAAAAAGCGCGTTAGGTCGGGCATTTCGGCATTCGATTGAAGCTGTTTGATCGCCAACGGCATCGGCGCTTCAAACGGAAGCTGCCCGGTCAGCATGTGATGGATCAAGATCGAGAAAGCATACACATCGGCGCGCAGATCGAGATCGGCGGCGGTGAGCTGCTCAGGAGCCATGTACAAGAGCGTGCCGGAGCCGGGATTCGCCGCGCGTCCTTCGGGACCCAACACCGTCGCCAAGCCGAAGTCCGCTAGATACGGCGACCGCATGCTGTCGAGCAGGATATTGCTCGGCTTCAGGTCAAGGTGAATGACTTTATTTTGATGGGCATAATCGAGCGCTTGCGCGATTGGTCGTGCCAGCCGCAGCACTTCGTCAATCGGAAGCGCGCCGCCGTCGAGCAGGTCTTCGAGCGATCCGCCGGAGACATAGCGCATGACGATATAAAGCTGCCCCTGAAAATCACCAAACTCATAGATCGGGAGGATGTGCGGATGTTCGAGCGCGGCAATCGTGCGCGCTTCGCTTTCAAACCGCGCGACCGGATCGAGATCGGCGGCGACGTAGCGCGCTATCGTTTTGATAGCGACCGTGCGACTCAGGCGTAGATCGCGCGCCGACCAGACATCTGCCATGCCGCCGCGCCCAATATGCTCGGTGATTTTGTAATTTCCGAATTCGATCCCAATTTCCATAAAAGAGCCTACCGTCTCCCGCTAGAGGCTGCATGTTCTTTACTATACAGGAATTCGGCGGTGCGCACTTGACGCGCAAAAAAAGCCCGCGCAGGCGGGCTTTAAGACTCATGTGTAGTCGTCGCCAACGGTTACGGCGCGGGCTGGCGTATCCGCGCGCGGAAATACCCCTGCACAAACCGGTAGAACTCAAGCGTGTTTTCCGGGCGCTGCCGATTCGTGTCGAGCTTGCGCGTCAAGCTGTTTTGCTCTAACAGCGGCTTGGCTTCGACTCGATTCGTAATCGCCAACAGCATGTCAGACACGCGCTGTAAGTCCATCGCCAGATCAGCCACCAATTCGCGCCGCTCTGCCAGCGAAATATCGCCCCACAAACTCTCGATTTCACCGACGATCTCGACGGCGCGCACGCTGATCTTGCCGCTGTACGGGAACGTGAGCAAGGCGTTTTTCAACACCATGACGATTGTTTGCAGTTCACGCAGCAGCGCGGGAGCGGTGCGATCCCCAAGCGGGTGATTGTCCATCAAACGTTCCATCTTCGGCACAACCCGCCGACCCCGCCCGAAATAGCCGCTCATCACGCGGAACATATCGATCACGCTGTGCGCTTCGCCCGTTCCGTCCAACAGCGATTGAATATCCGCTTCGGTTTCTTTGATGTGCGCAACACGATGCTGCGTTGCCAGCCCACTCGCCAGCTTGATCAGATCGATCAGCGCATCGGCAAGCTGTTTGCGTTCGAGATCGCTCACGCCGCCGTTCAAGCTGTCCAAATCCCCGACGATGACGTTGTGCAGCGGCAAGCGCTGGCGATCCGTATACGCCGCGCCTGTATCCTGCAAGAAATTCGCGGCGGTATTGAGCGCATAAGCGTAATCCGCGATATTTTCACCACCCAACATCCGGCGGATCACATAAGTCGCCTTGAGCGATTCGATCAAGCCTTCGTCAATGCGCGCGACTTGGTTGATCAAATTGCGCGCCGAACCTTCCGACGACCAGCGGACGAAACGGCGAAGGTTTTCTAACGCGGCTTTTTGCACTTCCGCCGCGCCTTCGACGTTCGGCTCCCATGTGAGCAACCGGTACATGTGCAGCATCGCCGGAATACCGTCATCCCCGCGCCGCGCTGTGTTCATCGGGATCAGCACTGCCGCTCGGATCGTATTCGGCAGGTCACGGGCGGCGCTCAACGCGCCGAGGAGTTCAAGCATAAGGTCGGTCGGCAGCCCTTCGAGGATCAGACGGTGCGCACCTAAGTGCGAAACAAGCTGCCCCGCCACGTCGCGCAACTGCGGCGACCACTGATGCTGTTCCATTACGCCGAAATGCGCCATGATCAGCGGCAGCGGTTTTGTCCCCTCTGCCGAAAGCGCGGCGACACATTCCGGCACACTGCTGATCAGGATCGGCACGCTGGCGAACAGCGTCCGCACCATCGCCGCATATTCGACCTGTCTGCCGCTGGGATAGAGGATACGCCCCTGCCGCCCAAGTTCCGACGCAAGATCGGCATATGCGCCGCGCGCCAGCAGAATTTCAAGCAGTGCTTTCGCGGCATCCTCGCCCAACGCTTTGAGCGCGGCATCATCACCAAAGTGATACACCACGCGGCGCATGACGCTGTCGTACATATCGCCGTAGGTTGTCGCTGCCGCAACTGCGAGTGCGCTCAAGGTCGGCTCGTCAAATACATCCATACGCCCGACAGCAAGCGCGACTTCGCTCAAACGGGCAAGCATCAGCGACCGCCACGACGAGCCAAACTCGCTGGCGGCTTGTGCCATCAATCCCGGCGCAAGCGTAATATTCGCATCGGCGTTTAAGTAGGCGATCAACCGCCCTAGCGCGCGCGGAAGCTGCGCCAAGATCGGCTTCAGGTTGATGAACCGCTGCCATGCATCGAGCGGGAGCGTAGTCGCCGCCAGCAGGACGGAAGTCTGCGCCAACACGGGATCACTGGCAGCCAGCGGCAGCGCGATTTCCAACAGGCGTGATACGATGTATTTTGCCTCAAACGCGGAGGCATTTTCGCGCACCTGTGCGAGGAAAAGTGTCATTGCTTTGCTGTCGCGGCTGCGAACCATCGCCTGTGCGTAAGCGAGTGCCGCTTTTTGCGCCAAATCGATCCAGTACATGCCCTTAAATCCGGCTGGATTGGTCAGCCAGCGGGTGACGGCGCGGTAAACACGGAGCGCCCGCCCGTTGTTAAGCATGTCGGTGATTTGTGCAAGGATGATCGGCTCAAGCGGGGGTTTGCCCGCCGCCGACATGACCAAATCGGCATCTTCGACATCATCCGTTGACATGACCAGCGCCAGCAAATGCCGCACATACGCGGTCTGCTGTTCTTCTGTCAGCGTGGGATCAACGCTCAACACGCGCGCGACTTCGGACGCTTCAACTGGAAGCCCATTGCTCACGGCTTCATCCATGGTCAACCGGAACGAAGCATACGTCAGCGCTTCACTGAGTGGTTCGCCGCGCCGCAGCCGCCATCCGGCGATCGGTGTGAGCATCGTCGTCTTGTCGACCACAAGCTCGGTATCCAGCCGAAGCTGACTACGGATATAACGGGCATAATCATTTTCGGGCTTCACACCGTCGGTTTTCTTCCCGCCCCATGTGTAAATCAGCGCATCCGACGGATCAGGCGTGTCGTTCGTCACAAAACGAATTTGCGCATTCGCAAAGCTGGTCGGCGTGACATGAGTCGCAAACGTAACGCTGACACGCGCCGGATGCGGCAGCAGCGCCAGCAGCCCTTCGATCATGCCAATGCGGGCGTTCAAGTCGGTTGGCGCGCCTTTGATCACCACCGGTACGCCGATGATCACCGCCGCAAGCAGCGGTTCGATCACTTCGATGCGGTCATTGGTCGCACCGAGGAGCGCGAGCATCGCTTCTTGCTGCTGCTCAACGGTTAGCGGATCGGTCTTATCAAGTTCGACGGGCGGCAGTGTCGCATCGGTGCGCGTGAACTGCGGCATCGACGGCTCAAGCAAACCGAGTAAGCGCCGGATGTTTCCCCCCAACTGACGCAGCATGTCAAGCGGCGGCAGGTAGTAATGGCACAATACACCGCCCGCCTCCCCCACCTGTGATTGAACGAAAATATGAGGGATCGACCTTCCGCGCAGCAGGGCAACGGCAAGTGTGGGATCGCCCACTGCCGGAGGCAGACGCAGCACAGAAATCACTTCGCTGAAGTGATCTGCTTTGATTCCTGCCGATTTCGCTAGGAGGCGAAGCTCTCCTTGCGGTTTGCCTTCGTATAGTACCTGACCGTAATAAAAGTGTTCCACGAGAGCCACCGCCCGACTACAACGTTTGGATACCGCACCCTAATTGTAGAGATTAACACAGAACCCTGTGAAGAACACTAAATACTGCGCGGCTCCTTACGGTTGACAGCCTCTTGAAACGTCTTTTATGCTGTTTTAGCGCCATCCATCGGAGATTTTGCATCCATGTTTCATATGACCCCCAACTCTGCTCCGTTTCGCCGTTCCGCACCGCTGTTCCTCCTGATCGGAATCTTACTCGCTGCGGCGGCGCTGCGCTTGATCAACTTGAGCGCTGTTGGGGACGGCAATCTGTATTACACGGCAGCAGTCGCATCGATGGTGCAGTCGCCCGCGAATTTCTTTTTCGCCGCCGCTGAACCGGGCGGATCGGTCACGGTCGATAAACCACCGCTCGGCTTGATGATTCAGGCGCTGTTCGCGGCGGTATTTGGCGTGTCTGGCGTGGTCGTCGTGCTCCCGCAGATCATCACCGGGGTGCTGTCCGTTCTGCTGCTCTACCATTTGATCGCGCGGACGCATGGAGCGGGAGCGGGACTCGCGGCGGCGCTGGCGCTCGCCGTCACGCCGATCAGCGTCGTCACCGACCGCAACAACACAATGGACAGCACGCTGATCCTGATGCTTTTGCTGGCGGCATGGGCATTCTTGAAAGCGACCGAGTCGCGCAAAATCGGCTGGCTGATCGTGGGCGGGGTGCTGGTCGGTTTGGGCTTCAATATCAAGATGCTGCAAGCCTTTCTCCCCGTTCCGGCGTTCTTGACGCTGTATCTGCTCGGCGCGCGGCTCGGCTGGCGCGCAAAAATCATCCGCCTGATTGCCGCGCTCGGCGTACTGTTGAGCGTTTCATTCTCGTGGGCGCTAATCGTAGACAGCATCCCGCCGGACGCACGCCCGTACATCGGCAGCAGTCAAAATAACAGCGTGATGGACTTGATCTTTGGCTACAACGGTTTGGAGCGGCTAAACGGGGTAGAAGGCGCACCCGGCGCGGCGCAGGGGCTTCCGGTTCAGCCACAGGGGGGTGTGGGCGCGGTGCTCGCAATTATTGCTGGCAACCCGGTTACCTCCGAGGTGGGTGAACCGGGGTTTCTGCGCTTGTTCAAAGCCGAATTGGGAAACGAACTCGCGTGGATGCTCCCCCTTGCGCTGATGACAGCGGTATACGGTGGAATTCAGCTTTTGATCCGCTTGTTCAAGCCACCCGTGCAGATCCCGATCCGTGACGAAGATAAAGGCGTTGTTTTGTGGGGCGGCTGGTTGATCATCTGTGTCGTCTTTTTCAGCGTGGCGCGCTTCTTCCACGCGTATTACTTGGCGACCGCTGCCCCTGCCGCCGCCGCCATGATCGGGATCGGCTTTTGGTATCTGTGGAAGTTCGCGCATCAGCGCGGTGATCTCGCGTTTATCGGTGTGCTTGTGGCGTTCGTGATCACGCTGGTGATCCAAGGTGTGGTCGCGGCGCAGTACACCGTCTCGCTGAGCTGGCTGTTTTCGGCGGGCGCGTTGATCGCGATCAGCCTGATCCTGATGGCGCTCCAAAGCACCCGTGCGCACCTGATCGGATTCGTGGTCGCTGCCGCCGCGATCATGATCGCGCCGACGCTGTGGATCTTGTATTCCGTCCTCGATCCCGCCCCAAACGTCACCTTACCCATGAGCTACGAAGGCGAAACCGTTACGAACGTGAACGCGCTCGGCAATACGCCGGTCGGAATCGGCGGCGGTGCGCCGAGCGCCGCACTTCCCGGTACGGACGCGCTAATCGCCTATTTGCAAGAAAACACAACGGATGTGGAGTATCTGCTTGCTGTGCCGAATGCGATGATGGGTGCGCAGTTCATCTTGAGCACGCGCCGCCCGGTTTTGCTCCTCGGCGGGTTTTCGGGGAATGATCCGGTGATCGATGCGGAAGAATTCGCGGAATGGGTGAATGACGGGCGCATTCGCTACTTACTCAGCGTCGGCACGGTTGGCGGGGCGACAAGCGCCGAGATCAGCGCATGGGCGGCGGATCACTGCACGCCCGTTGAAGACATTCTGCCGGGTATGGGCGGTGCGCCTCAAGGAATGATTCCGCGTGCCGCCACCGCCCCGGTCCTGTACGACTGCCGCTCATCGGGCGGGTCCGTCAACAATTGAGGTCAAAGGGAGGCATACCGATATGCCTCCCTTTGACCGCTTAACGAACTACCATCACGACGACGGTGAGGATCAAGGCGAAGACGGTGCAAAATACCACCCCTTTCAGCCAATCCCCGACCGCTTTTTTGACGGTGAAAAGCTCATCTTGATGCGCCCATGCTTCGGGGATGAAAGCGAACTTGGGACGCATCACCCATAGAAACAGCCAATCGATTACCAGCGCGTCGAACAGGTTGAACAGGCTCAGCACTAAGAAAGCATGAAGGAATGCCGTTCCAAATGTCGCCTCCGCACCCGCGATACTCACAACCGCGCGCGTGGAAAAGAAGGGTATGATGATCACCGCCGCCATGAAAGGAATCATGAAGATACGCTGCTGGCGTTTCTCGGCGGGGGTCAACGGTGCGGCGCGTTTGCGGATCGCGTCCGGGTAATCTTGCAGCCAGATACGCGGATTGATAATCAAGGATACCAAGACGAGGGCGCTCATCACGACGACGAGCAGTCCCCCGTCGATGAGAATGCGTTCAGGTGACAGCATCATAAGCTCCATAGATTTTGATTAGTCATACTTAAAGTTTAGACCAATCGAAATCTATGGCAATAGCCAAGCGAATCCACCCGCTTACGAATGGACTCAATATTGGCAGTTAGAGGAGTTGCTTACGGTTACGGATGCTCGTAGCTGAGTGCAAACTGCGCGGGTTCGCACACGCGCAGCACCCCCGCCAATTCATGCCCGATCACGCGATCCACCCCATCAACATCCAGATGAATCGGTCCGTTAAACGGCGCACGCGACACCAACGTGAACGTCGTCCCCGGACGCAAACCGAGTTCGCCTAGATACGCGAGTTTATCAGCGTCATGGGTATTCGCGCGGCTGACCGTCCAGTGCGCTCCGACGGCGACTTCGTTGAGCGGGGTATCGACCACGCGCGGCATCATACCGTCAACCGAAGGGATCGGCTCACCGTGTGGGCAGCGGCGCGGATGCTTCGCCATCTTTTCCATGCGCGCAACAATCCGGTCGCTCACCACTTCGCCCAGTCGATCCGCTTCGTCGTGGACTTCGTGCCAACCGAAGCGCATTACATCGACAAGGAACACTTCAACCAAGCGGTGACGACGGATATTCGCCAGTGCTTCCCGTTCGCCTTTCGGCGTCAAGTAAATGCCCCGGTAAGGTTCGTGTTCGAGATATCCCGCTTCTTTGAGCCGCTGCACCATGCGCGTCACAGCGGGGGCGGAAACGCCTTTCGCTTCTGCCAGCGCGGATGTCGAAATATACGGATCATCCGGTTGGTAGTACGCGATTCGATAGGCTTCTGCCAAATATTCTTGCATCGCAGCGCGAATGCTGCCGTCTTGTTTTGTGCTCACGCCATCAAACCCATCTGCGATGAATTATGCTCATCTCAGTCTTCAATATACTGATGTGGAGCAAATTTAGCAAGGGTTAAACCCTAAAGTTTACATTGGTTTCTCATGAAGATCACATTCACGGTGACTCTGGCAGCGTGAGCAGAAACATCACCAACGCGTCGATCTCCTCCGGCGCAGCATCGTAGATCAACTGGTGCGTACCGGGCTGCTCAAAGACGGCGCGCAGCGTTTCCGCCCGTCCATCGTGGAAATACGGCGCGCTCCATGCCAGCCAGCGCAGCGCCGGCGTATCAAACTCGCCTCCCGTGCCAACGTCGTAAACGCGCAAATCCGTTCCCACCGTCCCCACATGGCATGTATCGCAGCCCTGCCCCGTAAACACCGCTTCGCCGCGCGCGATCACGGCTTGATCGATATTACTATGCGGTGCGGGCGGTGCGAGCGTGATCAAGTATGCGGTGAGCAAATCAAGATCGCTTTCGTTCAGCGGGTTATGCAGTTCTTCCGGCAGCGGCGGAAGTACGCTGTCGATCAAGCCGGTGCCGCCGAGCAGTGCGCGAATCTTGTATTCGGTGTCCGCCAGTTCGCTCCATGTACCCGACCAGCGGTAAGGCGGCGTCTCAGGCAGCGCGTACAGCAGCGGCGTATTGCGCCCACCAGCGCCAAAACCCGCCCACACACGACCATCGCTCATCCCGTCAAAATGACACACGGCGCAGCTTAACCAGTTATCGCGGCTCATGCGCGGATCGGTCGCGCCGTAGAACAACTGCGCACCGAGCAGCACATCAACCGACACGGTGAGGTTGCTGATCGGCAGCGTTGAAACGATCTCAAGATCGCTCGTCGTGATCGTCGTGATCGTCGCGTCGAGCGCGTTATGCACGTACAACAGCGTATAGTCGCGGTTGAGCAGTATTGCGCGCGGGTTTGAGCCGACGTCGATATGCGCCCGCGCTTCGCCTGTATTCAGGTCGATCACCGTAATCGAATCGCTGCCAGCGTTGGCGACGTACAACCGCTGCTGAAAGCGGTCGAGCGCGGTCGCAAACGGCATATTCACCGGACGATCCGCCGTATCGAGCGCGATTCGCCCACCCCGCTGCATCGCATTCCCGCGCAGATCGATGACATTGACGGTTGGGAATGCCGCGGTGTCATACGTGAGCGCCGGATTTTCGGCATACGTCCGCGAACCGGGCAGATACGCCAACCCGCGCGTAATATCGATTTCGACTGACTGCGACACGCTGACCGGAGCGCCCATCGTCACCGTTTGGATCACGCGGCGCTGCGGCAGATAAACCAGCGTCAATTCGCCTGACCAGAAGTGCGTGACGTACAAGAATTCGCCCCACAGCGCCAACCCCGCCGGAGCAGATGGGGTCGCAATCCGCGCGATCTCCGCACCCGTCGCCAAGTCAATCAGGGCAACGGCATCACTGCCAAGCAGCGACACATACGCGATCTCGCCATCGCCGATCACAATCCCATACGGAAATATACCATCGACTGGAATTGTATTGACGACGCGGGCTTCTTGGACGTCGATCACGCTCAAAGTGCTGTCAACGCGGTTTGTCACAACAGCGCGAGTATCATCCGACGTGACCGCGACCGAGCGCGGGTCACGCCCGACCCGAATTTCGCTGATCATATTCCCCGTCGACGGCACAGCAATCGATACCGTATCGTTGATCGAATTGACCGCGATGACCGTCCGCCCGCCGCTGAGCACTGCCATGCTGCCGCTGGTATAAGCGCGGTTGGTGCGCGCATCCGGCAGCGAATATAGTGGGAGCGGCGTTTCGGTTGCGCCGTTCTGAGCAGTCACACCTGCTGGCACGCTGACCGCCATCAGCGCCAGCGCGAACACAACCGCCGCGCCGTTGAGCAGGGAAAAGATCACCACCAATGCGCGTTTCGCCGCGTTCCGCTTCATGTGCGTTCCCCCTGAATGTCGCTCATTCGCCATCGGTGAGCTGCATCAAACGGTTGTAGAACAGCGTGTACTGGCGCGCTTGCATTTGCAGCGCCCCTTGGGAGTCTGTGCCAGTGATCACAACAGTGAGCGTCATCGGATCAACAACCGAATTTCCGCTCCCGCGCGGCTCATTTTCGATATTCGGGAAGCTCCCACGAATCGCGGCGGGCGCGAATTGGTAGCCGAAGCTCCGCCCGTTGATCCGCACCGCGCTGTCCGTCAAAATGTACGACGGCGTGCGCAGCGTCACATACGCGCGCGGATTCTGCCACGCTTGCGGAATCGTGAACCCGAAGTTGTACGCTACCCCGGTCGGGATCAGCACATCGGCGCGCCGCACCGTCGATTCCAAGACTTCGCTCGAAACCGGCAGGACATACACCTGATACGATGTACCAGACGCGCGTAAAACACTGCCCGTCGGGTACGGCGGCTGCGCCTCCCCAACCGACGTGACCGCATCGCCGACCACTTCAATATCAACCGTCCACACGCCGATTTGATCGGCAGTCACATCAAAATCGGGGTTGTAGAAGTAACCAATCGCGTTCGCGCGCCCGCTGAAGTGAGTGCTTTCTCCATCCGGTGATGTGATCGTGATATTCACGCCCGCCGCAATGGTCGGCGCGACCTGCCCCGCTGTGGTGATGTCTTCGCCAACGCGGATCAATGCCCCCGGCGGTGTGCCGGACGGGACGAAGAACATATCAAAGTCGCGGTCGTCAATCGAAACAAGTGCGCCGCCATCACCGCCGCCCGCCGCCCCATTCAGCGGCGGATACAGCCGTTCGCCGCGTGCGTCATTGTCGTCGATGACCACGCTCAACGCTCCGTAAATCGAGACCGATTCGACGGTTTCACTGCGGATCAACGCACCGCCGAACAAGAACGCAAAATCGCCGGGTCGGTCGCCCGTCGTCCCCGCGCCGATCTGACGGTTGTACACATCGTCGCTGTCCCACCACAACGGCAGACCGCTGAAGCCACCCGCGCGCAAGAATGCCCGCAGCGACAGCCCCGGACGCACCGCGCTGACAAAAGCGTAGCCACCCGCATCGCCGTACACGGGGAGTTCACCGAGCGCGGCAGCTTGCGGCGCATTCAGCCCGGTTTGCATTTCATATTCGAGCCGCGCTTGAGCGTCGTCCGTCAGCGCGTCGATCACCTGCTGCGCGTATGCACCTTCAAGGTCTTGCAAGCGGAGCGCGGGCGCGATTCCGCTTTCGGCAGTTTCCCCGATCCACACGACATCGCCGGAGAAATACGGGAAATACGGCGTAACGGGCGATACGGCTTCGCCCCGGTAGCCGTCGGCGCGGAACCATGTCAGCGGGAGTTCGTCTGAACCGAGCAAGCCGCGCTGACCACGTGCGATCAGTGCCGAATCGGGCGAAGCGATCAAGCCGACCGAGCGCAAACTCGCCGCCCATAAGCGTCCCGCCTCATCGGTATAGCGCGCCTCATAATCGACGGTGTACATCCCCGGCACGAAGAAAGTGAATGCTTCATCCTCATCATTGGGGACGAAGATGCCGTAGCGGTTCGCCCGCCCGGTGATCGTCCGGGTGATCGGGTCGTTCCCGCTGAGGGGGTACACGGTCAAGTTGACCGTTATATCGGCGGGCGCTCCGGGCATGAGCGTCACGCCCGCATGGAACACATCCCCGATCTGCATCGGCGTCCCCGGCAGCACCGCCGGAATGATCTCGAACTGCTCACCGATCAGCAGGTGATACGTTCCCCCGCCTTGATACGTATTTCCCCACACATCGCGGACATTGAACCGGCTGTCAATCGTGTATTCGCCATATTGATCGAATGCGAAGCGGATCAACGTCGGATCGTAAGTCGTCAAACGGTACATATCGATCGGGGACTGCGCGCCAAACGCGGTGCGTTCGTTCAGTGTCGCCGTCGAAAGCGCCGACTGCAAGATCGGCAGTTCGCCTAAATCGACCACCGAGCCATCTGGCTTAGTCACTTCGACGTGCAGCACGGACGCATTCGCGTTCGCGCCGGAAAAATCAAACGGGATCAGCGGCGCGGCATTGGAGTCATACACATTCGGGAGGATGTTCAACAAATATGGCTCTAAGATGTACGCCAGCGCGTCATCCGTGCCATCGCGGAACGGCGGCAAAATATACGTCGGCGCGTTGAAGATCACGCGGTTTGTGAGCGCGTAATCGGCGCGGTTTTCGTCCGCCATGATCCCGCGCGATCCATCGCTCGGCGTATCGTATAAGAGCGCGCTCGGCAGCGGGGCATTTTCAATGCCGCCCACATTGATCACAAGCGGCAGCCGGGTGATCGGCTGGCGGGATGCACCGTCGCCGATACCGAAAAGCGGACTGCGCGCCCAATACGCCGATTCGTCGAGCATCAGCAGCGACGGATCAAGATCGGCTTGCGCGGCGACCCCTTCCAAGCGCGGCACAAACAACCCGCGCCGGAACCCTTCTTCCACACTTTCGGGCAGTGTGAGTGTAAAATCGAGCGCGAAATCGACGGAGTCTTCGTGAAAGATCAATTGATTCGGCGTGACCGGTACGATCAGCGCGATTTCATCCCGATCAACGTTATCGACGGGCAGCCCGTTGAACGACACACCAGACCAGCCGTTGTTCGTGCCAACATCGCCGGGGTATTCCCACCCATCCTCACCGCTTTCGATGATCGGCTGCAAGCTGACCGCCACCCACAAGCGCAGATCAGCGGGTAGGCTGACCTCGTGAAACGTCACATCGAGTTCAATATGCAGCGAATCACCTATGTCGAGCGCAAGCAAACTGGCACGCCCCCACGCCGACCAAAATGCCGCGCCTTCGCCCAACACGCCGCCAACGGAGAACGCTTCACCGTCAGCAGTTGCGGAGCCGTTCACACGATACACGCCATCATTTACATCAAGGAAGAGCACTTCCGAGGCAGCGGGGTACACGACGAGGTCTTCACTCGCCGCGCTGAGAAGCTCGACTTCCACCACGCTGAACGTATTGATCCGGTCAAGGAAGCTCAGCGGGATGCGCACCTCAGCCGCGCCATCCCTGGCAAATGTGGTCACGGTGAGCGCATCCAGCGATGAGCGGTTGGGATTCAAGCGCTCGAAGGCGGACAGCCCCGCGTCGCGCAGTGAAGCATTGACCGCGTAGGTGACGGTATCAACCGTGAACACCACCCGTACAGAGGCAGCTTCTCCTTCCACCGGCGCGATCCGCGAATCATGCACCGCGATCCACAGCGCCTCACGGCTGCGCACCGCGTGAAGTGAGCCGTTTATGCTCGACTGCGCCAGCGCATCCCAATCACCGAGATCGCCATCGACCGCTAAGGGCGTGACCTCGGTCAGATCAAGTTCACGCGGAAAACCCGACCAGACAATCGTGCCCGCGCCGCCGAGAACACTCCCCGGCAACCGCGAGGTTTCCGGCGGCTGGGCGGTATCCACCCGGCTGATCCAGAACGGCGTATTCCCTTCACCGTAAATGTGAGCAGTAAACGCACCGGTCACGCCGACCGGTGCGTTTGCCGTCGCTTCGGTGTACAAATTACGAATGATCACGCTCCCGTTGGGGACAACCGCGCCGGATAGACCGGTGATGGTGATCACCCCATCCGCATCCGGCGGCGAAAACGTGATCAAAGATGCAACAGGCGGATCGCCGGGGCTGGGACGCGGCGCTGCCGCCTGAGCGGACGAACGCGAAGAAGTCCCACTCAAAACAAGCAGCGCCCAGACACCGACAAGCGCGAACGCAATCATGAAGCGCCGCATAAGCCCAGTCTCCACATGGCACATAAGTCCAGACGGAGTATAGAGAATACCGTCGGTGATGCGCAACCTCTGGTTAGAAAAACGTTGGTTTACGCGGCTGCGCTCATCTTGGTATGACCTTCAATATGCCGAGCAGTCGATCCAACGCGCCGATCAACTGGTCAGGCGTGCCGTCGTTCAAGACAGTGTAATCCGCCATCGCAATCGGTCCGCCCTTCTCGATGTTCTCGATCTCGTTGTAATCGCGCTGTTCCGCTTCCGCACGGGTGAGCGGGCGTTCCGGGCGGTTGACCAAGCGCTCATAGCGGAGGTCGCGCGCACAGGTGATGGCGATCACGATCAGGCTTGCACCCCATTCACCTTTGAGCGTCTTATACTCGCTGAAGCTGTACAGTCCATCAATAATGATCGTGGTGTGCCGCGTCAGCGCCTCACGCAGTATCGGCAGGGCGCGTTTGGCGATCGCATCCATGCCTTCGCGCGCACGGAATTCTTCCCGGACGTTTTTTTCATTCACCGGGTTGATCGCCTGCCCGCGCCGCACCACTTCATCGACGACGATCCCGCCGAATCGAAACTGAAAATATCCCAAATCTTGCAAATGTGCCGCGCACAATGATTTTCCCGCGCCGGGCATTCCGACAAGCGCCAGAATACGCGGCGGTGTACCTTTCGTCACAATCCCACATCCTCGATCAAACCAGCAGCGGCAAAACAGCCGCATTATAGCATCGTGCGCGTGTTATAATCCGGCATATGTCGAACCAGATTCCGCCTAACCCTTATCATCACGATTATGGTGATGATGTCGAAAACGCACCGTTCGCGGGTCGCGCCGATGCCCTCGCGCGTATTTACCGCCATCTCGCCCGCTCGGATTCGAGCGGCGCGCTGTGCATATTGGGTAGGCGTCATATCGGCAAGACTGCCCTGCTGTATGCCGCCCGCGCGCTGTTTACCGAATCGCGCCTCGGCGCATATCTTTCGCCGCGCGCCGCACCCATTGAAGACGAAACTGATTGGCTGCTGCTATGGGCGCAAGCGGCGACGTCTTCATTGATCAGCGCCGGATTCACAACCACCCGCTTGAGCGATCTCGCGCCGCCTGAAGACGACGCACGCGCATGGTTTGAACAGACATTTCTCCCCGCCATGTTGGGGTCACTGCGCGGGACGCGCCGCCTACTCTTTTTGATCGATGATGCGGATGAATGGGTACACGCAGTCCGGTCTGGCATCCTTCCGGCGGACAGCCTAAGTTATGTGCATGGGCTGATCGGTAGAGCCGATCACCCGATGGATGTGATCCTCGCGCTCGGCGCAGAACATGAGCATCAGATTCCGGCATTTGCGCCGCTTGTGTCCGTCACCAATGTGATTCGACTTGGCGCGCTCACCCGTCCGGATGCCGCGTGGCTGCTCCGCGAGCCTGTGCGCGCCGCGTATGAAGTCACCGACGACGCGATTGATGCTGCGCTCGCGGCAAGCGGCGGTGCTCCCGGTTTGCTCCAACAGTTCGGCTATTTGATGTATCGCAAATGGTCGATCAACAGCGTACACAGCGAGATGACCGACGACGACATCAAGGCGATGCTGCCGACGGTGTACGCTTACGGCGAACGCGATTACGCGGAATTGTGGCGCGGACTCAACACCAACGAGCGTTTGACGCTAACCGCGATCAGCACAATCACCCAGAGCGACCCCGGTGCGGCGATCACCGCTGACCGCATCGAAGGTTATCTTGTGGAAACGGATTACCCGCTCGACCTCGTTTCGATCAATGCCGCCGTGCGCGGGCTGGAATACAGCGAAGCGGTGATCCTAACGCCGGGTGAAATTCGCTTGAACGGTGGATTACTGCACTCGTGGTTGATCGATCATGCGCGCTTGGGCGAGCGTGTGATTCGTGGAGAGCGTGAACCGTCGCGCGCTTCGGATCGCCGCGCCCGCGTGGATGTCTCAACGCGGTTAGCAGAGCGGCGCGCGGGCAATATCGGCGCAAGCCGCCGCAGTTCGATCCGGTTAATCATGTTATTCGCGCTGGCGCTGTTGATTTCGACAGCAATCTTGATCGCCAGCGTTGCCAGCGATCCGCGCAGCATCCCGAACGCGACCGCACCGCCAACCGCGACGTTGATCGGCACACCACCTTCGCCTTAAAGTTCGTTTGTATCCCGCGCCTTGCGCGCCCACACATACAACGTGTTCCCCACCGGATTCAAAGTCTCCGCCCTGCCTTGACTGAGCGCTGAAACAACATCCAGAAGATAGTTATTCAACTGGCGCGCGATTCGTTTTGGCAAAGAAACAGGTGGGAGCGGCGGAATCACGACGGCGGGATTCGATTCGGCTGCGCTGGTGTCCACCACCGGAGGCGGGTTGCGATCAAGCATGTTCCGTATATCCCGCAGCGGATTCGGCAGATGCATTTCCGCATGTTTGCTGGACATGCGCACCACGCGCATATTGAGGTCGCGCATGAGCGTCTGCATGAAGCGAGGCGAAAAATAATAGAGATGTTCAACGATGAAACCGCGATACATCTGACCGAGCAACCGCGCAAGGCGATACTCGGCGGCGGCGATATTCGGGACTTCGATCACCAGCATGCCGCCCGGTTTGAGCAGTGCAACAGCATCACGCACAAAATCAACGGGGGCACGCAAATGCTCCATCACTTCTAACAACGTGATCACGTCCAGCGACTCGAGCGGGAGCGGCATATCACGAAAATCACCGATATGGATCGACACGCCCAGCCGTTGGCTGACCGCCTGTGCCGCTACGGTCGAGACTTCACTGCCGTAAATTTGCCAACCGCGTTCCTGTGCCGCGCTCAAGAATTGACCGCCCCCGCATCCGATGTCAAGCACCGAAACCGGCGCGGTCGATGGCGCTAAGTAGGCTGCGGTGATGTCGAGCAGATAATGGCTGCGGACATCATGATGCTGCTCATAGTCGGCGCGCGGCAGAATGAGCGGATAGACCTTGTCGTAAAAACGTGCGATCGCAGATTCGGTCAAACGCGGATTCATGTAAACCAAGCCGCAGGTACGGCAGCGCATGAAATGAATTGCTGCTCCGCATGTCTCGATCACCGACGCGCCGAAGCGGTGCATGGGGAATGGGAGTTCAGTCAGAGGGGGCAGCGTCCCCAAAATGTCCGCATCATCCTTCCCACAGTAATCGCAAACCACCTGTTCAAGGTCGGACGTGTGCGCGAGACGGTGTGGATTGTTCATGCTGTGGCTGATCAGCGTCATGCTCTGTGCCTAACATTGTGCTGTGAAGATTTGTGTACAAACGTATTGAATGGAGCACCGCCGTTTTTTTCGGACGGCTCGTGAGCCGTCCTCATTTTAGCTAAGCGCGATTGCAAGTCTCTTACGGCGTAAAACTGCACTGTCCGGCGTTCGTCGGGCAGGTTGCCAGCACGTCGCCACCACGCCGCACTTCAAAAGTTGCCCCCGGTTCGCTGCTGATCCAGAATTGACGGTTTGTGCCAACCGCCTCCCATCCAAACCGGGCTGAACACTGCGCGGGCACGCCTTGAAATTCCTGCGAGATCAGCCAAATATGATAACAACCGCCGCCCGGCATAAAATATGAGCCGTTCCGCGATACCGGGTCCCAATCGCTTGCCGAAAATGTGATCGGCGTGCCTAACTGGTTCAGCCGAACAAACGAAATCCCACTGATATTCACCAATTCAGACGAGCGGTTTTGCAGCACCAGCGTAAAGGTGTCATACGTCAGCACGATTGGCGCACCCGGAGAAAGTGTCGGCGTCTCGCTGCTGATCGGGTCAGGGGCAATATAGCCCTCTGGCGTGATCGTGACCGTCGGCGGGCGTACTGGAGTTTCGGTCGGGATATCCGTTGGCGTGACAGGCGTTTCGGTCGCAGGAAGCTCAAGCGTCGGCGTATCCGTCGGCAGCAGCGGTGTGTCGGACGGCGGAACTGTCGCGTCTTCTGTCTGATCCATGCCAACAGCAACCGTTCCCCCACCTGCAACCGCTGTACCATCGCCCCCATCAGCATTGTTTGGCGGCATATTCGTCAGCACAAATAACGCAGCCGCCGCAATCGCCACCAACAACAGAATCACGGCGATCAACCGCAGCGGAGATGCCTGCCGGGTTTCCGGCTTTGGCTTGGTTGACCCCGGTCTTGAGGTCAGCGACTCGGCGCGGGCGAGAAGTAACGACGCGCGCGATGATGTGTCCGTGATGCGTGCACTCAGCGGCACACTTTCCGTCCATGTGGACTGCTCCGCTTGAGGAAACTGTCCCGTCGCTGTCGTGACTTTAATCTCATCGGTTGAGATGCGCCGCAAGAGCGGAGTTGTTCCGGTTGCGCCCGGCGGGCGGCTCAATGAGTAGCCGAGGAAGGGCGCATACGCCGCTTCCAACGCCCGCACCATCGTTTGACCGTCAGGGTAACGCCGCTTCACATCTTTTTCGAGCGCTTTTAGGACGACCTGCTCAACTCCGGCGGGAACATCCGACACGAAATTACGCAGCGGCGGCGGCAAATCACTGATATGACGGAGGGCAACGCTCATCGCGCTGGGATCATCAAACGGGACACGCCCGGTCAGCATTTGATAGATCACAATCGCCAGCGAGTATAAATCGCTCTGCGGGACGGCTTGTGCCGAGGATACCGCCTGCTCCGGCGCGATATAATGCGCGCTGCCGAACGTATTCCCGATTGAGCCTTCCGGCACGCTCAACGCCAGCCCGAAGTCGGTCAGAATCGCGCGCCCTTCCGGCGTGACCATGATATTCGATGGTTTTACGTCGCGGTGGATCACGCCGCCGGAATGCGCATAATCGAGCGCCGACGCGGTATCGCTGACGATCCGCACCACCTGTTCGACCGGGATTCGTTGGCTGTAAGTCGCGTATTCCTTGAGAATTTGCCCTAAATCGCGCCCTTCGATGAAATTCATCGCCATGTAATAGAGCGCATCAACTTCGCCATATTGAAAAATACTAACAATATTGGGATGGTTCAAGCGGGCAATCGCACGCGCTTCCCGCCGAAAACGGGCGCGGTATTCATCTTCGGATTCTTGATTGCTAAGCAGCGCCGAGTCGATTACCTTGATGGCAGCGTACCGTTCCAGCTTCGGATCGTATCCCCGGTACACCCGCGCCATGCCGCCGCGACCAAGAATATCAATCACGCGGTAATCGCCTAACATGCGTCCGATTAGCGGATCGGTGAGCGCCATGTAATTCCTACGTTATGCTTTGTCCCGCACAGTCCGAACATGCGGTCATTATAGCGCACAACCCTATCCCTCAAAACGGGCAAAGGTCATGGATTTGCACCAGCCGATGGGTTTAGAAATGAGATGCGCTATACTTAGGCTATACTTGAAGCTGAATCGCCAACGATAAACGCTTGTTCTGTAGTTGAACGTCTCACACGGATAAGAGGTTGGGCAAACGTGACTATACCGCCCGATATTCCCGAAAAAGAACTGCGTGCGCGCTGTGCTCCTCATATCGCCGCTGCCGCTGAAGAAGCACGACGCCTACAGCACGCCTTCATCGGCGTGGAACACTTCTTTATTGCCATGACAAAAAATGAAACTGGACCCACATGGCAGCTTTTGCGCCGCGCCCAGTTAAACCCGCGCAATGTGCGCGCCGATCTCCGCCGCGAACTTGGTACAGGCGAAGGCAGCATCACCGAGACACTGCCGATCACCCCGCGCGCGGCAATGGTACTGCAAATCGCCATCTTCATCGCGGATCGTGATGAGAGCGAAGACGTGGATGAAGCCCATCTGCTGCTTGCGCTGTTAGAAGAAGGCGAAAGCGTTCCCGTGCGCAAGCTCCAAGAAATGGGTTTCCGTGTTGAACATTGGCTGCGCCGCTTGCATAACGATGCTTACGAGCGCGATCTTGCCAACCCAATCCCGGATTCGATCCCGTCCGAAATTCATATCGACAGCGACGACGATCTGCTCAATTTCTCCGATCTCGATGACTCGCTGCCGGATGATCCGTTCCGCTTCTCGTCAAGCGAAATTGCTGTGCCGCGCGGAGCCACGATTGGCGGGCGCGTGCCGACTCCCCTGCTCGACAAATACGGGCGCGATCTGACCGCGCAAGCCGCCGATGGCAAAATCGGTCCGGCGATTGCCCGTGAGCGCGAAATCCGTGCGGTAGCACGCACGCTGGCGCGCAGTAAGAAAAACAACCCGCTCCTTCTAGGTGATGCCGGAGTCGGCAAAACGGCGGTGGTCGAGGGATTGGCATACGCCATTTACGAAAAAACCGCGCCTAAATCCCTGCTCGATAAGCGCGTCGTGCAAATCGAGATCGGCACGTTGGTTGCCGGGACATCGCTGCGCGGTCAATTTGAGGAACGGTTGATCGGCATTGTTGATGAAGCGCGCACGGCGGGCAATGTGATTCTGTTCATCGACGAGATTCACACCATCGTCGGCGCGGGCGATACGATTGACAGCAACCTCGATGCGGCGAACATCCTGAAACCAGCGCTCGCACGCGGTGAAATCGTGTGCATTGGCGCGACCACCCATGAGGAATACCGCCGTGCAATCGCGCAAGACCCCGCGCTTGACCGCCGCTTCCGTCCGATTGACATTGAAGAACCGAGCGAAGATGACACGCTCAAGATTTTGATGGGTCAGCGCGAACGGCTGGAAAAGCATCACAGCGTCACGATCCGACCGGAAGCGCTTGATGCAGCGGTGCGGCTCTCCGTCCGTTATCTCCCGGATCGCCGCCTTCCCGATAAAGCGCTTGACCTGATCGACGAAGCGTGCGCCCGTGTGGTGATCCGCACCATCGGGCCGGATGAAGACCCCGATCCGTCGCCGAACGAAGTTCGTATTGAAGTCATCGCCGCCGTGTTGAGCGATTGGACGGGCATCCCGATCAGCGAACTGACGAAGGATGAAAAGCGCCGCCTGTCCGAAGTTGAAAACATCCTACTGCGCCGTGTGATCGGGCAAGACGAAGCGGTGCGCACGGTCGCGGCAGCGATCAAGACCGCCCGCGCTGGCTTGAAAGACCCGAACCGCCCGATTGGCGTGTTCTTGTTCTTAGGTCCTTCCGGCGTCGGCAAAACCGAGCTTGCGCGCTCATTGGCGAATTTCTTATTCGGCAGCGATGACGCGATGCTCCGCTTGGATATGTCCGAATTCCATGACGCGCACACCGTCGCCCGTTTGATCGGTGCGCCGCCCGGTTACAAAGATACCCAACGCGGCGGACAATTGACCGACGGACTCCGCCGCCGCCCGTATACCGTCGTGCTGCTGGATGAGGTCGAGAAAGCCGCGCCAGAAGTATTTGATATTTTCCTTCAGGTATTCGATGAAGGACGTTTGAGCGATGCGCACGGCGGAGTCGTCGATGCGCGCAACTCGGTTTTCATCATGACGAGCAACATTGGCACAGAAGAAACGGGGAAAGCGCTCGGCTTTATTGGCGGCGCGGATCATGTACCCGATTACAGCGCGCATCTCAAACGGTTCTTCCGCCCGGAATTCCTCAACCGTGTCGATGAAGTTGTCACATTCCGACCGTTGACTCCTGTTTCGCTGGCACAGATTTTGGATTTACAGTTGAACGAACTGCGCCGCCGCTTAGAAGAACAGCGCTTGAATCTGGAGCTTACTTCCGGCGCGCGCGAAATGATCCTCAGCCGGGGTCATGACCCGATCAACGGCGCGCGCCCACTGCGCCGCGCCATCGAACGCCTACTCACCCGCCCACTCAGCGCCCGCATTGTTGAAGATGCCTTTAACCCCGGTGATACTATTGTCGTTGAAGTTGACAAAGAAAAAGGGCTGCTTGAGTTCTCAGCCGCCCGTGTGTGAGACGCCATGATTCCTCCGCAAACCGGACGCACGCCCCTTCCTTACCAAAGCCCGGAGGCGCGCAAACTGCTGCGCATGCCGCACCCTTTGGACGAACGCGATATTTTCGCCACCGACGCCGATCCCGAAATTCGGCGGTTGGGTCGGCTTGCGCTGCGCCGCGAGGATATTGATGATCTGTTCGCGCTCGGTGATCTGTGCGCGATGCGCAGTCTCACGCCGGATCACCGTTTGCTGGTGTTCTACGTCGGCAAAGCGTTGATCGCTTACCGCCGCGCCGCCGAACGCGCCCGTCATGACGTTGATCGCTTGACCGCGCACCGCGCGATCAACCAGTTCATCGACTGGGTTGCCGATTCTGCGCAGCAGCACCCGACGCGCCGCAATATCGCCGTCGCGTTGTGGGCTGCCGCCGAAGACGACGACAGCGACGAAATCTCGAACGTTCGGGAGATGCATAACGAGACAGTCGTTTCGCTCAAAGAAGAACATACCGATTCGGGTATGAGCGAGAGCGAATTCACGGTCGGATCATCCGAGATCAATTTAACCGATGCGCAGTTGGGATCGCTGCTGGCGGCATATCTGCGCCCGTCGATGATGCAGCCCAACCCGCTCACGCACAGCATGAGCGATTCATTGGAGCAGACCCAGTTCGCCAGCCCGACTGATGCACCGGAACTGTCGCAGTTTTCCGCCAGCCTTGACGCCGACTTCCCCATTTCAGATGGGAACACGATTCCGCCTGCGCGCATTGAACAAGACAATCTGATCACCTACGGCGATGTGAACGAGGAAAAAGGCGAATCGCGCATTTTTGGCAGCGTAGGCAACGGCGGCGCAAGCGAAACTCACCGCGAAGAAGACGCGCTTAATTCGCTGTCGTCGCTCGAAAACGATGCGCTCAAGCGGCGTTCGCCGGGTGGACGCGCGCGCCGCGCCGTTGATCCGGTCGGCGGTGAATTCCGCGTGGGCGATATGATCGACACGCGCTACGAAGTCGCGGATGTGCGGCGCGGCGGGATGGGCGTGGTGTACCTGTGCTACGATCATGCGCAGCGTGAACCGGTCGCGCTCAAGACCTTTCAAAGCAAGTTTCTCGAAAACGAACGCGCCGTCGCTCGCTTCCAGCAGGAGGCGTTTACGTGGATACGGCTCGAAAAACACCGCCATATCGTGCAAGCGCGGCTGGTGCAGAATATCGTCGGACGCCCGCACATCATCCTTGAACATATCAGCGGACCGGAAGGCTTAGAGGCTGACCTCCGCAGTTGGATCGAACACAAGCGTTTGACCGTGCGCCATGCGATTGAGTTTGGCTTGCATATCGCCTCCGGGATGCAGCACGCGACCCAACGCATCCCCGGCTTGGTTCACCGCGACCTGAAGCCCGCGAATATTCTGGTCACGCATGACGGAATCGCCAAAGTGACGGATTTCGGCTTGGTGCGCTCGCTCGATCTGGTTGATCTGCCGCCGCTGATCGAACTCGAACGCGCCAGCCGCGCCCCGGCAGACGAACGCTTGACGCGCGTCGGCGCGATCATCGGCACAGCGCCGTATATGTCACCCGAACAAGCGCGATCCGCTGCTGTGGATATGCGCTCTGACTTGTATGCGTTCGGCTGCTTGATCTACGAAATGCTGGTCGGTAAGCACATTTTCCCCGTCAAGAAAATGGAGGCGTGGATTCACGCCCATCTGCACGAGCGCCCATCGTTTGAGATCGCCGCCGCCGCTTCACTGCCGCCGCGCTTGCAAGCGCTGGTGATGGCGTGTCTCGAAAAAGACCCGTCAAACCGCCCTGCCTCATGGACGGAGATCGTGAACGAATTGAGCGCGATTTTCGGAGATGTGACCGGTGAAACGCCGATCATCGAGATCAACGCGCAAGCGCTCGAAGCGCGCGAATTGATGGATAAAGGCTATTCGCTGACGGAGTTAGGCAAGCTCGAAGAAGCACTTGCCGCTTATGATGAAGCGATCTCGCTTCAGCCGGATTATGCGTGGGCGTGGGCGCGCAAAGGACGCACGCTGCGCTTGCTCAACCGTTATGAAGAAGCAATCGCTTGCTATAACGAATCACTGCGGATTCAACCCGGTTATGCGTGGGCATGGAAGGGCAAAGGCATCGTCCTTGAGCGTATGGGGCAGCCGCTCGACGCGCTCGAATGCTATCAGACAGCGACGCGCATCGATCCTGATGACGTTTGGAATTGGTACAACCAAGCCGACGCACTCCAAAATACCGGACGGTATGAAGAAGCGGTCGCCTTGCTCAAACAAGCGCTCAAGCTCGATCCGCTTCATCCCAACAGTTGGGCGAAGCTCGGTCAAGTATACCGCTTGATGCACGACTTCCCCAGCGCGCTGCACGCCTACCAACAGGCGATTGATCTTGATCCGACTTACGCATGGGCGCAAAACGGCTACGGCTTGGCGATGAAGGCGATGGGGCAGCACAAAGAAGCACTCCTCGCGTTCAAACGCGCGGCGCGCTACCAGCCGGATGAGGTGTGGCACTGGTACAACCTGACCGAAATGCTGGTCGAACTCAGCCAATATGAAGAAGCCGAGCAGCCCGCGCAAGAAGCGGTGCGCATCAACCCGGAACATGCGTACAGTTGGGCGAAACTCGGTCAAGTGCTGCGGTATTTGAAGCGCTACGAGGATGCGCTCGCAGCGTATGATCGCGCGATCCGCTTGCAACCTGATTACGCATGGGCGATCAACGGCAAAGGCATCGTGCTTGAACAGCTAGAGCGCTACGAAGAAGCGCTCGAAGCGTACAACCAAGCGTCACGGCTTGGGCGTGGGGATGTGTGGCATTACTACAATCAGGGCAATGTGTTGGCACTGCTCGGCAGATACGAAGAAGCGCTCCCCCTGCTCCGCAGCGCCGTTGAACTCAACCCACCTCATGCGCGCAGTTGGGCACGGCTCGGCAATGTGCTGCGCAATCTCGGTAAGTATGAAGAAGCGATTGAGGCGTATCGTCATGCGGTCGAGTCCGAAGCGACCTACGCATGGGCATGGAATGAACTGGGCATGACATATGAAGCGCTCGGCAGAATTGATGCGGCGCTAGATGCGTATCGCCATGCCGCCGACAGCGATTCGACCGATCCCTACTATTTGTATCAGCAGGTTGATCTGCTCACCGGACGATCCGACCATGCAGCGGCGCTGAGTCTGCTGGAAACAGCGCTCAAACGCGACTCACGGAATTCGCGCACATGGGCGAAACACGGTCAAGTTTTGCGGCGGTTGAACCGTTTGCAAGATTCACTGCGAAGCTATGCGCGCGCAATTGAGCTAGACCCGCAGAATGCGTGGGCATGGAATGGGCGCGGTCTGGTCTTGTCGGCGCTCAATCAACATGAAGAAGCACTGTCCGCGTTCCGCAAAGCCTCCGCGATTGATCCGCGCGATGCGTGGTACTGGTACAACCAAGGGGATGAACTCGTCTCCTTGAACCGCTTCCGCGAGGCGCTGGAGGCGCTGGAACAAGCGATCAAATTCAACCCTTCACACGCCGAAAGTTGGGCAAAGCGTGGTCAATCACTCCGTCGTTTGAACCGTCCTCAAGATGCGCTCACCGCCTATGATCGCGCGCTTGCGCTCAGCCCACGCTATGCGTGGGCGTGGAACGGGCGCGGGCTGACGCTCGAATCACTAGGGCGGCGCGAAGAAGCAATCGCCAGTTATGAACAGGCGCTTGCGGAAGACGGTCATGTGATCTGGTACTATACCAATCAGGTTGATCTGCTTTTGGAGATGCGCCGCGAAACCCAAGCGCTGGCAGTCGTGGAACGCGCGCTTGAGGTGCTGCCAGAAAACGCGATCGCATGGTCACGCAAAGGACAAGTGCTGCGTCGTCTGCGCGCATTTGAAGACGCGCTCGAAGCCTATGAGACGGCGTTAACCCGTGATTCGCAGTATGGATGGGCGTGGAACGGGAAAGGGTTGGCATATGCCGCGCTTTCGCGTTGGGAAGAAGCGCGCGTTTGTTACGAAAATGCGGTCAAATACAACCCGAATGACGCGTGGTTCTGGCACAACGTCGGTGAAGCATGTCTGAATCTTGATGACTGCCCCAACGCCGTGATCGCCTTTGAAAAAGCGCTGAGTATCGATCCGGGACATCAACAATCACGGAATAAGCTTCTGCAAGCCCGCGCATGTGTCGAACTGCGCGACAAATTTATCCAGTAGTCAACGCGGAACAGGCTTAAGAAGCCATGACGACGAAAGAAATTTCGATCACCTTTATGAGTGGTCCGCTGGATGGCAAAACCATGCGCTTCGAGCAGCCTGACATCGGCGACGAGTTGATTTTGCATATCGGTCGGCGTGAAGGCTGCGATATTCACATGCCGTTTGATAATCAGGTGTCGAGGCTGCATGCGCGGGTCGGTTGTAAGTCGATGACGGTGACAGCAACGGACAGCGTCACCGAACCGTTTATCCTCTCGTTTTGGCTGGAAGACCTCGACAGCCGCAATGGAACGTTCGTCGAACGTGAGCGCTCCCCGATCAAGGAACGAGTGAGCCTACGCCCCGGCAGTTTGTTCCGCATCGGGCGGACGTGGATGCGCCTCGACGAGCCGATGTCGCTTTGAGTGACGGGTGAAAGGTGGGGAAGGCTTGTCCGATAATTAGCAATCGCCGTTTTTCCCCCTCACCCCTGACCCCTTCTCCGAATTCGGGGCGGAGTTGGATTTGAGTATCGGACACGCCCGGGGAATCTGAGGAAGGCGAATTCATGGCACTTTTGCCCTCATTAATCCTCTAGCAAATACAATGGCAGAACTGAGCTAGAATCACATTACTAGCCTATTCTTCACTATTTTCAATCGAGGATTCTCATGGCTCAGTTCATCGCCTTCGCCCCTGATGTTGAAGTCAATGGCACAACTATTTTGTCGATTACGGCAGGCATGGGCACAATCGCTGCTCCTATTCTCGCTGCTCATGGACTCGATAATGTTTTGCGGGATCATTGGTACCCTCAGCAAGCTTGGCTCGACGCTTTCAGAGAAATTGCCGAACTCCCCGGCAGCATGTCTGATCTGGTCAGTATCGGTATGGAAATTCCCAAAAACGCGATCTTTCCAACAGAAATTGACACCCTTGAAGCTGCCCTCCGGTCAATCGATATGGCTTACCACATGAATCATCGCGGTGGGGAAATCGGTTATTACCATGTGGAAGTCGTGGACGATCATCAGATCGACATGATTTGCGAGAACCCCTATCCGTGTGATTTTGACTACGGGATTATCTACAGCATGAGTCGGCGCTTCTGCCCTCAAGGGTTGTTCGCCCGTGTCACTCATGAACCCCATGATCCCTGTCGCAAGCGAGGAAGTAGTTCATGCGTTTATCATGTTAGTTGGGACAGTTAACCCTCAGCGTCACTTTCTTTGGAGATTTTTCTCATGACCCAGCAGTTCACCAATAAAACCGGACAGACGATTTACACCGCCACCTACCGCGCCCTTGATCCGGTCAAGGGTGCAGTCGTGCTGGTACACGGATACGGCGAACATCACGGACGCTATACTCATGTGATCGAAGCATTCAACAAAGCCGGGTACACCGTGTATGCGCTCGATCATCAAGGGCATGGACGAAGCACCGGCGAACGCGCCTATGTCAACACGATTGACGAATTGGTTGACGACTTACACACGTATGTCAGCGCGATCAAAAAAGAACTCGCGGGTCAAAAGTTGTTCATGTACGGTCACAGCATGGGATCGCTCATCAGCTTGATGTACGTGATCCGCTATCAAGATGAACTCAACGGTGTGATCCTGAGCGGGCTGCCGCTGGCAGCGAACGAAGCAGTTTCGCCGCTGCTGCTGACCACCGCTAAACTGCTCGACAAAATTGTGCCGAAAATGCCACTTGCCGAAACCACCCCCGCCAGCGAACTCGCCGCCGATCAAAGCGTTGCCGCCGCGTTTGCCGCTGACCCGCTCAATTGGAAAGGTAAGATGCGCGTGCGCACGGGCGTTAGCATCGGGAACGGAGTCGATGCGGCGCGGGCGCAGATCAGCGCGGTGCGTTTACCTGTCCTGTTTTTGCACGGCGCGGAGGACAAAATCTGCCCGCCAAACGGCAGTGTATTCGCGCTTGAGGGAGTATCCAGCCCGGACAAACAGCGGATCGTATACCCCGACTTGCGTCATGAAATCCACAATGAAAAGAACTGGCAGACGGTCATACAAGACATCGTGACATGGTTGAGCGGTCACCAATAATCTGAAATGCATTTCTAAGCGAATCAAAACAGGGGTGCGATAGTCGCGCCCCTGTTTTGATTCGCATGCCCTACAACTCATCTCGTATTAAGTTGCCGACAATCCAAGAAGCCGCTACAATGCGAAACGTACACTAAAAAACCAGAAGAATTACACTGTTCTTTCGCCACTTAAGGTACGTTTCTACATGAGCGATTCACCTGCTGATATAAAGCTGCATGTGCAGAAGATTTCTCTGCGATTCGGCGGCATTCGCGCTCTTAACAACGTCTCGTTTCAGGTCAAGCGCGGCGAGATTTTCGCCGTCATCGGTCCAAACGGGGCAGGCAAAACCAGTCTGATCAACAGCATCAACGGGTTTTACCATCCACAAGAGGGTGCGATCCTCTTTGACGGGCGGGATATCACCCAACTTCCTGCCTTTCGCCGCGCCAAACTTGGCATCTCGCGCACGTTCCAGAACATCGCTCTTTACACCAACATGACCACGCTCGACAACCTGATGGCAGCACGGCACATCCATATGAAAACGAATATGGTGACGGGCGCGCTGTTTGTCGGCGCGGCAAGGCGTGAGGAGATCGAACACCGCCGAAAGGTCGAAGAAATCATCGACTTTTTGGAGATGGAAGGCATCCGTAAAACCATCGTCGGCAACCTGAGCTACGGCTTGCGTAAGCGGGTTGAATTGGGGCGCGCGCTTGCACTTGAGCCGACGCTTCTGCTGTTGGATGAGCCAATGGCAGGGATGAACGTCGAAGAAAAAGAGGACATGGCGCGCTTCATCCTCGATATTCACGAGCGGCAGGGGATGACAATTGTGCTCATCGAACACGATATGGGGCTGGTGATGGATATTTCACACCACGTCGTCGCGCTCGATTTCGGGACGAAAATCGCTGAAGGCACACCTGACGAGATCAAGCAGGATGAGCGCGTAGTCAAAGCATATCTGGGTCAAGAGGTGTAACGGCGATGGCAGCGCAGCAAACAAGTCAAGCACAACGAGCCGAACCGCGTATCCTGCGGTCAAAAGAGCAAGTCGAGCTTCAGCCGCTCCCATCAGATTTAGATACGCTGCCGAAGCACTTTGTCGCCCGCACGAAAGAGTTCGGCGCGGACAAGATCGCCATGCGCAAAAAGCGCTTTGGCATCTGGCAGGAATTCTCATGGGCAGACTCCTACCGGGTGGTGCGCAATCTCGCGCTGGCACTCGCGGAAATTGGGCTGAAGCGCGATGAAAAAGTCTCGCTGATCGGTGAAAACGATCCCGAATTCTACTGGGCAGAATTGGCGGTCTGGGCGGCGGGCGGCGTCACAACAGCGATCTTTACCGATGCCAACCTGCAAGAACTCGGCTATGTCATCGACAACAGCGATTCAGTCTATCTGTTCGCGCATGATCAAGAGCAGTGTGACAAAGCCCTCGCTATCCGCGAGAAAATCCCGAATGTCCGCCGCGTGATCTACTGGGACGACAAGGGGATGTGGCATTACGACGATCCTTGGTTGGCGTCGTTTCAAGACTTGGTCGAACACGGCGAAACACTGGCGAAGGAACATGCCAATCAGTTTGAGGCGATGGTCGCGGAAGGTAAAGCATCTGATCTCGCACTGTTCAGCTACACCAGCGGCACAACCAGCCTCCCCAAAGGCGCGATGATCAAGCACAGCAATTTGATTTACGGCAACCGCCATGTGATCAACATTGCCCCCGCCTACCCCACCGATGAATATGTCTCGTTCAGTCCGCTGGCGTGGATCACCGAACAAAGCCTCGGGTTAGCGGGGCATTTGATCAGCGGCGTGACGGTCAACTTCCCGGAAAGCCAAGCGACGGTGCAGAATGACATCCGTGAAGTTGCGCCGAGCAGTCTGCTTTTCCCCAGCCGCATCTGGGAAGGACTCGCCAGCACAACGCAGATGCGCATCAACGACAGCACATGGATCAACCGCCGGCTGTTTCGCACCTTCCTACCCATCGCCTACAAAGTGATCGACTACGAAGACGCGGGCAAAGGCGTTCCGGTGCATTTGCGGATTCTGCGCGGCATCGGTGAACGGCTTGTGTTCTCTCCACTCCGCAACATGATCGGCATGACGCGGCTGCGCAACGCTTATACCTCCGGTTCAACCCTCAGCCCGGATCAACTGCGGTTTTTCCGCGCGGTCGGCGTTCAGTTGAAAAATCTGTACGGCTCGACCGAATGTCAAGCGCACACGCTCCACTACGAAGGCAATATCAAGCTGGAGACAGTGGGCGCACCCGCTCCCGGCGTTGAAATCCGACTCGCGGAAGATGGCGAAATGTGGATTCGGTCGCGCGCGGTGTTTGCAGGTTACTACAAAGACCCGGAAAAAACCGCGACAGCACTGGACGAAGAAGGCTGGTTCCACACAGGCGACGCGGGTTACGCGGATGAAGACGGTCATGTGATCTACCTTGACCGCGTGAGCGACATGATCGAGTTGGCGAACGGCGAACGCTTCAGCCCGCAGTACATCGAAGGGCGGCTCAAGTTCAGCCCATTCGTGCAAGACGTGATGGCGGTCGGCAGCGACGAAACACACTTCGTCACCGCGATTGTGAATATCGACTTTGACAACGTCGCGCGCTGGGCGGAAAAGAACCGGATCAGTTTCACGACATTCGTCGATCTTTCGCAGAAGCAGGAAACTTACGACTTGATCAAGCGTGAAGTCGAGCGCGTGAACAACACGCTGCCCCCGGCGGCGCGAATTCGCAAGTTCGTGATCCTCCACAAAGCCTTCGACGCGGACGAAAACGAGCTCACGCGGACGCGCAAGCTGCGCCGCCGCACGCTGGAAGTGAAATATAAACAGATGCTCGACGCGATGTATCACAACTTAAGTCAAGTCGTCGTCAGCGCTGAAGTGAAATACCGCGACGGGCGCACAGGGACGGTCGAAACGTCCGTTCGCGTGTGCGAGATGTAGGCAGCACTGACCTCTGTCGCTTCAGCGGTGTCTGTAGGGGCGGCTTGCGAGCCGCCCAATACGTCACAAAATGTCGGCGGGCGCGTCGTGACGCGCTCCTACAAGAGCGGGTATCCCCTAGGGGCCATGAGCGTGATTGATCTTGAAAGGCTTCTTTTGTGACAAAAGTTTTACGTGACAATCAAAAACTTGTGACGTGGCTGGTCTGGGGTGTGATCCTGATCGGCGCGATCTTATGGCTTGCGCCGATCATCGGCGCGCAGCGAAGCTACCGTCTCGTGCAAAGCACAATCACGGGCGTGTTGGTCGGCGGCGTTTACGCGCTGATCGCCCTCGGCATCGTCGTGATCAACAAAGCAAGCGGCGTGTTTAACTTCGCGCACGGTTGGATGATGCTGGCGGGCGGTTTGATCTTTTACAGCTTTTTCTCTGCCGTCCCAATCTCCCCGATTGCGGCGGGGGTGCTGGCGTTGGCGACGATGTTCATGGCGCTCACGACGAACGGCTGGCGCTCACTGCGCGAACCGCGCACCCACTTGATCGGGATCGGCACGGGTGTCGTCGTGACGCTCATCCTGTCCGTTCTGCCCCCCGGTTGGGAAATGATCCGCGCGGTCATTGGCGCAGGTTTAGGCGCAGTCTTGATCGGCTTGGTGGCGGAGCGTTTCGCCATTCGCCCGCTGATCGGTCAGCCGTTGTTTGCGATGGTCTTGATGACGCTGGCACTGAGCGAACTCCTGCACGGATTCACCCAGTTGATCTGGGGCAGCGTTGAACTACCGCTCAGTTTGTTCGCCGGATTGAGTGAGATCGGTATTCCGTCGCCCATTCGCATCACCGAAGTCCTCGACGGACCGCTGATTATCCGCACTGAACTGCTGATCGCGTTCGCGCTGTCGTTGGCGGCATTCGGCGCGTTCGTGGCGTTTTTCCGCTTCACCAGTGTTGGCTTGGCGATGCGTGCCACTGCCGAAAATCAAAAACTCGGTCAGGCGGTCGGCTTGCGCGTGCGTGCGATCCTCGCGGTTGCGTGGGCGATTGCGTCTTTGCTCGGTGGCGTGGCGGGCATTCTGCAAGGTGCGGCGACCAGTCTTTCGCTGAATATGCCGCTGTTGGCGCTGCGTGCCTTCCCTGCTGTGCTGCTCGGCGGATTAGAGTCCATCCCCGGCGCGTTGATCGGCGGGCTGGCGATTGGGTTGGTGCAGGAATGGGCGAATCTGCTGTTCCCCGGTTCACAGGCGGGAACAGAACTCGCACCATATGTCGTGTTGATGATCGTGCTGGTCATTCGCCCGGATGGGTTGTTTGGTCAGAAGCGCATTGAACGCATTTAGCCGTAATCGCTTGTGCCACTTATCAAAGGAACACTGATGATCCATTCAAGATGGATGCGCAGCGCCGCCCTGCTGATCTTCTGCCTATTTGTGTTCGCGCTGACCGCCGCCGCTCAAGACGAAGGCAAGTGGATTCCTGTGACCGCTACAGTGACTGCTCGTGCGACTTTTTCGCCGGATGCAAGCCTCGCCGTCATATACGAAACTGGCATCTTCCAAGAATCAATCATCAGTTCCCCGTCGGATATTGCGCTCCGAGTCTATGATATGGAATCGAGTGAGCAGATCGCTGAACTCAACAGCGCGACGGATTACGCGAACAGCATCGTTTTCTCGAATGACGGCAGTTTCTTTGTTTCGACGCACACCAACGGGCAGATCGTCGTGTGGGATACCGCCGCGCTTGAGCCGCTGCGCTCCGGTCGCCTGCCTTTTATGAGCCTAGAAGGACTCGCGCTGTTAAACGAGGATACATTGATCGGTCGCGGCGTAGGCTACCCGACCCCGTTTCTTCTGGTTGATCTCGAAACGCTCACGCTGTCGGGAGGATGGTCGCGCCCGTTTGATACGTATCTTGAGGTGATGGAGTTCGTGCGCGGCGGTGCGATGGCGACGGGGTATATCGGGTATATCACGGGGGCGCTGTCGCCTGACAACACCATGTTCGTGATGGCGAATCAAGCCGGGTTGATCAGCGTCTATGACTTGGCGACGCAAACATGGACAGACCTATACACGATTGATCCCGATAATCTGCTGCAGCCGCGTTTCGATGTGCGCGATATTCAATTCACGTCTGATGGCGATGCCATTTATTATCACGCGCTCGACGAAATGACCTATCGCCTTGATCTGGACACCTTACAGACCACGCCGTTGATCCCCGGCGGCGCTATGTTCGCGCTGTCACCGGATGGCACGCAGATCGCATATGTGCGCCAAGCAGAAACCGACGTTTATCTTGCGTCACTCAGCGGGGGTGATCCTGTGCTGTTGGGCAGCATGCCGCTTGCGGCGCGCAACCCCACTATGACATCGCTAGCATTTTCGCCGGATGGCTCGCTGCTGTACGTGGGTGGACTGCCCGACATCGCTTCTACTGAAAGTGTGATCGTCGTTTTTGCCACGTCTTGACGGGAGTATTGTTTGAATGTCAGCAAATATCCGCCCTTCCGGCGTTTTTGATGTCAGTTACACGCAAGACATATCCCTGAACCGGACAACCAGTGATCGCTGGATTTCCAACGGGTTGTTCGTTCTCCTTCTGCTGATCCCGCTGTTGACGGTGGAAGGTCCTTTCGGGATCAACCTGTTCCCGCAGTTATGGATCGGCACGATCGTCCGCATCTCGATCTTCGTGATCGCCGTGCAGGGCTTAAACATTCTGATCGGCTACACCGGGCAGATTTCGCTCGGTCATGCGGCATTCATGGCGGTCGGCGCGTACAGCAGCGCGGTTTTCGCCCGTGAACTCGGCATGTCCTTCTGGATCGCGCTCCCGCTGTCGGCGCTGGTCACAGGGATTGTTGGATTGATCTTCGGGCTGCCGTCACTGCGCGTCAAAGGGTTTTATCTAGCGATGGCGACCCTCGCGGCGCAGTTCATCATCCCTTGGCTGCTCCGCTACCCGCTCGAAGGTCTTACCAACGGATCACGCCCGCTCGAAGTGCCGATCCCGGATTTATTCGGGATCAGTTTCGCGCATGAAAACGCGATGTATTACATCGTGATCCCCCTGACCGTATTCATGATGCTTGCCGCGCGCAACATCTTGCGCACCCGTGTTGGACGCGCCTTCATCAGCGTGCGCGATAATGACCTCGCCGCTGAACTGCTGGGGATCAACGTGTTCAGCTATAAGCTGCAAGCCTTCTTCTTGAGCGCGTTGTACGCGGGCGTGGCGGGCTGTCTGCTTGCCTTCGAGTCGAACAGTATCTCGCTCGACCAGTTTTTGCTTGACCGTTCGATTGAAACACTCGCCATGCTCGTGATCGGCGGTGCGGGCTTCCCGCTCGGTCCGATGTTCGGCGTCGCTTTCGTCAACTTATTGAGCCAGAACATCATTCCGGCGGTGATCCCTTGGTTTAACTCGATCATCCCGACGTTGTTCCCGTTCATCAATACCGTGAACGTGTTCGCAGCGCTGAATCCGCTCTTATTCGGCGGGTCGCTGATGATCTTCCTGATCGCCGCCCCACGTGGGATGGCGCACCGCTGGGAGATTTTCAAAATCTCATGGAAACTGCGACCGTTCAGCCAAACGCGGTAACTCTCCCGCTCCGGGTTTTCGGAGAGGGTTACGATAGGTAGTAGATTAGACTTCTTCTGATGAAAGGGTGTACGTCATGCGAAAAGGTTTGCTTCTGCTTCTCGTGTTGATCGTCGGTGTCCTGAGCGTCAGCGCCCAAGAGGAACTGCCGGATTTCATCCAGCATTCCGAATGCAGCGTTGATCTGACGGGGGAAACGATCACGGTCTATCACTTTGGTGACATCAGCGGGTCGTATGCGTTCATCACCCAGCCGCTTCTGGCGGGTTTGACCGATGCGGCAGCCTATTTTAATGCGCACGGCGGGCTGTGCGGCGCGACCATCGCCTCCGACAACCGCGATACGGGCGGCGATTTGGCGCAAACACAGGCGGCTTATGACGCCTATTCGTCGCTTGATCCGCAGCCCGATCTGATCCTGCTGTATGCGTCGGGCGATGCCGAACTGCTGCGCGATCAACTGGCGGAAGATGAGATTCCCGCGTTGATCTCGGCGGGCAGCGTCCCCGGTCTGTACGGCGAAGATGGTGCATCGCCCGGTTGGATTTACGCGACCAATCCGCTGTATGCCGATCAATTCGGCGCGTTCTGCCGCTACGTTGGCGCGAACCCGGATATGTACCCGAACCCAACCGTTGGCTATATCAGTTGGCCCGGTGCATTCGGTGAAGCCGCCTTCAACGAACAGACGCTCAGCTACTGTGCCGCACAGGGCGTTACCGTGCTCGAAACGCCGGAATACTTCCTGCCAAGCGCGACCGACATCAGCGGCAACGTCCTCAACCTGACGGACGCGGGCGCGAACATTCTGTACACCAATTCGCTCGCCAGCGGTCCCGCGCTCGTGGCGGCGACGCTCGTGCAGTTGGGCATGCAGGATACGGTCAGACTGGCGGGCGTGAACTGGGCGCTGGATACCTCGGTTGCGCTTCTGGGTCAGCGTACCCAGCGTGATGGCGACGGTCTGCCGTCGGTCAACGGCTTGATCGGTTCGCTACCCTTCCTGTGGTGGTCGGAAACCGATCAGCCCGGTATCGGCTTGATCACCGAACAGGCAGACATGAATGAGCGCGGGCTTTCGACGCGCAACATCGCCTACCTGCTCGGCTGGGCGGTCGTGGATACCTACATCGAAATGTACATCCAGACGGTCAACCGCGTCGGCTCGCTCGATGCCGTTGATGGCGCAGCCATTCAGGAAACGCTGAACTCGATGGTGTATACGCCGCTTGGCTTGTACACACAGGATTACGCTGGCGGCGAACTGCGCGCGGTTTCGGGCAATCGCATGGCGATGATCTCCTACTTGAACGCCGACGGCAGCGGCTTGGCAACCAGTGCGGCTGACGCCATGATCGTTACAGCCGCAGATGGGTCGCAGTTCTTCGTGCCGGTGCTCGTTCCGCTGGAAGACTTCCAGACCGCGCCGGATCTGCGTCCGGGCGGCGCTGACGTACCGTAAATCCATTACTCCTCACCACCCCTCTCTAACCCTTGTTGGAGAGGGGACGACACCTATATTTTGTAGGGACAGGGCGTGCCCTGTCCTCAAGATGGAATGAACGAGAGGACGCGGCATGCCGCGTCCCTACTCGGATCGCCACAATGAGGAACAGTAGAACCCGTCGCCCCTTGAGATGTCGTTAGGGAGGGGAGCATACACAAGAGGCAGACCTCATGTTAAGCGTCAACAATATTGAAGTCATCTACAACAGCGTGATCCTCGTCTTACGCGGCGTCTCATTTGAGGTCAGAGAAGGGCAGGTCGTCGCTCTGCTTGGCGCGAATGGTGCCGGAAAATCGACGACGCTTAAGGCGATCAGCGGGCTGCTCACCTCAGAAATGGGCGAAGTCACGCGCGGCAGTATCACGTTTCAGGGCAACCGCATTGATCACCAGAACACGGAAGACATCGTCCGTCAGGGGATCGTGCAGGTCATCGAAGGTCGCCCGATGTTCCAGCATCTCACGGTTGAAGAAAATCTTCGCATCGGGTCGCTTGCGTATCAAGGCGGTCACGCCTTCCGCACCGACATCGAGCGCGTGTATCACTACTTCCCCCGTCTGCGTGATTTGCGCCACCGTGTCGCGGGTTATTTGAGCGGCGGCGAAGGTCAAATGATGGTGATCGGGCGGGCGCTGCTGGCGCATCCGCGTATGATGATGCTCGATGAGCCGTCGCTTGGGCTTGCGCCGATGCTCGTCGCAGAAATCTTCGAGATCATCGGTGAGATCAACCGCAATGAGCGGATGTCCGTCCTGCTGGTCGAACAAAACGCGCGGGCGGCGCTCCAGTTGGTCGATTATGGCTACGTCATGGAAAATGGGCGTATCGTGCTGGATGGTCCGGCGCAGCAGCTCATCGAAAACGAAGACATCAAAGAATTTTATCTTGGCTTAAACACACTCGGCGAACGCAAGAGCTATAAAGAAGTCAAGCACTACAAACGGCGCAAGCGCTGGTTAGGATGAGATTGCATGGTTGCACCTGAACCAACATGCCTTGAACGAATCACCCAGATATTCTTCGGAATGGTGCTGCTCATCGCTGCGTTGATCGTGTTCGCGTAACATGCGATCCGTGCGCCTTTGCGTCTTTGCGTTATGCTTTTGCCTTCTGTTCTTGTGAGGATGCCCCATGACTTTTGATGCTCGCCTACGCGACCTTGTTGCCCATGCTTATGCTCATGCTCCTGCCGTCAAGCGCATGATGGATGCCGCCGGAGTTCAACCCGCCAACATTCAGACTGCCGCCGATCTGCAAAAACTGCCGGTCACGCCAAAGGATCGCCTGCCGGAACTTCAGCGCGAAGACCCACCGTTCGGCGGCTTCTTGACCGTCGATCCGAGTACGCTCCCGCGCATTTATATTTCGCCGGGTCCGATTTTCGATCCGCAGCCCGGACCCGATGATCCGCAGAGCGCGCTTGCGCCGTTCGCCTCGGTCGGTTTCGGTCCCGGTGATCGTGTGCTGAATACGTTCATGTATCATCTCACCCCGGCAGGTTTGCTAGTCGATGAGGCAGTGCGGGCGCTCGGCGCAGCGGTGATTCCGTCAGGTCCCGGCAATACCGAGCTTCAGATCATGATGATGACATCGCTCGGCGTCACGGGTTATGTGGGTACGCCGAGCTTTTTGGCGATCATCCTCGACAAAGCCGCCGAAATGGGTATCCCCAAAGCAGCGATCACGATCAAGAAAGCGGTCTTTTCCGCCGAACCGTACACCCCATCACAGCGTGCTCGTTTTGAGGGCGAGTACGGAATGACCACGACTTCCGCCTATGGGACGGCTGATCTCGGCTTTATCGCCTACACCAAAGCGGGCGTTACCGGCTTCTGCGTGGTCGGCAGCGTGTACATGGAGATTTGCGACCCCACCACCGGGCAAAACGTCGAGCCGGGGAACGCGGGCGAAATTGTCGTCACGCTGTTTAACAAGAAATATCCGCTGATCCGCTTCGGTACGGGTGATCTGGGCGCGCTTGCTCCCGAACCTGATCCGAATTGCGGCTCGGCGCAGCAACTTCTCGGCTTGTTCGGTCGCAGCGGTGACGCGATCAAGGTGCGAGGCATGTTCTTGCACCCGAATCAGGTGATGGCAGCCGTCTCCCGCATTCCGGCGATCAAGCGCGCTCAGGCGGTGATCACACGCGAGAATAACCGCGACGTAATCACGGTGAATATTGAACTCAACCCGGATCAGCCCGCCGAGCATGTCGAAGAAGGTGTGATGCAGTACATGCAGGCAATGGCGCGTCTGCGCGTGGACAGCGTAGTGATCGTCGAACCCGGCACGATTGATCCCACTCAGCGCACGGTCAAGGATGCGCGAAGCTGGGAGTAAATGCGTAAATAACCAAAAAAGCGGCTCTCATCGATGAGAGCCGCTTTTTTGGTATTGGGTACTGGGTTGTTACAAGCTGGTGTGCTTAAGCACAGGGAGAAGAAACAGAAAGGAGGTGCAAATACAGGTTGGCAGTGACGTACTCTCCCACGAA
>JBGSVJ010000003.1:0-64760 GCA_041753015.1 Anaerolineae bacterium
TGTAGTGCGGCGGAAAAACTGGAAGACCCAATAAGAGAGTATCATGGGGTCAAGGAGTCCAGAAACGATGGCACAGAAACGCCGCAAGTTTACGGCGCAATTCAAATTTGAAACGGTGATGGAGGTGCTGCGCGGAGAGAAAAGCGTGGCACAGAGCTGCCGAGAACGCAACATCACCGAAGCGTTGTACTACAAATGGCGCGATGCGTTTTTCGAGCGTGCGCCGAGCGTGTTTGAAGACCAGCGCAGCGGATCGACTGAACCGTCCTCCGACCGCGTGGCGGAACTGGAGCGGCTGGTGGGACAGCTGGCGATGGAGAATGCGATTCTAAAAAAGGCATCGAGCGGGCTGGATACAGCGCGGCGGAAAAACGGGACATGATCCAGCAGCTGAAGCAGGACTACCCGATACAGGCGATCTGCCGGGCGTTGGATGTGCCGGTGAGCAGCGCCTATTATGTTTCATCCAAGCGAGATGACGCGGATCTACTGGCAGCAACCGAGGCGGTGCTGCTGCGGTTTCCGTTCTATGGGTATCGCAAGCTGAGTAAGGCATTGCAGCGTGGTGGTTTTCCCGCCGGTGAACACGTCGCTCGGCGACTGCTGCACCAGTTGGGCATGAGCCGCGCGGTCGGACAAGTACGCGTCCAGACGACCGACAGCCGTCACAGCCACCCGCGTTATCCCAACCGTATTCGGGAACTCACGCTAAAAGCGGCTGACCAGGTGTGGGTCGGTGACATCACCTACATCCGCTTCGGCACCCGGTTCTTGTATCTGGCGATGATCCTCGATGCCTACACCCGCGCCATTCGCGGTTGGGCACTCGGTCGCTCGCTGGCACAAGAATTGACGCTCAAAGCGCTGGACAAGGCGCTGGCGACGGGACACTGTCCCTTCATTTTTCATTCCGACCAAGGGTCGCAGTACGCGGCTTGGCTGCATACCGACCGTTTGTTGACACACGGCGTCCACATCAGCATGTCCGACAAAGGCTGCCCGCAGCAGAACGGTATCGCCGAGCGTTTCATGCGCACCCTGAAAGAGGAACATGTCGATTACAGTGAGTACGAGGACTTTGATGATGCCCAGCGCCAGTTGCAGCACTGGCTCGAAGTGACCTACATGACCGAGCGTTTGCATCAGTCGTTGGATTATCTCACACCGGCGGAGTTTGAGTTGGCGGCAGGCTCTCAAGCGTGCTACCCTACCTTATCTCCGGTCTAATTCCTTCCAGAAAAACCGCCGCACTACACAGATCACTTGAAACAGCCGTCCTTGCGTTAACGCTTTTTCGTTAGAATGCGTGTTCGCTTTTTATCTTTCCATCATGTGAAATTTCTGTTATACTGAGGGGAACTGCCGCACGAAAATCAGCCTATAAGCGAATTTGTCCAGACTAAACAGGCGGCAAGTAAAAGGGGTATCTGATGGCGGGGTACATGCAGTGTACGATTGTCGGCAACGTGGGGCGTGATCCCAGTTTCAAGTATACCCCACAAGGGACAGCGGTCTGCGATTTCAGCGTCGCGGTGACTCGTAAATTCGGGTCTGGCGAGCAGCGGCAGGAAAAGACGACATGGTTCAAAGTCACCTGCTGGAATAAGCTGGCAGAGATCGCCAACCAGTACGTCCGCAAAGGAACGCCGCTCTTGGTTGTAGGCACAGTCGACGTATCGGCATACATGGATAAAAATAATCAGCCTCAAGCCTCGTTGGAACTGCGCGCCGATACCTTCCAGTTGTTGAGCGGCGGACGCGGCGAAGGCGATGGTCAAGGCGGTTTTCAGCAGCAGGGCGGACAGGGGCAGTACAACCAGTCCGAGGACATCGACCAGATTCCGTTCTAGGGCTTGCCCCAGCACGGGTGACGACACCTTTCCCGCTATGTACTACTCCTCACCCCCTGCCCCTCTCCAACCGGAGGTTAGAGAGGGGAGAAAGAAAGTGCGCTGCTCCCCCTCTCTATCGCTTGCGATGGAGAGGGGCAGACTCGCTATACTCTCCCTGATTGATGAACTTTCCTCACAGGGGGAGCTATGCGCCGCGCTATCGTTGTTATCGCCGCTCTGCTGATCATCGCGCTCGTGTTGGGTGGTGTGGCGGCGCAGTCCCCATTTGAAATTCGCGTCTTCATCGACAATGAAAATTTGACCGTCTATATCCCCTCAAGCGGGTTGGTTTCGCTGCGCGGATTCGGTTTTCAAGTGCAGGTGAACGGGCAAACGCGCCTGTACGTGTTAGAGGAGTACGCCGCCTTCGGGATTCCCTTCGATCAACTGCCGACGCCCCTGTGTTTTCGCCTGCACAATTCCGGGGGACGGATTCCGCTCGCGCAAGCATGTAATGGCATCGTCACCCTGACACAAGAATTAGCTCCGGCGGATGTGTTCTGGTTCGATGCGGTAGCGGGGGTGTCACGGGCGCTGCTGTTGATGCAGGGTGATGTGCCGTTTGCGATTTGCGCGTCGGGGGCGAACGAGTGCTTGGCGACGTTCACGCCTCCGACGAACACGACTACACCTCAATTCACCGCGACGTCGAATGTTACTCCGACTCAATACCCGCGTTTTGAAGGCGCGAATACCGACTGGACGCCGCAGATCACGACAATTAATGGAATTGATGTCGCGTTGGTGCCTCCGGGATGCTTCACAATGGGTAGTGCGGATTTTGAGGATGCGCCCCCGCATGAACAATGTATCGAAGAACCGTTTTACATTGGCGTAGCCGAAGTCACTAACGCGCAGTATGCTCAATGCATTGATTCCGGAGGGTGTACTCCCTTACCCGAGGATACTTACATTAGTGATTGGGAATATTCAAATCATCCTGTGATCTTCGTGGACTGGTTTCAATCACATAGTTTTGCTGAGTGGTGGGGCGGAAGATTGCCAACAGAGAGTGAGTGGGAGTACGCTGCGCGCGGCACAAGCAGTTGGATTTATCCTTGGGGAAATGACTGGTACGCCTATGTGAATGATAGACGTTCTGACTGGAATGAGTTTACCTCAGCCGTTGGAGCATTTCCCAATGGTAGCTCGTGGATTGGTGCATTAGATATGGCTGGTAATGTTTGGGAATGGGTTAGTTCTTTATATGTTGTATATCCATATAATCCTGATGACGGACGAGAATTAGATACAGAAAACAATATTGATCATAAACGAGTTGCGCGCGGTGGTTCTTGGTTTGACTCGGGTACTGCGCTTTTTCGCTCTTCATTACGTTTGGAAAACGAGCCAGATTTTAGGAGTGATGAAATTGGTTTCCGCGTGGCGCGGGACTACCCTTGACCCCGCGCCTCCCATCCCCTATACTTCGCCCTCACATCAGCAAGACACTTTGCCGGGGACAGCAGGGGCGCGCAAGCGCTTAATTAACCTGCCGAGGTGAGGGGTAAGCAAACTTCATCACACGATGATTCTGCGACTCCTGCCTTCACGGCTGGAGTCGTTTTGTTTTTGCACCTCTCACGTTTTTTGAAAGGAGGAGGGCGCTTGGCAATTACACGGGAGCGCAAAGAAGAACTGCTCACGGAGTACGCCCGGATCCTCAGCGGAACCGATGGATTTATCGTGACCGAATATCGCGGTCTGTCCGTCGCCAAGTTGAATGATCTGCGCGATAAACTCCGCAGTCCCGCAGGCGGCTCGTACAGCATCACCAAGAACACGCTTTTCCGCATCGCCCTTGAGCGCACCGGCTGGGTTGTCCCCGCCGCGATGCTCGAAGGTCCGACGGCGGTTGTGTTCGGGAACGGGAATCTCCCGGCTGTGGCGAAAGTCGTACAGGATTGGCAGAAAACCAACGCTGAACTCTTCATCGTCAAAGGTGGAGTGATCGGCACATCGGTCTTTCAGGGTAAAGAACTCGACACGGTGGCGAACCTGCCAACGATGGACGAAATCCGCGCCCAACTTGCCGGTTTGATCGTTGCCCCGGCATCGCAGTTGGCAGGCTTGTTACAGGCGGCGACCTCACAGATCGTCAACGTCTTGCAAGCGCTGGAAGATAAGCACAACACGCCGGAAGAAGCAGCCGCAGAAGCAGCCGCTTAGTTCGACCTGTACACGTTTGAATTTGAACCTCAACACGATTAACGAAAGGATGCCAAACAAATGGCAGCAAATCTGGATCAACTGGTTGCAGACCTCAGCGCGCTCACCATTATGGAAGCGTCGGAACTCAAGAAGCGCCTTGAAGAGGCGTGGGGTGTTACGGCGTCGAGCGGCGGCGGCATGATGATGATGGCGGCTGGCGCTGGCGCGGCTGCGGCGGCTCCGGCGGAACCCGTCGAAGAACCGACCGAATTCAACGTCATCCTCAAGGACGTCGGTCCCAAGAAGATCGACGTGATTAAGGAAGTCCGCAAGGTCACCAACCTCGGCTTGAAAGAAGCCAAGGACTTGGTCGAAGGCGCTCCGGCGACCGTTCTCGAAGCGGTCAGCAAGGACAAATCCGCCGAAGCCAAGAGCATCCTCGAAGCCGTTGGCGCGGTCATCGAAATCAAGGCTGTGGTCTAAGACTTACGGCAGCAGTCAAAAAAGGGCGTGGGCGATTCCATGCCCTTTTTGATTCCGGTACAATCGAGTTGTTCGTTTCTGCCGAGAGGACTCCGCGTATGCGCCGCTTAATTCCCGCGCTGCTGTTCTGCTTGATCGCCGTTTCCGCCTCTGCACAGGAGGATGGTGTTTTCGGCGATGTGGTGATTCGCTGCAATGATGCCGATGCTGAAGTCTTGGCAAGCATCCGTTTTCAGCAGACCGGCACCCTTGCGCATTATGTCGTGCAGGTGTACGGGTTGGATGGGTTGCAGCCCGCCTTCGCTTGGCAGACCACGCTTGAGAATGATCTTGAGCCGTGTCGCGAAGGTATTCCGGTGGACGGCGTGACAATTACGCTTGGTGATGAGACGATCAGCGAAGGCGTACAGCGCGCGGAACTCACCATCGACACGGATACGGATTACGGAACGATCAGCATTGCTTTCGCCAGTTTGAACGGCACGCGCGGACGTTTCATCGCGTTTGTAGAGGGGTTCACGCTGGAAACGCCGGAAGATCAATATCAAGTTGAGTTGGACGCGGGCGCGTATGCAATCGCGGAGACGCCGCTGCTGCTGTATATGCTCAAGACCGACCCGGACAGCCGCCTTGATCCGCACATCGAAATCCCCGCAAATGAGCAAATCTGCGATGATGCGGGGCGGCGCGGCTGCGAAAATGTCCCGTATGCGGATGAGTATGCCATCGCGGACGGTGCGATCCAGCTATCCGGCGGTCGTTTTGATGCGGGCTATCAAATTGCGGTGGGCGATCTGAACGCCTATGCGCTGTTGGTCGGCAGTCGCGGCGGGCGCACGAGCGGATCATATGCGCTCATGCTTGTCGGCGCGATCCCGTGAGGGCATCAACGCGAAGGCGCAAGGGCGCAAAGATGTCTGCGTTTTTCTTTGCGGCTTCGCGTCTTTGCGTTGGCGTTTTTATCTTAAAGCGGGTAGACGTTGATGCCGAGCGCCCCCGCGATCGCCACGATCAGCGGCGCGATCACGAGCGCGGGTAGAAAGTTCGCCATGCGCGGGCGCTTGATCTCCAGCAGCACGAGCGATAAGCCCATCAGCATCAGCCCGCCGACCGCCGTCATCTCATTGATCATCGGTGTCGTCAGCACTGCACCGAGCATACTCCCGATCACCGCAAGTCCGCCTTGAATCACCAAGATCGTGACTAGTGTGAACATCACGCCCAGTCCGAAACTTGCCGCAAACGCGACCGCCGCGAAGCCGTCGAGCACACTTTTGATCGCCAACTGCTGGTAGCCAATCGCTAACCCCATACCGTCTTGCATCGAGCCGACGAACGTGAGCGGACCGATACAAAAGACCAGCGAAGCCGTCACAAATCCGGTGATGAAGCGCGCCCGCGAGTCGGCGTTTGTGCCGCTGCCGCCGCCAAAGCGTTTTTGCAGCCAGCCGCCGAACCGTTCCAGTTTGCTGTCGAGATCAAGCAGTTCACCGATGATCACGCCCGAAACAAGGCTGATCAACGGGATGATGATATTCCCGGTTTGTCCGGCATTGCTCACGCCGACGAACAGCGTCACCAAGCCCAGCCCGGTGATCACGCTCTGCTGGATTTTTTGAGGGAGACGGTCGCCGATCACCAGCCCGATGAGGCTGCCGATGGCGACCGTGATCATGTTGAGGAGTGTACCGCCCAAGATGGACTCCGATGGATTGAAAGCTAAATGGGCGGCAATTCTAGCGTGCCTCAGCGAGAATGCGATGGCTACCGTATTCGCCGCTCGCCGCCGCCGCTGCCGAGCTTGGGCGTGCGCGGGGGCGGAGTCTCGTCATCGCCGCTCTTTGCAAGGCGGATCGGCTGTCCGCTGATGTCGCCTTCAATCGCTTGATAAAACTTCTCGTCATACGTGCGCGTCTTGACCACGACAGGCATTGGCACGGCATGACCCATGATGATCGCCTGCTGTTTGGTATCCAAACGCGCCAGCACTTCACGCAAGCCCGCCGCGCCGTTGATCCCGGTCAAAACGGCGGCAATATCGCGCTCGTTATCGAGCAGCGCGGTGATGCGCGTCCCGATCTGGCTCATGACTTCTTCGTCAATCCCGCTCGGTCGCTGATCGACGATCATCAGCGTGACCTTGTACTTGCGCAGTTCACGCGCAATCGTCCCGAAGATCGTTTGACTGGCGATGCGCGGATCAAGGAATTTGTGCGCTTCTTCGATCACGATCAGCAGTTGATTCGGTTCAAGTCCCGCGTCACCGAGCGCGCGTTCGACTTTATCGACATAATGCTCATGGATGCGGCGTGTTAAGTAGTTGGCGACGAGGATATACGCCTCGACCGAGTTGCCGTAGCGCCCGAATTCCAACACGACGCTTTTGCCCTGCTCAATGTGCGTGATCACATTGCGCACGCTGTCTCCGGCGGACTGCTCAACCAGAAAGCCCCACTTACGGAAGCGCTGGATGCGCCGCTGAAGCCCTTGCAGTGTGCCGACCCGCACGGGGGTGGTCGCTTCGATCTCGTCAAAGTCTTCGTTGGTCGCGTCGATCAGCTTGCCGATCCAATTGCCTTTCCACTTTCCGCGCAGCGTGCGCGCCGCGTCGAGCATGGCATCGGTGAAGCCCATCGTCTCGCGCAGCATTTCGAGGTCTTCCGGCTCAACCTCGTCATAGCCGATTACGACATCAAAATCGCGCCGCGATCCTGCGCCGCGCTTGATCGTCGATGCCGGGTCAAGTGTAGCGAGGCTGACACGATCCCCTAAAAGCTGCTTCAGCCCTTTCGAGTTTGCGCCGCGTTCGTCCACAACTGCCCAACCGTAGTCGTTGTGCATGTCGAAGATCAACGCACACGCTTGATCGCGGGCGATGATCCCGGCGAGCATCAAGCGTGTGAGAAAACTTTTGCCCGTGCCGCTTTTGCCGAAGATTCCGATTGAGCGCTCGACTAAGCGCTTCAGGTTCAGGTTGATCTGCGTCTGGTCGAGTTCAAGCGGCGACCCGACGTTAAAATGCACTTTGTCTTCGACGCCAAAGACCGCGTTCACATCGTCCACCGTCGCGTTCATCACGTCGGTGAAGTGCGCGGGGATCGTCTTGACGGGTTTAGGCGTGCCGTCGTCATCGATGACCAGCATCGGTTGCGCGTGAATTTTTCCGAACACCGCGTATCCTTGATAAATATCGCGGAAAAACGCATCGCTGATGTCCGGTGGGGTGTTCTGAATCTCAGGGTTGCTGTTATCCAGCACAATATCGGTGATCATGCAGAAGAAGCGGCGTTTATCGCCGTGTACCACAATATAGCGCCCAACCGCGAGTTCTTCGATGCTCTGGTGCGCTTCGAGCTTGATCACCAACCCTTTGCTCAGTGATCCGCCGACCACGACGCCGATCTTTTGCGAGACTTGCACGCCGAAAAAAGCGTCAGGGTCGCGCAGCGCGGTAGTACTCCGTTTCGTAAGCGGCTGGCTCATCCGTATTGCTCCTCAAAAATCGCTCGTGAGTGGTACAAGTATAGCACAAATTTTCTGATTTTGACACTTCTCATCTGCCCCAAAGGATAGGGTGAGAAACTGTGATCATGTCTTGTAACTCGTTGGATAGGAATCATAACCGATGCTGCGAAAACTTGCTCTGGTAAGTCTGATCCTTCTGCTCACTGGCACCGTGATTCGCGCGCAAGTTGGCACGAACGAACCATTTGATCCGCCGACCTGCGGACAGCCGTCGCCCGTTCCGGTGGGCGAACTCGTCGAGCGCGAAATCGACATCAATGATTTGATCCGCTCGTATCTGCTGTATGTGCCAACGGGGTACGATCCGAATGTGCCTACGCCGCTTGTAGTGAGCTTGCATGGCTTCGCCTCCAACCCATCTCAGCAGGACGCCGCCAGCCAATGGAGCGCTTTAGCCGAAGAAGAAAACTTCCTTGTCGTGTACCCACAGGGGACAGGGTTTCCGCTGCGGTGGAATGTGGGTTATGCGGGCGTAGACAGCAGCGTGGACGATGTTTCATTCGTCGAAGCGCTGATCGCCTTCCTGTTTTACGACTTCTGCCTTGATTCCAGCCGCGTCTACGTCAACGGCTTTTCAAACGGGGCGGGAATGACGCACCGGATCGCGTGTGAGATTCCTCACCGGATCGCGGCGGTTGGCATGATGAGCGGCGCATATCCGCTGATCGACAGCGCATGCGAAGCCATTTATTGGGCAGCACCGCGCACGATTCCTGTGATTGCCTTTCACGGCACGGCTGATCCGGTTGTCCCCTACGAAGGCGGGGAATTTATGGACGCCGGACTGCCGTCGATTGTGGAGTGGGCGGACTCATGGGCGGCGCGGAACGGATGCGCTTCCGACGAACCACTGGAGACGGTCGGCGGGGTGAGTGGAGTCCGTCATACGGACTGCGAAGGCGGCGCGGATGTGGTGTTTTATACGATCGCCGATGGGGGACACCAATGGACGGGTGGCGGCGAGTTCCCGGCATTTATCGTCGGTGAAATGAACCGCGATGTCAGCGCCACCGAGTTGATGTGGGAATTCTTCAGCGCGCACCCGCTGAACTAGACCACTTTTTGAACCGCAGAGGACGCATAGAAAAGTTTCTTCTTTGTGTTCTTTGTGGTTCAAGCCTTTTTGTTTTACGGCTTGATCAGCGCGAGTACATGGCTCAAGCGCTTCAAGTCATTCGAAAGCAACATCGCCAGCTTGCGACCGCTGTTCACACGGAACTGATAGCGCTCGTCATCCGGGTAGGCGTAACTGGCGTAATTCAGCGCCGCCGCGATCAACTCATCGCTGGGGACTTCTTTCGCATTCAGGATCAGCCGGAAGAAGTCGGCGCGCTGGGTGAACTCATACACCTCATCCGCCGTACACAACTCGACTTCGCTCAAGCTCAACGGTGGGCGCGGCGGCAGACTTTGCACCATCACCCCGTTAAAGCGGTAGCCGATATTGATCACGCCGATTTCGACCGGAACCATGCGATTTTCGCGCTGGTCGATCAGTGCCACATTATCGACCACGCTTGCCATGACCAGTTCACGCGCCAGCGCATCATCATCAATGCGGATCGCGTGGATCAAGCCAACGGCGATGACCGCCTCATCATCGGTGATCGGTACTTTGACGAACGAGCCGAAGGTGTGCTTATCGTCGATTTTGCTGCTGCGCGTCCCACAGTCGAACCCGGTTGTACTGGCGCGGAGCACCCGCCCAACCACATGACGCTTTTCGTTGATGACCATATTTGCTCTCCCTCTCTTTCATGCGGGGGCTTAGTGCAGCCGAAAGTGCGTTCGCTCCCCACGTGCGAGGCTTTTACTTTGCAGCTTGCTGGAACTTTCCGGCTCAAGCGCGTTTTGCAGCATGTTCACCCGGATTAGTTCATCCATCTGCTGTTTTTCGATGCTGCTCACATAGGCGAGTTCGTCCGCCCGCGTAAGCGCATACGGGTAACTTCGTCTCCCTTGAATCGCGCACTGCGCAAGGATCAGTGCGTGCAGCGCCCCGACCGAGGCTTTATCCCGCGCAACCCACATCGGAATATCAACACGGATGATGATCGGTCGCCCACCCGCCGCCGCGTTGATATAGAAAAAGCCGATCTCGAAATCCGCTCCGCTGCGATCGCGATACTCTTTGTTTTGCGGCGAATTCTGCACCATTACGGCTGAGCGTTCCCCCGGCGCGAGAACATGCGCCAGCAGCATGGCATCGTTTAAGCCTTCAAATTCGCCGTTGGTGCGCAGCACGGCATCGTTGATCTGATCCGGTTGCAAATTGAGCAGGTGGAGCAGACTGATAATGTAGGTGCTGCGCGGTACATCAAGATAGCCCGCCAAGATCGCGCCGCTGTCACTGAGTTTTTGGAGCGCCTCCATGTACTCTTTTTCGATGTCGCCGCCCGCTTCGATATCGGCATTTCCGAAAAACTTGAGCAGTCCGCCATCGTGCAGGGTGATCATCGGTTTGGCTTCGGCGCGGTTTTCCCATGCCGATTTCGCCAACCACTGCATTTCTGCCAATGACCGCCGCGCGTTGATCGTCTGATTCGTGATCAAGCGTCCATCACGGTCGAGCAGCATTTTGTCGCTGTAATACAGTTCGGGATACGTGAACTGGTGCGGCACGCGGTTCGTGCCGTGAAAATACGTGAACAAGCCGATGTTGATCAGGTAGTACAGGGCAGGCGCGTGCGTATCCGGGAAAATCTGACTGCCGTCGGCGGCGATGATCGTGCCTTCGGTTGGGGTTGGCGGCGGTTCACCGATGCCGCAGATCATTTCGTCATACGGGCGTGGAGCAGGGGCAGCCCCCCGGTAGCCGCTCACCGAAGACTTACGCACCAAGTCGATTCGCTGATGAATCGCGTCGAGATCGGTACAGGCATAAAATGCGTCGATCGCGCGCTGGAGGCGCTGGCTGGCAGTCTCGCCCCGGTGCTTGAGATAACGCCCGAAGCTTTGTACCTGTTCCATCACTTTCGTGAATTCGAGCGACACCCGATAATACTCCGCAAAAGTTAACCGAAAACAAACCGAACAATCGATAAGTCAAACGATTGTTCTAACCTTAAGGAAGGGTAGCACTATCGTTCTATTCCGTCAAGCCACCTCGCGTGAACACTTAATCAGAGCGATAACAAGCCTTAATCTTGTACACTTTGAACGAAAACTGCCTCTTCTTTTGACTTCCCTTGTTGTGCAATGCTGCGTTATAATCGAAACAAGAATAATGAAATATTGCGGCACGCTCGGGTCGAGCGCCTTCCTTGTTTGCGGACTCCGTTGGCTAGAATAGACAAGAGAGTGGAACGATGGCATCGAACCCGGTTGCCCTGAGCGCCGTTCAATCGGCGCGTAAAGAAGAAATCATCTTCGCAGGGGATAACGTCCGCTTGGCAGGACAAATGGATTATCCCTCTTTCCAGCCTCCCCTTGCCGGATACCCTCTGTTGTTCGTGCTTCCCCAAGCCACCTGCAACAGCCGCGAAATGTACGATGAATTTACGGCATTGGCATTGGAGCGCGGCTACGCGGTGTTCCGTTGGGATAAGCGTGGGACGGGCAAAAGTGGATCGAGCGGGAGTGGTTCCGCCGTTCAGGATGCGGTCGAGGCATATCAAGTGGCGCTGCGGCGACCCGGCGTCAACCGGAGCCGCGCGGTGATCATGGCGCTCGGTTCAGGTACATCTTTACTGGGAAGCTGTTACGGGTTGTTCGCACGCGAACAACCGCCGCTTGGAGTCTTGTTGATCGCCAACATGCTCGATGAACAGGGGATCACTGCGATTAACGCGCGTGTTCAGATCGTCAACGGCGCGAATGATTGGACACCCGCCGAGCAGTATGCGGAAGCCGCCGCGCTTGCGCATCAATCGATTTATCCGCACGGCGCGGAGTTTTATATCGCCCCTGACGCCGACCGCAACCTCAAGACCTCCCGTAATGGTTCTACGCATCTCCACGCTGGCGCGCGAAAGGTAATCAGCAGTTGGCTCAACTCGCTGGCTCGCACTGCTCCATTCGTCTAACGGATCATGCCGCGCTCGTCACTGGGGCGGGCGCGGGAATTGGTGAAGCGGTCGCCAAAGCGCTGGCGCAAGCGGGCGCGGCAGTCCTCGTGAATGACCTCAATCCAGATCGCGCCGATACCGTCACCGAAGCGATTCAAGCGGCGGGTGGGCGTGCGCTTGCATGGCAGGCAGATGTCACCAACCGCTTTCAAGCCGCCTCGATGATCGAAGCCGGGCGTGATGCGTTCGGCAAGCTGACGATCCTTGTGAACGCCGCCGGGGTGTACAAAACGGGCAGTATGCTCACGCTCGACGAGTGGGAGTGGGAGCGTATCCTCAACGTCAACATGACGGGTGCATTCTACTGTACACAGCTTCTTTCACGGGTGATGCGTGACGAAGGCAGCGGCGTGATCGTAAATATCGCTTCAACCGCCGGTCATCCGGATCCGCTGCCGGAGTCCATCGGCGGAATCGGCTACACGGCGAGCAAAGCCGGATTGATCGGCTTAACGCGTCAAGCCGCCCGTGAGCTTGCCCCGCATAATATCCGCGTGAATGCGGTGTGTCCCGCGCATATTGCCGGAGAAGATGCGCCGCTTCTTCCTCCTGAACAAATCCCGCTGCGTCGTCACGGCACACCGGATGAAGTCGCCGCGCTGGTGCTGTTTCTGGTCAGCGATTCGGCACGGTTCATCACCGGGCAGTCGATCCACATCGACGGCGGCGTGAGCATGGCGTAAACGCGAACAGCGTTTGAAACACAGAGAACACAAAGAAGTACAGAGAGAACAAGGTATCAAGTCGCAAAGCGTTTTCGCGGTACTTTATTTGCGCCTTTGTGTCTTTGTGTTGATATTCTATCTTTGTGTTCTTGGTGTTCTTTGTGGTTCAAGTTTTTCTGGAGGCACATGCGCCGCCTATTCCCTTTCATGCTCATGCTTATTCTGCTGTTTGCGTCGGTGCTCGTCAGCGCACAGGGGCAGTGCTCCGAAGTCGACAGCGTGCGCTTTCCGGTTGATCCCGGCACATTTTCGGTGATGCAGGCATTCGCCGCGCCGAGCTTACGCCATCAAGGGCGGTATCACACCGGGGAAGATTGGTACGGTGGGCGCGGTGTCAGCGCGGGAGCGCGGGTGCAGGCGATTGCCAATGGGCGTGTGACCTACTCAGCGCCGAATGGGTGGGGACGCGACGGCGGCGTGATCATCATCGAACATACATTTCCTGATGGCACGGTGCTGTACAGCGAATATGCGCATATCGCGGAGGCGGACGGGGTGACATTTCCGCCTGTGCTGTCGTGCGTGACGGGCGGCATGGTGATCGCCGTCGTGGGTGATATACGCCCCGCGCCGCACCTGCATTTTGAGATCAAGACCAACAACCCGGATCGACCGGGGGCGGGCTATTCGTGGGCGTACCCGACCACTGACGGCTACCGCCGCCCATCGAAAACGATCCTCAACTGGGATTTGTGGCTGAATCCCGCGCACGCATGGCACGCTGATTTGAGTGACGAAACCGCGCCGCTCGCGCCGCCCGTCGTCTTGAGCGATGAAAGCCTAATTTATCTCGATGGGGATCGCGTCTCGCTTTTGACCGCCGATGGACGCATTTTGTGGCGCGTGAACTTGGATCAACCCGCCGTCGCAGTCGTGCCGCAAGGATTCGGTGCGGCGGTGATCTTCAGCGATGGATCGGTGCGGGCGCTCACGCCGGATGGCACATGGAGCGGCGAAAACTGGCAGATCGGTTTTGGAATCGATCAACTGGTGCTCGATCAACCGGAGCATAACCGGATCGTGCTGCGGACGGCTCAAAACGTGCTGTTGATCGTTGAGCGCGCGTCATGGTCATGGCTGACGCCGATCAGCGATGTGCCGCGTGTCAGCCGCGCCGCCGCATCCGGTGACTTGATCAGCGTGATCACCGAGACGAACGAAATGCGCGTCTACCGCTTTGACGGCACGCTGATCGACGCGGCGTTTTTGCGCGAACCGGGGGCGCTGTACGCGCTGGCGGACGGATTCTATGCGCTCACGCGCGGCGGTTTCTGGCGGGTCGATGCGGCGGGCGAGTGGTCGCTACCGCTGACAGATGCGCTTTCTGGCGGCGAGTCAGCGGCGGTCAGCGCGGGTACGGGTGATCTGTACCTATTCGACGGTTATACGCTGTTGGCGTATGGGAGCGATCAAATCGAGCGCTGGCGCGTCGATCTCCCCGGCATCAGCGGCGAAACGCGGCTGATCAACACCGGGGATTTTCTGATCCTGACGAGCAGCTACGGGAATATCGCTGCCGTGCGCGCTGTGGACGGCGCATACTGCAATGGCGCGCGCATGTTTGGCGATTTGCGCTCAAACGTGTGGAGCGATCTCGGTGACGACGGGACTTTGCGCGTGTACGTCGCCGATCAGATCGTCGGGCTGGACTGGCGCGAGTTTCTGTTAGGGTGCGGTTGAAAAGCAAAAGTGTTGAACCACAAAGAACACCAAGAACACAAAGACGCGAAGGAATGGCGAGACTTTTTGCGCCCTTGCGTCTTTGCGACTTTGGGTTGAAGTCCTTTGTAGCTAACTGTTCTTCTGTTCCACCCGTTTGAGCGCGTCTTGCAGCCTCAACTGCTGGATCGTCGTCGTCAGGTCGCCGCGTGTGCGTTCGAGCACGCCGCGCACCACGTCCGTCCGGCGGCGCAGATCACCTGTGATCGCGTCGGGAAAGTCGAACGTCACTAGTTGATCGTAAATCGCATCCATCCAACCGAGCAGTCGTTCTGCCTCCGCGACATTTTCCGGCGCGCCGCCATCTTCACGGCGCAAAATATCCAGAATAAAGCGGCGGAGTTCGGTCGCGGCTTCGGCTAATCCGTTCAAATACACATCGTTCGGCACGTTGAGTTTTTGCGGCGACGGCAGTGCTTGATCACGGATGATCGCGCGCGTGGCGAATGCTTCCACCACCTCTTTGAGCGCGTCGGTGGTATAGCCGCTGTTCATCAGGTCAGGATAAGCGGCGGTGACGGCGCGCAGCTCATCGGCTGCGGCTTGCACTTTTTTGAGCTTCGCTCCGGCTTCGTCCCATTCGCGGCGATGAATCGCGCGGATCGATTCGGCACAGAAGCGAATCAGTTCACGCGAACGGGCGATTGCCGCATCACGCGCGGCATATTTGGCGATAAACGCCGCGCGGATCGCGTCGGCAATCGGGTTAAGGGCATCGAGACTGGGCATATGTTCCCTTGTAGGGGCGGCTCGCGAGCCGCCCATGTGAACCACATTACTCAATAATCCGGTGATATTTCAGCCGCTCGATCAGCACATCATGCGGGAGCGCGTAGAGCGTATTCCCGTCGCGTCCGGTCATCGTGTGGGCGGCGACGAGCGAATTCAAAATCGCTTCTTCGATGGTTTCGACGACTGCTTGAAACAGTTGATTCATCACCGGGCTGCCTTCCGGCACGCGGTTGACCGCTTCGATCCGCCGCTCGGTTTGGTGCGCCCAGCGGTGAGTCGTCGAAAACGCGATCACAAAATCACCGCTGCTGTCATGGCTGATTGTGCCTGTGCGCGCCAACCCGAACGCCGCCCGCATCGCCAAACGGCTGAGCTGACGCGAATCAAGCGGGGCATCAGTGGCGATCACCATCATGATCGAGCCGCCGCCCTCGGTGTCTTTGAGCGTGGGCGCTTGCTCTTTGACGTAGCCCTGCTGCGACCCTTCACCCGCGACCGGGAGATAATCGCGCAAGAGATGTTTTCCGATGGGTGCGCCCAACACCGTGAGTTCGGCGCGAATGCCGTAATTGCTCTGCACGAGCGCGCCGACCGTGTATGTCCCGTCATCGACCACGCGCGAACTTGTGCCGATCCCGCCTTTGAACCCGAACGCGCTTGTTCCCGTGCCCGCGCCGACGCAGCCTTCTACTACATCGTCCGAAGCGGTTACAATCGCTTGGCGGACATGCTCGGCGTGGATGTGCCGCCCGCGTGTATCGTTCAAAAATCCGTCGAAACATTCCCCGACCACCGGATTCACCGTGCCGCTCGTCAAGCCGATCCCCGGATTCGTCTCCAACATGTAGCCGATCACCGCGTCTGCCGTCCGGCTGATCGCCAGCGTATTCGTGAACAGGATTGGCGTTTCGATTTGCCCCCGTGTGCGGATTTGCTCAAACCCGGTGGCTTTGCCGAATCCGTTGATGCTGCACACGCCGCCGGAAACTTTATCTTCGTACAAATTGCCCGTGTGCGGCAGGATCGCCGTCACGCCCGTGCGGATCGGTCCTACGCCTTCGACGAGCTTGCCTTCGCCTTCAATGCGCGTCGTGTGACCGACGCGCACCCCCGGCACATCCGTGATCGTGTTGCGCGCCCCGGCGGGGAGCCGCCCCGGTACTGCGCCTAAATCTCTCAAACGCATGAAAATTCCTTTTAGATGATGCGGCGGGCGCGCAAGTCTGCGACTGCCTCCGCCGTGAATCCCAATTCGGACAAAATGGTGTCGGTGTGCTGACCGTGCGCGGGTGGGGCACTCCGCACGGTGGGCGGGGTTGCGCTGAAATGCACGGGCGGCGCGATCAACGGGATGCCGTCGATCTCCGTGACTAAGCCGCGCGCTTCGATATGCGGGTCTGCCAGCATGTCCGTGAGCGTATTCAGCCGTCCCGCCGGAATCCCGACCTGATTCAGCGCTTCGACCCATGCCGCCGCCGTCCGCGTGATGAAAACTTGCTCCAGCAGTGGAATCAACACATCGCGGTGTGCAACGCGCGCCGGATTCGTCGCAAAACGCGCATCGTCTGACCATTCCGGATGATCGATCAGCGCGCACAACTGGCGGAATTGGCGATCATTGCCGACCGCAAGCGAAAACAGCGCGTCGGATGCATGGAACGGCTGATACGGGACGATGCTCGGATGGGCGTTGCCATAGCGGCGCGGCGTTTGACCGCTCACAAGCGCGCTGGCGGCGACATTGACCAGCGCCGCGATCTGCGTATCCAATAGGGCAATATCAAGGTGTTGACCTTCGCCCGTCGCCCGCGCATGGATCAGCGCCGCCAGAATGGACATGGCTGCGAATAAGCCCGCCGTCACATCCGAGATCGCCACGCCGACCTTGTGCGGTTCGCCGCCGCGTTCGCCGGTGATCGCCATCAAGCCGCTCATCGCCTGCACGACGAAATCATAGCCGGGGCGGTCGCGGTAAGGGCTGGTCTGTCCATACCCGGTGATGCTGGCGTACACAATCGCGGGTTTGAGCGCCGCCGCGTTCTCGTACCCCAAGCCGAACGCGGACATGCCGTCGGGTTTGAAGTTTTCGACCACAATCTCGCTGTTGGCGATCAACTGGCGCGCGATTTCCTGTCCTTCGGGGCTTTTGAGGTCGAGTGTGATCGCGCGCTTGTTGCGGTTGACGCTGGTGTAATACGCGCTTAAGCCGCTCTCCGTCCAAGGTGGTCCCCAATGGCGGGTTTCATCGCCTAACAACGGGTCTTCGATCTTGATCACGTCTGCGCCGAGGTCGGCAAGCATCATCGTGCAGAAGGGTCCCGCCAAAACGCGGGTGAAATCGACGACGCGCACGCCAGCTAGCGCGCCAGAGTATGTCGGAGAAGCCGAGGAAAACGTCATTTTCTCAAAAAGTGCGTACTCAAATAAAAAGCCGATTCAATAAAACCTATTGTCGCTTAACCCATGCGTGATCGGCAAGGGTAATCGCACGGTGACTTAGTCGCGGCGCTGCGTTTCGATGACCAGTTCTCCGGCAGGGACGAGCAGCGTTTCCGGCATTGATCCACCGCCCATCAGTTTCATGATCGCATGCAGAGCGGTTTCGGCAGTCAGGCGGCGGTTGATCTCAACATAGCCCCGCACGAAGCGTCCTTCCGCCAACCATGTTGGTGCGCTCGTTCCTGTGGATACGGTAAATACATTCACTGTCGCCGGATCATGCGAGAGCGGGATTATCCCTGCGGTTTCGAGTGCTTCGATTACGCCAAGCGTCGTCGCATCATTCGGCGTCAGCACGAAATTGGGCATCGTGCCGCGCTTGAGCATATTGTCGATGTACGCCGCTGCGCTAATTTCGTCGCTGGAGACGGCAGCATCAATGATCCTCATCGCGGCAAGTTCCGCGCCGTCGAGCAGCCCGTCGATGAATCCGTGCGCGCGTGCCGCCATGATGTCCGAATTCCGGTCGGTCATCACCACCGCTGTGAGCGCTGACGGATTCGCGTAATACGTGAGCGCGTAGCGGGCTGCCGCCTCGCCCAAGCGCTGCCCGGTGTCGTGATTGTCGTTGATCACCGTTACCGCGCCGCTGATCGGCGTGCTGCTGAACGCGACGATTGGCATCCCGGCGTCCGCCATCGCGCGAATGGCGGTATTGATGATTTCAGCACTGAGCGCACAGACGATTAAGGCGCGCGCGCCCTGCAACTGCGCGGTCTGCATTTGGGCGACCAACATGTGTACATCGCGGTTCGCATTAAACATGCGGTAGCCGATTCCGTAGCTGGATGCCAGCGCCGCCATCTCGTTGATGCTCGCGTTTGTAGCGGTGTTATCGGTTGAACAAGTGATATAGGCGATAAATCCACTGCCCGCAAAAGCCGCCTGCGCCTGCTTGATCTCTTGCTCTGTCGGTTCGGCGTCGGCGGGGATTCCGGTTGTTCCCCATTCGATGGCACTTTCGTGGAAGTAGCGCGGGTACGGGCTTTCATTTATCGTGCCGATTACGCCGGTCAACATTGCCAGTATGCCGACGAAGACCACAAATAAGGCGAGATGATGACTGCGCTGGCGCGTGCTCTGCGTCCACTGTTCCATTGCCGACATGAAACCCTCGCGCAGTGCAGTCACGGAGGCATAGCGTTCCGCCGGTGCTTTTCGGATCGCCTGATCGATCACGGTTGCCACATGTGTCGGAACGGTATGATTCAGGTCACGAATGGGCAGCGGCGGATGTTGAAACTGTTTGGTAAGGGTGGTGGGAATACTCCCGTCGTAGCTGGAAAAGGCAGGTTTACCCGTGAGCATCTCGTACATGATCAAGCCGAGGCAGTAGACATCGGTTCTGGCGTCGATCATGCCCGCGTTGATCTGTTCCGGTGCGAGATAAGCAGGAGTCCCATTAAGTCCTTTCACGCTGAGGGAAGAGCCGTTGAGCAGATGCGCCATGCCAAAATCGGCAAGGTACGCGTTGCCGTGCTCATCGAGCAGAATGTTACTCGGCTTCAAGTCGCAGTGAATCACCCCCCGGCTGTGCGCGTATTCCAACGCTGCCGCGATTTGCTGAACGATGCGCGCGATTTGTTCACGCGATAGCCTTCCCGCTTTGATCGCGTCCGCCAGCGTGCCGCCGCGCATCATGCGCATGGCGAAGAAAGCGCTGCCTGTTTCCGAATCAACTCCGCAGTCATACAGCGCGACGATATGCAAATGCTCAAGGGCGGCGATATGTTGTGCCTCTGCCGCGAAGCGCGCTAAAAACTGCGCGTTTTCGCTGACATCGGGTTCGAGGTGAATGAGCTTGAGGGCGATTTCGCGTTCTTCGGCAGGCTGAAAGGCACGGTATACACGCGCTCGATCACCGCGCGCCAGCAGATAATCTAACCTGTATCCGCCGATTGATAGGGGCTTGCTATCCATCAACGCCATGAATACACCTAATTATCCAGCGTAAGGCTGATTCTCAAGCCGTTCTTTGGTGCCCCTTAATTTTGGCATTTAACGGCTGTCCTGTCGCTAGATGGACGGCAAAAATCACAGATTCATTACAAACGTCATGGCATATGGATAAGGGTATCGAAAAAGGAATGTTTATGTAACCGGTTCTTTTCCACCGATTGCACACCGCTGTTTGTGACTGTCTTCACAAGCACAAGAATCACCAAAGAACTCAGCGGTTGTTTGGCGACTTTGATGATTTGGCGAATCTCCACAATTGTTTATACAATACACGTCCATCTGTAACATTTGTTAAAAACTCGCCGTTCGCTTATCCAAGAGATCACACACACTGAGCGTTATGGCTGCAAACACAGCACAATCCGCTTCACCGCGCCCTGCCTCGCTCCGCTTTCAATGGGGGCAGTTTCGTGTTTTCTTCTTCTCTCTCATCATCATGGTTGCTATCGGAGTTCTGTGGGAAGGCGGAAAAGCATTCGCCGCCGCGAATGGCTACGCGCTGACAGTCGGCGGCACGACGATTGATCTGACACTCTTCAACGATGCACAGCTCCCGCATCTGGCGGATATTGCCCGCGCCTTTGGAGAACCTGCCCAGCGCAACGGCGAACCACTCTACCAAATGTTGATCAGCGCGGGATGGTTTACGCTGTGGTCAGCGATGCAGGGGTTCGTCATCGGTGGGATCATCGGCTTCATACTCGCGTTGATCTTCGCACATTCGCGCTTGATGCAGCGCGGTTTGCTGCCGTATGTCGTCGCATCGCAGACGATTCCAATCTTGGCGATTGCGCCAATGATCGTGATCTGGATGGGGCGGATGGGAAATGTCGAACTCGCCGTGCCGATTATCGCCGCGTATCTGACCTTCTTTCCAGTGACGATTTACACACTGCGCGGCTTAACGTCGGTGTCTGCACACGCGCTCGAACTCATGCAGACTTACGCTGCATCGCCTGTGCAAATCTTGATCAAACTGCGGTTGCCGAACGCACTGCCGCAGATTTTTACGGCGCTCAAGATCAGCGCAACCAGCAGTGTGGTCGGCGCGATCATCGGTGAACTGCCGTCAGGCATTCAAAATGGGCTGGGGATCGCCATTCTCAACTTCGCTCGCTATTACAACCAATCGCCGCCGCGCTTGTATGCGACCATCGTCGCCGCCGGGTTGATTGGCATCTTGTTCTTCGCCGCTGTTGCGCTGGTGGAACGCCTCGTGATCCGCTGGCATGTAAACGAAAGCCCGTAGAAAGACCGAAGCCTGTGACGACCATCATCTCGCTCAAGAATGTCTCCAAGACTTTTCGCATCAAGGACGGGACGACCGTCCATGCGCTCGATAATATCAACTTGGACGTGAAGGAAGGCGAATTCGTCTCGCTGATCGGACCATCCGGTTGTGGGAAAAGCACATTGCTCCGGTTAATCGCTGATCTCCTCCCGCCGACCGAAGGGTTGGTGATGGTGAACGGGAAATCTGCCGCGCAAGCCCGCAAGACGCGCGACTCCGGGTTTGTCTTTCAAAATGCGACGCTTTACGACTGGCGCACCGTCATCAAGAACGTCGAACTCCCGCTCGAAATCATGGGCTTTTCGCGCGAAGAACGCGAACACCGCGCCCGCGAGATGCTGGCACTGGTTGAACTCAAGGGGTTTGAGAACAAGTATCCTTGGCAGCTTTCCGGTGGGATGCAGCAGCGTGTGAGCATCGCTCGTGCGCTGGCATTTAAGCCGCGCATTCTGTTGATGGATGAACCCTTCGGCGCGCTTGACGAGATGACGCGCGAACGCATGAATAACGAACTCCTGAGCATCTACACAGAATTCAAAGAAATGTCGGTCATCTTTGTGACGCACAGCATCGCGGAGGCGGTGTATTTGTCGACCAAAGTGATCGTACTGTCGCCGCGACCGGGCAGAATCGCCGAGGTGATCGATATTCATCTACCGCAGCCGCGCGGACCAGAAACCCGCGAACACGACGATTATTTTCATCTGACGGCTCAAGTGCGTCATGCGCTGCGCGGGCATATGGCACAGCATGGGTTTGACGAATAGGCATCATGGCGAACATCCTCAACCTCAATTCGCCGCCTGCCGGGGCGATGCCCGCCGTCCGCGACGACATTCACCCACCGTCTCTAGGGGCGGATATGATCGCGCTGGTGACGATTATTCTCATCGCGGCGGCGTATCATATTCAGAACCCGATCATGCAGTTTGAAACGCAGTTCGGTTCGGCGTTTCGGAATGCGTCGCTTCAGCCCGTGATCCCGCTTATGCTGGTGGTCGCTGTCGCCGCGCTGATCGGGCGCACATGGCAAACGAATCCCATAAAACTAGGGGGCGCGGTTATCCTAATCGCCTATACGCTGTATGTGATGCTGGCGATTCTGGCGAAGGTGAATCTTGCCGGGATGGTGATGGGAATCGACAGCGCGGTTTTTTCGGCGCGTTTGAACGATACATCCCCGATGGAGCAGCTTACCGCGCACGCGAATGTGACGGCGTTCCTTGAATGGGCGGCACTGATCGCGGTCTTTGCGTTTTGGCATCCTTGGTCACGTTTGAAGGTGTACAGGGGTGCGATCCGCAAGCAGTCCGCGCCGCTGATCGTTGCGGTGCTGGTGCTGTTGGCGTGGGAACTGCTGATCACCGTGTTCAGCATTCAAGAATTTCTTCTGCCGCGCCCGACCGTGATCGGCGGCACATTTTTCGAAACCTACCCGCGCTTGGTCAGCGCCGGGTGGAACACCTTCTTAAATGCCTTCTGGGGCTTCGCGGTCGGCTGCGGAGCGGGCATTTTGACCGGAATTGCGGCGGCACGTTTCACATCGTTCAGCCGCGCTTTACTGCCGATTGCGATTGCGATCAACGCCGTGCCGATCATCGCGCTTGCGCCGATCTTCAACAACTGGTTTGGCGCGCTGAACCCGGCAAGCAAGATCGCCATTGTCGCCGTCCTGACGTACTTTCCGACGATGATCAGCACCGTGAAGGGGTTGACCTCGGTCGATCCGCTCTCGCTGGAGTTGATGACCTCGTATGCCGCGTCACCGTTTGCCGTCTTTCGCAAACTCCGCCTGCCAAGCGCGCTTCCGTATATCTTTTCGGCGCTCAAGGTGGCAACCTCGCTCAGTATGATCGCCGCGATTGTCAGTGAGTATTTCGGTGGATCAACGGCGGGGTTGGGGTATAAGATTCGTGACGACGCGGGGCTGTTCAAGTATCCTGAAGCATGGGCGTCGATTTTGATGGCGTCACTGTTCGGGATATTGTTCTATCTTGCGGTTTCTGCCGTGGAACGGTCGCTGATGAGTTGGCACGTATCGTTCCGCGAGAAATAAGCGCTACTGTTTCTGCTATTGGAGGATAAGGGGACTATGCGGAAATTTACTCTGGTCGCTGTGTTGGCGCTGTTCGCGCTGGCGCTTGCTTTCCCGGCGGTGGCGCAGGATACCGTCGCGGTGAGCGTGGTTTTGAAGTGGGTTCCTCAGGCGCAGTTCGCGGGCTTCTACGCCGCCGCTGCACAAGGGTACTATGCTGAAGAAGGGCTGGATGTGACCATCGTTCCGGCGGGTGTCGATATTAACCCGCAGCAGTTGGTCGCGTCGGGCGATGCTGAATTTGGTACTGACTGGATGGGGAACTTGCTGGCGACGCGCGAAACAGGTCAGGATGTTGTCAGTATCGCGCAGGTTTACCAGCGTTCCGGTATGCGCCAGATCACATGGGTGGACAGCGGCTTGACGAGCTTTGACTCGCTCGGTGGTCGCGTGGTTGGTGTATGGTGCTGCGGCAACCAGTTCCCGACCTTTGCGGCGCTCACCCGCGCTGGTTTTGATGTGGAAAACCCGGATGATGTAACGATTGCGCAGCAGGCGTTTGATATGAATGCCTTCCTCGCGCGCGAAATCGACGCGGCGAGCGCGATGACCTACAACGAACTCGCGCAGGTGCTCGAATATGTGGGTGAAGGCGGCGAATTCCCGGTCTACACCCTCGATGATCTGAACGTCCTCGACTTCAACGAATACGGTACGGCGATGCTAGAAGACGGCATTTTCGTCCGCGCTGATTGGCTCGCTCAGGAAGGCAACGAAGAAATTGCCATCCGCTTCCTGCGTGCGACGTTCCGGGGTTGGATCTACTGCCGCGACAACCCGAACGAGTGTGTGAACTTCGTCCTCGAAGCCGGTCCGACGCTCGGTCAGGGGCATCAGGTTTGGCAGATGAACGAAGTCAACAAGCTGATTTGGCCGTCGTCGAATGGCATCGGCATCATGGATCCCGAAGCGTTCAGCATCACCGCCCAGATCGCGCTGGATTACGGCATCATCAGCAGCCCGGCGGAAGGCGAAGGCGTGACGTATCGCTCCGACTTCGCTCAGGCGGCGCTCGACAGCCTGCTGGCTGATATGAGTGGGCTTGATGTGACAGGTGAAGGCTTCGTCCCGCTGGACGTGGAAATTACCCCGAACGGGGAATAACTGCTCAACGGTCGTGCGTTCCTCTCCTCAGTTTTGGGGAGGGGAACGTCCGATTTATTCCTCGCTTACGTCGTCACGAAACTGCGCCAAAATTTCCGCCACATGTGCTTGCGCTTGTTCCTCTGTGCCAAAAAGCCGGGTGTAGCCGGGCTGCCCAAGCAGTTTGATCGTGGTTGCGTGGATAATTCCGCCGGGGTTGGTAATGACCACAACTGCCGCTAAATTAGGGGTAAAGGAGGCTTTGATGAAGATGCTCTCTGCTTTGACATTCATGCCGACTGCGGTACGCGCATCCACCAGCGCAACAATCGGTTCAGGACTCTTTTGGGCGACCTCCATCAACCGTCGCGCCCATTCGTCCGCATCTTGCTCGTCAAGAAACCCTGTTTCTAGCGCGAAGAACACACGATGCTCGAATTTATAGTCTGTGATCGGCATGATGATCTATCCTATACAAGCCGAGAGCAAATGTTCCCCCCTAAGAGATTATACAATTATACAGCATGGGAATCGCAGCAACCGCTCCCCGACACCGGTTATGGCGCTATCATCGCCCGCATCCAAGGCAGATGTTCTTCGTAATGTCCGAAGCTGTTCCCAACGATGTATTCAAGGACAGGCTCGGAAATATCCGCCGCCGGGTCGAAATAGTTATACGGGCGGGTTAAGTCCTCATCCGTCAAGGTGTCGATTGCGGTCAACAACTGCTCGTGCGTTTCCTCCATCATCGCCTTGACCTCCACCCATGATAGGCTTCTACTGCGCGTTTGGATCGCGGCGTTGATCGCGTCTGTGCCCATATCCCACATATTCGCCGCAAAACCCATCGCGTCGGTACGCGACTGCTTCTTCAACAGCGCGGCGATCCCGATCTCCCAAAAGGCGATATGCACGATGTGATCCTTGATCGTCCAGCCCGCATGATCGCGCTTCTTGGTGAGGTCATCCTCTTCCAAGTCGTTTAGGAAGTCCCAGAGTTCGCGCCACGCTTGCGCCATGCGCTGCTTCAGGTTGGTGATGCTGATCGCGTTATCCGTCATTTTGCCTCCGTTTGAATAGTTTTCTTCCAATAGTGACCTACATATGCTTCGGCAAACCCCATCGAGTCATAAAAGGCGTTCGCGCCGGGATCGTCGCCCGTATCGACCAACATTTCGCCCGCGCCTGCCGCTTTTGCGCGGTGCATGCCTTCGATCATGAGCGCTTGCGCCAGTCCCTTACGGCGGTGATCCGGGTGTGTGACGACGGGTTCAAACACACCATAGCGCAAACTCGGATCGACGGTCACGCCGACATGCGCGGCAAGTGTGCCATCAGCGGCTTCTGCGACGAGCGTCAGCTCATGGCGGAAGGAGGGCGAAAACGTCATGAAGTTTGCCAGTTCGAGTTCGTTGTGGATGGTTCGGTTGAATCCGGCATTCAACAGGGCAGCAAGCCCCGCCGCATCCGATAGGCTTGTTCCTCTAATGACATACCCTTCGGCGCGTGTGACGGTTGGCAGGTGACGACCGCCGAAACGCATCCGCCGGATCGTCCCGGTGTAGTCCTGACGGATGAATCCGCGCTCGCTTAGAACGCGGTTTCGCGGCGCGTCGTGATCAAAGGCGAACGTTTCGACCACAGGCGGATCACCCACTGCGCACGCGGTTTCCGCCCATGCGATCATTTCATCTTCCAGATCGCGGTAATCGGGGTGAATTTGCACGTAAAAATTGCCGGGATATTCCGGATTGACCACGCCGACCAGTTCACCGTGTTCGGTTTCCCATAAGCGGCGCGTGCGCTCCCATTCTGGATTCCACGAAAGGTCATCGTTGTGAAAATGCTTGCCATCCCAGCGGCGGATTTCCCAATTCACGCCGAGCGCGGTGATCGGGTAGGTGCAAACGAGTAGATTGCGAACTTTCTCAAAGTCAGCGGGCTGCGAATAGGGGCGAGAAGTGATGCGTTGCATAAAGGGGCTTCTTTCTTTCGTTCAAGAGGATTAAATCGCAGAGAGATTGCGCCTAAAAGAGTAGGTTTCTTCTCCAACGCAAGCGCTAGAGAGGTGTTGTAGGGGCGCGTCGCGACGCGCCCGCCAGCATTTTGATATATTTCGGGCGGCTCGCGAGCCGCCCCTACAGATCCCTCAACCCACGCAAGCAGGGTGAGGGGAATTGCTCCGTTTACCGAATGGTTGGGTCGTTGATCCACACGTCATTCGAGAACAACGTGAGGCTTTCGATCAACAGGTTCTGGGTGTACCCGTAGCGGAACTCATACACGTTCAACCCGTTGTATTGGCTAATCACCGGGCGTTCAACCCCGGTCGCGTTATCGAACACCGAAAACACCGCCTCGCAGTCAAGTTGATCGACTGCCGGAGCGGGGCAGAGTTCCAACGCGACCTGAGCCGTGCGCGCCCCCAGATTATCGCTGATGTACGTCACGCGGATGTAATCCCATGACACCAACTGCTTGGTGAGTTCGAGTTCGTCGCGGTTAGGCGGCGCAACTGGCGTCTGACCGAGCAAGACCTGAAGGAGCGGACCACCGCCTGTCGGGGTTGGCGTCGGACCGGGTCCGCTGCACCAATACGCATCACAGTACGCGACAGGAACCGCGCCGTTAAACGTCGGCAGCGACCGGAACACAGTTTCCGCCATATCCGTGAAGCGCACGTCGATATACAGCGCGAAATCCGATCCCGTCACAAACATCATCGTGCTTTCGCCATAGTTGCGATACACGGCGCGGAACGGTACGCCGCCGGGCATCGTCCCCATGTACAGCGTTGCCGCGACATCGAGATACGCAAACGCATAATCCGACTCTGCGCTGAAGCGGCGGATTTCTTCAGCTTCACCCTCAACAATGTCGAGTTCCGGCGGATTTTCGACATAATCATTCACGAGGCGCGTCACCTGCGCACAGTAATCCGGCGCGTTAACGTCCACCGTGTCGATGGTGAAGTTCGGGTAATTGATCTCGCTGATCAAGGCGAGCGTGCGGACGTTGAAATCGCAGCGGTCGAGCGCATTCGCGCCGAGCCACCCCTGCGGTCGCACGCCAAGTCCGGCGGTCGCATCTGCCAGCAGTTCGAGATTGCGCCGCAGCGTCAGGTACGCGCTTGCCGGATTGCTCGGAACACTGAGTGACCACCCCGGCGGACGGATGCCGACGCCGAGCGCTTGATTGGCGACGGTTTCGAGGTCGAGCAGGATATTGGCGTTGTACGATGGGTTATCGCGCGCGCTGTCGCCAATGTAGCCCTGTGGCAGCGACGGGAACAACGTCGAGGTCAGCAGATCGAGATCGAGCCGCACATCGACGATTCCCTGTTCGGGGACGATGCGATTTTCCGGCAGTGTGAAGATGATCTCAATCAGGTCATCTTCGATTTCAGCGCTGATCGCCAAACAGTAGTTGAGCGCAGACTCCGGCGTGGTGGGCGAGATGCCGTAAAACAGGTTGATCACGGTGAGTACGTTTTGCAGTGTGCGCTCACAGCGCGTCGTCGGCAGCGGCGAACCACGCCACTCTTGTGGGCGTGTCGTCCCGTTGAATACTTGATCGGCGGCGAGCTCCAGATCATGGCGGACGTTGCGCGCCAGAATATTCGCCACGGTGACCGTGACGCCGATCCATTCGGGTGGGCGCACGCCTTCACCGAAGACGGCATCTGCCAGCAGTTCGTTATCCAGCCATACATCGGCTACAAATGAGAGTGAATCGACGCTGATGTTCCCTGTCCAGCCTTGCGGACGTGTGTTGACCCCCAATACTTGATCGGCGAGTAACTCCAGATCGTTGCGGGTGTCAAAAACGGTGCGCTGGAAAACGTCGGAGATGTCTTGCGCCATTGGGGCGGCGAAACCATGCAGCCCCAGCAGGGTCAGCACGAGGATAGCAATCCCCAGTCCTTTGTACTGTCGCCAAAGTCGTCGCATAGCGCCGCCTTCATCTTGTTGGAATGACCATTGCTGTTAATTATAGCGACGGCGTGCGTGAGGACAATTATCTAGGGTGGTTACAAAGTCATATTCGATTCAGTGGCGCATTTTTATCCCTGCACAAAGGTCGCGCGGCTGAGTGGACGAGTCCCCAGCCGCGTGAGCATCGCCGCACCCACTCCCGCCGATGTGACCGCCGCCAGCGTGATCGCCGTGATTACACTGCCGAACGGCAGCAGCGCCAGCAGCGTCAAGACTGCCGAGAGGATCACACTGCCAACCGCCGCGATCAGCATGGGCGGCACGCCGCGACTAGAACGGCTGGTGCGCGGCGCGCGACCGATCACGCGTTCGCCTATGACCAATGCCAGCGTCACCCAACCGGAGATCAACAACGCAAGCAGGGCGAGTCCCGCCGCGAGATAGACCGGGATCAAGATAAAACCGAGCGGCGGCAGCATAGCGATCAGCACGATGAGCGCCAGTGTCAAGCCGATGCCTAAGCCAAAGACTGCTAACCCGACGCCGAAAAGTCGGCGCGGTGTCGTGCGAACAGCATCTTCGATTCGGCTGAATTGGCGCGGGAAGATCGTCACCGACAAGCTGGCGATTCCTGCCATGATACCGGTCATCAGCGCACCGATCGTCAACACTGCTGCGGGCGTGATCGCGTTCAAGCTGTCGAGCGCCAGCCCTTCACGGCGCAGCCGGATCAGCGCTTCGAGCGGCGTAAATGCGGTTTCGTCTTGGCACACAAATTCCAGCAGATTCTCGCTGATGTCCTCGCACACATTCGGTTCGGTGCTGAACACACTGAGCGGATCAATCGTGATCGATTCGCCTGTGACGGAGAAATCACCGTCAAATCTGCCATTGATGACGATCTTGTTTCCCATCATCACCGTGTCGCCGTTGATGTGCGCGCCTGAAAACTGAATATCCGAGGCGGCAATCGCCAGATCGCCGTTGATCACGCCGCTGATCACGACGGTTTCACCGACCAGCGAAAGATCGCCGTTGACGATGCTGGCTGCATCGAGCGTGATCCGCGTGCCAAAGACGACTGCATCGCCGTCCAGTGTGTCCGTGAGTTGGTAATCCTCCTCAAAGATCACGTTGGTCATGTCGAACATCGGCGGCGCGTTCAGCCGGTTGATCCAAACGATCACCGCGACCACCGTCACAACGACGATCACGAGCAGCGCCGCTGCGGGGAGTAATTTTCGGCTCATGGGATGTCCTCCCCTACGGGTCAACAGCAGGGCGGTTATTCCGCGATGCCCGCCAAATCCAGAAAAGCGCCGCCGGAACGAGCGTGACGATCACGACGGGGGCTTCAGGGTAGGTTTGCAGCAGCATTTGCGCGCTTTCAACCACGCTGCGCATCGTGTTCGCTATCGTCGCCAGCAGACTCACCACTTGAGAAATCAGTGCCGACAGCACCGCCGCATTCCCCAGCGCGCTGATCAGCAGCGACCCCAGAATACCGATCATCGGCATGAGCGCCAGCGCGACCGCTGCCAGTCCAATCGCCAGCGCTAGGCTTGTAGGGCGCATCATCGTCTGCGATTGCAAGCCCTCCGCCAGCCGTGCCAGCACCCTGAGCGCCAACCCTTCCGGCGCTTGTTCCATCGGCGCGGTCTTCAAATATCGATCGACCTGCCTGAGTCGGTTATATTCGGCGGCTTGATCGGGGTCGGTGTCCAGCGACTGCTGAAGCTGTCGCAGCCGTTCTGGAGTCACCTGCTCGTCAAGCGCCTCTTGCATAATCTGCCGCTGCCGTTGATTCGCCATCGCCTATGCCTTCTCCAACAGAGGGGTGGTCATCGTGCCGAGCGCCGGTTTCGGGTTGAGTTTTTCCGCCAATAATTGGCGCGCCCGAAACAGACGGCTCTTGATCGCGCTTTCTGTGGTATCCAGAATATCCGCAATCTCGACATACGAATAGTCGTACCAGTAGCGCAGGACGACCGCCGCTCGATAATCTGGCGGGAGTTCATTCAAGTGTTTCTGCATCGCCTTGCTTTGCTCCCGCGTGATTGCTACATCTTCCGGTTCCGGGTCATCTTCTCGCAGTGATAGACTGGGCAGCGGCTCATCAATGCTGAGAAAATGCACCTTTCGACGACGCAAGCGATCAATGCAGTGATTCGACGAGATCGTCAAAAGCCATGTTTTAAACGAACGGGAAGGATCATAGCGGTTAAGGTTCAAATAGGCGCGCAAAAACGCTTCCTGCGCCGCGTCTTCTGCCTCACCACGTTCACCGAGCAGCCGATAACACAGGTTGTAGACCGCGTCTTGGAACGCATACACGAGTTCCGCAAACGCATCTTGATCCCCTTCGACCGCCGCGTTCACCCATTCGAGAATGACGGGATCCGTGGTGTATCCTTGTTGTTCTGTCACAAGAACTCCCCGTACTGCGTGCTGGTTATCACACGCATTCGTCGTCTCATAATACGCATGGGACGGCGCTAAAGTTGCACCATCCTGAAGTATATCATGTCGATTCTCACGATTTTCACGACGGAGGTCACATTTTTGAGACGACGTTACGCGCGGCGTAATAAATGCTTTGGAATTCATGTGTGGTCACGAATTCATCGTGATAGACCGTCGTTGATGCGCGGAATCAAAAACGGGACACGATCACGCGTGATCATGTCCCGTCGATTAGCGGCTTGTCAACAGAGAAAGGCTTAACGAGCGCCGCACGCTAATCGGTGAGCGCTGCGAGATGTTCGGCGGCTTCACGCCCTGTCGCACCGTTCGGGTCTTTGCCTTGAACGTAGCGATAAACTTCTGCTCCCGCCGCAGTATTGCCTACCTGTGTCAGTATTTCGGCAAGCGTGTTTAAACTACCCAATACCAATGTCGAAACCGCCGTGTATTGCGCATACAGTGCATTGATCAATGAGAGCGCTTCTGTCGGTTTGCCTGCCAAGAGTAGTAGTTTTGCGTACCACACATCAAGTGTGAAGTAATCGGGGTCGGTCAGATTCCTTCGTGCCTGTCTTATATATGTTCTTGCCGCCTCGATTACTTCGATCCCGCGAGGCGCGTACTGCGGGTCTGACAGCCGACCGTAATATGCTGCTAATCCAAGATAATTGCCGGGAACACGCGGGCGAGGCACGATATGGATTGAGAATTCGAGGAGTGGGAGTGCATCTTGGATGCGTTTTTGCTTCATGTACAGGGCGGCGACATTGATGAGCCATAGTGCAATCGCATTAGGATGATTGTTGTAGCAAAACGTCCCCGCCGCCATCTGCCAATAGATCGCCTCGGCGTGCTCCATATCTCCCTGTAAATAATGGAGCATCGCTTCTGCGCGATGGGTATCAATGTTTCGCATTCGCGTTTTGGCAGCGGCGATCATCGCGTTCGCCTTTTCGTAATCGCGTTGAGCGGCAATCACGTTCACGATACGCTGAATCCGCTGATTGAACTGCCGGGGTTGAAACTGAAAAATAATAAGGACGGCGACGGCTGCCCCGCCGGTTAGATAGATGAGGGTGCTTAACCCACCATTTCGGTTGAACAACGTGAGAACAACCATGACGCACAGAAGTACGAAATACGCGCGGCGAGCGGCGACCACTGCTTTATGAGAGATAGCATTTATGGTGGGCAAATTGGCGTTTGCTTGCACCGCGAATGCGTCAGCGTTCAAGATTTTGAGATGCTCCACTGCTGCTTGTTTCCATCGCGCATAGTACCGGCGGTTCAGCATCCATAAGAACAATGCAGCTAGAATGAGCACGCCTAGAATCGCCAGCATTTCTGTAGCGGAACATCCCCAGAGTTTGCACTGCCTAAAGTCGATGAGGTTTAACGCGATTGCGCCTAAAAAGATAAAGGCTAGCACATACAAACTTGCGCCGAGAACAGCCCGAAAACGCAGAATACATCCCTGTTTTTGAAGTGCGGTTAAATCGAGTTTGTCGCGCATGTCAGCCTCCATGTGATCAAAAACGGGACACGATCACGCTTGATCATGTCCCGTCTATTAGCGGCTTGTCAACAGAGAAAGGCTTAACGTCTCACCCTTACAGCAGATCGGCTTCCTGCTCCGCCTGTGTGAGCGACGCCTCGAAGCGTTCCAGCCCTGCTTGCACCGTATCCCGGTCGATCATCAGCGGCGGGCAGAACCGCAGCGAGCTTTCACCCGCGCCGAGGATCAGCAAGCCGTTATCAATGGCGATGCGCTCCACCCGGTCGCGGATCGGCTTGGCGGGGGTGCGCGCTTCGTCCATCACGAGTTCTGCGCCGACCATCAAGCCGTGACCATCGACGCGCCCATGCCGCAGCGATGGGTGATGCGTCTTCATTTCTTCAAGGCATTCCTTGATGTATGCGCCTTGTTCGGCGGCATTCGCCATCATGCCATTTTCGACCAGATCAATCGTCGCCAGCGCCGCCGCACACGACACCGGATTTCCGCCGAACGTCGTCCCATGCGCGCCGGGGGGCCATGTCATGATGTGATGCTTGGCGATGATCGCGCCGAGCGGCATTCCGCTGGCGATCCCTTTCGCGCTGGTGATGATGTCCGGCACAACCCCCGCGTGCTCGATTGCCCACCATTTGCCCGTGCGCCCGATCCCGCTTTGCACTTCGTCGCTGATTAAGAGGATGCCGTGCTTATCACAAATGTCGCGGAGCTGCTGCACGAAGCGCGGATCGGGAACGACGTAGCCGCCTTCACCCTGAATCGGCTCAAGGATGATCGCCGCGACCGAATTGGGCGCACACACCCGCTTGAACAACACCTGTTCGATGTAATCGGCGCAGTAGCAGTCGGTTGTACACTGCGCCTCGGTGCGCCCGTGTGAGCAGCGATACGGGTTGTTGTACGGCACATGGAACACGCCCGGCACGAGCGGATAGAAGCCATCGCGCTGCACGTACTTACTCGCCGTTAGCGAGAGCGCGCCCATCGTGCGACCGTGAAACGCGCCGAAGAAGGCGATCACGTTTTGACGCTTGGTGTACCACTTGGCAACCTTGATCGCGCCTTCGACTGCTTCCGCACCGCTGTTTGAGAAGAAGACGCGGCTTCCGCCTTCCCAAGGGGCAATCGAACTGAGTTTTTCCGCCAGCCGCACCTGAACTTCGTAATAATAGTCTGTTCCGGCGATATGAATGAATTTTTGCGCCTGATCGGTGATTGCCTTGACCACCTGTGGGTGACAATGCCCTGTCGCATTGACCGCGATCCCGGCAGCGAAGTCGATATATTCCTGTCCGTCAACATCCCAGACCCGCGCGCCTTCCCCCCGTTCGATCACGAACGGATAGCGTGGGGTGATTGAGGCAGACATCACATGGTTGTCGCGCTCAATAAGTGCCTGACTTAAGGCACCCGGACGGATCGTTGTCTCTAAAGTCATAGTGTTTCCTTCAATGTTTCGTCAAACTGATACGCGCGATTATAGACTAGCGCCGGAATCGTTCGCAACGTGCGGCGGGCTGTGGTACGCTTGCGCTCACTGAGCATTCGATCAACCACACACCACGAGAACATCTATGAAACTCCTCCTCCTCGGTTTTGGCACGGTGGGACAGGGCTTCGTTCAAATTCTGCGCGATAAAGCCCAAGACCTTGAGAAGCGTTACGGATTCGCGCCGTGTATCGTCGGCGCAGCGACTCGATCACGCGGGACACTCTACTGTGCAGACGGGCTTGATCCGGCGGCACTGCTTGAGGCGATCAAGGCGGGCAGTTTGGAACGCTATCCTGAGTCTGCCGGACTTGCGCGCGATTGGAGCGTCGAGCGGCTGATCAGCGAGAGCGGCGCGGACGTGCTGGTCGATGCGCTCCCAACCGACTTAGCGACGGGCGGTGCGTCGCTCCCGTATGCGTTTGCCGCAATTGACGCGGGAATGCACCTCGTGTTTGCGAGTAAAGGCGCAGTCGCCGTTGGTTATGACGATTTGATGCGCCGTTCACGCGCTGCCGGAACGCGCGTCTTATTTGAAGGTTCGGTGATGGCAGGCACGCCTTCACTGCGCTTGGGGATGCAAGCGCTGGCGGGCTGTACGATCACCGCCGCGCGCGGAATCCTCAACGGGACGACGAATTACATCCTGACGGCAATGGAGGCGGGACGCTCCTATGCCGACGTGTTGGCGGAAGCGCAGAAACTCGGCTACGCGGAGGCTGATCCGACGGCGGACGTGGACGGCTGGGATGCGGCGGGCAAAACGATCATCGTTTCGGCGGCGCTGTTCGGCAAGCAGCTCAAGCTCGATCAGATGGATGTGCAGGGGATCAGTCACTTGACGGCGGCGGACATCGACGCGGCGCGGGCAAGCGGGGAGCGCTGGAAGTTGATCGCGCACGTCACGCCGGAAGGCGGATCGGTCAAGCCGATGCGTCTGCCGCTGGCGCACCCGCTGGCGGGGGTGAGCGGAACGACGAACGCGATCACGCTGACGACCGATTTGTTAGGCGATGTGACGCTGATCGGCGCGGGAGCAGGCGGGGTGCAGACCGGATTCGCACTCCTATCTGATCTGATCGATCTACAACGAATCATTTTCAAATCCGATAAATAGGTCTATGATCGTCGCAGCAAACTTCAAAGCTGAAGGGTAGGTAGCACAGCCGATGTTCAAAGCGACCCTGCTGGTTGTGGAAGACGATATTCATCTTCTGGAGGGTATTCGTACTGTTCTGGAGCTGGAACAGTACCGCGTCATCACTGCCGAAAATGGTGAACAGGCGCTCAACGTCCTCAACAGCAGCCCAGTTCCGCCTGATCTCATTGTTTCCGACATCATGATGCCGCGAATGGATGGGATTCAACTGCTCAACGAAGTCCGCAAGAATCAAGCGTGGTTGAGTATTCCATTCATCTTCTTGACGGCGCGGAGTGAAAAGTCGGATGTGGTGCGCGGCAAACGACTGGGTGTTGATGAGTATCTCGTCAAACCGTTCGATGCCGATGATCTCCTGCTTGCAATCGAAAGCCGTCTCAAACGCAGCGAATTGATGCAGCGCGCCCGCACCGAGGAAATCAGCGACTTAAAGCGCAAAATCCTCACCATCTTGAATCACGAATTCCGCACCCCGCTGACATTCCTTGTTGCGTACACGGACATGTTGAGCGAACAGCAGCAAACGACTCAGCAGCACGGGCAGGGTGACGCCGAAACCGCCGTGTTTTTGCGCGGAATCAATGTCGGTGCGCTTCGTCTCCGCCGCTTGATTCAGAATTTCATCTATCTGGTGGAAATGGAAACGGGCGATGCGCGCCGCATCTACGAGATGCGCAAGACGCTGATCAGTAACATGATGGACTTGCTGCGGAGCGCGCACTCGACCGTATTTTCGCACCAACCGGAGCGCCACTGCACGATTTGGGTTGAAGATGAACTGCCGCCGCTGATCGGTGATCCCGAATATTTGACGGTCGCCATCGCCCAACTTTTGGATAATGCGGTTAAATTCAGCAAACCGGGTGGAGCGATCATGCTCGGTGCGCAGCGCATGGGCGGCGAAGTCGTGGTTTGGGTGACGGATCAAGGGCGCGGGATCGAAGAAGCGGAAAAACAGCGCATCTGGGATTCGTTTTACCAGATCAACCGCGAACATTATGAAGATCAAGGGGCGGGTTCAGGCTTGGCGATTGTGCGCGGCGTGATCCAGCTTCATAAAGGGCGGATCGATCTGGAAAGCGAGTTTGGCAAAGGCAGTACGTTTAAGATGTTCCTGCCGATTGCCGAAAGTGCCGTCGCCCCGTTCATCACATGACCTAACGGCGTTTTTCTCGCGCTTTGGGTTTCTTTAGTTCGTGCGCGACTTTTATCGCCGCACTGCGTATAGATGCATGATTCCAGTGTCCACCCCGCACCAAATGGTGCTGAATATGGTACAGTGGTTACGATTGTTGATCCTGCTCATCCGAATCTTCACGTGAGAGAATCGTCTATGGCACCTTCTATCATCGATAAAGTGAACACCCTGATCAGCGCCAGCCTACACGGGTTGGTCGACCGCGCCCTTCAGTCGAATTCTGTAGCCGTGATGGATGAGTACATCCGTCAAGTTGAGAGGAATCTGGAAGCGCTTGAAGACTCCGCCGCGACGATTGGCGGAACGGTTAAGACGCTGAAGCGCAAGCACGATGAATTCGCCAATGCTGCTGACAAGCTCGACCGCGATATCGACACCCTGATCATCAGCGGCAAGGACTCGCTCGCCGCCGCCGCGCAAGCCGAACTGAACACCAAGCAGCAGCTCGCCCAAGACTACTACGAACAGTGGCAAGACCAAGAAAAGCAGTATCAGGCGATGCTTGATGCCCGCTTGAAGCTGGAAGCACGCTTGACCACGATCAAGGGCGAACGCGAAAAGATGATCGCGCTGATCGAACTGGTCGAAGCCAAGAAATCCGTGACCAAGACGATGAAATCGCTCGACCAACTGTCTGGCGTTACCGATGCCGAGATCAGCGGCTTGGCGGATCAGATTCGCGGGCGGTTGGATCAAGAAGACGCGCGGCTTGATATGGCGACTGCACGCATCAGCGATCAGATCGACGACGCGGTGCGCAGCGGCGAAATCGACCGCCAGTTGGAAGAACGCCGTATCCGCCTGTTAGGTAAGCAGCAGGGCGGCGCGTCCTCCAGTAGTTCAGACGCAAGCTAACGAGAGCAAACGGTATGTCGCAAACAGGTTCAGGAACGGGCGTGCGTCGGCGCGCCCTCGGTTCGATCATCTCGAACGCGATCTTCCGGTGGGAAAGCCTGATCACAGTCGCTATCACGGGCGTATTGACGGTTTTTCTGCCGCAAACGGGTATTCCCGGTTGGCAGCCTTGGTTCTGGCTGATCTTGGGTGGGGTGGCGGAGGCGGGTTTCATCATCTCCGCGCTGACCGATCCGGCAGAACAGGCAGACGCGATCGCGCGTGAGTTCGAGCAGAAGTTCGATATGAACAAGGTCAAAAACCCGGTATCGCGCCAGCGCCTACAATCCGCTTTGGAGTACCGTCGAAATATGATGGAACTTGCCAAGCGGCACGGCGGTGCGATGCGCGCCAGTATGCAGCAAACCGTCGCGGACGTGAACGACTGGATTTCGCACATGTACGATCTGGCGCTGCATGTCGATGCGTTCGAGAGCAATGAATTGGTTGAGCGTGATCGCAGAACCGTTCCGCAGCAGTTAGAAAAAGCGCGCCAGCGCCTCGCCCGCGAGACGGATGAAGCGGTGCGCCGTGATTTGGAAAATCAAATCCAGACGCTTGAGCTTCAACTGCGAAATCTCGAAACGACCGCTAACAGCGTCAAACGCGCCGAAATTCAGCTTGACAGCACGCTGTCATCGCTCGGCACGGTGTACGCGCAGATGTCGCTGTTGGGGACGAAAGAAGTGGATAGTGCCCGCGCGCAGCGTCTCCGCAACGAGATCGCCGATGAAGTGGCGGGCTTGCAAGATACGATCGCCGCGATGGATGAGGTTCAGCAGCAGCGGTTACGGCTTCAGTAGGGACAGGGCATGCCCTGTCCTCTTGATTCAACATGATAACAGAAGGACGAGGCATGCCTCGTCCCTACTCTACTTTACGACCGCTTCGCTTTCTCGCCCCGCCGCAGTTTCGCCCCGTCGATCACATTATTGGGATCGTTCGGGCTGACGGTACCAAATTGAATCGCGTCGAGATGTTCCTGCACGATATGGCGCGGGACGAGTTTCTCAAACACCTTCAACCCCGCCAACACCACGCCTAAATCGTCCAACTGCCCTAAGATCGGCAGAAAATCCGGCACGATATCGATCGGAAACACGACATACAGCACGCCCAGAAGCGGCAGCGCCTTCAAGAAAACGGGCACGCGCGGGTCTTTCAGAAGCCGCCATGTCAGGCGCACTTGAGTGATCAATCCTTCAATCATTGGCATCACGTCTTTCTCATCGAGAACGACCGGAGGAAATACCGATCTGTCCAACCATTCGATTTGTATACGTGTAGTTGTAATGCAGGGTTGCGCGCTGCACATCCCCCGACTTACCCGCTGACCACCGCCAGCGCTTTTTCGACGCTGTCTTTCGGGCTGATCCCGATCTGCTCATCAATCACGACGCCGTTTTCGTCGATCACCCAATGCGAGCGAATCGTTCCCACATACGTTTTACCGTACATCTTCTTTTCGCCAAACGCATTCCATGCCTCTAACACCTGATGCGATTCATCGCTCAACAGGTCATACGTCAGGCTCTCTTTTTCTTTCCATTTCAGGTTATCTTTCGGCGGGTCGTCGCTGATCCCCAACACAACCGCGTTCGCCGTCTGAATCTTCGGGAACGAGTCGCGGAAGCCGCACGCCTGAGTCGTGCAGCCACTCGTATTCGCGCGTGGATACGCGAACAGGATCACTTTTTTACCGCGAAAATCGCTCAGCTTGACCGGCTTGCCATCTTGATTGACCAGCTCAAAATCGGGTGCTTGTTCGCCAACACGGGGCATAGGGGACTCCTTTTTGATCACTGCCCTTTAGCTTACGCCTCTTGTATGAGAATTGGTTTAGCCGTCGTGCTATACTCCGCTGCATGGACACAAAACGACTTCGTATCGCACAATCCTACGCGCTGATCCTGATCGGGTTGTTGTTCGGGGTGATCTATCTGAACACCCTGCAAACCATCCCCAACGGCTCGGATCATTACTATATGATCGACGTGGGCGAGACTCAGGTCGTCCTCAACATGTGGGGGACGCTCCACGCGACCGGCTATCCCCATTATGTGATCCTTTCCAGCGCGCTTGTCACAATCTTAAAGGTGTTCGGAATCAGCGCCGCCGCTGCGCCTGCTGTCACCTCGCTGATCTGGGGGATCGCCTCGCTGGGCCTGTTCTACCTACTGCTGATGCGAACAACAGAGTTGTTTTCCGCCATGATCGCCATGCTGCTGTTCGGCTTGACGCGCACCGTATGGATTCATCATGTGATCGCGGAGATTTACACCTTCGGGCTGCTGCTGTTGATCGCGCTGTACTGGCTGGCGCTGCGTTCCGATGCGCAAAAAGACAGCGTGAAAGCGATCTATTGGTTGGCGTTCATCGGTGGGATCGGCGTGGCACATCACCGCGCGATTGCGATGGCGATCCCCGCGCTCCTGTACGCCGTCTATCCGATTTTGCGCGCACAGGGGCGAAAACTCCCGCGCGTGTTGATTATTTCGCTGCTGCTCGGTTTGATCGGCTTTGTGCCGTATCTGTATTTGATGCTGCGCGCTCAAGCAGGGGCGGCGTGGGTGTACGGCGAACCGGAGACATTCGCGGGCTTGTGGGATCAATTCATCGGGCGCGAGGCATCACGTTTTATCGGCGGCGTGAGTTCGCTCGACGGCTTGCTCGACAATTTCCGCATGGTGACCGAAGTCTTGCTCACCGATATGACTCCGGTCGGCGTGATCTTCGGCGTGATCGGGTTGTACTTAGGAGTGCGGCATCTCACCACCCGCCGCGCAGCGATCATGATGATCCTCGGCGGCGGTGCGGCATACCTGTTTCATGTCGTCTTTTACACCGATATTCTCTCCGCGCTGATTTTAGCGGTTGAGGTCAGCCTTGCGGCGGGGTGGGCTTTCGGGATCACATGGGTGGGTGAAGCGCTGATCGCGCAGGTTGGTCGACTCAAGGTGAAGCCGCCTGAAGGTCAATATGTGCTGGCATGGCTGATGGCTATTTTTCTCGTCCCCGTGCTGGTTTCGCGCAATCAAGACTTTATTTACGCGCTGACGCATGATCAAACAGGCGTTGAAACGCGCGATACACTTCTCTACGCCCCGCCCGATTCGACGCTCATGATCGCGTGGGGTCCGCGCCACTTTGCCGCCGGATTCTGGCGCGATGTCGAAGGCATACGCCCCGATGTGACGCTGATCGATCACAAGGCGGATTTTCAAGCCGCACTTGAAAACGGCGCGCTGGTCACGCCCGATTACACCTTCTATCAATTCCCGCTTGAGTGGTGGGAAGGTCAGTTAGGTGGGCGCGTATCGCTTAACGCTGCCGCGCCGCGCCTCATCGCGCTGTCCACCACACCACAGTCACTCGGCGGCGCACATTGGCCAGATGGACTGCCGTTCCGTCGGGACGAGGCGCTGAGCTGCGATCAGTCCGCGCTCACGGTGACGTGGGGCGGGTTTGGCGTAAACAATCAGACGCGCGCCGGGGTCGAGCGTTACGATCTCAGCGTGTTTGTGCATCTGCTCGACGCGAACGGAAATATCATCGCACAGGCGGATCAAAGCGCGCCGGTTTACGGCTGGTATCCATTCACGCGCTGGGCTTCTGACGAGCAGGTGACGGATATTTACCCGTTTGAGTCGCTTCAAGGCGGCGCATTGATCCGCTACGGGTTGTACACTCAAGCACAGGATGGATCATTCGTGAATGTGCGAGAATACGAAATTCCGGTGGAGTGTGAGCGATGAAAACGACACGACTCATGATGGCGGCGCTGATTCTGCTCATCACGGCGGCATGTGCGCCTGATGTGCTGCCCGTGCCGACGGCGATTCCGACTTTGCCGCCGGATCAGATCATCCGGCAGATTGCGACGGTGAATGTACCGCCCACGCTCGATCCGGCTCTGATTGCCGCAACGCGCCGCGCCGAAATGCCGACCGCGACGATTATTCCAACGCGCACACTCACACCAACCGCCTACGTTGGCGTGTTTATCGGCGGCGGGGGAGCGGGCAGCGACGGCATGCCGGTCATGGATGCGGCGCAGTACGCCGGGACGCTCTCCGCGTCGTCACCGCTCGAATTCCCGACCTTGGGATCGCCGTGTATTATCGCGCCCGATGCGTTGTACGGCGGCGAGTGGAGCGCGATCAGTTCGGAGATCGGCTGTCCGGGTGAACCGATTACGTCCTACGTCAGCCGGACGATGATCTTTGAAAATGGGGTGATGTACGCGCTCCCGACGGGCGAAATCTACGCCATCGCTCCCGGCGGCGTCACGGAAGGGCGCTATTGGTATGCGCCCGCTGCACCGCCTGAACAGGGCTGGGAGATTCTGCCACCGCCCGGTTTGCTGCCGCCGACAGGGATTTTTGGTGCGATGTGGCGCGCCGTCGAAGCGGTGCGGCAGACGCTCGGTTATGCGCAAACAGGCGAACAGTCGGTCACGGTGTCGATCCAGCGGTTTGAGCGCGGCGCGCTCCTGCTCGATGGCAGTGCGGGGCAGGTGTTCGCCGTGATTGGCACAACGGGCGGGCAGATCGGCGGCGGTTCGGCGTTTGGTCCGTATATCAGCGGTTTGGAAAACCCGTAGGGACAGGGCATGCCCTGTCCTTTAGATGATTTCGCAATATGCCAGAATCCGCGCTTTGATGCCCGGATTTACATCGAAATTTGCATCCAACCACGCGAGAATCGCCCGCGCCGATTCGCGGTTTTTCCCGTAACCTTGAATGAACATATCCAGATGTGATGCTGTGACCGGATAGCGCGATTCGAAGCGGCGCGCGGTCATGAATACGTCAGCGGGAACGGCGGCGATGGGTGTTTCGATGGTGCGGGCAAGCTCTAAAAGGCGATCCACCGCGAAATGCTGAATAAACCGCTGCGCTGAAAGCACCTCACCGCGATGATGCCGCTGCAAGCCCACGTAGAGATTCGTCAGCGCTTCGCCAAGCTGCCACTCCCGGTCGATGACCGGATCAGTTGGGATCGGCGGGGGCGTCAGCACTGATGCGTCAAAATCCGCCGCGCTCCAGATGATTTTCCCCGCGCTGAACGGAATATTCACCAGTTCTTGCGGCTCAAACACCGCGAATTCGCAGAAAACATCATCTTCGTACAGGAGTTTGTATCCATCGCGTGTGTTGCGGAAATAAAACGCAGCCGGATGAATATCCGTCAGCCAGTCGAGGTTATCGATAAAGCGCATTTTCATGCCGGGGGCGACGATGGCGAAAAAGTCGAGATCGGAATAATCGTCGAGGCGTTCACGCTCAACGCCGACCGACCCAAGACCGAGCAGTGCCAGCCCGTGACCGCTCTGAGCAAGCTGCCGCCCGATTGCGTCCAGACGGTCGAGCAGTTTTTCGGTATGCGTGGACATCTTAAATATCCAGTTTGCTTTCGTAGAGGGTGCGATGTTTGATCGACTCACCAAAGATCGAAACGCCTGCGTTCAGGACGATCAGTCCGAACGTGCCGAGGATGATCCACACGAGCGCCGGTTTCCGCTTGCCTTTCAGGATCGCCGCCTGACCGATGATCGAAACGCCCGTCCCAATGAGCAGCAAGCCGCGCGGCGCGAGTTCACTCCACTTTTGATAATGCTGATCCATACGCTGCGTACCTTTTCCCTCAAACCCATTTTTTCTTAGGCTGAGTATTGTAGCGAATCTCGGTCAAGCGAGAAAGATTTGCAGGAGAGCAAAGTAGGGCAAACACATCAAAAGCTCCTACCCTTCGTTCGCAAAATCCGCCCATGCGCGGAGCGCGCGAAGCTGCGGCGTCTTTTTGCTCTGGTGCGACTGCATGCGCTTGAGCAGGTCATCTAAAATCGTCACGGCGTCGGTGACGAACGCGCCCTTATTGAGCATCACGCATTCGGCGCGCACGCTCATCGCCGCGTCGGTCATCTCACCCCGGCTCGGCACCCCTTCCTTGACGAACCGCTCCAAGACTTGGGTCGCCCAGATCACCGGAACATGCGCCGCTTCGCACACCCACAGAATCTCCTCCTGCATTTCGGCGGTGCGCTCATAGCCAACTTCAATCGCAAGGTCGCCGCGTGCGATCATCACACCGAATGGGTTTTGACTCGCGCCCGCCGCAATCAACGCGGGTAGGTTGCTGATTGCGCGCGGTGTCTCAACTTTGGCGATAATGCCGACTTTGTTCGGTTCAGGTGTGCGGCTCATGAGTTCCTGCTGAAGCAGGTAAATATCATCCGCTTCTTGCACAAACGAGTAGCCGATCATATCGGCGCGCGTGGCGACGATATCGAGCGCGTCAAGGTCTTCATCAGTGAGCGGGCTGAGAGTCAGATACGTATCGGGAAAGTTCAGCCCTTTTTCCAGTTTGATCTTGTCACCGTCCGGTCGAGCGTGCGTGATGCGCAGCACGATCCCGCCCTCAACGCGCCGATCAACAATTGCGCCGAGCTTGCCATCATCGATCCAGACGCGATGCCCGACACTGAGTTGATCGATCACTTCGGGGATTGTGCAGCGCGACGCGGCGGCGTATTGCTTCGCTTCGTCTTTGTCCGGCGCGGCTTTGGTGAGCAGGACCTCTTCGCCTTTTTTGATCGCCTTTTTGCCACCGATCACATCGGCGGTGCGCGGCTTCGGTCCGCCGAGGTCCGTCAGGACTTTGACGGTGCGGCGAGTTTCGGTCGCGGCTTTGCGCACATGCTGGATCATCCGATCCCATACGTCCGGGGTGTCATGCGCGCAGTTGATCCGCGCCACATCCATCCCGCGCAGCGCGAGATCACGAATGAAGTAATAATCGTCGGCGGCTTCACTGGGGAGCGTGACCATAATCCGAACGCGGCGGTCGGATTTCTGCATCATTTCCCCGAACAACTCATCGGTGTTGTGGCGTAAAATGCGTTCGCCCCGGAAGAATGTTGTCAGGCGCGGATACCTCGGAAGTTGCCCCGTGCCATTCGCCAATGCGTCAAGCGTAACGATGACCGAATCGAGCGCGGGCATCACGCGCGATTCCAGCCGCCCCAATGACGATAAGCCGTAGGGCATCAATCCGGTTTGCATAGCGCGCAAGTCACGGGTGCGAAGTGCCAAATAATGCGCGAGATTCAACGCGCCAATTTGAAATGGACGGCGGCGGATGCGCGGTTGCCATTTGGCGTACATGGCGCTGCCTTCCGCATCAACCGCGCGGCGGAGAGCTTTCATATCTTCCAGCAGGGTTGACACCGATGATGTCGGAGGGAGTCGCCGCTTAACCATGAGGATGCTTTCCTTCACTTCACAACCCGCGTCTGTGTCTGCGGGACTGCTGACTGGAGCATGATTTTAGTGTGAAGTCGGGGGAAGGGCAAAACCGGAATTAATCGCAGCGTGGGTGATTCTGTAAGGACAGGGCATGCCCTGTCCTCTTGAACGAATGTCGGAATCGAGGAGGAGGACGAGGCATGCCTCGTCCCTACTTACCCCTTCACGCCGCGTTTTTCGCGGATCACCTGAAGCATGTCATCAATGCGGCTGAATTTGACACGCGGGCGACCCTGCTCCGCGCCGCGTGCGACTTCTGCCGCGTCGAGCGTCAGCCAATCTTCATACGTCGTGTACTCGACGCCGCGTGCTGCCAACAGCGCCGGGATCGCGTCCGGGCTGGTATTGATCGGCGTGAGCGTCTTGCCGTCGCGCATATCCGCGAGGGCGCTTTCAACCGTTTCAACCGAATCGGGGCGGTTCGTGCCGATGATGCCGCTCGGTCCGCGCTTGATCCAGCCAGCCACGTATTCGCCCGCAATCACGCACTGCTGCGCATCGACGACGCGCCCTTTTTGGTTCGGGATCACGCCGCCTTTGGCGTCAAACGGGACATCCGGCAGTGCGACACCCTTGTAACCAATCGATCGGAAAATTAGTCCGCATGGGAGCGTTTCGGTTTGATCGGTCGCCTTCGGGCGGAGCGATCCGTCATCGCTTTGAGTCAGGACATTTTTCACCAGCGTGACCGCTTCGACGCGCTCCGTACCGATCAACTCGGTCGGGCTGGCGAGGAAACGGAAGATCACGCGCTTTTTCTTGCCGCTCGGCTGCTGCTGTGCGTACTGCTGAAGCACTTCGACGTTCACACGCGCCGATTTTTCAGCACTGGCGAGTGCGGCTTCGCTGAGGGGATCAAGCCGCGCTTCTTCCGGCGGCACGATCACATCGCATTCTTCCAACTCGCCCAGTTCTTTGATCTCCGGGTTGGTGAATGCCGCCTGAAGCGGACCACGCCGCCCGACGACGTAAATCTCACGAATACTGCTGTTCTTGAGCGCTTCGAGCGCATAATCCGCGATGTCGGTTTTCACCAATTCATCGTAGCTGCTTGCCAGAATGCGCGCCACATCCATCGCCACATTCCCGTTGCCGATCACGACGGCGCGTTCTTGCGTCAGGTCAAACTGGAGATCGCGGTAATCAGGATGCGCGTTATACCAGCCGACGAACTCCGTAGCCGCATGACTTCCGGCTAGATTTTCATTGGGAACGCCCATCGCGCGGTCGGTTTGCGCGCCCGTCGCGTACACGATCTGATGATAATGTGCGGCGAGATCGGTATGTGTGATCGCCTTGCCCAATTCAACCGTGCCGAAGAAACGGAAACGTGGATTCGCCGCGATTTTGTCGTACTGCTTGGTGACAGTCTTGATCTTCGCATGATCAGGGGCAACACCACCACGTACCAACCCGTAAGGCGTCGGAAGCCGGTCGAACATATCGACGGTGATCACGAATTCCGTTTGTTTGAGATAGAAATCAGCGGCGTAAAAACCCGAAGGTCCTGAGCCAATTACAGCGACACGTAAGGGATTTGCCGCGCTGCCAAGAATCATTGCTGTTCCCCAATCTCCTGTATTGCGAACTGTTTCACAAGTAAGTATAGACGCTGCTATCCGCGCAGTGGTATGACAAGTTCCTTGTGAAAGTCAGTTAAGGAGATCAGTTCCCCAGAATCCGTGACAATCAGCGTGTCTTCGATGCGAATTCCATAGCCTGCATCCGGGTAATACAAGCCGGGTTCGATTGTGATCACGTTGCCCGCTTGCAGCGTGTCTTTGCTCAAGTGACCGATCCCCGGCTTCTCGTGGATTTCTAAGCCCAAGCCATGCCCCAAGCTGTGAACATAGCCAACCGTCGTCCCCGGTTTGCTGCGCGTGGTCGGATGCCCGTGCGCTTCAAAATAATCCTGTACCGCTTCTTGCATCGCTTTGGCGGGCATGTTCGGGCGGAAGTTATCGACCGCGACCTCGTAAGCATTCATCACCAGATCATACGCGGCTTGCACTTCCGGCTTGGCGTAGCTGATCGACCATGTGCGCGTGCAGTCGTGGTGATACCCGCCGCCGATCTCGCGCGGGAACAGGTCAAACACAATCGCTTCGCCCGTATTCAGGACGGTTTCGTTTTCGCCCCGGCTGTGCGGAAATCCGGCATCGCGCCCCTGTGCGAAGATCATATCGGTGTCTTCGAGATCGTGATCGAGCAGGGCGCGCCGTACAAAGCGCTTGACCGCGCCAATCGTGAGCGGCGTCCCGTCGGTATCCACCACGTGGTCGCCGTCAGCGCGGTGCGAGGTGATGTATTCCCATGTCATTCCCAACACTTGGCTGGTGCGCGCCGCAACCGAACGCAGACGCATGATTTCGTCCGCGTCTTTGGTTTGGAAGGCTTCATCAAAAATGGTCATGCCGTCTTCACCGACGAATTGATACTGCGGATTTGCTTCGCTCACGCGCTTGATCAATTCAAGGTAGCGGTGGATCGCGCCTTCGCCATACACGCCAATTCTGCCTGCTGGTACATTCAAGCGCTCCAGCACGCGCCCGAAAAAGAGCGCTCCCGCTTTGGCGGCATCCCCGTCCACTTCGGTGATCAATTCGGCATAACCGAGATCGTACATCGAAAAGACGGCTAACCCACTGCGGGCGGCTTCTTCGGTTTCCATCGCGTTGACGATCATCACAGGCGCTGCGCCGCGTTTTTTGACCACCATCCCGCCTGTGACGTGCGCGCCGTTGGTCAAATATGAGCGGATCACGTTGACGTGTCCTTCGCCAACGACGATCAGTGCCTCTAAACCGCGCGCTTCCATCAATCGATCAAGGTCTTGTTTCATCAGAACATGTGCGGCGCTGATCCCCTATGCTTTGGTGGATCAGCACCTCTCCTTTCGCTTCTACTTGACTAATCGTTCATGATACGTTTTCGATTTATGGTGACGCCCGGCGGCGCGGTAGCGCCACTGCACCGCCTGAAAATCCGCATCACGGAGCAGTTTCCAAATCGGTTCGCGGGTATCCGGCGCGATGTTCACCGCATCCGGCGTCAGTGGGTAATACTCGGTGAGTCCTTCAAGACGGGCATAAAAGTAATGCTGTTGAGTGGGTGATTTGCGCAGCGCCTTCGGCAAACGGATCAGAAGTTGTTCTGATTCATCGATGGCGCGGATCGGTGCGGCATTTGCTGGGAGCGCCGTTTCGATCACGAGCTTTTTTTCGTGCGTGGCGCGCAGATGTTTGGGATCGACGGTTGTTTTTCCCGTGTAGTACGGCGTTCGAAAAAATACACGCTCCACAAAGGCGAAATACGGAAGCGCATTGTAGGCGTGCGCGAGGAAAAACTCCTTGTCGTCAAGCTGAATCGACACCGATAGTTCTTGAAAGTGCATTCCATAAAAGCGGGAGTCAACCGCGCTGATCACAACAGCGGTGCGATCTTGTGCATGGCGAATCTCCTGTTCCTCCGCTTTCAGATACGGGAGCAGCGGAGCGCGCTCCGCTGTGCCGATCACGGTGACTTCAAGGACGGGGGCGATAGTGGTGACGAACTGAATCGGCTTTGCTGTCATGATCGATCCTTACGTGCACGCCGCAAATATCAAGGGATTCCCCAAGCGTAAATCGCTCCATTGGCGTCGAACAGCAGGATCAAGCGCCCGTCGTCCGTCCATTCAACTTCAAGAATTGTCCGACTTTCAATCGGGATTTCAAACGCGCCGCCGCTTTGTTGAGTCATCGCGGCGACATTCCATAAGACCGGCGGCTGATTGACGGATGTCGTCACAATCATCGTGCCATCGGGTGAAAAGTCACCGTCAACCCGCGATCCGCTTGTGTTCGGGAGCGTGGCGATCCGCTGTGCTTGCACGGTTGACCATAAGCTGATGCCGCTATCAGAAACGCCCGCCGCGATCACCGCACCGTCGGCGGAATACGTGGCGAACTGCGTATAACCGCCGACGGTCAAGGCGCGGGTAGGGGTGTTCGTCATGGCGACGAGTTCAACCGTTTGATCCATTGCGACGGCAAGCTGTTCAGCATCAGGCGAAAATGCGACCGCATGCGCCAGCAGCCGCGTTGTACCTAAGACGCTGCTTTGACGCTCCAAAAGCGGCGTGCTCGTCTCCCATGTGTACACGCGCAGCCAGCCGTCTCCATCCGCCGCCGCGAGGCGTGAGCCATCCGCCGAAAATACCAGCGCCGTGATCGCCGCGCCGCCGCCGAACGTGATCCGCGACTCACGGCGGATCATGTCCCAAATCTTGATTGTGCCGTCCGTACCGCCGAGGGCGATCAGGTCATGATCAGGCGCGGTTGCCCACACGTTCGCATACGCGGTGTGACCGAGCGCGCGATACAGATCGCGTCCGTTTGCAGCATCGATCACGCGCAGATCGCCGCCCGAATCAATGCCGAAGATTTCGGTTTTGTCCGATGAAAACATCACCTGAACGGTATCAAGCCGTGCATTGCTAAAGATGCGATCCCCTGTGAGCAAGTCCCACACGATGATCGCATCGTTGGTCAGCCCGACGAGGCTCAACCCATCAGGTGAGACGGCATGCGCGAACACGGTTGCTGCCGCGCCGTCTTGATCCAGCCGCCCCAAATAGCTGATCGCTGGGACGGTATCAAGGCGAATCGGGGCGCTGGTTTCGCGCCATTCAGGAGCGCCGAGCGTGGGTGCGGCGGCACGGTCAGGCGTGGGGGTGGTGGTTTCACCGCAGCCCGATACGATCAGCAGCGCGAATAAAAGGGCGTACTGGTGTACGCCCCGCTTCGTGTGTCCTCGCCCCATCAGCTATTCCTCTGGCGCGTAGAGGGCAAAATCTGCCGCGCTGATGCCTGTGAAGTAAAGCTGGTACAGCCCGCATTCACCTTCAAAGTCTTCAATGTCGCCGTTTTGATTCAGGTCAACGCCGTCCATGATCGCTAACGTGCGTTCGGTCGAGGTGCGCATCTGCTCTGCGACGGCTTCAAGCGAATCGGAGGCGAGTAGTTCACGCTCAAGCGTGATCACTTCATCCATCCATGCCCGCGTATTCGCCACGCACACACGGATCGACTCCAATTGGCGCTGAATTTCCAACGGGGCAGATGCCGATGCATCACTGATTTTTGCGTCGATGCGATCCAAGAATGTGACAACGCCGACGCCGCGACCGGGGTTTTGTCCATCTCCGCTGCCGTCGAGGTCATCTTGTGTGCCGAGCAGGATATTGATCGTATGCTCGGCGTGGGTGTGCATACCGCTGACGTTGGTCGCCCCCGCCGCGAGTCCGGCGTGCCGCTGCGCGAGTGCTGCTTCAACCCGCGCACCTTCTAGCAAGCTCGTCCCCGCGTTGAGTGTGGTTTCATCCTCGTATTCTTCGCCGCCGGGTTCACCGCCGCCTGAGCTGGCTGCCGCTGGCAGTCCATCTGGGGAACTCATGAAAATCTCGTTCAGCGCGGCGACGACATCGACCGGAAGCTCCCCTTCAAACACGATGTCACCGACGGGCATTTCTGGTAGGGGATCACCTTCGCGGGTGATAAAGACGCGGTGATAGTGTGTCGCAAGACTGCCCTGTCCTGTCATCGTAACTGAGCCGCGTCCGCCTTCGCCGATTTCGAGCACGCCGAGCGGCAGTACCTCACCATCCATGGTGTCGATCATCCATGCCGCGTATTGCTCACGGTTGGGGAGCGCGGGCAGTTGATCGATGGTCACGGTGATCGTATCGCCGGGAAAAGCGGCGGTCGAATACGAAACGCGCCCTGCCGCTTCCCGCGGCGGGGGTGCATCGGTTGATGTCGGCGCGGCGGTCGCTTCCTCAGTGGGGGGCGGCTCCACGAGCGGCGTTATTTGCGCGGCGATTTCCGGTGGGCGGTTCGGATCGAAGGTTTCCGGCGTCGTGCGCGGCGGATTATTGCTTTGGCTGAGGAGCACGATCAGTACGACCACCAACAACGTAGCGATCACCGCAAAGCCGCCGATCGTGACGACGGAATTTAACCCGTTTTGCGTACCCACTTGGGTTGGCATGGGCGTATTTGTCGGGATGTAATACCCCGGCGGCGGCGTGCCCATTTGATAGCCGGGCGGCGGCGTGCCGACCTGATACCCCGGCGGAAAATTGGCAGGAGGATACGGCGTGGACTGCGGCACGGGTGTGGGCGGCGTGTAAGGGCGCGTCGGGTGCGGCTCGATCAGCGTGGGGTGCTCCGGCTGCATCAAATCTTGACCCTGTATCGCGCGGCGGAAGTCTTCCGCGAAGGCTGCCGCCGTTTGATAGCGGTCTGCCGCTTCTTTTGACAGCGCTTTTTCAATTACCCGATCTAACCCCGGCGGCAGACCGGGCGCTTTGCTCGAAAGCAGCGGCGGCTTCTCGGTCATGTGCTTGATGATCAACTGCACGGGCGTATCGCTCTGGTAGGGCGGCGCGCCGGTGAGCATTTCGTAGGTGACGACGCCGAACGAGTAAATATCCACCCGCCCATCGACCGCTGCGTTTTGCGCCTGCTCCGGCGCGATATAGGTTGGCGTGCCGACTAATCCGCCAGTTGTGGTCATGCCGCCCGATTCCATCAACTTGGCGATGCCGAAATCGCTGAGGAGGGCAAAGCCTTCTTTGTCGATTAAGATATTATCCGGCTTGATGTCGCGATGAATCACCCCTTGACGATGCGCGTAATCGAGCGCGGACGCGATTTGATTCACCAAGCGCTCAACATCGTTGAGCGAGAGCCGCCCGCGCCGGAGACGATCCGACAACGAGCCGCCGTCGATGTACGGCATCACCAGATACAAGACCGAGTCTTGATCGCCGTAGTCATACAACGGGAGAATGTGCGGATGCTGGAGCTTGGCAATTGTGCGCGCTTCTTGTCGGAAACGATCCACGAAGCCGGGTGCTTGCCCCGGATGCGGCGGTAATACCTTGACGGCGACATATCGGGCGACGTCCGCCTGATAGCCTTTGTAAACGGTCGCCATGCCGCCGTGTCCTACAAGCTGAGTGATCTGATATTTGCCGAGTTTTTGTCCCACCAACGAAGATGACACAGCTTTGTCCTTCCCGCCACGCGTCTCTGATTTCCGTTAAAGTGCGTATGCCGCCTCAAGTTCGTCACGCAAGCTGAGGTAACTCTCGTAACGCTCACGACGGATCGCGCCGGACTCGGCGGCTGCGCGCACGGCGCACCCCGGCTCGTCATGGTGGGTGCAGTCGCCAAAACGACAGGCGGACACCAACGGCGCGATCTCTCGATAGTACGCATCCAGTTCTTCTGGCTCAATATCCCATAAGGTCAAGTGACGCAGCCCCGGCGTATCCGCCAGATACCCGCCGCCTTCCAGCTTGATCAACTCGCTGTAGCGGGTGGTGTGCATCCCTAACTGTGAATTATCGCTGACTGATTTGACTGCTCGACCCAATCCCGGCTGAACCTTGTTGAGTAGGCTTGTCTTTCCGACGCCGGATGGACCGGTAAACACACTGATTTTGCCCGCCAGCCGTTCGCGGAGCGACTCCACGCCGATATTCATCAGCGCGCTGGTGTAGATCACGGTATAGCCGATCGCTTCATAAATGGCGAAGAGTTCGCGCACCGAATCGGCGAGGTCGATTTTGTTGGCGACTATATAGAGCGTTTCGATGTCGGATTTTTCGCCCACGACCAGAAAACGATCCAGCGCTTTGGGCTGTGGTGCGGGGGATGCCGCCGCGAACACGAAAAATGCCTGTTCCGCGTTGGCGATGATCACCTGCTCACGCTCGGCGCTGCCTTGACCGCGTTTGCCTTCCGTGCGTGCCGACCGCGACAGAACGCTAGTGCGCTCATCTACCTCGGTGATCATGCCGGAAGTTTCATCCGTTGGAGTAAACGTCACGCGATCCCCGATGGCGGCAATGTCAGATGATTGGGCATCTTCCATGAGGCGACCACGCAGCCGGCAGCGGTAGACCTTGTCTGTCTCGGCTTCTACCCAGAAGAATCCACTTTGCTCTTTGATCACCAATCCGTGCAGCGCAAAGGTCAACTACGCATCTCCATCCGTTCTTTATCGAACATGAACCATATCGAAAATTTTTGAACACCAAAGCATCGCTGAACGCCGTATTTCTCTTTCTTTGTGTTCGGTACTTGCCTTGAGTATCTCTATTCTACACGAAAACAGAACGTACACAGCCGTTCGTGGATTATCGGGTTGTCGGCGCGTCTATGGTATGATCTCACCCAGTTTAGAATGGTTATTGACGAGGATTTGTCGTGGAAAATCAGCCCGTCCCCCCCGCCGCGGAGGCGAACAGCGAAATACCTGTACCTAATATCGCGTCTGCATCACCCGCCGCACCTAAACCCACTGCCGACAGCACCGTTGTCACGATGCAGCGTTCGACGATCAATATGATTCTGACCGGGCTGATCTTTCTCGTGATCGGCGTGATCGTCGGGATGATTATTTATGATCGGTCAGTCAATAATGAGGCACAAATCCGGCGGATTGTGTCGGTTGCGCTGGAGGCAAGCCGAGCCGAAACCGAATCGATGATTCAGGCGGCATTGGCGGACATCGGCGGCGGCGGCGAGACTGTCGCCCGTTTGGGCGATGATCCCACCGCTCGTTACACGCTTTCGGTGGAAGGTCCCGCGTTGGGTGCCGAGAACGCCCCGATCACGATTGTGGCGTTTGAGGATTTCCAGTGCGGCTATTGCAAGCGATTCAATGATGATACGCTGCCGCAGATTCTCGCCGCGTACCCGGATCAAGTGCGGTTTATTCACCACAGTTTCCCGATTTTAGGGCAAGCCTCGCTGGATGCTGCGCACGCGGCACAGTGCGCGAACGCTCAAGGGCGCTTCTGGGATTTCCACACGCAGTTCTACGGGAATCAGCAGTCGCTCACGGCGGAAAACTTCACCGCATATGCGACCTCCATTGAACTGGATGTCGCCGCGTTCACCGCCTGCTATGAAGGACAGGAATTCCAAAGCGCGATAATCGCTGACCTTGCGGAAGGTCAGACGCTCGGCATCACCGGAACGCCGACCTTCTTCATTAATGGGCGTGTCGTGATCGGCGCGCAGCCGTTCGCGGTGTTCGCCAGTGTGATCGAACAGGAACTCGCCGCGCTGGGGAGTTAGGTAGGGGCAGGGGTGAAAATAGCAGCTACTCTATAGAAACAACTGGGGCGCTGTTCTTGTGTATCCGCTTGGGGGCATAAGAAGCCAGCGCCCGGTCAATTTGTGCTTTTCGGCGTGTACTCATCAGTGGATAAAGCGCTTGCATTAAGAGATAGGCGCGGTAGCCGCGAAGGGCGATGTTAAACGCATCTTTCGCGCCTTCGCGCTTGATCTTGATTCGGTGATATTTGCAATCGAGTAGGGCGGCTGCGCGGGCGACAACATCCTCATCAGTCATCATGAGCCGCACGATTGGGCGGTTGGGGGCGGACGGCATCGGCGCGAGGAATGATCCCTCGCCTTCGAGAAGTCCCGCTAGCCAATAGAGCTGTCGTTTGTCTGTAATCATAAGGGGAATGGGACTGGCAGGACTCGAACCTGCAAACCGTTCAGTTATGAGCCGACTGCTCTACCATTGAGCTACAGTCCCAGTTGTTTCGGTTCAAGAGCGGGCTAACAGATTCGAACTGTCACTCAAACCTTGGAAGGGTTTCGTGCTACCGTTACACCAAGCCCGCACAACTTATTTGGAGAGTTGTTGACGTATCAAGTATGCATAGCTTTTTGATACACCAAACTCATTCGCCAAAGTTATCACATGTTCGCCATTTTGTAAACGCCTTTTGATTGACTCAAGGCGCTCACCTTCTAACACAAGCCGATTATCTCGAACATAACATGCGATCGCGTGATCAATTTGGCTTTGCCGACGCGCACCCATAAGCGGCCGAAGAAGTTTCATCAATTCGACCGCGCGCCTGCCCGTCAATTTGGCGCTGTAATAAGGCTTCCAACCGTGTTCTTGATTGCGCTTCGGGTAGTTGTAGGTAGGTGAAGTGTTGAAGAGCTTCGCAATCCGCGCGACAACATCTTGATCAACACTGTTTACGGTAATGAGGGGTTTGGTAGGGTTGGACGGAGTACCTGCAGAAAACGAGCCTTCGGCTTCGAGGATACCTGCCAACCAGTAGAGGTCGAGTTCTTCAATATTCATGCTAGAAATTGTCGGGGTGCCGGGATTTGAACCCGGGATACAACCTCCCAAAGATTGCGTGTTACCAGGTTACACTACACCCCGTTCCATTACTTTACCATGTGCTTTTGACAAAGTCCATCCATGCTTGCAGCCGCGCGCGGAAATAAGTGTCGCTGACTTGTACAGTACAAACGCCATATACTGAGCGAAACTGCCGACCGGATAATTGCCCGCTGTTGGACTTGCGAATGATTTCAAAGCGCTCAGGCTGGAGATTCAAGAGGTTTCCCCAGAAACGCTGAAGTTCAGCAGGCTCATGATCGGCGTGGATTTGCAGTCGATAGTAGTAAGTCTTGTCGCTGTATCGCCGCATTACATCATGACTCAGTTTCACTACCTTTGGATCGGAGTTGCATATATCAACCCGATTTCGATCCTTCTTACCACCCTCCCCGATATACATCAGCACAAAATCGCGCACCTTGAGATCAGTCGTGAGAAGGGTAGGCGCTTCGCTTATGCCGAGGTCATACCACGTTTGACGCTTGGCGGCGGCGCGCTCCTGATTCGCAAGTGAGGCGATGATCTGCCCCTGCGGATTGCGCGGACGGGTTACGGGCAAAGGATAATCTTTGATCCACCCGTACACCGTCGTCTTGGGGAGCTGCAAGCGCTCGATGATCTCATCCAGTGTCATGTGATCCTTGGTACGCAGTTCAATCGCTTTTGCGCGCAGGTGCGGGGGATACGTTGTCATCGATGTTAATCCTGTAATCGATCCGATACTATTATAACATGATCGTCACGTTACGGCGCGTAAGTGCTTCGCACCTGTTTTTCTCCCCTCTCTAACCGAAGTTTGGAGAGGGGCAGTACATCGGGGCGAAAGTGTCGTCCCGCAACAGAGGGAATAAGCACCTACGTAGGACTACTCGTCAGATCAACCGTGCGGAGCCAATCCAGAGCTGCGGCGGGCTGTGTGAACACCATGATGCGAAGCCCTTGATCGTAGTAGGACTGGACGAATTCAGCTAAGTTCATGCGCGCCATGATATCTTCAGGTACGACCAGCGCCCAATACTTCCACCCCGCCGCGACGGCACGCGGAAACCAGTTCGACTGCGCCCACGCGGTATCATCGTCAGGCAGCGCACTGTTGCCGCGATCATCAGAGAGCCATTTTGAGGCGCCATGACTGCGAAGCGTCTCGATGCCGGTATTCAATACTTGCCGGAAGGGTTCGCCGCTGATGGGCTTGTGAAATGTGTGATGAACGATTTTGGCTTCGTTTTCATAGACCAGTGTTGCATACTCGTTGTCTATGATGGTTGAAATGGTCATTGAGGAAGATTCCTTCTGCGTGAGCGATAGATTTCGTTCAAATATCGTTTACTTCAGAATCATGCTCAAGATTACACGCGATTCAATGAGAATTCACTCTAGAACAGATGAATAATTTCTGAAATCCCTGTCCCTCTCCAACCCTAGGTTGGAGAGGGACAGGGGGAGGAGTGATAAACGTTCTTGCGTGCGGCACAGCGCACCTACTTTTTCTTCGGCGGCTTCTTCCCGAAGATTTTCAGCCATTCTTCGACTTCTTTCGGGGAGACGGTCACATCCATGTGCGCTTCTTTGTCGATGTGTTTGGGTTTCGGCTTCGGTGGATTTAGTTCGAGGACGAATTCGGCGCTCTTGATCGCGCGCATTTTCCGCTCACGGGCGGCGGCGAGCACTTCATGATCCCCGCTCACAACCACCCACATCATCGGATCAGGGGCGGAACGGATGCGCACTTGCATGATCGCATCCGCCGTCGTTCCCGGTGATGCGAACAGGACTTCAACCACGCTGTTGCCAAGATGCGACTTGCCCGCCGGAACGCCGTTGTCAAAGACCACGATCACGCGCTTACGGGTGCGCGCCGCAAATCCCTTGAGCTTCAGCACCAGCTTGGCTTCGTCGTTCGGATCAGCCAGCGAAATATCGGGGAGCTGCCCGATTAAGTTGTGTCCGTCGATCAAATACGCCATCATACCGCCCTGCAAACTGTGATACAGCAGTGTATCATGAGGTGGTCATTTATCAGTCCCCTATTCGCTGCGTGTTTATGAATCAAAGACCTTTGTTGACCCTTATGCGCGCTCTTGCGCTGTTGATTGCCGTTCTCGTCCTGATGATGGGCTATTACTGGTCGCACAAGCCGCTTGACGCCGCCTTCGCGCTGCGGATCGGCGGCATGGTGCTCGATCTTTTCGTCGTTTGCGTCGTGCTGATCACGGCGGGGACGTGGGGGCGGGCGGCGCTTACGCGCTTGCACTGGCGTGATGCGATCCCGTTGGAACGCCTCCCTGTTGAGATCGTCACCGGCTTGGGCATGATCAGCTTGCTCGTGCTGGCGCTCGGCTTGGCGGGCGTGCTGTATGGTTGGCTGATTTTCGCCGCGCTCGTGATCTCGTTGGCATTTTTGCGCGTCCGGTTCGCGCAAGTCATCCGCGCCATTCGTGACATCATGGGCATGATTCGTCCGCGCACCCCGTTTGAAACCGGAGTCACGGTGTTTGTGGGCTTTCTGCTCCTGTTCGCCTTCTTGATCGCGCTCGCACCTCCCGCCGCATGGGACAGCCTGACGTATCACTTAGTCGCCCCTCAGCGCATGATCCGCGACCACGCGATCACCGCGCAGGGCGATAATTTCTTCCTCGGCTTCCCGCAGATCGTCGAAACACTCTACGCGCTGGTGACCGGCACGTTCGGGCGAGCGACGGCTGCCGCCCCGCTGCACTTCACGTTTGGCGTGCTCGCGCTTATGCTCACGGCGGCGGTGACGCGGCGCATCTTGGATCGGCGTGCGGCTTATCTCGCGGTGGCGATCCTGCTGTCGAGCTTCAGCTTATGGCGGCTGTTCGGTTCGGCATATGTCGATCTCGGCGTGATGGCATATGCCGCCGCCGCGCTCGTGATCTTCTTCCGCTGGCGGCGCGATGCCCAATCGGAATGGTTAATCCTGTTCGGCGTGCTGCTCGGCTTCGGCGTGGGAGTCAAATACATCATGGGCGTGGTTGCGGTCGCCCTGCTGATCGCCGTACTTGCGCACAGTCCCCCGCGCTTATGGCTTGCGAATGCGCTCCGCTTAACCGTTCCCGCGCTGATCGTATTCGCGCCTTGGATGCTCAAGGGTGCGCTCCTCTATCAAAACCCGATCTACCCGTACTTCTTCGGCGGGTTGAACTGGGACGCCGAGCGCATGGCAGCGTTCAACATTGCGGGCGGCGGCTTGCTCAACGGGCGCGCGTGGCATCTGCCGATTCTGCCGATTGCCGCCGCGATCTTTGGCGTTCACAACGGCGAAGGCTACGCCTTTTCGAGCGGCGTGTGGCTGCTGACCGCGCCGTTTCTGCTGTTGATCGTTTGGTGGCGCTTTGCGGCGGACGAACGGCGCTTGCTCCGCGACGCTGTGCTGCTGCTGACGATCATCGTGATCGCGTGGGGCGCGCTCTCGCTCGAAAACGGAATCGCCGCCCAAACCCGCATGATCGTGATGGCATTTCCATTGTTTGCGCTGGCGGGTGCGGCGGCATTCACCGGAATCGACCGTCTGCCGGAAAAACCGCTCAACGTCGGCTTTATCGTGCGGGCGGTCTTTGCGATCACGCTGATTCTCGGCGCCGCGGATGTCTTGCGCTCAACCGTAGACACCCACGTGATCGAATACACCGCCGCAGCGATTGACGAGCGCGATTATTTATATCAGGCGCTCGGCGCGCATCACCCCGCGCTCGCCGACTTGAACACGATTGTGCCTGAAGGCGCTCAGGTGCGGCTGATGTGGGAACCGCGCTCGTTTTACTGCCCGCCATCGATCCAATGCGTGCCCGATGTGATGTTCGATCACTGGCGGCGCGGGCTGGCGGGTTCACCGGAAGCGGTGTTTGAGGCGTATCGCGCTGCCGGGGATGATTACCTGCTGTTCTGGGAGTCCGGCTTCGCGCTCGACAGCGCTGATCCGGCGCACGCCGAAGCGAATGCACTGTTCGCAGCCGCGCGCGACCAAGTCATGACTCCCGTATGGACGGATGGCTTCTACTACACGCTGTATACATGGCGGTGACCTGACGGTAGGCTTATCCGATGTTCAAAACCGACCTCATTCCCCAAAAGCTCCTCACCCCTCTCTCTAACCGAAGATTGGAGAGGTTTCGGGGGTGAGGAGCAGTACATCGGGGCAAAAACCGCGATTGCCAATATCGCACAAGCCTTCGGTGTCACATTTGCATACGGTTTGCCTAGCATTTGAATGTAATGCAATGCTTAACGAGTTGCCGACATAAACCGACATAAAAACATCGGCGTCGCCCTGCATCCATTAGCAACGGCGGGGAGTTTGCTGTATCCTGATGAGGAGGCACGTATTGGTTGAAGGAGTCTGCCCGTGAAACGCTTGATCGTGCTGGTCATCGTGCTGATCGCTTCGCTGGTTGTGTGGCTGACGACAGTCAGTGCCGGGGACAGCGCCGCGCGCCCGTCTTATCAAGGCACGGAAGTCCCGACCGAACGCCCATTTTCGGAAGTCACGCCGCAAGACCTGCCGAGCCTTTCCGGCGTGGGTGGCACGCCCATACAAGCCAATGTGCGCATCCGCAGCGCGCCGAGCGTCGAGGCGCGGCAGATCGGGATTCTGCGTTTCGAGCGGTTCATTGATATTGTCGGCACGAACGGATTCGACACCGAACGCGAATGCAACAACTTTGAAGATGATTTGGATATGTGGGTGCAGGTGATGTTTGGCGACCGCCAGCGCGGCTGGATCGCCCGCTGCACACTGTACATTTACGGCGATATGAGCCGTTTACCGATAGAAGCCACGCCTGAGGCGGTCGGCTAGTTTTTTCGCGGAATACCCCGGAGGCAGCGCGATGCAGCGTCGTTCGCTCATACTCTTTGTGATTCTCAATGTGGTCATCTCGGTGGGGGTGGCGCTTGCAGTGATCCAGCTTGCCAACTCACGCGGGTCGAGTGCCACCAGCTTGACACAGGTGATCACGGTTGAAGTGATTTATACCTCGACGCCTGCACCGACGCAGACGCCGTTCATCGTGACCGCGACTCCGCCGACGGGCGTTGTGATCCTGCCGCCTGATCTGCTCGGAACACCGGGCGGGAGCGGGGCGGAGTCGGTGGGCGGTTCACCTGCGCCAACGATTGATCCGGCGGTGCTGGAGGCGGCGGGCAGTGATCCGGCGCTGTTGGGGACAGGACTACCCGCAAACTGCATCCTGCATACCGTCGTTGAAGGCGATACCCCGTTTGCAATCGCAGAGCAGTACGGCGCGGATGGGTTCAACCTGTTGGAAGTCAACGGTTTGACGGAAGAAACCTCTTTTGGGTTGCAGATCGGTGATGTGCTGATCGTGCCGCTCGAAGGTTGTTCGCTGACGCAAAACCTATTGGGCGATACAACGGACGCTGGTGAGGAAGTCGTCACCGAAGAACCGCTGCCGACCGAAGGCGCGCCCGCCAGTACCACAGCGCCGACCGCCACGCCTTCACCAACGGCAAGCGCAACCCTGCCGCCAACCGCCGAAAATGCTCAGATGCAGATCGTCGGCATCAATAACGCCGGTGTGATCACACAGGAATACATCGAAATCCTCAACACGGGAAACACAGTGAGCATCCTCAACTGGGTGATCCGCGATGGGCAGGGCAACGAATACCGCTTTGCCGAACAGTTACTTTTCAGCCGGGGATCGATCCGCGTGTACACCGGATCAGGCGGTACAGATACACCGAACGTTAAATACTGGGGGCTGCCGTCCGCCGTTTGGGAAGCAGGCGACGTCGCCACGCTGATCGACAGCGATGGGCAGGTACAAGCGACATTCGCCGTGCCGTAAAGCCATCTTGACCCGTGACCCACTTCACGCGGTAACAGCTCCTCACCCCCGTCCCCCTCTCTAAACTTTGGAGAGGGGGAGAAAAGCGGCGCATTAGTTTTCCCCCTCCATCGCTTGCGACGGGGTGAGGATGAGATGCAGCAGGAGAAAGCGGTTAGTTCTTCAAGGATTTTTACGCATGTTCGAGCGTCCACACAGCCTGATCGATGAATTGATCAAGGAGGCGATGGAGCAGGGTAAGTTTGATAATCTGCCGGGGCGCGGAAAACCGCTCAAGCTGGACGAGGATGCGCACATCCCAATTGAGCAGCGCTTGGCGAACAAGCTCCTCAAGGACAACGATCTTGTGCCTGATTGGATCGAAGAAGGCGGGGAACTCCGCGAAGCGCGTGAACGCATGATCGCGCGGCTTCAGCGCGAGGTGCGGCGCTATCACCGCGCGCTTGATCAGGCAGCGAACACGCCCTCACCGGAACTGACCCGGCAGGCATTGCATCGGGCATGGGACGTGCAGCAAGAGACACTGCGCGAGGAAGTTGAAAAACTCAACCGGCGCATCATCAGCTATAACTTGAAAGTGCCGCGCGGAATCCCGCATCTGCATTTGATCGATGCGAAAAAGGCACTGGGGTGAAACCGGGCTTCACCCCGTGAGCGTGCAAATTAGGCGGGCGTGATCGGGGAAGGTGGTTCTTCCTGCTTTGCTTCTTCTTCATCCTTCTTGGGGGCGTTAGCGTTCAAACCTTTGCGGAAGTTGCCGACCGCGCTCCCCAATTCGCCGCCGATGCGGGAAATGCGCCCGACACCGAACAGCACCAGCACGATCAGTAGGATGATTAGAAGTTCACCCGCACCGAGATTAGGCATCACAATCCTCATTTCTGCTTTCGAGCATCCATGCTCACACGCATTATAACACCCGCGCATAGAGCGTAGATTCATTTTGGCGCGGATCACTCCCGGTTTCACATGTAGAAGTGGGCACTGAAGTGAAATCGCTTTCGCCCGCCGCTCCAGAAAGGTCATATCATGCACGAATTCAACGTTCGCTTTGTTCAGCTTGAGCCGATGCACATCGCTTCGGTGACTGCGACCGCCCACGATGCCGAAGCACAATCATGGAATCGCCTGAAAGCATGGGCAGAGCCGAAAGGCTTACTCAATCAGCCTTCGCTCCGCGTTTTCGGTTTCGATAACTGCCAGCCCGACCCGAACCACCAGTACACGACGTGGATTCCCGTCGGCAGCGAGGTGCAGGGTGATGAAGATGTCCGCACATTTGATTTCTCCGGCGGATGGTACGCTGTCACCACTGTACACGGTCCGGATAAAATCCCGTCGGCGTGGCAGCATCTCAGTGAGTGGTTAAGGGGCAGCCCGTACCGCTATGGGCGGCATCAAGGACTTGAAGAAGCGGTCGGCAGTCTGGATAACCCGCCGGAGCAGGTCACGTTTCATCTGTACCTGCCGATTGATCGTCCGCCGCAAACCACATCCACAAAGTAACAGCGATCGGGGGCGTGTCGTGCGCCCCTTCCTCCGCTATTGCCGCTTCAGTACAGGCGTGCTAGACTTGAACTGCCGATCAACAGGGGTAATTACGACGATATGGAGCAGGCGCTTTACCTGAAGTGGCGACCCATCGCGTTTGATGACATGGTGGGACAAGAACACATCACGCGGACGCTCCGCAGCGCGCTCAAGAGTGGGCGCATCCGTCATGCCTATCTTTTCAGCGGACCACGTGGCACAGGCAAAACGACTTCTGCCCGTCTGCTTGCCAAAGCGGTAAACTGCCTCCATCCTGATCCCGAACAGCGCCCATGCAATCAATGTGATCCGTGTATTGCCGTCAATGAGGGACGCTTTCTCGACTTGATCGAGATCGACGCGGCGACTCATACAGGTGTAGACGATGTGCGCGAACTGCGCGACAAGATCGCGTTTGCGCCGGGTCAAGGACGCTTCAAGGTCTACATCATCGACGAAGTTCACCGCTTCAGCGGGAGCGCGTTTGATGCCCTGCTGAAAACGCTCGAAGAACCACCAGATCACGCCATCTTTATCCTTGCGACGACGGAAATCGACAAAGTGCCGCCGACGATCAAGAGCCGGAGCTTGCAGTTTGAGTTTCGTCTGCTCTCGGTCGGTGAAATCGCGGATCGGCTCGAATTGATCTGCAAAGAAGGTAAGTTGAAGGCGGAACGCTCGGCGCTGGAGATGATCGCGCGGCAGGGTCGCGGCAGTATGCGCGACAGCATCAGCTTGCTCGATCAGATCGTGGTTGATCCCTCAGAAAAGATCACGGTTGCGCTCGTGCAGCAAACGCTTGGCACAGCGGCAAGCGCGGCGGTACAAGCGCTGGTCGCTGCACTCGTGAGCGGTGACTCTGCGGCGGGGCTGCGCGTGATCCACGACGCGATTGACGCGGGAACTGATCCAAAGCACTTCGGTATGCAGGTGATCGATCATCTGCGTAATGTCCTGCTCGCCCAAACAGGCGGCGACGAGTTGATCGAAGCGAGTGACGAAGATCGCGCGATGTATACCCGTCAAGGGCAGCAGATCAGCCGCTCTGCGCTGGTGCGCTCGGTGCGTGCGTTTAATGAAGCATTGAACAATACGAAAACCGGATGGCAGCCGCAGTTGGCACTGGAGTTGGCGCTGATCGAGAGCGTGCATAATGTCAATGAAGTGGTGGATGCGCCGTCTGCGCCTGTCATGCGTGCGGCTCAACCTGCCGCCGCCGCGCCGCCGCCCGAGCCTGTTCAACCGGAAGAGCCGCCGCTGGCGCGGGGAGCGCCGCCCGTGATCGAAGCGGCGTTGATTAGTTCGCGCTGGAATGATGTGCTTACGGCGCTGCTCAAGATCAACGCGACCAGCCCCGCTGTGATGCAAGAATTCCGTGTGCATCATGTGGATGGCAACACGGTTTACTTGAGCACGGATAATCATGTGATTTTTGACCGCATCAACCCGTTTCCCGACAAGCGCAAGATCGTCGAGAAGGCGCTCAAGGCGGTATTCGGGATCATGCTGCATGTTCAAGTGCTGCTGGTGGATACATCCGGCGCGGTGAGCAGCGAAACCGGCACGGATGCACTCTTAAACGAGATCAGCGCGGCGGGGGGTAAACCCCGGCGCGGTTCCAAGAAAACTGAATAACGAAGAAAGGACATCACATAATGAGCAAGGGACGTAAAATGGGTGGTGGTATTCCCGGCGGCGGCGGCTTCAACCAACAGGCAGCACTTCGCCAGCTTCAAAAAATGCAAGAAGATATGCAAGCCGCGCAGCAGGCGCTCGAAACCGAAACCGTCGAAAGCAGTGTCGGCGGCGGTGCAGTCGTCGTTGTGATCACCGGTCATCAGCGCGTGCAGTCGGTCACGATTGATGCGTCCAAGATTGATACAAGCGATCCTGAATGGGTGAACGATCTGCAAGACCTCGTTGTGATCGCGGTAAATCAGGCGATTGAGCAAAGCCAGACGATGGCGGCGCAGCGCATGGAAGCGATCACCGGCGGGATGGGCAGCATCCCCGGTTTAGGTGGTCTGCTCGGCGGGTAGCTATGACATCCAAAGCAATTCCAGAACCGATCAGCCGGCTGATCGACGCTTTTTCCAGCTTGCCGGGGGTAGGTCCAAAGTCTGCCGCCCGGCTGACGTATTTCCTTCTGCGCGCACCCGATCACGTAGCGCTCGGTTTATCCGATGCGCTTAGGGCGCTGAAGGCGGAAACGATCCTCTGTTCAAACTGCTTCAACATCGCCACCACTGATCCCTGCTCGATCTGCGCGGACACAAACCGCGATCAGCGTACTATCGCCGTCGTCGAAGAACCGCTCGATGTGATCGCGCTCGAACGCACAGGGGAGTATCACGGGCTGTATCATGTCCTGCACGGTGTAATCTCACCTGTGAACGGCATTGGACCCGATGACCTCAAAATCCGCGAATTGATCGCCCGTGTGGAACGCGGCACCGCGCTCGAAGTGATCATGGCGACCAATCCCGGTATGGAAGGCGACGCGACGGCGAACTACATTCGCTCGGAGCTTACGGGGAAGGGAGTCAAGGTGACGACCCTTGCGCGCGGGCTGCCAATTGGGGGCGATATTGAGTACGCCGACTCGGTCACGCTCAGCCGTGCGCTGCGCGGTCGCAGCGAGTTTTGAGTTTTCCCTAAACTCACCCTTTACATGCCTGATCCCATCGGTATAATTCGCGTCCGCTGTGGAGTTACAACAGCGTGCACATTCAAAACATCGCCTTTAACCCCGTGACCAAATGCTTCAAAACGGTTGAAAACTGGTTTGTGCAAACGGCTCAAAAAGGGTTGACAGCGATGAAAAGGGTGCTAAGATCAGCAGTACGGTGTCCCAAACGACACTAACAGACTTGAGAAAGTCGGCAGGTTAACAACAGAAGAGTGAGCAAGAAGTCAAAAGACTTAGAAGAGAAGCTTTGCGAAGCAAGGAAATCGAACTCAACAAACGGAGAGTTTGATCCTGGCTCAGGATGAACGCTGGCGGC
>JBGSVJ010000004.1:0-7494 GCA_041753015.1 Anaerolineae bacterium
TCTCCCAATCGCACAATGAAATTCGGCGTGAGGTAGAGCAGCCTCGAATAGGGATTGCACATCACCAGTTCAGAAGGATATACACCGACGTTTACGGTCTCCAATTGTCCGGTCACCAATGAGTAAATGCGCAGATGCCCACGTCCATCATGTTGATAGAATGCCACTAATCCTGCATCCTCAAAGAATACCAAGTCCATCAAGCCATTGAGTGGGGGCGGGAATAATCTATATTCACTGAGATCATATCTAGAATACCCTGAACGATCACCATTTTGGATGTACAGGTAATAGGTTGACTGCTGGTAGCTGATAATGCGCCCCGCATAGCTGAGGCGAGCTTCACAGGGCATCTCAGCGGTGCAGTTGGGTTCGGGCACATCCACCACGACTGACTGAGCCGAGGTCGAAGCAGTGACAACCACAAGAAGGGAAAAGATCACAGCACTGATCACCAAAGCGCGATAGATATCATGTTGTCCACTCATGTGCTCATTCCCTACCACTTCAATTCGTCCGCGAAGGCGAAGGGTACTCCGTATTTGCCTGTTCGACGAGTTGTTTGCCAAATTCTGCACTCCCCGCGCAAAAATGCACGCTCCTGAAAATCACCTTTGCTACGCTGAGGGAGATATCTCGCACAACGTATCAAGGATTTTCACGTGAACCTCTCGCAAGCAGTACAAGATTTGTTCAACGATATTCGGGATGTGGCGCAGATCGTCGCGCCCATCGCCGCCGTAATCGGGTTTATCGCCTTGGGCGTCATGTACCTCGGTTCCTCGTGGCCCATCCTCGCAAGCTGGAAACAGGAGAACCCGCGCGCCGCCAATCAGGTCGTGATCGGGCTGCTGTTCATCATTTTCGCCTCGTCCGTCACCGCGCTCATCACCTTTTAGCCGATGGCCGCCGATTTCAAGTCGCACATCTTGCGCCGCGACGAAAAAGGCTTCGCGGGCATCCCCTTCAAGCGCCTGCTCGCGGGCGGGGTCGCCGGAGGACTGGCGTACACCCTGCTCCGCTTGGCGCTGCCTGATCTGGCGATCGCGTCCGGGCTGGTCGTCGGCATCGGCATGCTGATCCTGACCGGGTCACAAGGCGGGCTGCCGCTGTGGATGCGCTTGTGGCTCCGCCTGCGTGGACGGCTGCTCATCGGACAAGGCGATCTGTCGAGGGAACTCGCACGGATGCTCAATGTGCCGACCGAATTGGCACAGCTCGACGGGGAGGCGGTGTTCGCGTCGCCGCTCGGCGTGAGCGAAATCGATCTGCGCGAATGGGCGACGTTCATCCGCGCGGCTGATGTGGATCGGGAAGATGGCTTGGTCTTCGTGGATGCGCCGCGTATCGAGGTGACCTCGTGAGCGAGCACACGTTTCTGATCGAGCCGTTCGATATTCTGCTGCACGCGACCGAAGAAGGCGTGAATGCGTTGCAAGCGCGGTTTTCGACATGGCTGCGGACGCTGGCAGAACCGGCGCGCTTTTTGTGCTGGCAGATGCCCGCCACGTTGGAGGGGAAAATCGCAGCGCTCGACCGGGCGGCGGAGACGGCGGACGGTGCGCGGCGGCAGGCGCTGTTGGTCGAGTACCGCCGCCACTTCGAGCGGCTGAACGCGCACGCGGAGTATCAGCGCGCGTTGTGCGGGATGGCGCTGTGGAGCGACCAGCATGGGCGGTCACTGGCGGGCGGGTTGACCTCCGCCTTTGATACCCCGGTCACCGAGGCGGCATTTCCACCGCTGTTCAGTGGACAGTATCATCTCGCGGACGCGCCGTTCTGGCATCTCGCGCCGAGCGGCAGACCGGGCGGTCGTCCCCTGTGGGCGATCCTGACCAGCTACGAGTTTTCGCCCGCGTCGTGGAACTTCTTCCGCCCGCTGCCGCCGCTGCTCCGGCTGAATTTCCCGATGGCGCTGGCGGTGGATATCCCGAAGACCTACGAGCGTACCGCCGCGATTGATGCCGTCGAAAACATCATTCAGGCGTATCAAGTGCACCTTGCGGGCGTGCGCGGTGAGGATTCGCGCTCGGTGCAGCGGATTGCCGACTGCCGCCGCGCCTTGCAGGAGATCAACAATGGGGATGCGCTCCATCTGGCGCAGATCGCGGTCGCCGTCGCGGCGGACGATCTGGAGACGCTCAAGGAGCGGGTGCAGGCGGTCATTCACGAGACGAAACCATGGTTCTCACTGCGTCAGGAAGTTGGCGAACTGCTGGCGCGATCGGTCGGGATGTTCTCCGCGAAACGGACGAAGGATATCAACCTGCCGCCGACGACATGGCCCGTCACCTCGCGCGAACTTGCGCTGATGTTTGCGCCGCTCGGCTACCGTAAGCTCTCCTCAACCGATGGGGTACTGAGGGGTGAAGCGGTCGGCGCGGCGTATCCCGTGTTTCACAACTCATGGCGCGACAAACGCGCCACCCACGAAATCTGGGTCGGGCAAACCGGGTATGGAAAGACGTTCGCGGTGAACTGCTATCTCACGCGGGAATACGCCGAAAACGGCATCCCGTTCGACCTGCTCGAGCCGATGGGTCACGGGCGGCACATCGCGGAGGCGTTCGCGCTGCCGTGGTACGCCATCAGCGCCAAGGCGACGAAGCTCAACCCGCAGGATGTCATGTTTCCGACGCTGCTGGAGCAGAAGTCGCACACGACGCGGATTTACGAGACGGTCTTGGGTCGTCCGCTCAGCGGCGGACAGCGTGAGAACCTCGAACGCGGCTTGCTCGGTGAGGCGCTGGAAATCGTGTACGGTGGCTTTTCACGGTTAAGCGATGCCACGCCCGATCTGACTCCGACGTGTGATGTGGTCTGCGATGTGCTGGCGAGTCTGGGCGAGAAGCCGCAGATCAAGAGCATCGCGCGCGACTTGGCGGACGAGATCGGCGGGCTGTGTACCGGAACGGGTCCGTTCGCGGGCTTTCTCAACGGAACAACGAACCTCGACCTCACCCGGAGCGGACGCGCATGGATCGAACCGCGCGTGTTCTCGTTTCACGAACTCGAAGGCGATCCGATTTTGCAGGCGCTCGCCTACACACAGGTGTTGAGCGCCATTCGCCGTGACAGTCTGATTGACGAGCAGCCGCGCATCATCGCCGTCGATGAGGTCTATCGCCTGATGCGACATCCGGCGCTGCTCGACTTTCTGATCGAGGCGGCGAAGACGTTTCGCACGAGGAGAAAAAAGCTCCTTGCCGTAGATCAACAGATGTCTTTGTTCCTCGATGGTCGAGCGCGCTTCATCTTCGAAAACTGCCCGATCCGCGTGATTTTCTCGCAGCGGCAGGGCATGAATGTCTTCCGTGATGATGCCGCCTTCGCCCACTTCAACCAGCAGCACCGCGACATCATCGCGCAGCTTCCGCGCTTTCATTCGGTGCTCGATATTCAGGATGAGGGAATTTGGGCGCTCGTGAACACGCCGACACCCGGCGAATTGGCACGATTCCAATCGACGTAGGAGGCAGCATGACGAAGAAAATCACCCGCCAGCCCTTTGAGGACTTGGAGCAGCAGGCATATCACGCCTACCGGGAGTGGCACGTCTGGCTGATGCTGCGTGAGCGAGAGTTATCCGCCCGGTTGAGCAAAACCAAACCCGCGCCGAGCCGCGCGGAAAAGTTGAAAGCGCGTGCGAAAGCCGCACAGGAAAAAGATCATGGGTGACATTTACGATTTGCCCGAAGGGCTGGACGAAAGCTGGATCGATGATTGGCTGAATGAGAATTTGGACGATCCCGGACCGGAGGCGCTGTACCCCGCCGATCCTGAGATTATCCGCGACATCACGAACGACGAGACGCGCGAACTCCCTGCTGTGAGCAATCCTGAACCGGGGAGTTGGGACGAACTGGTCGCGCTCAATCAGGGGAAACTTGAGGAACCGCTCACCGCGCCGGAGGCGGTCGCGTGGCACTTGGAAACCGAACCGCTGACCACGCCGGAGGGGGACATGATGGGGTATGCGCTGTACTGCACCCGCTTCCCCGACTCGGCTGATCCGGTGCCGGACTTCGATACGCCGCAGCGCGCCGAGCGGCTGGAGATGGCGCATTTTGCCAGTGAGGAACAGGCGCAGCGGTTTGAGAAGGAGTTCCGGTCGTACCTCGTGCCGGGGCTGATCGACGGACCGGAACTGGCGGAGGAGGTGGCGAAGTTGGAGGGGATGACGGGGGCGTGGGAGGTAATCAATTCTCACGACATTGCTGACGAAAGATTGAGCAACCGGACATCTGTGCGTGAAGGGAACAACTTGCCTGAACCGAACTTCGAGCTGTAGCAGTCTTTCCAAGTGTATGTGGCCAAACTTGCCGTCAGACCATATACACTTGCTTCCCGATGATTCCCCTCTGCCCCAAATTCTTCTTATACAATCAGTAAAACAGCAGCGACTTAGGCGGTGTTCTGTGAACCGACTGCTATTTGTACTTGTGTTTTTAGTCACCTCTGCACACATCAACGCTCAAACAGATGCGAATGCACCGCATACCCTTCAGCAAGTGATGGAATTGGGGCGTGGAACAGCAAACACCGTCGACTGGAATTCGACCTGGGATGTGATCGCGGTAGGAGGTTCACGAGGGCTGTGGCTGTATGACAACTCACTCGCCGATCTCGCCCATTTTGAAGAAGTCGGCGCGATTATTCGGGTATCTTGGTCACCCGTCGGTAGTCAGCTCGCTACATTCACCGTTGATGGCGCGTTACAGACTTGGTCTGTGGGGCTTGAACCTTACACCCTGACGCTTGATCGCACATGGTCTTACCCTGTGACGGGTGCTTATCCTCTTATTGAGTTGGTATGGGCACCTGACGGTGAAAGGTTGGCGTTTCTCAGCGAAACTGGGGCACAAATCCTTGATGCAGTGACCGGGGATACCCTCGTGGCTATTCCCGATCTCATAAATACGCTCACATGGCATCCTGATGGTACACAGATCGCGGGTGTGGTGGGAATGGGAGACGATCTCGGTGAACAAGTCCGGGTGTGGAATGCGTCAAACGGCGACATCGTTCATACCTATACAACTGCAGACACCTCTTTTTACTGGAGTGCTGTTCAATGGAGTCCTGATGGCGCGATCTTGGTCGGGGTCACTTCTCTTCCCGCCACCTTCCACGCGTGGGATGTGGCAACTGGCGAACTACTCAATGATCCTGATCCGACGGCTGGAGAGATGGGTGCCTATTCTGACATGTGGTGGATCGATAATGGTCAACAGGTGGTGACGGTTTCCCGTTCTGTTTCGCAAAGCTCGTATGTATATGTTGAGCTTTGGGATACGACGACATGGATACACGACCTGCAAGTGCTTTCATTCGGGGATATCCGCGCGATTGCCAAACGTCCCAATGCAAATGACTGGGTGCTGCTGACATGGGACGGGCAGCTTGTGATATGGGGACTTGAAGCGGCTGAACCTCTGCAAAGTCGTTTTCTCTATTCACAGCCTGCGTATCTGCTGGCATGGTCACCTGATAACCATCACCTTGCAGTTTCGAATCCCTACAGCGAACCCATCTTTATTTGGGATATGACCGCCGCTGCACCCTCTCAACCACACATCGTCCTTAATCCGTATCGAGGCTGGAAATTCAATGAACTTCGTTGGAACCCCAGCAGTGATCGGCTGAGAGGTTTTCTTGCCATTGATCAGATTACCGCGCCCGGTGCTTTTCCAATCGGATTCATTCTCGAATGGGATGTGCACACAGAGGAATCGATTGGCACACTCCACGAAACACCGGGGTATGTCGCATGGGACGGTTCTGGTAGTTATCTGCCGCGCGAGGTCTGGAGTGAGGATTTCTCTCGCGTCGCAACCGTCATGAATGATACCGCCTTGATCACGATTGCTCCGGTGGTCAGGGACGAGTATGGAGTCAACGCCTCTGAAGAAGTGTTGGCAACCATCGAGCTTTCCGGCTCACCTTCCCAAATGGTCTGGAGTCCCGATAGCACCTTGCTTGCCGTTGTCACCGTTGATCAAACACGGGAAGAAACCTCCGCATGGATCTACCATGCAGAAACCGGCGCGTTGATCAATCGCCTAAGACCAAGTTTCCAAACTACGCTGTACGATCTCTCGTGGAGTCCTGACAGCACGATGGTCGCTTTGGTGGGTAGGAGCAGCATTGGCGGAAGTGATGAAACGGAGTACCGTTTGGACATCGTTCAAATGGATCGACGGGCTGCTGAGGCGGCGCATTTTATGACCATTCTCGATCAAGGCACAACCTTCTATCACGCGTGGCATCCACAAAGTCAAGCGATCGCGGTCACGACATCTTCCGGGGTTGCCCTATACCCTATCCAATCCTTGCCGATGGGGATCGATGCTGTTCCTATCGCCATCGTCCCTGATATGCAAGCCTTCGCTCTCGCATGGAGTCCAGACGGTGCATGGTTGGCAGGTAGCTGCCGAGATGGGACGGTGCGTGTGTGGGACGTTTCGCAAATTAACGAATGATCGTGCCATTGTTTTGGTTCAGACGTAGCTTAAGCCGCTTGCCGATCCGCAATATGACCCGGTAGTTGTAACGCTGCATCCCCAGATGTTTCCCTGGATTAATGGTTTGTGTCTCGAGGATACAGAATCCTTCCAACTCAATCCGTCCGCCGCTGACTAACTCCTCCGTCCACACCTCAATCAGCGCTTCAATGACCGCCTGCACGTCGCGGTTGCGGATCCGCGTGCGGCGACCGATCTCGCGTACCATTTTCTTTTTGTTGAGTGTCACGGAGTAATCTCCTGCTCTGTCTCGTGCCGCTCGCGTTCTCTCGCCAGTGCGGCACGGGCGGCAGCTTCCAACACTTCTTTGTGTTTTTCTTCATCGGGCGGCGCGTCTGCCGGAAAGCTAAGGCTGACCCCGCGCTCCAAAAACAGCGGATCGGCGCGCTCCGCGTTCAGCCGCGCCCGCCAGTCGTCGCGCTCATAAAAGCGGGTCAGGCGCGCGTTCAGGATCACCTGCGCCGCGTGTCCCGCCTCGACATAACGCGCAAAAATCGTGCAGTTCCCCACCTGCGGCGTGATGACCTCATCGACGGTCAAGAGCGAACGCTGGCGCAGGTGGCTGTTCGGGTCGTCGGCGGTCGCCACCCCGCTCGCCTTGCTGTAAAACTCCGCCGTCTCCGCGTCGCAGCCGCCGTAAATCACCTGCGTCGCCAAGCCCGTGAACAGCGCCGCCGTCCCTTCAGCCCCGTAAATCAGGTGAAACTGCCCCTTGGTCTGCGCACCGATCACAATGCTGATGCGCCGTTTGCGCACGAGGTTGACATCCGCCACCAGCCCATCGAGCCGCCCCAGCGTCGGGAACTCGTCCAGCACGATGCCGACCGGGACGGGCAGCGCGCCGCCGTGCCGCTCGCCGAGCGTGTCGAGATCGAGCATGAGCTTGCGCAGCGTCGCGCCCAGATACGAGGCGTAGACCGCGCGCATTCTGCCGGGGCAGGTGAGGACGACGACGGTGCGCCCGCCCGTG
>JBGSVJ010000005.1:0-10774 GCA_041753015.1 Anaerolineae bacterium
TCGTCGGCATAACTCTATTGTCCCGCGAGTGCAGCCAATAACCTAGCTTACCGTAGTTGTCGCAGTTCTATGGGTGATGATCTAAATCGAACTGATGGATAGAGAGGACAAAGTTGATGGAAGCATAGGCAAAAAACATGATTGGTTTCTGATGCCGCCGATGCGGTTCGAATGATATGCGCAAGTATGGATGGACAGCGACTGGGCACCAGAAAAGGGATTGATGGCTTCATCAATCCCCCTTCATTGAACATGCTAACGCATCACCAGCGGAAACACCATTCGGCTTGCGCAGCTTTACATCCCCGGCACTCCAACGGCGTGGCGCGAGATCGAGGGACTGAATGTACCGTGCGGCATTCTTATCCCTTGGATTGTGGAAGATGAAGTCTGGGGTATCAAAGTGCGCCGCGCGGCGGGTTAGCAGCGTTATCAGCAGGTGAGCGGCGGCAACATTCGCGGATGCTTGTATCTTGCGGATCACATCCTGCCGGGCATGCCGCTCATCATCACCGAAGGCGAGTTCGATGCGCTGATCGTTTTGCAGGTTGGCAGCGATTTCGCTCGTGCGGCAGCAATTGGCAGCGCCAGCCATGCGCGTATCGACCGCCGCTGGTACGGAGCGCTGCTTGGTGTGCCGCGTGTGATCGCCTGCATGGATGCGGATGCGGCGGGGGCAGGGGCGGCAGAAGAATTATCAGCGCTCTCCGGGTCAGTGAAGTGCGTTCAGGTACCGACTGGCAAAGACTTGAATGCGTTTCATCAGCAGGTCGGCAAAAATGTGGTGAAGGAATGGCTTCAAACGATGGTCAATCAACGAGTGCAATCCTGACGGCTCAAATCGTGACCGTCGGACGCAAGGACGTAGACGACTTTTTCAAATTGAGCAATGTGTTCGCAATGGAGGTTGTAAAGCCCTGAACGGGGTCGAGAGAATGATCTCCTCCCTGCCACTGGGGAAATCAAAGCGGATTTGGGCTGTGGTAGAGGATGTGTTGAACTAGGTGGATTGCGTCCACTTTGTAGTAGAATAAGCCTTCGAAACCGCTTTCAGATAGTCAGTTCGTTGGTGGTTTTATAGGAGTCTTTATGAGCGAAAAAGTCACGATATACGATATTGCCCGAGAAGCCGAAGTATCCGTTTCAACGGTTTCGCGGATATTGACGGGCAACGCACCAGTGAACCCTGAAACCAAACAAAAAGTTGAAGCGATACTGAAAAAATACGACTTCCGACCCAATCGCGCCGCGCGGAATCTGTCTAATCAGCGCTCAACGATGATCGGCGTCATCCTGCCCGACATTACGAATCCGTTCTTTTCGACGTTGTTCGCTGAAATGCAGCACTATGCGATTGCGAAAGACTATTCGCTGCTGCTGTTCAATGCCATGAACAGCTTAGAGCTTGAATCGGAAGGACTGGCATATCTTTCACGGCATCAAGTCGATGGGCTAATTTTCTTGGGGGGACGTGTCAACGAAATCACACCGCCAGCGGCGTATCAGCAGGAAATCGCTGAGGTGTCCGCGAAAGTACCCACGATTATCGTCAACGGCACTATGCCCGATGTCGATGCCGTAACCGTGTGTACGGATGAACAATCCGGGATCGCGCAAGTTGTCGATTACCTGACAGCATTAGGTCATACGCGGATTGGTTTGCTGGGTGGAAGCGATCATATCACCGTGACACGGAATCGCCAGCACGCATTTCGAGAAGAGATGGCACGGCTTGGTCTTGGGGTCAACGAGTCATGGTTGATCACCGATGGTTTCTCGATTGAGAGCGGCGAAAAGGTGCTGGAGGCGCTGCTCCAACTTTCAGAGCAGCCAACTGCCGTCATTGCGATTAATGATCTGGTCGCGCTTGGGATTCTGAAGTCAGCGCGGCGGCATCATATTGATATTCCGAATCAACTGTCTGTCGTCGGGTTTGATGACGTGTATCTTGCGGCAGTCTCCACCCCGGAACTGACGAGTGTCAGCCACAACTATGAAACCTTTGGACGCACGATTGTCGAAACCATTGTTAATCGCATCAAAGGGAAAGATGTCCCTACGTCGATCATGATTGACATGCAGCTTGTGATCCGCGACTCATGCCAGTCCCCCACTGTTCGCTAGCCACAATCAGCACGTAGTCAAGATCAATCAGCTCAATCTCCGTATTGATCAGCGCTTATTGACACAGATTCAGCTTCATGAATGAGACTCTTCTAATTGAGAGGACTTTACAATGCGTTTACGAATGATCTCCCTTTTTGTAATCAGCCTGTTTCTTCTTTCTGTCATTGGGGTTGCTGCACAGGAACCGGTAACGCTGCGCATGAGCGTGTGGGGCAGCCTGAGTGATCAGGAAGCCTATCAAGCGCGTCTCGATCTGGCGGCGCAGCAGTTCCCCAACATCACCGTCGAACTGTTATATACGCCTGATGATTACGATCAGCGCATTCAGACCATGATGGCGGGCGGCGACGCGCCCGATATCGTGCAGATGGCGGAAGCGATTCATGGATTCTCCAGCCGTGGTCAGCTTCTCGCGCTTGATGACCTCATCAGCGGCGCAAGTCTCGACATGGCGGCTCGTTTCGGCACGAATCACCTGCAATATCAATATGAGGGCAGTCAATATGCCCTGCCGGATCGCGGCGGCGCGATGATCGTCTACTACAATACCGATATGTTCGATGCTGCGGGTGTGGAGTACCCAACCGCTGAATGGACATGGGAAGATTTCCTCGCGGCAGCACAGGCACTCACGCTCCGCGATGGCGATGCGGTCACGCAGTATGGGTTCGCGGCGGGCGGTTGGTGGCCATGGTGGATGAGTTTCATCTATCAGAACGGCGGCGCGGTGCTGGACGAAACCGGCGCACCCGCATTTAACACTCCCGAAGTTGCCGAAGCACTTCAGCTTTATAATGATCTGGTTTACACCTACGGCGTTGCGCCGTCACCGGAAGATTATGCCAATCTTGGCACGAACAGCCCCGATCCGCTGTTTGCACAGGGCAAAGTGGCGATCATTATGACCGGCTTCTGGAATATCGCGTCGCTGCGCGATGTGCCGGATTTGAACTGGGATATCGCCCCTGTGTGGGGTAATGTCGAACGCGGAACCGTTGCTTTTGGCAGTGGACTGGCGATCACTAGCAGCAGCGCCCACCCCGAAGAAGCCTTCCAGATCATCAACTTCCTGACGGACGAAGCCGCGCAGACCGTGATCGTTGAACGCGGTCAGGATGCGCCTGCCAACGTCGCGGTGTTGAGCGGTGAACTGTTCCTCAGCGGCGAAACCTTCGCCAACCGCGATATTTATATGGAAACATTTGCCGAATCGGCTGACGCGATCATTGCACTCCCGTTGATCCCGCAGTGGAACGAAATGCAATCGGTGATGAGCGCTACCCTCGACGAATACTTCCTCAATGCGATTGATACGCAAACCACCGTCGATCAAATTCAAGCAGACCTAGAAGACCTCCTCCAGTAGTTGAACGTTGTTCGGTCGGGATAGGGTATGCGCCCTATCCCGATATGAAAGACTAAAACGATGAAACTATTGATCTGGTTCTTGCTGATCCCTCTTATTGTTTCCCCAAGTAACGGACAGGCACAAAACGTGACAACCATCACTCTGCATTCAGCGGAAACGCGCCAGACCATTGAAGGATTTGGAGCATCTGGCGCATGGTGGGCGCAGGTGATCGGCGGCTGGAGTGACGAGAATCGTCAGCGGATTATCGATCTGCTGTTCAACCCAATCACCGGCATAGGACTCACCATCTATCGCTATAATATCGGCGGCGGGGAACACGAATTGGTTGATCCTTGGCGCATGACCGAAACCTTTGAAACCGATGTTGGGGTTTATGACTGGACGCGCGATGCGAATGCCATGTGGGTGCTGCGCGCCGCGCACGCCGCCGGGGTGAGTGATGTGGTTGTTTTCGCCAACAGCGCACCCGGTCGCATGACGATCAGCGGACGCGCCGCCGGAAATCCGGGAGGCACTTCCAATTTACTACCCGATATGCACGACGACTTCGCACAGTATCTCGTAGACATTACCCGCCACCTGATCGAAGGCGAGGGCATTCCTGTTCGCTGGATCAGCCCGATCAACGAGCCGCAGTGGGATTGGCAGCCCTCGAAAGGTCAAGAAGGCACGCACTATACCACCGATGAGATCGTCAGCGTGCTGCTCGCCCTGCAAAATACCATTGATCAATCAGGGTTGGATGTCGAAATCTCTGCGATTGATGCGGGCGAATGGAGCAGCGCCGCGATATATGCCCGCCGCATCTATGATGAACCGGTATTAGCCGCTGCGCTCGATCACTTCGCCGTGCATTCGTACTGGTCTTCACCGGATGATAAAGCGCAGTTTGCCGATTTCATGGCGCGCCATTATCCCGGTGTGCCCCTGTGGATGTCGGAATGGACAGAAATGCAGCAGGGGCGCGATTACGGCATGGACTCGGCGCTTTTTATGGCAAACGTCATCCATGATGATCTGACCATCGGCGGCGTGACGTCGTGGCAGTACTGGATCGCTGTCTCTAAATATAACTTCCGCGACGGATTGATCTACACCCGCGAATATGGCGAACAAATCGAGCTAACCAAGCGTCTGTGGGTATTGGGGAATTACAGCCGTTATATTCAACCGGGTGCGGTACGTCTTGATGTCACTAGCGATAACGAACTTGTGCGGACAAGCGCCTATCGTGATCCCGGCAGTGGTTCGGTGACGTTCGTCGTGATCAACATCAGCGCCGATCGACAGTCGATCACGTTGGCGGGTCTGGATAGCGGTGCGCGAACGCTCGACATTTACGAAACCTCCGAGGCGAATGACCTGACTCTAATTTACAGCGGCACGCCCCAAGCTGACTATGAATTAGCGCCTAGCAGTGTGACGACGTTTGTGTTCCAAGTGCATCAAGGAGGATAACCTGATGGCAGCATCTCAGACTAGTCTGAGCGACACAAGCGTTATCCGCCGCGCGCGAAAACCCCTTAAGGCTCGCCAGCGCGAGAGCATTTGGTTTTACCTGATCATTTCACCGTGGTTGATCGGGCTGCTCTTGCTGCTAGCCGGTCCGATGGTGTATTCGCTGTACCTGAGCTTCACCAGTTGGGATTTGTTCAACGCGCCCGAATGGGTTGGTCTCGACAATTATATACGCCTGTTTACCCGTGACCGCACCTTTGGAAGCGCCATCGGCAACACCTTTATCTATACCTTCTTATATGTCCCCTTGAACATTATATTTTCGCTTGCCATCGCTTATCTGCTGAACAAACGTCTGCCGGGGATGCGCTTCTTCCGCACGGTGATTTATCTGCCCTATGTCGTGCCGGTAGTGGCGACGACAATGGTCTTTCGCTGGGTCTTTGCACCGGATAACGGACTGCTAAACGGTTTCCTCGGCGCTTTTGGTGTTGACGGTCCGGCGTGGTTGCTTAATCCCAGTTGGGTCAAGTTCGCGTTGGTGATTATGTCCTTATGGGGCGTTGGCAGCAGCGTCGTGTTTTTGTTGGCGGGTATGCAGGGCATTCCCTCAGAACTGTACGAAGCGGCAGCCATCGACGGCGCATCCGAGCGGCATCACTTCTTCCGAATCACGCTGCCGATGCTCAGTCCGGTGATCTTCTTCAACATGATTATGAGCATCATCGCCAGCTTGCAGACCTTCACACAGGTCTACATCCTCAGCGCCGATCCGAATACGCCCAACAATGCCATCGTCATGATCATCCCTTATCTGTTCGACAATGCGTTCCGCTTCAACAAGATGGGCTATGCGTCGGCGATTGCGTGGGTGCTGTTTGTGATTATTTTCGTGTTCACGCTGCTGGTCATCCGGTCGTCTTCCGCGTGGGTGTTCTACGAGAATGAGATGAAACGATGAATCGCCGAATTGGAAGCGCCGAAGCACTTTCGACCTATCTTATCCTTGCCGCTATTTCGGTCGCCATGATCGCACCTTTTTTGCTGATGGTGTCGATTTCGCTGGCGAGTGATACGGCTACCGTGCAGATGGATTTCCATCTCATCCCGCAAGAGTTCAATTTTGACAATTATGTGCGCGTCTTTACCACGCCCAACATCGACATTGGACGGCATATCCTCAACAGCCTGATCATCGTGGCGGGATCGATCATCGGGCAGGTTGTGGTCAGTTCGTTTGTCGCGTATGGCTTCGCCCGCTTCAACGCGCCGGGTAAGAATGCTCTGTTCTTGATCCTGCTTGGCACAATGATGATCCCCGGAGCGGTCACACTCATTCCTCAGTTCGCACTCTACCGGGCTTTGGGGTGGTTGGGGACATTTGCGCCCCTGATCGTCCCGAACTTCTTCGGCGGCGCGTTCAATATCTTCTTGATTCGTCAGTTCATCGTGCGCTTGCCTGCTGAACTGGACGAAGCCGCCAGAATCGATGGCGTCGGGCCGATGGGAATCTTCTGGTACATCATTTTCCCGTTGATTCGCCCTATCGCTGTCGCAGTGGCGATTCTCACGTTTCAGTTCAACTGGTCGTGGTTCCTTGAACCGCTGCTTTACCTGCAAGATGCCAACTTGATGCCGCTCGCGGTGGCAGTTCGTACCCTCAGCGCGACCACGAGCGCTGGCGCAACCCCGATGTGGAATTTAGTGATGGTCTCATCGATGCTACTGACCCTCCCGATGCTGCTGGTGTTCTTTTTTGGTCAAAAGTATGTGTTTGAAGCGAATATCTCTGGGGGCAGTGCCTCCATCAAGTAAGGGTGTTGAGTGATGGCAGAAATCACGAATCAGGCGGCGTTCCAGCTTCCCGGTGTTCTTTATGGCGGCGATTACAACCCTGAGCAGTGGACGGAAGATGTTTGGCAGGAAGATGTCCAGTTGATGCAGGCTGCGGGCGTCAACTGTGTCTCACTGGGGATTTTTAGCTGGGCAAAGATCGAACCGCAGCTTGGGCAGTACAATTTTGCGTGGCTTGACCGCGTGATCGATTTGCTGCACGCACACGGGATTCGCGTCCTGTTGGCGACTGCGACCGCATCACCGCCGCCCTGGTTTTCGCGTCTGCATCCTGAAAGCCTCCCCGTCGATAAGCACGGGCTGCGTTACAAGCCCGGTTCACGCCAGCACTACTGCCCAAACAGCGCCGCTTATCGTCATGCAGCCTCCGCGCTGGTCACGAAGATAGCACTGCGCTACGGCGCGCATCCGGCGATATTAATGTGGCACGTCAACAACGAATATGCGTGCCACATTTATGAATGCTATTGCGATACATGCCGTGACCAATTTCGCGCATGGCTGCAAGAACGTTATGCGACGCTCGATGCCTTGAACGAGTCATGGGGAACTGCTTTTTGGAGTCAGCAGTACGATCAATGGGAGGAAATTCAACTTCCGTACCGCACGACGACCTTTGTGAATCCGGGGCAAATGCTCGATTACCGGCGCTTTATGAACGCTTCGATCCTCAGCTTGTTTCGCGGCGAAATCGAGGCGATCCGTGCGGCGGGCGCTCAGCAGCCAATGTTCACCAATATGGTCTTCGGCTTGAAATGGCTCGATCAATATGAATGGGCGCGTTATGCGGATTACACTGCCATCGATATGTATCCCGATCCATCACTAGGGGATCAGGCGTGGAGCAGCATCGCGTTCGCTTATGATGCGATCCGTTCCGCGAAGGGCAATAAGCCGTTCCTGCTCTTGGAACAGGCGACCACACAGGTCAACTGGCGCGCGATTAATCAATTGAAACCGCCGGGCATGATGCGGGCGCTCAGCTATCAAGCTGTTGCGCACGGCGCGGACAGCGTGATGTTCTTCCAATGGCGACAATCAAAAGCGGGCGCAGAAAAGTTCCACTCTGGAATGATACCGCTGGGTGGTGCTGCGGATAGTCGTATTTTTGCAGAAGTGTCGCAGCTTGGCGCTGAACTCAAACGGCTGACGGATGTCGTGGGCAGCCGTGTTCAGACTCAGGTCGGGCTGCTGTTCAGCTACGAGAATGTGTGGGCGCTAGAGATCGACTCGAAGCCCGCACAAATCGATGCGATGAGCGCGATTCTTCCGTGGCATGATGCGCTGGTGCAGCAAAACATCCCAGTTGACATTGTGCATCCCAACTCTGACTTCGCAGGGTATCGTGTCCTCGTTGCGCCGCTTCTCTATCAGATGACCGAGTCACACGCGGAGAAGTTGCGCCAATTCGTGCGCGAGGGTGGCACGCTGATCGTCACCTATTTCAGCGGTATCACAGATGCGCATGATCATATTTGGACTGGCGGCTATCCCGCTCTACTGCACGATGTATTGGGAATAAAAGTCGAAGAATGGCAGCCGCTGCTGCCGGATGAAGTTGTTGAGATCATCGATCAGACCGGGCAGAGGACACAAGGGCGGCATTGGGTTGATCTGCTGCATCCGGTGACGGTTGAAGTCCTTGCGCACTACAACGGTGGCTTTTTCGATCAGCGCGCAGCCATCACGCGGAATCGTTTTGGCAGCGGGCAAGCCTATTATGTCGGGACACGTCCCGGAGCGGCTTATCTGCGTGATTTTTTCTGCCGCATCTGTACAGAACAGTCGATTCATTCGCTGATCGATGCAGGGGTTGGCGTTGAAGTGTCGATGCGAAGCGATGGAGCGAACCAGTATTTGTTCGTGATCAATCACACGGGAACAAGTCAGTCCGTCACTCTGCATGGTCAGAAAGGGATTGATCTCATCTGTGAAGCAACCATAGCCGACCAGTTCTCGCTAGAACCGTATGGAGTTCGGATCATACGATTACTTTCGTGATCGGCTTCTGCTTGCGCGTTTCCACTGCCTGAACTCAAAAATGGGTTCAAGCAGTGGCGATATTTCTATCGGGTCTAGAAATACTATGCAGTTCAAGCGGTTCTAATAGGGTGGTTACCGGATCAAGGTTGGATAATTCAGGTTTCTCTCGATAATGGTGGGGAAGTCGCTGCACTTCCGTGCATTGACCTAGGATCAACCGAAATGTACTGATGTCTGCCCTATGCCTCTTGCTGCCGTTCGTCGTTTTGCTCGCGCTTAATCTCGGCGCGCTCGCACTGACACTCGCAGGGTTATTCACGCCGAAATCGACCCGTCGGTCGCTGAAAGACCCCATCGCCCACGTGCGTCAGCGCTGGTGACCTGCCTAAGCCCAAAACGCCTCACGACTACCCGTTGTGTGCTGCCGTGCACGCTTTGGTTGACGACGGATGGGACGGGAAGGGGCGTGACATCCGGTGTCTGCGCTGTCAGGCGTACCACCACATGTTCTCGATTCGGCGCAATACTCCCCGCTTCCGCCTGCGCAAACCTTTGCTGGTCATTCAATCCGCCTTTATGCTGCTTGCCTTCGGCATGTCGCGCGTCGACATTGCCCGGTTTCTTGGCGTTGACGATGACACCGTCGCCCATCCCTTTCATCCGTTACAGGGACAGGTCGTTCAAGTCCTGGGGATCTACCACAGGCAGCCAGAATCGACCCTGTTTGTGCAGACATCCCAAGGCGACTCCTTTTGTATCGCCGTCAGTGCGACGGATTACGAAGGCACGAGTGCCGCTGTTGACCCTGTCCATCGTTTGACATGGTAGGGGGTGTGCCAAGTGGCTGCATTCATGCAGCGAAAGCAGGAGAGGTGAGACGATGCGGTCAATACTCGCTTTTTACCTTAGGAGGCGCTTCATGACCGCTCAAGGGATTTCCGCATCCACCTGTGCTACGATTTGGCAGCAGTTCTCCATGGAACAGCAGCGTCCCGTGATTCAGATGTTGGCGCACTTAGCCGTGAAATATCTCGCGATCCAAGCTTCTCAACCGACAACGGAGGCAGCTCGTGGACACACACTTGCTTGAACCGAAGATCCGCGCCGCCCACCTGGGGAAACTCGCCTTCATTTATGTGCGACAATCCAGTCTTAAGCAGGTCCAACGCAACGTGGGCAGCACCGCGCGTCAGTATGATTTGGCGCTGCGGGCGCGTGAACTGGGGTGGCAGGCGGAGCAGATTGTTGTGGTCGACCAAGACCAAGCGCGCTCCGGGGCATCGAGTGTGCATCGAACCGGATTTCAGCATCTGGTCGCAGAAGTCGGGTTGGGGCATGCAGGCGCTGTCCTGAGTTTGGAAGCGTCACGGTTGGCACAGGCGTCCAGCGATTGGTATCGCCTGCTGGAAATCTGTGCCCTGACCGAGACGCTGGTCATTGACGAAGAAGGTGTCTATGATCCGGGTCAGAACAATGACCGGCTGCTGTTGGGTTTCAAAGGCACCATGAGTGAGGCGGAACTCCACTGGCTGCGCAGTCGGCTAGAGGGTGGAAAACTGGAATTGGCACGCCAAGGCAAACTACGGTTTCATCCACCGACAGGCTTTGTGCATGATGCTGACGGACAGCTCATCTTGGATCCCGACCAAGCCGTTCAGGCTGCGATTCAACAAGTGTTTGACTGTTTTGCCGAGTGTGGTACGGCACGCGGGGTTGTGCTTTACTTTCGCACGCATCAATTGCACATTCCCACCCGCTTGTGGGGAACGGCACGTGCAGGCGAATGCGTGTGGCGTTCGCTGAGCGGGCGCAGCAAAAGGGAACCGTTGATAATTCCTGACAGGCTTGCGCGCGCCAATCGTAGTCGAAACAGGCATTCACCCGCCCAAAACGCTGCCAACGGGGTGGAAAGAGGCAGAATTTGGAGCAAACACCCCGCTAGCAGAGTGTTTTTGTTCGTTCAGCATATCAAGCGATCTG
>JBGSVJ010000006.1:0-8223 GCA_041753015.1 Anaerolineae bacterium
CAGGTTCGGATGCCGCCAGCCGTCGCGGATCTCGGTGATCTTGTTCATCACACTCGCCAACCCAACCGTTTCCAGATAGCGCGGCTCGACCGGGATGATCACATCCGTCGCGGCGATCAACCCCATCTCCGTCATCAATGAAAACGAGGGGCGGGTGTCAATCACGATTGCTGCGTACTGGTTGGCGATTTTTCCGAGAGGATCAGCGAGGCGGTACGGCGCGCCTGCAACACCCGTGAGTTCGCGTTCTGCGCCTTCGAGCATGGGGGAGGCAGGAAGCACATGCAGATCAGCATCCCACTCGCTCTGCACAATGCAGCCGCTCAAAACCTGCGGCGCATTCTGCCGATCCGCCATCAGGACAGTGTACAAGCTGTCGTTCACGCCGTAGTCTTTGCGACCGGTCGTGACCAATGTTGCATGTGCCTGTGAGTCGGTGTCGATCAGCAGCACGCGCGGATTGGCGGCATTGGCGCGGCGGAGCAGGTGCACCAGTCCGAACGCGATGGTGGTGGCAGACGTCGACTTGCCGACGCCTCCTTTATGGTTGGTGAAAACAAAACTGCGAGTCATGCCATGTCCTTTCGAAACCCAACAAATCGTCGATTTCGCTGTTGCTGGCAAGGACATCGCGGAGGTGTGGTACAGTGTCTCCGGAAGTCTTGCTGGCGTGAGCAGCGAGCTTCAAGGTGACTGGGGGAGGCGCTAACTCTCCCTTTCACCGCAAAAGCCGAGTTAGTTTGGGTTCGTGATGAATGGCGCGAGGAAATCGCGTTGAGGAAAAGGCAAACTATCGAGGAATTGAGCTATTTCACGGGGAGAACGATGTTCGAATCTGATCCAATCCTTCCCGTCGCGGGCAAGTTGAGAGAAGAAAGCCTTTCTGAGCGTATCGGAAGGGCTTTTTTCTTGCCTGAGCGATGTTCGAATCCTGTCCTCGTGTTGAAACCTTAACCTTGAGTCGATTTGCTAATCATATTGCCATTCCAGATTCGAGTCCTACTGTGCCCAAGCTTCTCTAAAATCACCTGAAATAGAAGACACGACTCGAACAAGGGCTTATATCCATAAGCCCTTGTCGATTTTAGAGGATAGACGGAGATCTCTGCATCGCGGAGTTCGAGTCTAGTTCGTGGAGTCCGAGAGAAGAGAAGCCCTTGAGAACCGTCTCAAGGGCTTTTTTCTTGCGTGTACATGGTTCGAGTACAACCTGCATGTCCGCGAAAATCAACAACTCTTTGTGAAAAATCTACGTTGTCTTACATATTCGATAGCATTTGTGAGGTAAAACCATCAATCAGGATCGCTGTTGTGCTGAGACTCGTCCCACTGCTCCCGAAGATGCCGCTCGAAATGGTCACGGCTGTTCGATGACACGTCAGGATCATCGATCCACACGATTTCCGCCCCTTCCATCCCTTCTGCAACCGCCAGCGCGCAGTTGCCGCTGATCGATGTAAAGCGATCGAGGAATTGCTCGACTACTTCGTTGAGTGTCTTTCCTTCATGTGAGGCTAGCGCTTCCAGCCGTTCAACCAGATCAGAGCGCAGCGTGATTGTTCGGTCAGTCATAGTCCGAGCCTCCTCTTAACCTCAGACTGATTATAGAGTGTTTACCAGAGGCTGATAGGGTTTCGCTATGAACCACACTCCGAGTCGAAACCGCTAGCGGTTTTGCAGGTGGGCTGGTGTGCTACTTTGCGAAAGAAGTCGCACCTCAAAAACAGCGAAGGAGAGATTCGGCAGGAAGTGACTGCTGCCAGATGGACAAAAAGTGGGCGTGACGGCTATCGTCACACATCCCAATCTCCCCTCTACCGCATTTCCAAGAAATATAGACCTCAGTCGTTGTAGAAATGCCTAGATTGGTGCATAAGTCTGTACTCATGCCAGCCATTTGAAACCATGGCTGGCACTGATCTATTGCCTTTATTCGTAAGCCAGTACTTTATCGACGGGCTTACGCACAGCACTCCAAGCGGGAGATGCACTCGCAACCACTGCAATAGCGACGATAGCGAAGAACCAGATAACCCACCCACCCCCTGAAAGTGTGAGACTCACAGGCATCCCAAAGCCTATGTCAAATACTTGGGTCATCAACCCACTTAATGGAATTGAAAGGAGGATAGCGAATATCCAACTCAAAACGCCGGTGAACACACCTTCTAACAGGACGATTTGCAGGACTTGCGGCGTTGAAGCACCCATCGCGCGGAGAATGCCTATTTCGCGGGTACGTTCTAAGACATTGAGGCTCATCGCAGCAGCCAATCCGAATCCACCAACAATGATGAAGAGCGCCGCCATGACCAACAGAATGCCGGTGATCAAAAGCATATGTGTCTGGAAGACTCCACGTGTATCTTCGGTTTTCCACATAGTGGTGACATCAAATCCCATGTTGGTGAGTTGAACCTCCAAATCTCGCGCGATTTCATCAACGCGTGTTTGATCCGATGCTCGCACCACGATATTCGCAGCCTGTCCCGTTTGCCCCATCATCTGGGAGAAATAATCAAAAGGAACGTAGGCAGTTCCTGAGAGATACTCCCATGAGATACCGACCAACTGCCATACGGTCTGCATGCCATTGATACTGAGCGTGATTTCATCACCGACGACAGCGTCGATTTCAAGAGTCTTCAGGAGTGCATTGTTGATCACGATCGCATTTTGATCATCTGGCTGAAGCCATCGCCCCGAAGTTATCGGTATTTCGGGAATCAATTGTGTACTGCGTGGTAGCGCAGCAATCCGCAGAGGACGTCCCAGTGCGCCATCAGGCAGCACGACCGACGCTTGCCCACCACCCCATGTCTCGACACGCTCCACACCGCTGACGTGGCTGACCGCGTTTTCAACTAAAGTTTGTGGATACGATTGGCTGAAGGATATATCGAGATTGTAGGGCACGGCATCAAATTTGCGCGCCACTTCCGTATCGATGGATGCGATCACATTCATGGCAGCCGTGAAACTTGCGCCTGCGGTCGTCAATGTGATCAGTGTGAGAACAAGGCGGCTGCGGCGTCGAAAAGTATTACGCAGGGAAAGGAGAAATGGGCGCGCGATTCCTGTGACCTTGCTGAGAAACACATCGATGATGCTTGAACCAAATTGCCCCTTCCCGACTCCATAATCGCTGAGCGCTTCCAGCACGGTTCTCCGACTCCCTTTGCTGATTGGGTACACGCTTGCGATCAACGGCATGAGCAGCCCGACAGCAATAATCAGACCGTATGCCCATACATCAACACCGTAGTCAAAGATGTCGAAGTTAAGCATGTTCACCGCTTGATCGTTGGCAAGCATGCGCCCCAACGACACGCTGATGGGCAGACCGATCACCAACGCGATTACGCCTAGGGTCAAGACCATGAGCAAGTAAATGCCGGCAATTTGTCCGACGCTCCCACCAATCGCTTTCATGATGCCGATCTGGCGAATCTGTTGAGCCAGCATTGCTGAAATCATGTTCGTGACCAGAATGCTGCTCATTATCAGTGTCAGTATGCCGGAGATTCCCAACATCATTAGGAATGCGGACATCAGGTCTGCATGAGGGTGCTTTCCGGGTTCAGGAATATCAATGCGTGTGACGGTATAACCATTTTCCTCCAGCCATTCCTTGATCGCATAGGCTGTTTCGCGGATGTGTGCTTGGTCAAACTCATTTTCGGCGACCGTCAGAATCAATTGATTCAGGGAGAAATCGCCGCCAAAAAGTGCCAACGTTTCTGGGGTGATGTAGCCGTAAACGCGACCTTCTACCCAAGCGGGCGGCAAACCCGGTGCATGGACAGACCCAGTCACGGAGAGGGGGCGCTCGTCTACATTTGGTAATTTGACGACGACCGTATCCCCTATTTCTGCCTGTGCAACTTGTATCGCCGTCCGCTCGAACAGGATTTCTCCTGTGCCGGGATGCCAAACACCTTGCTCTGGCGTAAATGTGTCAATTTGTAGATTGTCGAAATCGGTAATCACATAGAGCCACAGTTCACGCCATTGACCATCTCCGATTCGAATGCGACCGATAATTTGAGCGCGGGCTTCTGCCAACGCAATATCGGAGCGATCAGCGATTGTCTGAACGAGATTCTGGTCGATACCATCCACCCACAGCGATGCGGATGCTGGCGTCGTATTGAGATAATTTTTGTCCATTTCTCGGATGAGAATGGAATAGGTGGCGGCAACCGTCCCGACACTGATGACGCCGACGACCAGCGCCAAGATCACGAGAAACGCACGGGCTTTGTTTTCCCATAAGTCACGAAAAGCTTTGCGATAGTAGGCGCTCATGGTCATGCCGTCCCTGCAACGATTAACCCGTCAACCAGCGTGATCGTATGGTCAACTTGAGCGGCAAAGTCTCGCTCGTGGGTTACGACGATCACGGTTTTTCCCGCCGACACTTGAGCCTCCAGCATTTGGAAAACTGTCCAGGCAGTCTGTGTGTCGAGGTTGCCGGTGGGTTCATCAGCCACAATAAGGGGTGGATCATTCGCCAGCGCCCTCGCAATCGCAACTCGCTGCTGCTGCCCTCCGGATAGTGTCGACGGAAGCTTGTGCGCCTGTTCCGCAATCCCCATTTGACCGAGTAAGTCCAGTGCCCTAGATCTACGCTGGCTGACCGGCACGATTTTGCAGAAATCCATCGCCAGCATGACGTTTTCCACAACGGTCAAGGTGGGAAGCAATTGAAAGAACTGAAAAACAATTCCAACATTCCGTCCCCGCCAGCGAGCGGTTTGACTCTCGCTCAATTGATGCAGAGTGATGTCTCCAATAATCACTTCTCCAGAGGTGGGATGGGCAATTCCCGTCAGCATGTTGAGGAGAGTGGATTTTCCGCTGCCTGATTTGCCAACCACCGCCACAAACTCGCCCTGCTTGATCTGCAAACTGATGCCTCTAAGTGCTTTGAACGAACCAGCGGGCGTATCAAAGGTCTTGACGAGGTTTTTGACCGTGATTAGTGGCATTCCTGTACTAGCCACGCCTGATCGCTGCATCGTTTCGGGTTGCTTCACTGTGCTCAACGTGTGCCTCTCCTTCTTGCTGTTGACAGACTAGCTAACTTGAGACATAGTGTCTCATATGGATAAAGCTGTCTGTTTAAAGTGTATGATGAGCACGGTTGGAGAAACAACGTTCAATCGTGGGAAGTTGTCTCATTTGAGACAAGGAGTGTCAAATGTCTCAGCAAACGCAGAATTTACGACTGCGACGAACGCAAAAACTGCTGCGTGAAGCCCTCGTTGAGCTGATCGAAGAGCGCGGTTTTGAGTCGCTCACTGTCGGGGAGATTACCGAGCGGGCGATGGTCAGTCGGGCTGCATTTTACCGCAACTATCAGGACAAATATGCGCTGGTAGAGCAAATCTTCGCGGAAGCCATGCAAGCCCTGTTCAATGCGCTTGCAACCCCAACAGCGGAACACCCGCCGGAACTGTGGGTACGTTTTTTCGAACATATCGCAGACTATGAGCGCCTGTATCGCGCCCTGCTCGGTCGCAAAGGCAGTCCGTGGTTTGTTCAAAAGATGCGCGCGACGCTGGTCGATTTGCTCAAACAGTACCAGCGCCTCGCCACCGGACATGCTGTACCTGATCACACTGCATCCACGGATGTGGACAATTTTGTTCCTACGCTCCTTGCCGCCATGCTCGTAGAAGCCATCACGTGGTGGCTTGAACACCAACGTCCGTATCCGTCGGACGCCATCGCCAACCGCTGTATTGCGTTGGCGACTGCGATTTTTACTGAAACAAGTACTTGGCGCTGAGGAAAATAACCCGCTACTGTGACTCGTGCGGCTTCAATGCGCGGAAACTGCGGTAAAGGATCAGATCATACACAATTTTGAAACTCCCCGCCGCGAAGAACGGTAAACTCAGCCATCCCGCGCCAAGCATAATCCCACTCAGCACAGGTGAACACGCGGCACCCATCGTCCGGACGATTCCGGTCACGCCCGCCGCAGCGGATCGCTCATTCGGATCTACAACCGCCATCACATACGATTGGCGGGTTGGAACGTCCATCTGCGAGATGCTGAAGCGCGCGAGTAGGACCAAAACCGCTAGGGGAATTGACGGCATCAAAGGAATCAAGATCAGGAGAATGTTTGAAGGGAGATGCGTAAACACCATCGTGTTGACCAGTCCAATCCGGGCGGCAATGCGTGCCGCTGCGAGCGCCGACAACCCGGAAAAGAGATTGGCACCAAAGAAGATTGCGCCAATCACAGCAGCATTCGCGCCAAAACGAATGAAGAACCAGTACGCGACAAAGCTTTGCACTACCAATCCGCCTCCGAAAGCATCCAAGGCAAACAGCGCCGAGAGCCTGAAGATGATCTTTCGAGAGCGGTTCAAACCGAAGGTTTGTGTGTGCGGCGCTGTGATGGGTTCCATAGCGGGCGAAAGCTGCCGGAAAGTCAGCAGCAAGAGACATCCAAGTAGCGCATACAGAATAAGGATGACCCGATAGCTCATCAGCGGCAGGGTACCGAGATGCTGCAGCAGCCAAGTTAAGCCGCCCGCGCACAATGCGCCACAAGCTGTCGCCATCGATCCGGCAAGGTTATACCAAGCAAAGCTCTGGGTGCGGTGGCTGTATTTATCGATGACATCGGCGCACCCCAGCTAGCACTCACATCGTCGCCACCCGTACCCCTCGAGCACGCTGCTTGCGGTCAAGTCGGCGCTGCTCGACCGCTGCCTCCTTGAGAATAAAGGTCCAAATAGAGTCCAAACTCCAGAAGTTCCCCATACAACCCGCGAATCGGGAGCACCTTCACCAGCTTGTTGTCCAGCAGCACGTCGAAAACACGGCGATGCGCATCCAGCTTGCAGACCACATGCCTCCCGGCGAAGGTACGACTGATGTAGTAGGGTACGTTATCAATCTGAATCCGTCCGCTGCGCATGACGCGCCGCCGGAAGAGATGGTTGTGATAGCTCGGCAGCCAAGCATCCGGATCGACGTGTATGGGCAGGTGCGGCAAAACAGGCAGGGTTGGAAACGCCACATACGGGGGGCGATTGTCGCAGGCTTTGGACTGGTTCGGTCGTGAATGGTTGTAGAAGTCGCGGTGCTCAGCAAAGACGGCTTGGGTTTGCGCCAGCGTCGCCGGCAGTTTCACGCGAATACACTCGGACTTCAACGTGCGGAAGTAACGTTCTACGAACGGTTTGAGGTCGGGGCGCTGGGGTGGGCAGATATCCAACGCAACACCGAGATTGAGCACAAAGCGCATGAAGGCAGAGGGGAATTCTTCTGAACTCCATGATCCAACGAAACGGGGGTCCCGGTCTAGCACGAGGCAGCGAGGCAGTCCGTGAGCGATGAAGGCGCTGGCGATGGCGACAATGCTGGTTTCGGTGTGATAGTCGTCCGCGCTTTGCAGGTCGACCAAAATCGACGAGCCGCGATCCACCACCGCGAAGGCTTCGACTGCGTGCTGCTGCTTTTCGGCGTGACGCGCTTGGGCAGTCGTCACATCACTGAAGTCAATCTCCCACGTATCCATGGCGGGGGGACGCTCGAACGGAAGATGCTCCCGTGCAGCTGGACGATGGATACGCTGGTACCGGTTGAGAATCTTGGCGATGGTGCTGGTCGAACTGGGGAGACGATAGCCAGCAGCCTTCAGACGTTCATCCTGATGCAAGAAGTAGCGAAGCGTTGGTGCACCCAGCTTCCGCGCCATCTGCTCAGGCGGGTTGTCGCGCAGTTCCAGAATACGCGCTATCACCTCGGGATGATACGGCGCAGGGCGGTTTTTCCGGGCGCGTGAGTGGCTGAGCAGGACAGCTTGGTCCTGCGGGTCTGTATCCTTCAGCCGATGCTTCCACTTCTGCACCCATTTTCGGGAACGCCCGACGGCACGAGCATACTGCTGAATCGACCACTCACGATGGGCTTGCAGCAGCTGCCGCAGCTTTGCACGGTCTACCAGCCATTCTTCTTCCATCGTCTTCACCCCGAGCAAACGGATTTTATGCCCAATTCTAACGAGGTGGCGACGATGTGAGTGGCAGCCGGGGTGCGCCGATGTCATCGATAAATACAGGCTTGCGCGCGCCAATCGTAGTCGAAACAGGCATTCACCCGCCCAAAACGCTGCCAACGGGGTGGAAAGAGGCAGAATTTGGAGCAAACACCCCGCTAGCAGAGTGTTTTTGTTCGTTCAGCATATCAAGCGATCTG
>JBGSVJ010000007.1:0-153574 GCA_041753015.1 Anaerolineae bacterium
GCCCTCGACCTGAGCGCGCAGGTGAAGGACGAGCGCGCCCGCCAGCAGGAGGAGCGCGATTCACAGGCGTATCTCGGATGGGCGCTGCACCTGTCCGGCGATCTGGCACGGGCGGCGGCGGCATTCGCCCGGGCTGAAGCACTCGAACGCACCATCGACCCGAATGAGCATTACCTCTACAGCGGTCGCGGCATCTGGCACGCCGATCACCTACGGCGGGCGGGCGATCCGGCATATGCGCGCCGCGTCACCGAGGCGAATGTGACGATCTGTGAAGAATACGGTTGGATAGACAAAGTAAGTCAAGCTCACCGCGTCATCGGCGATCTCGATGCCGACGCGGGCGCGCTCGACTCGGCGCGGGGGCACTACGATCAGGCGGTCGCGATCGCGCGCAAGATTGACAAGATTGATGTGCGCATCGGGGTGCTGCACGGGCGCGGGGTGTGGTACGCCAAACACATGAAAGACGCGCCCGCCGCCTTCAACGACCTCAACGAAGCGCTCGATTATGCTGTGCGCGGGGAGTATCGCATTTATCAGGCGGATATTCGTAATGCGCTGGCGTGGGCGCATCTGGCGAACGGGGACGCGGATCAAGCGCGCCGCGAAGCCGAAACCGCGCGCGAGATGAGCGCGCAGATGGGCTATCACTGGGGGAAGATCGATGCGGGGGAAGTGTTGGAAAGGGTGTAACCCCTCCTCACCCCCGACCCCTCTCCAACCTTTGGTTAGAGAGGGGAGAAAACGGCGAGTCTGCTCCCCCTCTCTATCGCGTGCGATGGAGAGGGGGCTGGGGGGTGAGGACGGATTTACGCCCCCACGCGCACCAGTACGAGTTCAAGATCGCTCGTCGGGTTGTCGCGCGTGATCACCGGAACGAGCGTGTCCGTGATGAACAGGAGCGTCCCATCCGGGGCGGTGATCCGCGCCGAGACGCTGTACAGAGCATTCTCCACGACCGCCGATTCAGCATACGACACGGCGAACGCGAACGGGACTTGTTCGCCCTCGGTCGTGATCACCTGCTCACCAAGCAGGATCGACGGGGCATCGGCGCGCGAAACATCCTGCACCTGCACGCGCACGACCGATCCGGCGGGGAGCGCCATGCGCACAAGATACGTCACCGTGCCCGTGACCTGAGGCTGCGCCGCAAACACCAGCGATCCGCTGTCGGCGGGCAGTTCGATCAAGAGTTTGCCCTCATCCGTGAACGAATACACGGCGGCTTCGCTCAGGTAATTTGTGAAGTCACGCCCAAGCGATTCCTCCGGGCACGCGACCAGCGTGGTCGGTCCGAGCGTGATCGCCAGCGTATTGTCTTCGGCGGTGTAGGTGCCCAGCGCGATGTTGCAGTCGGATTGGATGTGGAGCGCACCCTCATCGCCGAACGTGACCGTGTAATTCGGGTCGGTCACATCAAATGCTTCCGCGCCGCTGGAGAAATGCTCCCACTGCCACGTGACGCCCGTCAGGGTTGGGGCGGCGGGTTCGGGGGTGGCTTCTTGTGCCATGACGGCTCCTACGGCGAACAAAGCGAGAATCAAGAGAGTCACGGTGAAAAGGTGACGCTGCATGGGTGTTGTCCTTTCAATGGATTGCGGTTTTTCGTCAACCGGTTAATTGTAGGATTTATAGACGATCCCCGTCAACCATTTGTTCCCAACAATCGCCCGCGCTCAATCACGGTGTATATCCCTTGGCGATTGCTTCGGCGGTGCGGAACTCCTCGGCGGCGGCTTTGAGATCGTCTAATTCAATGTAGGTATTCCCGCGCCAGATGTGCGCCGCTTCGCGCAAGCTCGACTGATCCGCAAACGAAAGCGCGGTCGTAAAATCCGCCAGCGCGTCCACATAACGCCTGACAACAAAATAGGCGTGCCCACGTTTCAAAAAAAGTTGATACTGTTCCGCGTCCGGTTTATCCGATGTATCGGCAATCGCGTAGCTGTAATCGAAGATCGCGCCGTCAAAGTCGCGCAGTCGTTCGCGCAGGTGCGCCCGCCACGCATGAAGCTCATCACAACCTTGATCGATCAACCAGTTCGCATCGGTCATCGCCTCCGCAAACCGCCCAAGCTGACCGCAACACACACTGCGCCAGCGCCGAGCCGTGATTTTGTCGTCATGACTCAGCACACCGTCAATAAGCAGACTGAGCTGCTCCACTGCTTGCGCGTGATCGTCCGCGCGCGCTATCTCGATTGCCGCATCCAGTTGAGACGATCCCATATGGTGGGACTCCTAAATGCTGTGTTTGACCCAACCCGCGAAGTCATATTGTGCATCAGTGGATTTCTACATCTTTACAATTTTAACGCATTCACGTGCTTCACCCAACGGGCTAGCCGAAATTGCCCCTTCTCATGCGCTCCCGTGCTTGAGAGAATCCGCAAGTTGTTCGCTTTAGAGGAATTGTGCATGACCAAGTTTTTCCGCGTATCGCTGCTGATCCTTGTCGCCCTCATGCTCGTGAGCGGGGGTGTTTCAGCACAAGAATCACGACAGGTATACGCCTTCTACTTCGGCTGGTGGCTCGGTGACTCATGGAATGATCCCGCGCTGCCTGACCGCCCCGCTTCGCCATACGATCAGCGTGATCCGAACGTGATCGGCAGCCACATTGATCAAGCGCGCGGCGCGGGGATCGATGCCTTCATCATGTCGTATTACGGACCCGCCGATAACAACCTGACCGCGCAGACCTTTAATGCGCTGTTGGATCAAGCCGCCGCGCGTGGTTTCCGCGCCGGTGCAGCCGTCGATCTCGGCGGCGCATACAACGCCACCACCGACGCCGTCACCCAAACCCTGAGCTATTTGATCAACGACCGCGCCGCGCACCCCGGTTATTTGCGCTTCAACGGCATGCCCGTGATCTACTTCTGGAATCAAGCGCGCTTTAGCGTTGACCAGTGGGCGGCGATCCGCCAGCAGGTCGATCCGAATCACAGCACGATCTGGGTCGCGGAAGGCACGAACACGAATTTCTTGAGCGTGTTTGACGGCTTGTACCTGTTTAATGTCGCGTGGTCGGGCAATCCGGCATCAACGGCGGCGACATGGATGCAGCGCACTGTGCAGGCGGGCGGCTGGTTTTACACGCCGACCGTGCATCCCGGTTGGGATGAAAGCGCCATCGCCGCGCGCGAAGGACGCACCAACCCGACCGATCCGCAGAGCCGCAATGGGGGTGGATTCCTCACCCAGAGCTGGAACGGCGCAGCATCGAGCGGCGCAAGCATCATCTTGATCGTGAGTTGGAACGAATACTACGAAAGTTCGCACATCGAGCCGAGCCAGAATCACGGCACGACCGCGCTGGATACACTCCGCCCGTTGATCAGCGCGTGGAAGGGCGGCGCACCTGCCGCTGCCGCGCCCGCCGCATCGGGGGCTGCCGCCGGAGCGCCGACGGGTCAAACTTTCACGCTCGGGTTTATCGCCAACTTCCGCGCCGAGCCGAACACCGGCTCAGGCGTGATCGCCTTAATTCCGTTTCAGACCGTCGTCGATATTGTCGGGCGGAACGCGGATGCGAGTTGGCTGCAAGTCAACTTCAACGGCTCAAGCGGGTGGGTATCCGCCTCGCTGGGAACGCCAAGCGGCGATGTAAATGCGCTCCCCGTGACGGGGTAAACGCAGCACCGGGAATCAAAAAGCGGGAGGGGTGACCTCCCGCTTCTCATTCCCTGATTGCCACCGGTTTACAGGTTGGCGACTTCTTTACCGCTGAACGGTCCGCCGAACAGCGGCGCGATCAAGCAGAAGTTGAACACGCCCGCCAGAATCGGCAGGACGCCGACCACCGCGATGATGATCCCTGCTGTGTCTTTCACGACCAACAGACCGACCGCGATCAATGCCGCGCCCGCCAGAATGCGCACGATGCGCCCCATGCTGCTCGCCATGAACTTCGCAATGCTCTTCCCCATGATCGACTGCTCCTCGTGTGTCGGTGAATGCTAACATGCCTCCACTTTACGCGAGTTCAACCGCCGTGTCAGTGACAATGTCACCAAGTCAGCGATCTCGATTTTCGAGCGCCGCAAAATCGATCACTTCGACCGTCCCGCGCCCGATCTTGATCGCGTTTTGCGCGGCGATGCTCTCCAAAATTCGGCTGATCACCTCGCGCGAACTGCCTAATTCAGCGGCGATCTCTTGATGCGTCACGCGGATCGGGTTTTCGACTGCCGCGCGTTCGAGCAGAAATGCCGACACGCGCATATCCATGCGCCTGAACGCAACTTCATCGACAATTTCCATCACGCTCGAAAGCCGCTGCGACAGCAGATCGAACACGAATTCACGCCATATGTCATAGCGCTTGACCCAATCGCGGAATGTCTCCGCCGGGATCATGATCGCTTCGACGGATTGTTCAACCGTTGCTACCGCCGTAAAAAGCTGCTTGCTCAGGATCGCGTTCGCCGTCAGGATGCACGACTCGCCGACGCCGAAGCGGTACAGCGTGATTTCGCGTCCGGTTTCGCCGATCTTGTACACGCGCACCGCCCCGGACAGCACCAGCGGAATCGCCTCAACGCGGCTGTCCGCGACGAATACATCGACTTTGGGCGGCAGGCGGGCGTAAAACGTCTCGCGGCGGAAATCCGCCAACATGCGTTGATCGGCACGCTGAAGAATGCGCCATGTCGCGTATACGCGCTGATATTGTTCGTCGGTGAGCATGCAAACAACTCCTTCTGTGATTCTGCGAGTCCTCAGCGCCCGCGCTCAACCAGCCGCACATAAATCGGAGAGGACCCGTCGTTTTGCGTCTTCTTCTTCGGGCGGCGGATTTCAAATAACGCCGGATGGGAGCGGATCAGCGCCAGCAGTTGGCGATACCCATACGTGCGCGGATCAAAGCCGGGGTCAAGCTGGCGCAGCGTATTTCCCAAACTGCCGAGATGTGCCCAACCGTTGCCTTTCGCCACGACTTCAAACGCGGTGCGGAACAGCGGATAAAACGCGGGCAGCGCGGCGCTGGCGTCGCTCAGCGCGGCGGCTTGCGCTCCGGGACGGGCAGGTTCAGGCTTCGGCTCGACGGCTTTTTCCAAGTTTTCCGTGTACACGAACACATCACACGCATTCACAAATGCGCGCGGAGTCGTCCGCTTGCCGATGCCCATCACGAACAAGTTTTTCTCGCGGATGCGCGTCGCCAGCCGCGTGTAATCGCTGTCACTGGAGACGAGGCAGACGCCATCCACGCCCGCCGTGTACAGCACATCCATCGCGTCAATAATCATCGCGCTGTCGGTGGCGTTTTTGCCGACCGTGTAGCGGAACTGCTGGATCGGCTGGAAGGCGTGGGTATGCAGCGCGCTTTTCCAGCCTTTCATCTCCGGTTCTGTCCAGTCGCCGTATACGCGGCGGATCGTGACTACGCCGTACTTACTCGCCTCAGCGAGCATTTCATCGAGCAGCGATGACTGCGCGTTATCGCCGTCGATCAGCATTGCGATGCGTTTGCCACTCGCCATCTGTGCGTCCTTTGCGCTCGGTTATCACCTGTTGTCTTTAAGCTTACCCCGAACAGGATGCAAGGTCATCTATGAGGGCGCAGTTCATTTGTGAAAGATTTCGCATAATAATCCCAAAAGTGGCTAAAATGTGATCAAGAATGACGCTGCTGCATGCAAAGGGATCATGATGGGACTGTTCCGCAAAATTGGCTGCGCGGTTGGATTGCACAAAGGCGAGTTTCGTTATGTGCGTCAAGGTTCATGCGACATGGTGCAGGTGTGCGAAGCCTGTAAACACGAAACGCACAAAGTGATTCATACCTATGAGTGGCGGTTTGTTAAGCCGGACAAATGCGATCAGGTAAGCGAATGTACGCGCTGCGGCGATCAGCAGGAGGAGACCCGAGTCAGTCATACCTACGGCGATTGGCGGTTTGTTGCGCCGGACAAGTGCAATCAGGTCAGGGAGTGTAAGCGCTGCGGCGCGCAGGAGACGCGCATCCAACACAATTACGGTCGCCCCGCCTATAAATCCAGCGGAGACTGTGCCACTTTCGTGACGTGCGCCCGCTGCGGGCATGAGAAAAGTGACGAGGTTAGGCATCAATTCGGGGAATGGCACGTGAAACCCGGAACACGCGCCGACGAGCGTGTGTGTTCTCGCTGTTACGCGACCGAAATCCGCCCGACGACGAGTCCCTCACCAGCGCCGCCTGTCGCGCAGAGTTCGCGTCCGGCAGCCGGATTTGATGGGTTTAGTCATCGGGAGGTGATCGCCTGTCCCGAATGTCACGGGTCAGGTACTCATTCCGAGCCTGAGCCATGCTATAACTGTCTAGGCAGCGGCACAGATCGCAACGCAGTTTGCCGCGCCTGCAATGGAAAAGGCAGCCTCGGGACGCATCAAGTTAGATGCCGACGCTGCGATGGTCACGGCATCGTTTACCGTTAGAGGGTATCTGAAAATTAGGCGGCGAGTCGATTGAGCAAATTTCGCCTGTGCGATCGCCCGCCGCCGCTAAAATATAATGTGTATTGGAGCGGCTTGCCGTGTATGTCTCCAGCGCTTCCCGATGATACGGGTTCGCCTCGATTAACAAATACCCTGCCTTCGGGTAGACAGGGCGGACAAGTTCGCTCCAGCTTCCGTTGGATGCCCCACATCGATCACCGTACCAATCTCGATTGCCTTTGGCGCTAAGCGTGTCAGAGCTGCCGTCAGCGAGTCTGGCGCACCGCCCACGCGCGAAATATGCAGTCCCACGCGGTGCAGAGCACTGTTCACCAACCGTGCCGCTGCACCATGTCAAACTTGTGCTACAAACAGAACGGAAGCGTCCACGCCTCATCATGTGCGCCGTTTGCGCGCCCCGCGCAGCGCTTGATAGAGCGGATTCATCAGCCGACGCATGCCGTACACCGCTGCTCCGACACCGCGCGCGAGTGCCTCCGGTTTGAGCGGCTCGATAATCGGGTACGGTTCACAGCCGAAGATCGTCAGCACTTCGTTGGCGGCGGCGATTGCCGTCTCGCACGAGCGTTCCATCCAGAATGACGGTGTGGGATACCCGATCCAATCCCCACACGCGAACATGCGCGGGTAGGGTGTGCGCACATGCAAACTGTCTGCCGTCGGGATGCGAAATTCGGGGTGGTTCAACCCGTTGCGGCGGATCGCGCCATGTACGAAGCTCCCGCGCAGTTCGGGATACGCGCTCAAGACCTCATCCAGCGCGTGCTGGATCAAAAACTTATCCGGCTGATCCAATTGGCGATCTGTCCCGTACAGGTGAAGTTCAATCGCGCTGCCGCCCGTCGCCTCATGCCACGCCCGGAACGCGGGCTGAAGCTGATCCAACCAGAAGAAGTTATCGAACATAAAATCCCCGGTGAGCATCCCACTTGCCCCCGGCTGATGCGTCGTCTTGGTGAACCACAAGCGCGCAGTGTTGCTGCGGAGCGCACCGGGTAGGCGAAGTTTTTCCACTTCGCCCGCTGTATCCGCTCCGGCGGTGAGCAGACGTTCAGCGGCAGCAGGATCGAGCGCGAGGATCACCTGCTCGGTTTCGAGCGTGCGCATCCCGCCTTTCGCCGCGTCCTCGACTCGCACGCGCCAGCCGTAAGGTGTTTTTTCGAGGCTCTGCGCCGTTGTCCCGTACATAATCCAGCCGTCTAGCGCTTTGAGCTTTTCGATCATCGGGGCGATCAAGGCGGTGTGCGCGTCATCCGGGAAGAAGTGCGGATGCCAGCTTTCGCGGTTGAGCAGGGTATAAAAGCGCATCGCGGCGACAAACCCCGTGAACGAGATATTTTCCATCGGGGCGGCAAGCAGATTTTTCCCCAAGCCGACAAACGTCGCTTTCAGGTTGGGCGTCCACCCGCCGAAGTAGTCCTTCATCATCAAGCCGTCGAGCGCGATTTTTTCGCGGATCGGGTCAAATCCGGCGGTCAGCAGCACGCTGAATAAGTAACCGGGCAGCGCGAGAAAGTCGAGCGGGCTGATCGTCGTCCAGAAGCGCGGACGGAGCAAAAGCTGAAGATAATGAAACGGCGCGGGCAGCCAGCTATCGCGCACCGCTGTTCCTGCCTCTAGGCGCGTGACGGTGTAACCCCACTTGTTGATCCACACCTCGCCGGGGGACGGCACAAGCTCCACACCGACGAAGCGATCGAGCGTGGCGCGCATGTTGTGATACCCACCCCAGAGCGCGTGCATCCCGTGTTCGGTCGGGAAAGACCATGTGCGCCCATCATGCTCAAAGGTTTCGGGGTGTCCGCCGGAAATTCTGCCGCCCGCGTCCAGTTGATCAGCTTCGAGGAGGAGCGGAGTCAGCCCGCGTTCGGCAAGGTGGAGCGCGGCGGTGAGTCCCGCCAGCCCCGCGCCGATGATCACGACGGGGAACAAATCATCCGGGCGGGTATCGGGTGGAGTCATATCAGCCTCGTAGGAATGTCAAGCGCGGGTATTTTAGCGTGGAATGCCCTCGGCGGCGCGGATTTCCCATGTGATTCCGCCATCGCGGGTGATCAGCCAATTGTGCTGCGTCCACCACCAGAATCGGAATTCGTCTTCGCGCTGGAAGTTATCACACAGCCCAAACTCAATCGCTCGCCCCACGATGAGATATTTGCCGCTCGCATAAGACCAAACGCGCGTCCACGTCTGCACGCCGTCGCGGGAAATCTCGTAATCCACCCAAGGGACAACGATCGTTGCATGATGCGTAAATTCCCGTGCAAGCGGTTCCTCATACCAGTCGTTCGGATCAATATCGCCTCCGGCGTAGGTCGTCCAGACCAGTCGCATCCGCACCTGATCCGAAATCGCGTGCTCACACGTTTCAGGCTCTCCCGCGCGCATTCCCGGACACTGCCAGCACCCGCGATAGTGGATGCTGACCTCAATGTCAATCCATAGGAAAAAGGCGGCGGCTGTATTCACCAGCGCAAACAGCACGAAACCGATGATCACGCACCGCCGCCGTTTTGAGATGTGCATTGGAGTCCTCCTCCCTTTCAGCCTTCCCAAAAGCTCCTCACCCCCCAGCCCCCTCTCCATCGCAAGCGATAGAGAGGGGGCGCAAAGCGCTTTGTTTTTCTCCCCTCTCTAACCGTAGGTTGGAGAGGGGTAGGGGTGAGGAGCAGTACATCAAGGCAAACAAGTAATCTATACAGCGCTCACACCCTCCGCCTGTGACAAGCGCCCAAAAGTCAACCGTCTGGGACATCTGTCCCCCTGCATTCGCGCATAGTTTTTTATTTCCGCCTGTTCGCGCTATACTGAGTCACGAGGGCGGCGGGCGATTATTATCTTGTTTTCTTTTGGTGCACGCCGCGCTGTTGACTCAGCGACGTGTCCTCTTGACGATCAGGAGCGGATGCAATGCGGAAAACAGGCTGGCTGCTGGCGGCTGCCACACTAGCGTTGATGATTCTCTTGACCCTTCGAGGGACGACCTCGGCGGAGGTCTTTGCACAGGCGATCAATAACCCGCCCGTGCTTCAGACGATTGCCCCCATTTATCTTGCACTCAATGGCTCGACGACATTTTCGGCTGTGGCGACTGATCCCGATATTCCCGGACAAACGCTCACGTTCACGCTCACGAACCTAACACCGCTGTATGTTGTCACGGCAGATATGCCGCCGAACAGCGCGACGATTGACGTGAGCGCTGCAAGCCCGCCCGCACCCGTTGCTGTTCCAGCGGGAACATATCAGTTCACGGTAACGGTGACCGACAATGGGACACCGCCCTTGAGTGATACGCAAATCGTGACGGTGTTCGTAGACTTGCCCACCAATACCCCGACCGTTACGCCAACTACGACGATCACCTTGACGCCGACCGCAACAGGAACGGTGACACCCACGCCAACGCCAACCGCGACCGTGACGCTGCTGCCGACCGTCTCGATCCCAACGGCAACGCCGACGTTTACGCCGACGTTTATTCCGCCGCTGGCATCGCGCACCCCGCTCCCACGTCCGGCGAATGCAGGGTTAGCCGTGCCGCTCAATCCGGCGCGTGTGCGTTTCGTCGTCAACCGTGACGGCGTGAATGTGCGCATCCTTCCGGCAATCGGCGCACCGCTGGCGGGAATCGTCAACTCCGGCTTTACCGACCTCGCAGAAGCGATCAGCGGTGATGGCGAGTGGCTGCGCTTCAGCTTTGAAGGCAATGACGCATGGGTGGGCTTCCCGGTGATCAGCGTGATCGAAGGTGATATTGGGTCACTGCCGGTCGAAGACCCACGCACGATCCCCTACGGCGGCTTTGAAAATCCACGCGCCGGACTGACGAGCGTCACCAGTGCGAATCAAGGGCGCTTGGAGTTCAGCGGCTTGCGCGTGCGCGGCGGTCCCGGCTTGGGCTACCCCGTGCTTGCGAATGCGCCGCGTTACGCCGTGTTCTCGCTGCTAGGGCGCAACGAAGAAGGCTCATGGATTCAGGTCAACTACGAAGGTACGCTTGGCTGGATGGCGTCGCAGTATGTCCAATATTTGACTGCGGGCGGGATCACGCCGCTGCCTATCGGCGGCATCGTCGCGGATGCGCTCCCGTTCAGCGAACGCACCTTTGACAGCTACACCGATACGCTCCGCCTGCTGCTTTCGCGTATCGAAATTGCGATTGCCTCGCTTGAAGGCATCCGTGCGCGTTGGACATCGGTCGCGCTCGAAGGTAATTTGCAGTGCGGCGGCTATCCATTCCGCCCGACCGATTACAACATTCCCAATCCGGTGCTGGCGGCATTCTACGGCACGCTTGATCCGCTCCAGACCGACTTTAATCAGGCGATGGGCAGTTTGCGCCGTGCGATTGATCTGCTGGTCGATGTGTGCGAAGGTCGGCGCGTGCCAGCCGAGACGGTTAACGAAGCGCTGGATTTGATCAATCAGGTTGACGGGCTGTTTGCGAGTTTGCGCGCCCGCTTGATCGCCTTGATCCCGCCCGATCTCGCGTTTGACCCGGCGACGGCGTGTTTGTTCACGTTCAACAGCCGCAGTGAAGTCATCGACCGCCTTGTGGTGAATCAAGTGCGGAGCATCACGCTCACGCCGGATGACCGCGTAGACGGGTTCTGCTTCGACGGCGAGGCGGGGCGCTCGTACAAGCTCGAAGTGCTGGCGTACACGGGCAACCCACAGCCGCGCGTCTCGGTCAGTCCGTTTGATAACCCGACGAACTTCATCTCGGTGGGGTCTGCCTCCGCCGAACGCACGCTGATCAGTATCGCGCCGATCTTGATCCCGGCGACCGGGCGCTATCTCGTTATCGTCAGCGATCTTCAGGATCGCCAAGCGCCGATTCAAGGCGATATTGCGGTACTGCTCACCGATGTGACCGGCTTGAGCGGTGTTGGCGCGGCGAACCTGAGCATCGACGCAAACGGGAATCTCGTCGTGAATCCGTTCCCGAATCAAGGCAGCGGGTTGATCTCGACGCCGATCCCCGGCTTCCCGACCTCAACCGTACCTGCGGGCGGCGGCGGCATTTCTCCGGCGAACTGCCCGAATGTGACGTATACCTGCGCGCAAATTCAGGCGGTTGGTGGGTCGTGCGATACCGCGCGCTCGTGCCTGCTGGCGGGCAACCAGTCGCTTGACCCGGATGGCGACGGTACGCCGTGCGAAAACGTACTGTGCCCCGGGAACTAACCCGCGTTTTACGTGTCTAAAAAGGGGACAGGGCATGCCCTGTCCCCTGATCGTTGTTTAACCTCACAATCACGAGATATTTCACCCGATATGCCGAACAACCGCGATACCCGTTATGACAGCACCCGCCGCGCATGGGAAACCATCTGGGATCAAGCGTCGGTTGATGTGGAACTTGAAGCCGTCGAGTACCCCCGTTCGCGCGAGACGATCAACGCCTACGTGCCGTATCTGCCGAAAGACGCGCCGATCCTCGAAGCGGGGAGCGGTTTAAGCGCCGTCGTGATCACGCTGCGCAAGCAAGGCTACAACGTGATGGGGTTGGATTACGCCGTGAACGCGCTCGAAACATCGCGCGCGCATGATCCGTCGCTGCCGCTGTTTGCGGGGGATGTGCATCATTTACCCGTGCGCAGTAACTCGCTCGGCGCGTACCTTTCGTTTGGCGTGTTGGAACACTTTGAAAGCGGGATGCACGCGCCGCTGGTAGAAGTTCACCGCACGCTAAAACCCGGCGGCATCCTGATCCTGACGATCCCGTATCCCAACGTGGTGAATCAGTGGATCGCGCGGCGGCGTAAACAGGCGGGCGCAAGCGTGCTGAACGATGAAGATTTTTACGAAAGCACGTATAACCGCGATGCGCTGATCCGCGAAGTGACTGCCGCCGGGTTGACCGTCGTCAAAGCCATCCCGACGAGCCACAGTTACACGCTTTGGGGCTTGGGCGGGATTTTCCGCGCGCCGGGGTATTACAAGACCAGCGCCGCCGCCGAAGCGCTCGGTAAGGTGCTGCGTGTGGTGCTGCCTTGGGCGTTCAACTTCAGCACACTGATCATCGCCCGCAAAGACAGATAATGCCCACATATTATCCTCACCCCCCAACCCCCTCTCCATCGCAAGCGATAGAGAGGGGGAGCAACGCCCTTGTCTTTCTCCCCTTTCCAACCGGGGCAAGGGGTGACGAATAATGCCCACCGTTTCCGTTGTGATCGTCAATTACAACACGCGCGCCGATCTGCAAGCGTGTTTGAACGCGCTTGACGCCAGCACGACTCCAGCAGAAGTGATCGTCGTTGACAACGCCTCGAAAGATGGCAGCGCCGAGATGGTGCGCGAACACTTTCCGCATGTCACGCTAATCGAGCCGGGGCGGAATACGTGGTTTTGCGGCGGAAACAACATCGGGATCGATGCCGCGCATGGCGAGTACGTGCTGCTGCTCAACCCGGATACGGTGATCCCGCCGGGCGCGCTCAATGTGATGCTCGATTTCATCACCACGCACCCGGATTATGCCGGGGTGACGATGCAGCTCCGCTACCCGAACGGCGAAATTCAAAAGACCTGCTCGCGAATTCCGACGTTCGCTTATCTGCTGCTCACGCAGACGCCGATCGGGTGGGTGCTGCGTTCCGCCAAAAAGCGCGCCGCCGCGCATCACTGGTACGATACCGAAGGCTGGAATCGCACGACGGATTTTGATGTGCAGGCTGTCCCCGGCTCGTGTACGCTGATGCGCCGCGCCGAGATTCGCCTGAACGATGCGCTTTTGCTGTATTTCCCGGAAGAAGATTTAGCCCGTCGCACAGGTGGGCGACCGTTCCGCTTTTTGGCGAGTCCGCATATCCTCCACCGCGAAAAAAGCGCGACCCGCTCCCCGCTGGCGATGCGGATTTACTTTCAAGACATGATCACCTACACGCGAACGTATCATGGTGCGGGGCGGGGGGCGCTGTTGTGGCTGTGTTCGCGTCCGCTCAAGTGGGGGCTTGAGGTGAGTTGGAAGGTGAAGGGGAGTCATACGTAGGGGGAAAATCGGGGGCTGTTCCGCAACAGCAACCTGAACACCTTCATTGACGCGGGTTCGATTTTGCGCCCTCGCGCCTTTGCGTTAATGTTAGGCGGTTCTTTTCATTTCATTCCGGTGTTGTGATCCCGTAGGACTTCATCCAATATGTACACCTCTTTTCAGTCGCCGTTCTCGTGGCGCTACGGTACCGCGTTGATGCGTCAGCTTTGGTCAGAACATGAAAAGCGCCGCTTGTGGCGTCGGATTTGGCTGGCACTGGCGGAGGCGCAGCACGCCGCCGGGCTGGTCAACGCCGCGCAGGTCGAGGATTTGCGCCAGAATATCGAAAATATCGACCTCGACCGCGCCGCCGTGATCGAGGCGCAAATTCATCATGATCTGATGTCCGAAATCCGCGTGTTTGCCGAACAGTGTCACATCGGCGGCGGAATCATTCACCTCGGCGCGACCAGCAACGACATCGAAGACAACGCCGACGCACTCCGCTTGCGTGACGCTTTTGATCTGCTCCTGCCGCGCCTTGCCGGAATCTTGCAGCGCATCGCGCACCGCATCGAAAAAGAAGCTGACCGCGTGTGCATGGCGTTTACGCATCTCCAGCCCGCCGAGCCAACCACCGTCGGCTATCGACTGGCGCAGCACGCGCAGGACCTCTTGAGCGATTATCAGACGCTCGTCCGCCTGCGTGACGGCATCCGGGGGAAAGGTTTTAAGGGCGCGGTTGGGACGGGGGCGAGTTATACCGTTCTGCTGACGGGTACACCGCTCACCCCCGCCGAGATGGAGCGCCGTATCATGGACTCGCTCGGCTTGGAGGCATACCCGATCACCGGGCAGACCGCGCCGCGCCGCCAAGAATGGGAAATTCTCAACGGGCTGGCGGGGTTTGCCATGACCGCCTATAAATTTGCCTTCGATCTGCGTCTGCTTCAGTCGCCGGGGATCGGTGAATGGGGCGAACCGTTCGCGCCGGGTCAGGTTGGCTCGTCGGCGATGCCGTTCAAGCGCAACCCGATCCACGCGGAGAATATCGACAGCCTCGCGCGTTATCTCGCCGCGCTGCCGCGCATCATGTGGGATAACGCCGCGCACAATTTACTTGAACGCACGCTCGACGACTCCGCCAACCGACGGATCGTGCTGCCGGAAGCTTTCTTGACCGCCGATGAACTGCTCACACGGATGGCGCGCATCGTCGATGGACTGCGTTTGGATACGCTGGCGATTGAACGTAACTTGAGCGTGTACGGGGTATTCGCCGCAACCGAGCGCTTACTCATGGAGGCGGTGCGCGCTGGCGGAGATCGTCAAGCGCTGCATGAGATCATTCGTTCACACAGCTTGACGGCGTGGGAGGCGATCCGCGAAGGACTGCCGAATCCGCTGGCGGAAACGTTGAGCGCTGATCCGCGCCTCGGCTTCTCATCCGAGCAGGTGCGCGAGTTTCTTGATGCCTCGTCTCATATCGGCGACGCGCCGGATCGCGCCCGCGCGCTTGCCCGCCAAATTCAAGATGCGCTGCCGGTGGGATGAAATAACTCCTCACCCCCCTCCATCGCAAGCGATAGAGAGGGGTCGGGGGTAAGGAGCAGTACATCGAGGCGTAATGTAAAGTTATTCTCCCGGCAGGGTCAGCACGCCGCGTGCGTAGGCGCTCTCGTCGCCGTACCATGCGCTCAAGCTGCTTTGACCGAACAGCGCGAAGATCAAATCCAACTGCTGAAGCTCGTAATCCATCATCATCGGCTCAGCGAGCGCGCGAATATCCGGGAACGAGTCGCCAAGGATGTACGCCGCGATCACGGCATTCTCCGGCACATAAGCCCGCGCCGCTTGATACGCCGCGTCGGTATTTAGTCCGCCATCGGGCGCGAGTGCGTGACGCGCCATTTCCCGCGTGCCGATCACGAAGACATGCTCATCACTGCCGATCACGATGTCAAATGGGTCAAATTCATTGCTTTCGACCGTGATCACCCATGCCTCGCCGCCGCCGATCGTCTCTTGTGTGACGGTGACATCGCCCGTATCGCCCAAGAATTCTTGCGCAACGTCGCCCAATCCGGCGACAGTCGCTGCCGCCGCTTCAGGGTTCGATTCGGCATCCACGATCATCGCAAATTCAATCGGGAACGCATCACTGCGGCTGAACGATGCCCGATCTTCGACAAGCACCGGATTCATGCCCATCGCCAGCACAACATCGCCATCCATCCACGAAAGCACATCTTCACGGAAATCAAGTCCCGTCAGCCCTTCGAGGAACTCACCCGCCATCGCCATCTGCCGAAGCTGCCGTTCAACTTCTTCGGGATTAATCCCGGTGCCTTCGATCATCTGCATTTGCAGTTCAACCGCAGCAGCGAAGGAGCGCTCGGCATCTTCGATGTATTGGCGCAGATTCGCCATCTGGAACACGAGCGCCGTTCCACTGGGAACGTACTGGACAAATTCGGGATCGACCACGCTGTATGTGCTGTAATCAATCTCCGGGTAGCCCATCGCCGCTAGCGCTTCCGCATCGGGGAGGGGCTGCGCAACGTCCATCACCAGCGAGCGATCATCCAAAATGGTGAAGCCGTACATCTGCACGCTGGTGAGTCCGCTCACCATGTCCGCTAGTTGATCCATTGACTGCACCGCCGCGCCGCCCACGCTGTTCAGGGAGGACTGAAGCATGAGCGAGTACAACTCGCCAAAACTGAGGAACATCACGCCGTTGTAAGTCGATTCCGGCAGTTGAGTCAGGTTTTCGCTGAACAACGGCGCTTGATCGAGCGTGGGCGCGCCTACGACGGGCAGCGCACCGCTCACACTGGCGATAAACAGCGCGTCGTCGGTGATCATCACGAGCGGGTCAGAGCCGTAATAGGGGCGGTGCGGGGGATCAAACAGGGTATAAGCATCGGTTTCTTCGACGGTGTAATCGCCGAATTGCAGAAGCTGACGCCAAACAGCGGTTGCTTCATCGCGGTTGGTCACGTCGAGCGCGATTAGCCAAGGAGTCAGCGAGTCATTTTGCGGCTTATCATCGGTCAGATCAACAAGGTTGGTGATGCCAAACGCGGCGGTTCCGCCGAGCCACGAGCGGATCATCTCGTCAAAGTCTCCGCCCGATCCACTGAGGAGTCCCCGATCAAGTTCTTCGATCAGCGTGCGGTCAAAGCCAAGATCAAGGTGCTGATTCAAACGCTCGATCAAATCGCTCCACGTTTGAAGATAGGCATCGTCTATGCGAAAGCTCAAAAAGAATGGGGAGGAAGCAGGATAGTACCGTGCCAACCCAGTGACTTGATCGAGGGTGGGGGCATCATCCTGAGCGGCGGCTGGGATCGCCACGACAAACAGAAGCATAACCAGCGCCAGCAGAAAACGTCTCATCGCGTCTCCTTATTTGATTTGAGAAGCGGCTCAAGTGTTTCAGCCATGATCATTATACGGTGAGACACGGTTCGGAGTTGTGGCGTTTACCCTCCGGTTGGATTCACCACTTCAACAAGTAACGAAAATGCGCTTTCGTGACCGTTACCGCGCCGCGTACACTTTTTGGCGGCGCGCTCACTGGAAATGCCGCGATCTTGAGCTTGCGCGCGTCTGGCTGACCGGCTTGATCCCACTGGCGCAGCGAGCCGATCAACAGATTCAGCGGCGCGACTTCACCCCACGACCGCACCCATACCCGAAACACTCCGGTATGTTCGCGGGCGTGCGGATCACGCATCAGCAGCGCCAGCCCATTTGCGCTCGCCAGCCCGAACGTATGCACATACGTTCCCTGTTTGCCCAACAGCCGCGGCAGTGATCCAATCGCCTCGTTTTTTGCCATTACTTCCACCGCTTGATCGGCGCGGCTTGCCAGCCACAACCAGAATCCGCTGTTCGCCAACATATACGGCTCGCTGTCCACGCGGGTATAGTGATCAGTATATGGTTCGCGGATCTGCCGCTCCCATGTGTCGAGCGTGTGCGTCTGCGCGATCTGCCCGACCTGCCGCGTGGAATCGCCCATCCATACCAATTCCCCAGGTTCGGCTGCCGACTCGCCGCGTAGGGGCATGAATCCGCATGGGACAAGCGACATACTCACGAGCGCGCCTGTTTTCTTCACGAACGCAATCGAAAGCTGCGCCCCCGCCCACACATCGAGCGGCAAGACCAGCCGCCCGTTCGGGTTCAAGCTGTCTACCCACGCGGGCGAAAGATCGCGCGCTTGCACACTCAACAGGATGCGATCATACGGTGCATTCTGGGGGTAGCCTGCCCACCCGTCCGCTTGAACCGCCGTCACCCGATCTGCCATGCCCGCCGCCGCGAGATGCTCCCGCGCCGCCGCGACAATATCCTCATCTATATCAATCGTGGTGACGTGTCCGTTTTCACCGATAATCGACGCGATCAGCGCGGCGTTATAACCCGTTCCCGCGCCGATCTCCAAGACGCGCATCCCCGGTTTAAACGCGCCCTGTTCCAACATGATCGCCATCATCGACGGCTGCGACGAAGAACTGATCGCCTGTTCTGCCTCGAATTTGGTGGGGACAACCGCATCGGCGTAGACCTGCTCAAGCGGCGAATCGGGCAGAAACACATGACGCGGGATCGTCCGAAACGCTGTTTCGACGCTGGCTGACCGGATCGTACGCGCTTTTTTGAGATGATCGACGAGTGTTTGATTCAGATGGGCTGCATCGTTCATGCTGTTCCGACCTGATCTGTGCTGACACTGCCAGCATAACGCGAATACGCCGTCACAGGGAGGGCATGTTGGTGATATGATCGAGACAATTCATCATGCGAAACGAGTCCCACATGACCGATCTGCCCCACTTCCGAAAATCCTCCTCGGAATTCGCCCAAAAGGTCGCGGAGGAAATGCTGACCAACCCCTTTCAGACGCCGCCGAAAACCCACCTGATCCGCTTGATCGCGCACGAGGATAATCATTTTCGGGCGCTGTTCAGTCCGGCGTATTTCATCCTGCCGGAAGGCGAAACCACGCCGTCAAAGTCGCAGTGGAACACCTTCAAGAAGCGGATGAAGCGGCATCACCCGGCGATCTTCATCTTCAAGGATCACGGCGAAACGACTCACGAAGGCGAGCGCGTGTTTTACATCGACTTCGGTTTCTTTGCCGCGCCGTACAAGGACTAGGCAACGCTCCTCACTCCCTGCCATTCTCTCCCACGCAAGCGCTGAAGGGGTGACACCTACGCCTCACCCCCCTCTCTATCGCTTGCGATAGAGAGGGGGGTGAGGAGCGTTCTTAGCGTGTTAGCCGGATTGACTCCGCAACTTGTGCGATCACATCGGCATACTGGTCAAGTTCACCGAGCGCGGACGACGCCGACAGCAGCATATACACCCCCGGCGCGACCGCCAGCGCCGTAAACGATCCGTCACGCGCGGCGGTGGATACCAAACTCCGCGCCGCATCGCGTGACCCGATCGTGAATGTCTCCAACGCGCCGATGGTGTACACATCAAGGTTCAACTCGCGCCGCCGATTCTCCAAAAAATCGACTATCGTATTTGCCAGCGCATCTTCCATGATGAGCACGCGCAGCGTAAATTCGCCGCTGTCGTAGCGCGTCAGCCCGGTTTGCGGATCAGGGATGTTGTGCAGCGCATCGATTCCGTTGTGCAAGTCCGCCATGAACAGCGCCCGATCCGCCGGATACGTGACGAGTATCCAATCGGGCGGGTACATGAATTCGATAGGGGTGCTTGATGGCGGATAGAGCGCCATACTTGGCGGCGCGTCCGTTCCCATTTCCAGCGCGGGCGGCTCGATCACGCCGCGTATGCCGATGCTGGCAAGCACCGCGCGCGCAGTCGGTATCCACTGCTCAAGCGCACCTGCCGGAGCGAACAGCGCGACTGCTGCCGCGTCGGTTTCGCCGTAGCCCTCGACACGCGCAAACGCGGCGATCCCGCTTGGCATCTGCAAAACCACCTCATACACTGGTCGCCCGTTTTCGGTCAAACTGCGGCTGCCGGTCACGCCTGATTCTTCTGGCGGCACGTTGTAGATGCCGAGCAAAATCTGTGCCTTGTTCGCAAAATCGAGTTCCGCCGGAATCGTGCGGAATTGATTCACATCGAAGAAGCGAATCGACGCCCAAGGCGCATCGTTTAGCTGTGTAAAATCCCCGCCGCTCAAGCGATCCGCATCCGGCGACAGGCGAAGCTCGGCGGCAGCGGCGGTGCTGGTGAAGAATTCCGCTGCCCATCCCGCCGGAATGCCGACCGCGTAGCGATCATCGGGCGTGCTCAGGCGGCGATCCAGCGGCACGATGTCTTGTGCAGCCGCGCCGCCAATCAGCATAAAAATCCACAGGAATACCAGCAAAAGCGCGTAACGTCGCATCGGTTGACTCCAGCATAAGGCAATAAATCACATTGCTCCACAGTAGGCAAGTCTGCCATAATTGCGCGGTAAATCGTATCCGAACATACAAGGCAGTCACCTGATGCACATCCTCGTCATCGGCGGCGCGGGCATGTTGGGTCGCGCTGTCCTCCGAACGCTTACCCAGAACGGTCACACCGTCAAGAGCTTCGATCTCCAACCTTCCCCCGACGATGAAGCAAGTTCGCTGATCGGGGACATCCGCGACGCCGCCGCCGTGACGAGGGCGTGTCAAGGCATTGATGCGGTCATACACGCCGCCGCGTATGTCAATCAGAATCCGTCGCCACAGCCGATTATGCACGCCGTCAATGTGCAGGGGACGCGCCATGTGATCAACGCCTGTCAAGCGGCGCGCGTCCCGCGCTTGATCTACATTAGCTCGATTGATGTGGTCTTCGATGGCACGCCGATTGTGAACGGTGACGAGACTCTACCGTATCCCAAACATCATCTCGATTATTACAGCAAAACCAAAACATGGGCGGAACAGGACGTGATCGCCGCCAACGGTGCAAGCGGCGTGATGACGTGCTCACTGCGCGCGGCCGGCATTTACGGCGAACATGACCGCCACCGCTTCCCGAATGTGATTCCGCGCACAGCGAAAAGCGGCAGATTCACGATCATCGGTGATGGATCGTCCAAGTGTAATCACGTGTATGTGGGCAATATGGCGCATGCCGCCGCGTTGGCAGTCGAGCGCCTTGACGAAAGCAGCCCGCTGGCGGGTCAAGCGTACTTCATCACCGATCACGCCGAATCGAACTTTTTCGCGTTCTTTAAGCCGTTTCTCGCGGCGCTCGGAATCCAGTACACCGAAGCGCGTTTAGGCGAAGGGACGGCGATGCTGTTGGCACGCGCCGCCGAACAGTGGCATCGCATCCGGGGCGGCGCGCCCCCCGTGATCTCGCGTTATGCGGTCGCGGCAACGGCGCGTGATTTCTGGTTCAATCATGAAAAAGCCGCGCGCGATTTCGGGTATGCGCCGACGATCAGCGAAACAGAAGCGCTGGATCGCACGGTGGCATGGGTGCGTGAACACCTTTTGTCATGATCCGCGTTCTAAACCCTTAATTTTCAATTAATGGCGTATGATCAAATTAACGATTTTGATCGTGAGTCGAAGGGGAAGGCTATGAGCTACAAGATTTCTTGGCTGCTCGAAAACCGGATTCTCCTAATTTCTTATGATGGCGTGCTGACCAAAGCCGATCTCCAAACCTACTTGGCGGAATCGATGGACATGCGCGACCGCGCCAATGCGATCCTGACTGAAAGCGGACCGTTCGTGCATACGATCACCGATGCGCGCGGTATGACCAGAACTGAGCTTTCACTCAATGAGGGGCTAAAGACCATGCGGGTCGTCCGCAGTCAGCGTGTGGGCTGGTCGATTTATATTCCCTCTAAAAAGCTGGATATGTTCTTCGCCACGTTGGGGCATCAGCTCGCCGGGGTGCATTATCGCAACGCAGAGTCGGTTGTTGAAGCAGTTGCCTTCCTCAAAACGGTTGATGATACATTGGCGCAGTTCACCTACACGGGTGATAATGCGCCTGTTTCAGCCGCCGCTAATTCGTGATTCGACGTTTATTTTTCGTGCTCGACTTGCGGCGGTTTGGCGTACAGCCACCAGAAGATATCCCTTGGATAGACAGCCTCAAGCCCGCTTGCCCACACAAACGGCGCAGGCTGCACGAAGCGGCGCAAGCGCCCATCCACGTTTTTCGCTTCGGTGACGATTTCATCGACGGGCTGACCTTGTGCGCGCAGCGTCTCGATGATCTCCTGTACGATGGTGCGGCGGAGCGTCTCCGGTTGGTAATTGCCGCCGCAGGTGCGCGGGCGTTCGGCACATTCTTCAAAGAAGGTGCGCATCGCCTTTAAGCGCGAAAACGCCTCTTGAGTCAGCTTTTCGTCGTAGTGTTTGCGCCATTCCCGCCGCGTGTGATCATGCTGATCGCGGATTTTGTCCAGTTTATCGCGCTGGTCAGGCGTCATGCTCTCCGTTTGAGCGCTCAGCCGCCGCATCCGCAGCAGCAGCGCACCGATAGTCAGGCTTGGCATCCGGCTGCCGAACAATCCACCGCCTACGCTGCCGTATAAATTCGTGCCGCGCACATACGCCTCAAGCCCTTTTGCCATCGCCTGAGCTTCGTCGAGATCGCGCATGATCGAGTATCCCACTTCGGACATCGCAGGTGCTCCCATTTGTTTACGTTATGACTTCCATTGTACTCCGGCGCGCGCGGAATGGATGCCCGATCCGGGGGATGTTGGGGCGGAATCAAAACCCCCTCGGCTGAGGGGGTTTAGGAGACTAATCCAGTTCTTCCGGTTCAAATTCTTCAAACAGAAAGTTAGGTGATGTCAGCATACGGTGAACCGGGCAGCGTCCGGCGACATCCAGCAAGCGTGCCCGCTGGTCTTCGGTCAGATCACCTTTAAAGCGAATCATCTGCTTGAACTCGTGCACAATATCGCTTGTGCCTTGATACGCCGGATAATCCGCCGCCTTGATTCGCTCGGAATGGGCGGTGATCTCGACGCCCTCTAGCTTCCAGCCTTTGCGATTGGCGTACAGCTTGGCGGTGATCGCCACACAGCCAACCAGCGCCGCGAGTAAAAGTTCAGTGGGGCGCATCCCCTGATCCGTCCCGCCGTCTTCAGGCGGTTCGTCCGCGATGATCGTCAGTCCGCGCGTTTCGATGACGGCTTTCAAACCCTCGTCCAGCCGGAGTTTCACGTCTGCCATGTCGTTTTCGTTCCTATGAGCGGTTGATTTACGATTTCGCCGCGCTCAACCGCCGGGCATTTTGATACTGCGGCTTGCCCTGCACTTCGCGCCAGCGTTCTTCTCCGCCGTCCACATGATATTCCACAACCGACATGCCGTTTTCGTCAGCGTAGATCAAGGACGGACGAATCTTGAGGATCTGACGCATCACGCCAATCAATTCCTTACTTTCTTCGCCTGCCCGGAGGATGAAATAAGACCCCGGTTTGAATTCAAACTGGATCGGGATTTCGTTGCGCCAGCGTCCTTCCATCTTGATCGGGACGTTGGGATCGGTGCAAACCATGTGAATATCCGCGAGGCGGTGTTTCCATAGGGTATGGTTCACGCGCTCCTCGATGAAGTAGGGGCGCGGGGTGGGCGTCGTATAAAACCAAGTACGCGAGTCAGTCGCCATGTGATCAGCCTTCCGCCTTGTCTTTCGCATGTGCAAGAATAGCTCTAGTGTATCCCAATTGCGCCGCACCTTGTAGGGAATTTATGGCGCGCGATTGACAAGCACGAGCGTTCCCGGCTCGAACAAAGTTGCACACGCATGACCGGGGAATTCCGGTACGGCATACTGCCCGATAATTTCAGCGATACGCGGCGAATTCGCCGCCGACATCCAGATCAGCGCACCTTGACCTTGCAGACAGAATACTGCGCCGCCTTCAAAATAGGTTGTGCCGTTAGCGCTGGTCAAATCCACCGCCTGCTGTACACCCAGATCCAACACACCTTGAATGCCAATGCTGCCCGCATGGTACAAATCCATACCAAGCCACTGCGTCGGGCGACCGTTTTGATACAAGATGCGCACAAGGATCGTATCGACCAGCCTATCAGGTACGCCTGTACGAACAACGGAGGTCTCAAAGAAGTTGACATCCTCAGCGAACGGCAGCGGCGGCGGTTCTGGCAGTCCACCGACGATCAAGACGAAAAACTGTACAGCATCCGGCGCGACTCCATTGGCGGCAGTCACGTCGATGCTGTAATTCCCCGGCACAGTCGGCGTACCGGAAAGCGTGTCGCCTGTGCGCGTGACCCCCGGCGGCAGATTCTCATTCGCGTAGGTAATCACGGGCGCGGGACTGCCTGTCACAGTGAACGTGTGACTGAAAGTCGCTCCCTCTAGCACATTGATCACAGGCGCGCTTGTGATCACAGGTGTAAAGCCGTTCACAGTGATCGTGAAGGTTTGCACGGCATCCGGCGCGACTCCGTTGGCGGCGCTCACGTCGATGCTGTAATTTCCCGGAACGGTGGGAATACCGGACAGCGTATCGCCTGAGCGCGTGACCCCCGGCGGCAGAGTCTCATTCGTGTAGGTGATCACGGGCGCGGGGTTGCCCGTCGCGCTGAAGGTGTGGCTGAACGGCGTATCCACCGGAACAGATGCCGATCCAGCGCTGGTGATCACTGGCGCGTAGCCATTCACAGTGATCGTGAAGGTTTGCACGGCATCCGGCGCGACTCCGTTGGCGGCGGTCACGTCAATGCTGTAATTCCCCGGCACAGTCGGCGTGCCGGAAAGCATGTCGCCTGTGCGTGTGACCCCCGGCGGCAGGTTTTCACTCGCGTAGGTGATCACGGGCGCGGGGTTGCCCGTCGCGCTGAAGGTGTGGCTGAACGGCGCGTCTGCTGGAATGCTTGCCGATCCCGCGCTCGTGATCACAGGCGCATAACCGTTCACAGTGATCGTGAAGGTTTGCAGCGCGTCCGGCGCGACTCCATTGGCGGCAGTCACGTCGATGCTGTAATTCCCCGGCACAGTCGGCGTACCGGAAAGCGTGTCGCCTGTGCGCGTGACCCCCAGCGGCAGGTTTTCATTCGTGTAGGTGATCACGGGCGCGGGGTTGCCGGTCACGGTGAACGTGTGACTAAAAGGCGCGTCCGCTGCCGTACTCACTGCCGCCGCGCTTATGATCGTGGGTGGAACGGCAGTCACGGTGATCGTGAAGGTTTGCACGGCATCCGGCGCGACTCCGTTGGCGGCGGTCACGTCGATGCTGTAGCTCCCCGGCACGGTGGGCGTGCCGGAAAGGGTATCACCTGTGCGTGTGACCCCCGGCGGCAGGTTTTCATTCGCATAGGTGATCACAGGCGTGGGGTTGCCCGTGGCGGTAAAGGTGTGACTAAAAGGCGCGTCCGCTGGAATACTTGCCGATCCCGTGCTGGTGATCGTCGGGGCGATTCCATTTACCGTGATCGTGAAGGTTTGCACGGCATCCGGCGCGACTCCGTTGGCGGCGGTCACGTCAATGCTGTAGCTCCCCGGCACAGTCGGAATGCCGGACAGCGTATCACCTGAGCGCGTAACCCCCGGCGGCAGAGTCTCATTCGCGTAGGTGATCAGCGGCGCGGGGTCGCCGGTCGCGGTGAACGTGTGGTTAAACGGCGCATCTGCCGAAATGCTCACGCCTGTCACGCTGGTGATCGCCGGGGCTGTCACCGCCAAGCCGCTGATCGTCAAAATATAATCCCCGTCCGCATTCACATCGATGGGATCGTTATCAAAGACGATTTCGTAGCTCGATGCGCGCACCGTGTAAGTACCCGCACTTGGAGCGCTAAAGATGATGCGCGAGCTTCTTGACTGCGTGCAGTTCACCGTACCGCCATCATCATCCTGAACGAGCACCGTCCCGCCTGAGTTCAGGATTTGCAGGGCAGGATCAAGCGGGGTTGTCGGATCGCACACCATATCAACGGTGATGGTTTGCCCGGCAGCAAGCGTAACTGCATAATCGTCAAATGGGTTTGTTTCCCCCTCTAGCATTCCATAATAAACAATCGATCCCAGTGGGGGACCGCTCACGCCGTCTACGGTCAGGGTGTAGTCGCCATCGGCGTTAACGTCGATAGGATCGTTGTCAAAAACCATTTCGTAGCTCGATGCGCGCACCGTGTAAGTACCTGCGCTTGGCGCGGTAAAAACGATGCGTGAGCTTCTCGACTGCTGGCAGGCGACTATACCACCGTCATCATCCGAGACGAGTACCGTCCCGCTTGAGTTCAGGATTTGCAGGGCGGGATCAAGTGGGGTTGCCGGATCGCACACCATATCAACGGTGATGGTTTGCCCGGTAGTGAGCGTGAATAGATAGTCGTCAAAAGGATTTGTCTCGCCTTCCAACGTTCCTTCAATAACGAAGGTTGCGGCGAACACCTGCGAGCTAGAGAGAAAAAGTACCGTCAAAACAGGCAAAAACAGCCACAGGAAGCGTCTCGCGTGGATCGAAAACATGCAATGATGACCTTTCATTCGATGATAGATTGCTCGGAACACAGCATAAATCTGCGATTCCGATGACTGGTCATCCGTCGCATCGATGATTTTCAAAAGATTCGGATACAGACCGTATGCTTAGCTTAATCATCTGTCAGATTTAGGCAAATTGGCATTACCCCTTCAACCCCGTTGTGGCGATCCCATCCGTGAATTTCACCTATCAAAAAATGGCGATCACAAGGGCGACAATCAGCGAAAAAATCACGGCGATCACCGTGCCGATTAAGAAGCCGCGCGCATGAAACCGGTAATCCTTGTAGCCTGCTGCGCCTGCTGTGCCGGGGATGACCAACCATGAGGGTGTCCACGTGCAGAACATCCCCCAATCCAGAATTAGCAGATCGACCAGATTGAAAATTATGGATATCCCAAATACATGCACGAACGCGGCAGCGAAAGACATGTCGCCATCGGTTAAGCGCGCCGCGATCACCGACACAAGCGGAACACCAACCATAATGATCAGAAATAGGATGCCAACAATCGAGGTTTCCCGTTTTTCTTGCGGGGTTTTCGGTGGAACAAGGGCTTGAATATCGGCAGGATAATCCTGCATCCAAACGCGGGGGTTACGCTGAATCGAAACGACGATCAGCGCGCTGAGCAGCACGCTCATGATCAACCCACCGATGAGAATCTGATCCACATGAACCATTTTTGCAGCTCCTCATGCAGAAACCTCCATTTATCCTAAGCCGCTGATGGGAGACTGCCATTGATGAGCATCACAGGTTTGTCATGCGCTCTTTCATTTTGGATAACGCTGGTCGCTCTCCCTTCAACCCCAGCGCGACGATCCCTTCCGTGAATGCGAAGCTGCTCATGGGTGCGCTATTATCAGCGCTGAAGTACGTTGGAGGGAAATGCAGACTCATGCACGGAAAAGTATGTCTTGTCACTGGTGCAACAGATGGTATCGGCAAAGTAACCGCTCTCACACTCGCGCAGCGGGGAGCATCTGTCGTCGGCGTCGGGCGCAATCCCGATAAGATCGCAGCAGTTTTGGCGGAAGACAAAACCGGGAACTTGGAATTTTTGCAGGCGGATCTGTCTTCGATTGCGCAGGTACGCGCTTTGGCGATCACCTTCAAGGCAAAATACACGCAGTTTCACGTCCTTGTAAATAATGCCGGGGCGAGCTTTCCAACGTATCGCGAGAGCGTCGATGGGATTGAGATGACCTTCGCCCTCAATCACCTGAGCTATTTCCTCCTCACCACCCTGCTGCTGGACAGTCTCAAGACTGGCGGGCTGTCGCGGATCATCAACGTCTCGTCGAGTGCACACCGCCACGCGGGACTGAATCTCGACCAGATCAACGATCCAGCCCGTTATGATTCATGGGGGGCGTACAGCGCATCCAAGTTCGCTAACCTCCTGTTCACGTATGAATTAGCGCGGCGGCTCACAGATGACAAGCTGCAAGTCACCGTGAATGCCGTGCATCCGGGCTTTGTTGATACCAATTTCTTCAACGCGGCGAGGATGAACATGCAAGGTCAGCTTACGCCGGAACAAGGCGCAGACACACAGATCTGGTTGGCGACTTCTCCACAGGTGGAGGGTGTGACGGGTAAGTATTTTGTGGAGCGGCGCGAAACGCAGTCGATCCCGCAAACGTATGATCACGCGCTTGCCCGCCGCTTATGGGACGTGAGCGAACAACTCGTGCAGCGCGCATGAATCCAGCAGCGTAACACTACCCTTTCAAGCCCGTCGTGGCGATTCCTTCCGTGAACTGCCTTTGAGTAAAGAAATATAGGATCAAAATCGGCACGATCATCATCACCGCCGCCGCCATTTGAAGCTCAAGCGCGGTTGGCGCGTCGGCGTTCACAAACTTGGTCAAGCCAACCGCCACCGGACGCCAATCATCTGTTTGCGTGACGAGCAGGGGCCACAGCAGCGAATTCCACGAGCCGATGAACTGAAACGTGATGCTCGTCATCAGCGGCGCTTTGCTCAACGGCACGACGACCGACACCATGTAGCGCAGATGCCCAGCGCCGTCGATGCGCGCCGCATCCCACAAATCCTCTGGAATCTGCGCGAAGAACTGGCGCAGCAAAAAGATCGTGAACGCCGACGCCATGAACGGAATCGTCAGCGAGGGCCAATTGTTCATCCAAGGGAAGCCGAATACATTTTCGCTCAAGCGACCGAACCAGATCACGGTCAGGTAGTTGGGGATGAACGTCGCTACATCGGGGATCATCAGCGTCGCCAACGTGAGCGCGAAGATCACGTTTTTGCCGAAGAATTTCATGCGCGCAAAGGCATACGCTGCCGGAACCGCGAGGAGCAGCATCCCGCCAATATTGATCAACGTGATGCGCACGCTGTTCCACATGAACTGGGCGAAATTCGCCATCTCCCACGCGGTCGGGTAGTTGCCGAAATTCGGGTTGGCGGGCAGCAGACGACCGAATTGGATTTCTTGGACGGTCATCAACGACGCGCTGACCATCCACAAGAACGGGAACAGCGCCTGAATCAGCCCGGCGATCAGGATCGCATACACAAGGATGCGCCCCCAGTCGATCGGCTTGCGCGGCGCGGTTTGATCTTGCGCGGCAGCGCGGGAGATGGGAAGCGGACGCGCGTTATCCATAAAACACTTTTCTCCCTTGAATGCGATTCTGCACCAGCGTAAAGATCAGAATTGCGCCGAACAAGACGAACGACAGCGCCGAGGCATACCCCATGCTCGGATCGCTGGCGCGGGCAGTCTCAAAGATGTACACGCCAATCGTATCAACGCTGTTTGCCGATGCGGGCGAGCGCATGATCCATATCTGCGTGAATGCCTGAAATGTGCCGATGATGGCGATCAGCGACAAAAAGAATGTTGTCGGGGAGAGCAGCGGCAAGGTGATATAGCGGAAGGTCGCCCACCCGTTCGCGCCGTCGATACGCGCCGCTTCGTAAAGCTCGGTCGGGATGTTGCCCAACCCGGCGAGAAACACCACCGTGTCGTAGCCGATGTACGTCCAAACGGTGTAGATCATGATTACGACGAGCGCCAAGCCGGGACCGGACAAGATGCCCGCGTTTTCGCCTAAGATCAGCGTGCCGATGCCGAGCGGCTCCAGCAGCCATTTTTGATCCGCGATGCCGAAGAAGTTGACGACATTGTTGACGAGCGCATCCGGGCGGTGCGAGAACAATTGGCTGAACACAATCGACGTGGCGACGAACGGCATGATATACGGCAGAAAGTACACCACGCGGAACAGGGTTTTTCCCTTGATCTTCTGGAACAGCAGCACAGCGAGAAACAGCCCGATTGCCAGTTGAAATGGCACAGTGCCGAGGACGAACATCACCGTGATGTTGAACCCGTGCAGCACATCGTCATCCGCCAGCGTGAGCGCGCGCGGCACTTCCATGATCAGGATCACGCCGCCCGCCGCCAGCAGCACCGCAACCAGCGCTTTGATCAAGAATGCGCGGCTGCCCTCAAAACTGCGCGCCGTATGTGTCCACAGCCAGTAACCCACGCCGACGAGGATCGCGCCAGCGCTGATCAGGATCACCTGTGACCATACGGGCAGACTTTCGCCCGCTGCCCGCGCTGTTTCAACGGCTGCGTTGATCTCGCTGATCGTCAGGAGCATGAGCAGCACACCCGTCGCGGCGGATAAACAGGCGGAAGTCGCCCAAAACCAGAACACCCCCGGCTTTGAACCGCGCACGACGCGCCACATGATCCAACCAGAGACGAACGCGCCGATCAGGGCGATCAAAAACTGATTTCCGACCGCCGCCGCTTCCGGGTTTTGAAAACTTGCCGCCAGTTCGCTGATAAACAAGCCTTGCGACTGCTGTTGACCGCGTAATGCCTGCGGAATATTCAGGATGACCGGAAGCAGGATCGCCGCCCAATTGACGAACAGCAGCACCGCCGCCGCGCTGATCGCGCCGGGGATCAGGTAGAGCAGCGCGCGGAGCTTATCCGGCTGTTTGAACAGCTTACGCAGCAGCGTGAACCCGTACACGGCTGCGCCAATCGCCAGCCAGAAGAACACGACATACGCGAAATCGCCTAAGCCGCGCACATAGTTATCTAAGCCAAGGTATTCACCGGGGAAGCGCCGCCAGCGGTGCAGCGAAACGAAGAACGCGAATGCGACCGGGAACACGCCGAACGTGAACACGAGAAGCATCGCCGGGGTGACGAACACATACGCGGTCAGGTTTTCGCGGATCACCCGTCCGCGCCGCGTGTTGAACAGTCGAAAGGGGGTCGATTGAGCGCTCAAAACCGCTCCTTACTGGATTAAAATGCACAAGCGGATACTGCTGCGCCCATTGTAACGTGGGAATAGTGCGTTGTGTTGATCCAAGGCTTAACAAAAAGCGCCTCACCCACTGCCGAATGTCTCCCACGCGACTAACTGCACTCGCGCTGATAGTAATCAATCAGGTTGCGATCCACTGCGTTTCCGGCAAGCGCGGTGTGTTGATCAAGCGCTTCCCGCGCCAACTCACATTCATGTCTGGCAGTGTGCGCATAGGCAAGCGCTGCATAAGCCGTGCTGTTATTCGGATCAAGTTCTAGGGCACGCGAGGCATCTTCCTGCATGCCTGTGAAATTGATCAGCGTCCAACGAAGCCAAGCACGTCCCAGATAGTAATCGACGTTTTCCGCGTTGAGTTCGATTGCGGTATTGTAGTCTTCTCGCGCTTCCCTAAAATCCCCCGTCTGCATGTACACAGAAGCGCGCCCATAGAAGGCGTCGGAGTAGTTAGGATCAACGGTGAGAATATACGTCGAAATCAGCGAGCGCTTCATCGTATTCATTCTGCTCAAGCAGAATTGTGCCGCGCACGTAGTAGGCGGGCAGCCAACTCGCATCGATCCGAATGGCATCATTCGCTGCCGCTATTCCCTGCTCATGATCTCCCATGAAAGCGAAAATTCCGGCGCGGAGCGTATGCCCTTCGGCGGCATGTTCTGGAAAGCGCGCGATCATCTGGTTAATTATGTCTAAAGCTGCGGGGTAATCACCCGATTCAGCCGCTTGTACAGCTTGGGAAAACGCTGCATCGACGTTGCCCACTGTAAAACCGGCGGACGAGGGCAAACCCGGACTGGGCGACGTATTACGGGTGACAATAAAAACGACCAAAGCGACGAGCGGCAAAACGATTAGCATCAGAAAGAGCGGAACACGAGCGCGGCGCATCACAGCCCCCTTTTGTTCAGCAGCAATACAGCACGATGAATTATGATCGCGCTGCTACCCGAAAACAAAAAGGGACGGCTGTGAGTCCGTCCCCTGTACTGATAAATCAAACGCACAAGTGGTTCGTCCTACGCTCCGCCGGATGTCTCCTGCGTGAACACTTCTCCCGGCGGCACGAGGATCGTCTCCGGCAGGGTTGCCCCCGCCAGCAGCTTGACCATCACATTCACGATCGTTTCCGACGACAGTTCACGGCTGACCGCGACCGACGCGCGCATGTAATACCCGTCGCGGATGTATTCCTGCGCCAGTGCTTCGGCATCCACACTGGAGACGATCACCGAAGCGGGGTCGATTCCGGCTTCGTTCATCGCATCGATTGCGCCATACGCCCCGGCATCGTTGATGCTCACGATTGCATCAAACTCAACGCCCTGTTCGATCAAGGCGCGCACGCTGTTGTAGCCGTTGTCGCGCGTGCCGCCCAGATACCGTCCGACGATCCGCGCATTCGGCGCGATTTCCAATACGCCGTCTTGTTCGCCGTTCGCGCGCGAGACGATCACAGGCATATCCGGGAAATCGAGGATGACCACACGCCCTTGTCCGCCGCGCTCGTCGCGGATGAGCCGCCCGGCAGCACGTCCGGCTTCTAAACCAAGCAGATAATCGTCGCCACCGATCAGCACGCCGCCGTAATTAGGAATGTTCGCGCCGTTGAATACCAGCGGCATAGCGGCGGATTCGGCGGAGAGCAGGGTGCTATCCAGCAGAGTCACATCGAGCGGACACACGATCAACCCGACCGCGCCCTCCGACCGCGCCCGTTCAATATCCGTGATTTGACGGTAGCGATCATTATCCGCGTCATAAATACGCAGAGTCAGACCGTAGCGCGCGGCAAAATCGCGCACTTCACGCGCTTGTGTCGCGTGGTATTCGCTGCTTTGGTTGCAGGCGACATAGGCGAGCATCCCATCCCCCACCCGCGCTTGCGCGATCCGGATTTCATCCTCTGTGGGGATAACGTCCGCTGGTACGCCGGTGGTATTCAATTCGACCGTCGCTATCGCAAACGACGCGGTGCGATTCAGGACGCCCGATCCGACGATTGCAACCCCCGCCAATATAAGGATCGCCAGCAGGGCGACGGCGGCGATCACTAGTGTGCCGTGTTTCTTCTGAGCAGCAGCGGCAGCGGTCGCGGTGGATGGGGTGAGCGGCTGCGTGGGTCGGCTGGTGGGAGCGGGATACGATCCGGTGCTGATCCGCCGCCCGATGGCATTGTTGAACGCGTGCGACATCTCGTCAATCGTTTCGTAGCGCTCCGCCGGGTTCTTCTGGAGGGCGCGTAGAATCACGCTTTCCACCAACAGCGGAATTTCCGGGTTGACCTCACGCGGGCTGCGCGGCGCTTCTTCCAAGTGCTTGTAAATGACCGAGATCATGTTGCTTTCGGACGAGTCAAACGGCGGACGCCCGACCAGCATGTGATACAGGATCACGCCCATGCTGTAAATATCACTGCGCGGCGTGACCACTTCCCCACGGAGCTGCTCCGGTGACATGTACACGGGCGTGCCGACGATCGTGCCGGTTTTCGTCAAGTCCGATTCGCCGCCGGTGGTCATCTTCGCCAAGCCAAAATCGGTTAAGTAGGCGTTTCCGGCTTCGTCCAATAGGATATTGCTCGGCTTCAGGTCGCGGTGGATCACGCCGTGTTGATGTGCGTAGCTCAATCCCTGCGATATTTGTGTGAACACATCACATGCCCGCTCAACATTGAGCGGACCGTCCGCCAAGAGTGCGCTTAACGATCCACCTTTGAGCAACCGCATCGCAAAATACGCGATCTCGTTGTTATAAATGCCGTAATCATAAATGGGTAGAATGTGCAAATGTTCGAGCGCGGCGATCACCTTCGCTTCTTGGGCGAAGCGGCGGGCAAATTCGGGGGTTTCGCTCGTGTTGGGGTCAAGGCGAATCAGCTTCAGCGCGACCGAACGATTCACGGATGGCTGATAAGCACGGTAAACCGTCGCCATCCCGCCAATGCCGATCCGCTCCTGAATGGTGAAGCCTCCCAATTGCTTTCCAGTGAACGTGTCTGTCTGCTGCATAAGATCGCAATCTCAGAAAATAAACATGGGGCAAGTATAACGAATTGTTTCATTGCAGTCACGCAAATCGTGGGGTTTGCGTCCAGATGTTTTTGCGGCACATTTTGTATAATCATGCCGATAAATCCAGTCTACTCAGGATATGGTTGATGAAACACTTGATGTTTTGCACGGCGCTGTTGGCGCTTGTGATCACTGCTGCGCCGATTACGGCACAGGACGGCGGAAACCCTCCGGTCAGCTATGCGCTGAACGGGATCACGCATATTTACCAAGGGTGGAATAACTGCGGACCTGCCACGCTGACGATGGCACTCACGTTTTACGGCGTCACCGCTGACCAAGACCCGGCGGCTAGCTGGTTGAAGCCGAACTATGAGGATAAAAATGTCAGCCCTTGGCAGATCGTCGAATACGTGAATACCCAAGTCCCCGGCACGCTTCAGGCGATTGAGCGGCAGGGAGGCACGGTCGATCTGCTCAGGATGCTGATCGCTAATGATTTCCCGATCATGGTCGAAGCGGGCTACGATCCGCCGAACGATCCGCAGGGCTGGATGGGACATTACCTGTTCGTGAGCGGTTACGACGACGGGCGCGGCGTGTTCGTGACTCAAGACAGCTTTGAGGGTCCCAACTACTCGTACGAGTACGACTACTTTGACGAATATTGGCGGCACTTCAACCGCGTGTTCATCGTGATCTACGATGTGCGCCGTGAAGCCGAACTGATGGCGCTGCTCGGTGAAGATGCCGACGAAGAACAAAATGTCCGCCGCGCGCTCGAAGCCGCCCGCACCGAAGCCGTGGCAAATCAAAGCGATGTTTGGGCGTGGTTTAACTTGGGGACGAACTTCGCCAAGCTCGGCATGTGGTCAGAAGCGGCGCAGGCTTACGATTACGCGCGCAATCTCGGCTTGCCGTTCCGCATGGCATGGTATCAATTCGGCTGGTATGAGGCGTACTTGAACATGGGGCGCTACCAAGACGTGATCGATTTAGCGCGGGCGACGCTCAACGACGGCGGCGGGCAGTTTGTCGAAGAAACGTACTACTACGCCGCGATTGCGCGTGAAGCGCTGGGCGAACATGACCGCGCCATCGAAAATCTCAACTTTGTGATCAGCTTCAACCCGAATTTCACCGCCGCGCGCGAACTCCGCGATCAGCTTCAGGGGTCGTAGGGACGTATTCTGCTGTCATTCCCCAACAGCTCCTCACCCCTGCCCCCTCTCTATCGCTTGCGATGGAGAGGGGGCAGGGGGCTTGTCCGATATTCAAAACTGACCCCACGCGCTTCGCTCATCTCCTCTCCGCGAATTCGCGGTGGGGCGAAGCCCGATCCCTAATTTGCGACAGCGTTTACGGATAGATGTTCATGACCAATTTCTGTCAAACGAAAGAATATGACCTTGTGTGAACCTTAAAAACTCACTAAACTCTTTTAAAGACCAGAATTCTAGTCATTCAATGCTTTTACCAAAGCGGCTGGACATAAACTGATCAACATGGATTGCCAACCCCACGCCATTCTGCGGGGAACTAGGAAAGGACAGTCGATCAATGATTGAATTAGAATCCACCGATTTTTATAGAGTACGTCCCTTATTTGAACCGCTCATGGCACATCAGCTATTTTGTGCCGGGGTTTTGGAAGGTCTCTACAAAGGTCGCGTCTTCGTCGATGATTTGGATACCCCCCAAAGCGCCTTCATCACGCAAGGGAATGTATGGTGGTTTCTCGCTGGCGATGCTCACAATGCAGCTTTTAATCAAGCGCTCAATGCTGCCCTGTTCAATCGCAGCGTGAGTGGTGAAAAAGGTTGGGGTGGGATGCTGGTGTGTCATCCAGCAGACTGGGACGCCCAAATTCCTGTGATATTTGCCCCGCGCATTCCCATCGCGACACAGCGCCTGCATTACACCTGTCAGCATTTGCAAGTCGATTGGCATTCTCAAATTCCCGACGGTTTTGAAATACGCTTTATCGATCAGCAACTGATCGATGATGGGATTGAAGTGCAGGGCACCGCAGCGGATATTTTAAAGGCGCGAGAAGCGGCAGTTGAACCTGATCAAAAAGCGTTCGGATATGCTGCAATCTACCAGCGCGAAATTGTGGCTTCTTCGGTCATCAACTGTATCGTTAACAAAGGCGGTGATATTGGTTTGTTCACGAACCCTGACCATCGACGGCGTAATCTCGCATACCTGACTTCGGCTGCCGCCATCGAATATGCGCTGTCACATGGGCTTGATGTAGTTCATTGGAATTGCGAATCGTTCAACGTCGGGTCGATCCGAACTGCCGAAAAATTGGGACTTCAGTTCAGCCATACGCATTCGATGTACGTTCTCATTCTGAATCCTGTACGTCATGAACTCAATCGGGCATGGTCGTACTACGATGCAGGGCAGTATGAACAGGCGATGGCAGTTTGCCAGCAGCATCTCAATACCGAAAACGAGTCTGTTCACCCCGAAAATCATTACATTGTGGCACGCTGCTATCTGGCGTCTGGCATCCATGATCAGGCGATTCAGGCGTTGTCGCTTGCCGTTGAATCCGGTTGGGATGCAGTTGACGAGCTGCAAGCAGATTTCGCGGCATTCACGGGTCATCCCTCATGGCAAATGATTTTGGGGCAGGCTCAGAGAAACGCTTTGGCAAATTCCTCTTGAGGGTAATCGAATCCATTCCTACATCTCTCTTTCTGCCTCATATAGAGATGGAACCAGCACCGCACAAAAGGAAACTGTCATGTCTACTTCCAGTCCCGCCGATCCGCTCAGCTACTACGCGCAGCACAGCATCATCACCGAACCGGGCGAACACGCCGCCGACCTCGCCGCGCTCCCCGCCGACTTCCGCGCCCTTCGTGACATCGTTCAAGGGCTGCTTCTCCACATTTTTTGGGCGGAGCGTTACGGCGTGACGCTCACTGACGAGCGCAAAAGCGAGGTACAGCTCCGTGCCGTTGCCCGCCAGCTTGCCCGCCTTCGCGAGATCACCGGTGCGCCCCTGAGTCAGCCGCTTCCCGCCGAGCGTCGTCTCGTCGGCAACTGCCGCGACTTCTCAACGCTGTTGTGCGCTATGCTCCGCCAGCATGGGATTCCCGCCCGCCCCCGCTGCGGCTTCGGCACGTACTTCATGCCGAATCATTACGAGGATCATTGGGTGTGCGAAGTGTGGGACAGCGCCGAGCAGCGTTGGCGCTTGATCGATGCACAGCTTGACGCGCTTCAACTGTCCGTCTTGAAACCAGACTTTGATCCGCTCGATGTCCCGCGTGACCGGTTCATCAACGGCGGTCAGGCGTGGCAGATGATCCGCACGGGTCAAGCGAACGCCGATCATTTTGGCATCCATGATATGCATGGTTGGGGGTTCGTGCGCTCGGATCTGATTCAGGACTTCATGGCACTGAACAAGATCGAACTGCTCCCTTGGGATAACTGGGGGCTGAAAGTATCCGACGAGGAGGCACAGGTTGTCGATATCGATTTGATCGACACGATTGCCGATTTATGCGTGAACGCCGGGACGCGCTTCACCGAGATACGCGCCCTGTATGAGCGCGAACCGCGCTTGCATCCTGATCCAGCATGGACGGTAACTATGCCGCTGCCTTGGTAGTCGTGCTATACTGAGAACAAACTTTCGGCAGAGGTTAGAGGGCAGCGCGTGAACGACGAGCTTTTCGATCCAAACAATCCGCTGGATGAGCACCACGACGATCACCAAGAAGAACCTGAACCGGTTGAGGCGTACTGCGTGCGCTGCCGCGAATCTGTTTGGCTCGAAGACCCGCATCCTGTTTGGACGCGCAAGGGAGCACCCGCCATGCGCGGCGAATGCCCAAGCTGTGGTAACTTTGTATTCCGGCTCGGATGGACGCCCGCGCATGACGCCAAGAACCGCCCCGCGCCGGTGCAGGTTGGTGAAACCAAGCGGAACAAACTCCCCAAGACGGCGGTTTACCTGAACTACACCGTCGCTGACGAAAGCACTGCGGCTCAAGTGGCGGCTGATCTCGAAAAGATGGGCTTTGCGACGTGGCTGCATCAAACCGAACGCGAAGATGTTGATTGGGCGGGCGGGGTGCATCCGTCGTTGAAAGAATGTTCGCGCATGGTTTTACTGCTCTCTCCGGCGGCGCTGGTGGATGACACGGTTGAAACCGCATGGAAGTTCTTCCGCGAAAAGAACAAGCCGATCATCGTCGCGGTCGTTGCTCCCGCCGATCCACCGGATGCGCTGCGGCGGCGTCCGCGCTTTGATCTCGAAGGTGATTACAAAGGCAGTTTCCGCCAGATGTTGAGCGCGCTGAATGAGTAGGGACAGGGCGTGCCCTGTCCTCTTGATTTCAAGGCGCGCATAAAGTTGTTTACGGATTGATGAGCATCGGCGCTTTACGGATATACGTCGTATCCGTCAGTTGATCCATCAAAAAGGCGGCGGCATCCGCCCGCGAGACGCTGTGTTTTCCCATTTTGAATGTCCCGTGCTGCGCTTTGCCCGTCGCCGCGTTGTTGGTGAGCGCCGCCAGCCGCACAATCGTCCACTCCAACCCGCTCACCTTGATCAAGTCGATGAATGCCGTCAGCGGTTTGACCTTGCGCGGTCGGCGCAGTCGTCCTACCCGCTGCCAGAACGTCAGCGGATCACCGTCAAGCCGAGTGCTGAGCGGCGCGCACACGATTAAGCGGCGCACGCCGAAGGTTTGCATCGCGCCGAGAATATTTTCGGCGCTGGCAGGCAGTAGTTCCTCCGGCTCGCCTTTGACATTTCCCAATGTTGAGACGACCACTTGCGCGCCTTGCACGGCGGCTTCGGCGGCGACTTTATCGAGCGCATCACCGTTCACGATTTGCAAATTCGGATGATTGATGCCGAGTTTAGTCGGGTCGCGCACGAGCGCGGTCACCTGATGCCCGGCATCCAACGCAAGTTGAACGAACAATTTCCCGGTCTGCCCGGAAGCGCCAAACACGGCGATATTCATCGGGTGTATCTCCGCAGTTGACCTAAAAAGCGCATCAAGAGTATAGCGCGCGTCGGGCAAAGTGGGACGACAGACGTAAAATAGAGGGGTGAAGATTCAGCCCCTCTCTATCGCGTCCGATGGAGATAGTGTTGGGAGGCTTGTCCGATACTCAAGACAAACCTCTCCCCCCAGCCCCCTCTCCGCTGACGCAGCGAGGGGGTGATCCGCTCGCTTTTGTGTCTGCGGCACGGGTAACGGGGTTGCGCCCCTCCCTGAAGAATTCGGGGAGGGGATGGGGGAGGGGTTGCTTTTGGATGAGGGATGTATCAGCAGCGTCCTAAATGATGAAGGTGAGCCATGCTCCAGTGGTGGAAACGTCGTAAACGCCGCACCCGCCTCGCGTTGATCGCGGCGGCGGTTTTGGGTATCGCCGTCGGCGGCGCGTGGGCGTGGCTGACGTGGGATTTGCCGCCCGTCAGCGGCTTAGAAGATGGGTTAGCGCTGCCGAGCACGCGCATCTTTGACCGTCACGGTACGCTGTTGTACGAAATCCTCGCGGATGGGGACACGGGCGGGCGCAACACGACGATCCCACTGGAGTCGATCCCCGCGCACTGCGTCGCTGCTGTGATCAGCACCGAGGACGCGAATTTCTATACGCACCCCGGCGTTGACCTGATCGGCATCGTGCGCGCCGCCGTGATCAACGTGACGGGCGGCGAAATTGCGGCGGGCGGCTCGACGATCACGCAGCAGGTCGCGCGCATCACCCTGCTCGACGCGGGCGAACGCACCGAGCGCACGCTCCGCCGTAAGCTCCGTGAGGCGCTTTTAGCCTTCCAACTCAGCGCGGTTTACAGCAAAGACGAAATCCTCACGCTCTACCTGAATCAAGCATACTTCGGCGGGTTGGCTTACGGGATCGAAGCCGCCGCGCGCGGCTACTTCGGCAAAAGCGCCGCTGAACTTTCGCTGGCGGAATGCGCACTGCTCGCCGGACTGCTGCAAAGCCCCGCGACATATGATCCGCTGACCGATCTTCCGGCAGCAGAAGCGCGTCAAGAAGTCGTGCTCGATTTGATGGTCGCCAGCGGGCGGATCACGGCGGAGCAGGCGGAGACGGCGAAGGCAGAAGCGCTTCAGTTCGCATCTGCCTTGTTCCCGATTCAAGCGCCGCATTTCGTTATGGCGGTGATCCGTCAACTTGAGGCACGCTATCCCGACGGACTCACCCGCGACGGCTTAGACGTGATCACCACGCTTGATCTGAACTGGCAAAACACGGCGGAGCAGATCGTTCGCGCCCAGTTGGATACGCTCAACAGTGCAGCGTTTAACCGTCAGCCCGCCAACGCGCATAACGCCGCCGTCGTCGCCATTGATCCGCAAACGGGCGAAGTCCTGACCATGCTCGGATCGCCGGATTATTTTGATGAGCGCATCGACGGCGCGGTGAACGCCGCGTATGCGCTCCGCCAGCCGGGGAGCACGCTTAAACCGTTCACGTATGCAGCCGCGCTTGATCCGGCTCAACCGAACGCGTGGACGGCGGCGACGATGATCTTGGATGTTGAAACGCCGTTCGTCACCCGCCGCTTGGAAAGCTACACGCCGTCGAATTACGGTTTGGTCGAACATGGTCCTGTGTTGGTGCGCGAGGCGCTGGCGAGTTCGCTTAATATTCCGGCGGTGATCACGCTCGATCACATCGGGATTCCGGCGATGGTGGAGCTTGCGACCGACGCGGGGCTGACCACGCTGGCGGGCAACACCCAAGTCGATCTGTCGATCACGTTGGGCGGCGGTGAAATCCGCTTGATCGATCTCACGGCGGCGTACAGCATTTTCGCCAATGGCGGCTTGCGCGTCGATCCGGTGCTGATCCGCGAGGTCAGGACGCGGGCGGGCGAGGTGCTTCTCACGCCGGAAAGCATGTCCGCGCCGCGTTTGCGCGTGATCGATGAGCGCCTGAGTTGGCTGATCACCGATATTTTGAGCGATGACGAAGCGCGGATCGCCGGGTTCGGGCGCGGGAGCGCGCTCAACATCGGGCGACCGGCGGCGGCGAAAACCGGTACGACGACCGACACGCGCGATAATTGGATCGTCGGCTATACGCCGGAAGTCGTGGTCGGAGTGTGGGTCGGCAACGCGGATAACGCGCCGATGGTCGAAGTGACGGGGATCACCGGAGCAGCCCCCGTTTGGAATTTGTTCATGCGTCAGGTTTTGCGCGGCGTGCCTGAGTCGAGCTTTGCGCGCCCGGACGGGTTAGAACGGGTGACGGTGTGCGCGCTCAGCGGCTTACTGCCGACCGAGGCTTGTCCTAATACGCGAAACGAATGGTTTATCAGCGGAACAGCGCCAACCAGCGAGGACAACATTTTCCAGCGTTTGGTGATCGACCGCCGCACAGGAGGCTTGGCGGACGATACGACGCCGCCGGATGACCAGATCACACAGGTGTTCGCGGTGCTGCCGCAAGAAGCCCGCGATTGGGCGATCCGCAACGGCTATCCTCCGCCGCCGAGCGGCAGCCGTGCCTTGATCCCGGACTCGGATGCGGGGCTGCGCCTGCTTGAACCCGATCCGTATACCGTTTTCCAGATCGCGCAGTCGATTCCCCTTGACTCGCAGCGGCTGCGGCTGACAGTTGGCGCACCTGCCGACACGATCCGCGTGACGTATGTACTCGATGGGCAGACGATTGGCAGCGCCGATGCGCCGTCATGGGTGGTGTGGTGGACGCTCGAAATAGGCGATCATGAATTGATCGCACAAGCTGAACTCAGCGACGGCACGACGATCACGAGCGCGGCGGTTCCGTTCAGCGTGGTGGAAGATGCGCCGCTGCAAAGCTATACCGACGGCGGATGAAAGGACAAAAACGGGTGAACCACAAAGAACACGAAGAGACACAAAGAGAAATGCAGAAGCGCATCAAGGCAAAGGCGCAAGGGCGCAAAGGCGCGAAGAAACGCGGGTACCTCTTTGCGTTGGTGCTTTTTCCCATCGTTCTGGGTGTTCTTGGTGGTTCTGCCGCCGCGCAGTGCGATAGGTGCGGTGTGCAGGGATTCCCGCTCCCACCAGCCGAGGTAATCACGATCGACAACGTAGCGCGGTTGCAAGAAATCGCTCGAATCGGGTTCGGCGCTGCGCTGGATGATGCCAGTTTGCCGGGTGGCACATTGATCGTGGGATCGACGGCAGGCGTGTGGCAGATTGTGTTCGACTGGGAGGTGTTCCCGTTGGAACTTACCGATACACCGATCGTACGGTTGATCGCTAACCCGGCGGGCACACTAATTGCGGCGGGCGGCGAAGACGGTTCAATCCGACTTTACGATCTCACACAAGGGGCACTGATTCCGATGGTGTACACCGATCATCTATACGCGATCAAGGCATTGGTGTTTAACGAGAGCGGAACACGCCTAGCCTCCGCTGACCGCAGCGGCGTTGTGCGTGTGTGGTCGGTGCAGGGGGAGCAGTTGGCATTGGAATCAACCGAGGTGTTGGGCGAAGGATGGTCAGACCTGCGCTTCATTGATGTGGATGGCATTGAACAGGTTGAGGTGGTTCATGTCCGTTCGGTGATCTCGCGGTTAGAAACAGACCCGGGTGTATTTCTCGCGCGTGGTTTTTTCCCCGCCGCATGTCTGCTGCAAATCGAGGGTGAGCGCCTGATCGCGCGCGGGATTGACGGACTCGTGCGCAGTTGGTCGCTCGAAAGTGGGCAGGCGGTAGTATCCCCTCCCGCCGATCCGCCCACACCATGCCCGGCACAAGTCTCAGCGACACATCCGGTCACGGGCGCGGTTGTAGTCGCCATGAACGACGGCACGATCCTTGGGCAGCACGAGCCGCAGACGCGCTATTATGGGCACTTCCGCGAAGTCACCGCGCTGGCGTTCACCCCAACCGGATCGGTTTTATTTAGCGGCGGGCGTGATCGCGTCATGCGGGCGTTTGATGGCAGTGTCTCCGGCGAAGTTGGCGAACTCGCGCACTGGGAGGGGTTTAACGGGTCAATCAGTGGGCTGGTTGTAAGCGATGATAGGCGCACCCTAATCGCGGCAGGCGCAGACGGGGTAATTCGCGTGTACGGGGTGACGGGTTGATGTGGGGGAAGCGTTCCCTTTCCGCTTGGAGGGCAGCAGCAGCGGAAAGGGAACTGAAGTTTAGCCGCAGACCTTCCAAGCGCCGTTTTCGACAACGACGTTGTGCGGCACGGGACCCAGCGGGACGGGCGTATCAATGCCCGACACGGTGTAGACAATTTGACCTTCAACCGTGACGGTTGCGCTGTCCGCATCTTGTTCGCTAACGGTGAAGTTCAGCCCGCTCACGTTAATCGTGGCGTTGGCGAATGCCGCGCTCGACGCATCGACCGACTGCTGAAGCCCTGATGCAAATTCAGGCACTGCGGCACACGCGAAGTCAGCAACATTTCCTTCGCGGGCATACAGCGCGGCGTAAAGACCCCGGACGGCTTCAGCCGGATCACCAGCGGCGCTGGCATCCCCACCCGAGTCACTCGGGGCGGACGTTGGTGTGGCATTTCCACTGCATGCGGCGGCGATCAGCACGACAATGAGCAGTACTACGCTTGCGCGAAAACGTACCATTTTGCGATCTCCTTCCAAAGAAACGGAACTCCCGTACAGGTAATCACATTACGAAAAATGTAAAGGCGTGTCAAGCATAAAACCTGTAAAGAAGCTGTATAATAGAAGGAGTTAAGCGAGGGGACAGGGTACGCCCTGTCCCGACTGCTAGTTGTTGTGAGCAAGGATCGCGGCGGCACGTCCGTTGATGATGCCTTCCAAACAATACGTCAGCGCTTGTTCAACCGCATGCTTGACAGCATCGCTTGCATCCGGCAGAAGCGTGAGATACAGCTCAGCCGGTGGAACGGCGCGGAACTCGTGAAGATAATCGAGTTGGCTGGCGACGGCGAGGGCGGCGTGGTATGCCGACTGCGGATCATCTTCCGTATGAAAAAGAGCGAATAGGCAGCAAGCTGCCGACCGACTGACGAGCAAAATCTGGGATAAGAAACCGGCAATGAGTAACTCATGGTGGCGGTATAACGACATAATGCCCCCGTGTATCACGCTTGGCAGTATTATCAATTGATATACTGTCATGCTAGCGGACGATGTAAACAGTCTATCATGACTCACTAGACCACTGATCATAATTGAGCGCGAAAAGCGTATAAAACACGTTAACACAGGGTTTACAGGATTCAAAGGAACAGACGATCTGGGTTATGTAGAACATTCGTGCTATCCTAATTTCACTTATTGCAGCGCCGAAAGGAGGCAAAGCATTGGTGAAAACGAAGGAGATGCCCGGAACGATTTATGAGCGAATCAACGCGGCAGCCGAGCAAATCAGCGCCGAACGCCGCGCACAGTCGGATCATTGGTGGCAAAACCGCCGCTTGTGGGCGAATCACGAGATATGGCGCAGTGAAACCGAGGCGGAAGCATTCGAGAATCTCTTGGACGCTTGCCCGCGCCGTCCGGGTGACCCGTATACACGGATGGAACGCAGCGAACACGCTCATTTGATGCATACGGTGGTCAGCGCGGTGCTGAAAGAAATGCGTGACGTTCCACCGCCGCGCCGCCGCCGCAAACCGAAGCGGAAGACCATTCCCACGCGCAAACCACGCGAACGCGGATCGAAGCGGGACTAGTCGCATGAGAAAAGCGCGGCTATTCTGAAGCAGTGTCACAAACTGCCCAACCAGCGAGGTGCAATGACCTACCTGATTCGAGCCGCCGAACCTGAGGATGCCGCCGTGATCGCGCATCACCGCCGCGCCATGTTTGAAGAAATGCAGACGACGGGCGCATTGGACATGATGGAATTCGCGTTCCGTGATTGGGTATCCGAACAGATCGAGTTCGGCTCATATCGCGGGTGGTTGATCGGGATCAAAGGCGGGGAAATCGTTGGCGGCGCGGGGGCACGCCTAATGGAATGGGCACCTACGCCCGCGTTCCCGCGTGTTCACGTCCTGCCGTATATCATGAATGTGTACGTCGAACCGCCGCACCGCCACAAGGGACTTGCGCGCTTGCTGATGCAATCGATCATCGCATGGGGGCATCAAGAGGGACACCGAACGCTCGCACTGCACGCGAGTGAGTTCGGTCGTCCCTTGTATGAACAGTTAGGCTTTCATGCGACTAACGAAATGCGCCTGAACTTAATCTGATCAGGCGCTAGGGTGCGGCAGTCGCGTCCGGTTGTTCTGTGGACGCGGCAAGCGTAGCGGGCAAGTCGAGCATCCGGCGGATTTCGTGCAGCGTGCGGATCGCCAACAGGTTGCGCAGAGTCGCACCGTAAAACGACTCGTCCGCGCCCGTGAACTTGAGATGTTCCGCGCCGCTGTGCAGCATATGAATCCCATCCACATCCAGCCCGAACGCGGGGAGCGGTCGCGCCGCCAGCCACAGGTTGATCACCGGCACATTGAATTCCGCGCCGATGTCGAGGATCACCGTGTTGAAGGCGACCGACTGCGCCCACAGCGGCGAGGCTTCATCCCAACTAAACGTAAACAAGACCGGGATCACGCCCGAATCGACCGAGGTTTGTACGATCTGGCGGTACGTCTGCGCGAAGAATTCGGTGCTAACGTGCAGAATATCATTTGAGCCGAATTGAATCAGGGCGATGCTCGGACGTTTGACGCGGTATTCGCACACAAGCGCGGTTTCGCCGCCTTCGCACCGCGACGAATCCGCCCACAGCGGATCAAAAACGGTATAGGTTGCCATTCCCACACTTGCGGCAAGGCTCGGCTCAGCGGCGCTTGCGCCGTAATACGCGACCGTCTCCGCGAGGTAGTCGTATACACCCAGTTCGATGGGCGGTGCTGCCATTGGCGTCAGGTACAGGGGATCAGCGCTCAGGCTGTCGCCCACTTTGGTGAAGGCATCGGGACGCATCCCCGCCGCTTGACCGCGCTCAAAAATCGCGCGCACGTTATCGAGCAGCACCCCATCAAGGCGCGGGATCACCGGAGCACTGAGCAAGCGCGCCAGCGCCGGATAACTGCCGGGTTCCGCGTCCATCACATCACTGTTTTCGTACACCTGACTCATGCGCAGTTCGGGGCTGAGATCGAGATAGCCGGAATACACCCAGCCTTCAAGCGCAACCGAGCCATCCGCGCGCGGATACTGCACATATAACCATGTGCCAATGCGGTTGCGCTGCGTGACGCGAACCGACGCGCCGCCGGGGATCGTGCCGATTTGCAAAAAAGTTGAGCCGGGACCCGACCGCACGTTGATTTGACGGGTGGGGACAGCGACAAACGGATCGCTTTGCGCCGCGCCGAGTGCTGCACTCAGCACAAGGGCGATGATGAACAGCAGGGCAAAGCGGCGCGGGCGAAATCGACTCATGCGCGGGAATCCTCATTCAACAGGCGAACACCGCCATTATAACGCACGGTTTTCACCGGATACTCAGCGCGGAGAGGAAACGAGCGTTATGTCCTAGAGGTTTACCCCTCAAACATGACATGCTGGGCGAGTCGCGCCTTTAACCACGCGGGCTGAATCGCATGATCGACCAGATGCGCCGCACCGTTGAAGCGCACAAACCGCGCCAACCCGCGCCCGAATGCGTCCGCGAACGCCTCGTCAGGCGTGAAGTCGTCCTCAAGGTGGAAGGCATTGATGTGGAGCGTATTCGATTTGCGATCCATCTTGGGATCAAACCGCCCGACGAGTCGATCCCCGTACAGGATCGGCAGGCAGTAATATCCCCAGCGCCGTTTTTCGGCGGGGACGTAGACCTCCCATTTGTAATCGAAGCCGAACACATCCATCGCGCGGCTGCGGGCGCTGACGATCTCCAGCGGCGCGAGAAACAGCGTCTCTTGATCGTTCGTCACGTCGAGCGGTGTCCACGCGGCGGGAATTTTTCCCACTGCGACCGTCTCCAACACGGGGAGATCGGCGGCGGACATATAGCGTATCTCTTTGCGCCCTTCGATTTTGACGGGAATGACGTCACCTGCTTCGATTAACCCGTTGATCGCCGCGTCAAAGTGTGGGTGACGCGCATGATACAGGTGATAAATATGATTGCCCCACAGCGTGCGCGGTGCGATTCCCAAAAAGCGCAGCGCCTTGCGTGTGAAGTGATCGAGCGCCTGCTCATCGTTTGCTTCCCATGTGTGAGCGGCGGGGATCAAGCCTTCGCGGAAGGCGAAGGCGCGCTCGAAGCGGCGGCGGCTGTGGGTGATGATCTCGCCCGTCAGCCACAAATAGCGCAGCGCTAACCCGGTTTCTTTGCTGGCGCGGTAGCTGTCCACACGCACGCTTTCAAAGTGACGGTTGCCGAGCGCACCGCTCTCCTGCAAGCGGGTGCGAATCTCCGCCATTAGATCGGGTTTGGTGCGTGCGAGATCGGCGTAGCTGCCTTCATTCGCAAAGCGGCGCATGACAGCGCGGAAATAAGGGAAATCGTGAATCGGGTAATAGAACAGCAGCGATCCATAATCAAACGCCTGACGGTCCGTATGCGCGAGTTCATCCAAGTGGCGTGCGTCGTAATCAAGCACGCGGCTGAACAGCGCGAGATCATGACTGCGTGCGGTGATGTGCAGCGGATCGATCTGCACAGCTTCGACGGCGCGCACCGCGTCGGATGCGCCCTGTTTGCCCTGCCAGCGGCGACCGGGGTATAAGCCCTGTTTGCCGAGCAAAAAGCGGCGGAAGGTCAGTCGGTCAATTGAAATGGGATGCTTGTTCATAGAACAAGTGTACCAAGAAAAGAGATTCAACGCAAAGGTGACGGCAGACTTATGTAATTCAAGTGCTCCTCACCCCCGCCCCTCTCTAACCAAAGGTTGGAGAGGGGAGAAAGATGAGCGCTTTGCACCCTCTCTCTATCGCTTGCGATAGAGAGGGGGGGGTGGTGGGTTACTTCTTGTTTCGTCCGAACCCACCGCGCGAATTCACATCCGGGCTGTCATTGCGCGGGCTGGAACTGCCGCCGCTGCTCGAACTGCCTTTGCTTGGGCTGCTGCGGAAACCGCCCGACGAACTCTTGGGCGTGCTGCCGCCGCTGCTCGAACTGCTGCCTTTTGAGCCGCTGCGGAATCCGCTCGACGGGTTTTTCGGGGAGCTCGAACCGCCGCTGCTCCCGCCTTGATCGCGCCCGAACCCACCGCGCGATTCCACATCCGGATCATCGTATTCCGGGCGGAAACCTTGATCGCCCGATCCGCTCCCGCTGCGATTACGCCCGAACCCGCCGCGCGATTCCACATCGGGATCATCGTAGGTGGGACGATACCCGCGATCCGGGTATCTGCTTCCGCTGTTTCGCATTACCATCATCAGCACGATCAAGCCGATGATGATGATGAACCCAAACAGACATATTGTCCCTAAATCCATCATTGACCATCCTTTCGCGTGAAAATCACGCTGCTTAGTTCACGCTGAAGGAGACGGTATCGGCGGGACGGGTATTCACAAAGATTTCCGCTTCGTAGCTGCCGCTTTCCAGAACTTCAGCGCGGGTACTGGCGGAGAATTCAAACCATAAGCATCCGTCGAAGTCTTCCGGTGACGAAATTTCGTCGGTGTCTTCGACTGCTTGACCGTTGGCGTAAAGACGCACGAATACGGGTGTATTCGCCGGAATTTGACTGCGCAGCAGCCCAACGTAAATCGAGTCTTCCCGATCAAATGAGCCGGTTTCGTTGATCACGCAGCTATCACGGTCGAGTCCGCTTCCTGCGACAAAATCGCCCAGTGTGATGCCTTCGGCGGCAAAGGTATCGTCGCCCGCTTGGCTGTCGCCCGCGTCACGCTCCGCGACGTTTGTACCCTCTACAACTTCTTCCGGCGTACTGGGGCGGTTGAGCAAAAGGAAAACTCCGACGATGACGACCAGCACCACGACAATGATGATCGCATTGCGCTGATTATTATTGGTGGCGGCGCTGCCCGTATTTTTGTCCATGCCCATGTTGCCTGCTCCTTATGTTGGTTCGCTGTAACACCATGACTCAAGTGTAGTCATGGTGTTACACGGCGCAAAGTGAAACATGGGGGATTATGGGGTAGGCGTACTCGTCAGGTTAGGTCGGGCGTGGGGCAGGTGTGGCGGTGGCGTTGATCACCACGACATAAATGCTGTCTCCGTCGCGGAGCGTTTGCGTGAGCATTTCCGCAGCGGCGGCGGGCAGCGCGACGGTGACGGCGGTTTCATCAAGGGCAATCACACGCGCTTCTTGCGTGATCGGCAGCAGCAGATACTCGTCCGTGCCAATCCCTTCCGGGTTGTGATGCGATGCCGCCAAGTTCACGGTGAAATCCACTTGAAGCGGCACTCCCACTGCGGTGAAGAAGCGGTCGCGGGGAATGGAGGCAGCCACCCATCCGGCGGGGATTGGGAGCGGCGTGGCGGCGGCATTCCAAGCGAGAATGTAGACGAAATCGTCGGTCACGGTGTTCGTCAGCCGCTGCACGTGATACGGCGGCATGGCAAGGATGATCCCGTCTGCATCGAGCGAAACGACCAATCCTTCGGCAAACGAAGCAAACGGATACTCGTCCTCAGCGAGATTCTCCGGGTTTGTCCCCGAATCGTAGATCACAACGTAATCGCCGGCTTGCAGTGGACGCCCAAAAATCTGGTACTGCTGGGCTGCAAGCGTAATAGTCTCCCACCCAGCGGGCAGAGTCGCGGCGTTGAGCGGGGTCGCGGTCACGGTTGCGCCAAACGCGGTCGCCGTCGCCTCTTGGATAATCTGAGTTGCTGTCAGCGCCAGCGGATCGATTTCTGCCGGGCTGAGCGCGGTCGCCGTCGCCTCTTGAATAATCGCGGTCGCCGTCAGCGCCAGCGGATCGATCCCGCTTGCGCCGAGCGCGGCGTCAGTCGCCTGTTGAACGACCGCCGTCGCCGTCATGAACAGCGGATCACCGCTCGTCGTGGTCAAATCCGGCGGGAATGGGATACGGATCGTTTCGCCCACGTCGGGGAGTTCCCCGGAGGCATCCATGTCAGGATTCAAGCGCAAAATTGCATCCATCAACTCCGGCGTGATCTGCGCCAGCGAAAAGTTGTACGGCGGGCTGAGCAGGATCGAGGCGAGGGTATCCCCCGGCTGAACCGTGTAATCCTGCCATTCAACGTAGGGCGATCCCGGCGGCACAGGGATGAAGATCATGATCCCCGGCTGCGGCAGCTCGTTGATCCCCTGAATATTCGGATTGAGTTCAAAAATCCGGTTGAACAGTTCGCTGTTGATCTGGTCGGCGGCATAGTTAAACGGCGGACTGAGCAAGATTGCCAGCAGTGTGTCACCTTCACGCACGACATAGCTGATCGTTTCTTCCGGCGAGAGAACGCTCGACAGTGTTGGCGTCGGAAACGGGGTGGAAGTGGGAGCCGGCACGCTAGAGCGCATCAGTTCCGACGGCATGACCGTCGCGGCAAGCTGAGGCATCGGCGTGTCGGTGACGACAGCGCCGGGCGGCGCGATCTGCCGCTGTGAAGCGACGATCACGAAGGCGGTCAGGATTGTGGCTGCGACAGCAGCGGCAAGTGGGAGTGGTCGAAGGATCATAAGACGACTTTCCTTTCGGTTAAACCGGTTAAGCGGCAGAGGCGGTAGCGAGAATGCCTCTTTGCGGGCGGCGGTCTTCACGGCGGCGCGGATCGCGCGCCATTCATCGAGCGCGGCGCGGCACTGCTCACAGGTGACGAGATGAGCGTCAAGCGCGGCGCGATCCGCAAACGAGAGCGGCTCGGTCAGTGAGCGGAGCGCCAATTCTTCATAACGATCATGCGCCGTGCCGTTCAGCGCGTTGTGGGGATCGGTTTGCATGATCACAGTCCTTTCGGGTGTTCTTGTTCGCGCTGACGTTCGTTTTCAAGGATGCGGCGCAAGTTTTGGCGGGCGCGGTAGAGGCGGCTTCTGAGCGTGTTGAGTGGGATTTTGAGGTGATCGGCGGCATCGGGGAGCGTGCAGCCCTGATAAAACACCAGTTCAAGGGCTTCGCGTTCGATGGCGTTCAACTGTGTGAGTGCGTCGTCCAGTGGTTCGGGGCGGGGTGCGTCGTCCGCGATGCGCGTTTCGTCAATCGTGTAGGTGGGGTGGCGCAAACTCCGCCGCGCTTTGGATGCCTGACGACGGGCAATGGCGAATAACCATGTTCGCGTCAAGCTCTCGCGCCGAAACCGCCGCGCGCCGTTCCATGCTGCCAGCATGACGACTTGCAGTGCGTCCTCGGCTGCCGAACGTTCGCCAATTTCGCGGATCAAAAAGTTGAGCAGATGCAGCCCGTGACGCGCGTACAACTGCTCCAGTGCGTCGCGGTTTCCCGCCGCCATCGCTTCGATCAGCGGCAGATCGGGATCGTGCTGCTGCATGAAAACCTCTCTCGCTGCGTGTCTGTACAACCAATTCGTACCCGGTGCGGGCGGAATTGATCGCAGAGAGCAGGGGTTCTCATGGGATTCTCATAAAAGGGGCAGCTTTAGCCTTTCATGTAAAAAACTCCTCACCCCCTCCTTCCCATCACCGTTATTCTACGGTCAAGATACAAGGGGTAGGGGATGAGGAGCAAAAGCACGCTGCGCTGTAAATAAAAAGAGCAGAGGCACTGCCTGCCCTGCTCTTGCGTCTTGCGCCGAATTGCTAACGATGCGCTTAAGCGCGACCGATGAACGAACCGTCGCGGGTATCGACCGTAATCTTCTCGCCCACGTTGATGAACAACGGGACGCGCACGCTCAAACCGGTATCGGTCTTAACCTGTTTCTTGACCGAACCCGCCGTATCGCCAACCACTGCCGCTTCCGCTTCGACCACTTCATATACACAGGTGGTCGGGAACACGTAGTCAATCGGGCGACCTTCGTACACGCGCAGTTCGAGCGTCATGCCGTCCTTCAGGAAATACTGATCATCCCCAAAGAGTTCGACACCGGCTTCGTACTGCTCGTAGGTGTTGTTATTCATGAAGTGGAACGTATCGCCGTCACGGTACAGGTACTGCACCTGTTCCGATTCAACATACACGTTATCCATGCTTTCATCCGCCGAGAAAATCTTCTTGTTGATCTTGCCCGTTGCAATGTTCATCAGCGTGGTCTGCATTGATGCCGTTCCACGCCCCGGTTTGTTGTAAGTCGCATCGACCACGCGCCACAGCGCGCCATCGATCTTGAGGGTCGTCCCCTTTTTCAGGTCGCCTGCTGGAATCATCCTTCGATCCTCATTTTTCTCATCGTCTGGGAATACGAAGGCATTATATCAGAACTGTGACCCGTTTCCAGACTTCACACAGCCATTCGCCAACCCGCACGACAATCCGATATGCGCCCCAATCGACCCACGACGCGCCGTATTGATCGATGCTGCGGCGGATCATGTTGGCTTCGTCGCGGATGATTGCTTCGGCAGTGGGTGTGAAGCGTCGAAAACGCGGTGAGAGCATCAGCCGCACCTGACCCCCAAAATCAAGGGAATGTGTCAGCAGGCTGCCGCCAAGCGGTTGACGGGGCGAAGCGGCATTCAGCGAGTAATGCAGCGTGCGGCGGATCACGGTACGCAGCCCGGTTTGATCGAATACCGGGAGCGCTTGACGATACACACGCGGATTCAAGATCGGCACGGCGCGGGCGGCAAACCCGGCGCGGCGGATAGCGCTGTCGATCACGAGATCGTCTTCGAGCGTGCCTGTTTCGAGCATCGGGAGCAGATGCGCCGCCATCGGCGCGGGCATCAGGCTCATTTTCCCCCAAAACCCCTGCGTCTGATCACGCCACGCCTTGAGCGGAAAGAGCAGATCACGCCCGAACGTGATATTGGTGAGCGCGATGATCGCCGGATCAACCGCCGCGCCGGGGATAGTGGAATGCTGCCAGTACGTGACCGGACTCACAGCGGCGGGCATTCCCCCATGCGCATGATCGGCACTGAGGCGGCTCAGGTACGGCAGCAGCGATTTGCCCCATACGGCATCATGCGCGGGCATCAAGAGGGCGGTGGCGTTCGGCGCGGCGACGGCAGTTTCAAGCGCGGCGGTGATGCGCGCCCAACGATCGGTCATCGTCACTTTTTGCCATTGATCAGGCGTATCCCATGCCAGCGCGAACGGTGTATCCGGCGGATCGGGATCAACGGGCGGGTTGACGATGCGCGTCACGATTTGCGGGGCGGCGGGGAGGAGCGGCGCTAGGCTGTCGAGCGTTTCGGGACTGTCGGCAAGGATGAGCAGGGTATCGCGGTCGGTGAGGCGGCTCACCCGCGAGGTGAAGGTGAAATCGAACACGGCACGCGCACGCCGATCAACCGGACGCGGGCGGTACATCAGTTCAGCGGAGAGGAAAGGGGGCATCAACTCAACCCCTCACCCACGCAAGTGAGGAAAGCTCCTCACCCCTGCCCGTCTCCGCTGGCAGAGAGGGGCGGCACGCGCAGCGTGCGGGGTGAGGGCAAAACAGGCGAGGGGTGAGGAGCTTTTCACTGTCTCACCGCACGGATGCGATCCGCCAGTGCTTGAATCGCCGCGCGCATTCCGGGTGATTCATCTTCGTCTTGCGGTAGGGTGATTCCTTCGGCGCTGAGTAACGCGGCAGTCGAGTCATTCGGCGGCGGCGCGGGCGTGTATCCGGCGTGATATACCGGAATCAGCGGCTTATGCTGCGCGTGGGCGTGTTCGATCTCGCGCATCACCCAAGGCGAATTGAGCGTTTCCGCGTCGATCAAGCAGATCAGCGCCGCGCGCGATTCGATCTCGGTGAACAAGCGGGCGGGAAAGCCGCTGGTTTCTCCGGCACGGGTGTCGATCAGGGCGTCAATCGCGTGCGCCGCGAGTTCGTGCGCGATCACTTGGGCAAGCACGGCGCTCGAAAGCTGGCGGTAGCTCACGTATACCGGAATCGTCTCTGGTGGGGTGGCAACCGGAGCGGGAGTCGGAGTCGGGGCGCTGATCGGCGGCGCGGGGCGGGGTATGGGCGGCGCGGGTGTCTGCCGGGAGCGTCCGGGATACACAAGGAGTATGCCGGCAACCGCGCCCAACACCACCGCGCCGATCAGGATCAGGATGCCGATCACCAGCGTTGGCGAAAGCTCCACGCGGGTTTGAAATGATGGGATCAAGAGGATGGAAATACCAAACATTAGGACGATCCCTTCTCATAGGATGGTTGAGTATAACGCCCCGTATCGGAAAAAATACACCATCCCACCCCCACGTTTGTCATATTCCCCCAATCAACTTGGGCATATAGTGAATAGGTACAGCGGTATATGCTGCTGACTCACATGATAGGCAAACGATGATGGCTAATCACAGTATTGTCGCCCACGAACTGACTTACGCCTACGGAGAGAACCTCGCCGTCGATCACATCAGTTTTGAAGTCGGCGAAACGGAGATTTTCGCATATCTGGGTCCCAACGGCGCAGGCAAATCCACGACGGTGAAGATGTTGACCGGACAGATTCGCCCAAAATCGGGGACGGCAACCCTGCTCGGCATGGATATTGCCCGTGAGACGAACAAAATCCAACATCATATCGGCGTCGCGTTCGAGACGACCAATTTATACCCGCAAATGAGCGCAACCGAAAACTTGGCGCTGTTCGCGCGGCTGTTCGGCGTCCAAGCGGATATTCCAACCCTGCTGGAGCGAGTTGGGTTGGGTACACGGGCGAAAGAACGGGTTGAAGGCTTCTCGAAAGGGATGAAACAGCGGTTGATGGTCGCCCGCGCCTTGGTGAACAAGCCGCGTATTTTGTTTTTAGACGAGCCGACCGAAGGACTCGATCCTGTCTCCGCTGAGGCGATCCGCGACCTGATTTTAGAGACGCGCGCCAATGGTGCGACCGTATTCTTGACCACCCACGACATGCTGGAGGCGGATAAGCTCAGTGACCGGGTTGCCTTCATCAATCAGGGGAAGATCATGGCGTTGGATACGCCGCACAAGCTCAAGCAGCAGTATGGGAAACGTCTGCTTAAGGCGGAGATTGAACGCGCCGACGGCGGGCTTGACGCCCGCGAGATCATGCTCGACAGTGCCGACACAGGCGAAACGGTCAAGCGGCTGTTTGAGAGCGAAAAAGTGGTCACCATTCACAGCGAAGAAGCCAGCCTTGAGGACATCTTTATTCAGGTGACCGGGCGGAGGCTGATGGGATGAACAGGCGCATTTTTCAGACGCTGCTTGCGAAGGACTTGATGCTGTACTTCCGCAATCGATTCTTCGCGTTCATCACGATTGCTGGGGTGATCCTCTTCATCGTTGTGTATTTCGTGCTGCCGTCCAGCGTTGATGAGTCGCTCACATTGGGGATTTACGCGCCGTCGATTCCCGATACTTTTCTGGAATTCCTGAGCAGCAGCGACATCACGCTGCAAGCGTTCGACAGCGATGAGGCACTGCGGCAGGCGGTGATCGATTACCAGTATCCCGCCGGAGTTTCGCTTGAGGACAACGCGATCAGCGGGATTTTGTTCGGGCAAGAGACGACGGTCACGGTCTATTTTGCGTCGGACGCACCGCAAGAAATTGTCGATATGATGCGCACGGTGCTGCGGTTGGCGCTCAACGAGTTGAGCTACAACTTATCGGGCAATCCACTGGCACTGGAGTTCAACGAGCAGATCATCGGACCGGACATGACTGGCACTCAGTTGGCGCTGCGGGATCGCCTGCTGCCGCTGTTGGCGGTGACGCTGCTGGTGATGGAAACAATGGGATTAGGCAGCTTGATCGCTGACGAGATTGAGCATGGGACGCTGCGCGCCCTGCTCATCACACCGGCGACGGTTACGGGCTTCTTCACGAGTAAAGCGGTGTTCGGGATCGCGCTGGCGTTCGGTCAAGCCGCGTTGGTGATGGGCGTGACGGGCAGCCTCAGCCATGAGCCGCTTCTGCTCCTGCTTACACTCCTGATCGGCAGCTTGCTCGTGACGGGGATCGCCTTCTTGATCGGGTCAATCGCGCGCGGGATGATGGGCGTGATGGCGTGGGGTATGCTGGCGATCATCCTGATGATCATTCCGGCGTATGGTGTGGTATTTCCCGGCACAGTGTCCGCATGGGTAAAGCTTATCCCCTCGTATTTTCTATTTGATACCATTCATCAAGTTTCCAACCTCGGCGCGACATGGGGAGCAGTGGCGAATAACCTCGTCATCCTGCTTGTCGCAGCGGTCGCGCTGTTGGCGGCGGGCGTGTTCGTCTTGGAAAGGAAATTGCGATGAGCTTCCGTCGTATTGCGGTCTTGTTTCGCAAAGATGTCCGCTATGGAGCGCGGGGGTTTATCTTCGTGCTCGCGCTCGTCGTTCCGCTGTCGCTGTCGATCCTGTTCACGCTGTTGTTCGGATCGTTCACCCTCGAAAAGCCCAAGTTCGGCATGGTCGATGAAGGCGGATCACAGCTCGCGGCGGCGCTGCGTGAAACCGATTATTTGTGGGTTCATGAGTTCCAAACCGCCGACGATCTGATGCGGTCGCTCGAAACAGGCGGCGTCGAGGTCGGGCTTGTGCTGCCTGTCGGATTTGATGCGGCGCTGCAAGCAGGCGACACAACCGAGATTACATTTTATGTGTGGGGTCAAAGCTTCGTCAAGAACCGCGCGATCATCAGCGCCGCCGTCACCGAACAGATCGTGAATTTGACCGGACGCGAGACGCCGATCATCGTGAACACGCTGGCGGTAGGGGATCGTGCGGCGGTGTCATGGCAGCAGCGCCTTCTGCCGCTCATCGTCTTGATGGCGGTTATGTTTGGCGGAATGCTGATCCCGTCCACCTCGATGATCGAAGAACGGCAGGCGCGGACGCTCACCGCCGTCACCACCACCCCGATGACGATGGCGGAAGTCTTCGTCAGCAAGGGGCTGTTGGGCGCGTTAGTCTCTGCCTTTACCGGGCTGATGATCCTCACGCTCAACGGTGGGTGGGGTGATCAACCGCTGCTGCTGCTGTTGGCGCTCGGCTTGAGCAGCATGTTTGCGGCGGCGTTTGGCGTGTTTCTCGGCTCACGGATCAAGGACATACAAACATTGTTCGCGGTGATCAAAAGCACGGGCATTCTGCTCTACGCCCCCGCGATCATCAGCATGTTCCCTGAATCGCTGCCCCAGTGGATCGCGCGGCTGTTCCCAACGTATTACATCTTTCAGCCGATCATGGAGATCAGCCAGCGGGGAGCGGGATTCGGGGATGTCGCGCTCGATCTGTTCATCCTGATGGTGTTGATCGCTGTGCTGATCCTCCTGCTTGGCAGAAGCGCACAGCGGCTTCAGGTGCAGCCCGCGTAAGCAAACAAAAAACGGGGTCTGGATCGTCTCCAGTCCCCGTTTTTGAGTTCTTACATGGCGAAGGTTATTTTGCAGCAGCGGCGGCGCTCATATCAAGGCGCACACCCGGCGCCATCGTCGAGGTCAAGACGACGCGCTTGATATACACACCCTTCACGGCGGTGGGCTTGACGCGGTTGACCGCATCGACAATCGCCTGAGCGTTTTCGAGCAATCGGGTTTCGTCAAAGCTCGCTTTGCCTACCGGGATGTGGAGATTACCCGTTTTGTCATTGCGGAATTCCACGCGACCAGCCTTGAGTTCTTGCACGGCGCGGGGCAGGTCATCGGGCTGGACAACCGTACCCGCTTTCGGGTTCGGCATCAAACCGCGCGTACCGAGGATACGACCGAGGCGACCGACCTTCGGCATCATGCCGGGGACGGCGAGCGTCGCATCAAATTCCAACCAACTGTCTTTCATGATCCGGTTGATCACTTCGTCATCGGCGATCACGTCCGCTCCGGCGGCTTCGGCGGCGCGGGCATCTTCACCTTCGGCAAAGACCAACACGCGGACGGTTTTACCCAGTCCGTGCGGCAGCAGCACCGTGCTGCGTACCTGCTGATCGCTGTGACGGGGGTCAATCCCTAAGCGGAAGTGCAGTTCAAGGGTTTCGTCGAACTTCGCCGTCGCCATCTTCTTGACGAGGCTGACCGCTTCCGCGAGGGGGTAAAGCTGATCGCGGTCGAATGCTTTCGCCGCTTCGGTATACCGTTTTCCGTGTGAAACCATTGTTCAGGTTCTCCTGTGGTCAGTTAGCGAGCGCTGAAAATCACGTGCGCGCTCTCCCACGTTCTTTGAGTGATGAGTGAAGGCAGTCAGCTTTTCACTCGTTACTCAATACTAATCAACGACTTCGATGCCCATATTCCGGGCAGTGCCTTCGATCTGGCGCATGATCGCTTCGGTATCCTGCGTATTCATGTCTTTACGCTTGATTTCCGCGATTTCTGCGATCTGCTTGCGGTTGATCTTGCCAACCTTGACGGCGTTCGGCTTATCCGAACCCTTTTCGACGCCTGCCGCACGCTTCACCAAGAACGTGGTCGGCGGGCTTTTCAGGATGAATTTGAAGGAACCATCGGTGAAGATCGTGATCTCCGCCGGGACGATTTCGCCAATACGACTGGCGGTCGCCGCGTTGTATTCCTTCACAAAACCCATGATATTGATACCGTGCTGCGCCAGCGCCGGACCGATCGGCGGCGCGGGGTTCGCCTTACCCGCTGGGATAGCGAGCGTGACAATTGCCTTGACCTTCTTCGCCATGTTTCTTCCTTAAGCTTCCGCTACTGCTTTTCCACTTCCATGAAGTCGAGTTCTACCGGGGTATCACGCCCGAAGAAGTTGACCATCACGCGCACCTTTTGTTTGTCGGAGTCGATTGCCGCCACCGTGCCGATGAAGTCGTTGAACGGTCCATCGATGATGCGCACTTTCTGTCCGATCTTGAAATTGACCTTGACCACCGGGTCTTGGTCTTCCATCCGCTCCATGATCGCCTTGACTTCTTCCGGTCGCAGCGGCGTAGGATCATTGCCCATGCCGACGAACCCGGTTACGCCCGGCGTGTTGCGGACGACGTACCACGAGTCTTCGTCCATCTTCATCTCGACAAGGATATAGCCGGGGAACACACGGCGTTCAACCGTGCGCCGCTTGCCATCCTTGACCTCGATTTCCTGTTCGGTGGGGACGATCACATCGAAAATCTTGTCGCGCATGCCCATCGTATCAATGCGCTGCTTGATCGACCGTTCGACCTTGTTTTCCTGTCCGCTGTAGCAGTGAACGACATACCACAAACGCTCACCGCTTGCTTTGGGTGGGCGTTCCTCAAACGGATCGTCAATTTTGACATCCGTATCATGTGGGCGTTCATCGTCCAGATATACAGGTTCTGGATCGAAGTCGTCGTCCAGATGGTCATCGACCTTTTTCTTTGCCATGATTTTGCTCGTTTTGGCTAAAGTGCGGTCGATTTGCTGCGATTGCGACGGTTCCAGTAGATTGCCGCCGCGACAGCAATGATCATCGCGCCAAAAATCACCAGCGGCGATTCCAGCCCGATGCGGAATAATTCGGTAAAGCCGAGCGCAATTAAGCCCAACAACAGCGCCGACGCCACCAGCGCGATCAACACGATGATCGTCAGACGGCGCGCATCTTCACGCGTGGGCCACGTCACTTTGTCCAGCTCGGAACGCACACCTTGAAGATAGTCAAGGATGCCGCTGCCCGTGCGGGTGACGACGTTCCCTTCATCTTCCGCTTCTTCTTCGGTTTTGCGGCGGCTCGGCGTCGGGCGATCTTTCTTTGCTGTAATCGCGCCTTCGTGCCGGGTCACCGGTGTGACCGCCTGAATTGCCTGATCGCGCCCGGTGCGTCGGCTTGCGCGCGGCGTTCGTTTGGGCGTCTGCTCGTCTGCCGTCTTTTCGGTCGACATAAAAACTTCTCCTGGCTTGCGCCGCTCACACAAGGTCTACCAGTAAAAACACCGCTCCATCAGGGGCGGTGTTTTCGGTGTTTTTACAAGCAGGGGTGCTAGGATTCGAACCCAGACTAACGGTTTTGGAGACCGCTGTGCTGCCGTTGACACCACACCCCTCTATGGATCATGCCCCCATTCTAGCGGATGGGGGAACGTTCGTCAACGTAGAGGGTGACGCCTACTTCGTTTCGCGGTACATCACGTGTTTACGCACGAACGGATCATACTTCTTGAGTTCCAAACGCGCCGTATCGTTGCGGCGGTTCTTCTGGGTGTAATACATGTGACCGCTTTCGGTGGAGCGCATCTTAACCAGAACGCGGTTGCCTTTTTTCGCCATCTCGTTAACTCCCTCTCATGCAAGCGACCCTTCCGGGTCGCTCATTCGCTATCGTTCTATATATTAGCCCCAGATGGGGATTGAACCCATGACCTCATTCTTACCAAGAATGCGCTCTACCACTGAGCTACTAGGGCAGTCGTATTACAAGTGGGCCGAGCAGGACTCGAACCTGCGAAGCGCGTCGCGCAGGAAATTTACAGTCTCCCCCCTTTGCCGCTCGGGACATCGACCCATATTGACTTTGTAAGGTGTCCGCATTGTAGCGGATCGTTTGAGGGAGTTCAAGCCCCATAACAGAATCGAACTGTTCTCTAGGCTTTACAAGAGCCTCGCATCACCACAATGCTTATGGGGCATCGCAGTTAATTTTAGGGTTAGTCCCGCCACGCTGTCAATCCTCTTGTGTAAGGATCACCACGTTTCCCCATCTGCATATCGCTTGCGGCGATACAAATGGCGACGATTGTACTTTCCCTTCACTGCCCCTTTGTAGTGCGGCGTTTGCGCATGGCAGTTTGGGCAAAGAAGCTGCAAGTTTTCGCGCGTATTGTTGTCGGAGTTTCCGTCAATATGGTGCATCTCGATGGCGATTGGCTGATCAAACCATGTTTCGAGTTTGCAGCGCTCGCAGCGATGTCCCCGCTCCTCGATCAAGAATCTGCGCCGCGCAAACGGATCAACGATTTCTTCAAAGGTCTGTGGACGGTTGTAGACCTTTTTTGCAATGCACGTGTCACACCATTTATTAGCGCGTTTCGTGATTTCGTTTCCACACTTGCAGTATTTGGGGGTTTTGTCTCCGTTCCGCTGCACACCGCGATTGTTAGTGGTAATCGCGCATGAACGGCTGCAAAACTGTTTCTCCCGTTCCTCGTATGGAATTTTCGTGCTGCATGTGCGGCAGTAGGTTGGATTGGCTTCGTACTCCCACCGAGTTAAGGCGCGCATTTTGCGCTTATATGCGTTGTATTCTGCCTTGTCCATCTTGCGCGATGCTCCCGATGCGGCATACCATGTACAATGAAACAACTCACATCAATATATATCAAGTCTCATCACTTGTAAAGAGGGGAAATGAACACGAATCCACGATTTCAGATCGTATTGACACCTGAAGCGCACGCTGCCCTGACTGAAATTGCTGACAGGGATAGCCGCGCAATCGCAGATGTGATGCGTATCGCACTTGAGGAATACACTAAGCGGGAACTGAAACGGGATGTAAATTTCAAAGTGCAGCGCGGCGGCAACCGCCGTGAGGGGAAAGAACAAACGTAAAACCGAACCGCAGAGGACGCAGAGAGCAAGATTTTCTCGCTGCGCCCTCTGCGGTTCACATGCATTTACACCATATCGTCGGGTTTCGATTTCTCTTCGTCTTCGTCGCTGTCAAAGTCGATCTCGATCTTAAACTTGTGATCGCCTTTGTTGATTTCGACCTTGCGATACACGATCACCGCGCCGAATTTGCGCAGATTCTCCTCGAATGCCGTTCCATCGGGCATCACCGCGTCGGTGAACGTCGGGTTCACGAAGCGCGCACGATCCAGCCGAGCACCCTTCAGGTTTGCCTTGCTGAAATCGCAGTTGACGAATACCGCGCCATCCAAATCTGCGTTTTCGAGGTTGGCGTTCACCAGCTTGCAGTTTTCCAACCGCGCGCCCCGGAAATTCGTGTCCGTCAGCGTCGCATCCGTCAGGTTCACGTTGACCAGTCCTGCCTCTTCAAACGTGACGCCCGCCGCGACTACGCCTGCCAAGTTCGCGCTGACCAGCCGCCCATGCCGGAAATCGCGCCCGGTCAGGTCTTCGCCCTGCATATCCGCGCCGCGAATCGGCGTCACATCCCAGTCAATGCTGGCGAAGGCGCGCCGCAGCGTGCTGCGCGTCAGCCCCATGATCTGCTCTTGAAGTTCGCGCCCAAGCCCACGCCAATCGGGGGGATTCGGTGGGTTCGGCGGGGACGGCGGCGCACCCGGCACGGGCGGCGGCTGGGGGATAAACTGCTCCCAAGGCGCACCGTGCCATCCACGACGCCCACTTTCACCCGATTCGCGGAGCATGCCTTCCAAGTAGATCACCAGTTGGCTCGTCGCCATCTGCACCTGAGCGAGCAGTTTCCGGTCGTCGCCGTCTTTGGCGTCCAGCTTCAGTGACTCGGTCACATAAAAATCGTCCGGCAGCATTTCCGCGATCTTCGCATGCAGTCCGGCATAGCCGCGCAGCGCCAATTCGCCCGTCCCATCGATCATATTCTGCGCCAGCGATCGTTCAACCGATCGGCTGAGCGCCCGCAGTGCGTTCACGTAGCTTCGCAGTTTGCCGATTGTTTCGGTGTTCATCGTCTATTCCTTCTCCCGTTAAACGTTCTGCCGGTTCTTCGGCATATAATCCGAGTGCTTCTTCGATAGCGGTCATCGTGCGCGGCGGAATTAGCCCGCGCAGACCCTTCTTGGCATGAAACAGGCGCGATTTGATCGTGCCGAGGCTGGTTTCCATCACTTCGGCGATCTCGTTGTATGACAAGCCTTCTTCGGCGTACAGGATCAGCGCTTGGCGCTGCAGCTCCGGCAGCCGATCCATCGCCGCTTTGACTTCCATCAACATCAGCAGCCACGAGGTTGCATCCTCTGGGGAGGTTTCACCGACGGCGGCGGCAATATCGAAGGCGATGCGCACACCTGCCGGATCATCCTCATCGGTATCAATCGAGACTGATTCGTAACGCCCCTGTTGGCGCAGAATGTCGTAACAGCGGTTGCGCGCCACCCGAAAGAGGAACGGACGCATTTTTTCTGGCGGGTCAAGTTTAGGCAAATGGGTGTATAACGCGATCAGGGTATCCTGAACGACATCCTCGACCTCATAACTATCGCCGATCAAGCGGCGGACGAAGCGCGCGAGGGGCGGTTCAAGCCGCCGGTGCAGCTCCTCAAACGCATCATAGTCGCCTGCTTGCGCCAGATAAAACAGCGCGCGTTCTTCCGTATCTATCACACACTCTGCTCCGCTATGCCTACCAAACAATACGGATGGGTCGTGTGGATGTTCAAAATTGATCGAGTTGTTCGGTATAATATGGCTTATGAAACGACTTCTACTGCTTCTCACCATCGCGTTCGTGATCGTTCCGGCAGTGTGGGCGCAAACTTCGACGCCTATGCCAGACATGATCACGATTGCGGCTGTGGTGTACCAAACAACCAATCTGCGCGAAGGTCCTGATACGCGCTACGCGATTTTGGGGCGGCTGGCACAAGACGATTCCGTTCAAGTGTTTGAACGCGAAAGCGATTCGTCGCGCTGGCTGCATGTGATCACCGAGACAGGCGCGACCGGATGGATTCCGGCGTTCACAGTCGTGTTAGAAGACGGGCGCTCGTTGGAAGAACTGCCGATCTTCGAGGCGGCTTTCCCTGATCCCGCCGCTGATGGCGTGATCACCGCCGAGGCATACGGGCGCGTGAATGTGCGATCCGGTCCGGCGATTCAGTATGACATTGTCGGCACACTCGATCTTGGCGATCAAGTCACGGTGACGGCACGCAGCAACACGCTTAACGACTGGCTGCTCATTGAAACGGCGTTGATCGAAGGCTGGGTAGCATTTTTCACCGTGCAGGTGATCGGCGATCCGAACACGCTCCCCGTGCTTGTGCCGGACAGCGCCGGCGAGTCGCTGGTGTCGCCGTCGCAGATTTTGCGAGCGCGCTTTAATGTGCGGCTGCATGATGCGCCGTCCGCCGATGCGCCGACTATCGTCGTGATTCCCTTCAACAGCCGCGTGACGCTCTTGGCGCGCACCGCTGACGGCGTGTGGTTGTACGTCGATTTTGATGGCGTGATCGGATGGGGGGCAGCGGATTTGTTCAGCACGCCGCCGGATTTGGAGACGATCCCGGTGTATTCGCCGGATGGCACCCCCGAACCCACCGCCGAAGTCACCCCTGACGGGTAAAACAAGAGCATCAACGCAAAGGCGCGAAGCACTATACTGCATTTTGCGTTGATCTGGTTGTTAGGCGTCATTCGTATTTCGTACTCGCGCCGCCTGCGGTATTCCCACCGTCGATCACGAGAAGCTGCCCCGTCATGTAGCTCGACTCGTCCGACACAAGGAACACGCACGCCCGCGCGATCTCGTCCACCGTGCCGACGCGTCCCATTGGAAACGATGCGCCGAGCGATTTCAACCGCTCCTCAAACGTGACCTCCTCCGGCAGTGTCCATGTTTCGCGCCAGCGTTCGACCACTGTATCGCCGGGGCAGATCGCGTTCACGCGGATTCCCTGCCGCGCATGATCGAGCGCCATGCTTTTCGTCAGCAGCGCGACCGCGCCTTTGGTGGCGCTGTACGCCGCCGCGCCATGACCACCGACGACCGCCCAATCCGACGCATTGTTGAGGATCACGCCGCCGCCCTGTGCGATCATGTGCGGCAGTACCGCCCGCGCCATATAGAACGTGCCGTGTACGTTGGTCGCAAATACGTCGAGCCATGTTTCATCGCTCGTCTCGATCACCGTGCCGAGCGGAACGATCCCCGCGTTGTTGAACAGAATATCGATCCGCCCGTAATGCGCAATCGTCTCCGCGACGGTGCGATCACACTGGTCACGTTGGCGTACATCGCACACGGTGAACGCGGCATCCCCGCCCGCCGCGCGGATCAGATCGACTGTCTCAGCGGCTTTGTCCGCCCGCCGCGCCGTAATCATCACCTGCGCGCCTTCTGTGGCAAACGCAAGCGCTGCCGCCCGCCCGATTCCGCTGCTGCCGCCCGTCACGAGCACGATTTTCTGGTTCAGTTTCATGTCATCCTCGCTAAATGGACTTATCGTTCCAATGCTACAATCAACGCATCGTGAGTGGATAGGATACGCGACGATGGCGAAGGTTTTTGACCAAATACCGGACGATGTACAGACATTCATTTGTGAGCAGCATGTCTTTTTTGTCGCAACCGCGCCGCTGAACACCGAAGGACATGTCAACGTATCGCCAAAAGGGATGGACTGCTTTCGCATCCTCTCTCCCAACCGTGTCGCCTATCTCGACATGACCGGAAGCGGCAACGAAACATCGGCGCACATCACCGAAAATGGGCGGATTACGTTCATGTTTTGCGCCTTCACCGGTGAGCCGAACATCGTTCGCCTGTACGGGAAAGGTCAAACCGCCCTTCCCGGTTCGGCGGAGTGGGACGGTCTGATCGACCGTTTTCCGGAGTACATCGGTGCGCGCCAGATCATCACCGCCGAGATTGACCGCGTTTCGACTTCGTGCGGCTTCGCCGTGCCATTCTTCGATTACCGGGGGGAACGCGAAACGCTGATCAAGTATTGGCGGGTGAAAGGCAGCGCGGAAGCCTCGGTTTACCAACGTAAAAATAACACTATAAGTATTGATGGACTCCCGACTCCGCTGCGGGATGTTCAGCCTGAGAAAGAAACCGACTCATGACAATTGCCGGAATTGGTCAGCAGCCTGTTGTTGTACAGGTTGCTTTGATCGTGCGCGACGCCGAAGCGATGGCGCGCCGTTACGCCGAAATATTCGGCTTCACCCAGTCTGATTTTCAAACCACGCTCACGCATGAGCACACCGACGCCACCTATCACGGGCAGCCGACCGATGCCCGCGCCTCGATTGCGTTTTTTAACATCGGTCAAATTCAGTTTGAGATGATTCAGCCGCTCGATGCGCCGAGCGTGTGGAAGGATCAGCTTGATCAGCACGGTGAGGGCATTCATCACATCGCATTCTTCAGCACGGATACCCGCGCCACTGTCGAGTCGTTCGCCGCGCACGGGTACGGGGTGACTCAGCAGGGGTTGTATACCGGGCGGGGCGGGATGTACACCTACCTGAATACCGAGCGCGATATGGGCATCACGCTTGAGCTGTTAGAGAGCTTCAACGGCAACCCGACATTTAACGCGCCGTCGTTTGATCAGGCGCTCGGTTTGGGGACGGATCGCATCGTGCAGGTTGGCTTGATCGTGCGCGACATCGACGCGACCGCTAAACGATTTGTCGATGTGTTAGGGCTGCCGCTGCCGGGGATCATGATCACACCGGGATATGAACAGGTCGAGACGACATTTCACGGTCAGCCGAGCGACGCGACGGCGAAACTGGCGTTTTTCAACTGTGGTCAGGTGACGATTGAATTGATCGAACCGGATGAAAAACCAAGCACATGGCGCGAATTTCTCGATCAGCATGGGGAAGGCGCGCATCACATCGCATTCGTGGTCGAAAACACACAGCGCGCACTCGATCACCTTGCGCAGTTTGGGATTCCGCTGGCGCAGCAGGGATTGTATTCGGATCGCAGTGGGATTTACTCGTATGTGGACAGCGCGCCAGTGTTGGGGACGACGCTCGAACTGCTGGAGAGCTTTAAGAAGTAGTGCGATAGTTTGGGTATACTAGACGGAGTTGATGCAAAGTGTCCGTTTTCGCTTAGCATCAACTTCGGACCTTTAGCTCAAGTGGGTAACTCATGACTGAAAGACCATCAGCCAGACGAACAGCGCTTGGTATCGCTAGACTATCGATCTCTGGATACAAGTCTATTCGGGCGGAGCAAACAATTGAAATTGCTCCACTAACGATTCTTGCTGGAGCAAACAGTTCCGGTAAATCAAGCATTATGCAACCACTCTTGTTACTTAAGCAAACTTTAGAAGCAGCGTATGATCCCGGACCTCTATTACTAGACGGCGCAAATGTTAGGTTTACTCGTGCAAGGCAGCTTTTCTATCGAGACGGAGAAGCGTTTGAATTGGGGATTGACACTACGAACAACCTCGGACTTAGGCTTAGATTTACTCGACAGAAGAAGCAATCGGGATTGCAGTTGGCGCAGACCGATTATCGCAGACAACGGCAAATATATAGCTTAACCCCCAATATGAAATCAGAAGAAGTTGAAGAGCTTATAAAGTCACTGGAAAGACCGGAGATGAGACAGCCATCTTTGCCAGGATTTGAAGCTGAGTCTTTTCGCATTGTTCGTAACCGATGCTTTCTAGAAACTTTTCCTACTATAGCAATGTCTGGCATACGCTATACATTTGCTGAGATTGTGCAGTCCATGATTCATCTGCCTGGATTGCGAGGTAATCCCGAACGAACTTATCCTGTGAGTGCCGTAGGAATTACTTTTCCGGGAACATTCGAAAAATACACTGCTAGTATTATTGCTAAATGGCAAGAAGAGAAGAGTTCAAAGGTTGCTGAACTTGGCAAATATCTATTACACCTAGGCCTAACGTGGAAAGTAGAAGCAAAACGGGTTGATGACACAAGGGTCGAGTTAAGAGTAGGAAGAACTCGCTCACCTCAGCAAGGCGGCGCGAAAGACATGGTTAGTGTTGCGGATGTAGGATTTGGTGTGTCACAGACACTCCCGGTTCTTGTTGCATTACTCGCGGCACGTCCGGGGCAGTTGGTATATCTTGAACAGCCTGAAATACATTTACATCCGCGCGCACAAGTCGCAATGGCTAGTATTTTGGCTGATGCTACTCGACGCAAAGTTCGTGTAGTTGTTGAGACGCACAGTTCGCTGCTTCTTCTTGCAACACAAACCTTGATCGCTGAAGAAAGCCTGTCCACGGGTGATGTTAAACTACATTGGTTTGGGCGGGACGAAAAAGGAGAAACCACTATTACGTCTGGTGAGTTGGATGAGGCAGGTGCTTTTGGGAACTGGCCAGAAGATTTCGGTAATGTTGAACTGGAAGCACAGCAACGATACTTGGACGCAGCGGAGCGCAAACTCGCCCAAATGCCCGAGGGGGACGAGTGAGCGACAAAAAAGAGAGCAAGCGTCTTGTCATTGATGCGTCTGTCGCTCGCGCCAGCGGAAATAATCGCGCAGATATGCAATCGTCTCGAAGTCGTGAACTCCTTCAAACCGTGATCAACGTGTGCCACAGGGTCGTGTTCACAGATGCAATCACCGAAGAATGGAAACGACACCAATCTAGGTTTGCGATCACTTGGCTCAAAAGTATGTATGCAAAGAGAAAAGTTGTACGGATAGCGGTAGTAGCGGATGAAGAACTTCGATCAAAAGCAACCACCAATGCATCAGAAGCCGATAAGACGATCATGCTTAAAGACTTCATTCTCATTGAGGCGGCATTGGCGACCGATCATATTGTGATGTCACGAGACAAAGAAGCAGGGCAATGCTTCGCCACTGCTTGCAAACATGCCGGTGCGATGTCGCATGTTATGTGGGTCAGCCCGGAAGATGCCGACGTCAACGAATGGCTTGCAAATGGTGCAGAAGTAGACGCGAGCAAGCAGCTTAGAAATAAATCTAAGTAGTCAAGAATCGTTTTCGCGCGTCATCTACCCGTTCTGGTGGATTCCGCATTCGGTCTTGGCGTTCCCGCTCCACCGTCCGGCGCGGCTGTCCTCACCGGGCGCGACTGCCCGCGTACACGGGAAACAGCCGATGCTCGTATACCCTTGATCATGCAGCGTGTTATACGGCAAATGATGCGCGTGGATGTAGCCCCACACCTGTGATTCCGTCCATCCTGCCATCGGCGCGATCTTCACCGTGTCATATTTCGAATCCCACCGGAACAGCGGAGTCTCTCGCCGTGTCGCGCTTTGATCACGGCGCACCCCGGTAATCCACGCCTCGAATGGGCGCAGCGCTTCCCCTAAGGGAATCGTCTTGCGGAGACGACAGCACAGATCAGGATCGCGTTCCCACAGCGCCGCGCCGTGAGCGTCTGCCTGTTCTGTCAAGGTTTGCACGGGCGTGACTCGTGTCAGGTTGAGGTGATACATCCCCGCCCAACAATCGATCAACGCCTCGGTTTCTGGGAAAAGTAGTCCGGTATCCAGCGTCAGGATCGCCAACTCCGGCGCGATTTCCCGCAGCATGTGGAGCATCACCAAACCGCTCGGTTGGAAGCTCGTCACCATCGCCAACCGGTCGCCGTAGCGCTCGGCTGCCCAACGGAGGATTGTCTCCGGCTCAGCGCCTTCGAACTCACGGTTCAGGCGCGCTAGCTCCTCCATAAACACCTCACTTCACGCGGAAAGTTGTGCCAATTTTCACGAAGGCTGATTCACATGGGATAACACCGCTCAAATCGAGACGGTGCGCATTTAGATGACCATTATCATCAGCTTACTCGGTTGATCACGCGCAAAGCGTTAACAATTACGCGGCGTTACTTTTCCTGCCGCGCGACTCCGCGTTCGCCGCTGATCAGCGCGGTGGCGCGCCGCCAGCTATCGCCTTCTGTGCCGATCGTCTCGTGCGCGTATTGGAAATCACTGCGGCGCATGAATGTTTCCAGTTCAGCTTTCAAGCGCTCCCAGATCGGGCGCTGGAGCGTCATGAACTGCTGCGCGACGGCGGGTGTTGATGCTTTCACGAGTTCGGTCACATGCGGCAAACACAACCCGCTTGATGTGCTGTAGGTTTCGCGGAATTCGTTTTCGTGGATGTGGACCGGGATCAGCGCCAGCAGGCGGGCGGCGGTTTCATCCCGGTATACGCACACCGAGCACGGCGCTTTCGGCTCAAGTGGCGCGGCGTTTGCGCGATCCCCGCCGAATAAGCGCGGCGCACGTGCTGGCATACGCTCGGTATCTGCCAGTAGATCATACAGTACCGCGTGATACAGCGTGGCGATTCCGAGCGCGTTTCCCCGCTCGGTGAGTAAATAGCCGTGTTCGCTGCACAACCCGCGCGCCTCGCGGAATCGCCCCGACACGCCATGATCGAGGACAAATTCGTAGAGAATCGCGCCTAAATGCCGCTCAATATCGCGCTTGAGCAAACGGCAGACCGCGCACCCCGGCTCGCGCAGCGCCTCCAGCAGATCAAAATAGCCATACGTCGTGATTTTGCTCATGTAGAAATCCTAAACCGATGAATGAACCACAAAGAACATGAAGGAACACAAAGAATAGCGCTTCTATTCTCCTTTGTGTTCTTGGTGTTCTTTGTGGTTCAAAGCTTTTGGGCTGCGTTTACGGCGTGGGCGTGCGGGTGATCGCGCGGATCACATAGCGCGTGCTGCCATCAGGGGTTTCCACATTGACCATCTCCCCGATTTTCCGCCCGATCAAGGCGCTCCCCACCGGGGAATCAATCGACACGCCGAGCCGACCATACATCACCTCAGCGCCGCCGATTAAATCATATTCGTATTCCTTCCCCTCTTCCACGCTCCACACCGTCACGCGATCCCCGGGATCGACTGTGCGCGGATCGGGATCATCATCGACGACTTCAGCGTGCTGTAGGATCAGCGTCAAGTTACTGATTCGCTCATCGAGAAACTCGCGCCCGGTGCGCGCCTCGAATTCAGCGCCTTCTTCGGGAAAATTCTCTGAGCCATCGTGTTGAATATCCCCGACTTCTTCCTGCTGCCGCGCCCGCCGCTCCTGATAATCGATCAGTTCACGTTGAAGCTGCTCGTAGCCAGCCCGCGTGAGGATATAGCGGTCGTGTGCCATGATGCGTGCCTCCTGTTTGACTGTCCTATTAATCTTCAGTGTACGCCCGAAATCACGACACACCCATCCGACACTTGATGCATATGCTGTCGATACTCAATCGCTCATAGTTCCCAAAAGCGCCTCACCCCTGCCCCTCTCCAACCGAAGGTTGGAGAGGGGGAAAAAACGTGCTCTGCCCCCTCTCTATCGCTTGCGATGGAGAGGGGGTTGGGGGGTGAGGCACTTTTGAGGTCTTAATACCCGTTCGGGCAGTTATTCGGATTTTCTCCCGGCTCTTGAATTCCGTTCCCACACTGCTGTTGAGCAGGCGGGGCAGACCGCAGCATCGACGCGGCATCGCGGCACACCGCTTGATTATTCAAGAGCGCCTGTACTTCGAGGGTGAACGTGAAACCACCGCCGACCGCACCTTCACTCACATCGAGGTTGAGCGAAGTCGTGTTCGCGGGCGCATCGGCTGACGCGACCGCCGCATTATTCTCGTTGTACACGATCACGCGGTAGCCCGCCGCGCCGGTAGCGGCATCCCAGTACACCGTGATCCCGCCGTTTGGCAGCCCATCACGTGGCGAGGTGAGGCGGAACGGCTGGCAGTTGACGCTCACCTGAGTCGGCGCGAACGTCGGCACAGGCGGGAGCGTCGGCGCGGGGGTTGCCGTCTGCGCCGTCAGCGGGAATGATGCCGATTCAAGGTCTTGATATTCGTAAGCGCCAATATCGCACGCATACGCGCCGCTTGTGCCGGAGCCGGGGCGCGGAAAATCACGTTGATCCGTCTCGATACCTTCCGCGAATGTCGGGCACAATGAACCATCCACTGCCGGACTTTCTGCCGGGATCGCGTGCGTCCATGTGAAGCCGCCGTTATCTGCCAGCGGCGCAAGCAGGGGATCACTTGTGAGCGCACTTGTACTGCACGACGTATCGCCAAATTGAACCACCCATGAAATATCCGCGATCACCGTCGAGCAGTTTGCCCCGCCAACCGGATGTGCGATAATCGACGACTGCACGCGCATTCCGGGACTGCGCAAGTTCGCGCCCGTCGGTGCTTGGTTGTACGCCAGCGTGACGAAGCGCAGCCACACAGACGGGGACGACTCATTGGTGTTGAAAATCCCGCCGCCTTGACCGAATGCGCGGTTGTACGAAAAGGTCGTGTTGACGACACGAAGATTAAAACCGCTCGTCGTCACCTGATTGTTGAAGATGCCGCCGCCGTGCTGCCGCGCGAGATTGCGCACAAACAAGCTGTTCAAAATGCGCAGATCGCTGGCGAGATTCAAAATCGCACCGCCTTGATCAAGGGTTGCCCGGTTGCGCTCAAAACTGGTGCCGGTCACGTACATTTCCGCCGTGCCATAGAATTGGATCGCGCCGCCGCCGCGTGCGCTGTTCGTCTCAAAATCGCCCTGTGTGATGATCGTCGGCACATTGGTATTGATCGCGCCGCCGTAATAGCGCGCGACGTTCGTCAAGAACCGCGCCTGTGTGATCTCCAGACCTGCCGCGACATCAGCACTGGGGCGGATGACGCTGATAGCACCGCCCACGTTTGCGAGATTCCACACGAAATTCGTGCCGGTCACGCGGGTTGTACCGCTGTTTGCGCCGTAGATCGCGCCGCCGCTCAGGGGAGCGGTGTTTAACCCAAAGCGCGCATTCATGATCGTTAGATCGCCGCCGGAAAGCCCTGCTGCGCCATTGCTGATCGCGCCGCCATCATCCCCACTTGCGTTGACCGCGTTCCCGAAGAAGAACGTGCCGTCAATCGTCACCGTGCCGTCTTCGTTGAAGATTGCGCCGCCCCAGCGATCCGCCCGATTGCCCCGGAAATCGCCGCCGCTGATATTCACCTCGCCGCGCGCGTTGTAAATCGCGCCGCCTAATCCGGTGATGCTGGTCGGGTCGGCGCGCACCGCTTCGTTACGGCGAAACTTGACGTTGAGTAAGCTCAGTCTGCCTTGATCGTTCATAATCGCGCCGCCGTTGATCGAGCGCCCGTTTTGCAGCGTTGCATCGCGGATCACCAACTCCACGCCGGACATGACATAAAACAGGTTGGTGAATCCGCCGCCGTCGAATGTGATCAGCCCGTCCGCTTCGATGTTGGTATTGGCGCGGATCGTCTTGGGTCCACTCAAAAAGATGGTATGCGCGGCAGCGCCGCAGTTAAAGTTGATCGTGCCGCCGCCCGCCAGCGCGGCATCCAGCGCGGCTTCGGTACAGCTTGCGGGCGTACCCGTGCCAACCACGCCCGCCGCTTGCGTTGAAAACGCGCCGCCGAGCATAACCAGCATGAGAAAAACAAGGAAGAATTGACGCATAACGGCTCCTGACACCTCTGCGATCCTATCCTTTCTCAGGATAGTCATTCTGACGAATTGTGCGATTCGCCGCCTCCAAAACTCAATTGAATTTCGCCCCATTTCCTTCTATCCTGTAATCGTGCCAATTTTCACACATAAGGCGTGCCATCATGCACATCACAATAGCCGCTCTCGGCACGCGGGGGGATGTTCAACCGTACCTTGCGCTTGCGCTTGGGCTGAGACAAGCAGGACATACCATCCGCATGATCGCGGGGGAAAACTTCCGCGATTGGATTTGTAGTTATGGATTTGACTTTGCCGGGTCGGGCGATATGGAAGCGCTCATGCACAGCCCGGATGCGCTCAAGTGGGTAGACAGCGGGCGCAATCCGATCAAGCAGGTCGTGATGATGCGCCGCGTATTCGAGCAGAACGCCGATCAGATGATCACGCCGATCATCGATGCGGCAGCGCGCACTGATCTCCTGCTGGCGGGTTTTATTTCAGAGCCATTCGTCCAGTTGGTGAGTGAAAAATTCGGGACACCGTACATGGCGATCCCGCTCCAACCGTACCACGCGACCCGCTCATCGGCGGCGAGCCTATACACGATGACCCGGCGCGATAGTTGGCTCAACCGGCGCGCGGGCGTCACCACCGAACGGATCATGTTTGCGATCAACGGCGGTACGCTCAACAAAGCCCGCCGCGCGCTCGATTTGCCCACACATACCTTCTCGGCGCTTCGGCAAGCCGTCCTCAATCGACCGCGCATTTACGGGTTCAGCCCGCTGGTTGTCCCATGCCCGGATGATTGGACGGATCAAACGCATGTCGTCGGCTACTGGTTTCTCGATCAATCCGACTGGACGCCGCCGCAAGACCTGATCGATTTTCTCAACGCGGGTGATCCGCCTGTTTATATTGGTTTTGGCAGCATGAGCGGCAGCAGCCCACAAGCGACGTTTGAGATGTCATGCGAAGCGCTCAAGCGGGTGAGGCGGCGCGGTGTGATCAGCACCGGATGGAGCCGTGCCGCGCTTGATCACCACGATGATATTTATGTGTTGAAGGGTGCGCCGCATTCATGGCTGTTCCCGCGTATGGCGGCGGTCGTGCATCACGGCGGGGCGGGGACGACAGGCGCAAGTTTGGCGTCGGGCAAGCCGACGATGATCATCCCACATTTCAGCGATCAACCGTATTGGGGGCGGCGCGTGCATGAACTCGGCGTCGGCGCGAAACCGATTCCGCGTCATACGCTCACCGTCGAAAAATTGGCGCGCGGACTCTTGCGCATGACCCGCGATTCCGAAATGATCGAACGTGCGGCGGTGCTCGGCGAACGCATACGCGCCGAAGATGGCGTCACGAACGCGGTGCAGTTGATCGAGCATTACAGGAGATGTATTACCCGGTAAAGCACGGTATCGCTGGCTGTTGGACTCGCTTTGATCTAGAACGCTTGTGCGAAATCAGACTTAAAGATAGAATCGTTTTGCGGTGAAAGCACACATGAGCAGCTTCTCGTTCAAAGGGATGAATGAAATGGATGCTGGTCTGAAAAGAAGCGTTTGGCAGCAGTTTGGCGCAGCAATCGATATGCTCGATGATGCGATTAGTACCTGTCCAGATTCGCTTTGGACGACGGCTATTTATCACGATGAAGATGATCCGAGATATGGACAGTTCTGGTTTGTCGCTTATCACACCCTGTTCTGGCTCGACCTTTTCTTGACCGGCTCTAGCGAAGGCTTCACGCCTCCCGCACCATTTATTCGCGGTGCGCTCCCGCCAGAACCGTACTCGAAAAAGGATGTAAGCGGCTATCTTAAGCAGTGCCGCCGAAAGTGCCAAGCGGTGATTGAGGAACTCACGGATGAAAAAGCCTATCAAATCTGCACATTTGAATGGATGGAGCCGACGTACCTCGAACTTCAACTCTATTCGATGCGTCATGTTCAAGAACATGGGGCACAGTTGAATTTGGTGCTTGGATATAAGGGGATAACCGGACCAGACTGGGTTGCCAAAGCGAGAGACGAATAACCCACGCCCGGATGCGCCATTCGCCCGTGTTGACTTCTGGATGCTTCCACGACGATTAGAGCATACAGTCAAAGCACGAAGGAGCATCAAATCATGGGTGTGTATTTTCCGGAAGAGTTGGGGGAAACCCCTGAAGAACGGCGGCGGGCGCGCGATGAATTTCTTGACATCGCGGAGGATGCTCAGATTGCCGAAGGCGATATCACCGTATCCGAAACCGAAACCGGGCACGATCCGATGCCAGACTTGGACGATGATCCGCCTGATGTTCAAGACAATCTGACGGTGCTTGACGAGGACGATCCCGAACTCGCGTTCAACTACGACGAGAAGGATGATTATCTGGACGATGAGCACGTTTGACGCAACAATACACACGCTATAACCGCCGCACGAAAGGGTTTACGTGACTTCCGATACGCTCCTCATTCATCACGCGCACGTCTTTACGGCTGATCCGCGCAGTCCATCGGCGGAGGCGGTCGGAATCCGCGATAACTGGATCGAATTTGTCGGCTCAAACGAAGATGCGGAGCGCTGGCGCACCGCTGACACCCGCGTGATCGATGGGCAGGGTGCGACGCTCATGCCGGGGATCGTGGACAGCCATTATCACCTGTTCTTCGGCGCGATGGAGTTGGGGCACATTCAACTGTGGGATGCGCAGTCGCTTGACGAGATGAGCGCCGTAATTCGTGCTTACGCCGCCGAACACCCCGATGACGAATCGATCAACGCCGTGCAGTTTCGTTATGAAGTCCTGCCGCCGGGGGAGCGCCTCACCCGCCAGCACCTTGACGCGATCCTGCCGGATCGCCCGCTGTTGATTATGGGCTACGATCATCACACGGCATGGGCGAACACGCGCGCGCTCGAAATTTCCGGCACGCTGCACGGCGCGCAAACCGGCGTGAACAGCGAGATTATGATGGCGGCGGACGGGACGGCGACCGGAGAGTTGGTCGAGCCTGCCGCGTATGGTGTGGTGCTGCGTCACTTTGATGCATGGGGGCGCACGGTTAAAGGCTTGGTCGGGAACACCGTCGGGGCGGTCAAGCTCAACCCGGCGCGCGAGCGCGTTTGGCTGCGCGAAGGACTCAAACAGGCGGCGCAGTACGGGATCACCAGCGTGCATAACATGGACGGTGACGCGGAACAGGCGGCATTTTACGCGGCAGTCGAATCCGAACTCAGCGTGCGTGTGAATATTCCGTTCAGCATCTTCCCGACGACGACGATCAGCGACCTTGATGAAGCGGTTGACATGGCGCGGTTGTATCAGGGCGACAAGGTGCGCTCCGGTCGCGTCAAGCTGTTCATGGATGGCGTGATGGAGTCATGGACGGCGCTCTTGATCGACGATTACGCCGATCGTCCCGGTTGGCGCGGCGATGCGCTCTACAGCGCCGAACACTTTAACCGGATCGCGCTTGAATGCGATGCGCGCGGGCTGCAAATCACCGTCCACGCGATTGGCGATGCGGCGGTCAAGCGCACGCTCGACGGCTATGCCTATGCGCGCCAGATCAACGGCGCGCGCGACAGCCGCCACCGCGTCGAACACATCGAATTGATCGATCCGGCGGATTTACCGCGCTTTGCCGAATTGGGCGTAATCGCGTCGATGCAGCCGCTCCACAGCCCGATCACGTACCCGGAGACGCAAGAACCGTTTCCAGCGCGCGTCGGTGCGGCGCGGTGGGGGCGCAGTTTCGCATGGCAGACGATCCGCGAAACCGGGGCACATCTCGCGTTTGGTAGTGATTTTCCTGTTGTGACGGCTGATCCGATGATGGGCATGCACGCCGCGTTGAATCGGCGCGCATGGGGCACGGGCGTGCCTGATCAGCGGCAAACGCTGACGGATACGCTGATCAGCTACACCCGTGAGGGCGCGTATGCCGAGTTTCAAGAACACGCGCGCGGGCAGATCAAGCCGGGGATGCTGGCGGATCTGGTCATATTTTCGGCGGATTTGTTCGCCACACCGCCCGATCAGATCACGCGCGTGCGTCCGGTGCTGACCGTGTGCGACGGTCAGATCACGTTTGAGGGGTAAAACAGCCCATCATCGATCTTGAGCGGATGAGCGGCGGCTGCGCCATGCCTGCCATGCGCCCGTAGACCACAGTGCCCACGCGATCAACACAGGCTGAAACACCAGCCGGATCGCGCGGGCTTCGTCGGTGTTGAGCATGAACGCATCAACGCGGTTGAGATACTGCGCGATATTACCGGGGAAAACCGCCACAAAGAAGGCGGCAGCAGCCCAGCCAACGGCAACACGGTAGCGCCCCAAGAAGATCAACGCCGAGCCGAGCGCAATTTCGACGATGCCGGACAACACAACCACCAGATCGCTGTCCAGCGGCACCCAATCCGGCACCTGCGCCAGAAATTCAGTCCGCGCAAAAGTGAGATGGGAAATCCCCGCGAACAGCAGGCTTGCGCCTAACGCCACCCGCAGCAGCGTTTGAATCAAGCTGGTCTGGTTCTGTGAATTCAAGGATCGTTTCTCCATAGGTTGTTTTCTCCCCCTCTCTATCGCTTGCGATGGAGAGGGGGTTGAGGAGCTTTTTAGAGGGGTGAGTCTACACCATCACCGCTTGCGCCGCTTCGACCCCATGCGCGATGGCTTGTAAGTTCATCGGGATCAAGTTCCGGCGGTTTTTCGGGATGTGATGCTCAAGCGCGCGTTCGAGCGCCGCGACGGGCATGATCGGGCGGGCGGCGAGCATCGCGCCGAGCAGCACCATATTCGTCACGCGCGCATCGCCTAACTTGCTGGCGATCTCCGTCGCGGGGACGTTTAACACAGTGATATCTTCGCGTGTGCTCGTGCGTGCGATCAGCGAGGTGTTGACGACGAGCAAGCCGCCGACCGCGACTTCGCGCTCATATTTATCAAACGACGGGTTGTTGAACACAACAGCCGCTGTCGAACGATTCATCAGCGGCGACGCAATCGGGCGGTCGCTGATCATTGTCAGACAGTGCGCTGTGCCGCCGCGCATCTCCGGTCCATACGACGGAATCCATGTGACCTCTAAGCCTTCATCCATCGCGGTGTAGGCGAGTAACTGCCCGGCAAACATCACGCCTTGCCCGCCGAATCCGGCGAGGATAATGCCTTCCAGCATGATCGTTACCCCTGCTTTCTTTCCAGCGCAATCGCCCGCACGTCGTCGATCATCTTGTATTCACCGAGCGGGTACTGCGGGATCATGTGTTCTTCCACCCACTTGAGCGCATCTTTCGGCGTGATTCCCCAGTTCGTCGGGCAGCTTGACAGCATTTCCACCATGCTGAAGCCCAACCCGTGCATCTGCGCCTTGAGCGCGGTGATCACGGCTTTTTTCGCCTGCCGGATGTGCTTGACATCGTGCAGCGAAACGCGCGCGATGTACGCTGTCGCGTCCAACTGCGCAAGCAGTTCACTCATGCGCAGCGGAAAACCCGTCTGAGCCGAGTCACGCCCGGTCGGTGACGAGGTGGTGCGCTGACCTAACAGCGTGGTCGGAGCCATCTGCCCGCCCGTCATGCCGTAGACCGCGTTGTTGATGAAAATGCTCGTGATGTGTTCGCCGCGCGCGGCAGCATGCAGAATTTCCGCCGCGCCAATCGACGCGAGATCGCCGTCACCTTGATACGACACGACGATATTTTCGGGGCGCGTCCGCTTGATACCGGTCGCCATTGCCGGGGCGCGACCGTGCGCCGCTTCGCACCCGTCCGTCTCAAAATAATCATACGCAAACACCGAACAGCCGACGGGCGCGACCAGAATCACCTGCTCACGGATGCCGAGTTCGTCAAACGCTTCGGCAAGGATGCGATGCGCGATCCCATGTGTGCAGCCGGGGCAGTAATGCGTTGGGCGGCTGCTCAACGATTCCGGGCGGCTGTAAACGGTTTCCATCTCAAGATGAGGGATGTCTTCCATAGCAATAGTTACCATAACGGATTCTCCTGAACTAGCTCCGCACCGCGAGCGCGTCAATTTCTAAGGTGATCGCGTTGAGAATTTCTTCCGGCATCGGGATCACGCCACCCATCCGCCCATAAAACTTGACCGGAACGCGCCCGTTCACGGCAAGCCGCACATCATCGAGCATTTGACCCGCGTTCATTTCGACCACGAGACAGCCCTGCACGCGCCCGGCAAGTTCAGCAATCCGGTCATCAGGGAACGGGTACAGTGTTTGTGGGCGCAGCAGACCAACTTTTAAGCCCTGTTCGCGCGCCGTTTGCACCGCGCTCAAGGCGATGCGTCCCGCCGTCCCGAAGCCCAATACGAGCAGATCGGCGTCGTCGGTCGCATATTCGTACCAGCGCTGCTCGGCACGTTTAATTTCTTGCAGCCGCGCCTGAATTTTGAGGTTGAAGGCTTCTTCGGCTTCCGCTTTCAAATAGATCGAAGTGACGATATTTTTCGCGCGTCCTTGAGCGCCCGTCAGCGCCCACGCGGGACGCTCTGTGCGCAGCGGACGCATCGGCGGGAGTTCCGCCGGTTCCATCATTTGACCGATCTGCCCGTCGGCGGCGATGATCACCATATGACGGTATTTCTCGGTCAGGTCAAATGCCAGCACGGTGAAATCAATCGCTTCTTGCACCGACGCGGGCGCAAGCACAATCGGGTGAAAATCGCCGTGACCCGCCGAGCGCGTGACCTGAAAATAATCCCCCTGCGCGGGCAGGATATTCCCCAAGCCGGGACCGCCGCGCATCATGTCCACGATCACGCACGGAAGCTCTGAACCGGCGATGTACGACAAACCTTCTTGCATCAAGCTGAAACCGGGGCTGGAAGTGGAAGTCATCGCCACCGATCCGGTACTCGCCGCGCCGTAGACCATGTTGATCGCCGCGACTTCGCTTTCTGCTTGTAAGAACACGCGACCGAGTTCTGGCATGCGTGCGGAGAGATGTTCGAGGAGTTCGGTTTGCGGGGTGATCGGGTAGCCGAAGTAAGCTTCTAATCCGGCACGCAGCGCTGCTTCGGCAATCGCGACGTTGCCTTTTAAGAGTTCTCTTGCCATCGCGCTACCTCCGTTCCAAATGGGCGGGCGTGCGAATGGCTGCTGTTTCTCGATAAACCGTGATGCAGGTATCCGGGCAGATGACCGCGCAAATCGCGCACCCCGTACATTGATCGTCCGGATCAAACAAATTGGCAGGGTGATAGCCCTTCGCGTTCAAGGTGGTGGTATCCATCACGATGATCTGCTTGGGGCAGACCGTCGTACAGAGTTCACATCCCTTGCACCGGGCATGATCGATCTCAATCGTTCCGTGTGCCATTGTGTCGCTCTCAATATTTTTCCCAACAGCTTTTATTAGAAATTAAGCCTGTTCTTGCGCCGCGTATAGTTGAGAAGGTCATAAACTGGGGTGATAAGCGTCACCAAAACGGCGAAATTGGCGAATTTTGTGCAAACTGCCAAAATGAAATGCTTTTGGTTGTGTGCAGTTTGATCGCAGGGGCTTTCGATTCTTCGGAATGAGAAATGCATCAATGTGGATTGTTAGCGAAGAGGGCTGATCCGATAATCAACAATCGCTCTCATTGCCTAAAACCCCTCACCCCCTACCTCTCTCTAACCTTCGGTTAGAGAGAGGTAGGGGGTGAGGAGCTTTTGGGAGCGGTAAGGGCAAGCAGCCTCTACGGAATAATCCGCATCTTGGCGAAAGCTGCCAACAGGTGTTTGAGTCCGACCTGCTTATCCTCAAATCTCACGCTGACTTCTTCATCGGTGCCGGAGCGGCGGCTGTCTATTACGATTCCCGGTCCGAACTTGGGGTGATACACATGCATCCCCGCCTTGTAGTTGAGTCCCGGTGTGGGGGTAGGGATGGGTGCCGGAGCGGCGGACGATGGGCGGTCTTTAGCGGCGGCTGCGCGTGAATCAAACTCGAAGATTTTCGCACGCGGCTTCGGTGACGGCGGCGGTGAGTCGCTGTCCCAGCGGGTTGCCTCTTTGTACGCCTCGCGTTCGGTCATGTGCCGCACCTTGAGCGATGAGCCTTCGGTCAAGTGCTGGGGAATATCCGCCAAAAACCGTGACGGAATGCTCGGAATACTTTCGCCATACAGTGAGCGCCGGAAGGCATACGACAAAAACAGGTGATCGCGTGCGCGGGTGAGTCCGACGTACATCAGGCGGCGTTCTTCCGCCATTTCGTCCGCGTCGGCAAAACTGCGCGAATGCGGCAGCAGTCCGTCCTCAACCCCCGCGATGAACACGACCGGATATTCCAGCCCTTTCGCCGCGTGCAGCGTGAGCAAAGTCACACTGTTGGCGAGCTTTTCGCCGGATTCTTCGACGGGTTCGGCGTCGGTGTTGAGCGAGACATCCGCGAGGAAGTCATCGAGCCGCAAATCCTTCTTGCTGCTCACCAGACCACGCAGCGCTTGAATATTCTCTAGGCGCTCCTGCACCTGCTCCGGCGTCGTGCTGATCTCCGGCAGATACGCCACATAACGGATACGCGCCGTCAATTCGTCAAACAGCACGGTGAGATCAGTCGGTGTGTCATCGCCGGGGAAGGCGATTTTGCGTAAGTCGATGATCAAGCTGGCGAACTCTGCCAGCGCTTTCCCGCCGCGTCCGGTCACAGGGATCAGTGTGCCTTTGGCGATCGCTTCGAGTGCCTCTAAATAACCCCTGCCACGCGCTGCAACCCAATCGTGCAGCGTGGTGACGGTTTTATCGCCAATGCCGCGCGTCGGCGTGTTGATGATCCGGTTCAGGCTGATCGTATCAATCGGGTTGTTGATCACGCGCAGATACGCCACCAGATCGCGGATTTCGCGCCGTTGGTAGAAGCTCACGCCGCCGACAATGCGATACGGGACGCCTGTCGCTTTGAATGCATCTTCGAGCGTCCGCGACAGCGCGTTGATCCGGTACATCACCGCGAAATCACGGTAGCCGTAGCCCCTGCGCATCATGGCGCGGATGCGCTCGACCACCCATTCGCCTTCTTCACCTTCGCTGTACGCCTCATGAACGGTGACGGGTGATCCGCCTTCTTTGTCGGTAAAAAGTTGTTTTGGTGTGCGGTTCTTGTTTTTGTCGATGATGCTCCGAGCCGCGTCCAACACGATCTGCGTTGAGCGGTAATTTTGCTCAAGCAGGATCACGCGTGCTTCGGGATAATCTTTGCGGAACTGCTGCACGTTGCGGTAATCCGCGCCGCGAAACGCATAAATACTCTGGTCTTCGTCACCGACGGCGAACAAGTTCCCGTGATACCCGCCCAACAGCCGGATCAGCTTGTACTGCGCCGTGTTCGTATCCTGAAACTCGTCGATCAGCACATGTTCGGAACGGCGCTGATACTTCTGGCGCACGACTTCGTTATCGCGCAGCAGCATCACTGTTTGCATGAGCAGATCGTCAAAGTCCATCGCGTTGTTTTGGCGCAGTCGCTGTTGATAGAGCGGGTACGCCCGTTTGACGATCTCGGTGAAGTAATCGCCGCTGGCGTACTCCTCCGGCGTGATCAACTCGTTTTTCGCGCCGCTGATTCCGTTCAAAATCCGCCCCGGCGAAAACTTCTTCGGGTCTAGGCGCAGTTCCGCGACGACGGTTTTCATCAGTGCGGTCTGATCATCGCTGTCGTAAATCACATAATCGCGCCCGTAGCCGCTCGGCAGGTGATCGGCTTCGATGCGGAGCAGGCGCGCGCAAATCGAATGGAACGTGCCGATCTGCAAACCGTCGATGTGTCCCTCAAGCAGCGACTCGGCGCGGGCGCGCATTTCGGCGGCGGCTTTGTTCGTGAACGTCACCGCGATGATCCCGCGCGGCGGAATCCCCATTTCACCGATCAAGTAGGCGATTCGGTGCGTCAGGACACGGGTTTTACCGCTGCCGGGTCCCGCTAGGACGAGCACCGCGCCCGTCCCCGCGCTTACGGCGTCACGCTGCGCCGGGTTCAACACGCTCAATAAGTCTGCTGCCATCGTGCCTCGGATCATACATCCCATGAATAGCACAATTGTAGCAAACGAACGGTCAGACGCGCGATGGTATGTGCTATGATTACGCCACGACAAAGATGAGGATTAATCATCCATGTGCGCGTACCAGCTTGAGACACTGCTTTATCGTCCTGCGGGTGAAATCATCGCAGAGAACGTGTCCGAAGCCGACTACCTGAGCCAGTACATGGATCAATTCGCGGAATGGGTTCGAGGATACGTGATCAAGACGAGTCCGATCCAGCGGTATTACGACAAGCTCACCGGGTATCTCTACATCCTACTGCAAGCCTACCTCGCGTACCGCCCAATCGGCGAAGCTCTCAAAGAACCGTTCGTCGTGCGCCTCAGCCCGGATGTAATCCGCGAACCGGATGTGATGCTGGTACTCAACGAACACAAAGCGAGAATACTCCCGACGATGGTCAAAGGTGCGGCGGATTTGTGTATCGAAGTCGTATCGCCTGAAAGCGTCGAGCGTGACCGGGTCGAAAAGTTGTACGAATATCAAAAAGGCGGCGTCACCGAATACTGGGTCATCGATCCGCCTCAAAAAGAAGCCCTGTTTTACAGGATGAATGCGAACGGCACATATGACCGGCAAGTCGTCGATCCGCAGTCGGATTACGAGACGCCGCTGCTGCCGGGGTTAAGACTGCACATTCCAACTTTGTGGGCTGACGATCTGCCGCTGCCGCCCGCGATCGTCAAGACCATCGCTGCTATGTTGGGGGAATCCATCTGAGTCAGGATCGAACGTGGGACGAGTGGTTGAAGTCAGTTCATAGCATTTCCTTTCCTCGCATGCCCCATGATCACGAGACTGCTTCGGCGATCGCTTCGACGGCGCGCCAATACTTGTCTTTTCGGAACGAATCGACGATGTGCCAAACGCCCATAATGAGGAATATCGCGGTGAGAACGCCGAACACCAGCAGCCAAATCCAATTCGTCAGCGGGCTTGAGATCGTGGCGTTGGTGGGGCTAGTCGGATCGTAAAGGACGGTCACCTGCTGCCCGACCTGTTTACAAGCAGGACTGCACATTTCGCTGTTGTCTTCAAATTCGATTGTGGAGCCATCTTGCGCGGTAAATTCGACAACCGAGCTGTAGCCGATGCCGCCTTCCTGCATCCTACCCTCAACCAACCGGACGACAACCCCCTGTACTTCCTGAGCAGTGCTCAAGAAAGCGGACGTGGCATTGTAGGACACATAAATACCGATCCCGAACAATCCGGGGAGCACTAAACTCGCCATCACGACGACGATCCCGAACTGCAAACTGCGGAATAATGTTTTGCCCCGGATCAGCGCGAAGAGCACCCCAAGAATCCCGAATACGACGATCCCGCCGCACGCTACGCTGCCCCCTGCGATCACAAGCTGAAGTAAACCATCTAAATCGGGCATGATTCATTGATTCCTTATTCCAATGGCGGACGAGATCGCTTGAATAGGTAGAGATGACCCTATTTGTGCCAGTATACTCAGAATAGAGTAGGTGCAAATTCATGTGAAAGATTGATTGCGTTTGGGGGATTATGCTGATCGACTGGAACAACCTGTCCGCCCTTGTTGGGGATATTCTGATCCGTCTGCCGCTCATCCTCGGCGCGCTCGTGATTTTGATCGTGATCCGCAGTCTGGTCAGCCGCATTTTACTGCGGGTGTTGATCCGTCTGTTTTCGCGCGCCACCAACACCGACACCATCGGAACCACGCTGCGCAAACTGCTGATCGTGCCGATCAATTATTTGCTGTTTGCCGCGCTGATCGACGTGTTCGCCCGCGTGTACGAAATCGCGCCGCCGCTCTCCACGCTGATCTTTCAGGTGACGCGCACGCTGGTGCTGGTCGCGGCGTTTGTCTTTTTCATGCGGTTGATCAATGTGCTGACCAGCACACGCGGCGGCTTGTTCCGCTTCACAGGCGTGTTGATCGAAGAATCGCTGCTGCCGTTTGCGCGCACAGGGTTACAAATCCTCGTGGTTTTGATCGGCGCGGCGGTGATCGTGGCGACATGGGGTTATGACATCAGCGGCTTGATCGCCGGATTGGGGATCGGCGGTTTGGCGATCTCGCTCGCCGCTCAAGATACGCTCTCGAATTTGTTCGGCTTCACAGCGCTGGTGAGCGACCGCCCGTTTCATGTGGGGGAATATATCAAAACGCCAGATGTCGAAGGTAAGGTTGAGCAGGTGGGGATTCGATCAACGCGGGTGCGTCAGATGAATCAAGCGCTGGTGAGCATCCCCAACAGCAAACTCGCCGCCTCGACGATCCTCAACTGGTCGCGGTTGAGTAAACGCCAGATCGATTTTACCCTTGCCATTCACTATAATACGCCTTCCAATAAACTCGATCAGCTTCTCGCGGCGATCCGGGAACACTTGAGCCAGCGCGACAGCGTCGAAAGCGACTCCATCGTTGTCTACTTGATCAATTTGACCGCACAGGGGATCGAAATTCTCGTGCGCTGTTACGTCAATATCGCGGATTGGACGGTGTTCACCGCCGAAAAAGAACGCATCCTGCTGGACTTGATGCGCCTACTGGAATCGCTGGATATTGATGTTGCCCTGCCGTATCAGCCCGTCGCGCTCACGCCAGAGTCGCAGATCACCATGCGCGGCGCGTCACAGCGAGGGAATCGCGCCTCAAGCGTGTACGATAACGACGAGAACAGTTAACACCCAAATTTCGCGCTAAAACGAACCAAAGGACGCAGAGTCTATGAAAGTGCTTGTTACGGGGGGAGCGGGCTACATCGGCAGCCATGTCACCCAAGTTTTGATCGAACGCGGCTATGAAGTGGTGGTCTTTGACAGCTTGATCGCCGGACACCGCCGCGCAATTCACCCGCAAGCAACCTTCGTACACGGTGATCTGCTCGACATGAACGATTTGATCGCCTTGTTCGCGGAACACAAATTTGACGGGGTGATGCACTTCGCCTCGCATATCCTTGTGGGCGAAAGTATGCAAGAACCGTTCAAATACTTCCGCGATAATGTGCTTTCGACCACCAACCTGCTCGAAGCCACGGTCGAAAGCGGGACGCGCCGGTTTATTTTGTCATCGACGGCGGCGCTGTTTGATCAACCGACGCGCATCCCGATCCCCGAAGATGAGCGGATCGTCCCCGGCAGCGTGTACGGCGAAACCAAAGCTATCGGCGAACGAATACTCTATTGGCTCGACCGTACCAAAGGCTTGAAATACTGCGCGCTCCGTTACTTCAACGCGTGCGGCGCGCACCCGGACGGGCATATCGGAGAAGATCACGATCCCGAAACGCACTTGATCCCGATCCTGCTGCAAGTCGCGCTCGGTCAGCGTGAGCATGTGCAGGTGTACGGGAATGACTACGCCACCCCCGACGGCACGCCGATCCGCGATTATATTCATGTGTTGGATTTGGCGATGGCGCATGTGTTGGCGCTCGAAGCGCTGACGGATGGACGCAGCCGCGTGTACAACCTTGGCAACGGCGAGGGCTACAGCGTGCTTGAGGTGCTGGAAACCGCCCGCCAAGTGACGGGGCATCCAATTCCGGCAGTTTTTGGACCGCGCCGCGCCGGGGATGTTCCGACGTTGATCGCCGACAGCACAACGATTTCACGCGAACTCGGATGGGAACCGATGTACGATCTGCGTCGAATCATGGAGACGGCATGGAAGTGGCATCAAACTCACCCGCGCGGATACGAGGAAGGATAACCCACGTGATCGTGTACTTCTTACGGCATGCCCACGCCGAAGACTCGGATGGGCGCACGCCGGACGCACAGCGCCAACTGACGGAGCGCGGGATTCGTCACACGCGGCGGTTAGGGCGCATGCTCAAGCTGCTGGAAGTCGAACCGGATCGGCTGTATACCAGCCCGCTGACGCGCGCCCGCCAAACCGCCGAAATTATCGGCACAGGGATCGGCTTGACGCCCGCTTTGCGTGATGAGCTTTCGCCGGGGTTCAACCTTGCGGCACTGCAAACCCTCGCGCGTGATCTGCCGATGGATGACAGCCTGATGATCGTCGGTCACGAGCCGGACTTCAGCAAAGTTATCGCGGATTTGATCGGCGGTGGGCGGGTCATCATGAAGAAGGGCGGGATCGCACGGATTGATGTATCCGCGTATCAACCCATGCGCGGGGAACTGATGTGGTTGATCACGCCGAAGGTGTTTGAACAGTTGGGATAAGACAGTACACAAGCACTCCTCATCCCCCAACCCGCTCTCCATCGCAAGTGATAGAGAGGGGCAAGGGTGAGGAGCGTTTTAGCGAAACAGCGCGCGACCGCCTTATTTCTTCATGCGGTCGAAAAAGACCTTGCGGGACTTGGCGACCTTCGGCGCAACCACCACCTGACAATAGGGCTGGTTCGGGTGGTTTGTGAAGTACTCCTGATGATAACCTTCCGCCGCGTAGAAGTGCGTGAACGGCGCGACTTCGGTCACAATCGGGCTGTTCCACAGCTTCTTCGCGTTGTACTCGGCGATTTTGGCGATTGCGGTCTGCTGCTGCTCCGGCGTGTGAAAAAAGATCGCCGAGCGGTACTGCGTGCCGACGTCGTTCCCCTGACGGTTGATCGTCGTCGGATCATGGATCGTGAAGAATACATCGAGCAGGTCGCTGTAGCTGACCTCCGCCGGATCATATTGAATCTGGATCACTTCGGCGTGCCCGGTCGTTTCATCGCAGACGGCGCGGTAGGTCGGGTTTTCGACATGACCGCCGCTGTACCCGCTCACGACATCGTGAACACCCTTAAATTGATCGTAGACCGCCTCAAGGCACCAAAAGCACCCTCCGGCGAGCGTGGCTGTCTCAAGCATCATCGGACTCCTTGATTGATTGCTGTATGGATTAGACGCTATCTGGGGCAGATTGTGGGGATTTACTCAGCGAATTTTTATGCAAGCTCCTCCCCGAATTCGGTTCACGGGACGACACTTTTGCCTCGATGTACTGCTCCTCACCCCCTGCCCCTCTCCATCGCAAGCGACAGAGAGGGGGGAGCAAAACCTTTGTTTTCTCCCCTCTCCAACCTTCGGTTGGAGAGGGGCGGGGGTGAGGAGCTTTTAAGGATTGAGAGCGGTTCTTGAATATCGGACAAGGGGTGAGATCACAATAGTTTTCACGCGGGTTGAATCTTTACGGCAGCGGCGGATACACCTCGGTGAAGTACACCTCCGCATCTCCTTCCGCCGCCCACCCGATGATGCCTTCGTACTCCACTTGATACCATGTGTAGCGCTGCGTACATTCAAAGCCATCCAGCACGAAAAACACGCCGCCGATGGGTATTCTGCCGAGGACTTCGTTATCCGTCCCCGCCGCTGCACGCACATTCAGCGGCGAGTCGTCTCCAGCAGGGGATACGCGCCCCCGTTCGCGGACGATCAAGCGCGTGGGGAGTGTGCCGCTGCATCCCGTCCGCACCCCTTGAGCGTTGGGCGGCGCGATCTGCTGGACGAGTACCAGCGCGAACATCAACAGCGCGATCAAGAGCAGACGGGCGATTCGACGCATGCGCGATCCTTCCGGAACTTTCCGCTCACCACTTGAGCAGGCGTTTGAGACTGCCAATCATGTCATGATCGCGCGAACCAGCACGATACGCAACCCACGACTCGCGCGCGCTGACCAGCGCAAACACGCTGAACGCGATCCCGTAGAGCGCCATATACGGTGCAAGTGATGGCAGCAGGAAATAGGCGACAATCATCGCGCCGATGCTGTACGCCGCGAATGCAGTCTCCCACAGCCAGTCGATGCTGAAGCGCGGCGCATCGATCTGCGTGTGTGAACCGGCGGTTTTGGGCGTCCGGTTGAAGGTACCGCGCCCGCCGAATAAGCCATCGAGCACCGCGCGCGTGTTGCTGCGCGATAAACCCATGCCCATCACCAGCAGGATCGGCAGCGCCAAGATGCGCCGCTTCCAATCAGCGTACAGCGCCGCTTGACTGAGCGCGAACAACATTGGCGGCACGAGCGAGAGCAAGCCGAGCGCCCCTACCGAGACATCTTGCAGAACGTGCGTGAGCGTCAAGATCGGCGTCAGGATCACGAGCGCGATCATCATCGGGTGAACGATGTATTGGCACAAGTGCGCCGTCGCCATCAACTTGACGCCGAGCGACCGCCGCGACTTCCACACCGGCACGAGCAAATAGCGCAGTACTTGAGTTCCGCCGCGCGCCCACCGTGCCTGTTGGTGACGGTACGCCGTCAGGGTGGCGGGCAGCTCCGCCGGAACGACGACATCGGGGCGGTAGGCGAAACGCCAACCGCGAAGCTGCGCCCGGTAGCTCAAGTCAAGGTCTTCGGTGAGCGTGGTATCGCGCCAGCCGCCCGCGTCGGCAATCGCTGCCGTGCGCCACAACCCGCCCGACCCGTTGAAGTTCATCATCAAGCCGCTTTCGGCGCGGGCGATCTGCTCGACGACGAAATGCCCGTCGAGCGCCAGCATTTGCATTCGTGTTAAGGGGTTATCAAACGGATTTAGGTGTCCCCACCGCGCTTGAACACATGCCACGCCCGGCTGATCGCTGAGCGATGCCAGCATCTGCCGCAAGAAATCCGGCGGCGGGATGAAGTCGGCGTCAAACACGGCGGCATAGTCCGCGTCCGTGATCGACAGCCCGTGCGCCAGCGCTCCGGCTTTGAATCCATCGCGCGACCCGCGCCGGATGTGCTGGACATTCACGCCCCGCGCCGACCATTCGGCGGCTTTGGCGGCGGCGATCCATGTCGTATCGTCGGTCGAATCATCCAATACTTGAATCGTCAGGCGATCCGCCGGGTAATCGAGCGCCGCCGCCGCGTCGATCAAGCGCGCGACGACCATCCGTTCGTTATAGACCGGAAGCTGTACGACGACTTTGGGAAATTCAGTGAGAGGCGCGGGCTGCGTGATGCGGCGGCGGCGCAGAAGATACAGCACAATCAAAACAAGCGTGGCAATCGCGTACAAACTCAGCGTAACCACGCACACAAGGTAAACCACCGTTAACAGGGTGAGGATCACAAATCGATCTCCCAGACTACGTGCCCCGGTAAATGTTGCATCGCCTTCTCTTTCCGTTCGCCGCGTCCCGTCGCCCAACCTTTTACGGCAAGACAAACACCGGCAGCATCCGATTCACGCGCATCTTCCAAGGTAACCCCGTCTGCGTGTCGTGCGTATAACCAAAAGGTATAGATGGAATCCTGCTTGCGGCAGGCGGCGATATGACGGAGAAGGCGAGCGGACTGCAATTTAAGCGTCAGCGAGCGCACGAAATGATGCAGCAGCTCCGAGCGATTCGGTTTCAGGTTGGCATTATAGCCGCTTGGGGACTTAGACGGACAGGGCTGGTCTGTCTATCACTAGACATCGACTTGGGGGAGTTCGCCAACCGCCCGCGCTAACCGCAGGGTGATGGTAAACACGCTGCCCACGCCGACCTGACTTTCAACGGTGATCGTGCCGCCGTGTTGTTCGACCAACTGCTTGGCGATGCTCAAGCCTAAGCCGCTCCCTTCAACTTCGTTTGAGACGCGAAAAAATGGCTGGAAGATCAGCGGCAGATGCTCCGGCGCGATGCCAATTCCGGTATCCCGCACCAGAATTTCGGCGTGGCGTCCGTCCGGTATCGGCTTGACGGAGACGACGATCACACCGCCGGATGGTGTGTAGTGGATCGCGTTCGTGACCAGATTCGTCACCACCTGAATCATGCGTTCTTCGTCCACGCGCGCGGTTAACGGCATGTCCGCCGGACTCAGCGTGAGCATGATCTGTTTGCGATTTGCTTCTTCTTGCTGCGCGTTGAACACCCGCGTGACCAAGTGCGTGAGGTCAACCTCATTCAAATACAGCGGGATTAAACCGCGTTCAAAACGGCTGAGATCGAGTAGATCGTTAACCAGCCGCCGCATCCGTTCGCTAACTTCTTCCAAGATGCTGATGTGCTTTTCGGTGTTTGCCGGGTCGCGCCGAAGCAGGTGCAGCCGCGTCTTGAAGTTCGTAATCGGCGTGCGCAGTTCATGTGAAGCATGGGCTACAAACTGCGACTGCTGCTGTTGGATCGCTTTTTCGCGCGTGATATCGCGCACAATCGTCACTACCCGCACGAGCGAATCGGCGCTGTCCGTTCCGGCAACGCGCGACAGCGTGATCCCCGCCATTATGATCGCGCCGTCTTTCCGCCGCAGCGGGATTTCACCGCGCCAGATGTGCCGCTTGATCAGTCGATCCACCCGCATTAGCAGACGCGCCGCGCGTTTTTCGCTCAAGCGGGGGTCGCGGAAAATCACCAGCGGTTGATTGATTAATTCCTGCTGTTTGTATCCCATCATGCCAGCGAACGCGGGATTCACGTACTTGATGACGCCCTGTTCCCAATACACAATGCCTTCGCCGGATGCTTCTAAGATGGCGCGCAGGCGTTCCCGCTCCAAACTCAGTTCGTTCGTGCGCTCGACGACCATCATACTGAGCGCATCGGCATAGCGGCGCACTTCATCGAATAAGAGCGCGTTGCGGATGGCAATCGCGGCTTGGCTGGCGAAGGCGCGCAGATGCGCGGCATGCGTTTGCGTAAAGGTATTCGGCAGGTCGCTCGTAACGTTGATGAATCCCATCGTGATGCCGTCAAGGATGATCGGCGTGCCGACATACGAGCGAATCCACGCGCTGATCTCGCGCATACGCCATTCGGGGGCGTTGTCTACATCGGGAACAACGATACTTTCGCCCGTCATAAACATCCGGCGAAAATTCGGGACTTCATTGATGTTGATCTCCAGCTTGAGCAGTCCTTCGCCGCCTTCGCGTTTTGCGTAACCGCGTGCGCGCACGATTTGTGCTTTCCCCGCTTCGATCAGCATAATATCCGCCGAATCAGATGGAATCACGCGGAAAACCTGCTCAAGAATGCGGTCAAGGACTTCGTCCTGCTCAAGCGTGTTTGAAATAATGCTGGCAGTCTCGCGGAGCGCGTCCGCTAGGCGGCGCTGGTCTTCCGCTGTTGCTTCGGCTTCACGCCGTTCGGTGATCTCCTGTACGCCGCCGTACACGCGTTCGACGCGGGTATGCGCTTTATTCCAGATCGGGTAGCCATAGTCGCGTATCCAGCGCAGCGCCCCATCCGGTTTACGAATGCGGTATTCGTGAATACAGCGTTCACCGCGTATCAGCCGCGTGTCACGGTCAAGTAGGATGGATAAATCATCCGGGTGAACAATCTCACGCCATCTCACGCTAGAAATTGACTCAACCGACTGCCCGGTGATCGGTGTCCACGCGCCTTCCACCCATTCGATCACCCAGCGTCCATCTTCGGTGATCTGAAGCGAGTACGCATAATCGCTCATGTATTGGGTCAGCACACGGTAGCGTTCTTCGCGTTCGCGCAGTGCCTGTTCAACCTCACGGCGGTCGCTCCAGATTAGGATGCCGAGAAACAAACCGATGATCACCCATGTGATGGTCATCACGAGCGACGGGTTAAACAGCGGTAGATCGATCATCGACGAGAGCAGCGGCGTCACCCATGCGGTGATGAAAGCCATAATGCCGCCGGTGGTATAATACGCGGTACGGCTGATCAGGTAGCTTACACCGATGGCAACCAAACCGATGAGTGAAAATACGTCGGGGTAACCTGCCATCCAAAACACGGGGATTGTGATTGTCAAGGTGATCGCGGTGATCAACAGACACGCCGCGATTTTTGTCGCACGTTCACGCGATGCAGCCCCGCTCATTGCGGCGCTTGGAGCAGTCAACAGCGCGATCAGCCGCGTTGGCATCATGGGTTTCCGCTGTACCTCGGGAGACAAAGTTTACTCCTGTAACGTGCGAGGGCTAGTTCTTATACTAATCCAAGTTCCGAGCCGCGCAAAGCAGTTCAAAGCCACTAATGCGCATCAACAACTGTATTTTACTGTCCAGACACAGCGGGTAACGTAATGAAACGTAAATTTTGGCAGCGGCTCAACCCGCTGCGTGCGATTCGCCGGATCGTCCGCACTGTACGCAATGCGCGCAAACGGCGGCATGATCTCGATTACATCCTCTTCTCACTCGGCGGCGCGATTCCCGCGCTGCCTGAGCCGCGCTCATGGCTGGAACGCCGCATCTTAGGCGAACCCGCCCTCAGCTTATGGGAGCTTGAGAAAGCCTTTCAACGGATCGCCGCCGATCCACGCCCAAAAGGGGTGATCCTGTTTCTGCGTGATCCGGCGCTTTCGCTGGCGGATACCCAAACCTTGCGCGGCATGATCGACCGGCTGCGCGGCGCAGGCAAAGACGTGATCGCCTACGCGCAAGCCTACGATCTCGGCGCATACATGATCGCCAGTGCGTGCAGCCGAATCCTCATGCAGCCGGGGGGTGATCTTGCGGCGGTCGGGTTATTCCAGCGCGCCACCTTCCTGAAAGATGCGCTGGCGCAAGTCGGGATCGCGCTCGATGTTGTGGCGATCACACCGTACAAGGGCGCATTCGATCAACTGTCACGTAATGATGTCTCACCCGAAGCCCGCGCCCAAATCGAATGGCTGCTCGATTCGCGCTATGGGATCATCATCGACGCGATTGCTGCTTCACGCGGGAAGACCGCCGAACAAATCCGCACGATGATCGACACTTCGCCGCACCTCGATGCTGATGCGCTCACGCTCGGTTATGTCGATGTGCTGGCATACGAAGAAGCACTGCCGGAGCTTCTCGACACCAAACACTTGATCGACTGGGAACAGGCGGAACGCCGCTTGTTGATCCCCGAACTGCCGCGCCGCAGCCCGTACATCGCCATCATGCCGATCACGGGCATGATGCTTTCCGGCGAGAGCGGCGGCAGCCCGATCCCACTCCCGATTCCGCTTCCGTTTGTGGGCGAAGAAACGGCGGGCGATCTCACGATTGTGCAGCAGGCGCGCGCGCTCCTTGAGGATAAAGATGCTGCCGCCGTGATCGTATTCATCGACAGCGGCGGCGGATCAGCGGTGGCGGCGGAAGCGATGGCGAGCGCGCTGGACGAACTCGCCAAAACCCGCCCGGTGATCGCCTTCATGAACGGAGTCGCGGCAAGCGGTGGCTATATGGTTGCGTGTCCCGCGCAGTGGATCGTCGCGCAGCCGGGGACGATCACCGGATCAATCGGCGTGGTCGCGGCGAAACCGGTGACAGGCGATCTCGAAACGATGATCGGTGCGCGCTCGGTGATGTTCAAGCGCGGCGCGAATTCTGATCTGTTCGATACTTCCGCGCCGTTTACCGAAAGCGGACGCGCCGTGATCACCGCCAGCGTTGAGCATACCTACCGTCAATTCGTCGAGCGCGTGGCGAAGGCGCGCAAAACCTCACCGGACATGATCGATGCGGTGGGCGGCGGACGGGTATGGACGGGCGCACAAGCGCTCGAACACGGCTTAGTCGATCAATTGGGCGATCTGCGCGCCGCCGTCGCAAAAGCGCGCGAACTCGCCAACTTGCCCGACAGTGTTCCCGCATTCGTGTATGAGTCGGCTCACCATCAGCCAATTCCGCCGATTGCCGCTAATCTCGACCCGGCGGCGTATCTGGTGCGGGCGCTCAAAACGGCGCGGCTGACGCTCAACGGGCGGGCGCTGGCGCTCATGCCGTTTGAGTTGCGGGATTAAAAGCGCCGCGCCCCACAGGACAGGGCATGCCCTGTCCCTACAACGCTCGTTTCCTCGCCCTCGACCCCTCTCTAACCAAAGGTTGGAGAGGGGAGAAAACAAGGGCTTTGCTCCCCCTCTCTATCGCTTGTGATGGAGAGGGGGTCGGGGGTGAGGAACTTCAAATCGACTCCTAACCCTGCATGGTCGAAAAGTCCCCTTCACGTTTTTGATGTGCGGATAATCCCCGTGTGCTATACTCGCTCGTATGGATAACTGGGTAGCTGACATCAAAGCGCGCGGGTGGTCGCGGGCGATCTCGCTCATGCTCGATGCGATTGAACCGCTCGGCGCACTGGGGGCGCAAGCTCTGTACGTCGCGCAGCCCGCCATGAGCGTATTCGGTTTGGGGGAAACGATACGCGGTCTTGCATCGGCGCTGGAGACTCCACAAGGCATCGCGGAATTACGCGCCGCCTTAGACGAATCACCAGATGATGATCCCCCGTCTGAGCAGGATGAGCAGTAAGCGGAGCGGATGCATTGGATAACTCGACACGGGTAATCACGCTGATCTTCCTGACCATGACGCTGGCAGCGTTGGCGATCCTCACGCAGTTCGCCCGCCGTAAGCGCTCGGCATTTCCGCTGCGCCCGCTGGCTGGCTACAGCGCGATCCCACAGTTGATCGGTGAATCAATCGAAGCGGCACGCCCGCTTCATGTCTCGTTTGGTGGTGCCGGCGTCGGCGCAGAAGCAACCGTGCTCGCGCTGGCGTGCGCCGAAATGGTCTTGCAAGTCGCCCGCCGGACGGCAATCGGCACAGAAACGCCGATAATCAGCGGCAGCGACCCGACATTTCTTCCTCTTGCGTATGGCACGCTCTACCGGGCGTATCAGTCTCGCCAGCGCGTGGATCGCGTTCCCGCGACCGCTGTGCGCTGGTATCCATCGCTTCAGCGGACAGGCGGGTTAGCCTTCGCGGCGGCGCTCACCGGAACAGTGGGCGCGGAGCGCGTCAGCGGCAATATCTTGTTTGGCACCTACGGCGCGGAGATCGCGCTTCTGCTCGATGCCGGATCGCGCGGTTTGCGCCGCTCCGTCGCGGGCAGTGATCACTTGGTTGGGCAGGCGGTCGCGTTCGGCATGGCGACCACCCCGGTCATCGGGGAAGAAATGTTCGTCGCGGGCGCGTATCTAGGCGACGATGCCGGAACGCTGGCAAGCGCCGTCACGATTGACGTGCTGCGCTGGCTCGTCGTTGGCGGCATGACGGCTGCCATCGGTTACGTAATCGCGGCGCGTTTGTTCGGTGGGGGGTAAACCGTGACTCGTTTGTGGAGTATCCTCGCGGCGGCGGTCGCGGTTGGCGTCGGCTTGATCACTTTGCTTGGGCTGCTGATAGCCCCGAATTCCGTCACCAATGCCCTGCTTCAGATTGCCGCGATCACGATTGCGGTATCTGTCTTGATCGGCATCTTGAACCTGTACAGCGTGCATTTGCGCCGTTTGTTCGCACGCGGACGCGGGTCAGGCTACAGCTTGGTAATGTTGATCGCCGCTGGCTTGGTGATCTTCTTGTGGTTGAGCGATCAAGACGAAGCGAATATGACCCTGCTCGAAACCGTGCAGGTTGCGCTGGAGTCGGCGCTGGCGGGCTTAGTACTGTTCGCGCTCGTCTATGGCGCGTACCGGTACATGCGGCGCGGGGTGACGTGGGGCGGTATTTTGTTCACCGTCGTCCTGCTGATTATGTTGATCGGCGTGCTGCCCGGAAGCGGCACGATTGGGCAAATCCGCGCTTGGCTGCTCGCCGTTCCGGTGAGCGCCGGAGAGCGGGGTATCCTGCTTGGGATTGCGCTGGCGACGGTTGTCACCGGCGTGCGCGTCCTAATCGGGCAAGACCGTAACTACCGGGAGTAGCGGATCATGGCGAAAAATCCGAACGAAATTCCGCCTTGGCTGTTGGATGATGACGACGACGGGGACGAAAAACCGAGTTCTCCGCCGCCTGCTAAGCCAACACAAGGCGCACCAAGTACGCCGCCGAGTTCCCCGCCGCCGCGTCCCAAAGGACCTGCGCCTTGGCTGGCGATGGAGGAGGGGGGCGACGAGGATATGCTTGAGAAGGGCGGTCTGAGCGAAGACTGGCTTGCTTCGGGCGCGTTTCTCGTCGAAAAGGTGGATACCGAACTCACCTATGATGAGTGGATCGCCCGCCAGCAGGAACAGCGGCGCGAAAAGAGCATCGAAGAAGAAGTGCCGGAGTTTCACGATACCGGCGAACTTCCCGACCTTGATGCGCCCGCCCCGCCGCCCACTGGAACAGGAACACTGCCGGACTGGTTCTTAGGCATGGAAACGCTCAAGCCAGAAGAAGAACCGGAATGGATGCGCACGGGTGACAAGTTCACGTCCGATCCGCCTGTGCCGACTGTGCCTCAAGAAGATGTTCCGGTGTGGATGCGCAGCACCGGCACCTTTGATGCGTCTCCAATCCCAGAGTTCAGCGGGTTTACGCCTCAGATGGATGACGACGAGCCGCACGACGAGATCGCGTCCTTCTTCGACTCGCTCGGCGCGGGGGATGCTCCCGCCGACGACATTCCAGAGGATGAGGACGAACTCCCACCGGAGTTTATGTTTGGGGATCAGCCGATCACGTCGCGCGCCGCCGATTCCAAAGACGGTGTGACGGGAATTCTGGGCGAAGACGAACCCGAACCGCCGCTCCGCCCGTCTGCCGCCGCTTCTGTAGATTGGGCGCTGCCTGATGCTGATCAGAACGTGATGGATGATGATTGGAGCAGCGTCACCGACGAGATCGCGGCAGCGGCAGCGGCAGCGGGTTACGACACCCTGCCGGATCGCCCGACCACCTACCCTGATCATGAGCTAGGAACGCTGGATCTCCCGCCCGACTCGGAGGTTGACTCGCTGATCGCCGCCGGACCGGACGAAAGTTGGTTCATGGAATCTGACGACGAGCCAGCGCAGTATTCGGATGAGGATGAACCGGACAGCGGCGACCGTCCGCAGGGGTTTGGCACGGGGACGCTGATGCGCCTTGACGAGTTCTTTGGCGATGTCGCCGCGCAGCGCCAATCCGCGCCGCAAGAAGCAGACGGCATCGACGAACCCGATCTCGAATGGTTTTTGAATCAGCAGGAAATTCCCGCAACCGGATCGCTCCCGCCGCATCCAGCCGATGCGGACGCCGCAGAAGCAGACGCCGCGCCAGAACCTCCGGCGCAGGACAGCGCTGAGACGCTGACATGGTTGAGCGAACTCAATACCATCGTCCAGTCGGTACAGCGCGGCGATCAAGATGTCACCGCCTTTGATTCGACCGAGGACTTGTTCGCGCCGGTGAGTGATCCACTGCCGCCCTCGCCCAGCTTTGAAGAAATCAATCAGCGAACTGCAGCGGATATTGGCTTAGAAGAATTTGATTTCGGCATCACGAGCGAAGACATTGCCCAAATGGAGGCGTCCACACCATCGCAGCCTATCGCGGAACCGATCAGCGAATTCGACTGGGAGATGGCAGCACCCGTCCCGGATGAACCGGAAGGAATCGATGCCGCGCAGCCTTGGCTGAACGCCTTCGATACCGAAACCGTTGAGGCGGCGAATAAAGCTGAAGCTGAAAGAGGCGATGAACCGGAAGAACCGCTCATTCCGCGCCTCAATGAAGTCGTGCCGCCGACCCCCGGCTTGACCGGTATGCTCACGCGTTTTGCCGAATCAGACGAAGCGCCTGAGCCGGAAACGCCGCCCATGCCCGCGCAGCGCAAGCCGACATCGCTCGACAGCGATTTTGAATCGCCGCCCGTCGTGTTTGATCTGTTCGACAGCGACGAAATGCCCGCCGCCGCCGATTTCACTTTTGAAGATGCGAGTCCCGCGTCGGGCGGCTTGCCGCCGCTGGATGTGCCGGATTTGTTCGGGGAAGACGCGCTTGATCCTGATGTGCGAGCCGCCCTTTACGGTGGCGCGCCGTCTGCCGGGTCAACGCCGCAGGACGATGAGGACTTCTTCTCGCTCATCACGCAAGACCCCGACGTGAACCTGCTCGACGGTGAGCAAGAGGACGATCAAGCCTTCACGTTTGAGACGGATGAGCCGCAGTTCCCCTCGGAGTTATTCGCCGCTGTTCCCTCGCAGCCGGATGATGACTTCGACCTGAACGATCTCTATATCACCGACGATCCTACACCCCGCGATGCCGACACGATCTTGTCCGGCTTTGCGCGTGAGGATGCCGAAATCGCAGACGATACCCTCCGCGATTTGTTCGATGTCGAGGCACTCAGTCAAAGCGAGTCTGCACCCTCCCATATGGATGCGCTCCCCGCCGATCTTGAACCCGGCGATGAGTTTGCATCAATGTTGGCGGGCTTGTCCGCCGAACCAGAGCCGGAAATGCCTTCTTTCGCGTGGGAGAATCTGCCCGATGAGGACGATGATCGCCCGACGGTGGACGATCTGCCGCGCCAGCAAAATCTGGATGTGGCAAACATCACGACTACCAGCGAAGATGTGAACATGCGCCGCACGGACGAAGCCGAGCCGCTGTTTGGCAGCGCTGAGGATGACGAGCTGTTCAGCGGACTGACTTTCACCGACTCGTCCGAGGTAAGCATCATGCCGGGGCAGACGCTCAATCCGTCGGATACGCTCGATTTGAGCGAAGATGTTGATGCGTCCGACACGCTCGATTTGGGCGCTGAACTCGAACTCGCGGACGCACCGCCCGCCCCCGTTGCCGCCGATGACAGCGACTTTTTCGGCTCATTGGCGCTTGACGAAGAACCACCCAGCGCCGAAGCAGGTGATTTCTTCGGCACCTTTGAACTCGATGACTCGCCTGAACCCGCGCCCATTTCAGGGGATGCGGATTTCTTCTCCTCGCTGAGTTTTCAAGGTGAAAGCGAACAACCATCGTTCGACGCACCCGCCGCATCCGGCGCTTCCCCGTCCGACTCCGATTTCTTCTCATCGCTCCAGTTTGGCGGTGGTCAGCCAAGCGATGAAGCATCCGGCGCGCAAGCGGACGAACTGCCAGAGTTTGATCCCGTTCCCACGCCGCCCCCGGCACAAGAACTGCCGGACTGGATGCGCGACGAACCTGCGCCGGAATTCGGCGGAAACGCCGACTTTGAGCCGCCGCCAGACGATGATTTCTTCAGCGGGATCGAAGAAGTGCGCAAAACGGAAGAACTCGCTGCCGCACCTGTGTTCAGCAGCCTAGAGGATTATCTCGCGTCGTTGAACCCCGGCGAAGCGCCGGAACTGACGCCGGAAACGGAAGCCCTTCTCCGCGATTCCAATGTCGATCTGGATCGCTTATTCACCGAAGGGCTGCCCACCAAAACCGAAGCCCTGCCGCAGTCCGGCGATCTTCAACCGGGGATGGGCGCGGATTGGCTGGACGATGTGCAGAAGCAGACGCGCGACGTCAGCCCGTCGGCGATTGTGCGCCAGTTGAAGGATAAGCCGGAGACAGACCTCCCCGACCGCCTGAAGAAACTGCGCCAGCGCGAAAAAGAAGTCGCGGACAAATCCGACACGGGCGAATTCCCAAAACGCGGACGCCGCCGCCGCGCCGAACAGCCATCAGCGGAGGAGTCGAGTATCCCCGGCGAACTCAGTGCTGTGCCGATCATTGCGCCGGGAGCGGCAACATTCGCGCAAACAGTCACGGTCAAGCCGGAACAGCAGGCGAAAGTCGATCTGCTGCGCGCGATTGCGCCGATGACTGCCCGTACTGCCAAACCCGGTGAAGCCCGCTTGAGCGCGATTGACCTCACCTACGACACGCCGTTCTTGCGTGACCTTGAAGACAACGAAAATGCGCTTGTGCGGCAATCACGCACCGACGATCTACCGAAGATCAGCGATGCGCCTGCCGCCGTACCCGTCAAAGCACGGGCGAAGCGCCGCCGCACCCCGCGCCGCTATGACCGCTTGTTCGTCAGCCTGCTGATTCTGTTGGCGATGCTCGCGCCGATCTTCATCGTTGAGTTGAATTTCGCCGCCCCGCCCGGCAGTCTCCTCGATGCGTCGGGCGCGCCCGCGTCCGCTGTATATCGCTACGTGGATTCGATTGCGCCGGGGGATTACGTCCTGATCGCCGTCGAATACGGACCGGCTTCGGCGGGTGAACTTGACCGCATGACCGATGCCGTGCTGCGTCATATCCTGCTGCGCGGCGGTCGCCCCGTGATCATCAGCGCGAATCCGTTCGGCAGCGTGCGCACGAACAATTTGATCGAAGCGATCAACGACGACGCGGCATTTTTGAACCGCATCAATGCGCCGGGTGGCGTGCTGCTCCCCAACCTCGATTACTACGTGATCCGCTATCTGGCGGGCGGCGTAATCGGCGTGCGCAGTTTTGGCGAAGACCCATCAGCCGTGCTGGCGACCAATATCACAGGCGGCGCGACGGGCTTACAAGCGCGGGTGCTGAATGATTTCGCGCTGATCATGGTGATCGCGGACAGCCCGGACGATCTGCGCATGTATGCCGAGCAGATCGCGCCGCTGACGCGCGCCCCATTCACGGCGGCGGTGGGATATTCCGCTGCTCCGGTGGCAGAGACGTATACGGGTTCTGCCTCCGTGTTTGACGGCTTGTTAATCGGCGGGATCGATGCGGCGGCGTATCAAGCGGCGCTGGCGAATGTGGGCGCACTCGAACGCGGGGAACGTCTGCCGACGCCAACACCGACGACGGCTCCCCCGGCGGGAAGCGCCGCAGGTGAAGCGCCACCCGCCGCAGGCGAAACACCGCTCACCGGACAAACCGCTCTCGTACTCGGCAGTCGGACGGTGAACGTGCGCGCTGGCGCGGGGACAGAATTCGCGGTGGTGACGACGGTTGCTCCCGGCGCGGTGCTGCAAGTCCTCGGCTTCAACGCTGATCAAACATGGGTGAATGTCCGCGTCGATGACGGGCGCGAAGGTTGGGTGAGCGCGCTCTTGATCGAACTCAGCGATGCGGGCAGTATGTCGCCCGCGTCGAAAGCGTTCGCGCGTCAAGATGCAGTGCCGACGCGCACGCCGCGCCCAACACTTGACTCCGGCGATGTGACCGCCGAAGCGAGTGCAGAAGCGACCAGCGAATCAACGGAAGAAAGCGCGGTTGTTCAACCGACGACCGCGCCAACCGCTGAACCGTTCGTGATGCCGTCGCTCACGCTCGATACCGAGGTCACGCCGGACGAACTCGAAGCGCGGCGCTATTCCGTCTTTTATATGGGTATTGTCGCCTCCAGCGTGGTGATCGCGTTTGGGGCAGTGTTCAACATTGTGCGCGGACTGCGGAAGCGGGGAAGAAATTCGTGAGCGCAGAACAGCTTGGCACTTGGATAGGCTTCATCTTCACGCTGATGGTGTTTAGCTACCTGCTCGGCGATAACATCCTATACCGCCTCGCGGTTTTTGTATTCGCCGGGTTAGCCGCTGGTTTCGTCACCATGATCACCATCGAAAGCGTGATTATGCCTTGGTTGAACGCGACCTTTTTAGCACCTACGCCTAACCTCGGCGCGTTGATCTTGGGCGCGATTCCGCTGCTGTTCGGGCTGCTGCTGCTGGCGCGCACCTCGCGGCGCTACGGGCGGATCGGCGCGGTTGGATTGGCGTTTATCGTCGGGGTGGGCGCGGCGGTCGCGGTCGTCGGTGCGGTCAGCGGTTCGATCTTGCCGTTGGCGGTGCGCACGGTCGAAGATGTGCGCCTAGCACAGCCCGCCGCTGACGGCACGAATTACGCTCTGCTCAACGGCTTCTTGATCGCCATTGGCGTCGTATCCACGTTGATCGCGTTTCAGTATTCGGCGCGGCGCGTGCCGGGAATGCCCGATCAAACCCGGCGCGGCTTGCTGATCCGGGCGATTGGCGCGGTCGGACAGGGGTTCATCGTGGTGACGATGGCGGCGCTGTACGGCGGCGCGATCTTGACCGGATTGACGATTGTCTCTGACCGGCTGGTGTATGTGTTAAGCCGCTTGTTCGCGGGAGGCTGATCCAGATGGCATTCGCTTTTAATTCGCCCCCGTCCCACACGGAAACGGGCGGCGCGTTCGCCCGAACAGGAACGATCCTCGCGGTCGATTTTGGCAGTGTTCACACACGCGCACTTTTGATCGATCTGGTCGATGGCGAATATCAACTCGTCGCCAAAGGCAAAGCGCGCACAACTGCCGGATTCCCGAATCATAACGTCAACGTCGGCATGATCCGAGCTGCCGCGCAGCTTTCCCATGCGACCGGGCGGCGCATATTCGACCCGGACAGCGAACGGATCATCACGCCGGAGCAGCCCGACCGGAGCGGCGTCGATATCGTCCGCTTCACGGCAAGCATCGGGCGACCGCTGCGCACCGTGCTGATCGGGCTTGTGCCAGAGATGAGCGTCGCTAGTGCGCTGCGCGCCATTGCCGGAACGTATGTGCAAATCGTCGATACGATCACGCTTGACGATACCCGTTCGCCGCAAGCGCAGTTAAACGCGCTGCTGCTCGTCCGCCCTGATTTGATCTTCATCGTCGGCGGCACGGAAGGCGGTGCAGACGAAAGTGTGATGGAATTCGTCAACTTGGTACGGCTGGCGCTGCGGTTCAGCGGACGCGCGGTCAATCCACCGATCTTATTCGCGGGAAATTCGGATTTACAGGCGAAAGTCCGCGCCGCTTTTGCGGACATCACCAGCGTGTTTGTCGCAGAAAATATCCGTCCGTCGGTCGAACGTGAACAGCTTGACGCGGCAGCGGGCGAACTATCGCTCACGTATGATGCCGTTTCGTCGTCGCGCGGCTTAGGCTTTGAGCGGATCAGCATGTTGAGCGAACTCGGCGTGCTGCCTACCGCTGGAAGCTATGACTTGATCGCCGAATATTTGGCGCGGTCACATCAAGCGGAGATGCGGCGCGCGGGCGGCTTGTTAATCGCGGACTTGGGCAGCGCTGTCAGCACACTGTCGGCGGCGGTGAACGGGCGCGTCTTGACGTCGATCCGCACCGATATCGGCGTTGGTCACAGCGCCGCGCTTGCATTCGATCAAGTTGGGATCGAACTGCTTCAGCAGTGGCTTCCGTTCACCTGTGAACCGAGCGAGATCAACGCTTATGTGTTGAATAAGACGCTTCACCCGGCGTATATTCCCGAAGACCGCCGCTCATTGTTCCTTGAACATGCGTTGGCGCGGGCAGCCTTACGCTATTTGCTCACGAGCAGTCGCCCATCATGGACACCCGATACAGCGCTCGATTCAGGTGATGAGCCGCTCCCGCCGATGTTCCAGATTATCGGCTCAGGCGGGGTGATCAGCGAAACGGGACGCCCCGGTTTGAGCGCGATGCTCATGCTTGACGTGTTTCAGCCCGTCGGCGTGACTCATTTCCAATTGGATGACAGCGCCTTGATCCCCGCGCTCGGCGCTTTGGCGCGCACCACGCCCGAAGCTGTCGTACAAGTATTGGATGCGGGCGGCTTGCAGTTCTTGGCGACCACGATCAGCCTGTCCGGTGCGCCGCGCGTGGGACGATCCGCCGCGCGCGTGACGATCACCGTGCATCAAGAAGGCGGCGCTCATACTGAACGCTTCACGATCAACGGCGGGACGCTGTGGATGTATCCGGTTCCGGCGGGCATGACCGCAACGATCAGCGTGCGCGTCACCCGTCGCGGCATGAGTATAAATGGCAAACGCTCGATCCGCATGGAAATTGCGGGTGGGACTGCCGGAGTCATCATCGACGCACGCGGACGCCCGATCCCGCTTCCGGCAGCGGTGCGCCAGCGATCTTCGCTGATCTTGAACTGGTATGCGCAAGCGACCGGCGATGAAGTCTACGAACCACCGGAAGAATGGTTCAAAGAGGCACGACCCGAAGTCACCGCCGCGCAGCGCCGCGCTGAAAAACGCGCCGCCGCCCGCCGTGACAAAGAAGCTGTAGAGACAGCGACGGATGATCGCTTAAGAGACTTGTCCGCCGATGCAAGCGCTCCCGCCGAAAAATCGCGCCGCCGGGGCAAACCCAAAAAAGGCAGCGCCGCGCCCGAAGTCGAACCTGCCGCGCCGGATAAGGATGAGGATTCTGATGAGTTCCGATCTCTATTTTCCTGATCACCGTCATCTGATGGGCGTGACACTGATCCAGCGGGATCGCCTGCTGCCGGAGGACGTGGATGGCAAACCGGAGCGCCCGAAGAATACCCGCGTCAGCATCCGAGATGTGGTCGCGCGCGGTGTGCGCTCCGCATCCTACGTCGTGATCGACGCGGCGCGCGAACTGCGCCTCCGCAAGCCGGAACATCTTGAAAAGGTGCTCCTTGTCCAACTTAATGAAGAAGTCCGGCGCGGAAATGTGGTCGCGGGGAAAGTCCGCCGGAACGGAAAACCCGTGCGCGGGAAAAGTGTGGTCGCGCCGCGCAGCGGAACAGTTGTCTACATCGGGCAGGGGCGGATCATCATTCAAGAAACGCCTGATCCGGTCGCGGTCGAAAGCGGCTTAAACGGCACAATTGTTGCCGTCAGCGAGGGGCGCGGCGTGAGCATCGAAACATATGCGGCGGTGCTGCAAGGCGTTTGGGGCAACGACAAGCGCGCGATTGGCGTGCTGCGCACCGAACCGGATGACGGACTTGAGCAAATCTACTCCGACGAGATGAACAGCGAATATCGCGGCGCGGTGGTGGTCACGCGGCGGTCGCTTCAGTCGATGACGTTGGATGTGATCGAAGCGCAGGGACTCGCCGGAGTGATCGCGCCGAGCATGCCCGCCGATCCGGTGCTGCTTCAGCGTGCATTAGGCATGAAAGCCGCGATCGTGCTCACGGAGGGATTCGGGGCGGCGCGCATGAACACGACCTATGTCCAATTCTTGGGTGAGGTCGAAGGGCGTCAGGTGATGATCGACGCGGCGCTCCCGTCCGCCACCGCGCCCAACCCGCCGGAGGCGATCATCACCGTGCCGCTGCCGGGTGAGCGCCCGATGATGTCCCCGGCAAATATTCGACTGCGCCCTTCGATGGATGTGCATGTCGTCAACGGCGATGGTTCGACCGTGACCGGGACTGTTGTCGATTTGCCAAAAGACCCGGTTGTGTTAGACAATGGTCTTCGCGTATCGTGCGCGCTGGTCGAACTTTCGACAGGCGAAACGCGTTACGTGCCATTGGCAAATCTCGAAGTTTATGGGTAGAACTAAGAGAAGTAGGGTGTAACACCCCTGATAGGTTTTTTTCGGCATCGGTTCGGCTTTATCCTGCCCGCACCTCATAAGGGGGACGCATGACGGATAACAACAATCGCGACGACGAGTTCGAGTTTGACGATTTTTTTCCTGAAGACGACCAAACAGGCGATATCGATCTCGGCGACGACGACGGTCCTCCTATAACCGGCGAGTACGACCAAGATATGCCCGTCATGGATACCGAGCCGGAGCGCAGCAACCGGACATTTGTGATCCTTGCGGTTGCCCTCATCCTCCTGTTCGTGATCGGCTTGGTGGCGATCCTGATCCTCGCATCACGCGACACCGGACCGAGCGAAGCCGAGCAGAGCGCGACGGCAGGTTTCGCCACGAACGAATTTATTGCGCAGTTGGCGCTGCAAACTGCCACGCAGGATGTGGTCAACATTCAGTTGACGCAAACCGCGCTGGCGTTCTCCCCGACTCCGACCGATACGCCGCAGCCGACCGCGACCGCAACAATCACGGAAACCGCGACCGCGACCTTCACCGGAACGCCGGACTTGACCGGGACGGCAGTCTTTGAAGCATTAAGCGCCATCAACCTGACGGAAACCGCGCTTGCCGCCTCGCCGACGCCGACGATCACACTGACCCCAACCGCTCCGCCTGTCGATCTGCAAGCGCTGTACGCGACCGAAGCGGCGCAGGCAACGAGCATCGGCGCATTCCAAGAATCAGCGTATGCGACTCTGCAAGCACTGGCGACACTCGCTGCTGGCGGCGCAATCGATCAACCCGGCATTGGCGGTGTGATCGCGGATCAAGCGGCAACGCTCGCCGCTATCCAAGCGCAGGATGCGCTCGTCGATCAAGCGGTCGATCAGCTTGACCGCGCGCTGGCGACGTCCGCCGCGCTGAATGCGACGCTGGCGTTTAACCTCGCGCTGGCGACATCGAATGCACCGGGATTGCAAGGCATCCTTGCCACGCCCGCCGCGCAAGCGACGCTGAACGCGCTCACCATTCAAGCGACCTTGACCGCGCTTGCGCCGGATGATCCCGCGCTGCCGCCTGCAACGGCGACCGCTCTCGCGGAAGTCCCCGGCTTGCTCACGCCGGAAGGTCTGGCGACTCAGAATGCGCTGGCGACACGCCTCGCATTTGTCGAAGCCGCGCTCGGCACGCTGACCGTTCCGACGAATACGCCCGAGCCGGTCATCCCGACTGCGACGGTAGACACGTCGATCCCGCCCGCCGCGCTGACTGCAACGGCGATTGTTCAGGGCTATTTGACCGAAACCGCGCAAGCGCAGATCACGCCCGTCACCGAGACGCCAATCGCGCCCGCCGGAGCAACCACGCCGCCGTTCATCGTTCAAGCGACCTCACCAGCAGAACTGCCGGATACAGGGCTGTTCGATGATATTTCGAGCGGTGGCGGTATCGGCGTCCTGTCGATTGCGCTGATCGGCTTGGTTGGTGTGATTGTCGCCGCCCGCGTGATGCGGAATCGCAAGAAGTAAGAAGTTTCCCGTCTCGAACGGAAAGCCGTTCGAGACGGGTTAAGTGTCTGTAGGGGCGGCTCGCGAGCCGCCCGAAACGCCGGTGGGCGCGTCACGACGCGCCCCTACGGCAGTTCCCCTTCACGTTGGATTTTCAGAATCCCACCCCATGCGTTTCGACACCGTCAAGATCAGCGCATATCTCGTCTATATGATTCAGGGACAGCGCCCCCGCCTCGAAGTGCTCGTTGATGGCGGCGATATTCTCCATGTGCGCGTCAGCGACGGCAGCGAGATCATGATCTACTTAATCGAAAGCGACATCACCGATTACGAGATCAAGAATATCGTCAACGAGAACAGCGCTCGCCGCGTGTACAGCCTGTTTATTTTGTGGTGCGATCTGCTCCTGCCGCGTGACGGCATGTACTACATCCCCGATGACTGGATGCGTATCTTGCTGGCGATGCACAGCGACAAGATCTACGCCTTTGACGCTTACGACGCGGAGGCGTTCATCTTCCCAATCTTCTTTGACGGCACCGGTACAGCGCGCGATATTCGGCACGGCGGCGCAATTGATGTGCAGTATTTGAACGTGAAGCGCATCAAAACGCCGTTCTCGCCCGATGAGTGGTACGTCGCCAATTTTGACATCGCCGCCGCGCCTTCGACTCCGCTTGCGCCGTACTTTGATCTGCTGGGAATCAACCCGACGACGGATCGCGCCCTAATCAAGCGGGCGTACAGATCCGCCGCGCGCCGATTTCACCCGGACTTGAACGATACCGACGAAGCGCACCTTCGTATGCAGCAGATCAACGACGCGTATGCGCGCATTTTGCGGGTGTTGGAGGACGAAGAGAAGCCCATCTAGGACGTTCCGCCCATCTTGACAACACATGTGAAACGGTTTATGAAAGGTTATAGGAATTTCAGATTCTCAATTCTGTATTAATAATACTCCCACACTGCTGTTAACAAGGTGGAGTGTCTAAGATGGTCAACTGGCATGTAATTTCAGATGTAGGCATGGTTCATTCAGGAATCGGCGCGGGGAACGTCCTCGGATGCCCATACCTGTTCGTTGCCGGACGCAATCAAACCACGCCCGAAGAAACGGCGGACGCTTCAAGGGGCGGGCGTGTGTGGATCGGCATTCCGCAGGACGGTAACCTATTCAGCGATACCCGCTGGAAATGGAATATGCGTTGGGAGCCGCTTTTCCAAAAGCGCGACGATCTCCAGACGGACGCTGCTCCGGTGGTGAGTGCGCCTTGGGGAATCCCCGTCGTGTTCATCAAGACGGCGGGCGATGGGCGTATCTTCTACACGAGCTATGAATTAGGACAGGCGACGCCTTGGCGCGAAGTTGGCGGCGTGACCGATCAACCGGTCGGGGCGACGGGCGCGAGCTTCAACGGAAAAACCTATCTCTACCTGTTCAAACGCAACCCGATTGACGGGCAGATTTACTACACCCGCTCCGGTGATCGCGGCGAGGCGAAGACGTGGGAAACGTGGCGCGTGATCCCCGGCGACCTCAAGACGAAGAAATCCCCGGCGGCAGCAGTCATGCCCGCACCGGGCGGGCGTATCCTGTGCGCATTCGCCAAGCGCGATAACAACACAATCGCCTACACCGCCACGCTCGACGGCGTGCGCTGGAGCGCTTGGCGCGATCTGGTGATCAATAACGCGCCTGTTCAGATGTTGGGGCGGCTTGCGCCGACGGCGTTCACATGGCAAGACTCGATTTATTTGCCGTTCGTGCCGCCGAAAGTCGAGACGAACATCGTCAAGGCGGCAGTGCTGACGCCAACCGTGCAGGATGACAAAGTGGTGAACGCGCAGTGGTCGGTAATCGACCTGTGCCCGATCCCCACCGAATTCGATCACGGGATCGTGATGGGCGGCTACCGCAACAGCGAAGCCAGCTACCTATTCGCCATGTTCCACGCGACCGCCGGAAATGCGGCTGTCGTCTCGCGTGCCGAGGCGGTCAAACCCGTCTTTAAGTAGCTAAAACCATCAATGTAAAGTCGCAAAGCCGCGAAGAAGCCCTTCGCGGCTTTTTGCATGTGTCAGCGGGCTGCCTCCTCTCCCTCGTCGTCCGTATTCACCCACCCCCCGCTAATTGAGCGCGAACGTGCGCGCGGACTGATCCAATTCCTCAAGCGAACCGTCGATCACATACAGCGCATCGCCGATCACCCAACCGTCTTGACCGTCATACGTCACGGCGATCCAGTCCTGATCCGGCGTATCATCATTGCGCGCGAACGCCGTAAACTCGGCTTCGGCGGGGATCACGAGCAGGACAGCGGCTTCGCTGTTCGGCGCGGCGCGCAAGTTCAGCCCACTTGTGCCGTTCTGCACGGTGACATCGCCGCCCGTGCCTGAGTCGCCGTCATCCGTGCCTGAGTCTGATCCGTCATCGTCCAGTTGATACTGCGCCGCTTCGATCATCGCGCCGCCGTCGATTTCGACCACGTACACGGCGCGGATCAACTCGCCCTGCCCGGTGCGGGGCAGATAATCGCCCTGCACGCCGGAGTAGTCGGCGTCTTCGTTCAGCCAATCGATCAAGTCGGCACGATCCGCGCCAGACTGCTCAACCGCCGCCGCGATCAGATTGACCGCATCATACGCGATCACGCTCTCGGCTGAGGGTGCATCACTGTAATTGTCGGCGTACAGTTCGATAAAATCATCGCTGTCGTCGGTATCCGTCCATGTCACCACGCCGTACACCTCGATTCCGTCCGGCGGTGTGACGTTGTTCAGCGCTGAGCCGTAGATCACATCTCCGCGCCAGTTTTCCGCCGCGAGTGCGCTCAACAGGGCATCAAAAGCGGCGGGCGCGTTCCACACGATCAACGCATCCGGGTCTTGATCCGCAATTTGCGCGGCAATATCGGCAAAATCGAGGCTCTGCGCATCGTGATCCAGACTCAACACGAGTTCAGCATCAGCATCGAGCGCCGCCATTACGCCATCTTCCGCCGCGTAGCCGTACTCGGCGCGGGCGACCACCACCGCCAGCGTTGAGGCTTCGCGTTCTTCAATCGCAAAGCGGGCGGCAGCTTCCGCAAGTGTGGCATCATTCGCCCGCGCCCCGAAGATCAGCGGCGATGCGCCCCACAGCGTCCCATCTGCACCACTCGACATGACAAGAATCGGGGCACTGTTTTCCGGCAGTGTTGACGGAATCAGGCTGTTCTGGTTGAAGCCGATGATCACATCCGCGCCGATCACGCTCAAGCGGGTGATCGCGTCGGCGGCTTCGCGGCTGTTCGCCGCTTCTTCGAGCATCACGCGGACGCGGTAGATCGTACCGTCTTCCGCTTCAATTCCGCCCGCGTCATTGATCTCGCGTGCGGCAAGCTCCGCGCCGTGACGGGTGGACTCTCCCGCCGCGCCGCCAATCGAGTCCGGGGCGGTGATCACGCCGATCACCAGCGTTTCTTGATCCTGTGCGCTGACCGGTACGGCGATCAACGCGGCGAACATGAGGACAAACATCAGACGTTTCATCTGGAAAGCTCCTGTGATAGTGATGTGCGGTTTGCTATCGTTCAATTTCGTTTCATGCTATGCGCTGTATTGCCCTTCCCCTCTTGCAAAAAGCTCCTCACCCCCGACTCCCTCTCCATCGCAAGCGATAAAGAGGGGGAGCAAAACACCCTTTTTTCTCCCCTCTCTAACCGAAGGTTGGAGAGGGGCAAGGGGTGAGGAGAGATTCACTCATACCTGAGTGCTTCGATGGGCTGGAGCGATGCCGCGCGCGTCGCCGGGTACACGCCGAAGAACAACCCGACCACGACCGAGAACCCAAGCCCAAGCGCAATCGAGTCGGTCGTCACCGAGGCGGTGAAAACGCCGCTGGCGTTCACCAGCGCCGCCGCGCCGATCCCCGCGATCACGCCGAACACGCCGCCCATGAAGGCGAGCACGACCGTTTCGATCAAGAACTGCGCCATGATCTGAATCCGCCGCGCGCCGACCGCTTTTCGTAAGCCGATCTCGCGGGTGCGCTCCGTAACCGAGACAAGGCTGATATTCATGATGCCGATCCCACCGACGACGAGCGACACACCCGCGATTGCCGTCAGCATCACAGTCAGGGTGGCGGTGACTTCGCCTGCGATGTCTAACAACTGCTGTTGATCGCTCACGCGGAAATCGCTGTCTTCGTCCGCGTCAAGATCATGACGATCACGCAGCAGACTTGTCACCTGTTCGGAGACCGAGTCAATTTGATCGGCATCGGTGACGATGATCGAAATGCTGGTCAACAGCGGACTGCCGCCCGTCGCGGCGCGCGCATCAAACAGGTTGTCGTACCCCGTCGAAAGCGGGACGTAGAGATTCAGATTCGGGTCAGCCGCGCTGATCCCGCCGTCACGTTCCCCCATCACGCCGATCACTTCGTAGCGACTGCCGTTCACGCGCACCGTCCGCCCGACCGGATTGACTCCGCCGAACAACTCATCCGCCGCCGAAATCCCCAACACCGCGACCCGCGCCGAACTGCGCTCATCCTGTTCGTCAATAAAGCGCCCGCTGTCCATCGTCAATTGAAGCGCGGGGAGGTACTCGGCGTAGGTGGCGATTGCCCGCGTGCCGAGCAGTTCGCCCTCAAATGTCACGTTGATCGCGCCGCTGTACTGCGGCACGACATAGCTGAGTCCGTCAATGCGATCGCTGATCGCGTCACGGTCATCGAGCGTGAGCGTTTCTACACCCGTCACCGGACTGATCGTGACGGTGTTCGTTCCAGCGCTGGAGATGCGATCCGTGATCATGTCCTCCGCGCCCTTGCCAATCGAGAGCAGCGCGACGACCGACATTACGCCGATGATGATGCCGAGCATCGTCAAGAACGAGCGGAATTTGTTCGCCAGCAGCGCATCGAGCGCGACCGCCATATTTTGACCGGGCGTAAACGTGACCGGCGCAGTCAATCGGCGGGCGCGCTTGGGCGCTTTCGGCAGGCGCGGGGCAAACACGATCTGAAGGATGAGCAGCCCCGCGCCGATCACCGTCAGCCAAAAGGCGAGTCCCATGGTGCGCGTCACGATGATTTCCGGGGCGCTCCGCGCAAGGCTGTATGTCATCACCGGGTTGACCAGCGCGATCAAGCCGCCGATCAACTGGATCAAGCGGGTGTTCGGCTTCCACGCTGGACGCACGACCCCGCCGATCAATCCGGCGGCGGCGATCAACCCACCGGCGAGGATCAAGAGCACCGTGCGCATTCCGCTGGCGGCGTACACGCCAAACCCGGCGATCACCGCCGCTGTGCCGATCAGCGCCAGCACGTCCGAAAATGTCAGGCGCGGGTTCGGCTGAAGTGTTTGGGTCGCGTTCATGCGTCCACCTCCAAGAGCAGGGTTTCGTCGTCGCGTGATTCCGGCGCGGTCATCACGTCCGCTTCGATCAAGCCGTCGCGGATGCGAATATTGCGCGGGCATTCGGCGGCGATCTCCGGCGAATGGGTGACGATCACCAGCGTGATCCCTTGATCACGGTTGAGTTCCTGAAACAGCGACAAGATTTCATCGCCCGTTTTGCTGTCAAGGTTGCCCGTCGGCTCGTCTGCCAGCACCATCGACGGCGTATTGACCAGCGCCCGCGCAATCGCTACACGCTGCTGCTGCCCGCCGGAAAGTTCGTTCGGGCGGTGCGTCAAGCGGTCGCCCAAGCCAACCAACTCCAGCACATGCGCGGCGCGTTCATTGCGTTCCCGTTTGCCGACTCCGGCATACGTCAGCGGGAGGGCGACATTCGCCAAGATCGTGCTGCGCGGCAGCAGATTGAACTTCTGAAAGACGAACCCGATGCGGCGGTTGCGGATCAGCGCGAGTTCGTCATCCGAAAGCGTGCTGACTTCTTCACCGTCGAGCTTATACGTTCCACTGGTGGGCAGGTCGAGCGCACCGAGGATCGCCATCAGCGTACTTTTGCCCGACCCCGACGGACCGGTGATCGCCACCATCTCGCCATCGCGGATCATGAGCGAAACCCCGCGCAGCGCGTGAACCTCGGTTTCGCCCATCTGGTAGACCTTCGTCAAGTCGTTGATCTCGATGATCGGCTTCATCAGTTCCCACCTCCCGCCAAGCGGCTTAAACCGAGCGGACTCGATGTGGTGCGGCTCGGCGGCGGTTGAACATAGACGATCTGCCCATCGGTCAAATCGCCATAAACGACGGTCAGCCCGTCACGGCTGAGTCCGGTCGTTACCGGGATGTTGTCGCCTTCGGTCGGGATTAGATATTCCTGATCGCCTGTGCGCTGAATCGCTTCGCTTGCGACGACGAACACGTTTTCAAACGTGCCGACGATGATTTCAACGTCCGCCGTCATGCCGATGCGAAGGGTAATCCCGTCAATCGATGCAGGTACAGGATCGTTCGCGGCGGCGCTTGGTGTGAACAGATCGGTGTTGGCGTTGACGAATTCGAGGATCATGTCTAGCCCGCCCGCGCTTTCGATCTGGGCGATCACCGTCTCGTCGATGCCGCCTTCACGCAGCGCGGCGATAAACTGGGCATTCCCGTCCGGCTGTGTGACGAGGGCGTTTAACCCGTCCAGTCCGCCAAGCGATTCGACAATCGGCAGGAATTGGCGTAAGCGCGCCGCCTGTGATGCGCTGAGTACCGCGTCACGATCCGGAGTCGCCGTCATGCCGTCGAGAATCAAGTCAACGCGCACGTTATAGGTGACGACGCCGCTGCCCGGATTCGCAGCGGGCGCGATCCGCGTGAGCGTGCCGGGGATGATCTGACCATCAAGCGCTTCTAGGGCGATCTCCGCCGACTGCCCGATTTCGAGCCGCATCACGTCGAGTTCATCAACATCTACCGAGAGGTAATAGGCTGATGTATCGACCAGCGTGATCGCGGCGCTGGTCATGCCCGCCGCCTGTCCATCTTCGATGTTCACGGCGGTGATCACGCCGTCAAACGGGGCGGTCAGCGTGGCGCGGTCGAGCGCGGCTTGTGCCTGCTCAAGCTGAGTTTGTGCCTGTTCAAGCTGTGCCGCCGCAATCGTGATCTGATCCATGTCCGCGCCGTCGAGCAGATCGGCTAACACGGCGTTCGCGTAAACAAGATTGGCTTCGGCGGAGGCGACAGCGGCATCGGCATTCGCGGCGTTGTTGGTGGCGATCATGCACTGCGCGGACGCAGCATCATATGAGGACTGCGCATTTTCGTAAGCTGTGACCGCTTCTGCGTCTGGGTCAGCGGTGAAGTTGAGGTCGAGCGCGAACCCGGCTTCGAGATACGCATCGTAGGCGGTGCGCGCCATATCGAGCGCGTTCCCGGCGGTCGCGGCGCTGGCGCAGCTTGCCGTCACTTGATCGGGCGCGTTCGTTTGGTTGGTGCGCGCCGTCGTTAGCTGCGACTCGGCTGCTGCGACGTTCGCTTGTGCTTGCGCGAACTCGCGTTCGCTTGCGCCCGTCAGCAGTTGATCGTAAGTCGTCTGCGCGATCCGCACGGCGTCATCGCGGAGTGCGACCTGAAGCGCCAGATCGGTCGCATCGAGCGCGGCAAGCGTATCACCTTCGCGCACGGTGTCGCCTACGTCAACCGCGACCGACTCGACGATGCCGCTTGTGCCGAACATGAGGTATGCCGTGCGTTCGGCGCTGATCGCGCCGCTGCTTTCGACGGTTTCGTTAAGCGTCATGCGCTGGATCACGGCGGTTTCGGTATCGGTTTGCGCGACCCCCACCGTAAGACTCGGCATGATCACGAACAAGGCGATCACGCCGACGACGAGGACGATGGCAGTTCCTATCAGTAGTTTTCGCATGCTGCTTGATCCCTGTGATTAGACGTTGATACGTCTACAGGGTGCGCCGCGAATCTGGAGGAAATCTGGAGAGATTCTTGAGAGTCGTTAAATTCTGGGAAAGCGCCTCACACCCAAAAAACTCCTCACTCCTCCGACCCTCTCTCCATCGCAAGCGATAGAGAGGGGCAGGGGGTGAGGGGCTTTTTCGGGGAATACTGCCTAATCCGGCTCGAAGCCCTCAAAAACAAACAGACGGCTCAAGCCGCGATCCGAAACATACGGCACGTAACCCGCCGCCCGCCCGCGTGTGAACGAATCCGCGATGTGTTCCGGCACGCGGCTGTAATCGACCGTCAGCACCAGCTTTTCCGCCTCCACCCAGCGCGCGAGATCAGCCTCGCGCAGCGCCGTCCAATCAGCGGGTGAGGGTTCGTGATCACGGGGGTAGCCGTAATGCAGGCTTTCGACCAGTATCCCTGTCACCGCCTCCAGATAACCGGAGTCGGGATCACGGAACGGAATATCTTCGCCGTTGATCGTGAACACGCCAAAGCCGGGGGATCGTTCGCGGGCGTGGTCAGCAATCGCCATGACGAAATCGATCATCTCGGCGTATGCCGTTTCGCGTCCCTGTTCTTCGTAATAGGTCGCCGCGTCCACGCGATCCAGCAACACGCCGTCAAAGCCCATGTCGATGATCCGGTCAAGATACGAGTCGTCGCCGTCGATGATGATCGACTGCCAGCGCGCATCCCAATAATGCACCCAAATATCGCCCGCCCATGTGCCATCCGGCGAGTCCGCCCATTCCGGGCGCTCCCCGGTCATGCTCCATTCGGGCTGCCAGTAATACTGAAAGGTTGCCGCTTGACCGATGCTCATGTACGCGACGACGAGCTTATCCCCGCCTTCACTGGCGCGCAGTCGCTCGATGTTCGCGGGACTGCCGCCTGCCAGCGAAATATCGGAGATCACGAGGTCATACGCCGTCGGCGCGAGTCGATCCACGCGCGCCCGCTGGAGTTGAATGATGAAATCATTGACTGCCGCCCAATCGCGCACAGGGGCATCTTGCGCCGCCGCTGAGATGGTCAGCAAGAGAAGCAGAAACGCGAGAAATGCAGTTCTACGCGAAAACATGGGGTTGTCCTTCCGGTTATAAAAGCTCCTCACCCCCCTCACTATCGCAAGCGATAGTGAGGGGGAGCACAACACTCAGTTTTCTCCCCTCTCCAACCGAAGGTTGGAGAGGGGCAGGGGGTGAGGAGCAGTTTGGAGTCTTTATCCCTTAATCCCGCTCAACGAGAAGCCGCGCACCACCCAGCGGTTCATGATCATGTACACGATCAGGATCGGCATCACGATCAAGACGGATGCCGCCATTTGCAAACCGAGATCGCTTGTGTGGCGGTCGTTGTACCATGTCAAGATGATCGGCAGCGTGCGTACTTCGACATCGCGGAGCACGATCAGGGGCCACAGGTACGCATTCCAATTCGAGATGAACACCAATACGCCGAAGGTCGCCAAGACCGCGCTCGTTTGCGGCAGCACGATCCGCAAGAAAATTTGCCACTCGTTCGCGCCGTCCACCCGCGCGGCGTCGATCAACTCGTCGGGGATGCTTGACATAAACTGACGCATCAGAAAGATTCCGAACGCGTTAAACCAACTCAACGCGACCAAGCCGAGCAGATTGTTCGTCAGGTCAAATTTGAGCGTGACCAGATACGACGGAATCATCGTCAGTTGAAACGGAATCATCAGCGTGATCAGGATGTACGCGAAGACCGCCCGCTTAAAGCGGAAATGGTATTTCGCAAATAAGTAGCCGAACAGCGCGCTCGTGAAGGTGTTCGTCACCACGTTGGCGAGCGCGACAAAGCCGCTGTTCAGGTAAAAACGTTCCAACGGCAGCGTGTCGTCATCAAAGATCGTCGTGTAATTCTGCGTTGTGAATTGGTTCGGGAGAAAAGATTGGGTCGCCGGATTGATGATCTCCGCGTGCGTCTTGAAAGAGGCGAGGATCGTCCACACAAACGGGAGCAGAGTGAGCAGACTGCCTATCGTCAGGATGATGTAGATCACCGGCTTGACGCTGCGGCTCTTGCGCGTTTGTGTGCTTACGCGGGCGTTATCCGCGACGCCGGAAAGGGTTGTCTCTGCCATCGCCTAGTACTCCCAATTAGTGCGCAGCACCCGCGTCTGAATGATCGTCAGCACGGCGACGAACAAGAACATCACCACCGCAATCGCCGCCGCCCATCCCATCCGGTCAAAGCGGAAGGCGTTCTCGTAAATATCCAGCACCAGCACGCGGGTCATCCCGATGCGTCCCGGTCCGCCTTGCGTCATCACCTGAATCAGATCGAACACTTGGAATGAGGAGATCACCGTCAGCACCGAGGTAACAAGGATCGTCGGTCGCAGGAGCGGCAGGGTGACGTAAAGGAACACATCCAGCGGGCGACCGCCGTCCACGCGGGCGGCATCTTTGAGGCTGTCGGGGATGCCTTGCAGTGCTGCGATGAAGATCACGAGGTTATAACCGAAATCCTGCCACAAGTACGCGATCACGACTGCTAGCATCGCCGCCGGAATGCCGAGAATCTCCGCCGTTGGGTCTTGTATCCACGCGACAGGAGTCGCGCCGACGGTGCGCAGCGCATTATTGAGCAGCCCGTACTGCGCGTTGTAGATGTAGCCCCACATCACCGCCACACCCACCGACGAGGTGACGACGGGTAAAAAGTAGATCGTGCGGAACAGGCTGCGAAAAAATGAACTCGTCGACTCGATCAACACCGCCAGCGGGATCGTGATCAGCATGTTGAGCGGCAGCACGAGCGCGGTAAACACGAGGGTATTCGTCAAGCTGTTTTGAAAGACGCGCGCCTCACGTCCTTCACCGCTGATCATCTGGGCGAAGTATTCAAAGCCGACGAACGGGTTATCGCCGCCAAGCCCTAAGATTGGACCGCCGACGCGGCGCGGGCTGTAATCAAAGAAGGCGAGGACGAGCGCCCACAACAGCGGAAACACGCTCAAGGTGACCAGATAAAACAGCATTGGCGACACCGTTCCGGCGACGAAGCCCCGGCGGTGCAGATGGGACACCTCTTTTTGGGAGATCAAGACCCAGAGCGCCGCCAACCCCACCAACCCGCCGAGCAAACTCAGCCAAGGCGCGAGATCGGGCAGGATGCCGCCGAGCATGAGCGCCAGCCGCCCGAATATCTGACCGGACACGATCCCGACGATCAAGCCGAGGAGCGCCCCCTGCCAAGGACTGCGCCCTTTGCGATCAAAGATCAGCGGTGTCACCGATGTTCCGACGAATGCCGAGATCATCAGCCAATACAGCGAAAACGCATCGTAGTTAACTGCGGGCATGGGGAGGCACCTGAAAAAAACGAGTTCTGAGTACTGTAGCCAATTACCGAAGAACTTTTGAGCCACAAAGAACACAAAGTGAGAGAAAAACGGCGATGCTTCGGTGTTCAAAAAACTGAGTACCAAGCCGGATGTCCGACTCGGTACTCAGCACTATGATTTACTCAAACGATGCGTTGGCATCTTCTTCGATGAACAACAGTGCATCATCGACCGTCAGCAAGCCCTGAAGTGTATCGAGGATGTACGGGTAAATGATGTCGTAGAACACCAGATCGCGGTCGGGCATGTGACCGATATAGCGCCCGTATTGGAGCAGCGGCAGATTCGCATTCAGCCAAGGCAGCGCCGCAAGGAGTTCTCCGCGCATCGCTTCGTCATCGACCACCGCGCGGAGCGCCGGAATCGTGCCAGAGGTGATGTTCCATCCCAACGCATTCGCCGGATCACTCGTCGCAAACTGCACGAAATCCCACGCGATATCGGCGTGCGGGCTGTTCCCTGCGACTGTCATCCCCCAACCGGAGTCTGCTGCAAACAGCGGATCGCCGCCGCCGAGCGGAGGCAGCGCAACATAATCAAATGCGCCAAAGTCCGGGAAATCCGCCAGCCCGAACGCAACCGCCCAAGGTCCGATCAGCGCGATTGCCGCTTGATTGGTGAAGAATGCGCTGCCACTCCAGTTTGCGGAGTCATTGAACAGTACCGGATCAACCGCGCCCGATTCAACAAGGCTGATCATCTGCTCAAGCGTGGTGCGCCCCGCATCGGTGTTGAACGTGAACGCTGTGCCATCTTCATTCCAATAATCGCCGCCGTTTTGGAGAATCCCGGCGAGGAAGCCGAACGCGATTGCGTCTTGATTGGTGAAGTGATAGCCCGCGACCGTCATCAAGCCGTCGCCGCCGTACTGCGCCAGAGCGACCGCATCGCTTTGCAGTTCGTCAAATGTCGTCCACGCAGGCGGGAAGGTCAAACCGGCGGTTTCAAACATCGCCTGATTGACGAGCACCGTGCCGTATTCCATATTGAATTCTTGCGGCAGTCCGTACACTTGATCGTCGCAGATGTAGCCGCCAACCGCCGCGTCAAAGAACACGGATGTATCGACCAAGCCCTCCGGCATCGGCGCGAGACGATCCGCATAGCTGCACGTCCACGAGCCGAACAAGCCGAGGATGTCGGCGTTATCGCCCGCCGGGAGCGAAGTTTGCAGCGTTTGGATGAATAAATCGTACTCAAAGGTTTGCAGTTCAATCGTGACGTTGGGGTGAAGCGCGGTGTAAGCGTCGATCAAGGCTTGGGTGGCGGTGTTGAAGTTCGCTTCTTGATGCACCCACATCCTTAAGCTGACGGGCGACTCCTGTGCGACGACGACAAAACTTGACAGCAAAAAAGCGGCGGCGATGACGAAAAAGACCACACGTTTCATCTGGAATTCTCCTCTACGCAGTTAAGAACTTTTTACGAACTCGACATCCTTTTGGGATGGAACTCACATGTGTTTTTTGAAACCCTCACCCCCCGAAGGCTTGTCCGATATTCAAGACAAACCTCTCCCCCCAGCCCCCTCTCCGCTGACGCAGCGAGGGGGTGATCCGCTCGCGTGTAGGTCTGCGGCGCGGGTCACGTGTTTTTGCCCCTCTCTGTTGACGGAGAGGGGCGGGACGCGAAGCGTCCGGGGTGAGGGCAAAACAACCCGTGCTGAATATCGGGCAAGCCCTACGACGTCAGCCCCGGCTGAAGCAGCACGACCGCATCCAAATTGCGCGGCGCATCCGGGTCTAAACCCTTGCGCATCGCGCGGTGATACGCCACCCACTGCAAGAACGGGAGCGTCAACACGAGCGGCGCGGGTGTTTGATCCGCCATCATGCGCACCGATGCCGCCGGATTCACGCCGACGGTGATCACGGTCGCGCCAAGCTGTGCCAGTTCCGCAAACACGCTGTGTTCGACCTCATGCCCATGTTCATGCATCAGCCCGACAACGAGCGTATGCGCATCAACCATCGCTTTTGGTCCGTGACGGAATTCCATCGGGTGGAAAGCTTCCGCGCTCGTGAGCGACATTTCTTTCATCTTGAGCATGCCTTCGGACGCCAGCCCGTAAAGTTCGCCGCTTCCCAGATAAAAAACGCGGTGGAAGCGGTCAGGATCGGCGTAGGGGTAGGCGATCTCCGAAAGCTTCGGCACCAGCGTATCGTAATCGGGCGAAAACGCGCGGATCGCCGGAGCGCCGCCCCACAACCGCGCCAGCCCTTCCGCCATGATCAGCATCGCGGAAAATGACTGCGTTTGTGCGATTCCCTGCTCTTGTGCGCCCTCCGCGACCATGTTGATCGTCGCAAACGTGTTCAGTGGTTTATCGCCGTAGCACGAGATCACGATCACATCGCCGTTTTGCGCCGCTTTGAACTGCTCGACAGCGCGGACGGTTTCGCTCGTCGTCGCTGAACGGGTGATGGCGATCAGCAGCGTGCGTTTTCCGAAGTACGCCGCTTCGGGATGAAAGATCAATTCGGAGGCGGGGAAGGCGCGGGCGGGAACGCCCGTGTGGGCTTGCAGCAGATACGCGGTGATCATGGATAAGTAATGCGTCGATCCGCATCCGGTCACGATGATTGAGTCCGGTCGGTTTTGCTGCCAAAGGTTCGTTAGCGCGGCGGACTGCTCCGCGACGACCCGTTGAGCGTCCTGCCACGCAGCGGTCTGCGCGATGATTTCACTCTGCGTATGCCCCATAACAAATCCTGTCGTTGTTACTCTCTGCGCGAATCGTTTTGAAAATGAGCGATTTTGCTCACTATATATCGCCTTTGATTGACGCGCAAGAAGTCGCGGCATACAATTGAGCTAAATTGTACAAAAACGCGCAGATTCAATCATTTGTGCAGCGCGGCAGCCAAACAGACTGAACAGGATGGACTGATATGCCAAAGATTTCGATCATTGGCGCGGGAAGCGCCGTCTTTGCGTATGAGATCATGCGCGATGTGCTGGTCACACCGGGGTTGGAAACAGGAACGTTCGCGCTGGTCGATATTGACCCGCAGCGGCTCGAATTAGCGCATCAGATCGCAGAAAAATTGATCGCTGCGACCGGACGCCGCTGGAGTATCGAAGCCTCCACCGACCGCGCACAGGTGATCGCCGGAACCAATTATTTGATCAACACGATTGAGGTAGCAGGCATGGCGAATGTCCGCCATGACTTCGATATTCCGATGAAATACGGCGTCGATCAGTGCATCGGCGATACGATTGGACCCGGCGGCATCTTCAAGGCGCTGCGCACGCTCCCGGCATGGTTGGATATTCTGTACGACACCAAGCGGCTTGCGCCCAAAGCGCTGGTGATGAACTACACGAATCCGATGTCGCTCACCTGCTTGACCGGGGTGCGCGCCTCATCCCTGCCGATTGTCGGCTTATGCCATTCGATCCAGAACACTGCTGAACAGCTTGCGGGCTATCTCGGCATCGCGCTGGAAGAACTCCACTATCGCGCGGCGGGGATCAATCACTTGGCATGGCTGGTTGATTTGACGTATCGCGGGCAGGATATGTATGTTTGGCTGCGGAAAGCCGCCAAAGAACCAGCGATCTACGAACAAGACCCGATCCGCTTTGAAATGATGCTCCATCTCGGCGCGTTCGTCACCGAAGGCAGCGGACATTTCTCGGAATATGTGCCGTACTTCCGCAAGCGTCCTGATCTGGTCAAGAAATATGCGCGAGCGGAATACTTGGGCGAAACCGGCTTTTATGCGAATAACTGGCCCCAGTGGCGCGCCGAAGCCGCTGAAGAAATCCGGCGCATGATCACAGGCGAAGATGAACTTGACCTCGAACGCGGCGTTGAATACGCGGCGGACATCATTCACGCGATGGAGACGGATACACCGGCAATCATCTACGGCAACGTCCCGAATACGGGGTTGGTGACGAATCTGCCGCAGAACGGCGTGGTCGAAGTCGCGTGTGCGGTGGATCGCAGCGGGATTCGCCCGACGTATTTTGGCGCGCTCCCGACTCAGCTTGCGGCGCTTGATCTGCCGCACATGGCGGTGCATGATCTGGTGGCGACAGCAGTCTTGGAAGGCAATCGAGAGGCGGCATTCTATGCGCTCATGCTCGATCCGCTGACGGCGGCGGTGTGCTCACCAGAAGAAATCCGGCAGATGTTCGATGAAATGGCGGAAGTCGAAGCGCCTTACCTGCCGGAGTGGATGCGGAAGTAAAATTTTCCGGCTTGTTTGATATTCAAAATCAACCTCTCCCCCCAGCCCTCTCTCCGCTGGCGCAGCGAGGGGGTGACACCTACTCCTCACCCCGCCGCACCTTCGGTGCGCCACCCCTCTCCATCGCAAGCAATAGAGAGGGGAAAACAAACGCACTGCTTTTCACCCCCTCTCTAAACAAAGTTTGGAGAGGGGGTCGGGGGTGAGGAGCTTTTTGTAGACACAACCAAAGGCTGAAGCTATCTTATGAAGCGTGTGTTGGTCGCGGGCGAACTCAACGCGGATTTACTGGTGACGGGACTGCCTTCTTTGCCCGTCTTGGGACAAGAAATCATCGGCAGCGGCTTTACGATGACGATGGGCAGCTCATCGGCGATCACGGCGGCGCGGCTAGCGATGCTCGATGATGCGATCACGGTTGATTTTATCGGCGTGGTGGGGAATGACGAGATCGGGCGGTTTGTGCTGGCGCGGCTGTCGGAGTTCGGCGTCGATACCCGCCATGTAACCGCGCTCGATGCCGCGACCGGAATCACCATCGGTCTGACGTATGAGCGAGATCGCGCCTTCGTCACCGTTCCCGGCGTGATGACGCAGTTTGACGGGAGCGCGATCACACCGGAACTGCTCAAGGGTTATACCCATCTGCACATCGGATCGTTCTTCTTGCAAACCGGGCTGCAAGCGCAGATCGCGCGCATTTTTGAACGGGCGCACGATTTGAACGTCTCGACGTCGCTTGATGTGGGCTGGGATCCGTCGCAGACGTGGATGCGGAATCCGCATCTTGCTCCGGCGATCCGCGCGGTGGATGATTTTTTGCCGAACAGCGACGAAACCGCCGCGTTAGCCGAATCGCCCGAAGCGCTGGCGGAGCAAGTCGGCGGCACGTTGATCGTCAAAGAAGGAGCGCGCGGTGCAAGCGCGTATTCGCGCAGTTCCGGCGCGCAGCACACCGGCGCTTTCCCCGTCGCGGTGGTGGATACCACAGGTGCGGGCGATGCCTTCAATGCGGGGTATATTTATGCGCGGCGGCTGCAAGGCAAACCAATCGACGAAGCGCTGCGTTTCGCGGCAGCATGCGGCGCGCAAGCCGTGATGCAGGTCGGCGGAGCGACGAATGCCCCATCCGCCAAACTGATACATGCCTTTCTCAACAGTACGGGAGTTAGCGGATAATATGCAAACCATCAGCGCCGGAAAGTGGCGCGGACTCAAGGCGACCAGCACCGATCACGCCGTTTTCTCGATTCTCGCGTTTGATCAGCGTGGGAACTATGTCGCCATGCTGCCAGAGAGCGCAGATTTTGCGATAGCGTCCCGCATCAAGGCAGAAGTCGTGAGCGCGCTTGCGCCGCATACGACGGCTGTGCTGCTTGATCCCGTGTACGGGTTAGAAGCCGCGCTCACGATCCCCGGCAGCAAGGGGATTTTGCTTGCCATCGAAAAGACGGGTTACGCCGGATCACCGACCGCCCGCGAGATCGAATTCATCCCCGGTTGGGATGTCGGCGCGATCCAGCACGCGGGCGCGTCTGCCGTCAAACTGCTGGTGTATTACCATCCCGACAGCCCGACCGCCGAAACCATCGAGCGGACGATCACCGAACTGGCGGGCATGTGCAAGGCGCATGATCTCCCCCTGTTTGTTGAGCCGCTTAGTTACAGCCTTGATCCGGCAGTCTCAACCAGCACGCCGGAGTTTGCCCAACTGCGCCCGCGCATCGTGATCGAAACCGCGCGCCGCCTCAGCCGCGCCGGGGCGGACGTGCTTAAGATGGAGTTTCCCGTCAGCGTCAAGCATGACCCCGACGAGGCGCATTGGGCGGAGGCGTGCGCGGCGCTCAGTGAGGCGAGCACCGTTCCTTGGACGATCCTCAGTGCGGGGGTGGATTACCCGATGTTTGAGCGCCAAGTCACGGTCGCGTGCGCGAACGGCGCAAGCGGTTTCGTTGGCGGGCGGGCGATCTGGAAAGAGGCGATCACGATGACGACCGACGCGCGCGCGGCATTTTTGCGCGGCGAAGCAGCGGATCGACTGAAGACCTTAACCGCGATTGTCACGTCAAGCGGGCGCGCGTGGACGACGTATTACGCGCCGCCGCTCGTGTTTGAAAATGCCTTCGTCGAAAAGAAGGTCATGTAGGACGCGCCCTCGCCCGCAAGCCCTCTCTACTCCTCCTCACCCCCCAACCCCCTCTCCATCGCAAGCGATAGAGAGGGGGAGCAATGCATCGGTTTTCTCCCCTCTCCAACCGGAGGTTGGAGAGGGGAGGGGGTGAGGAGCTTTTCTAGCAGAAGGCTTATACAGGAGAACTCCCCACATGAACGACATCCCATTAAGCGCGTTTCATCCTGTCCCCAAGTTGGTCGTCAAGCACACGACGATCACCGCGCCGAAATTCCCCGTGATCGACGCGCACAATCATCTCGCGGAGCCGTTCGGCGGCGGCTGGGATCAGCGCCCGATTGCGGAACTGCTCGACACGCTCGACGCGGCGGGGGTGCGCGCCTACGTCGATCTCGACGGCGGGTGGGGGGAGGATATCCTGCATCGCCATTTGGATACGATCAAAGCACATGCGCCGGAGCGTTTCTTTATGTTTGGCGGCGTCGATTGGTCGCAGTGGACGGCACACGGGGATCGTTTTGGCGAATGGGCGGCGGAACGCTTTCGGCAGCAGGTCGCGCGCGGCGCGGACGGGCTGAAAATCTGGAAGCCGTTCGGCTTGCATGTGCGCGATCAACACGGGGCGCTTGTGTCGGTTGATGATCCCCGGCTTGATCCGTTGTGGGCGGCGGCGGGCGAACTCAACCGCCCGGTGCTGGCGCATGTGGCTGATCCGGTCGCATTCTTTGATCCGCTCGACGCGACGAACGAACGCTTTGAAGAACTCAACGCCCACCCCGATTGGCAGTTCCCAAGTCCGCCGTTTCCGCCGTTCCTGACGATTCTTGAGGCGTTCAAACGCATGATCGCACGCCACCGGGGGACAACGTTCATCGGCGCGCATGTCGGCTGTTACAGCGAAAATCTCGGTTGGGTGGCGCAGATGCTCGACGAATGCCCGAATTACTACGTCGATATCAGCGCGCGCATCAGTGAGTTGGGGCGACAGCCGTACACGGCGCGGCGCTTCTTCACGCAGTACGCCGACCGGATATTGTTCGGGATCGACGCGGGCGCAGACCTCGATACCTACCGGGTATACTATCGTTTTCTGGAAACCGACGACGAGTATTTTGATTACGGCGGCGGTCAAGGGCGCTGGCAGATTTACGGGCTGCATCTGCCGGATGATGTTCTGCAAAAAGTGTATGCCACCAATGCGGCGCGGGTGCTGATCCGCGCATGACGAAGGAAGAAAGATCGACATGTTCATTGACTGCGTGACGCCAAATGCTGCTGTGGATCGGACGTTGGTCGTCCCCGGCTATCGGAATGGGGGGGTGTTCCGCCCTCAGCGTTCGTTTGCTGCCGCCGGAGGCAAAGGCTTGAATGTGGCACGCGCCGCCGCGACGCTGGGCGGATCGACGCGGAGCTATGGATTTATCGCCGGACATTCCGGTGGTATGCTGCTTGATCTCGCGCAAGCCGAAGGATTTGAGTGCCACTTCACCCGCTTGAGTGTGGGCGAAACGCGCATCTGCACGATCCTCATCGAGCCGGATACCGGACTCACGAGCGTGATCAATGATGCGGGGGCGCAAACCACCGCCGACGATTGGGCGCGCTTGCGCTCTGACCTGCTGCTCCGCCCCGATCCCGGCTTGATCTGCTTCTGCGGCAGTCTACCGCCGGGGTCGCCGCCGTCCTCGTTCGCGGAACTGGTGGGCGAACTGGCAGCGGCAGGTCAGTCGGTCTGGGTGGATACCAGCGGCGTTGGCTTGAAAGCGGCGGCGGGTGTTCCCGGCGTGAATATCAAGATCAACGATGAAGAAGCGGCGGAACTGAGCGGAAGCCCGGTCGAAACACCAGAAGATTCGGCGCACACAGCGCGAACGCTGGCGGCGGCGTCTGGCGCGATTGTGGTGATCACGATGGGCAAACACGGCGCGATCATGGCAGCACGCGATCAATGTTGGTGGGCGGTCACGCCGCCGATCACGGTGATCAGTCCGGTAGGCAGCGGCGATTCGTTCTTGGGGGCGCTGCTCGTGGCGCTGGCAGACGGACAACCTTATGATCAAGCCTTACGCGCGGGGACTGCGGCGGGCGCAGCCAACGCCCTCTCGGTTGGCGCGGGGCGGTTCACCCGCGAGTCGTTCTTGGAGATCGAGCGCGAGACGCGCATCGAGCACATGTAAATTGAGGCTGGTCATGTCAAATTCCGATCTCTTAGGGCTGGAACGTCAAGAGAAGATCGTGCAGCTCTTGGAGCAGCGCGGTACGCTGACCGTCGCACAAATCAGCGAGTTTTTCGAGATCAGCGAGGCGACCGCCCGACGTGACTTGGCGGCGCTGGCGAACCGCAACCTGATCCGCCGCGTGCATGGCGGCGCGATGGTGAATCACTCCGTCGCCACTAGCGAAGCGCCGATCTTGCACCGCCAGAAGCAGAACGCCGAGGTCAAGCAGCAGATCGGCAGAGCCGCCGCCGACTTGATCCAAGATGGCGAAACAGTGCTGTTGATCGGGGGGAGCACCGGGCTAGCCGTCGCCCGTGAACTGACGCACCGCGCGAACTTGACCATCGTCACCGACTCGCTGTTGGTCGCTAATGAATTGATGCAGCAGGGGATTCACCGGGTGATCATCCTCGGCGGGTTGATCGATCCCAACGAACGGGCGGTGCGCGGCACGCTCTCGCGGTTGATCCTCGCAGAGCTTCAAGTCGATAAAGTGATCATCGGCACGAAAGCGATCTCGGTTGAACGCGGGTTAAGCTCAGAAAGCGCCGAAGAGGCGGATTTGTTCCGCAGTTTTATCAAGGCGGGGCACAGCGTGATCGTGGTGACGGACAGCACCAAGTTTCGCCAGTCAGCGTTGGCGCGCGTGACGGGCATTGAGCAGATCGATATTTTGGTGACGGATTCGCATCTTTCGGCGGCGGAGCAGCAGGCGCTCCATGATGCCGGGGTGATCGTCAAGATCGCGGAGTAAAAGCTCCTCACCCCGTCGCACCTTCGGCGCGCCACCCCTCTCCATCGCAAGCGATAGAGAGGGGGTTGGGGGTGAGGAGTTATTTAGTGTAGAGCGGAAACCTACCCCATATCGGGCATATCATCGTCATCATCGCTGGCGCGTCCCGCGCCGTCAGCCGCCGGAGCCGCCGCTGCACGTCCACGCGGAGTCGCCGCCGCATTCGCAGCCCGTCCCGCCGCCGATGAAGCCGACAAGCCGAAATGCGCGCGAACTAGATCTTCGATCTCATCGCGCATGCTGAGATTCTCCATCAAGAACTGCTTGGCGTTCTCGCGCCCCTGCCCGATTAGTTGATCCTTGTAGCGGAAGAATGCGCCGCGCTTTTCGACAATGCCGAGATCGGCGGCGAGGTCGAGGACTTCACCGCTCTTGCTGATCCCGCCCTCAAGGAACATGATGTCAAACTCTGCTTCACGGAAGGGCGGCGCGACCTTATTCTTGGTCACGCGGACGCGGGTGCGGCTGCCGATCACTTCACCGCCGCTTGCTTTGATCTGTTCGAGCTTGCGGATATCGAGGCGGACGCTGGCGTAGAACTTGAGCGCGCGACCGCCGGGGGTGGTTTCTGGGGAGCCATACATCACGCCAATCTTTTCACGAAGCTGATTCGTGAACATCACCGCGACATTCGACTGCTTGATCGCACCGCTCAACTTGCGCAATGCTTGGCTCATCAAGCGCGCTTGAATACCCACAAAGCTGTCGCCCATCTCGCCTTCGATTTCGGCGCGCGGCACTGCCGCCGCCACCGAGTCGAACACGATCACATCGAGCGCGCCGGAGCGTACCAACGCCTCGGTGATCTCAAATGCTTGCTCGGCGGTGTCCGGCTGGCTGATGTACAGCGTATCAAGATTCACGCCGATGCGCTGCGCATACGACGGATCAAGCGCGTGCTCCATGTCGATGAACGCCGCCAATCCGCCGCGCTTCTGCGCCTCTGCGACGACATGCAAGCACATCGTCGTTTTACCGCTGCTTTCCGGTCCAAAAATCTCAAGCACGCGCCCACGCGGAACGCCGCCCACGCCGAGCGCAATATCAATCGTCAGTGAGCCGGTCGGAATCGTATCAACATGCAGGTGCTGCGCATCGCCCAGACGAACGATCGATCCATCGCCAAAGCGTTTGGTAATATCCGTCAGCGCCGCATCGAGCGCTTTCTGACGGGCTTCATCATTCAGTGAGGATTGTCCCGAAGTATAATCCGTTATCTCAGGTTTTGGCTCTCTTGCTTTACGCGGTGGCACGCCATTTATCCTTTGCTATTGAAGGACTTCTTCTTATTATAGGGGGAATACGTTTAACCTGCATCATAGCACAAGAGTTCTAAGTAAACAAGACAGGATACCCAGTGCGCGTACAGATTTACACCATGCAAACCCCCGACGAAGCTTTACAAGTGATCGGCGCGGGCGTACATCACATCGGAATCACGCCGAGCCAGCGCGGACTGCCCGGCGAAGTCTCATTTGAAATCGCGCGCGCGATTATCGACGCGGTGGGGGATAAAGCTCTCCGCATCGCGCTGACCGTCGAAAGCGATCCCCTGCTAATCATCGAAATGGCGCGGGCGGTGCAGCCGGATATGCTCCATCTGTGTCCGCTGCGCGGCGCATTCCCGCCGGATCAAGTGGCGGCGCTGCGGGCGGAACTCCCCAGCATGCGCATCATGCAGGCGATTGAAGTCGGCGGCGCGGATACCCGCGAACAGGCGATCAACGATGCGCGCGCGTTTGAGTCCGTTGCGGATATGCTGATTCTGGACACCCAAGCCCCGGACATCAGCGGGATCGGCGCAAGCGGGAAAACCCACGACTGGACGATCAGCCGCGAAATTGTCGAAGCGGTGCGGATTCCGGTGATCCTCGCGGGCGGGCTGTCGCTGTTTAACGTCGGCGCGGCGATCCGCGCGGTGCGTCCTTACGGCGTCGACTCGCTCACGCATACCAACGAGAAGCTGGCGGGCGGCGGTTTTCGCAAAGACATCTTGAAAGTACAGCGCTTCGCGGGAGCGGTGCGGGCAGCAGCGAAAGCACTCGAAACGTGAGCCGCCCTGTGATCATTCTGGGGGATGTCAATGTCGATTTGCTGATTCATCTGCCGGATTACCAGCACGGCAGCCGCGATCTCACCCGTTCTGTCCCTCAGCTCATGGGCGGCGGCACGGGCGCGAATACGGCGGTCGCGCTGGCGCGGCTCGGCGTGCCGGTGAGCTTCTCCGGCGTAGTCGGGGATGACGGCTTTGGGCGCTGGATTCAACGCGATTTCGCGGCGGAAGGCGTCAACACTGACGGGCTGATCGTGCTGGCGGATGCCTTCACCCCGCAGGTGATCGCCATGATCCAACCGGACGGCGAGCGCCATCTCGTGATCTTCCCAAATACGGGCGGCGCGCACACCCTCCACGCGCCTGAGCATTTGAACCGGACTCAGATCGAAGGGGCGGCATGGCTGCATACGACCGGGATGTGTCTGCGCGCCTCGCCCGTGCGCGAGACGATCCTCGAAGGGATGCGGATCGCGCGGGCGGCGGGGGTGAAAACCAGCCTCGATTTGAACTTGCGCATCGAATTATGGGGTTATGACGATGCTGTGCGCGAAACGGTCGAAGCGGCGATCCGACTGGCAGATGTGGTATTCGGCAGCGGTGACGAGGAGATCATTCCGGTCGGCGGTGCGGACACGGTCGAAGCGGCGGCGCTGCACCTCGCGTCATGGGAAGGTCAGCGGACAATCGTCGCACGGCTCGGGGATCGCGGATCGCTGGCGGTCGCGCACGGGCTGATCCACCGTGCTCCGGCGGTTCCGGTTACAGTCGTGGATACGATCGGCGCTGGGGATGTGTTCGACGCGGGCTTTATCGCCGCGATGCTGAACGGGAGTTCGCTGCTCGATGCGCTGAATGATGGCAACCTCGCCGCCGCGATCAAGATCGGACGGAGCGGCGCACGATCCGCCCCAACGCGGGAAGAATTTCAGGCGCGCAACGCCCCAAAAGCAGAGGAAGGGCGCTCGCGGAAGCCGCGCTACTGCGAGGGATGATGATTGCCCCCTGCCCCTCACTATCGCTTGCGGTAGAGAGGGGCAGCAGAGAAACGTACTTATTGGCTGAAGAACTTGCCTTCCGCCTCCATTTGACGGCTGTGCGCATCCATCACACACACGGCGGTCATGGCGACAATGTCTTCCACGTCGTCGCCCGCTTGGATCACATGCATTGGTGCGCCTACGCCGAGGAGAATCGGTCCGATTGTCTCCGCGCCGCCGAGCCGCGCCAATAGCTTATATGACACGTTGGCAGAGGCGAGATCAGGGAAAACCAGAATATTCGCATCGGTCACACGGCTGAATGGGAAACGCGCGGCGATCATCTCCGGCACGACGGCGACATCCCCCTGCATCTCACCGTCGATCATGATGTCCGGGCGGCGCTGTGTGACCAACTCGACCGCGTGCTGCACTTTTTTGCTGTGCGGGTGCGGTGTTGACCCGAAGTTTGAGAACGACAGCATAGCGACACGCGGCTCAAGTTCGAGCGTGCGCGCAAAATCCGCCGCTAAAATCGCAATCTCCGCCAATGTATTCGCGTCCGGGTCGATGTTCACGGTCGCATCGGTGAACAGATACACGCGCCCTTTCACGATCACCAAATAAACACCGCTGGCGCGGGTTGCGCCCGGTCGCGTGTGAAAAAGTTGGAGCGCGGGGCGGACGACATCGGGATACTCGAACGTTAAGCCGCTCAAACACGCATCCGCATCCCCGGCGTGAACCATCATCCCGCCGAAGTAATTCCGGTCACGCAGCAGCACGCGCGCCCGCGCCAAGCTGACCCCATGCCGCTGGCGGAGTTCAAACAGCGAACGCTGGTAGCGGTTGCGCCAGTGATCATCATACGGATCGATGATCTGCGGCTTGAAGCGATCCAACCCAAGCTGGGCGATCAGCGGCAAAATCCGATCCGGTCGTCCGAGCAGGATCGGTTGCGCGAGTCCGTCTTCCTGCGCTTGTGCCGCCGCGCGGATCACCTTCGATTCTTCGCCTTCGGCGTAAACGACGCGCTTTGCGCCGCCGCTTTTTGCCTTGTTGATGATGAAATTGCGCACCTGACCGATGAAACCCTGCCGCCGGATCAGTTCTTCGCGGTACGCGCCCAAGTCGATCGCGCGCCGAGCTGCGCCCGTCTCCATCGCCGCTTGTGCGACCGCCGGAGCGACGTACAGCAGTACACGCGGATCGAGCGGTTTGGGAATCAAGTATTCGCGCCCAAAGCGGATCGCGTGAAGGTTATAGGCATTCAGCACGCTGTCGGGGACATCCTCATGTGCCAACTGCGCGAGGGCGTGACATGCCGCGAGTTTCATTTCTTCATTGATCTGCCGCGCATACACATCGAGCGCACCCCGGAAGATATACGGGAATCCCAGCACATTGTTGACTTGATTCGGGAAATCGCTGCGTCCGGTCGCCACGAGCGCATCCGGTCGCGCTTCGCGGGCAATGTCCGGCATGATCTCCGGCGTCGGGTTGGCGAGCGCAAAAATGATCGGCTCTGGTGCCATCAGCTTGACTAGTTCCGGGGTGAGCACGCCGCCCGCCGATAATCCGAGGAACATATCCGCATTCACGAGCGCATCGGCGAGGGTGCGCTTGCCTGTGTCGTGCGCAAAACGATGCTGGTAAGCGTTCACCCCTTCTGGGCGACCTTCGTAAATGACTCCGTGAATGTCCACCATCGTGATGTGCTCACGCGGGACGCCCAAACGCACATAAAATTCGGCGGTCGATAAGCCCGCCGCGCCCGCGCCAACCACGACGAGATTCAGTGATCCGATGGCTTTCCCGGTGACTTCGAGCGCGTTGAGGAGCGCCGCGCCGCTGATGATCGCCGTCCCGTGCTGGTCATCATGAAAAACAGGAATATCCAATTCTTCGCGTAAACGCTGCTCAATTTCAAAACATTCCGGCGCTTTAATATCCTCTAAATTGATGCCGCCAAACGTCGGGGCAAGCGCGCGGCAGACGGCGATCACTTCTTCCGGCGTGCGCGCATCAATTTCAAGGTCAAACACGTCAATATCCGCAAAGCGCTTGAACAGCACCGCTTTACCTTCCATCACAGGTTTGCTGGCGAGCGGTCCCAGATTGCCCAAGCCCAGAATCGCCGTGCCGTTGCTGATCACCGCAACGAGATTGCGCTTGGTTGTGAGTTCGTAGACTGCAAGCGGATCGCGGTGGATTTCGTTGACCGCCTCCGCAACGCCGGGGGTGTAAGCGAGGGAAAGGTCGCGCTGGGTGAGGATGGGTTTGCTAGGCGTGACTTCGAGCTTCCCGGCACGTGGGAATCGATGATAGTCAAGCACGTCCTTCTTGGTGATGGTGGACATACGTCAAATTCCGTTTCATGGTTTGCTGCCACACTGGATGCAGAACTACTGTATCAAGGTGAGACGGATTTGTCAGCCTGTCCATGCGGCATTCGCGCTGAAAGATTAAAATTAGATAAGAAAGCGCGCCGTGATGTCGAAACACGCATCTTTCATACGACAACACAATAGACGCGCAATCCTGCTCGTCGGACGCGAACCAACCTACACGTTGAGGAGATTGATCACGATGAAGTACATCATGTTGATCTACGGGGACCCGGCTCACGACACCACGATGACACCGGAAGACATGCAGGAAGAAATGGCGCAGTACAACGCCTTCGGGGCGATGCTGCGGAATCGCGGCACTACCTATATGGGTGAAGCACTGATGCCTGTCAATACTGCGACGACGGTGCGTGTCCGCGACAACAAGACGCTGACGACCGATGGACCTTTCGCGGAAACCCATGAAGTACTCGGCGGGTTCTATATGCTGGATGCGAACGATCTGGACGATGCGATTGCGATTGCCTCGCAGATTCCCGGCGCGAAAAAAGGAAGCATCGAAATTCGCCCCGTCGTGGTGTTCGAGTAAGTTCACCGAGAGGAGCGGGCAGCCGATGACGAATCGTGTGCGCGAAGCGATTGAACAAGTAATCGATGCGGAATATGGGCGGGTGCTGGCGGTGCTCACGGCGCAGTTGAATGATCTTGCCGCCGCCGAAGACGCGCTGCAAGAGGCGCTGATTGCCGCGCTCGATCAATGGGCGGCGAAGGGGATACCGCGCAGCCCTGCCGCGTGGCTGACCACCGTCGCCAAACGCCGCGCCATCGATCACGCTCGCCGCGATCACAAACGCGCCGCTGTTCATGATGACGACCTCGATACGCTGCCCGCCTCTGATAATGAGGATGACCCGATGAACAACCCGGACGAGGCGTTCCCGGATGAACGCCTCAAATTGATGTTCGCGTGCTGTCACCCGGCGCTGGCGCTCGAAGCACAGGTCGCGCTGACGCTGCGAACGCTCGGCGGATTGACAACCGAGGAGATCGCCCACGCATTTTTGGTGGGCGAACCGACGATGGCGCAGCGAATTACACGGGCAAAGGCGAAAATCCGCGCGGCGGGGATTCCGTTTCGCATCCCCGATCCGAGTCTGCTCCCGGAACGGCTCGACGCGATCCTCACCGTGCTGTACCTGATCTTCAATGAGGGATATGCCTCGCTCCGGGATCAAGCGCAGCGGCACGATTTGTGTACGGAGGCGATTCGGCTGGCACAGATCGTCGTTAATCTGCTGCCGGATGCGCCAATCCGTGCCGAAGCGGAAGGACTGCTGGCGTTGATGCTGCTTCACGAATCGCGCCGGGGTGCGCGGTTGGATGCGGTCGGCGGTTTGATCGTGATGCAGGATCAGAACCGGGCGCTGTGGGATCACGAGCAGATACACAGCGCCGAGCATCTGCTTGAGCGCGCCCTCAACCGCCGCCAGCCGGGGAGTTATCAAATTCAGGCGGCTATCAGCGCGCTGCACGCTCAAGCGCCGACCTACGCCGCTACGGACTGGGCGCAGATCGCTGAACTTTACGGCGCGTTGATGAGCCTCTCGAATTCGCCCGTGATTGCCCTCAACCGCGCGATTGCCGTGAGCATGGTCGATGGCGCGGCGGCTGGAATGCGGCTGCTGCGTCCGCTGGCATCCGTGCTGGAGACATACTACCCGTATTACGCCGCCCGCGCCGATATGCTCCGCCGTTTAGGCGAGCGCGAAGCCGCTTCGGATGCGTATGAGCGCGCCATACGCCTATGCCAGCGCCCGCACGAAGCGGACTATCTGCGCAAGCAGCGGAGCGCGCTCGACGGCTAACGCACTAATCAGCGGCGGCGGGCGTCACAATGGCGGGTGATGCGTGTTCGACCGGAATGTAATCCGGAAGTGTTTGTTCAAGCCGCCGGATTGCGGGAACGGCATACACGAGTGCTGTTACGATCACCAACACCACCCCGGAAATCACCATGATCAAGCCCATCCCCGCGCCGGGTTCGCTGCCCACCAGCGGCGCGAAGCGCTCCCAACCGGGGGCGGTGACGGCAGGTTCAAAGAGCTGATCGGCAAGCGGTCCAACGAGCAAGTATCCAACCGGCATCAGGAACATCGAGATTTGGGTCAAGACGGCGAAGACGCGCCCCTGCACATCCGGCGCGACCTTCGCTTGCAAGAGCGACATCGCACTCGCGTTGATCATCGGCAGCGGCACCGCCATCAAAAACAAGGCGAGTCCGAGGAACAGGGCGCTCTGCGCTGTGCCGGTCAAGATCATAAACGCGCCAGCGGTGAGAATACCGATCATGATCGTGTGCATACGGACTTTCGTGCCGCCCCATACGCCGATGGTGATGCCCCCGGCGATCATGCCAAGATTGAGGACGCCCAAGATCGTGCCCATCGCGGCTTCACTGCCCGTGCGCGCCAGCAAATACGGCGTGAGCAGCACACTCACCGCCGAGAACAAGAAATTCACGAGCGAAATATGCAGCGTTAACCCTAACAAGCTACGGCGATCCAGCAGATAACGCAGCCCGCCAAACGCTTCTTTAAAGACCGACCCCTGCATTTTGCGTCCGGCTTCGGTTTGCTCTGGGCGGGGGATGTGAACGAGCAGTACGACGACCGCCGCGATCACGAACGTGATCAGGTCAAAGGCGATAATCCCGCTCAGCCCGATGATCGCATACAGCGCCCCGGTGATCGCCGGAGCAACCACCCCGGCGGCAGGTCCGGTCAGTTCCATGATCGCATTTGCGCGCGTGCGCTGCTCATCGGGGATGAGCATGGTCACGGACGCGGTGAAGGCGGGCGTTTGGAAGACGGCGAAGACGGCTTTGATCAGCGTGACGACGTACAAATGCCACAACTGAAATGATCCGCTCAAGAAGACAACCAGCAGGATCACCGTGCCGACCGCTTGACCCGCGTCCGCGATCATCATCACGTAGCGGCGATCCCATCGATCTGCAAGAACACCCGCAAACGCCGCCGCGATCACCTGTGGGAGCATGGCGAACACCGATACCAGCGCCAGCGGCGTGACATCGCCCGTTTGGTTGTACACATAAATACTCAACGCGAGACTGCTCATATGGCTGCCGATCAGCGACAGCGTTTGTGTGAGGATCAGCGTGTAAAAGGTGCGCTGTTTCCCCGGTGGATGCGTCATGGTCATATCCCCCTCTCGAATGCCATGATCGCATATACGTGATCGACGTGATTTGGTTCTAAAGTCAAATGCGGAAAATCTTTGACAGACTCCTTAAGCGGCTAGAGTTTTCCCGCCGCCCGCGCCCGTGCGATCACCGTTTCGGCGGCGCGGACGATGGGCATATCGACCATTTTGCCATCAAGCGCGAACACGCCCGCCCCCGCCGCTTGATGCGCCTCGTGCGCTTCGATGACGCGCAGCGCGTGCGCGATCTGTTCGTCAGTCGGCGTGAACACGGTGTTGATCGGTTCGATCTGGCGCGGGTGGATCGCCAACTTGCCCGTGTAGCCCATGTGCAGCGCGGCGGTCGTCTCGGCGGTCAAGCCTTCGATATTTTCGAGATCGAGGTAGGGGGTATCCACCGCCTGCAAGCCGAACGCCTTCGCGTGCAAGACCACACTTTGCCGCGCATACAAGACTTCCATGCCGCCGGGGGTGCGGATTGCGCCCAACTCGCCCGCTAAATCCTCAGCGCCAAATACGAGCGCCACCAGACGCGGCGAATTTTCGGCAATATCACGCGCATTCACGATGCCGAGCGTGGTTTCGAGCAGCGCCAACAAAATAATGCTGCCTTCTTCCCAACCGTTGCGCCGCTCCGCTGCCGAGACGCGCTCGGCAACCTGAGCGACCTGCCATGCCGCCTCCACTTTAGGGATCATGTACCCGTCCGGGCGCGAGTCGATAGTCTGCTCGATGTCCGCCTCCGGGAAGTGATCACGGGTGACGGCGTTGATGCGCACCAGTTTTTCGGAGCGCCCGAAATCAATCTCACGGAGCGCGGAGGCGACTTCGGTGCGGGCTGCGGCTTTGGCGTTGAGCGCGACCCCATCTTCCAAATCCATGATGAGCGAATCCGCGCCGAGTGCCGCGCCTTTCTCGATTTTTCTGCGGCTGTCCCCCGGCATGAACAGAAGTGATCGTCGAATGTCCATGTAAAACCCCTTTTTTTGAACCACAAAGAACACAAAGGACACAAAGAGAAGATCAAGATAAGACCATGCGGTGAATACCGTGTTTCAACTGATATACATTGAAATTGATCAGAAGCCCCAGCGGGCGGCGGGTTGCTTTCAGATAGGAAAGAAGCTGCGCTTTGTGCACGGGAAGGATCGTTTCGACTGCCTTTAACTCAACGATCAACCGCTGGTCTACAAGCACATCAAGCCGACCTTCGCCAACGGCATACCCTTTATACATAACTGAAACAGGCACTTGCGCCTGACATTGAATCGCGCGAAGGCGGAGTTCAATACAAAACGCCTCCTCGTATACCGACTCAAGGTAGCCGGGTCCCAAGGCGCGATGAACTTCGATTGCCGCGCCAATCACACGATTGGAGAGTTCATCAAGAGCGGGATCATGGTAAGGTTTGTAGGCTTCTTCCAATCTTTTTTCTCTCTTTCTTCGTGTTCTTTGTGTTCTTTGTGGTTGAATGTTTTTGTTTTTACTGCGCGACCGGAGCGGGTTCGTAGGCGTTGACCTTGGCGCGCCAATCCGCCGGAATCGGGATCGACGTGTTCGCCGCATAGTCAAACGCAACCACGACAATCGCCGCCGCTGTCACGATCTCGTCCACACCGTCTTTCGCCCGCACGATCAAATTGTGTAAGTCCATGCTGCGGTTGCCCATCCGTCCCATGCGTGTGAGCACGCGCACCTGATCATCTGCGAACAACGGGAGCTTAAAATCCATCGTCACCCGTGCCATGATCAAGCCGCTGTCGGATGTTGAACCGCTCCATAACGCGAGATCTCGAAAGTAGCTGATGCGCGCTTGTTCGGTATAGGTCAGATAAACGGCATTATTGACATGCGCCAGCGCATCAAGGTCGCCCCACCGCACTTGGATCGGGGTTGTATGGCGGTAATCCGCGATGGTCAGGTTCACGAAGCAGTCCTTTCTGACGTTAAATGATCACACGATGATGTCTTCATTATGGCGGATTTGGGAATGGATTGACGAACAATCGGCGTATCTGGTACGATGAGCAAGAATGGGGCTGTGTCGAAATCGGTAGACGAGAATCTCTTAAAAAGATTTGCTCTTGCGAGCGTGTGGGTTCAAGTCCCACCAGCCCCACCATAAATCAGACGGCGCTTTCGGCGTCGTTTTTGTTTCCCGCATCCATCCACAAGCATGGTATCCTTGTTAGGAGCATGGGGTTTCCATGCCTCTTTGTGCATTCAATTGAGATAAACGAGGTTTTCCTGTGGTTTGGCGACGTGTGACCCCGATTCTACTCGCAAGCCTTATGTTGGCGGCGTGTCAATCCGCCCCGCCGCTGCGTGATGCGGTCGCCAGCACCCCGCCGCGTGACCTCCCGATGAGCGTGACGTTTCCCGATCAAACCCTGCCGACTCCCGTGCCGCAAGCGATCATCGACGCGGCAGATGCCGAATACCTGCTGCTGACCAATATTTATGAGCGGCTCGCGCCGTCCGTCGTCAACATTGATGTAACGGTCAGCGAGGTGATCGGCAGCGGGATTCAACTGGATTCCGCCAGCGGATCAGGATTTGTGTACGATGCGCTTGGGCATATCGTGACCAATGCGCATGTCGTGAGCGATGCCGACGAGATTTTCGTCACTTTTTACGATGGCTACGTCGCGGAAGCCCAGTTAATTGGCACAGATTCGTACAGCGATTTGGCAGTGATCCGCGTCAACGTAGATGCTGAGCGGCTGTTTCCGGTCACGCTTGGCGATTCACACGCCGTCCGCGTCGGGGAGCGCGCCATCGCCATCGGGAATCCGTTCGGGCTGGCAAGCTCGATGACGGTGGGCGTGGTGAGCGCTTTAGGTCGCCAACTGCCATCGGCGGAGATGCTCGATACCACGCTGAACCGCTTTCAAAATCCGTCGATCATTCAGGTGGATACGGACATCAACCCCGGCAACAGCGGCGGACCGCTCTTGAACTCGCGCGGTGAGGTGATCGGCGTGAACACGGCGATCCGCACCGAGACGGGGACGTTTCAGGGCGTCGGGTTTGCTGTGCCGTCCGCGACGGTTCAGCGCGTGATCCCGGAGTTGATCGACTCGCAGACGGTCAACTACGCATGGTTGGGGATCAGCAGTCAACCGATAGAAGGCGGGTTCGGCGTGTCGGGGCTGGTCGATCTGCTTCAACTTCCGGTAGACAGCGGCGTGTTGATCGACAGTGTGACGAATGAAAGTCCGGCGCAGCGAGCAGGCTTGCGCGGCGGAACGAGTTTACAAGAGGTGCGCGGGCGGAATATCTGCACCGGCGGGGATATCATCGTCGCGGTGAACGGGACGTACATCCGCACGATGGATGAATTGGTGTATTTTCTCGCGGTGAATACACGCCCCGGCGATGAGATCGTGCTGCTGGTGGTGCGCGGCGAAGAAACGTTTGAAGTACCCGTCCTGCTGGAGGCACGCCCGCTTGAACCGCAGATTTCGCTCCCGTGCGGTGATTAGTCAATCAGACGAATGAGAGGCGTATGAACGCGCACACCTTCTCGCTCTCCCACAAGCGCCGCATTTTGTGGATCGCACTGGCGGCGCTGGCGCTGGTGATTCCTGCCGCCGCGCAAGATGCGCCGACCGGAACACCCACGCCCGCCCCAACAGTGACGCCGAGCCGCACCCCGCCGCCAACGGTTGCGAGCACCGGGACGGCGACCGTGAGCGCGCCGTCGAGCGAGGATTCATCCGGCACATCAGGATTCGGCAATCAGAACCGCGTGATCATCACGCTGGCGGTCACGCTCACGCCGACCGCGCCGCCGATCCCAATCCTGTCGCTCGAATCCGGTGCGGTAGACGGCAGTATCACGGAAAGCGCGCCGCGTGCGCGTTACAGCTTCACCGGGCGGCGCGACGAAGGCGTGACGATCACGATGGAAACGACATCGGGCAATCTTGACCCGGTGTTGAGCCTGTTCGCGCCGAATGGACAGCAGATCGCCACGAATGATGATCGCGCAGTCGGCGACCGAAACGCACAAATCACGCTGAGTTTGCCCTCAAACGGGGTGTACGTGATCGAAGCGACACGGTTCAGCCAAGGCGATACGCTCTCCAGCGGGACATTCCAACTCACGCTGACTCGATCCGCCGCGCCCACCCCCGGCAGCCCCGATGATCCGCAGCAGCCGCCGGATTTTGGCGTGACCGTTGAACCGCTCGGTTATGGCGCAGTCACCAGCGGGGAGATCAGTGCCGATCTACCGCTGTATTATGCGTTCTACGGCGCGCAAGGCGATCTAGTGCGGCTGATTCTGACGCGCATGAGCGGCGATCTCCTGCCACTGACGCGGATTTATGATGACCAGCGGCGCGAGATCGGTCGGGATGCGCAAACTCGCGATACCGAAGCGATTGTGTATGCCACCCTGCCGCAAACGGGCTGGTATTTGATCGAAGCGGGGCGGCGTGACAGCACCGGCGTGGGCACGTTTGATCTGTTCATCAACAAATTGGCGAATGCCGTGCTGCGAGTGGGTGAACTCGTCACAGGGGAGTTCACGCCCGATTCGCCCGCGCTCTCGTACATCGTGAATGCACGCTTAGCGGATCAGATCAGCGCGACGATGTTCACGGTCGAACAAAACTCGACCGTGCAGCCGCAGATCGAGCTGCTGGATTTGAGCTTACGCAGCCTTGACCGCGCAACGGGTGAACGCTTCGTCACCGTGAGCGGCGTGATCCCCCGGAGCGCGCCGTATATCATCCGTGTGACCAACCGCAACCCGACGGTATCCGGCGCGTTTAATCTGCGTCTTTCGAGCGTTCCGGCGGCGCTGACGGCGCTGAACCCCGAATTCCTGCCGTACAATGATCAAACCGAGGATGTGATCAACGACGCCGCCCCGGTCGATCTGTACCGGTTCAGCGGCAAAACGGGCGAACTGGTCACGATCACGATGACGGCACTCGCGCCGAGCAGTCAGCTTGACCCGTATTTGATCCTGATGGACGGCGACCTCAACGAGCTTGCCGCGAACGATGACACGGGCGCGACCCGCGATGCGCGCATCGTGCAGTATCGTCTGCCGAAGGACAGCGATTATTTAATCCTCGCGTCACGCTCGAATCTCGGAACAGGGACGACGAGTGGATCGTACCGGTTATCGCTGACGGTGGGTGAGCTTCGGCTCGAAGACGGCGTTTTGTCCGCCTCGCTGGTGTGGGGGACGGGCGCAGACCTGAATCTGTTCGTGCGCGACCCGAACGGCGCATCGATTAACTGGAGTCGACCGGGCAGTTTGAACGGCGGCACGCTCCAAATCGATAGCAATACGGGCTGCACCACGCCGAGCGATGAGCCGATTGAGCATGTGTATTGGGCAAATGAACCCCCGACCGGAGATTATACGGTATGGGCATGGTATCAAGCGGGATGCGGCGCATCAACGCCAACACCTTTCCGGCTGACGGTGATGCTAAACGGCGCGCCGCTGCTGGTGGTTGAAGAAGCCCTGCTGCCCGGTCAGCGCTACGAAGCGGTCGTCCGCGTGGGATCAGCGGGGCAGGGCTTCATCGTCGATGCGGGCATGATCACACAGCCGCCGCCGCAGCAAATGGTGAGCGAAGGCGGCGATCCGCTGATCAGCATTGGCAATCCGGTTGAAGCGGAAATCACCAACGAGGTATATGCACGCTTCTACCAATTCAGCGGCACAGAAGGCGACCGGGTGCGGATCACGGCGGAAGCGGTGACGGGCGATCTTGATCCAACGGTGGCGCTTCTCAGCAGTAGTGATGAACTGCTTCCCGGCGGCGCGAATGATGACGCGGGTGGCGGGACGCGCGGCGCGGCGCTGGAGTATACGCTCCCGTATACGGGTCAGTATATCGTCACGGTGAGTCGTTTTGCGGCGCGCGGCGGTATGACGACGGGACGATTCCGCCTGTTGGTCGAGGTGCTGCCGCCGGAAGGGTATTAATCCGCGTTCGCATACGCGTATTTTTACCCCTCTCTCGGAAACACCATGCAGGTTGTCGTCGCGTGCGCGTACAGCTTTCCCTCCGCGTCGATCAGCTTCGCCTGTGCGGTTGCCAGCCGCCGCCCGCTGTGAACCGACTCCGCGACGGCGCGCAGTTCACCGGTTTTCAGCGTGATCGCCCGCGTCAGGTGAACATTCACATCGACCGTTGTATACGCCAGTCCCTCCGGCAGCGCACTCATGACCGCGCACCCCATCGCCGAATCGAGGATCGTCATGGCGATCCCGCCGTGTACCACGCCAATCGGGTTGTACATGTCCTCGCGCGGTGTGATCGCGAACATCGCCCGCCCTTCGTCAACCTCGGTCAGCCGCATCCCCAACATCAGCGCAAGCGGCGGCGGCGGGATTTCCCCGGCAATCATCGCCCGCAAAAAATCCAAGCCGCGCATCGAACGCGAAGCGGCGGCAGTGAGCATCGGGTCTTGCCATGTAAACGTGCGCGAACGAATCGGATCGTTGGTCATAAAATCTCCTGAGTCATCCTGCTCACGATTGCAGGTAGCGATATTGATAAATCTCCTCAAAGCCAAGCCGACCGTATAAGCGGATCGCCGGGGTATTCGATGAGAATACCTGCAAGTACGCCTGAGTCACGTTGAACGCCGCCGCATAGCCAAGCATCCGGCGCACCAGTTCAGTACCGATGCCGCGCTTGCGCATGCTGGGATCGACGACGATGCCGTATAACCCCATCCACCCACGCTCGATTACGCCCAAGCTCGCCGCGACGGGCACACCATCAAACGCGAGGCGGAAATACGCCGCGTGCGGGATGGTCAACTCGTAGGCGGCACGGGTCGTCAAGCGGGGACGTTCGGCGGGATCGTGAAAAGCGATCTGATCGTCAAGCCATGCGCTTGTCACCCGGTTGGTAAAAGTCATCTTAAACAAATCGCTGGTGAACGCCATCCAGCCATCGCTGGAATCCAAGCGAATCGTTTGTAGGCTTGTCCCTTGATCAAATTTGTAACCACGCGCGATTAGCGCGTCGATCAAGGCGGGTTTGGTGGCGGGTGTGGTCTTGAACACCGGTTTGCGATCACGGCGGCGGAACAGGTCTTCACAGTAGGTGATCTTCTCGTCCAGCGGCAGTGATCCCGTGTACAGCGGGTTAATCGAGTTGGCGCGGCGCGCCAGCCCGTCCGATAAGCGCAGCACCCAACCGTCGTATAACTGGGTATACAAACTCGGCAGGGCATTGATGGAGAGTTCTTCGATCAAGCGAATAAGATTGCGTGCGGACATGATTTGCGTATGCTTCACTTGAAGACGAAATTCAGACAAGGACGAGCGAATTATGGCGCGCTTGGGCGTTTTTTTCATTATCGTGGCGGTCATCGCAATGGCGGCGCTGATCGTGCTCCCGGTGATTGGACCTTTCCGCGATAACAGCCTTCTCATGAGCCTACAGGCGGCGATCAACTGCCCGCCGGGGTACACGTTTGAAAACGAGTTTGATACGTATCGCCCCCGCCCCGGTGAAACGGTCGAATCTGCAACCGGATACTGCATCTCACCGGATGGCGACCGGGAACAGCTCACCGAAGACGGACAGATTCGTTTCTTGTTGATCGCCGTCGCTGCGTTCGTCGTGCCGTTCTTGATCGGGTTGTTCATGCTGATCGGCGGCATGAGCCGGAATGTCACCAAACGGGCGATGAACTACGCCATGAACAATCCTACCAGCCGTTACGCCAATATGATGGGCATCTCGTCTACCAAGGCGGACACGACCTCCCCACCCGTTTCGGTTGATCCGCAGTTGGCGCAGATGATCCAGAACATGACCGGTATTGATATCGAACAGGCGGTTGCCAGCGGCAAGGCTCAGGTGACCACCTTTCAAAGCGATAATCTTCCGCCGAGCGCGCGTTTTAGCGTAGGCGGCGCGGACAGCACGGAATCGCTTACCGAGCGGCTGCGCCAGCTTGAAGAAGCGAAAAACGCGGGCTTAATCACACAGGAAGAATATGATCAAAAGCGGCGGGAGATTTTGGACGCAATGTAGAGTTTCATCCCTCACCTCCTCTCCCACGCGAGCGCGGAGCGGGGGTGATAAATCCTCACCCCGTCGCGCCTTCGGCACGCCATCCCTCTCCATGGCAAGCGATAGAGAGGGGGTTGGGGGGTGAGGAGCACTAGGCGGAAAATTTACTGTCACCCCCTCAGTCAGCCGAATTCGGGGAGGGGTTGCTTTCCCTCTACACCCCCACCTTGACGGCATCAATCACCTGTGCGGCGAGTTCATACCGTCCATACGATGGGATGATGTACGCCCCTTGAATGATTGGGCGGAGCGTGCGCAAAAGTTCCTGCGCAATCAGCACCCCTTCGGCGGCGGCGCGATCTCCTGCCGCTTCGATTCGACTCAGGATCGGCTGCGGGATCGTGATCCCCGGCACTTCGTTATGCAAAAACAGCGCATGTTTGAGGCTGTAGAGCGGCATCACGCCCATCAGCACGGGCAAGCGCAGCGGCTCCCCGGCGATCTCCTGATAGCGCTTGAGGAATGCCTCCGCCAGCGGCGGATCGAACACCGCCTGACCGAGCGCAAAATCAGCCCCGGCGGCGATCTTCTTTTGCAGCACATCAATTTCGTGATCCATGTCCGGCGCTGCCATGTTGAGCGCGCACCCGACCGTGAACCGCGTCGGTGTGCCAATGCTGTTCCCGGCTTGATCCACGCCGCGATTCATCTTCTCTTTCGTCAGGCGGATCAAGCCGCTTGGCGGAATATCAAAATGATCGTTCGCGTCCGGGTAATCCCCGATACGCGTGGGATCGCCCATCGTGACGAACAAGTTGCGCAAGCCGAGCGCGTGCGCGCCGAGCAAATCCCCTTGAATGCGCAGTAGATTGCGCCCGCGTGTGGGAAAGTGCAGGATCGTCTCAACGCCGAGCCGATTTTCGAGCAGGTGACACGCTGCCCACGCGCTGACACGCATGCGCGCCGTAGGACTGTCGGCAATATCGACCATCGACGCGCCCGCGTCCATCAAAAGTCGGGCGTTATCGACCATTTTATCGAGGTTGTGACTGCGCGGCGGAGCCATCTCGACCGTGACAATAAATTCGCCTGCCGCCAGCTTGCGCGCCAGTTCCGACGGCGGCACCGTGTCCGGCAGTTCGGAATCGGTCGGCGGCTCGGCGCTCTCGCTTGAGCGGTTAATCTTGACGCGGAACACCGTCGTTTTGCGATTCGGGTCATCGAGCGCGGTGCGCATCGAGGCGATATGCGCCGGAGTCGTGCCGCAGCACCCGCCGACGATCTGCACGCCCAACGCTTTGAGTGCCGCCGCGAAATCGCCAAAGTATTCGGTTGTGGCGGGGTACATCATGCGACCGCTCACGCTTTGAGGGAAACCCGCGTTCGGCATCGCGGCGGTGCGCGCTTCCGGCACGGCTGCCATCATGGCTTGAATTACCCGGCTGATCTGCGCAGGTCCGCCGGAGCAGTTCACGCCGATCACGTCCGCGCCCGCCGCATGCAGTTCGTTCGCCACCCGCGAGGGCGGAAAGCCGATCCGCGTCCGGTCATCCGATCCGAATGTCATTTCAGCGATCACGGGCACGTCGGGTGCGGAGTCTTTTGCGGTCTTGATCGCCACAACGAGTTCATCCAAGTCGCTGAACGTCTCGAATACGAGCGCATCGACACCCGCTTCTGCCAGCGCGGTGATCTGCTCACGAAAAATCGCGGCGGCGTCTTCAGGCTTTAAGCGCCCATACGGAATCAAGCCCATGCCGAGCGGACCGATTGATCCGCCGATGTAGACGTTTTCGCGTCCGCTTTCGGTGATTGCTTGGCGGGCGAGCATCACCCCGGCGCGGTTGATCGCGGCGGTTTGATCTTCGTAGCCGTGTTCCGCCAATTTCACGCGGTTGGCGCTGAATGTGTTCGTCTCGATCATCTCCGCGCCCGCCTCTAAATACGCGCGGTGAATTTCCAGCACGGTTTCAGGGCGCGTCAAATTATACGAGTCGAAACAGGCGTCAATCGACGAGCCGACGCGGGCATGGATCATCGTTCCCATCGCGCCATCAGCGAGAAGGGGCGCTGGTTGTTCCAATCGTTTGAGCAGGGGGAGCGTGGGCATACCTCGTCCTTCAGACATACTAAGATTGGGCGATAAATCCGGCAGCCGTCATATTTAATTGACGCAGCCAGTTGGCGAGTTGTTCGGGCGTTCCCGGCTGATCGTGTTCCAACCACCACAAGATCGCGCCAACTCCCGCATAAGCGATATAGCTCAGTTTCATGTCGGTTGGCACACCATCCGGCGGCACAGAACCAGCCCGCGCGAACAAATCACGATAGCGGTTTTGCGCGATCTGTCGGAAGCGGTGCGTAAATGCCTGATCTCCATTCGCGCCAAGCATAATGCGGAAGAAATCGGCGTGCGCCTGTATCTGCTGGATCAGCAGCATCAGCCCCACCGGGACAGCTTCCGGCGCATCGGTCGGCTGATGATTGGCGGCGCGCAGTGCTTCGACGATGGTGGCTTCAATCTCATCGAGATACTGGCTGAGCAGATCATGCTTATCAAGATAGTGACGATAAAACGTCGAGCGGTTGACCCTCGCCCGTTCGACGATCGCTCGCACCGTCACCGCCGCGAACCCTGCTTCGACGGTCAGATCAAACACAGCCTGCTGCAAGAGCTTGCGGGTTTTCTGCACACGCAAATCGTCTGGATTCATCGCGTTATGCGCCAATTTCCGCTCCTGTGCTGCATATCCAACACAATGCGAGTCTTTGTTGATTGATCGAAATTTGCTCCGGCTGTACCGTAACGATGTGCCACAAATTCAACCGAGATAAGCGTTAGAACGGAGCATACGCCCATGGAAAAGGTTCTTATTGATCGCTTCACCGTGCCTGCCGAGGCGCGGAACGAATTTGTCGAAACATCCAACCGCGCCCAAAGCATCGTCAAGACGCTGCCGGGATTTGTCGAAGGCTACTTGTTCGAGCAGTCGAGCGGGGACAGCCACCACAATTTCATCACGATTGCGGTGTGGGAAAGTGAAGCCGCCTACGACAGCGCCCGCGCCGTTGTTCCGACTGAGTACCAGAAACACGGGTTTTACCCTCAGGAAACGCTGCAGCGTTTACAGGTGGCTGTGATCCGCTCCGTCTACGATCGCAAACCGTACTAGTTATTCACACACGTTCCCAACAGGGTAATCATGGATCCCGTGCCGTCTTCAGCGCGCTGAACGGTGACGTCGGCGCGGGCGATGCGCCGCTGAACATCAATGAGCAACGACGGATTTTCCAACGATGTACGGAGGAATGTTCCCGTATGCACGCCGTACCATGCGCGCACGGTATCGGGATCGTCTTCCGTATCGAGAATAAAAACGGTGTTCCCCATCCCCCATTCGGTGATGAAGTTATGCGTCCGAAATGTGATCGTCGCATTCGGGTACAGCGGCAGCCGCTGCGGCAAATAATCCAAGCACACCCGATCAAACGTGAAGAACATCCCACCGCCGCAGACCAGCACGGCAAGCCCGACCACAAAGCAGCCGATTGCCCCTTTTCCTAACGAACGTTTACCTTCCACACATGTGTCCTTTCGTCAAAGTCGCAGCGTTACGGACAGAAACCTGTCAGGTGGATGAGTGTACCGCCGTCCGGGGCTGGCTCAAGCTCCCAACCGCGCGGGGGGATGCTCAAGGGCTGGTTGCGATTCGGGTCACGATTCTGCACTTGTTCGCGCACGTATAAGCCCCATGCGCGGCTGTACCAGCCTTGCACCGCCGCCAATTCATCCGGCGTCGTCATTTCCATGCGCGTTTCGATGATCCCGAACGGCTGCGTCCGCACCTCATCCACCCGGCTGATCACCGCCGCGCCGGGGTACACGAACAGCGCATTTTGACAGGCTTCGACCTGACTCATATGCCGCCGATCCAGATAAAAATAGGTGACGCTGATTAACACAATCACCCCGATAATGATCGGGATCAACCCGGAAAAAATGCTGCGAAACTCCCGATCACGGTGTCCCAGTGTCGGGACGGCTTCATCAAAATTCAAGTTCGTCATGCGACCCCCACTGCTTCTACATGTTGTGTACATTAAAAAGCGCGTGGGGGTTCATTCTCAGGCGAGTCGCTGACCCCAAAACTGCTCCTCACGCCCCGACCCCCTCAGCTAACCGAAGGTTGGAGAGGGGCAGGGGTGAGGACAACACGTGTTACGCGGTCAGCGTTTGCGCCGCCGCATCCGACTTACGTTCCAGCGCCACGCCTGTCACCACCCAACCGATACCGATCAAGAACAGCATGGCAAATGCACCCAGATTCATCCCGTTGACGGCGAACCCCGGAAACAGATACAGGTAGGTTGCGTTTGTGCTTCCCCCGCTCATCGTCGTTTGGGAAACGCTGCTGATTCCCTGAAAGACAACCATACTGATCAAGAGTGGGAACGCGCTGCCGATCAAGAGCGCGAAATTCCAGCGCGGCAGCAGGTGAGTCGTCACCGCATAGCCGCCGAAAACACTGACGCCGATCAGGTGAAGTACCCAACCCGCCATCAATACACCGAAGAACGCATCCGGCGCGAACACGATCATCGCCCATCCGACTGCTGCGACTGCTCCGCCGATAATCGCCGTAAGCAGCGCCACCCGCCCGAACAGATTCAACTGGGCATTGAAGCGCACGAACAACCCGCTCAAGCCATAGGCGATCGTGCTTGTGCCGATAAACGGCAAATAGACTCCCATCGCAAGCGCCCATGCCGCCGCGCCGACCTGAAGCTGACCGAGTGCGCTGAGAATGAAACACACTCCGGCGATGATCAGACCCCGTCCGCTCCAGACGATGAAAGACTCGCGTGAATATTTGAACGTCATGACCCACACCTTTCTATGCTCTGCAACGACCGTTTGCAGAAGGTCGAAAAGCGCAGTCCCCCACCAGAGTATGAGCGCCAGTGCGCCGCCTTGACGCACCGCATCCCGGCACACATCGCGGAACACTTGAAGCATTTGCCAGCCGTACTCGCGCCGAAAATCACGCGGGTACAGGGTGAGCAAAGCGCGGTAGATGCGCTCGGAAGCGCGCAGTAGGTTCATCCGCTTGCGCCTCCGATCAGCTTCTTGGTGTGCGCGGCGTGCAAGAGTGCTTCTAGGCGGCGCGCCTCGGCTCTGGCGACATGCTCCCCGTGTGGGGTGATCCGGTAATAGCGGCGGCGTTCGTCGTCGAGTGCCGGATCGGGACGGTCGCCGCTTTCGGCGATCAACCCCATGTCCAGCATCCGTTTGATCGTGCCGTAGAGCGTACCGGGTCCCATCTTCACGCCTCCATTGGTGAGCGCCACCACCTCTTGCATGATGGCATAGCCGTGTTTTTCCCCATCCGCCAGCGCTAGCAGGATGTGAAACACCGCCGGAGTGAGCGGAAGCAGGTCATCGGGTGGGAGTGCTGCTTTTGCCATTTCTAACCTTCTGTATATCTGCTGCGGATATATCCGTTACAGACATAGTAGCATAGATGCGGCGGTGAGATCAATAAGAAACGTTGTCATCACTTACTTGAAAAGCTCCTCACGCCCCGATGGCTTGTCCGATATTCAGCAAGCGCTGTTTTGCCCTCACCCCGGACGCTTCGCGTCCCGCCCCTCTCCGTCAACAGAGAGGGGCAACTACATGTGACCCGCGCCGCAGACCTACACGCGAGCGGATCACCCCCTCTCTGCCAGCAGAGAGGGGGAGGGGGGGGTGAGGGCGCTTCTTACGCCTTCTCGATCTGCTCCACGCGATCCACACCGACGCTGTAATACTTCGCGTCCGGGTGATGCACGATGATCGCCGCCGTGCTTTGCTCCGGTATCCATTGATAGCTGCTCGTCAGCATCAAGTTGAGTTCGCTTGCGGCATTCGGCAGCAGTTTGAGCACCGTCGTGTGATCGCTCAAATCCGGACAGGCGGGATAACCCCACGAATAGCGTTTGCCCCGGTTCGCCGCGATGCCCATCCCGCGATTGACGACGGTTTGATGGACGTAGCTGGCGGTCGCTTCGGCAGTCTGCACGGCGAGTCCGTGAAAGAAATAGGCTTCGGTATATTGATCCATCGCTTGCAACCGGTCAAACTCGACGGTTGCCGCTGACCCTGCTGTGACGATCTGGAGCGCCACCACATCGATCTGTTCGCCGTCCGCCGGGGCGAAATAATCGCTGATGCACAGATGCTCACCGAACGGTTGGCGCGGGAATGCGAAGCGCGCGATCTCGATGCGTTCCGGCGTGCCGCCGTTCGCATTCTGGAAAGGCGTGGGATCGTACACAATGAGGTCATCACCCGCGCTGTTGACCGGGAAGTAACCGTAGGCGGCTTGCGGCTGAAGCGATTTGTTCCGGCTTGCCTCGCGCCCCATCCGATCCAAGCGCGCTTCAAATTCTGCTTGCAGTTTGACCCACTCCGCGCCGTGCGCGTTGCCCGCGCCCCACGAGAGCCGGTAAAGCTCCGGTTTGTGGAGATACTGGAAGATGATTTCCAGCGGCATCTCGCGGATCGTCTTGATCCCCCAGAACGGCGGCGTGGGAATATCCGGCGCGGGCTGCACGGTCGATTTTGCGCCGTACACCCTTTCACGACGCACCGGCACCGGGCGATCCATTTCGGCGTAAGCCTCGGTATTGATCTGTTCGCGGAATGTCTCGCGCTGCTTCGGATCAACCAGCTTGTCCATCACCGACAAGCCCTCAAACGCATCTTTGCAGTAAAACACGCCGGGTTCATACGTCGCTTCGCTGCCTTCAAGGAAGAGGATGCGCCGCCCGAAACGCCGGTTGATCGCCGCGCCGCCGATCAGCACCGGATAGCTCAAGCCGCGCCGCGCCAACTCGTTGACGATCAGCGGCATCTGCTTGGATGTGCTGACGAGGAGCGCGCTTAAGCCAATCGCGTCGGCGTTGAGTTCTTGCGCCTTCTCGATGATCGTGTTCGCCGGGACTTGCTTACCGAGATCATGCACGGTGTAGCCGTTGTTGCTCAAAATCGTCTTGACGAGGTTCTTGCCGATGTCATGCACATCGCCGTAAACCGTCGCCAATACGACCGTGCCTTTGGTCACGCCTTCGACGCGCTCCATGAACTGCTCAAGATAGGCGACGGTTTTCTTCATTACTTCGGCGGACTGCAAGACGAACGGCAGAATCAGTTCACCCGCGCCGAATTTATCCCCGACTTCTTTCATCGCGGGGAGCAAGACGTTATTCAACACGCCGACCGGGTCCTGCCGCGTCAGCGCCTCATCGATCAGCGCTTCGACACCTTCTTTTTTACGGTGCAAAATCTGCCAATGCAGCGCCTGTTCAGCGGTCATACTCGCTGTCGGGTCTTCGACACCTTGCGACGCGACTTTGACGTCGTTCTGCTCGAAATACTGGATAAAGCGCGGTAGCGCATCTTTATCCGTGTTGAAGATCAAATCATCCGCCAATTTGCGCTGATCTTCCGGGATTTCGGCATACGGCGTGATATGCGCGGGATTCACGATTGCCATATCCAACCCTGCCAGCACCGCGTGATACAAAAACACGCTGTTCAGCACGCCGCGCGCCGCCGGGGTTACGCCAAACGAGACATTGCTCACGCCCAACGCCGTCGAGACGCCGGGGAGTTCGGCTTTGATCAAGCGGATCGCTTCGAGCGTCTCAAGTGCGCTTGCCCGCAGTTCTTCCTGCCCGGTTGTGAGCGGAAACGTGAGCGTATCGAAGATCAAGTCTTCCGGCGCGAGTCCGTACTCGTTCACGGCGATATCATGAATGCGGCGGGCGACGGCGAGTTTCTTGGCGCGGGTGTGCGCCATGCCTTCTTCGTCAATCGTCATCGACAAGACCGCCGCGCCGTGCTTGCGCGCAATCGGCATCACTTGATCGATGCGCTCACGCCCGTTTTCGAGATTGTTACCGTTGATGATCCCGCGACCGGGATAGACCGCGAGTGCAGCTTCGGCAACATGCGGATCGGTCACGTCGATCACGAGCGGCGATTCGACTGCCATCGAAAGCTTTTTCACCAACGTGCGCATCTGATCGGTTTCGTCGGTGCGCTCGGTGAGCGCGACCTGCACATCGAGCATATGCGCGCCGCTTTCGACCTGCTGCACGGCAATCGGGATCACGCTGTCGTAATCATCGTTGAGCAAAAGCTGTTTGACTTTGCGGCTGCCCTGTGTATTTACGCGCTCACCGATCATCGTTGGACCGGGGTTTTGTGCCAGTGGGACGGCGCGCATGTTGCTGCTCAGGCTCGGCTGAAAATCGACTTCGCGCTCAAGCGGGGCTGTGCGTCCGGCGCGCTGGGCGATCTCTTCTTCGTAGGAATGTCCGTAAATCTTGGCGTACAACTTGGCGAGGTGTTCCGGTCGCGTGCCGCAGCACCCGCCGACCACGCCCACGCCCCAGCGCGTGAACTCGGATACCATGTCGCTAAATGGATCAGGTTCCATCGGGTAGACGGCTTCGCCATCAACATTGATCGGCAGTCCGGCGTTAGGCAGCACGCTGATCGGCAGACGGCTTTTTTCCGTCAGCAGTTTGATCGGTTCGCGCATGTATTCCGGTCCGGTCGAGCAGTTCAGCCCGATCACGTCAATCGGCAGCGCTTCGAGCGTGGTCAGCGCGCTGGTGATGTCCGTCCCGAACAGCATTCGTCCGGCAGTATCGAGCGTCACCTGCACTTGCAGCGGAATCCGCGCGCCCAAATCCTCAAAGCAGCGGTTGATCCCCCAGATCGCCGCCTTGACTTCGAGAATGTCTTGACTGGTTTCGATCAACAGGACATCGCAGCCGCCTTCGATCAAGCCTTTCGCCTGAACGTAGAAAATATGCGCCAGTTCGTCAAAGCTGATATTGCTCAGTTCGGGATCGTTGCCGCTTGGCAGTTTGCCCGTCGGTCCGATTGATCCGGCGACATAGCGCGGAATGCCCGTCTCCTGCTCGAAGCGATCACACACGCGGCGGGCAAGCTGCGCCGCCACCCGGTTGATCTCTTCGGCGCGGTCGCCTAAGCCGTACTCGCCCAATGTGAGCGGGTTCGAGCGGAAGGTACACGTTTCGACGACTTCCGAGCCAACGGCGAGAAACGACGCGTGAACCGCTTCGATCACATCGGGGCGGGTGATCACGAGGTAATCATTGCAGCCGTTGTACTGTTCGCCGCCGAAGTCGTCGGCGGTCAAGTTGAAGCGCTGGATGCTCGTGCCCATCGCGCCGTCAAACAGAACAATATGATCCTGCACCGCATCAAGATAGCGGCGGTTGGTGTACTGGCGATCTTTATAACGTGTCGGCGTCATACCCTGCTCCGTATTCAAACCCTCGTAAAATGCCCAAAGCTCGCTTGCCTTTTCAAGTGCTCCTCACCCCCTGCCCCTATCCAACTTTCAGTTAGAGAGGGGAGAAAAGCGGCGATTGTGCTCCCCCTCTCTATCGCAAGCGATAGAGAGGGGGTCGGGGGGGTGAGGAGCAGTAGATGAGCGCAAGGTGGATCATCCAATCTTACTTACGCCCATTTCGCATCTGCTCAACCGCATCCCGCGCTGTGTACACATCGACTCCCGTGAACAGGCGGTACGCTTCGATGGCTTCTTCGATCTGACCCTGTTCGATCAAGCGGCGCAGCCCATGATCCGAAACCGTGTGCGGCGGGGCTTTTTTCGGCGTATCCTTGAGCAGCACATTC
>JBGSVJ010000008.1:0-84224 GCA_041753015.1 Anaerolineae bacterium
AATGGATGCGCGCATTCGCGGACACAATCACCTGCTGAATGAACTGCAAACGCATCCGACGCTTGGAAAACTGCTGCTCGGCGTGATTCCGGCGAATGAAGCCGTATCGTATGCCCACCGTCAGCATCAGTGCATCTTCGCTTATGATCCAAAATCCCCTGCGAGTGTCGCCTATGCCAAGGTGATCGGCACGCTCGTGCAGCAGATGGCAATGGAGCGTGCGTGATGCCGAAAAACCAGACCACTCGCATCGATGATCTGCTCGCCTCCGTGACACCGGATATGGTCGCGACGGGAGCGGCATTCTTGAAGGATGAAGGCTTGCACGTCGAACGCATCCTGCTCGATCTGCTCCGCCCTGATCCGGTGCAACCGCGCCGCGTGCTGCCGGAGCGCATCCATTCCGAATTTCATCACCAACGGCTTACGCCTTCTCAGGCGCTGCGTGAATTGGTACAGCTTGTTCAGGTGGCGGCGCGTCAAAAAGGGCGACCGTTCCACAACGTGCTCGAACTGCTTCCGAATACTGAGACTGAAACCGAAGATGATACGGCGGTTGTGCTGTCGCCGGAGGAAACCCTCCTCCGTGATTTGGTCAATCTCGCGGTCACGATCCGCGATGATGGGCAGGTAAATCCGCTGACGGTCGTGGACATTTCACAAGGTGCGACGCGGCTCTATCGCATCGAAACGGGCGAACGCCGCTACTGGGCGACGTGGCTGTTACGGGACTTCATCCCCGACTACATCGGTGATGGCATGATCCCGTGTATTATGATTCCCGAAGCGAAATCTTCTGTGTTCCGGCAGGCAAAAGAGAACACTGCACGCTCCGGGCTAACAGCGGTGGCGATGGCACGACAAGCGGCACTCTTGCTGCTCACCGTTCACGGTTACGAAATACCCGCGTATCCGGTCGGCAATGACTACTACCGTCACGCACTCAACCTCGACTTACGTGGAAAACGGGAATATACCGACGCTGTGCTGAGTGCCATGGGCGGGATCAAGAAAACACAATTCAGCTTGATCAAATCGCTTCTCTCTCTTTCAGATGAAGCTCTCGAACTCGCAGACCGCCACGGCATCGAAGAATTTCGCCTTCGCTACGTGGTTACGGTGCCGATGGAGTATCAAGCTGAAATTGTTCGACAGATCATTGATTTCAACCTTACTGCCAAGCAGATCAAGGAACTCTGCGAAGGGGATCAGGTGAATGACAGCGATGAAGATCCGCTTGAAAAGCTGTCCCCTACAGCACTCAAGATGGCGAAAGTCACCCAGAATATGAATGCAACAACGCCACAGGAACTCGCACGAGCGCTGATGCGCCAAGAGGGTGATGCGAATATTGCCCGTGCGCGCTTGCAGGCAATGAGGAAGTTGATCGGCGAAGCAGAGGTGTATCTGACCAGCGACTAAAAAGGTTTGCGCGCGCAAACCTTTCTGAGGATGAGAAAATGAAATCACGCTCACGCGCTCCGCCCTAGAAAAGAAAAAGCCCACTGCGAAAGGGCATGTGGGCGACGGGCTGTAATATTTGTGTGACCTCGACACTCACACTGTATCACAGCCTGTCACCCCGTGCAACTGCATAACCGCATTTTATCTGGCGAATTTCGCCTGATCGCTCCTTTGATTTGCTTGGAGGACAAATGCTTACCCACGCGCTCACGACTTGCGCGGCGGCGGACTTCGTGTTGCTTTTTTCCGGTCACGAATTCGCTTCCGCAACTGCATCATGCCTGCCCGCCTAAAAACGGCAGACATCACTCCGATCTACTCGGCAGCGCTGCGCTGTGTCGAGCAAGGTTGGTCTGTAATACCGCTCATCGGCGGGAGTGATGCGGCAAGTGGAAAGACGCCCGCAGTTAAGTGGTCGAGCTATCGTAAAGCGCTGCCTACGGCTAAAGAACTGCATCATTGGTTTGTCGATCAACGACTTAGCGCTTACGGTGTGGTGTGCGGCAAGCTGTCCAAGCTGGTCGTGCTCGATCTGGATGATGAAGTCGTTGCGGAAGAGTTTGTCCAGCGGTTCCCCGACATGGCGAATACTTACACGGTGCGCTCAGGAAACCGGGGTACACCGCACTTCTACTTTAGTGTATCTTCTCGCATTTCGTGTCAGAAAGTGCGCGGTGGTGATCTGAAAGATGAGGGTGGCTACGTCGTCGGTGCAGGGTCGTTGATTGCGGGCAAAACGTGGACGGTGCCGCACGACGCGCCTGTGCTGAGTCTCAGTCAGGAGCAGCTTGAGCAAGTCCTCGCCTTCCTCAAACCGCAGCAGACCGTTTTCAATGTGCGCCACGATATAAAGGAAGTAACCGCCGATTTCGCCTCTGTTTTGAGTGAGTATCAGAGGGAAGTTGAGCGCACTGGCGAGCGCAACAACACGCTGTTCAAGCTCGCGATTAAACTGCGCGATCAGGAAATATCTCAAGCTTGGACACAGCAGGCGCTCGCGGAGGTGCACGCGCATCAAGGCGCGGATGACGGCATTGCTTCGGAGCGCTTCGAATGTCGTCTCCATGAAGCCGAAAAGACCATCGCCAGCGCCTACAGCCGTCCGCGCCGAGCGGAGCAGCGGTTCACGCCGAAGCCTGACCAGAACGACCGAATCGACAACGGTATCCGTGAAGCGCTGCTCAAGCATCCGAATGGCACGGCGTTTCTGCGCGTGTATGAAACGCTGACTCAGCGAGGTTTCGTGTCAGATCAAGCGTTCACGCGCTTGGAAGCGCTGGCAGTGCTCAAGGGCATCGTCGGGGATTACTCGCTGCGGAAAGCGCTTAAATTGAGCATCAACGGTGAGCGGCTAATGTGTGAAATTCCTCCCCCCGCGCCCCCCTTTGCTGCGCAAGCTGACCCTGATGGGGTCACTGAAAACAAAGCGAAAAGATGCTTTGTTCCCCGGCAGAAACCAACACAAAGTCAATATCGTCACCGTCCGCCGATGCGCTACCGGTTCCCGTCGCCCGACCAACTGCGTCGAATTCTCAGCGTGAGCATCACCGTAAGCGATCCGATCAGCGAGTCCGATCTGAGCAGCCCAAAAACCTATCGTGCAGCGCTGGAGCGCGGGTTCATCAAGCGGCGATCGGGGCAATATCCGCAGGGGTGGCTGGCAAGTCGGCTCGGTGTGAGTGTGCGCTCGATTTACAGCTATCACGCGGCGGAGAACATCGCTTCAGAGGCATGTTTTGAGTCAATTCCGCTCACGTGGGAAAACCTTGAGCAGGCGATCCCCTCTCCGACGATGGCGCGGCGCATGGGGATCGATACGAAGTCATGGTTGATAGAGGATGAGCGCGGCAAGCGTTATCCCGCGTCACCCGGATTGGCGTACAAGCTGATCGGGCGGGGCAGGCGGCTGACACTGAAAAAGCGCACGTTCAGCAGCTATAAGTATGTTGAACATGCCGCCGAATACGCGGCTTCCGCTTGGTGGGAGACTCCGCAGCCGAAGCAGGCGAGCGAATGGTATCTGCCGAAAGCGAAGCCTGAACCGACTCAGTTTGAAATACCCGCGTCGATTCCCAAACCGCCGCCCGAAAGCAGGAAACGGCAGCCATACTATCCGACTCCGCTGGAGGATGAGGGCGACGAGTGTGCCGCTCAGCGAGTCTATCAAACGGTTGAACGGCTCTCCGGTGCAAAAACGCTTAGCCTGAGCAATGCCCGCTGCCTGATCGATCTGTACGGGCTGGAAATCGTTATATCCATGTTGAAACGCATGGAAACGCTGCACCATAAAGGGAAGATTACGCATCATGCGGGCTTCATGATCACGGCGGCGCGGGTGAGTTGGCGAACTGCTCAGCACGTGGAGGCGTTCGCGCCCGCGCCACGCTTGAATGGTGAAATACGCCAGCAGCATCGCAGTCTTACATAGTATAATTTCGGACTTGCGAGTCCGTTTCCAGAGATCCAACCATGCGAATTCTTGAAACTGAGCGCCTCGTGATCCGCCATCTAGAGCAAGCGGACGCCGCGTTTATTCTTGAACTGCTCAATCAGCCAAGCTTCATCCGTTTCATCGCCGATCGCGGAGTCAGAACGTTGGCAGACGCGGAGGACTACATTTTGCATGGTCCTGTCGCGAGCTATGCGAAACATGGATTCGGCTTGTTTGCTGTCGAACTCAGAGAAACCGGGACTCCGATAGGCATGTGCGGGCTGATCAAGCGCGATGTGCTTCCGGATATCGATATTGGCTACGCGCTGTTGGAGCGATACTGGAAAAAAGGTTACGCTCAGGAATCTGCCGCCGCGGTATTGGCATATGGCAAAAGCATTGGCTTGCAGCGGATCATTGCGATCACAGCGACCGATAACGATGCGTCTGCGCGAGTGCTGGAGAAAATCGGACTCCACTTTGACCGTGTCATCCATCTGCCGACGCTCGGCGGCGAAAGCAAACTCTTCGTGCCGAAGACCTGAGCAGCGAAAACGCAGTCATGTTCTCGTGTAAGTGTCAGGCAACCGACTAAAATAGGTTATCCGACCATACACCTGAATATGCGCGATGAATTCTTCCGTTTCCCTAGACCTTGCAGCGCTGCGCCTCGATCTGCGCGCGCTCGACTCGTTTCCCGTCACAGAGCACATGGGACGGGCGGTCAACCAAGCCGGGTTGACGCTCGTTGGGGTTTCTAATCCGTCGCTGGCGAACGCGCTGCATGATCCGGGTGACGCGAAACCGCTGACCGCCAGCGGCTTGATGCGCGGCGAAGCCCCCTTAATCGGCAGGGTGGAAGCGGGGAGCATGGCATGGGTACGCTTCACCGCTTTGAGCGCGGACACGACCGCCGCTTTGATTGCCTATCACAACTTGATGAAAACGGGCGAACCGCTGGAAATCGAAATCGACCGCAAACGCTGGCAGGTGATCGGCGCGGCGTGGGATGCCGGACGACTGCCGGGATTGTTCAGCTATCAGGCGTTGATCGACCGGAACACGACCGCCGCGCTAGACGACCACCTCACACTGCGATTTCTGAGCGGAACGACCTTTCACTCAATGGGCTTGAACGTACCGCTCCCGCGCCCCGATCTCGTGTTTGGGAGCTTACAAAACCGCTGGCGCATGTTCACCGCGCTGGTGCTGCGCGAACTCCCCGACGATTTGTTCGGCGCGTTCTTGAACTATCACACTGAGATCGATCACGCAGTGATCGAGACATCGCCTTACAAAGCGAAACACGGCGAAATCTTCGTCGGGTTCAATGGTGAAGTGAGCTTTAACCTGCTGCGCCTGAGTCCGTATTTAATGAAGAAAGATGCGCGGATTGAGCGAGAAATCCGCAACTATGCCGAGTGGTTTATGCGGGTGATACAACTGCTTGGCGAGTTCGCGGTGTTCAGCGGAGTCGGCTACAAGACGACGATCGGCTTCGGCATGGTGGGCTGATCGGCGCTCAACCGTGATACAATCAGTCGTGTTCACAAAGAAAAAGGCGCTCATGATGGTGGATGCGGCGATCACCGAAGTCATCCCAATTTACACCGATAGCGACGGCAGAATGCGCGTGAGCGGCACGCGGGTGCTGCTGGATTTGGTCGTCCATGCTTACCATCGCGGCGAAACGCCTGAACACATCGTTCAGATGTACCCTACGCTCATGCTGGATAACGTCTACCTCGCCATCGGCTACTACCTGCGTCACCGTGACACGGTGGATGCGTATATCCGCCGCATGGATGAAGAAGCGGAACGACTGCGGCGCGAATGGGAAGCCGCCTCTCCACCAACGCTCACCAAAGCTGATCTGCTGGCACGGCTGCAAGCCAAGCGAGACAGCGCTGAATGAAGTTCCTCGCGGACGAAAACTTCAACAATGATATTCTGCGTGGCGTGTGGCGGCGGCTCCCGGACGCACAGATGATCCGCGTGCAGGATACAGAGATCGCCAGTGCAGATGATCCGCGTGTGCTGGAGTATGCCGCCCAACACGGGTATATCGTCCTCTCACATGATGTGAACACGATGCGCGGCTATTTCTATGATCGCGTCACAGCGGAACTCCCCGTATCAGGGCTGTTTCTCGTCCACAAGCAAACGCCCATTGCAGAAGTCATTGATACGCTCGAACTCATCATCCTCGCCAGCGATGAATCGGAGTGGATGGGACAAGCCACGTATATCCCGTAGTGAAATCGTTCAACACTGCCACATGAATCAAAAAGGCGTACTCAGGCGAGTATGCCTTTTTTGTTTTCCCCCGAAGGGGTAACAGCCCCGATGAATTCATTGGTAGGACCGAGTATCGAAGGCGTGTTTAGGTTTCAATCCCCCGAAGGGGTAAGCGCCCCGCTGAACTATGAACCGTTGTCGATTTATCCGATGGTGGTTTTAGTTTCAATCCCCCGAAGGGGTAAGCGCCCCGCTGAACCGGATGAACCTCCGCAGACAGAAGAAGAACGTCAGGTTTCAATCCCCCGAAGGGGTAAGCGCCCCGCTGAACGTGGACATCAAGTACAAGGTTGTAAAGTTCATTCGGGTTTCAATCCCCCGAAGGGGTAAGCGCCCCGCTGAACTGTTTCCGCACAGGATGGTCCAGCGACTATCCAAGTTTCAATCCCCCGAAGGGGTAACCGCCCCGCTGAACGTTCAGCCGACGTTGTGCGGACCCTCCGCCAACTGCTGGTTTCAATCCCCCGAAGGGGTAACAGCCCCGCTGAACTACCCGTCGATTTGATTTTGATTAATTGCCCTATGGTTTCAATCCCCCGAAGGGGTAACAGCCCCGCTGAACAGCGACGACGACATGTTCGGCGGCGCAGCAGAATTGTTTCAATCCCCCGAAGGGGTAACAGCCCCGCTGAACGATGTTAACTTTCGAATTGGGAGCGGAAGTCACTGTGTTTCAATCCCCCGAAGGGGTAACAGCCCCGCTGAACTTGAGAGATCCCGGAAAGTGAACCGGGGGGTGCTCTCAATTGTTTCAATCCCCCGAAGGGGTAACAGCCCCGCTGAACCGAGGGGAGTGGGCAAATTGGTGTCCACGTCATCACGTTTCAATCCCCCGAAGGGGTAACAGCCCCGCTGAACCAATGCGGCGGATCGAGTGACACTGATCCGTGAGTCGGTTTCAATCCCCCGAAGGGGTAACAGCCCCGCTGAACCGGCACGTTAGTGTTCAACCAAGCACTCGCTGCATCGTTTCAATCCCCCGAAGGGGTAACAGCCCCGCTGAACTCACGATCTATATTGCACCTCGGGCGTGGAGCAAGGGTTTCAATCCCCCGAAGGGGTAACCGCCCCGCTGAACCGCGGCGCAGTTTGGGGTTACTCCTCGCAGTCCTGCGTTTCAATCCCCCGAAGGGGTAACCGCCCCGCTGAACGCAACATTTGACCTTAGGGTCGAATTAGCTGCACTGGTTTCAATCCCCCGAAGGGGTAAGCGCCCCGCTGAACGCACTGGTCGCTGACCCCGTCGTCCCCGCCGCATCGGTTTCAATCCCCCGAAGGGGTAACCGCCCCGCTGAACCCGCCGCATCCGCAGCATCCATACCCGCCGCTGTCGGTTTCAATCCCCCGAAGGGGTAACCGCCCCGCTGAACTGTAGCGTTTTCCCGTCGCTCGCCCGCATCAGTGGTGAGTTTCAATCCCCCGAAGGGGTAACCGCCCCGCTGAACTGGTTGCTCCTCAAAAGAAAAGAGCAAGAAATCCACCGTTTCAATCCCCCGAAGGGGTAACCGCCCCGCTGAACCTGTCGCTGCAAGAAATGCGAAGATCAAGGACACTGGTTTCAATCCCCCGAAGGGGTAACCGCCCCGCTGAACGACGGAGCAAGCACCGCAATCATCTCAACCAACCCCCAGTTTCAATCCCCCGAAGGGGTAACCGCCCCGCTGAACAGTTTATCGTGTTCGCGCTTCTGGCGCTCGTTATCGGTTTCAATCCCCCGAAGGGGTAACCGCCCCGCTGAACTCCGGTATGGTTCCTTTGGTCGGGCGGAAGCCTGATCGTTTCAATCCCCCGAAGGGGTAACCGCCCCGCTGAACGTCGTGATTGAGGGGACTGTGGATCATGAGTATTTTGTTTCAATCCCCCGAAGGGGTAACCGCCCCGCTGAACCCGAAAGACGATTAACAAATCGGCGGGCAAGTGGTGTTTCAATCCCCCGAAGGGGTAACCGCCCCGCTGAACATTTGATCAATCAAACCAAACAAGGGCAATATCATGGTTTCAATCCCCCGAAGGGGTAACCGCCCCGCTGAACTCTTTAATGGGGTAGCGACCAGCAACAATACATTCGTTTCAATCCCCCGAAGGGGTAACCGCCCCGCTGAACCGAAGACTTGTACAGTCGAATCATTCCGCCGGAATTTGGTTTCAATCCCCCGAAGGGGTAACCGCCCCGCTGAACCACTATTGTGACCCTGGTAGTTGCGGTCGCACTCCGGTTTCAATCCCCCGAAGGGGTAAGCGCCCCGCTGAACTGAATTCTTGCTTGCCCCTCCGGGCGGCTGGATTGGTTCAATCCCCCGAAGGGGTAAGCGCCCCGCTGAACCTAGTACCTCAACAGCAACGGCGACGGCAACCGCGGGTTCAATCCCCCGAAGGGGTAAGCGCCCCGCTGAACGGACCCTTCAGGCGGTCGCGCAGCACATCTATGAAGGGTTCAATCCCCCGAAGGGGTAAGCGCCCCGCTGAACAAAAAAATGATTGTCATTTTGGGGTACGCTTTCTCTGAGGTTCAATCCCCCGAAGGGGTAAGCGCCCCGCTGAACTCCGTTGCAGCACATTTCAAGATTCGTGCCTCTAGTGGTTCAATCCCCCGAAGGGGTAAGCGCCCCGCTGAACAAGTAGCTCACTGCGAGCTGCAAAGATCATGGAGGGGTTCAATCCCCCGAAGGGGTAAGCGCCCCGCTGAACTTCTGTCACGGGAGGGCAGAATGAAGGAAATTAAAAGGTTCAATCCCCCGAAGGGGTAAGCGCCCCGCTGAACTCACATGACCTTCTTGGTCAAAAGCCTACGTTTTTGGGTTCAATCCCCCGAAGGGGTAAGCGCCCCGCTGAACCGCTGTGTACATCCTTCTGTTAATCTATCCATTTTCTCTGTCTAGCGCAAGTTTTTCTCATCAACTTGGTGATGAATCGTGACTCCCCGATCACTTTCACTTTTTTGCGCAGCGGTGCGGCAAACCGGGTTGCGGAATCCCGATTTTCACCCCCCTGATCTCGCGTCAGGTCATGTCAACACCCCGTCACCTCTGGTTGCGGCTTGTATGTACAAATGAGAGAAGAATCCGACGCGCTCCCGTATTTTATAATCGTCCGCAACATGGGATCGTTCAGGGACTCAGATGGTTACACATCGGGAAGCACCAACGTACTTGATGGAACGCACATGGTTTCAACTCCGCACAACCGCTCGTGCCTATCATCTCCCGTTTTACACCCGCTGGTCAGTTGACGAAGCACGCGAACACTTGAGTACGCACCTGTTCGAGCGCGGGATGTTCAAACGGGCGTGGCGATCACTGCATGAGCGAGAGCGATATATGCTTCAGGTCTTACAGGCAGCAGGAGGAACGCTGCCCCGTCACCAGATCAGCCGCGATTTCGGCACGATCCGCATCTGCACACAGCGACGCGCCGACTCATGGCACGCGCCGACCTCTCCGGCGGAAAAGCTGTGGCTGCTCGGCTTCGTCACCCTCAGCCCCGATCGCAAAACCGTCAGTCTTTCCCGCGAAACTGCCGCGCTGCTCCCGCCGCTCCCGATCCCGCAGCGGCGCGCCCTTGTAAGTCGCTCGCCGTTTCGCTTCACCCGTGCCGCCCTGCTGCACGATCTCGCCGTCCTGTTCGGTACGCTTCAGCGCATCGATGCCGCGCCGATGTACGGACGATGGCTTTCCCCATCCGTCCTCAAAACGATCAACCGCCAGTGCCGCTGGAAAAGTCCGCTCGAAGGCGTGCGCGCGCAGCGTCAAACCGGACGGCTGAATTTTCTGCTCTATCTGGCGGAAACCGCCGGACTCACTGCCGTACAAGCCGGATTTCTCAAGCCAACCGTCAGCGCGTGGGAGTGGCTGACACTCCCGCCCAATCAGCAGTGGGATCGGCTGTGGCAGGCGCTCGACTCGGATCGGCGCACCGGCAAGCTGTGGACGATTTACCGCCTGCCCATCGTAGATGACTCGCTGTGGGATGCGCTCATCCGGCAGCTATCCGCACTCGAACTCGGAGATTACGACTCCGAGTCGCTCACGGAGGCATTGCGCCCCTACTGCCCGACGTTTGAGGGGGATCAGCTTGCGCTCAAAGGCTGTCCGAAAACTCAGACGCTTTCTTTGTCCTCACCCCGGACGCTTCGCGTCCCGCCACTCTCCGTTCACAGAGAGGGGCAAAATCACGTTCGCCATGCCGCAGACTCGTCAGCGAGCGGATCACCCCCGCTCTGCCAGCGGAGCGGGGGACGGGGGGTGAGGGCTAAACAGGGAACTTTTAGCGACACTGATCACGCACACACGCCCCGCTTGCGTGGAAGAGGGGTTGGGGGTGAGGGGGATCAGCTTGCGCTCTCGCTCGAAATGCTGCTCGAAACGGTGCTGGCGTGGCTCGGTCTGGCGCACTGGCACGACGACCGGATCACCGTGCTGAACACCGCCTCTCCCGAACCACAGCCTGCCGCGCTCACGATCACCCCGTCCGCGCTCGTCATCGATCTGCCGGACAATCCCCCGCCGCTGGCATATGCCCGCCTGATCGCGTGGTGCGAACCTGTTGATCAGCGTGTGATTCTGGACGAGTCCGCCATGCGCGCCGCTGTCGAACGCGGTGCATCGGCGCTCACGCTGGCGCAAACCCTCGCCGCGCTGATCGGCACACTCCCCGAAGCGATCTTGCACACGCTTCAAGACTGGGAGAATACCGCGCACGCCCTCCGCTTGGAGACGATGACGATCCTCACCGCCCGCGATCCCGCCGTGCTCGATCACCTGTGCGCGGATCGCGCTGTCCGCCCGTTGATCGACAAACCGCTCTCCCGGCATCATGCCGCCGTCCAACCGGAACACGCCGCCGAACTTGCGCGCAAACTCCGCAAGCGTGGGCATCCCGTCACCGACCGTCAGCCGGTTTCGCCGCCGCAGCCGCCCACCACCGAGCTGCTGGCATACTGTTATCTCGCCGTGTCCGCCTTCAAGCAGCTTGCCTCAGTTGTCTCCCTTCCGGCAGACATCCCCGGCGCGGTCAAGCATTGGCTGGCTAATCAGCTTCCACTCGGAAAGCCGGACGCGCTCGACCGGTTAGCCGAGGAAGTCGGGGACAAACTCGCGCAGGCGCTTCAAGGGGTTGTCGATGCCCCACCCATCGCCCAAGACGATCCGCCGGGGATCGAGTCCGCGCTTCATCATGCCTACCAAACCGAAACCGCCGTCGAGATCGATTATTTCAGTCCGGCGCGGGGCACGCTCACCACGCGCCGCGTATCCCCGTTCCGCTGGTACGAACGCGGCGGCGCACGCTACTTTGAGGCATGGTGCGATCTCGACGGCGACTCGCGCACCTTCCGCCTTGATCGCGTGCTGCGGGTGCGCAGCCCTTGAATCGCCGTTTTATGACGGGGTCGGTGGTCGCATGAGCCGCCCATAAGGAAAATCTTCCCCTCAATACGTTATTTTAAGGTAGCTTATCCGTTGATATACGGTAGTTTTTGATGCGAATTTACCGACATAAACCGACATAAAAACCAAGCGAGCGCGGCATTCCCGAATCCCATCGGGTTTTTCCCCGAATCGATTCGCCTCTCAGAAACCTCCTCCTCTGGCATCCTTGAGCTATCGCTCAACGTTCAAGGAGTGTGCAGGGATGAACAAGACATCTCCCCCTAAACCTCGCAAGCAGCGGCGCTGGTTCGTGCGCGGCTGCGTCGTCACCATCTTCAGCCCATATGCCGCCCTCGAATGTTCGCAGCGTGCGCGATTCACGACTGGGGAGTGAAATTCAGCAAAAATCCCCCGTCAAGGTCAAACACGTATTCATGGGTGCGATCGCCTTCGTAGAAGAGCAGATAAGCAGCAGTCGGCGTATCGATGCTCACATAAAGTTCGCTCATCCATGTCTGCGTTTCTGCCATGTATGTCCAGTACCCAATCTTGCGTGTGAGCGGCGGGTGGTTAATCTGGCGCATGTCAATGTTGATATCAACAGGTCTTCGGGTGCCGTAAGACCAATTCGCCGTCCGGCGCAGATATACACCCGCTTCGGGGGGCATTTCAGGGTCTTCGGGTTGGTAGCGTACCATGACGATGAACAGCCGATTCGTCCAGTCGTTTGGGACATGTGTCCACACCCATTCGATGATGCCTAACGACTGAAAATGGTCAACATAGGCGGTGACCGCTTCGGTGAGTCCGTCATCAGCGGCGGCAGCGGCAGACTCCGGCACGAGCGCCCCTTCGCTGAACCGAAACCCCTGCCAAGCATAGGGTGAGCTGAAGATCACGCCTTCCATTTGAATGCGAGTGCTGTTAGGGATGCTGGTGGCGAAACTGCGCACCGAAACCACGACTTCTTCCAGCAGGGCAAACGAACTCCCCGCTTGTGCATAGGCTGGAGGTGCGGCACCGCTCAATGTGAACGCCAGCGGCACGAAAATACCAGCGACGGAAAGCACCCCTGCGCCAAGTATCGCGGCACGGGTACGCAGCAGCGGAAAACTCGGCGTTTCGGGAGCCGACCGCGTGGGAATCGGCAGCCACCGATGCAGCGCCGGAATACTCCACGGGGTGGATACGAGCAGAATTACACCAACTGCGATGGCATACACATCCATGGAACTCAGCAGCGCCGCGATCAACACCAGCAGCAGCACCACCGATTGAATGAATGTGAGCGCACGGCGGCTCACCCCGTACCACAGCAGCACCGCCACGATCACGGTGGCAATTTTCGTGATGTCAAAGGCGAAACTCGTCAACAGCGCTTGAACGAACGAAAGCGGAACGAAAAGGAGTATCGCCACAACCGCGCTGAGCAGCGGCGGCAGCATGGTGACTTCGTAGCTTTCCGGGATTGGGTTGAGTACTGAGTTGGCGGTTTGAATGCCCGAATCCGCGATGTACAGGTCTTCGACCATATTGCGCAGATTTTCTGGTTTGCGCGTGCGGTAATCGACCCATTGGTACTTACTCAACGTGGTCAAGCTTGCCGGGAGTTTCACCGTACTGGCGAAAATCGTGACGACTTTGCCGGGGATGCGGTCAATCCGGGCAGCGAAGGCTTCGGTTGTGCAGTTGGAAAAAATGGCGATGTGATGATCGGCGGGCGACTCTTCGTCGGTGGTTTCGACATAACATGCCTCTGTCATTGCCTGCCGCGCCTGAGCAGCAATTGCAGCATCCGGCGGAGCGTAATACAGTCGAAACCGCTTACCCAGATCGGTAAAGGTGAGACTCTGCGCAGCACGGGCTCGGCGGTTGATGCGGTTGCGTAGCGCTTCGGAGGCTTGCCCGGTGGGTGCCCACCGCAGCAGATCGGGCACACGATCGAACAAAAGACGGTAGACCACAAACGGAAGCGCAATGCCGATGGCATACACCGCCCCGATTGTCGCCACGATCAGGACACTGCTTATGATGCTGTTTTCAGGCAGCACGCCCTGTAGAAACAGCGCAATCGCCGCCGTAATTGAACCTAACGCATAGAGCACCGCGACACCATTCAGCGCTAGTGAAAACAGCGGAACGACGATTGTCATCCGGCGATAGGTATATGTGCGTCGTGTAAGGTTTTGCCATGCAGCGCCTATCACGGACAGCAGCACAAAGGGAAAGAAAATCGTCAGCGGATCGAAGCGGCTGAGCATCCTATCAAATGAAATCGCAACCGTCAGCACGTACAGCAGCAGAATCAGCCAGTGGATCGGCGGGCGGCGGCGCTTCGGGAACTTGTTCATGGTGATGGGCGCGGCTTGCTCACCGCGCATGACTGCCGCCAGTCGTGTTACCCCGCGCTTGAAGTTGGCGCGTAGATCGACGATCGGCAGTCCGACCAGATCAGGCGGCAGTGGCGCATATTCAAAAATGGCAAGAAAGAGCGGTTTGCCGTTAGCGCGCATCGTCTCCCATTCTTGGCGGCAGTACTTCGATGCCAGCGTCTGCGGAGAAACGAGGATCACCATCGCGTCACACAGCGCTAAACCGTGCTCGATTCCAGCAGCCCAGTCCATACCGGGACTGAGATCGTGACTATCAAACCAGGCATCAAATCCGTGTAAGGATTCCAGTTCCGTGGTGAGGGATTCAGCGAAGTAGAATTGATTGCGTGAATACGAAATGAAGACTTTGGATGGAATCATAACAGGTTTCCCCCCGGAAACAGCTCAATTCATGGTGAATTGAGACTTGTCCATCTTACACCCGTTCTCGGAAAGCTTCGCGGAAGAGGTGCAACGTATGTTGTAATCAGCGGCGTGCTGCTCGTGTTTCCGCTGGTAGACGCATCAAGTCGGATTTCAGGGGATTTAGTGGCAAAAACTTTCAGCGACTCAGGTCGCACAGAGTGCAAATGCGCACAGCTTGCTTTGTGCTTCGGGTGGTTACCGGATCAAGGTTGGATAATTCAGGCTTCTCTCGAGAAAGGGGGGGGAATCGCTACACTTGCCTATAATAACCCGTGCTCAACCGAAATGTGCTGATGTCTACACTTCTTCACCCAACTCAGGCCGCGCCTAAGCGTTTCAGCCAGCTGCTTCAGCGTCCAGCTGGTGTGCGCACTCCGCAGTTGATACAAACGAACTCGGTTAAGCTCCCACTCACTCTCTATCCTGCGTCCTCCTTTGTCACGGCTACCCGACTGAATCTTAACCAGCCACGATGTTCGTATCCCATTCGAGAGCCAAACCAGAGGACTCATTCATGGTCGGCTGAGCGGCATACAGCGACCACATGCGAATTAAAAAAGGCGTACTCAGATGAGTACGCCTTTTTTGTTTTCCCCGAAGGGGAAGCGCCCGCTCGCACGATCAATCCCACTCCATCTAACGTGTGGAATCTTGTGTTTCAATCCCCCGAAGGGGTAACAGCCCCGCTGAACTGAAGAGATCGAGCGTCCGGACGAAGGCGTCAGTGTCGGTTTCAATCCCCCGAAGGGTAACAGCCCCGCTGAACGCGGTATATGGTGATGATATTGTGTGCGATTCACGGTTTCAATCCCCCGAAGGGGTAACCGACAGCGCGAGCTCTATGCTTTCCAATACAGTGAATAGTCTTTTCTCTTCAATCCCCTGAACGGATCACGCAACGCACAACAGCTCACAACAGAAGCATCAAATGTATCCACAAGTGCGGCGATGCGCACAATCTCACATCGCTGTCAAGCGCACGCGCACCCAACCGAGCGGCTCTGCATGGAGATCCTCTTCATCCTGATTCTGGCGCACCACCACTCGGCGGCTCTTAGGGATACGCCAGTTTTGGTGAAAAACAAAAGGCGGCTGCCGCTCGGTGGGATGTTTGTGCACCACGCCAAACCGCTCCACCAAGCGCTGAAACTGCGCCGCATCCTTGCGCAGCCGGTGATTAAGTGTGTTCTTGTCCCATCCGCCGCCCCAACCCAACTGAATGAAAAAATCTGTGTCGCGGTTGCGCGCGTCATGCAGCTCACGCAGCCGATCATAGAACTGGAATGTCTCAGTCGTTGGTGACCAGCGGGCAAGTTCCTCTTGGATGCGCAACTCGGTCATCGCGCTGGCGATGGCGGGAAGCCGTTTCAGCTTGAGCAGGTCGAGATGGGCGTCATCCCAACCCATTTCCTGACGAACTCGCTCATCGCGCCGTAGAAAATCATTCAGCCACACTTGCAGCGTGAACACGGTATTCGGCTGAAGGGTTTCTAGGTAAATATCGCCGCGCGGACTGCTCTCGGACAGGACGCGCACCTGTGTGACGCGCAGTTTCGCGTCGGTGCTCTGAGAGTCCCGCACACGAATCGCCCGCATGATGTCAAAATTGGGCCGATTGCCGCGTCTCACCCGGGCGGGAACGAACATCGCGGCTTCGGTTTCTTCGGCGGCAAATCTGGCACCTTTGCCGAGGCTGTCCACGTTCAGCCTGAGTCCCCGCTGCTCCCATGCTTGATACGCCAGAATCGTCCGGATCATGCCCTTGATCGTGCTGCCGGGAATATAGGCGCGTCCCCGCATATCCTTGATGTGTTCACGCACCAGTCGATCGGTAATCTGGCGGCTGTTTGGCTGCTCCGAACCCGCGATACGATACACGGCACGGGGATCACGTGCTGAAATGTCGGTCAAGTCGTTGATATTCAAGACCCGGCTTAATGCCTCGCCAGTGTCAAGTCGGCTCAGCAGGTATGCATCCTGACCGGGATCAAGCAGGTCTAGCAGGCGATCAAGGTCGATGATCCAGTAGGCACCGTTCGCGTAGACATAATCAATATTCTCCACGAGCGAACGACCACTCCAGATATGCAGCGGCGAAACCACCCGTATCTGAAAGGCATAGCCGCGATCTCCATACTTCAGATCGGTCATATCACCCTCCAAAAGCGGCGGCAAGTTCGTCGCGCAGGTCGCCAAAACGATTGATCGTGTCGGCAATGCTGGTGGGCTGTTCGCGGCTTGTCCCCAATAATGGGAGTTCGTTCTGATACTGCTGTGTGGTTTTGACCGTCAGGTGCAGTTTCTCAAATGCGATCTGACCACTGCCGCGTGATCCCAATCCTCCAAGGAAATCGTCTTCTAGAAGCGCCATGCCATAGAACACAGTCTCCAGCATCTCTATATCATGATCACGTGTGAAGTGATCGGCTGGACGGGTAATCCGCGCCTCGCCGTTGAACTCGTCGTAGAATTCGAAAATGCTGTACACGATCACCATTTCCCCGAAAACTGCCCCGGCTGGCACGCGTTCCACCTGACGCGGGTTTGCCTGTGAGGTGATGCGGTCAATCGAGACTTCCGTTTTGATTTCCGAATAGGGCAGTTCGGTACGTGCGTCCAGCAGTTCAAGCGCTGACTCCGGTTGAAGTTGAACGTCACGGACGATCAAGCGGGTGGGCGTGTTGAAGGTCTGCGCTGGGACCCCGAAAACCTGCGCCACATGCGAATCTTGGTATATCGCACTAGCTTCTGCTTCGCTGAGATTGCGCCCGTTGCGCTTTGAACTGACATCCGCCGTGTGCATGTTCTCGACACCTGCATGCTCAAACAAGGGGAGCGCCATGTATTTTTCCAGCAGCGACCGCATCTTGCCCTTCAGCGAGGAACCGGGGACATACGGCTGCCCAGTCAGGCTGTCAACTACGATCGTATTCACGCCGCCGATGTTGATGCCCGGGTCAGTGCCACCGATGTGCAGACCGGTAACCGCGCGAATATCGCCTTTGATAAACACCCGCCCCACTAGGCGCAGCACGTCAGCCATGACTAATCCCCTCCTGCGGCGATATGATATGCAAGAATTGCTTCAAAGAAATCGACAAATCGCTGAAATGCTGCCTGTGCGTCCAGTTGATGTGGATTCTGCTGGCGCGTGTCGGTCACAATGCGAATACTTGACTTCAAAACATTGGCAAGATCAACCATCCCGGGGGCATTTCGCTCATGACGCTTCGCCTGATACGCCAGCTTCGGCTGTAGAAGTCGAAGATCACGCCCTGATTTTTGCGGATCGGTTGGAAAGCTGCGTTCGATACGCTTCACGGTCGCGAAGAAGCCGCGCATCTGGGTGGTCTTCAATCGGTTCTCATTCAGATACCTGCCAAATGGCTCGGCGATGGCGACGATCTTCTCGGCACTTACGATGGGATCACCCCAGATGATCACATTCAGGTCAGCTTCGGATACTGGATACGGCATCGTTTTAGTCCTTTCGCGGTTCGGTCATCATAATCTTCTGTGCAGCGGTTCGTCCCATGCCAAGTGTTGTATTCACACCCATGCCGCTGTAGAAGGCATAGGCAGCTAGTGTATGCAGCACCCCGACCCAGTAGCGATCCCACCGGCGGGTGAAATACCGTGCATACCCGGTGAAGCCAATCTCGGCGCTGCTTCGTCCCGCCTGCTGTTCGGTCGGAATATGAATCGAGCGAAGCTGATAGCGCGTTAAAGCGACGCTTGCCTCAGCGAACTTGCGCGCATCCTCACTCAACTGAAGCTGATTAAACGCGTTCCAACGATCCACCAGACTGCCGAAAATGAGCGCAGGCAGCGGAAATGGCACCGTATTCCCGTTGGAATGGAACGCTGTCGGGCTGTCAAATTGAAGCGCAATGGTTCGCATCAGCGGATTGGCGCTTAGTGACCACTGCTGCACCAAATCGATGTCTGTGCTTTCGCCTGCCCAAGGATGAACCGCCGCGTCTGTGGTGACAGTATCAACGGCGAAAGGCAGCCCCGCGAGCACAATGGTTGCGCCGACAAGAGTCGGCAGCAGGCTGCGCGTCATCCGAGTTAGTTCATCTTCGAGCGTGGTCACCCGAATGGTGACCGGCGTTTCCGGCGAAAGTGGGCGGCGCCGGTTCGACAACAGCAAGCTCGATACCGTATACGGGCGCAGTTGATGCCCATCATGCAGCCGTTCTGAGAGTGTGGAATTGGCAGCACTCACTGCCTTCAAGAACCACGCACGAACACCAATCCCTAACCAAGGAATGTAGTCCGACGCTTCAAGCGGACGCAGGGTGAGCACTGCTGCAAGCAAATCGGTCATCGTTACTCGAAGGGAATAGGCAGGGCATAGCCCCAGCGAAAAACAGGATGTGGAAATGGGTTTCCGGTATTGGGATCAGCATCGGGTGTGACTTCCACCAGACTGCCGTATATGTCCTGTCCGCTGCTGGTGAGAACGCTTCCTGCGATGAGCATGCGTACACTTTTGCGCCGCTGACTGCTGTTGTCCGGACTGCTGATCCATCCGCGCCGGGTCACGAGGTTGTACACGGATTGGCTGTTCGCCAGTACATCCGTCTCTGCAAAGGTAGGACGATACAAACCGAGTGTGACAAACCGCTGCCCCGCTTGCAGAGGGTCGAGCTTCGGCCCGCTAACGGTTAGCGCCACCGAAAACTGGCCGTTTCCGCTGCTGCGTTCTCCGCCCAACCCGCTGTCTCCAAGCTCGATCAGCAGCGCTTCAACCCGCTCCGCGTTCCATGTCGATTGATTTCGCCACGCGAACATGCTCCACAGCCCGCCGCCATCCACAAACGTGAGCCGCCCGTTCTGGAAGACCGCACTGGCGTTGGTAATGCGGTCTATCGTCACGCGCGGCACATCGGAAACCGTCCACAGACGTAGTTCCGGATCGCCGAAGTGTTTTAGAAGCGCCCCGTGCTCGCTCTGGCTCACAACTGCATCCAGACTCGGAATGTAGATTGCCTCCTTTGCCCATTGAGCCACCCGCGTTTTGCCACCTGCGTATGCAAAGAACAGCGTTTCACTCACCCACGAGGCTTTGTACAGGTTCTTGTTTTTGCGATCGTGGGGTTCGGTAGGCAGGCTCAACGGTGCGGGATAAAACCGTATGACGGTGTCACGAACAGTCACGTACGGATAAGCGCCGCTTAACAAGAAGGGAGGATTGGACGCGCACAACTCAAGAAAGGCAGTAAGTTCCACATTGCCTTCGGTCAGCCGGATCATTTGGCACAAAGCACTGAACAGCGTATCGCTCTCCGCATGGTCGGCGGTTTCTTCGATGCCCACACCCCGGACACCAAAGTGAAACGGGGAACGCGCCCGCAGGTGAAAAATCGTCGTGTTCATGAACGAGCACTCCCGAAGTAGCCACGCAGCAGTTCATACGTCTGTGACCACCGCGCCAGTAAGTCGTGTAAATCGGCACCGGAATCGAGCACATCGGGTTGTGTTCCGCCCCGTCTGCGCGCCGCCCAGACGAGCGAAACGAAGCGCACATTCCCGTAGCCGCGTGATCCGCTGCCACCCACCCAATGATCCTGAAGCATCATCAGCAGTTCCAACAGCCGTTCCCCCTGTGCGAGGTCATCGCTGGCATACAGGGTATAGATCATCTCGCCGCCCGTGAACACAGCGCCGGCAGGTGCGCGTTCGTTCTGGCGTGGATTCGCGGCGGTCGTGCGTCGATCAATCGAGACTTCCGTCTTCACCTCGCTGTAATTTGCCATTCGTGCGGTCTGCATATGTGTCTGCGAAGTGGCACTCAAGTGAAAGTCGGTGACCGTAAGGCGCGTCGGCACTGCCGGATTCCGATCCCCGTTCACACCAAACAAGGCACACACGGCATCGGCATCAATCTGATCACGCGTCGCGCTGTCATCTGTGATTGAGTGAATGCGCACAACCGGCGACTCCGAGCGAATAAATTCGTTCTGCGGCAGCGCATAGGCATATTCCATGAGGCTGCGCATCTTTCCACGCAGCGATGAGCCGGGGATGTACGGGAGTTTCGTTAACGGATGCCGCAGCATCGGGTTATTGAGCGCGGACAAGTCCGTGTCGCCTGACGTGCTGCCAATATGCAGCCCGCTCTGAAGCTCAATATCCATTCTCAGATAGAGCCGTCCGAAGATGCGCGGATCAGTCATTCGTTTGCTCCATTCCGTGAGAATCGTGAATGCGGCGCTCGTATTCTGCCCAGCGTGCCGCAGCGCCGCTCAGGTAGATGAGGCGCGCAGAAAGCAGGGTTTTCATGAGCGAATCGATTTCTGCAGCGTGCTGTTTATACCGCGATTTCAGGCGGGCGATTTGATACGCGGCTTGCCACGTATACCGCCCAACCGTGATACGTTTTCCGGGGTTATGTTCGCTGTTCCAGCGGGTATAGATGCGGTAGATATTGTGCGTGATGCTGCTCGTCCCAATTTCATCCTCAAGCCGGCGGATACGCGCATGCATTTCGGTGAGCTGTGACCAGTCTTCATCCGCCGCCCACCCAGTTGTAACCCCCATAAAATGAACGGCATTCTTGCGTCCATTTGCAAATGCTTTCGCATGTTCTTCGAGGGCACTTCCCGCGACATCCGCTGCACGGTAGAACGGAAAGTGAAGGGGCACAAGCACAATGCCTGCGGAAATCGTGAGCGTTCCTCCGCTGAAAATGTCAAAGTGATCATGAAGGCGCTGGGCAAACTCTGGCAGCAGATCCCACTCACCGACAACAAACAGATCGTCGCCGCCGCCGTAAATCAGATAAAGCGCATTCGGACGGTCAGTTTCCTGCTCAATCTGCGCGCACAGCACCGGAAGATAGCTTTCGAAAAAGAGACTGAGTGCGTCACTGGCAGAAACGCGCTGCGTGAGTGTCAGCGTTCGACCAAAGACATCGCCGAGGCTGTCCACATCCATCCGCAGCACGCCTAGGCGAACAAAAGTACCCGTTGCCCGTGCACCTGCCAGCAGATCGAAACTGCGAATGTCGCGCATACGGGGCGGCTCTTCGCCATCCGGGTGAGCGGCACGCCATTCGACATCGCTGGGCATGGTGAGCGGAGTGTGCAGCGCGAAGAAGCGAAAGCCCTGCGCCACTGCCGGATCAAACGCCCCGCTGCCGAGCCGCAGCACAACTTGATCAGGATGGCGGTGATGAGTTAAGTGGCTGCGCTGAACCACCTGACACGACCAACCACAGATGTCGTGAAGCAGCCGTACATAGTCGGGTGCTTGCGCCGAGATGTGCGGTGAATAGACCAAGTAGCCTTCTTGCCCCTGCACATCCGCCAGCGCATCAGCAAGCGTCCTGAATGCCCGGTTTTCGGGAGCGATCCACTCGCTGCCCGCTTGTACCGCTTCTTCGAGTTCTTCCGACGTCGGCTCGCGCCGGGAAACCGCACAGGAATACTTACTCCCTGCCCCGAACGTACCAAAGACCGATTCAAAATCCTCTTGATCGTCAAGCAGCGTTCGGAAGGGGCGTTTGGGTGGCATCTGCGGGAAATTACCCTGAATCACCTGTTCGATGCTGAGGTGTGCCGCCGACAAGGTCAGGGTGATGTCCCCAAAGAATCTTTTGAGCAGCGCTCGATTGATGATGCGGTTCACTTCCTCCACACGGCTGATCACTCCGGCGGGTGCTACCACCGAAAAACGCCCACCGGCAGTGATGAGCGCATTCGTGATCGGAAGGTCGCCCAAATCAGCGAGCAGCCGATAAACGACACAATCCGTCAGCAGCTGGAGGAAGAACGAGCGACCCCGCACCGTTTTCGCTGCGCCTTTTGAGGTAACGGTATAAATCATCTTTTGGATACCGGGAAAGTCGCCAAGAATCACGGTGCAGCCATCGGCGATGCCGTTTGGGTTCCCTTCAACGACATGACCAAGCGCGGACAATACCTTGAATTCGTGGTAGAGCGAGACTCCCGGCTCGTGCAGCCGACCCCGCACTTCCGACGCAGTCCGCCGAGCGGCGCTGGTATACGCATCAAACAAAGTCGCTGGGTCCCGCGCCAGCGAATGTAGAACGGCAAGGGGATCTGTTGTTGTCGGATACAGAGTGGATAGCAATACAGGTGCGGGTTCTTCGCGCCCTTCAAGCTGCGAGAGAATATTGAGGTGAGAAGTCGCATTGCCTCTCGGCATAAGCGCGATCAAGGGCGAAAGCACGGGATCGCCGAGTGAGGGCGGATTGTCCTGCAGCCCTTCAACAACATATTCCATCAGAGCGCGGCGTAACGCTGCCACTGCCATAGCATGCTCCTGCGTATTTTGCGCCTCATTCAGACGGCTTCAGTGCTATCCTAATCGTGATGGTATCAGTGCTTTTCAGTAGGTCTACTGAATTTTTAAGTGCGTTCGTCGGTAGACTCAAGCCACGAGCAAAGACTATTATGGGTAATATTGTGACTAAAAGCTTCGCAAAACGCAAATAGCAAATTTCCTAACATCGGAGCATAACATGTCTCATGTCTTCGTCAGCTATTCACGTAAGGATAAAGCCTGTGCCGCCAAGATTGCGCGGCAGCTAGAAGCACAGGGATTTCGCGTCTGGATTGACCTCGAATCGATTGAAGGCGGTGACGACTGGCGGCATTCCATTCAGGAAGCGATCCCGAGTGCGGAAGCTGTCATTCTGTTATGGTCGCAAAACAGCAAAGACTCGGACGCTGTACGCCGCGAAATCGAACTGGCGGGAAACGAGCGGTTCACGCGTCCGGCGTTTCGCATCATTCCGATGCTCCATGCTTCGCTAGACGCTGTTCCGTTATGGGATGACATCAAAAATACACAGGCAGTACCAATGTATGAGTGTTCGGAAGGGGAAATCCTGCGGCTTGCAGAGACTCTCGGCGGCTTTATCGAACGCCAGCGGCGGCAAGTCAAGCTCGATCCCGCTGTCGCACTCAAGGATCAACCCGGCGTGCTGCTCTTCCAAGGACTGCCGCTCGCCGTCGTTCCTTACATGGAATCGATTTACTGCCAAGCGCAGGTGATCGCTGCGCCTGAGGCGACACTGAACGCCGTACCAAAGACGATTCAGGTATTCCTTGAATTTTTAGGCAGTACTACCGACACGAAACCGATTGGCATGGTCTACCAGCATGTTCAGCGTGAATACCCGGGACAGCCCTTTTTTATGCTCCATGTAAGAGGTCCACACGATCACGGCAATCTGGCACTGCCAAACGCTCAAAAAGGAGAATGGCTCGATGCGGTAATCACGACCTATCAAGCAATCGAGCAGCTTGTCGGGCGCGGTGGAGCAGTGCTGCAATTGTTCAGCAAAACGCCGACTGCGCTGAATTTTGCGATGGGGCTGCCGTTCTACCGCTTCTGGCGCGTTCAAATTCACAACCTCATCACCAACGAGCAGCGTTACCAGTTGGTATTGGATACTGGCGATCTGAGCGGTTTGTTCCGCTGATTCTCGTAAACAAGCGGACAAAAACAAAAAGACCCAGCACTACGCGTGGGTCTTTTTGATTCACATACGGATTGTGGACTGCCCCACTCCTCTTACGAGGCTTGGCGATATTCCATCACGGAATTCATCGAGGTCTATCCGGTTGCCACACTGTTTCAATCCCCCGAAGGGGTTACATCATCAAACTGCTAAATGACTAACTGCCAACATTCCTAGCTATGTTGTTTCAATCCCCGAAGGGGAGCGGATGCCTCATACTGCAAAAATACCCTCCATATTGCTTCGCCGCAACCCCGTCCGCTGAGATACGCTGCTCACTCCCCGTCCCGTAAGAAATCGATCAACGCCTGCCGCTTATCCGCGATCAGATCCCCGAAATCAACATAGCTGGCGAGTTTTGAGTATGCGGACGCCAACTGACTCTCGACCGTGCGCGGCGACTTGTGCAGCATGTCGGCAAGCCGCTCGTTGCGCGTGTGCGGGTGCTTGACTAACGCCTCAACCACTTCTCGTTCTCGTTTCGTCAGCAGCGCGAGGAAATCCTTTCGCACCTTACCCCGTTCTGCGATCACCGCATCTAGGTTGAGCGCATCCGCTTCTACACTGCCGGGAATCATGCGGGCGGGCATGAGCGGCAGCTCGACCACCTGCACTTGATCGCGCAGACCGGGCAGCGGGTGAAAATCCCCGCGCTCCAGAATCGACGGCGGCGACAATACCGTCCACAGCCGATCATCACCGCCGAACACCAGCGCCGCCGCCAGCGCCGCATACAAGCTCATTGCCTTGCGTCCGCCGCTGATCAAGAAATGCAGCGTGTAGCGATCCTGTTTCCAAGGGGTGAGCGCGGCAAAGATGGCGCGAAAATACGCCCATGCGGTTTCCGAATCGGTGATGTCGATCAGCGGCGTGTCACCATCGCTCAGCGTGTGCCAGATCAGCGGCACATCCGGATAATCACGGCGGCACACTTGATCGAGCGCGGCGGCTGCATCGGCGATCCCCGATGCCTTCCGATCGGTCGTAAGCACAATGATCTTGTCAAAACGATACCGCTCACACAGGCGGTCGTAGGCGGTCGTGATCGCTTCCGGGCGCTGTCCCAGCGTGGCGAGAAACAGGTTCGGCATGGTTATTCATTCTCCTTATCGAGCAGCTGCAGCAGCACGCCGGGCACACCGCGCGCTTGATCCCATAATGCCGCGATCTCCGATTCCGTGCGCGCATACTGCGAGTCGAGAAACGCCCATCCGCGCATCAGCGACTGCATATCCGGGAACGTGAGCGGCGGCACGGTCAGTCGAGCGCTCAATCCGGCGAACGGCACATCGTCGGGGTGGATCACGCACACATGCAGCGGCATCAGTGAGCGGATCAGCGCCTCCAAACCTGTGAGTGTGTCGGTGAACGCGCTCAGGTCATCGAGCACGACCACGCCCGATGGCAGATCATGCGCCACAGCTGAATCTTCCGCCAGCGCGCCGGGTATCCACTGCCGAACGGCGGCGCGAATGCGCTCACACGAAACCGGATGATCGATCCAGACGACATGCGCGATCCGCTCCGAGTCAATCAACTGGCGGAGTGCTTCACGGGCGAGCGCCGTTTTTCCGACTCCAATTTCCCCGCTGACCTGCACCAACCGCACCGCCGAGTCGGTCAGGGTATGCGTGAGCGCGGTAAGCTCCACCTCGCGCCCGATCAACCGGACACGCGGTGCAGGCGGCAGGCGTGCGATCAACCGCTGTTTGCGGAGTGTCCGCCGCGCCTCATGCTCGCGCTCGATCAGCCGCTCGGACAGGCGGCGGAGCGCATGGGCGCGCACGCGAACGCGGGTGCGTGAATCGATATGGGCGGCGCGCGCGAACTCCCCCGCCGTCAGGCTCAACTCGACGCGGACGTAGCGATAATACAGCCAGCTCCAACTGAGCAGTTCAACATTCTCCGCGCCGCCGTCCCGCCCAATTTGCGCCAGTGCTTCGTCGCGCGTCTCGGTGTGATCCGGCACCGCAAGCCCGTTCACACGGCGGTGATGCGCCAGTTCAGCGGTGATCAGCTCGACCAGCAGCGACGCGAGGATGACGCCGCGCCCATCCTGCGCCGGCGGGTGATCCGGATCGCGCAGCCGTTGATCGATCACCCACAGCGACTCCAGCGGGCTGGATCGCCGCGCCCGTGCCGTATACAGCAGCGTGTTGAGTGCGCCCTGCACCGCCGCCGGACTGATCAGCGGATCGAGCCGGGGAGGGAATGAATGCGGTGTGAGTTGAACCATGACAGTTCCCCATCATCAGCGGACATGATCAGCATACGCGCACGCGCTTGATGCGGCTTCCGTAGCCCTACGGAAATCGTGCGCGCTGCCGCTGTGATCAAGGATGCCAGATTGTGCCGAAGGGGGGAATCAAAACACTTCGGGTTTTTGCCCGAAGTGCTGAGGGTACTGCAATCCCCCGAAGGGGTGTGACCTCACTGAAGCACGATGATTAACCCGGCGGTGGTGGATGCGCTGCGATGTTTCAATCCCCCGAAGGGGTGTGACCTCACTGAAGCAAGAAAATCATACAGCACGTCGGGATCGCCGCCTATGTTTCAATCCCCCGAAGGGGTGTGACCTCGCTGAAGCGGATAAGGCGCGTTATCGTGCTGACGAGTTTCGAGTTTCAATCCCCCGAAGGGGTGTGACCTCACTAAAGCCATTGATCAGACCGCTAACCGAAACCGACGATTAGTGTTTCAATCCCCCGAAGGGGTGTGACCTCACTGAAGCTCGCCGTTTGCGCCGCCGACCTTCCCTGCGCAAGTGTTTCAATCCCCCGAAGGGGTGTGACCTCACTGAAGCCCTATCGCCCGAAACACGAGCATAAAGAAGCTATCTGGTTTCAATCCCCCGAAGGGGTGTGACCTCACTGAAGCCGGGGGATCGCTGACGGTATCCATGAGGCGGCGCAAGTTTCAATCCCCCGAAGGGGTGTGACCTCACTGAAGCTTGGAACTTGAGCGGGATGCTTCGCTTCGTTCAACAGTTTCAATCCCCCGACGGGGTGTGACCTCACTGAAGCCGATAATAACGACGCGGTTGAGCTGCGAGAGCTTGCGTTTCAATCCCCCGAAGGGGTGTGACCTCACTGAAGCACGCGGCGATGCGCCGCTTAGTGGAGGCGTAATCATGTTTCAATCCCCCGAAGGGGTGTGACCTCACTGAAGCCGAGGTACGCATAAAAAATCGCGTTGACTGCCGCCGTTTCAATCCCCCGAAGGGGTGTGACCTCACTGAAGCTCGGGGATCGGCGCGATTTCCATCTACGTAATGTGACCATTCGGGTTTCAATCCCCCGAAGGGGTGTGACCTCACTGAAGCTTATGCGCTGATTGTCACAAGACGTTCCACGATACAGTTTCAATCCCCCGAAGGGGTGTGACCTCACTGAAGCACGTTTTGTGTGGTACGCCGAAGTACCCTTATTACTAGTTTCAATCCCCCGAAGGGGTGTGACCTCACTGAAGCCGCATCAGAATTTCGGCACTTTCAGGTCATCGCATAAGCCGCGCTGCGATTCCGTGCGATTTTGCCGCGTTTCTGTGCGCTTCATTTGGCTAACATACCCCCAAAATCTGACTTCCGCAAGGGCTTGTGTCGCAACTCGGTTTCTGCATCAAAATGCGGGGGAGTTTCGTCACACGCGCATCGCCGCAAACCCATGCGCCAGCACATTCATGATCGCGCCTTCGCGCTGACTCCGCCCGCGTACCTCGAAGAACAGCGTTTCACGAAGGAGTTTGCGATAGCGTGCGGCGATCTCCGGACGAACGATCACGTTGATGAAGCCGAACTCGTCCTCCAACGTGATGAACTGGTAGCCCTTCGCGGTCGGCGGCGCTTGGCGGATCAGCATCATCCCGGCGATACGCAGGTCTTTCTTATCCGGATACACCGCTAAATCTTTGCTGCTCAAGATGCCCTGCTTGCCGAGCGCATCGCGGTACAGCATCATCGGGTGATCGCGCAGCGACATGCCAAGGATGCCCCATTCCTGCTCGATGATCTCCATTTCGACAGATTCCGGCAGGGGGATTGCCTCCGCTTCGTAGGGAAAATTGAGCGTATCCGGACGCTCGTCGATCTGCGCCAGTTCCCAGATCAAGGCGCGGCGAGACTGCTCGAACGCGTCGAAGCCACCCGCCATGATCACATGCTCGACCAGCTTGCGCGGCAGCCCCGTCCGCCGCACAAAGTCGGCAAGACTGGTGAACGGCACTTCGCCGCGCGCCGCGATCACGTGCTTTTGCGCCACCTCACCGAAGCCTTTCACGTAGTTGAAACCCAACCGGATCGCGCCATCCTGCACGTCGCAGCGCGCGCCGCTCCGGTTGATCTCAACGGGCAGCACGCTGATTCCATGATGGCGGGCATCGTTCGTGATCACGGCGGGCGACCAGAAGCCCATCGGCTGATTGTTCAAGAGGGCGGCGGCGAAATGCGCGGGATAATTGTGCTTGAGCCACGCCGATTGATAGACCAGCACCGCGAACGCCGCCGCGTGACTTTTGGGAAAGCTGTAGCCGCCGAACGCCCGCAGCGTATCGAACACAGCATCCGCAACCGCCTGATCGACGCCTTTGAGCACTGCCCCGTGCACGAAATCATCATGAAAGCTGGCGACCGCTTCATGTGCGCGTTTTGAACCCAAAGCGCGCCGAAGCTGTTCGCCTTTGCCGGGCGTGAAGCCCGCCAGATCGCGCGCGACCTTCAAGACCTGCTCTTGAAACAGCACCACGCCGAGCGTTTCTTCGAGTGCGGGCTGCAAGAGCGGATGCGGATACTTGACTTCCTCCTGACCCGCATGACGGCGCAAGTACGGATGCACCATGTTCCCCTGCACGGGTCCCGGACGAATGAGTGAGATTGAGACGATCAAATCGTTGAAGGTTTTCGGCTGCAAACGGGGCAGTACCTGCTGCTGCGCCCGCGATTCGACCTGAAACACGCCAATCGTATCCGCCGCTGAAATCATCGTGTAGACCGACGGATCATCAAACGTCAGCCGCTTGAGCGCATCCACATCCGTAAAGACCGCTTTCGCCGTGTCGGCAATCGCGGAGAGCATTCGTAAGCCGAGAATGTCGATCTTGGTGATGCCCGCATCTTCGAGACTGTCCTTATCCCACTGCACGACATAGCGACCCGGCATCGTCGCTGGTTCGGTCGGCAAACGAGCGGCGAGCGGCGATCCCATCACGATCATGCCGCCGTTGTGAATCCCCAGATGACGCGGGAAGCCTTCCAACTGGTTAACCAACTCAATCAGGTGTGCCCACAAATCCGAGGTACCGCGTCCGCCGAGAGCCTCTTTGAGCGCCGATTGATCGCTCAAGTCGGACTGGTAGGTGTCGAGTGCGCTGGCGGCTTTGTCGATCAGTTCCGGTGGCAGTCCCAACGCCTTCCCCACGTCGCGCACCGCCGACCGTGCCCGAAATGTCACGAAGGTACACGCCATCGCCGCGTGATCATGCCCGTAGCGCTCATACACATATTGAATCACTTCTTCGCGCCGCGCCGCATCAAAATCGATGTCGATGTCCGGGACGGCGCGCCGCTCATCCGAGAGAAAGCGCTCAAATACAAGGTTTTGCGCGATCGGGTTGACGGGCGAAATACCCAACGCATACGCGACCAGCGAGTTCGCTGCCGAGCCGCGCCCTTGGCAGTAAATCCCGTGTTCGACCGCATAGCGCACGATGTCCCACACGATCAGGAAGTAATTCGCCAAGCCGCTCCGTTCGATCACCGCGAGTTCGTGTGTAAGCTGGCGCTCTACTTTTTCGGTGATCTCGATGCGGCGCGTTTTCAGCCCTTCGTGCGAGAGCGAAACCAAATAATCATGCGCACTGATCCCGTCCGGCGTCGGGTAGATCGGGAGTTCTTGTAAACCGAATTCGAGTTGAAATTCGCAGCGTTCCGCGATGCGCAGCGTGTTCGTGATCGCATCGGGGTAAGCGGTGAAGCGGCGCGCCATCTCGTCGGGCGATTTCAGATCATACTCGGCGTTGGGGCGCAGCAGCATCCAACCGTCGTCGAGCGTCGTATTGTGTCGAATGCAGGTCAGGACGTGCTGCAAGCGGGCGCGATCCGGCGCGGCATAGTGAACATTGTTAGTCGCCACGAGGGGAATATTGAGCGATTGCGCCAGCGCCGCGAGTTCGCCGTTCAGCCAGTCGTCATTGGGTAAATAGTGATACTGAAGCTCGATGTAGAAGTGCCCCTCGCCAAACTGATCGCGGTAAGCAGCCGCAGTCTGCGCCGCCTGATCCCGTTTTCCCGCTTTGAGCAGCGCGGAAAGTTGCCCCTTGCGGCAGCCGGACAGCGCGATCAAGCCCGCCGTGTGATCCGTCAACATGCCATCGGGTAAGCGTGAGTCGCCTTTGTCGGCGTTGTGCCGCCCGGTGGTGATCAGCGCACACAGGTTCGCCCAGCCGGTTGAGTCACGGACGAGCAAGGTCAGGTGGGAACCGTCATGCAGCGTGAGTTCCGCGCCGAGGATCGGTTTGATGCTGCGTTCGCCCGCCGCCTTCACGAATCGCACTGCGCCATAGACCGCATCATGATCGGTCAGCGCGAGGGCGGGCATGCCGACTTCCGCCGCGCGTGCGATCAAGTCCTCTGGCGAGGATGCCCCATCGAGCAGGCTGTAATGCGAGTGGCAGTGCAGTTCGACGTAGGGCGGCATTGTGCCAAGTCAACCAGAGTTCGCTTCTGTCGACAGTGAAATCCAGTGGGTGGCTTCAGCAAAACGCGGTTCTATGCTAAACCCGAGTGAGCGATAGAACACATCACCATGGGCGGTTGGCGTGCGCAGTGTCAACACGCTGAACCGGGATCGCGCCTGTTCGATCAGTGCCGCCATCAACCGCCGCCCGACTCCTGCACGTCGATAATTGGGCAGCACATACACATGTTGAATGCGCCCGATCTCCGGCTGATTCAGGTAGGGATCGCAGTGCACGCCGCCCACGGCGATCAATTTGTCGCCTGCATACACACCCAACAATGCCGCACCGGGCGCATCGAAGCGGCTTACCCCCGCTTGATACTCGTCCCAAAGGCGTTGCAGAAATGTATAGCCCTCCGCGAGGCTGGCTTGCAGAAGGGGATCAAGATCACGTTGGCTGGTCAGCACAAGCGGCTGAATTTCAAAGGAATTCATGGATGTTTCCAATCCTGTCAATCATAAATCCGCTGCACATGCCACGCTTGACGTACCCCATCCCGATACAGGACTGCCAATAAACCGCTCTCGGTGATCACCTTGAAATACTCCCGACACACACGCGAACGCCACCAGAACAGATCGACGCGCCAGCGGGAGAGGACGCGCTCCACCGTGTGCGGCTGACCTTGCCACACAAACGCACAGGGGAGACCGTCCGCGTCCACCGTCACGGAGAGCGGTTCACCTGCCGCCCACAACCGCGTCATGAGCTGCCGCCACCGTACCAAAACGGGTATAATCGGCATATTCTGTATGAAATGAGGTGTGTATGGTCGCGGCACGACACGAACGTACCCCATCCGATGAAATCTTGGATTTCCTGCTCTCGCAGCCCACCCCTGAGCAGATTATTCATCTGCGCGCCTCCGAGTGGGCGCAAGAGCGGCTGCGTTATTTGCTTGACGGCAGCCGCGAAAATACCTTGAATGACTCCGAACGCGCAGAGTTGGAGGCATATCTTCAACTGGATAACCTTGTCGCACGCCTGAAAATCCGCGCTCACGAAAGACTTGCTGACCGGACATGAGCACCTACATCCCGGATACACTGCGCCGTGAAGTTGCGGAACGGGCAGGCTTTCGCTGTGAATACTGCCGCGTGCATCAGGAAGATCGGCTGTTTGCACACGAAATCGATCACATCATCGCTGAAAAACACGGCGGACAAACAGTGAGCGAAAATCTCAGCCTTGCCTGCGCCGAATGCAACCGATTTAAGGGGAGCGACCTTTGCTCCTTTGATGCGATCACTGAAACAATCGTTACGCTGTTTCACCCGCGTCGCGATCGGTGGATGGAACACTTTCGCGTGGTAGAAGGCGTGATTGAGCCGCTTACCCCCACCGGACGTATTACAGCGCGTCTTTTGCAGTTCAACCGGATTGATACCGTTGATCGGCGGCGGGCATTGATGCGCTTGGGGCGGTATCCCGGTGAGTAGAATTGGGCAGTTGATCACGACACGCTCCACTTTCGCAGCGTGCCGCGTTTTTCCAAAACGAGCGCATCCCCTTCGCTCAATTCCGCCTCATAAAATCCTGCCTTCCCATGGCGCTCGATCAGCACGCCCGTCATATCGATCAACTGCTGGCGGGCGGGCTTGTGCGTGAACAGCTCCAACTGGCGCGGCACGGCGGACATCAGATGCGCAAGCTGCACCTCAATCCGCATAACACCGCCGTGCCATGTGATCCGGTCGAGCAGCTGCCCGATCACCCGTGCAATACTTTTCGCTGTGGCGACGGGTTCGAGCAGGTGCAGCCGCTCGGTGTGCCTGCTCAAATCTTCAAACGTGACCGTTAAGACCATCTCATGCAGCGCCGCCGCGCGATCCGCTAGGCGCATTTCCAATTCTTCCGCAATCTTCTGCACCACGATGTCCAAGCGTAAGCGGCTGGTGAGCGGATCATCAAACGTTCGGAATGCACTTTCAACAGGCGGCATTTTGCGCGGCGTCACCGGGCGGCGATCCCAACCGTTCGCCAGCGCGTGCAGTGTTCGCCCCGCTTTGCCGAACTGACCCAAAATCGCTGACGATGGCAGATCGGCATACTGTCCAATCAACTTGATGCCGAGCAGTTCCAGCCGCCGCCGCGATTCCTTGTCGAAACCGAGGCAGTCCACCGGAAATTGAGCGATGAAAGCGCGTTCGTCGCCGTGCGGCACGATGCGCGCGCCGCCCTTGAACGCTGCCAACCGCGCCGGAAGTTTTCCCCCTGCCACGCCAATCGACGCGCGCAGATGCAGCGCCTTATGCATCTCCGCTGTCAGCCGTTCGAGGTCTACCGCATTCAGATTGCCCAGATCGACGTAACACACGGCGCTTTGCGGAAATGCTGCCGCATCAACTTCGACCCGATTGGAGAACGTCCACAAAAGCTCCAGCAGCCGATCCAATGCCCGCTCATAGCGCGCTGGATCTGCCGGGATGAACTTCCCGTTTGGGCACAATCCCCGCGCGCGGCTGAGCGTGATCCCCGGTTCAACGCCGAGCGCTGCCGCTTCGGTTGAGCAGGCGATGACTTTTGCCCGCTTCGCGCCAAAGTTGACGAGGATCAGCGGCTGTTTGTTGAGCGCGGGCTGTACATGACGCTCCACCCCGGCGGCGAAGCCATCGATCACCACACACGCGATCATGTGAAGCTCCCGCCGTGATCGATGGTGAGCGTGACTGCTTCCGCTTTCGGCTGCGGCTTGTCTTTGAGGATCGTTACGCGGCTCTCGTAGCAGTTCAAGCGATTGTCCTCAAAATGCCAGCTTCGCCGCTGAAACTGCAAAACCGTATGCGACACCGCTTCCACATCCGGCGTGAGCCGATCCACCACGAAGACCACCGCCGCTTGAGCGCGAATGACGCCATCTTGCAGCCGATCCAGCATCGCAGTGGAGAGAGCATCCGCCAGCCCAACCAGATCAACCAGCACGAGCGGGACGGTATTCGTCAGCGCCAGATCACGCGCGATTTCGATGCCGAGCAGGGCATCCGGCGCGCGGATCACCAGCAGTTGGTTGAGCGTGACGCCGCACTGCACCGCGTATTCGGGATCAAAGGAATTATTCAGGTCAAGATAAGCCGTGAAGGCATCAAACCCCTGACTTTGCCCCAGTAGGTGATAGCCGACCGTGAGTGCGCCTGAAGTGCCTGTCGTGATCAGCGTCGTGATCCGTCCGCAGACTACGCCGCCGCGATTCAGCGCCGCATCCAACGCACTAAACCCGGTCGCGAGCGTCCGCAGTGGAGCAGCTTTCGCGCTCTGGATCGCGTAATCACCGTAGCGGGTTTGGAGGTCGAATAACGTCTGCTGCAAGCGTTTGTCGCGGGTCATGGCGTGTCTGCTTTTTGTTACAGAACTCGATCCCCACTATAGCTCATCTGTTCAATCAATGTGGATCATCTGTTCTTTTCATTTCGGTAGTCAATGTGCAAGGATTCGGTTTGCATCCGTCCGCTGCCGCCCGCGCAAGCAGTTGGACAGTCTCCCCGCACTTTTCGTCATCTGCTCAGCCCTCCCCCATCCCGACCTGCCGCGCTGTGCATTCGGTGCGCTTTCATTCCGCACGGTAATGCAGCACCCCACGCTCAAAGCCGCACACGGCTTCGACTCGGCGCGCGGCGGGCTGGTGCCGCTGCGCTCAGCCGCGCGCCGGTCGCCCTCCGGGTGAGCGCGGGCGTCCCCGCTGCATTCCTGTTCGTGCGGAAAGCGCACCTGAACAAATGCACAGGCGGGTATCGGTCACACGGATGTGGGGTATGAGGCTGCGTTTGCTCGAAAGGGCGCGCTGTAAATCCTGCCCAACGCCGATGTGCGTTGACTTCCTCCTACAGGTGACCGCGCTGCCGCGTCTGTGCCATCCGCTCCCGAACAATCCGGTTCGGAACGTCCCCGTCGTGGGTGGGCAGCGACAAGAAGCTGCCGCCGGAACGGTCTACGTCTCGTGGTGATGGTCTTCCATCCCGGGACGCACTCAGGCGATATAGGACGTGAAAGAGCGAACGCACGTTATTTTTCGGATGAAATGCACTTCTCTGGGAGGTGCTTATGCACATTCAGACAACTACTCATTTGATGATCGCGGGCAGCCGCTATGCCACTCGCGACATGCTCGACTATGCGCGGCGGGCGGTGCAGCGCGCCCACCAGCTCGGCTGGACGATCCTCGTGGGCGACAACCCAAAAGGTGTGGACATGGAGGTTGTGCTGGAATGCCGCCGCCTCAAGGCGAAGGTGATCGTCGCCGGGATTGCCAACTTCCCGCGCAACTACGGCTGCAAGCATGGCTCGTACATCAAGGTCACGCGCGATCTGTATCGCAGTGCAGGCGGCGATCTGCTGGGCGGATACGCGGCACGTGATCGCTGGATGGTGGATAACTGTCAGCGTGCGTTATTCATCTGGAACGGCGACAGTCCGGGCACGAAAGCCGGATACGAGTACGCGGTGCAGCGCGGCAAAGAAGCGCATCTGATCAACTTCGACCGGAGTCCGCAGCCATGAGCGCCCATATTATCGCAGTTGATACCTACGGCGTGCAGCGCGTGACCGCACCGCAAACAGGCAAGCTGGTTAGCGCGTACAAAATAGGCTATACGACGGCAGTGACCGCCGTGCTGCTGGCGCTCTATGGCGAGGACGCGCGTGATGTATCGCCCAAACAGGCATCGTACCGCTATGTCCAGATCGACGGCGATGTGGTGGTACGTCACGGGCATATCCTGCTCACGCTCACAGCAGACGAACTGGCAAAGGCGGAACAGATCACGCGCCAGAGCCACCGCGCCGGCGTGTTTCTCTGGCGGGACAAGAAGTGGTGGGCATTTCCCGACAGCAGCCATCCCGACTATACCGAACCCGGCTACCGGGTTGGTCCGAACTTCGATCCGACCGGTTTTCGTCCGCCGTCGCCATCGACGCGTGAACGCGAGACAGCGGTCAGCGGCATCACAGCAGAGAGAAGCCAGCGCAGCGCATCAGAAAAGCCGTGGTGGTGGTTGGGCGGAGAGACCTATCCGCACCGGGAACTGCTCAAGCGGTTCGGGGCACGTTTCAGCTCACGCCGCAAACAGTGGTACTACATCGGGGACGAACTGCCCGCCGCGATCCGGGCGCTGGTCACGAGCGAAACGCAGTCCGACGCTGAAGCTTCCTACGAGGAACCAGAGTCGCCGCTGCTGGCGATTTTCGGTGGACAGATTGTCGGCAAAGAGCGCGACTCGAACGGCGACCTGATCGTGAAAGGCGAGAACGGCATTTTCGCCACCCGCACCATTTGGATCAATCGGCAGGAACAGCGCGAACCCGTATGGGAATTTGAACTGCCGCCACAGGAACGAGTGGGCAACCCGCTGCCCGCCGCCCAGAAGGCGCTGCAAACCAGCGGCGCACTCTACTCGCTTTACACGCGCAAATGGCACTTTGATCAGCCCGACAAGGTCGCCTCACTCGATGCCCTGATCGAAAGGGTGCCGTTCACCAGCGACGAACCCTGCACGATGGATGAAGCGGCTGCTATTCTGGGGATGCAGAACAAGTCTGCTCCTCCAATCGTCGAACCGCCTCCACGACTATTTGCACTCCATGACACCGCTTACACCCGCCACGAACTCGAAACGGCGGATGGCAAACCGATCCCGACCGGAACACGCGGAAAAGTCGTGCGACTGTATCACCAAAACGCAAAACACGGCTGGAGCTACGATGTGGATTTTGAGAACATCGGCATCTGCTGGTCATTCGAGCGCGAACTCACGCCGCATGAACCGATCCCCGGCATCAAGATCGTGCGTGGCGCAGTCGTTCCACCGGGCGCAGTGCCGCCGCCGACGGACGCAGAGATCAAGCGGACGATGCTCGAATACGGTCAGCAGCCGCCCGCCGAGGAGATTGTCGCCGAAAGCGAAGACGAGTCGGTTTCCCCACCTGCTGAGGATCAACCACCCTCTATCCGTATCCTCAAACCCATACCGCTACCTGCCAACGGTGAGCCGCTCGACGCAGTGCAGACTGCGATCCGTTCGGTGAAGGCAGAGCCTATCGCCGCAGTGCAGGGCACAGCGCTCACGAACGGACGCACCGCACGAATCGAGCAAGCGTATATCGGAGAACTGACCGGGAGTATCACGGGACAGGTGTTTTGTTTCGGCTACGCTATTCACGAAGGCATCTGCATCTACGTCAACATGGCGGGTCCCAGAATGGGTGTGGAAGCGATCCGCGCAAAGCTGTCGAAGGGCGATCAAGTCTCAGTTGTGCCGCCGGATGCGTCCGCCGTCGAACTCACCGCAGGCGAGGGTAATTCGGGGATGTATCACCCGTATCTACACTATCTTCCCGAAGCGCGGTTCGCCTCGCTCATCCTTGTGCATGAGTGGGCAGTCGCGCCGAACTACGGCGGCAAGGCGACCACTTTCATCTTTCGCACGAGCGAAGCCCAAGCCATCGCCAAGCTCAAGCAGCATGTGATGCAGCTTGTGAATATCCCAGTATTCGAGGATTGGTCAGCCTACCTATACGAGGCAGGGCAGCGAGCGATGCTCGTCCGTAAAACGCGATCAGCGGGCGGGATCGATCTCCTCGGCGTTGCTTTGGATATCGATGAGTGGACACGGCTCATCACAGGCGGATTAGAGCAAAACCTCATTCATCTGCCGTAAATGCTCTATAATCTATCTGAAAAAATATGAGGAGGATCGGACGATGACTGACCGAACAATTACGCTGCGTTCCGATCTGGTGGAACGGTTGGAAACGCTCGCCGTGCAGCAAGGTCGCATGATTGATGACGTGTTCGGAGAGCTGCTCAACAGCTATGCCCCGGTCGGCGGCGGCAACTGGGCGTTGGCAGTCGCGGAAGGCATGGAAGCAGCAGATATTGCTTGGATCGACGACCCCGATGCGTCGGTGAACAGCCGCCATGACTTCGAGCGGCATCTGCGCGAGCAGTGTGACAAAGTACAACACGATGACTGATCATTCCATAGGCATTCGCATCCCGGTCATGATGCTATTTGTGGTGGTTGTCTTATCTGCATTCCTCATCAAGATTTTCGCTCAGGAACAGCCACAGTATCCATACGACAACCCCGATCGCAACCTCGACACCCTTGCCTACGTTTCAGAAGACAACCAGCTAATCCTCTACTATCCGTACGATCGTACTGAAACTTCGCTGCTGCAAAATGTCTCCAACTTTGTTCTAGGTCAAGACGGTCGTATCGCATTCACCAGAGTCGATGAGAATTACCATGCGCTTTATGTGTTTGATCCATCTATGCCTACCAACGATCCGATTGATGTAAGCCAAAACCTGGAGACGATTTACTATCCGTTAGGTTGGAGTCCTGATGGGCGGTATTTGGCATTTGCTTCATTTGGGGCAACAGGCACATACTCGGATAGTATATGGATTTATCAGGAAAGTTATCGCGCAGCCTCCAGCGATCAAACACTTTACGTGTGGGATGGCGAGCAGGTAATCAACGTTATGCCGGAGACAGCACTGGGCGCAGCTCGCGGTTTCCATGTTGACTGGAGCTACGATGGACGTCTGGTGTTTAACATCGAGTATGGCTCGTCAAACTTGGACATACCGCCTGAGACGTACATCTGGGATGGTAGAACAACAATCAATCTGAGCCAAAATCCGCAAGGTGTGGATAGAGTTGGACGCTGGAGCAGAGACGGGCAACTGATGTTTGCGACATGGCGGGATGATGTAGTCGGTATTTACGTGTGGGATGGCATTTCCCTAAAGGATGGCGCTCCGGATGTGGATACCTTTGTCCGTCTCCCTGATGAGCTAGAACTTTTTGATCCAACATGGATGGATGATGGATCAGTAGCATTCACAACCCGTACAACCTCAGATACGAAGGAAATCGTAGTTTGGGATTTGGAGAGCCAGGCAATCATCAGGCGAATTCGTGTGTCGAGTGATAATCAGTACAGCTCGTTAACGAGTGATGGTCTGATGATCTTATCTTCCCATCTCGCATCAGGAATTCCGTCTGTGTACCTTGATGTTGAGGATACCAGCGGCAACATCCTGTTGAGCGTTCATACCGGAGAATACTCGTGGAGTTCGGGCGGGTACCTCGCATATTGTGGAATTGAAGACAGATATAGCAGACTGTTATCTATCTGGGACGGTCGAGAAACATGGGTTATTGCTCGAGTGAGCTATCGACCAGTTCAATGGCAGAATGTGGGTGATACTTTCTCCTGCAACAACGGTTAGGATTGCCTGAACCAGTTCTAAAGCACTATTTATTACAGAAGTAGCAAAGTCAATGTATTCGAAAGTCCCCGCTCAAACGGGGGCTTTTTGTATTTTAGGAGTAGGCTCATGGCACGAGCTGAATCGAAAATGATCATGGGCTACCTGCCCATCGAGGAGCGCCACTATCCGGCGCTCCTTTCGTTAGTCGCGCCCGCGACCCCTGCCGTGCGGCTGCTTGATCCGTTCGCCGGGGAAGGCGCGTTCCTTGAAGCGGCGGCGCAGGCATGGAACGTCACCCCCTACGCCAATGAACTCGACGGGGAACGGGCGGCGGCATGTATCGCCCGCTTCGGTCCGACTCAAGCGGTGCGCTGCGATGTCGAGCGCTTGGTTGCCTCCAACAACGCCTTCGGCATCGTGTGGGCGAATCCGCCCTACGATCACGACAAAGCCGCGTCGGGCAGCAAGCGCGTCGAGTTCGCGTATCTCCGTCACGCCTGGAAGTGGGCGCAGGATGGCGCGGTCGTGCTGTGGTGCGTGTACAACCATCATCTCACGCCGGAAGCCGCCGCCTTCCTCGCCAAACACAGCACCTGCGTTGATGTGTGGGCGCTCCCCGGCAAGCACCTCGGCGAATATGATCAGATCATCGTGGTGGCGGTCAAGGGTGAGCAGCCGAATCCCGGCGAACTGTATAGCGAAATCATGGCGGGCAAAGCAGAGTCGCGTCCGCTCGTGGTGCAACCCGAACCCGTGTACAAAGCGCCGCCGCCCCGCCCGATCCAGCGTTTCGTGTTCGCCTCCGACATGCTCGATCCCGAACAAGGGCTACGCCTGATCGAGACGCGCGGCGCGTGGATGACGAATGGCTTTCAAGTCCTGCTCCAGCCACCGACCCCGCCGACCGAGATCGAACCGGTGGTTTCACCGCGTCCGGGACACCTCGCGCTCGTACTCGCTGCGGGCGTGGCGGATGGTGCGGTCATCGAGACGACAGAGTACGGGCGGGTGGGTTTGCGCGGCAAGACGCGCCATGTCGAGCAGATTGCCCGCGTGGAGGTCGAAGCCGATCCCAACGACCCGGAACGCCAGGTCAAGAAGACGACCATCCGCTTGAAACCTTCGACTACGCTCTCGCTCTTGAGCGGCGATGGCACGACGGTCGAGATGGAAGGCGACGAGGCGCTGCTCGGTTTCATCACCGCCAACAAGCGGGCATTAGCCGGGTATCTGAATGCGAAGTTCAAGCCGATGTACCGCTTCGATCTGAACGGGATGGGACGCTGGCTGGATCGCATCCGCTTGAAGGGCAAGTACCCGATGTACACCGCGCAGAAGCATGTCGTCGGCGCAATTGCGCGTGGGTTTCAATCGCGCAACAGCATCCTGCTGGTGGGCAGCATGGGCACGGGAAAGACCCTGATGGGAGGATCGGCGGCGATCAGCATCGCGTCGGGTGTGGTGCAGGCGCTGCAAGCGGAAATCCGCCCGGATCAAGTCGTGCTGATCGTCGCGCCGCCGCACTTGATCGAGAAATGGAAGCGTGAACTCCATTCGATTGATCCGCATATTCTCGCGGAACGGATTGACCGCCACGAGGACATGAAAGCATTCATGGAGAAGTCGGCGCGCGTCGGGAGCGGCACGGCGAAAATCGGCTTGATCAAGCGCGACCTGACCAAGCTCGGCTGCCCGTGGGAAGCGGCGGTCGTGTGGCGTGAGGAGCGGATCGCGCTCTGGCGGCATGGATCGCCTGTGCCGGATGGCTACCTGCCGCAGCAGCGAATCAGGCGCGAACGTATCCCGACGTGCCCCCACTGTGGCTCGACCGTAATGCAGGAGCGGAAAGGCATCAGTTCGCCCGCATCGTTGAGTTGGCTCGAAGGCGGCAAACGGTCGTGTGCGGTGTGCGGGATGCCGCTCTGGCGCGAAAGTCGGGATCGCGGTTCGCAGCCGAAACCCGGCGAGAAGTATGCGACCAAAAACCCGCGCTACCGCCTTGATGAATACCTCAAGCGCATGTTCCCGGATCGCGTATACCTCCTGATCTGGGACGAGGCGCACGAGTGTCAGCATGGCGACACCGGGAACGGGGCGGCGTTCGGTCGCATGGCGGGGATCGCCAAAAAGGTGCTGGCAATGACGGGCACGCCGTTCAATGGGCGGTCGAGCAGCCTGTTCAATTTGGAGTATCACCTGAATCCGCGTGTGCGTGAGCGTTACAACTGGGGCGGCGCGCCGCGACTCAGCCGAAAAACGCACGGCGAACGCGGGTATCAGAACGTCATCACCGAGAACAGTAAGCAGCGCGGGCGCGCCGAGTCGCGCTGGGTGGCGGACATGGGGGTTAGGGAAATGGTCGTCGAGGAGCGCCCGTCGTATGACCGTGACACGGGCGCGTACACAGGCACATCCACCTACGAGCGCCCATTCGAGGAAGCGCCCGGCATTTCGCCGCTGCTGGTCGCGGAAGTGCTCGATCATGCGATTTTCTTCAGCTTAGGCGATCTGGGCAAATCCCTGCCGACGTTTGAGGAGATCGCGCTCCCTGTCGAACTCGATCCCGATGTGTACGCCGAGTATGACCGTACCCGCGCTCGCTTGAAAGACTATCTGATCCAGCGGCGCTGGGAAGGCGATGCGACGTTTCGCGGAGCCTATCTGCAATGGTCGATGGGGTGGGTGAACGCGCCCTTCCGCCCGTATGAGGTCATCCACAATCTCAAACATCCGATCACGGGAGCGAAAGAGCCATACACGGTTGCCTCGATTCCCTCCTACGGTGAAGACCGCATCTTCGCCAAAGAACAGGCGCTCATCGACCTCGTGCGCGAAGAACTCGCAGCGGATCGCCCCTGCGTCATTTACTTCCGCCAGACTGCCACCCGCGACATTCAGCCCCGTTTGGAGAAACTGCTCCGCGAGCATATTCCGCTGGCACGCACCTTCATTCTCGCCAACACCGTCGATGCCGAGCGGCGCGAAGCGGTCATCGAACGCCAGATCGCGAAGGGAACAAATGTGGTGTTGTGCAATCCTGAGCTGGTCAAAACGGGGCTCGATCTCATCTACTTTCCCACGCTGATCTTCTTCGAGATCGTCTTTAACCTCTCGACCATGATGCAGGCGGCGGCACGTTCGTACCGCCTCAACCAGACGCATGCGCACTGCAAGGTCTACTACCTGTTCGCCGAGGGCACAATGGAGCAAACCGCCGTGCAGCTCATGAGCCGCAAGCAGCGTGCCGCGAAACTGCTCACCGGCGACATTGGGCTGACCGGGCTGGATGCGCTCACCGAGGGCGAGGGTGGTTTTGAACAAGCCTTGCTTGAAGCCATCGGGCGCGACGAGACACTGCTCGATCCGACCGAACTGTTCAAGGCAGAAGCGAAAGTCGGCGAGATTGATCAGGAAGACGCGGCGTACTGGAACGTCGAGGAGGTGACGCTCGCTGCCGAAGATATGGTCGCTGATGAACCCGATGCGCTCATCACGGCGGCGCTGGAACTGGGCGCGACGATCACACCGATTGAGCCGGTCGAACAGCGGACGACTGACAAAACATTACGTCCAATCGAAGCGATCACGGCATATCTGGAAACCGTGCATATCGTCACCGACGAAACGCTGTGGACGCAGCGGCACGGCGAACTGCTGGCGTTGTTGGATGGTGGGACAGCGGAAGTGATCGCGGCATGGTTGAGCGAACAGCGCATCGTCTTTCCCGGCTTCGAGCGGGAAGTCGCGGGGAAACTCGTCGCATTGGCGAGCGATCAAACCGACCCCACGCCTGCACTGCACCTTGTCACAGCACCTCGTGCGCCGACAGCATCGAGACGGGAGCGCAAACAAGTGCGCGAACCGCTGGTGTTTCCCCGACGCGAAGCCGTCCCCGACACTGCCTTTACACAGCAGTTGGCGCTGTTCTGATGTCATGCATGACATGGAGCAGCGTTACGCATTCTTCGATGCGTTGTTCGCCCGCTGCACAGGGTACGCCGACGCCCGCCTCACGCTCACCGCCATTCACCCCGACGGGAAACACAATACGCCCTCCCGACACATTCCGCGGCATGACAAGGCTGCATTACGCGATGCACTGGCACAACTTGACCGCGCGAATGCGCTCGGTTGGGGCGCGTACTTCGCGGTTGGATTGCGTCGCCCGGGGTTGACTCGCTGGCAGCGCGGCGGTGCAGCAGATGTCGTCGCGCTCCCGGCATTGTTCGTCGATGTGGATGATCTCTCGATGGAAGCCCTGAGGCTGCTGCAATGCGCCGATCCAGCGCCATCGTGCATCGTCGCGAGCGGCGGCGGATTCCATGCTTACTGGTGGCTCGATGAGCCGACATCTGATCTGACCAGAGCGCGTCATCTGCTGCGAGAATTGGCGACTGCACTGCACGGTGACCATCTCAGCGTCGCACAGTCGCTTCGGGTTCCCCAGAGCCATAACAGCAAGCCGATGCGTGGCAATGCCCTCTGCCGGGTGCTGGAAATCCACAATCACCGGTATCCGCTAGAGGCATTCAAGGCGTATCTGCCGGTAGATCGTCTACAACCTCGCCACTCGTCATCACTCGCCACTCGTACACCGATCCCGCTCAATGCTGACAACATCTACCGTGTCGCCGATGCGCTGCTTGCGTCCGGGTGCAAGCCACGCGGCGATTGGCTGAACGGCGCGTGTCCGTTCCCGCAGCGCCACAAGCACGCAGATCGACACCATTCCTTCGGGTTCAACAGAAAAACCGGATATGGCTTTTGCCATGTCTGCGGCACGCTGCTGCTCAAAGACCTGTGTCCGGCACTCGGTATTTCATCTGCTACATGAGAAAGGAATTTCCATGAGTTCGAAATCATCCACACCCAAGCCGACCGTGATCACGCTGACCCTGCCCGAAGCAGACAGTGAAAGCAAGTCTGGTACGCTGCTGGTGCAGCGCGGCGATCTCGCCCGTGTGCATCAGTTCACCTACGAGCGCGTTGCCGACCTGACCGAAGTTATCGCCGACGCACTCATCGCCTTCACCGCCGTTGAAGCCGATCCGCCCATCATTCCCGATCTGCCCCCGCCCAAACCGCAGTCGCGCAAGCAGATCGAGCAGCTCGCGCCACCGAGCGAACCGACCGTCGATGTTCCGCTCAAGAAAGGCAAGAAGGCGGTCAAGATCAGCCATCTCAAGATCACGGGCGGTGAGACCGACGCGGCAGCCTATCGCCAGGCGGTGCTAATCGCCGGAAAGCTGATTGACGGCAAACTGTGGGACGGCGAGTCGCCGATCCGCATCAACGATGTGTATGGGCTGGCGAAGAAGATGAAGCACCTGACCGAGCGCGATCTGTCGCTGTTCGCGCTCACCGACTTCGTGCAGACGGGCGAAACCATAGAGGCAGACGACACGCCGCTGATCGATGAGGCGGACGACGACGCGCTCACCCTCGAAGCACCGCAGCATCCGGTTATCTCCAGCAACGGGCATCACGGCACGAACGGTGCCGCCGAACAATCCGCGCTTCTGTAACTCACTTATCCTGAAAGGAACGACTCACCATGACCGACCAGAACCCGACTCAACCGGCTCGTATTCTCAAGATCGGTGCGACCCAGATCATTACCGATGCGTCGATGTCGACACTCGACCCGGAGCAGCTTCGCACACTGCTTAAAATCACTTACCCAGAGATTGCACACGCAACGATGCGTGAGACCGCGCTTGAAGACGGTACACAGGTGCTAGAGTGGTCGGCAATCCCAGGTCGAAAAGGATGATCATGGTCGGCTCTCCGTTTGGACTGGAGGAATTGCACACATGTCTTACGGGGATCGTGCCGGTCGAACTCAAGGGCATGGGGCTGCTGCGTGCGCAGCCCCACCTGCTCGCCGGAACCGCACCGATCCCCCGTTCGCAGTTAGTCGAAGCGGTGACGGAGATCGTCGCCTACACCGGGCGCTGTGCAGCAGCGGCACGGCAGTTGGCACAACTCACCCCGATCCCCATTCGCGCCGTCGGCATCGTGGAGTACGTCTTATGAACGCGATCAGCGCCACCTACCAACGACTCGCGGTCGCGCTCACGGCTGATCCACTGCTGCTGCTGGCATCCACCGTCGCCACATTCGATCCTTTCTGGGCAGCGTTCGATGAGCCGGATATCGACTATGAAACTGACCCGCTCACGATTGCGCTGCAAGTCACACGCGGTGCATTCCCCGACATCTACGCGCAAGCCGTCGAGCGGTTGCGGGCGGGCGCGTCATATCAGGAGATGGATCGCCTGTTGTGCAAGGCGATCTCCGCCAAAGGCATCCCCCTCGACGATCTGGAAACCATTGGCTGGGGCATTCCGCTGAACGCGGTCGGAATCGATTTGGAAGACCCGGAGTTCTACGCCGTCCACACCGATCTGCTGCCGATCCTTGCACCATTCGGTATCGACATCCCCGAAGGTGAGACGTACAGCATCGATGTGCCGGAGTGCGTCTACGCCGCCGGGCACACCATCGCCGCCAGTCTGCACGAGCAGTCCGATTCGGCGCTGCGGCAGGTCGGCTGGCTGTTTGGTTGGTTGTTTAGTTGTACAAATTCGTCGTTGGTGGACTACACGGATGAAGCTCTTGCCGAAATCCCGCCGCTTTCGTGGTCGCCGGATGACATCGCCTTCGCCATCGAACTCATCGACGAGGCGGACGGCATCATGCGTGATGTGCAGGCGGGCATCGAAATCCTCAAATCCACCCCATGGCTCCAAGCGGCATTGGAGCACAATGTCGCGCATCTGTATCGTGAATTCAAGCGAAAAGGCAAACTCGATGAACGGACAATCCGATTGGAATGGACGCGCCCTGACGACGACGCTGACGGAGCAGCCGTCGCTGATCCTGAGTTTCTACTCGTTCGGCGTGATGCTGCGTAAGACTGAAGGCGAACTTACACAAGAATACCCGGTCGATCCAGCGCAAATCGCGTTAGCGCTGGCGGCGAAGGTCACGTTTGATACCGGACTGCTCGGCGGAAACACGCTGCTCGTCCGGCAGGACGGCGTGAAGAAGACCATCGTTGAATATCGTCAGCCGCAGAAGACCGGCATCTTTCTCGACGGCTCGGAGACGGCGCTGCGGGTTCCACTCCCCGGACTGGTCATGATTCGCGTGACGACGGAGGGCAAAGCGCCGCAGTACGGCGTGTACGCGGTCAAACGCCGCCCCGACAGCATGGACATCCCACTGTTTCACGCGCCGATCCCCAATGTGTTTGGTTCCGGCGCGATCTGCTGGGGGACGGTGCAGCGGGTGACGGATGACGCCCTGCGCGGCGCATCTCTGGCGAACGATTTTGCGATGCTCCTTGGGTCGCCGTTTGGCAATCATGCCTGTTCAGGCAAATCCCGCAGCCACCCACAGGATATTCGCGCCAAGCTGGTTGCGCTGGAAGCCCAAAAGGCGAAACGGTATCCCGTATCCGATTTGATTCCTGTCAAGAAAACGCTGGCACACCTGCTGGGAGAGGCAACATGAACGGCATTTTCGACCCCAATACGCACATCAAGACCATCACGCTCGTGGGCGTGGGCGGCACGGGTGCATCCACTGCCCGGATCGTCGCGCGCATCCTTTACGATATGCAGCGCGCCCGGCAGCATGCACCATCGCTGGTGCTGATCGACCCGGATCGCGTCGAGGAGAAGAACATCGGGCGACAGGCGTTGTTTGCCCCGGCGGACATCGGGCAGTTCAAAGCCGAATGCGTTGCTCGACGGCTGAATGCCACGCTCGGTCTAGACATCGGTTGGATCGCCGAACCACTCGACCCGGAGCGCCATGCCGACCGTTTCGGTTCCACGCTGGTGATTTCGTGCGTGGATAATCACGAAGCGCGCCGTGCTGTCCATCGGACGAAAGGGATCGTTCTTGCCGGGGGTAACCATGCTGATTCTGGGCAGGTCTGTATTGGAAATACGGATGATCCTGAGCTGATGCGCCGCTTCATCGACGGGCGCGACGGTAAGTATCCGTATCTGCCGAAGGAAGGGTTGCTTTTCCCAGCGCTGCTCGAACCGGAGCCTGAACCCGAACGTCCACTGTTCCCAATCGGCGCATCGTGTGCCGATCTCGTGGACGCGGGCTACCAGCACTTGCTGATTAACGACTGGATTGCGACGGTGATCGGCACCTACGTCTACAAACTCCTCCACCGGCAGCCCATCCGCACCTTCGTCACGTTCTTAAGTCTTGATGGAATCAGCAGTCGAAGCCTCATCGTTTGTCGAGACGAGCTGCTGGCATACTTACCGGAGCGACCCTGATGCTCCACTGCAAACGCCAGAATTATCATCGCTCTAAACTGCCGCCGCCCGGCGCAGTTGGTCACATCGTCGGGCTAAGTACGGTCAACCCGCGCCGCAAGTGCATCGTGAGCCATTACCCGCTGTGCGACAGCGCCGATTACCGTTACAGCATCGGCATCCACACGGTTTGGGTGCGCTTCCTCGACAACAGCGAACTTGCACGCTTCAGCGGCATCTGGTTCGAGTGTGAATCCCAGGACAACAGGGATTTACTGCCCGTCGAGTTGAGATCGGTATTTGTCTGCAAGCGTTGCAAGCTCTTCAAAGAATCTCGCTTGTGTCCAATTCGCGTATTCTGCAATGGATACCAAAGGGACATGGAAGAACTTTACATCTTCTCCCCCTAACCAGAAATACATCAACTCATCCTTCAAGCCCTCTCTGGTACCCAATATCTGATCGAGCCAGTCCCCTTTTTCATTAGGTTCCGGATCAACGTACTGGGAACAGAATGTATAAATCGGGATTGCCAACTTCATCTCATGAAGCATACAGAACGGATCACCCTCTGTGAGCGGGACCCCTCTGAACTGCTTGCAATGCACACAATCGGGTCTAGGTCCGCCATTGGGCATAGGAATTCCTCCATGTGTTTAGCGCGTAATCATAGCTCCAAAGGACATAAAATGGGGACAAATCTTGTTCATCTCAACTGGCAGCCCGTCATCCTGCTCAAAGTCGTTCATCTGCCATTCAGCGATCTCGGCGGACTCTCGCTGAAATGTGCGTATCTCGCGCATGATGGGGGACGCTTGCTCTACGCGGATTGGACACTCGATGCCGCCGAGCGTGTGGAACCGCTCATCTTCGCCACCGGGTGGACGTTTACATCCATGCCAATGCTGCCATTCCGTTTGCAGGGAGACGGCGCAAAACGTGTTCCGGCAGGGACGTGGGTGCTGCCCTACAAGGACAGCCTGTACACGCTCTACAGCACCGCAAGCGCAATTCTCGCGCGTCTCCTCCACCAGATCGACCAACACCCGACCGATCCGAATACCATCACCACGCTCATTCGTATCACTGAATCTTTTTAATAAAGGAATATCTGATGACTCAAGATCTGAAAGCTGCTGCCATGCAGCGGTATCATGACCATTTTGACGCGGCGCAGTACAACGCCATCGGCGAGTTTCTCGCCTCCAACCTGAACGCCGATCGGGATGACTCTCGCGTTGTGGACATCCTAGTCGCGCTGCAAAACGCGGCGTTCGGTCTCTGCGATCACCCGGACTTCGCCACCGCGTGGCATCTGCTGGCGGTGCAGTGCGGGCAGAACTTCCTCTCGTTTCACACCGTCGATGCGATGCGCGACTTTCTGCGTCGCTTCGCTCCGGACGATGTTCGCATCGATGACTTCGAGGCGACCGCCAAAGGGATGCTGCGCGCCTACAGCGGACTCGACGACCTCAAGATGGCGACGGCACATGCCAATGGCGTCCATTCGTGGCAGGGACGCATGGCATATGAACTCCTCGCCGCCGTTGACTACCTGACCCAGACCGCAATCCAGATGCTTGCTCACGGTGATGAGAGCTACGCCCGCGAAAAGCTGCACAAGGGTTTGAATCGAATCACCGGTGCGCTCTACGAAGGAATCCGCCACAGCGACCAGCCCGCGCTCTACAACTTCAAATCGACCTACTTCCCAGACGAGCGCGATGCCTGATCCCCGCCCTTGCTGCTAACCGCTGCGCTCACAATACCTCCCACTCGTGACTGTCGCCTTCTTGGGCGCGAGCAGGTCGTGCAGCATCAATGATAGAACTCAGGTGCTACCGCTCAGCCCTCACTTGGCGCTATTCCCAGTCACCGCATCGCTTCCTTGCATATCGCGTCGCTTCGTCCTCTGTTCCAGTGGATCGCCCTGAGACTGCTTCGCACCGCATCTTCGTGCTGACCTCTCCAACGAGTGCGCTGCATCCCCACTTGCACCCGTTCGCTGCTGTATCCGGTCATCCGTCGTGCTGGGCTGGACACCATGATCCCCCCTCTTGCACGGCGCATTGCCTCTCCGACCCAAAAACGTGCCGATTTGTCGCTGACCATCCTAGCAGGCGCGCCCCCCATCAAAGTCCTTTGGACTTCGCTTGACCCGAATGCTCCGGGCTTGCGCCGCTTCGCTCACCGCAATCGGGTAGCGCCCGTTGGGTGATGGTCGGCGTGATCGCCTGCTCATGTCCGGTCATCAATCGGCACAGGGTCGATAGAAAGTGCAAGCGCTCAGGCGCGAGGGAGAACAACATCATGGGTACGAGCATCAACATGCAGGTGACCGGGTTCGTTGGCAGCGATCCGCAGGTGCGTCAGGTCGGGGAACAGAGCGTCGCCTCGTTCTCGGTGGCGGTCAGTCGCAAGAACCGCGCAGGCGAGAAGCAGACCCTCTGGATGCGCGTCAACTGCTGGAACAAGCTGTCCGATGTGGCGGCGCAGTACGTGCGCAAGGGATCGCTGGTTCAGGTGACGGCGGAATGGCTGCGTCCGTCGGCGTGGGTTGACCAGAGTGGCACGCCGCAACCAAGCCTCGACATGGACGCGAACCGCCTCGTCCTGCTGGATCGCGCCGAGAACGGTGACAACGGTCACAGCGACGGTGGCGAAGACATTCCGTTCTGAAATTAGCGGTCAGTTTCGCAGCGGTGCTGTCAGGTGAGCGACAGCACCGCTTTCTCAAGTTACGCTGGAACTCACAAGACCGACACGGATGCTAACCGCATCGTTCTGCTGGATCGCGCTTATAATGGTGACAACTGGCACAACATAAGCAAAGATATTCCGTTCTCGGTGCGAATGATCTTCGTAGAGATGAGGGGATGGTGTGAACAGTGTCACACTCAAGTTTTTCAGCGGACTCATAAGAACCACGGAGTTCGGATCAAATCCGGATGCAGCGAAAATGAGCCGTAATTCTGTACAAAGATATTCATGTGGCGTGCGACTTTAGCCGAATAAAGCAAAGTGATCGGTTCTGCTGAAAAAGCGCGAGTTGAAGCCCAATTTAATCTCGTGAGACTTAATACGTGCTGGGCATATACAGTTGAATCAGGGTTCGGACCTGCGCCATAGTAATAGGGTATACATCGTGCAACGATGGGCGTGCCTCGATATCCGCTCTGCAGATCCGATTTCCCCGTCGTTGCCAAAAAGAATTGTCTGTCGTTTGAAACACGAATATAAGTTCCTCTTGCGACTTGTGCCTCTTGTTCAGTCTCACTTCCAAAAAGCCGTACTGGATTGTTGTCATTGATGTGCAGGAAATGGACATTTGCGTTGGGCGCAACTTTTCTTACGGCTTCGGCGATTCGGGATCGAGTCTCATGTTTGAGTTTATGACCATGATGAAGATGAACATGGTTCACCGAGGATCGCTCGACATATCTCTGAACCGCATTCCCAATTAAGCCAGCCAAACGAGCGTCACGTTCCTCGAATGGCACGGGTTCCGTATTTCCTATGTAGTACTGCCAGCGCCCAAATTCGTCAAATACACACACATAAGCCACTACCCGTTCGAGATTGTCCTTGATACGCATAGATGAGTAGGAAAGCCCGATGAAAACATCTGCAAGAGGCAATCCTTCGTCCAAAACCCAAGGGACATGTCCTGTTTTGGCAAAGATGTCTAGCGCCAGATTTAAGTCTTTCCACTCTAGGTTTGCGAGTGTTTCTTGATCAACCCCTTGTGATGGTATGCCATTCTCCAAGAGATAGTGCTTTACCTGATAGTAAGGCGACTGATGATTAGCTCGGCTCCACAACCCCCTTTCATCTGGCATAAATATGAGCATGAGCGGGAGCGGATCACGAGCTAGGGAAGGGACTATCGTTTGGCATGTGGATAGGTACTGCTCGAATGAAACAGCGTACTTGCCAACTACCTTGAGGTTTGCTCCAAATGTAGTGTGGAAACCCGCATATCGTTTGCTGCCTCTCTGTAGCGCCGCAACCAATCCCTCCATAGCTGACATGTGCGACGGATGCGCCATTAGGATGATGGGAATATCCGAATGGGGTTTCTCGTAGGCACCAAAAGAAGTCAATCCTTTTGATATATCTTGACTTAACCTTTGTGACCCAAAAGAAATCGCCGGTTCACGTAGAAATGAATTGACGGCAAATTCCGGCTGAGAAGCACGGACAGCTTCCCGTCCTAAAAACACTTGGTATTTCCCAATTTTCACAGGGAAGACACGATTTACAAGTTCAGCGTTTATCGCTCGGATGCGTTCAAGTCGAATGCCGGGAGGTACATTGCTTAGTCGTGTTCGTTCCCGGTAAAGATCGAACTTGCTATCCGTTGAGGCGAGTAATTCTGAGAGTTGCGTACTAGTCAACTCAGGAATTACGTCCACAAACGGGAGGGTGGTTCGTGTTTTGGGGTCATCGCGGCGTGCAGTGTGGGTTTCGAACAACACAGTTTCGGTAGCTGAATCAAGCCGGGTAACTGAACCCGCGATCCATTGGCCATTGATCCGCGCAAAACCTCTCCCGTATCGCTGACGAAGCATTTGTGGTACGGCGTCAACAATTTTCTTGAGATTGGCCCGACTGCGAACCTCGATCTTGAAATCGAGGGCAAGGAAAAATCTGCCATTAAATTCTTGGACATTAAAACGGAACGCATCATGCATGGACACCCATTCGGATCCATGACGCGAGAGAGCAGGTTTGCTCATATCAATCGCGACATCGTGGGTGAAACTACTAACCGCCCAACCATTAGCCGTCAGGGCGCGTTCTATTCCGTTTCGCAGCTCATTGAAAGTGGGAGGATCGCCAGGTTCAACACCTTCAGGTAGACGAACAGGTTGCAACTCTAGGCGAAACATGTTGAATATTGGCGCCAATGTATCCGCCCCCACTTGAGCAGCTTTACGCCGATCAATATCATTGCGAAGAACAACGTGAACCTGACCGCGACCGGGTGGGGAATACTCTGGTGATGGTAGACCAGCTTTTTGCATCTCACCGAAGATACGATGAGTTCCTTCATGTTCCATCCGCACATATTCAATGGCACGCATAAAATCCATGATCGTGCGGTTTCGAGGGCGCGAGACGATGCTGTTAGCAAACTGAGCCGGATCCACGCCTGTTGGATAATCTCCAGGGCTGAAAACCTCCATGCGATCATCAAACAAAACCACAGAAATCGACTCGTTCACCACCGTATACGAACGATGGACAAGTGCATTGACGATAACCTCAAACCACGCTTCCTCGGGGAGTTCAGGCACGTTGGTGAATCGATTATCTGCACCAAGATAACGAAACTGACGTAGTTGTGAAGTCACGTAATCCTGTACACGCTGGGCGACAACCGGGATGGGTCCGTAAAATGTTTGGTCTTGAACGATGTTGTTCTGAGCGCCGTAGAGCTTGGTGCGTCCCTCGTATTTCAACACACGCACAGATGCGCCAGGGACTTCGGCGCGCGGGTCTTGAGTCAGCAGAAGTAGACCTGCCTTTGTTAAACGTATTTCACCCGTTGTTTCGACAGCGAGCTGCCGATTAACCAGAAGCCGTGCCAAGTCACCGCTAGACTTATTGTGACCTACCCGTTGCAGGTAATCAGTCAACACACCGTCATGAAATAGCGCAGTTGCCAACGGCTGAGATGACGATAAATTGATGAATGGAGTCCCATTGTCACCACGCTCTTCTTTAAGCTGAGTAATCTCGTCATATTTCAATTTTCGAGTCTGGTCGCCACTACGTAGGTAAACATCATCTTCTGTCGTTGTAGCAACCTGTTGAACTGAATAGCCAACATAAATCAAGCAAATTTCAACCTGTGCGCCGACACTGTTTGTCGTTGATAAGAATCGTACTTGCGGCAGCACATGTGTAACGAAGTTTTTGCTTTCATAGACTTTTTGCCTGTAATCTTCACTGTTGTAGGCGCTTCTCAAGCCCGTTACTGTACCGTCTTCCTCTACGCCCAAGACAAGTAGTCCTCCGTCCAAATTTGCGTTCGCAAATCCGACCAAGGTCTTTGCTATTTCCTTTGGTTCTCGTTTGCGCTTACGCTCAAAACACTGACCTTCACGATAGGTCAGCAGTTCATCGATATCGGCGCGCTCAAATGCAGCTTTGGGATCATCGAGATGAATTCGTGCTTTGGGATCAGACACTGTGATTTTCCATGTAAGTCTATGATTCAACGCCAAGAACCATTTTATTTTTAAGAATCTCAGTATGTATTATACTGGGATTCACAAATTGTCTGGCAACATAGATTGACACTTCCATGACGACATTGTTCGACCACTTACAAGATACGATCATCCAAAGCGCCCGCTTCCCAGAAACGGTCAAGGTGTTGCGCATCGACAGCGTTGATGATGCATTCTACACCTTACATGCTGTCGGAATGCAGACTGGCAAGCATTACAGCCCGATTTTGACCCAAGAAGAACTTGAGGTGATGAGCAGCGATGTGCGCGGCAAGAGCATTCTTGACGGTAGCGCGGCAAACTTCCGACTGGCAACCGAAGCCTACCGCATCCGTCTCGCTTATCTGTATGATCCACTGTTTGCTGTCAGTGTATCGAGAATCGACCCGCTCCCCCACCAGCTTGAAGCGGTGTACGAACACATGCTTCCGCAGCCCGCACTGCGCTTCATGTTGGCAGATGATCCCGGCGCTGGCAAAACGATCATGGGCGGGCTGCTCCTTAAGGAGTTGAAACTGCGTGGCGTACTCGCCCGCACGCTGATCGTCGTACCCAGCCCACTGCGTACCCAGTGGCAGCGCGAGATGCGCGAAAAGTTCAGTGAGCACTTCGACATCGTGGAACGCGCCACGCTGAATGCGTTGGGACCAGCACGGACGTGGGGTCTCACCCATCAAGCGATCGTCTCGATTGACTTCGTGAAGCAGCCTGACGTGCTGGACAGCCTCGCCGTCGCGGACATGTGGGATCTGGTCATCGTCGATGAAGCACACAAAATGGCAGCCTACAGGCGCAGTCCGACCAAAGTGGAACGCAGCCAACGCTACCGCCTCGGCGAAGTGTTGTCGGAACGCGCTGAGCGCCTGCTGCTTATGACGGCTACGCCTCACAAAGGCGATCCTGAGAACTTCCGCTTCCTACTCGGTCTGGTCGATGCCGATCTGTTCGCCGATCAGCAGATACTTCAACGGGCGGTCGAGCGGCGCGAGAATCCGATCTTCCTACGCCGTCTGAAAGAGGATATGCGTCGTTTCGATGGGCGACCGCTGTTCCCACCGCGCCATGTGCGCACTGTCCCCTATGAATTGGATGGTGCTGAACTGGACCTGTACCGCCGGGTGACGCATTACGTCGAAACCAACTTTAACCGGGCGCTTTCAGACGAGAACCGCAACGTGACCTTCGCGCTGATTGTCTTACAGCGGCGGCTGGCGTCCAGCGTGCGGGCGATTCGCCGCTCGTTGGAAAACCGCCATGATCGATTGGTCGAACTACGTAACGACGTACTGCACGACCCTAAATTGCTCGAAGCCGCCCGACGCGACCGCCTAGACGTACCGGACAGCGACGACGATCTGAGCGAAGATGAGCGCTGGCAGTTGGAGCAGAACGCACTGCGCTTCACGGTCGCCCGTAACATTGATGAACTCAATCACGAGATCAGCCAGCTTGAGGAATTGATCGCGCTGGCGCAGCAGGCGGAACAGCAGCAACCAGAGCGGAAACTGCGTGAGTTGCATGGCGTGATGCGGGAACTGGGCGTGCAGGATACAAGCGAGAAACTGCTCATCTTCACCGAGGCGAAAGACACACTCGATTACCTCGTAGAAAACTTGATAGGCTGGGGGTATAGCGTTGTTACTATCCACGGTGAGATGAAACAGTTGGAGCGTGAGGAGGCGGAATCAGTATTCGCCGGTGAAGAAGCACAAGTGATGATCGCCACCGAAGCAGCGGGAGAAGGCATCAACCTGCAATTCTGCCACCTGATGGTGAACTACGACGTGCCGTGGAACCCGACACGCCTTGAACAGCGGCTCGGACGCATTCATCGCTACAAACAAGACCGCGAAGTGTTCATGTTTAATCTCGTGGCAAACAATACCCGCGAGGGACGTGTACTGGAAGCCGTGCTGCTCAAGTTGGAACGGATGCGCGCCGAGATGGGTACTGACCGCGTGTACGACGTGATTGGTGAGCGATTCGTGGATGCTGAGCTGGAAACCCTCATCCGAGACGCCGTAACGAACCGCCGCATGTTTGAGGACATTCTCGCTTCATTAGAGGCCGTGATACCGAAGAATGCAGCGGAAACCATCGATCGGGCATCGCTGCGAACACTCGCAACGCAGTACGTTAACGTTGCCGCGATGACACACCGCCGTCAGGAGGCGAAAGAGAACCGCCTCACGCCCGCTTTCATCCGCGCCTTTTTCCTGAGCGCATTTGAGGCACTCTTCCCCGGCAGGCTGGAACAGCGCGCAGATGGCTACTGGCGTGTACGCCACGTCCCCGCTGATGTGCGCAATGTGCCGCCGGAACTGGCTGCCAAATACGGGCAGCCTGCCACCGAATATCTAAGATTCACGTTCGACATTGAAGAATCGAAGCGGACAGGCATCGAATTTGTTGGACCCGGTCACGCGCTGTTCGAGGCGATTTCCTTTAAGACGCTTGCTCAGTTCGGCGGTGATCTGGAACAGGGCGCGATCTTTTTCGACCCGGACAACCGCCGCGAGGGGTTGATATGGCTCATTGAGGCGACGGTCAACGATGGGCACGGCACAGTGGTTGGGCAGCAGCTATTCGCCGTCTACCAGTCCGCCGACGGATTGACGCTCGAATCGCTTCAGCCGAGTGTGTTCCTCGACTTTGGCATCCCCGATGTGTCCGTGCGCGTGCCGGAAGCGGTGCGAGCGCTGGTGAATGCGCGCGGGCGGGTGCTGGGCTGGTCGATTCAACGGCTGTTTGCGCCTTACCGCCAGCAAGTGAGTGAGCGACGCATCGGTGAAATCGAGATTGTGCGCCGCTACCTACGCGAGTCGTTCGACGTGCTGATCGCCAAATCCGACGGGATGCTGATGGACTACGAGCACAAACAGTCCACCGGAAAAGACATGCGGATCAAAATCAATGAGGAAGAACGGCGCAATGCAGACCTGCGCCGCCGTAAAACCGAACGCTTGCTGCGCGCCGAACGGGAAGCGATGATCAGCCTGTCCGAGCCGCGCATCGTCGGCGTGGCAGCGATCCTACCCACGCAGCCCCAGAGCGGTCAACCGGGGATGGACATGCACCGCGACGATGAAGTAGAGCGCGCCGCGATTGAGTATGTCTTGAAAAAGGAAGCGGAGCAGGGACGCGCGGCAGAAGACCTCTCGTCGCTCAAGCTTCCCTACGATGTGCGCAGTGTCGATACCGACGGAAACATACGCTATATCGAGGTGAAGGGACGTGCCGGTGTGGGCGGCGTAGAGCTGAGCGAGCGCGAATGGCTGACCGCCGAGAACATGGGCGAGGATTACTGGCTCTACATCGTGATCAATGCGAAACACGATCCCTCGTTCACGGTGATCCGCAATCCTGTGCGTAACCTGCCGCCCGCTGAAATCGTGAAGCGAACACGGTATCATATTCCGGTTGCGGCGTGGCAAATCGCCGCAACCGACATAGATAAGAGTACCGAACGAGACACCGATGAATAATCAACCCTCTGCTTTTGACGAACACCACGAGTTTGAGAATACAGTACGGCGACTTGCTCGTTCTTTGTGGCCGTCGGCAGCAAGTCAGGGGGCAAAGATCGTTGACGGACAGGAGAGAGACGGTGTTTTTGAAACAGAAGAAGTCATCCACTTGGTGGAATGCACCGTCTCAAGAAAGAAAGAAAAGGCGGAAAATGATATCCACAAACTCTTGGATCTTTGGAAGAAGAAACGTTCGTATTCGAAACCAGTGAAATGTTGGTTTGTAACTAGGGAAGAACCAACTGCCGATCAACGAGCGGTCGCCGAAGAGTATCGGAAGAAAAACGGTGGTTTTCTTATCGATATTCTGTCAATTGAGCAATTTCGTGCGAAGCTAATCGACATTGCAAAGTATATCGATTGCCGTCGCAATCATCGTTTTGGCAGTATGCAGGAAAGCCCCAAACTTACGAAGTTCCAATACGTTCCATTTGACATCGTGACCTCAACCGGAAAATCGGTGCCGCTATCGGAGATGATTGCGAATCTCTTGCGTGGCGTTCGTATTGTCATGTCTGGTGACTACGGCGCAGGTAAAAGTACAACAATGCGCGAATTGTTCCTTCAGTTGAGTCTACCAAATATCCGTGATGAAGCATATCTATTTCCAGTCCTGCTTAACTTGCGAGATCATTACGGTCAGACGGACGCAACCGAGGCACTTGAACGTCACGCAAGGAAGATTGGTTTTGAGTCCGGTGCAGCTCTTGTTAGAGCGTGGCGCGCAGGTTACGCGTTGATTATGCTTGATGGTTTTGACGAAATCGCTATTCCTGGTTGGCAAGGGCAACCAGATAGGCTAAAGAAACTTCGGCGCGATTCGATGCAGCTCGTTCGAGAATTCGTGAAAGATACCCCCCCAGATCGTGGATTGATTGTCTCTGGACGCCAGAACTATTTTGACAGTGACGAAGAAATGCGCAATGCACTTGGTTTTGGCGGAACGACTAACCAAGCGCTGTTTGTCACACTTCAAGACTTTAATGAGGAACAAGTGCAACAGTATCTAGTCCGGCGAGGCTGGAATCAGCATGTTCCTAGGTGGCTACCGACACGTCCGTTGTTGCTCTCCTACCTAATTTCTAAGAACCTAATCGGATCATTGCTAGAGACAGATAGTTATGTAATACCTGCTGCGGGTTGGGACGCGCTTCTTACAAGTATCTGTGATCGTGAAGCAATGCTGGAGGTGGGGATAGATGGCGCGACTGTCCGTCGCCTTATCGAAAGGCTCGCATCCAGAGCACGCATCAAGTCCGATGGTTTAGGTCCTGTATCCGCAGAAGAAATTCTTCGGACATTTCAAGAGGTTTGTCATTACGTGCCAGATGACAGAGCTTCAATCCTCCTACAAAGGTTGCCAGGTCTAGGTATTCCCAATGATGAGGATGGCGCGCGAAGATTTATAGATGTTTCCTTGGCAGATGCAGCCAGATCAGGGGATACAATTCGATACATCAGAAGTCCATTCGAACCTAATACAGCAGGGAGCAGCGAATGGCAAGCGGAACTTGGTGAGATTGGGATGCAAATGGTGGCACTGGAATGTGTGTCTCAAGAATTTGGGCAATCACATACTTCGGTTGCTCTTCGGGAAGCCGTTAACCGTCACGAGTCCTCAATTCTCGCATCTGACATTGTACGTTTGGCTCAAGAATTAAATATGGGGTATGCCGAACGTGACGAGGCGATTATACGTGATGTAGTGATAAATGAACTAGAATTCGACGCTGAGACGCCCAATCTGTCGCGAGTTATCTACCAAGAATGCATAATCCGAACTCTGTTATTGGCACCTGATGTGAATTACGAGATGGTTCCTAGGTTTAGACGTTGTCTTTTTGTTAGTGTCGATGGCAGAACTTCGGGACGTGAGTTACCAAACGATGTTTTTTCGGAATGTACGTTTGAGGAATTCACGAACACAGGTTCAACAAACAACGCGGTCATGTCTCTCACAATGCCGCTAGGATGCCGGGTCATGATCGTGATTTTGCGCAAATTGTACCTACAAGCTGGGGCTGGAAGACGAACTTCAGCACTATATCGTGGCATGGATGCTGCAGGACGTGAACTTGTACAAGATGTGCTTCATATTCTCAAGCAACACGAAATCGTAGTCGAATCAAAGATGGGCCCTAATATCATCTGGCTCCCGGTTCGAAAACATAGTGCTCGAATTCGTAGTCTATTGGGTGCGCCACTAGCGTCTGGTGACATTCTTATGGATGAAGCACGCAAACTCAGTAACTGACTAATAGTTTAGATAGGACGCAACTGCGTGTCTCAACATATATACGACCGCCGTTTAATCGAAGACTCGCTCCCGCTCGAAGTCATCAGCGAGCAGAGCGCACGCGAAAAGAGCATCCGGCACGGACACATCAGCACACTGCACATCTGGTGGGCGCGCCGACCGCTTGCCGCCATGCGCGCGGCGATCTTCGCCAGCCTGATCCCCGCGCCGAGAGATGAAGCCGAGCGCGAATACCTACACGACCTGATCAAAGACATCGTGAACTGGGACAGCGTGAAGGACGGCAACAACGCCCGCATCGAGGAAGCCCGCGCGCTGATCCGCCAGCACTACCCGGACGCGCCGCCGAAAGTGCTTGACCCGTTCATGGGCGGCGGCAGCACTGGCTTGGAGGCGCTGCGACTTGGGGCAGAGGCGCATGGCGTCGAACTCAACCCGGTCGCGTACCTGATCCAGCTTTGCACGCTGGTGTATCCGCAGAAGTACGGGCAGCCCAAGCAGGTGTACGACGCGCCCGAACCCAATTTGGAACAAGCCGAAATCCCCGGTATGGAAGACCCACGCGGGAAGCAGCTTGACCTGAACATGCCTACCAGCGAACCGACCATTATCCAGAACCCACTGGCGGAGGATGTGCGCAAATGGGGCATGTGGGTGCTGGAAGAAGCACGCAAAGAGATCGGGCGTCTGTACGAAGACCCCGAAGGGCGGACGATTGTCGCCTACTTATGGGCGCGTACAGCGAAGTGTCCGAATCCGCAGTGCGGTGCAGAAATGCCTATGGTGCGTCAGTGGTGGGTAACAAACACTGAACGCAAAAAAACGGCTATTCGTATGCAAGTTGATAAGCCAAGAAAACATATATCCTTCAGTGTGGTCGAAGGGGATGCAATCGACTTCGACCCTGACGAAGGAACAATGAAACGAGGAACAATAGTTTGTCCTGTTTGTGGCACTTCCCCATCAGACGAACACCTACGAATTGAAGGACGCGCAAAACGACTGGGTGCGACATTGATGGCAGTTATCTATGATCGAGGGAATGGAAAGGGATATCGTGCAGGGTCAGTGGCAGACGTCTCCCATTTTGATGAGGCAACGCAAGCTCTCTATGCCCATCTTCAGAGCGATCCTGATGCCCTGCCGTTCGAAAACCTTCCCCCATATGGAACCTTGGGTTTCAGGGTCAATAATTACGGTCTGGTTCAGTGGGGGGACCTGTTTAATGCACGCCAAGCAATAGCCCTCATTACGTTTGCCGTTAAGCTCCGCGAAGCCCATCAACTGATTAGTGAGGCAACCCACGATCCCGAATATGCACGTGCACTTTCCAGCTATCTTGTGATGACATTTGACCGCTTAGCTAATCAAGCCAACACGGTTAGTAGGTGGGACAATACGCGAGAGAATATTCAAGGGATTTATGCTCGGCAGGCAGTGCCGATGGTATGGGACTACGTTGAAGTAAACCCATTTAGCAATGCAACAGGGAATTGGACAAGCGGGCTAGACTGGGTTTACCGTGTAATAGAATTCGCGGCATCTTCATCACGTTCATCTGCCATTTTGCGTCAAGGGGATGCCGCACGCCTAGCGTTACCGGATTCTTTGCTGGACGCAGTTATTACCGATCCACCCTACTATGACGCTGTTCCATACGCTGACCTATCCGATTTCTTCTACGTTTGGCAGAAACGAACCATCGGCGGTCTTTATCCAGAGATATATGCGACCCCGCTCACACCAAAAAAACCGGAAATAATCCAAGAACCTGCTCGTCATGAAAACGCCCTAGCCGCAAAAGCGTTTTATGAAGCTCAGATGACAAAGGCATTTAGTGAAGCGCAGCGTGTTCTAAAGTCAGATGGTATTTTCGTGGTAGTGTTTGCCCACAAATCGACCGCGGCGTGGGAAACATTGATCAATAGCCTCTTGTCAGCGGATCTGGTGATTTCAGCATCATGGCCGTTGAGCACTGAAATGGGATCGCGCTTGCGCGCTCAAGACTCTGCCGCGCTTGCCTCATCAATCTTTATCGTATGCCGCAAGCGTCAAGCGCACGACGACGGTTTTTTCGATGATGTGCGGCGCGAAATGACGGCGCGCATCAAGGAACGGCTCGATTTCTTCTGGTCGCAGGGCATTCGCGGCGCGGATTTCTTCATCTCCGCCATCGGTCCCGCCGTCGAGGTGTTCGGACGCTATCGTGCCGTGCGCAAACTCTCCGGTGAAGTGGTCACGGTCGCGGTGCTGCTCGATCTGGTGCAGGAAGCCGTCGCCGATTACACGCTCGCCCGCGTCCTCAATGGGCGCTACAAAATGGGCACGGTCGATGCCCCCACGCGCTTCTACGTCATGTACCGCTGGAGCTACGGCGGCGAAAAACTGCTGTTCGACGATGCACGGCGGCTGGCACAGGCGCTCGGCGCTGAGGTGAGCGATCTGGTACGCTCCGGCGTGCTCAAGCAAAGCGGCGACTCGGTCACCATGCCGAGCGCGAACGAACGCAAAAAGCAGGAACATCTCGGCGAAGCGGGGCGCGATGGCGCTGCGCCGTCGGTGATCGATGTGCTGCACCGCGCCGTGCTGATCTGGCAGGAAGGCGACCGTCGCGCACTGGCGGAATATCTGGCGCAGCACGCGCTCGGACGCGAAGACGAAGTCCATGCCGTTGCACAGGCGCTCGTCAACGTGCTGCCAGATGGGGATCGGGAAAAACAGCTTCTCGAAAATTATCTGCAAGGCAGCAGCAATTTACCGGATGTGCCACAGCAGCAAAAACTGTTGTAACGCAAAGCATTCCCTTCTTTGCGCGTGCGTGAGAGAAGGGGGCGGGGAATGAGGAAATGGATTACGACAGCAAATTTCAAGAAACCAACGAACTCATCGCTGATAAGAAATTCCAGCAGGCAGTAATCACCGCTTGCGCTGCCGTCGAGCAGCTTCTCAAGGAATTGTATGCCGAACTTGAGCCAAAGCTCACCACCACCGAGCGCATCCGCATCGACGCAGCGCTTTCCACAAAACACCGCGATCGCAAAAAGATCACGTTCGGGCAGTGGGTCGGCGTGTTCAGCGATCAGGACGTATACCGGCTGCTCGGTGAGCGGCTCGGCTACAAACTGCGTTTTCTCAATACAGGGACGCTCTCAACCGTCGTCGGCATCCGCAACGCCTGTACGCACGAAGATTACAAGCCGTCGCGCTCCGATGCCGAAACGGTGCGCCAGTTTCTCGCCCAATATTTGATCGAAACCGGGAAAGGCACACAGGAACAGGCGGCGGCTGTCCTGCCTCAGCCAAAGGAAGAACGCGCAAAAGGCTCACTGCCGTCGTGGACGCAGATCGCCACCCCCAACCGCGACATCCGCGAACGCCGCTTTGATCTCGGTATCTTCGCCATTCATCTCGGTGAAATCGCCGCCGAGTCAGGCGGAGGTCAGCCGGAGTATGCCGACCCTGCCACCTTCTTCGATCTGACCTACATCACACGCGGGCTGCGCGCGCAATTGGTGCAGATGATGAGCCGTCTCTCCGGGCGTGGATCAGGAGCATCGGTCGTCCAATTGGATACGACGTTCGGCGGCGGCAAGACGCATACACTGTTGGCGTTGTATCATCTCGCCAAGCACGGTCATGAACTCAAAGACCGGGATGATGTGCGCTCCTTGACGAACGATGCCCGCGTGGAAGCCCCGCCCGCCGCCGCTGTCGCTGTGCTGGATGGTTCTTATCTCTCCCCCTCACAGCCGCGTACAACCCCGGAAGGAATCAAGCTGCAAACCCTGTGGGGCGAAATGGCGTATCAGCTTGGCGGTGTGCAGGCGTATGAATTTCTACGCACCAGCGATCAGGATCGCAGCGCTCCGGGTTCGCGCGAAATCTCCGCGATGCTGCGCTCGCTTGGACGCCCGACGCTCATCCTGATTGACGAACTGCTCGACTACGCGACCAAAGCAGCAGCGATCAAGGTGGGGCGCACCAACCTGATCGATCAGGTGCAGTCGTTCATCAAGGCGCTCACACAAGCGGTTGATCCACTGCCCGATGCGATGGTCGTCCTCACGCTGACGAGCAGTCCGCAGCAAATCTTCGGCGATGCCGCGCAGCGCATGCACGAAGAACTCACCGCAAAGGCATTCGGCACTTTCAAGACCATCTTGGAGCGCGTGCAGCGCACCGAAGTCACTGCCGAAAGCGCCGAAATCTACGAGATTCTGCGCCGCCGCCTGTTTGAACGGGTCGGCGCTCCCGAAGAGCATCGGCGTATCGCCGACGCCTATTGGAAGTACTACCGCGAAAATCAACGGGATTTCCCCCAGCCCGTCATCGAGCCCGCCTATCGCGCGCGCATGGAACAGGCTTATCCATTCCACCCTGATTTGATCGATGTGCTGCGAGAACGTTGGGGATCGATTCAAGGCTTCCAAAAGACGCGTGGTGTGCTGCGTCTGCTCGCCCTTGTCGTGAGCAATCTCTATCGCAAAAATCACGGCGCACCGCTCATCCATGTCGGGCATATTGACCTTGCTGATCCGGAGATTCGCCGCGAACTTCTCGGACATGTCGATAACCCCAGCGGGTACGAATCCGCCATCGGTTCGGATGTCGCTGGCTTGGACGGCTCGAAAGCCGAGCAGATCGATCAGCACAGCGGCGGCGATTATTATCGCTTCGGCGTATGCGAAGGTTTAGCGACCACTCTGTTCATGTACTCGCACATGGGCGCGGTCGGTTTCGTGGGCGGCACCAAGCCGCAGCTCTGGCTTGGCGTGCTTCAGCCGGACATCACACCGGCAGTCGCGGGCGATGCATATGGCAAACTCGAAGCAACACTGTGGTACATGGAAAAGGAAGGCGCGTTATCACGTTTAGGCGTCGATCCCAATCTGAACATGATGCTCGTCCAGCGCATGGACGCACTTCGCACGGACGCCGATGCGCTCAACGATCTAATCTACAGAACAATTGAAGCGATGGCAGGAACTGTTTTCGGCAAAGCAATCATCTGGCCCAATGATTCGCGTTCCGTACGCGACAGCAGCACGCTCAAGATGGTGATTGTGCCGCGCGAATTCGCCTTCCGCGATGAAAACAGCAGCCCTGATGCACTCGCGTATATTGACGGCATGCTCAAGTACAACGGCGATAAGCACCGGCAGTTTCAGAATACCGTGATCTTTCTGCTTGCTACGCCAGAAGGCGCAGCGAACATCATGCAAACGGCAGTCAAGCTCATGGCATTGGAAGATATCCAATCTGCCCACGCCCGCAACCTGAAAGAGCATCTGCGCGACGAACTGCGCTCACAACTTGCTGCGGCGCGCGTTGGGCTGCCATCCGCGATTTGGGGAGCCTACATCATTACTGCCACTGCTTCAAATGATGATAATCCTTGGGTGACGTGGGAAACCGGTATCACAACGTATCGCGAAGGAAACACACTTTCTCAACGTGTTCACGAGCGCTTGCTCGAAGCGGAACGCTTCTTGACAAAGTTTCATCCCGATTATCTGATGCGCGGCAGTGATGCGCGCTTCGCTTACCTGTGGCCTGCTGATCAAGAAGCCGTGAAAACTCAAGACCTGTGGGATGCCTTTGCGCGGTACACGTTCCTTCCGATGTTGGCATCGCAGCGCGTGCTCCAAGAATCAATTGCGGAGGGGGTTCAGCGCGGGTTATACGGCTACTGCACAGGAAGCCCAGTTAAGCCGGACAAGATTTACTTTGATGAACGGATGCCAGCCGATCAATTCACCATCAGCGAATTCGCATGGCTAATCAGCGCTGAACGTGCGCGCCCTCTGCGCTATCCGCCGCCACCGGAAGCGGTGTATGTCCCTGTAAACGGCGATGACAATTCGGACACAGATGACGGAGCGCAAGAAGTCACGCTTGATGAACACACACCAACGCATGGGGTTAATCGCTACGATGGTGTAAACATCGAGATCGATCTGAATCCGCTCGAATGGCGAACGTTCTACAATTCGGTCATTCAACCTTTGGTGACGCGGGGGGCAAGCGTCAATATTCGCATCAGCTTGAATGCCACCCACGAAGAAGGCTTTGATCTCGATTTTATTGAGTTGAGCATCAAAGAGAGCGTCGTCCAGATCAGCCGCACTGCTCGTGTTAGCGTCAATCCAAAGAAGTAGCCTTTCCTATCGCTTATCCAATTTCTAATATCGTTGGCGCTGCCTCGCAGCAGCGCCAGCATCGCGTTCGCGATGCCGACCAACCCCGCCGCAATGCAGCCGTCGCAGACGGGTGCATTGGAGGCTGCCGACAATGTATTCAGCGTAGCTGAATCATCGGCGGAGTTGGGCGCTAGGTAAAACCTAGCCACCTCATGCGCCGGTGGAGGCTCATGTACGCCACTACGTGGCGCACCCACCCCGCATCTTACGGTGCGGTGTGGCATGTGGGTGGGCATGTGCCCACCCACCGGGCGCACCCCTTCGGCGAGCGCCCGAAAAGCGAAAAATCATGCCCCTAGTTGCATTGCAGCATATACCCCGCCACACCTCGTCATGAAGTTGTACGATTCCCAACCCTACACCGGAATCGTACAGACAGCCGTCCGCCGCACTTTGCCACAATCAGGAAGCGCGAAGTGTGGAGTATCCCTGATGGCGAACAAGACCGTCCGCCGCAGCATCAATATCACCCCGGAAATGCGCGATCTGCTGGCGCAGATTGCAGCGCGACACGGACGCGATGTCAAAGAGAATGACCTCATCCGCGATGCGATCCGTCAGTACCTCGATCAGCAAGCGGATGTGGTTGGCAGCCGTCGCCACTTCCAGCGGTCGCTGCAATCCCGGCTTGACCGGCTCGAAAGCACGCTCACCTTTCAAATGCTGATGCTGATTTTCCTCATGTCAACTGTACTGGGGGACGAGAGCGGCGAAGCGATTGAAGAAGCAATGGACACCGCCCTAAGCCAAGGCGACACGCTGCTCAAACAGATTCGGCTGCGCGTTCCGAAGAGCGACGCATGACCAAACCAATCATCATCCCCGACTGGGCGTACAAGGGGCACAAACGCGCCGGACGCGGCACGGGACGGCAGGGGTTGAAAGCCACGCTCAAATATTTGCAGTACAGAGACAAGCGGAACAACCACCTCGCGCAGAACCACAATTATGAGCGCTGGCAGGATCGCGGCATGGGGGTGTCTTACAGTGAGATCTTCAAGAATTGTGATGCACTGCAAAGCAAGCACGTGCTCGCATGGACATGGGTGATTTCGCCCGCGCCCGATCTCATGGAGCTTGTGCCGCAGCGTGAGCGTCGGGCACTGCTTTATGAATTGACCGAGCGTGTGGTTGAAGACTACTACACTGAGCGCGGCTTGGATGTGCCAGAGTACAGCTATCTGATGCATAGCGCGAAAACGAAGGGCAAGGATGGTGAGCCGCCGCAGGAGCATCTGCACACGCATGTAATTCTGCCCGGCACCGCCCCCTCGACGGTTGATCGCATCCCTGTCTACAACAACACGACTAAAGGGCATGATCGGCTGTTCCGCGAGATTGCATCGCAGCACTTCGCGGACATGCTCGATGAGCGCGGGATTGACTGGCGGCTGCTGCGCGAAGAACCGAAACCCGATGTGCAGCCCGACGACGATGAAATTGATTTGGATTTCTTTTCTCTTTAGGAGGCGCAGTGCAGCGGCATCATTGGCTTGGAATGTTCGCGCTGCTCACGCTCGTGCTGGCTGGAGCAGCCATTGGACGGATGCTTAAGTTACCCAACGGGGAAGGCATCTATCTCACCGTGTTCGCCGCCGCGTTGATCGGCTGGTGGATTGGGCGGCGCAGCAGTCGCAAGCAGGAGCGCTCATGATTTACTGGCTGTTCACCGATGGGCGCGACGCGCACACCAGACTGCTCTTTCCGCTGTTGTGCTGCACGCCAGCGTTTCTGTTGATCACAGCGGCGGCGCTGGGGGCGAGCATCCGCCGCACAAGCGACGATGGCGCGAATGCTTCGTGGGTGCAGCGTGTCTTGCTGGTTGTAACCTATGCGCTCGTGTTTCTGACGGTAGCGACAGCCTATCTGATGCTGCTCGGCGATCAGGCTGTGCAGCGCGGACGATCAAATGCCAGCGACTTGATCGAACTGCTGGTCGGCGCGCCACCGGGCATCCAAACGATGCGTCTGTTTCTGTTTGGAGTATTTCTGGCGTTTGTGCTGATGATGACCGCGATCGGACTGCACAGCCTTTTGCGGAACGGTGGCTGGCTGCGCGAGAAGATCGACCGTCTGCGCGCTCCGATGATCAAACGCGGGGCGTTGGGGTCGTCGCACTTCTGCACCTTTCGCGAGTACCGCCGCTTCCGTCGTCCTGATCCCGAAGGCTTGATCCTGCTTGGCGCATTCTGGGGCGAGAGCAAACGGCGGCTTGATATAGGGACAGGACAGTTCTGCCTCAGTGGTGAGGATGTGGCGCGCGGCATCCTGACGCTCGGCGGTCCCGGTTCAGGCAAGACGCAGGGGATCGTCCTCCCGGCGATTGCCGACCGGATGCGCGCAGGGCATTCGCTGATCGTTGCCGATCCGCAGGGTGAGCTGACCGCGCACATTCTGAGGTATGCTGCGGTGACTCGTCACCTCGTCGTGGTGCATGATCCCACCAGCGCCGCCGGACCGCGCTACAACCTCGCGGAAGGTATTGACAATGTGTCTGATGCGCGAGCGATTGCTGACGTACTTGTGCCGTCCGCGCACGGCGATAACCGCTTCTGGACGGACAGCGCCTCCGCGCTGCTCGCCGCCTGCCTGATCCGCTTCCACAACCTCGGCGCGATCTACAACGCCATGAACGACATGAAGGCACTGGCGAAGGCGCTCAAATCCAAGAAAGATGACGCGGCGCTGCTGGCAAACAGCTTCATCGCCTCCGTCGGATCGGATGGCAAGGTCGCGTCGAACGTGATTGCGACGCTGGCGACTGCGCTCACCGGTTGGGCGTCCATCGACGTGCGCGCCAACACGTCTACGTCCGATTTCGATGCCGAATTGGTGGTCGAACAGCCGACCGTCGTCGTCTTGACCTGTCCGGGGCGTATGCGCGCTGTCTATGCCTCCTATCTCGGCGCGACGCTGCGCAAGCTCATGCTCGATCTCGACACCATCGGCGAACGCAACAGGGGACCGTTGCCGATGCCCGTCGGTGTGATCCTTGATGAGTTCCCCACGCTCGGCAGGCTGGACAGCCTTGTGGCGGACGTGAACCTCGTCCGCAAGCGCCGCATCAGTATCCTGATCGGCGCGCAGACGAAGGGGCAGTTTCACATGATCTATGGCGCAGAGGGGACGCAGGCGCTGTTTACGGGCTTGGCGACGCAGGTCATCTACGGCGGCTGCGATGCGGACACGGCAGAGTTCTACAGCAAGGCGAGCGGTACGGCGACGACGGATGCCAATCAGGATGATCCGAACAGCCACTTGCGCCAACGTCCGCTGTTGACTGTCGATGAAGTCATCACACCGCAGGTTGGGAACTGCACGATCTTCGCCCGCTACGTCGAGACGGGTTTTGCCACACAGGTGATTCTGAATGCCCGGCTGACGCGCTTCTATGAGCGCGACGACTGGAAACGGCGGCTGAGCGCGATGGAAGAGCGTGAGCCGCTCCTATTGGAACGTGGTATCGAATTGGACGACACTGAACCGCAAGCGCCACCCCCGCCCACCGCTGAACCGATCGCGGGCGGACCCTCCAACCTTGCGATTGCAGCAGATACCATCGTGCAAGCGAAAGTCATGAAGGCGGTTGGCAGGAACGTCAAGATCGTGACGTTGGGCTTCATTCGTAAACGTTTCCAGCAGCACCGACAGGAGCGGACGCCATGAGCCTGAACAAAAAAAGGATGGTGCGTGAAATCGGTCGTCGGACGCGCCTGAAGAACCGCGACGTGGAGCGCGTGATTGAGACGTTGGTGGAAGTGTGGAGCGAAGAACTCCAGAACGATGGGCGAATTGAACTGCAAGGCTTCTGCACACTTGATGTGCAGAGAATCGAACGACTTCACCCGGTTACGAAGCAAATGCGTGTATTTCCCCGTCTACGGGTGACGACAGGAAAGTTCTTGCTCGCACGACTGAAAACGACACAGATCACAAAAAATAGTGACTAAATCAAGTGTATGTAATTGGATAATGAGGTAAGATTTCGAAATGATAACTTGCTGACATCAACATCGGGATCATGGCTCCGGTTTTTATTTCGTACAGTCGCGCAGATGCACAATTCATAGATGACCTTGTGCCGCTCTTGGAAGAAGCTTATGGGCGCGGCTTTGCATTCTATGATGAGCAGATCCCCGGCGGCGCCAAATGGTGGGAAATGATTTTAAAAGAGATCGCAGCCTGTGACCTCTTCATCTACCTGTGTTCAAATGACTCACTTCGCTCTCCTTATTGTCAAAGTGAACTCCGCGAAGCGGTACAGCAAAAAAAGCAAATTCTGCCTGTCATCGTTCGCCCCAAGACAAAATATCCGTTTCCCGGTGTCGATTACGGTTCCGAAATTCCCGATGATGTCGCCGTAATTCTACGGGACACGAACTCCATAAATCTGTCGCGCGGCTTTCGAGATCGCGATCAGGGAGCGAAAGCATCGTTCAAACTGCTAGGTGCGATCAATAAGGCGCTTGAAGCGGCGAAAGCGACTGCTCCACAGGTGGTTACCTCTCCTCCCACCCCACAGCCACCTGTAGGCGATAAACGGAAACGACACTGGCTTAACGAACCCCGCGCTATAATCGCGGCAGCCGTAATAACGGGTGTTTTTGTGATTGCGGCAGCAATAGTCCCCTCACTTCTGAACGCACAAAACGGTGTTTTGCCATCCACAGACTCACCAACATCTACGATATCTCCGATGACTGAGCAAGTTGCTGCTGCCGCATCTTTGCCGAGCGAGCCGCCCATACCGACGGTTAGCCCATCGCCTACAAACGAACTGACTTCAACCTGGTCACCCAGCAATACACCGACTTCAACCGTGACACCATCCGAAACTACCGAACCGACAGCTACATCTTCACCTACAGTGACCGCATTCTCACCATCAACGCCATCGATTACGCCCAATTATGTTGCAACTGCGCAAGTTCTTCAGGTTTTAGAAACCCAAACGTCGGTCGCAATGCTCGCAGATCAAGCGACAATCGTATCTGCCAACTTGACCATGAATACACTGTCTTGGACACCTACAACTACTATAACGCCGTCCCAAAATGTGACTTCCACGTTAACCCCTCAACCCATTGAATTTCCTACACACACTATAGTCTTGACTCAAACCCCAACTGAACAGGTATCCAATGCAACTTCACTAGCTGTTAATGTTAATTTTGCCAATTTGCGAAGTGGGCCAGGAACAAATTACAGTATCGTCGGGACAGTTACTTTAGGTAGCGCATTCCCCATTATTGCACGAACCGCTGACTCTTCATGGTTTTTGATTTCAGTTTCTAATTCCTTGGCATGGATTTCAGTTTCAGTTGTTAACTTACCAAGCACAGAGATCCAAATCGCACTAACTATGCCAGCTGAACCCATTGGCTTAACACCAACAGAGGAAAATTCTGGCGATTTGTTAGATGCCTATTGCTTTGCAGAGATAGGGGAAACCGTATACCTTAGGGGACAGTCATTTGCTCCAATTGTGACAGCGCCATTCTCGCTTGTTGACGTCACGCGCCTTCCAGTAGACACTCCAGTAATCGTGCTTTACAGAATCGAGGCTAATGATCCCAACCATTATAGCTGTGAGTGTTGGCTCCAAGTGCAAACCAGCACAGGGTTAATCGGGTATGTTGGGGATAATTATGTTAATAGTCGTAATCATCCCCCTAATGTTGGATCGCGGATTGTAAATGGTGAACACTGCAATATTGGATGAATAGCCCAACCAAATAATCGTTGCAGGAATGCTTGGCAACGCGAGAGTTGGTGGTAAGCAATTATCAAGATGAGCAATCAAATGACGTGAAGTTTGGCTTAGCAATTACACACACAATATATTTTCTACAATATAACATCCCAAGAATGTTCACCTTTCTCCCGCTCCGCATTCGGATTATGCAGTTGCCAGTCGTCCGTCTTGCGCACGATGGTGCGACTCCCGCTCATGTAATCGACAAAGCCACGATAGTCCATCTCCTCCCATTCACCAGACAGCCCTTCGAGCTTCGCCACCTCCGGCGCGAGTTCCGGTCCGTCGAGCAGCCCCAGTACAAGATACGAGCGAAACTCCGTCTCGAACTTGCGTGCATCGTCCTCATTGGTGAAGTGCGCCATCTCCAGCATGCGTGCCTGCGCATCGTCAGGTATTTCGCCAGTGAAATCGGGCGAAAGCTGCGGGTATTCGGTCACAAACAGCGCTGTCCCAAGCCGCTCACCTTCGGGCGTTTCGACCGGGCGCGTGTGCATCTGCCAATAGTGATTCTCCGCTTCCGGAGCATCCTCAGTGAATTCTGCGACCAATTCCTCCCAACTCCCCGGCTCATACACATGAATGGCGGGGAGTTCTTGCGTTTCATCCTTTGAGATGTCCCGCGTCTCGAACGCAATCGGCTGCGCCTCCTGTCCCAGCAGTTCCGCTTCGCGCAGTGTGAGGAATCGATCCGGCGGTCCGCCTGTGAACAGCCGCCCGTCGGCGCGGTTCGGGTTTAGTCCCCCGTTTGCCACCGCGATCCCCTCCGCCTGCCGCATCGCCGCCTCCAAACCCTCCCCTTGATACGTCAGCAGCAGATTTTCACGGTCATTGTCCGAGCCTTGCCGTATCCAGTCCTGCTCCCAGTCCATCGTTTCCAGCGAATACGTTTTGAGCGTCTGTCCTTCGTGCCCGATCCGTCCGCCGTCATCGATCCACCATTTGTCGGCGGTTAGCTCCAGCGTCCAAGGATCAGACGAAGCAACCTCAAACGAGTAGTTGACCGTCGAGTCGAGCGGTTCCAGCAGCGTATACGCGGAATTGGCGAACTCCGTGCGGAAGGTTTCAATCTCTGGTGTATCGCCGTCTTCCGGCGGCAGATCGTCCCACTCGTCCCACATCGATTCATGCAGGGTTTGATCAGCCATGATCAGGTTCCTTTCTCCTCAGGCGCACCGGAAAATCGCGTCCGGCGCGCCCACGTATGATTGGGGTGAAACGTCCCTCTCGTGCCAGTCCGATCGCGGCGCGACGGATGAGCAACCGCAGCGCGCCGGTGCGATCCTCGGCATAGAAGGCAGCCACGCATTCGAGCCGCGCGTGATCTTCAGGGGAAAGCCGCAGCGAGAAGTTCTTTGAGGCATCGCTCACAGGTCGATCTCCCATTGATCGCGGGTGTAATCCGCCAAGTCCTGCGCCGCATCCGGTTCGAGCGGAATGCCGCGTTCGCGCTCCCACAACGCGCGCTGATCAGCGGCGAGCGCCATGCCTTCCGCCGCATCAAACGTCCGCTCGATGCCGCCTTTTTCAAGCACCCCGAGTAGGTACTCCGCCGCGCCGTATGCCTTGTCCCACTCCCCCGGCACGCATGGGGCAAGCTGTGCCTCAACTTCGCCCGTATCCGGGTCGCGTCCGAGCGTCAGAATGCTGGTCACACAGTTGGAGGGATCATCTTTGTCCGGTTGAAACACGCCGATCCAATACGCCGTCCCGGTTTCAGCATCGATAAACGGCGGTGGATCGGTGTCCGGATCAAAGCCATCGGCGGTAACCCCGATCTCATGCAGCGCCTTGAACGACGGCGAGTCGGGATCGACCGCGCGCGTTGGTTCGGTTTCGAGATCGAAGAGGTCTTCCAGCGCGAAGTCCTCCGGCGGCAGATCGGGCAGGATCGACGTATCCAGCGTCCTCATCTGCTCATACGCGTGCAGTTCGACCTCCCCGGCGGCGCGCCATTCCGGAGACGAATCCCCCCGTTCAGCGGCACGCTCTTCCGCGAGGTCGACCAGTTGAAACGGCAGGAGCCGCTCTCTGTGAATTTCCGCCTGCAGGTCGTGATAAAGTGCCGCCGCCTCGTCGATGTCGTCGAACGCGCCGATTTCGAGATAATTTCCACTCACGTCACCGGTGTGCGTGTTGGCGTACAAGTCCACCGCGCCGATGCTGTACTGATCGGCTTCGCCGTCCGGCAGCATCCTCTCCACCGCGATAATCGCCGCGTCGTGCCAATGCCACCCGTCATCGGCGTTCAGAAGCGGCGCAGGCTGTGATGGAGCACTTTCATCGGGCAGCATCCCATCAGGAAATGGATCGAATACATCTTCTTCCGGCGCATAATCGAAGGCGCTGGTGGCAAACAATTCATCAGGAAACGGATCGTCCGGCAGATCAGGCGGTCGGTTCGTCATGATCCCTCCTTAACGGCGCGCAGCACGATCGGCTTGTGCGGTGTGAACGCTTCAGGGTGAGCCTCCGCCGTCAACCGCTCCCAGAAGGCACGCATGACCTCAACACGCGTGCGTTCACCGCGTGCGATCCGTTCCAGATCACGGTCAAAAGCTTCGACAGCGGTTTCACTGACGACGGAGGGAAAGCGGGTGAGCAGCCAATCTGCCAGCTTGCGCCCGTCTTCAGTCGGGGACAGCACGCCCTGCCAATCGCTGACGGCGTTCGCCCGCTTCAGTTCCTGCACCGCTGCCGCCCATTGTTTCGGATGAGCTGAACCGTACTGGGCGATCAAGGCTGCCGGAGTGAAAGTATCCGGCATCGGCACGTTGTGAATCACCGGCGTGAAGTTGAGCAGCAGCGTGTCGTCACTCGACTTGAGATCGCTCAGATCGCCGCCCACATCACGTTCATCGTCCAGCATCGCGCGCGACCAGCCGTCGAACGTGATCGTTAGATTCGAGGCGCGGAACTCGATTTTCTTGGGGGTGCGAATGCGCCCTGCCAGCACCCGCGCGCCTGACCGCCGCAGTCGCATCGGCACCATCAGTGCTGCCAGAAAGCGACGCCAGATCAGGGTATACAGCGCCGCGCCATTACCGGGAAAATCCGACGGGATGCGCTCCACGTCCGCTGGCGCGAGTCCGGTTAGCGGCGTTTTCAGTGCCGTGTTGACATAAGCCGGGCCATACGTGCGGGTGATGTACGCCCGTCCGGTTTCGATCAACGACTCAGGAATGACACTTTCGGCGTAGGTGATCCAACCGGAGTCGTAGAGCATATTCAGCAGTGATAGCGTTTCGTCCGGCGCGAGATATTTCTTTTCTTCTGCGTCCTTGAGAATCGCTGCCAGCGTGTAAGGCGGTGGTGCGGGTTCTTCGAAATCTCTCCCACCTGTCTTGTCAATCCAGAAGTCGAGCTTCTCCAGATACCGTTCCGCTTCATTCAGGGTCTCCATGGACGCGAATGTGATCGGCGCGCCGTTCGGGTGGTGCAGCGTCGTCTGTGTGCGCTGCTCTCCCAACAGCAGGTGCGCTTGCAGCCCGAACCGCTCCTGTTCCACGATCGCGTCGATCGCGGTCTGACGTTCTGCCAACCGGCACAACGCAATCAGCGCCGTGTGGCTCAGCCCTGGAAACGCGCTTACCTGCTGCGCAACGGCGTTGATCGTCCAGCTTGCCAGCCGGTCGATCAGGCGTTCGGCAAGTGCCGCGTCCACGGAAGTCATATGCAGTGCGTGCGTCTCAGCAAATGCTGCCCGGATCGCCTCCGGCGTGAGCGAAGCCAGCCTCACGCGATGAAACGGCTTGTCCTTCATACGCAGCGTGAGTGCCTGTAGGTGCAGCGCCATCAACTCACCGCGTGAATCGGGCGGCGTGGCACAGTACACCGCTTCGCAGTCGTGCAGCGCCCGGATCAGGCGGCGAACGAGATTGTCCTTCCACGGTACGACGGCAAATTGCGGTTGGAAATCGTGTTCGCGATCGATGCCAAGCACATCCTTTGGCAGATCGTGCGTTATCCCCAAGCAGTACTCGACAGACCAGTCCGTCCCCAGTACCTCACGCAGTTGTCTCGCCTGTGCTGGTGTGTCTAAAATCACGAGTTTCATTCCTCCGCTCCTTCCTGCGCCGCCGTATCCTCCGGCGCGCGTTCAGTTCGTTCACCAGTTGGCGCAGTGCCCGGCGCGTGCTTGTGCGGTCGCGCGGCAGCCCGTCGAGGGGTAAGTTCCCGCGCGCGGAGCACGAGCCAGAGATGCCACTCGCGATACGCGTGATATGCCTGTTCCTCCAGCGCCTGCCACGGTGCGGCGGTCGTTTGTTTCTTCGGCATCTCATCGTCTCCTGCTTTCGGTCACGTCGTTCTAAAGCGCGCCAGTTCGCCCGGCGTTGCTCTGCCGAACAGATACCAAAGCCCCTCATCTTGGATGTCGAGCACGAAGTGGAAGCGCGACAGCTGCGCGATAGTGTTCCGGTGCTGCTGATTGAAGTGGGCGAAGGCGGCATCATCGCGGAACACGTTCATTCCCTGCCGCTGCGAGAAAATCACGCGAATCGGGCAGTTCTCGAAGATCAGCCGGGCTTTGCCATCGAGAAAAACCGACATCTGTTGATCGACCATGACGGCTTTTTTGCGTCTCGTGCGGAACGTCTTCGCCGCTTCAATCAGGAAGTCGAGCAGCGACGGATGGCGCATCAGGCGATACACCTCATCCACCGCGATAATGCGCGGTTGCTCATCGATCAGGCTGTCGCGGCGAATAGCCGAGAGTACCTGTGTGTACGCCAGCGCTTGCAGGATCGGATCGCCCTCAAGCTCATGAAAACTGAACACGCGTGGCCCGATCCACTGCCGTCCGCCGCGCGTCAGGTCGATGTTGGTCGTGCCGTTGAGGAATGCCGCCCACGGTCCCGATCCAGTGCACAGCCCGGCGATCTCATCCGCAAGATCGTGCGCGACCCGCTTGATCTGCGGTTTCTCTCCCAGAGTCGCCAGTACGTCACACACGAAATCACACGTGGGCGCGAGATCGGGCGACACCCGGCTGAGGTCAGGAAAGCCGCGATAGACCGTTTCCAGCGCCTCACCGAGCAGACCGCGTTCGAGATTCTCACGCTGCCCGCCGGAAAGCTGACGACCCAAGACCGTTTCGTATAACCGCGTCGTGTGACTGACCTGCTCCAGCAGCGTCGGGAACATGACATCCTGCGGGTTGAGCCGCGTCGCTTTGGCGCTCATCACGTACCACGGCAGCCCGAAAGCTTCCGCCACATGCCGCCCGTGTCCCATCGGTTCCAGCAGATCGAAGGGGATGCCGTTTTCCGCGTACTCCCGCGTGAGATAGCAGTTCAAGCCGAAGGTTTTGCCGAAACCACTCACGCCGACCCAGATTTCATGCGTGGCGCGTTTGTCCTTCCACGAGTTGTGAAAAACGGGATACGCCGCGCCGACCGCTTCCCCACGCATCACCCCGTCGGTCGTCGAGAGCTTGCGAGAACCGAGCGGTGAGAGCATAAGCGCCAGTTCACGCGAGGTGACGGGCCATGGGGTCGCCGGTAGATTGATGTCTTTCGTGCGTTTGGCGCTGAAGAACCCGACCGCCCGCGTGAGCAGTTCCCCGACTTCCTGACGCAGACTAAACCACGCCCGCGTTTGATTGATGACCGCCTGTACGCGCTCCTTGAGCGTGTCGAGATCGTCCGCTGCGACCGCGATGGCGATCTGCACCAGATGGAGCGCGTCCCCGTTATTGATTTCCGAGAGCGCCCGGCGGCAGTCGGTCACGCGCTGCACCGAGCGCGAATCCTCACCCCGTACGCCCGCCAAATGCACCTGATACGCTTGAATGATGTTTTCCACTGCGTCGATGGCGGCATTGCGGTCATACGTTTTGGAGATGTCCACTGCCAGCGCCATCGGAAAGTTGAGGCGAAGCAGCGTCGGCAATGGGCGACCAAAATCCCACTTCGCGGGCGCAAATTCGTAGCTGGTCAGCACCGCCCAGAACGGGCGACCACCCGGACGACCGGACGGCGCGAGATGCCAGAACGGGCGGTCACGCAGTTCGTAGCGCCCTTCAAAGAGCGCCGGAAATGCCGCTTCGGTGACCGGGGTATCGAATGCCGACATCAGTCCACCCGCCAGCGCGCGCGGATTGCCATCATTCCACAGCGCCATGCCGCACAACGCCCGCTGATACTCCGCCGTGAGGTTCATACGCTCGTACTCGCGGCGGTACTCCACCAGCAGATCGCGCCGCTGTTCGTCATCAATCGTCTGCGCTGTCTCGTTGAGGACGGCGATTTTCGCGTCGAGCGTGGCGGGCATCTGCCAGCACAGAAAACGCGCTTCACCGGAAAGCGTGCGCAGCCATGTCGAAAAGCGTCCTTGCAGTGCATGTACGCCTTCGTCCGTGGCGTGCAGCATGATGTCGAACGGCTCAATTAGAAAGGTGCGCACCGGGTTCACAGCGCCTCCTCTTCGAGCGGCGATGGCACGAACACCAATCCATCACCGCGATCCAGATCACGGGCGCGGGCGAACGTTACCCATTCCGACAGGTCGACTTCGACCAGTCCGGCAGGCGGCGCGAACACCACCTCACCATCCAGTGCTGCTGTGTTCGCGGTCAGGCTGAGCATCCGTGCCAGCTCTCCGGCAAGTCCGGTCGGGTTGTGCGCAGCGGCGAGCAGAATCGATCCACGTAGGTTGAGCCATAATCGCATCCACAGCGGCAGCCCGCCGCGTGGGGAGGTCAGCACGATGAGCGAAATGGCAACGGCGATTCCAAGCGGAATGGCGACGTTTGGCAGCGCGAAGCGGCACACGGTATACGCGAAACCGCCGCTGATCCCGCCAAGCAGCAGGCGCTTGAAGGGAACGCCGCCGAAGCCTTTCTCGTCACGGCTCAGGATGTGCGATTTGAAGTCGGCGGACATGACGCCTTAGCTGAAGGAAATCAGCGCGGTGACGCTGGAGGCGAACACGACGAACAGCAGACCGATCACGACCTGATTGGCGGCTTTGGGATTATCCCGCTTCCAATCCCCGACGATCGGCCAGCTTGAACCCATGTACATCACCCCGAGCCCAATGAAGCCTATGATGGCGGCGATCGGCGCGATGATCTGCGCCACATCCTGAATATCGTTAAACAAGTCTTGCACTGCTTGCGAGAGATTCACGCGAGAAACTCCTCGGTTGATGAACGAACGCATCAAAGAGAAGCAGCGTGCGGGGTGGGATCACTCGGCACAGGATGACTTCGCCCTGATACATGCTCAGGGTAGCAAAGCGGGGAGGACGAACGACTGGACGATTCCGGTTCAGACTTGGGAATCGTACATGGGTGGATCGGAGTTTAGGAGTTTGAGAAAATAGGAAACCCTACATACCCTCACGAGAAACCATGAACGGTATGTACGGTTATGAAGGTTTTTGGCACCATTACGTATTTGATTTGTCAGGTAGAAGCGGGTTTGCCCCATGATGTGAGGGCAGCCGCTCAGGGGCGGTGCGCTCGATCACAAAATGGCTTCATCCAGACATGTTCTCAGGACAGCAAAGTGAGACTGTTCTTATCCAGTGAACCGTATTCGCCTAAGTTTTGGTAGAAGCTAAAGGTCAAGAAACAGCCACGGTAAAATCGTAACTTTTGTGCTTGCCAAGCGTCATCTCTTTTCAAGACGAAGCTAACTGACGAGTTCAATTTGCCGATGATTGTCGCCCTATCAACAAAAATTGCTGGTTCTACCTCTGACGAAGGGTTGGCTGAAATCTTCGACGCGTACTATAAGCCGCTCTATCGCTATGCCTATGTTCATCTACGCGATCACGATGCTGCCGAAGATATTGCCGCCGCCGTCTTTCATAAGCTGCTCGATTCCGTTCAGAAAGGTCACATGCCAATGACGCCACGGGCATGGCTGTATCAGGTCGCCCGCAACCTGATCGTCGATCATACTCGACGCCAGCGAAACCGCGATCATGCGCCGCTGACAGACAACCTCGCCGTGTCTGCGAATGTCGAATCGACCGTGGAAGCCCTTTTACGTGCTGAGCGCGCCCATGAAGCCATTCTTCGGCTGAACGAGCGTCAGCGCAATGTCATCATTTTGCGCTTCCTCCAAGGGTTGGATGTAAGCGAAGTCGCCTTCATCCTCAACATAAGCATCGGCGCACTCAAGACTCTTCAACATCGTGCGTTGGCAAACCTGCGGCAAGCATTAGGAGACGAATCATGAACGAACCAAAGGATCTCCAACCGACCTTCGATACGCTGCGCGAGACGATTCCGCCGCCAACACGAATGGCGAAAAATCGCGCGGCTTTCCTGCAACATGCCAAAACCGTAACCGAAAACCAGCCTGTGCGTCCTCTTGGGTGGAGCGCTCCAGCTTTTTCGACCAACGGATTTGGAAGTGGAAGGAACAAACCTATGCGTAAGCGCACAATCATCGCCCTAGCCGTCGCACTGACGATGGTCAGCACGGCACTGGCGCAGCAGATTATCCAATTCTACACACGCAACGACGACCACAGCGTGATCGTCCTCAATGACAATCATGCGTTTGAAGGTCAAATGGAAAGCATTGTCAGTGCTTCGCTTGAAGCCGTCGTCTCAACCCTGCCCTTTGCGGCGCAGCTGCCCACTTTCCTGCCGGATAGCTACAGCCTAGAAGCAGCGCAATACAATGAGGATTTGCAGGCACTGGATGTGATCTACTCGTGTGAGGGAAATCCTGCGTATGGCTTCACGTTGTTCCAGATCTCTAGCAATACCGAGCTATCCCCTATCGATATCGGCGCGAACGCCATCATCGAATCCGTGCAGATTGGAGATGCCGCTGGGCAGTTTGTTCAAGGCGGATGGATCGTCGTCGAACCGGCGGAACCCCCCGAAGGCGTGACTTCGCTTGAGGCGGAAACGGTTTGGGATAACGAACTCCCGATGTTTAGCCTGAACTGGGAATCAGAGGGAATGCGCTACAGCATGTCGAATTTCATCGGGAGCTTCGACCAGTCGGAAAATCCCGCTTGCCTCTTGGACAAGAACATGGGGATTCACATCGCTGAAAGTCTAGCGCACTACACGCCGTAAGACGCACATCAACTGCTGACGTAACGCTGTCACGCACGCAAGATATCGTGAAGAGCATTCAACGAACCCTGCGTGTGGGGCAGCGTTATGTCCTTTCAAAAACAATCCTTGTGCGACATCGCCAAATCGCTTCAATTCCTCGGGGAATTCACTCCCTCGCGCGGCGAGTAAAGCTTCGACCAGATGACGATCACCATGTCAAAATTGCAGACTGTAGCGATGGTCCCTAACTCCAACCCCCGCATATGGTTCGCCCGTCCACAGCCATACGAGCGTCATGTCCGCCGCTTGACCGGGCAGCAGATCGAAGGGGCTGAACTTCAACGGCAGCCACTGTTCCGTCATGACGCCGGTGATATGCGCCTGCGAATCTAGCTGTGTCTGGCATAGGTTGAGCGAAAGATGTGGCTTCATGAGAAAGCCCTACATACCGTTCATGATTTTCGCGGCGGTATGTAGGGGATGATTGGTTTTTGCACGAGTCCAGTTTTAGTGAAATGGCGCTTTTGTTTCTTATCGGTGTCGCATCTATGCTATGACGATGAAATTGGTTTCCGTGCATAAGCCAAGCGACTTCCCAAGGGGTGGCTATAAATGGGGGTGGGAGCCTTCGCCATACTCCACTACACTTTTGTTGTTCGTTAGATAAAGGAAGGACGGAGCCACATGGCGAATATCGCCATTCACGGTTTTGGACGCATCGGGCGCACGGCGCTGCGCATCGCGCTCCAACAGGATTTGTTCGTTCCAGTCGCTATCTCCGACATCAAGGACGGTCCGACACTGGCAGCGCTCTTTGAGATCGATACGAATTACGGTCGCTGGCACGAGAAGGTCGAATGGAAAAACGACCGCTTCGTGATCGGCGGACGCGAAATCCCCTACTTCAACACGAAAGACTCGCTGCCTGACTGGGGCAAGCTCAATGTCGATGTGGTGATCGACTGCACCGGGCGGGCGACGGCGCGCGCAGGCGCACAGCCTCACCTCGATGCGGGTGCGAAGCGCGTGCTCGTCAGCGCCGCCAGCAAATCACCGCAGGACTGCGATGCCTTCCTGCTGCCGGGAATCAACTTGGAAGACTACGACCCTGCGACGCAGAAGATCATCAGCATGGCAAGCTGCACGACCAACGCGCTCGCCCCGGTGGTCAAGGTGCTGCGCGAGAACTACGGCATTGAGGCAGGATTTTTCTCGACCGTTCATGCCTACACCAACAGCCAGTCGCTGACCGATCAGCCGATGAAGGATCGGCGCGACTCGTGGGCGGCAGCGGAGAATATCATCCCCTCGTCGTCCGGCGCAGCGAAAGCCCTGCTTTTCATCTGGGAAGACCTTAAGATCACGGGGAAAGCCTACCGCGTGCCGACGCGCACCGGCAGCATCGTTGAAATCACCGCCGTGCTCAAGCAAGCCGTCAGCGCCGACCAGGTGAAGGATGCTTTTCGCAAAGCAGCGGAGGAAGCGCCGCTCAAGGGCGTGATGGGTGTGCTCGAAGACGAGTGGGCATCGTCGCGCATCGTGGGCGACTCGCACTCCTCAATTATCGATATCCCACTGATTCAGGTCATGGGCGACCGGTTGGTGACAGTGGCAGCTTGGTACGACAATGAATGGGGTTTCACGGCGCGTTTGGTGGAGACCGCCGCTTTCCTAGTGAAAGCAGCGTCGCCGGTCGCGGCTAAGTAAAGACCGTCCTCCTTTCGTGGGTTGTACACATGAAACTTGCCCTCTGCGTGAGGGCAAGTCGTTTTATGGGGTGTCGAATTGGATCGCATAGCGATATCCCCCCGCTCCCAAACTCCCATGTGGCTCACCTGACCACAGCCATACGAGCGTCATGTCCGCCGCTTGACCGGGCAGCAGATCGAACGGCGTGAGTCCCTCAGCCGGGATGCGTGGTCCTTGCGGGTTCTCTGCATAGCCGAGCGCCAACCAGACATCCTCTGGTGTGATTGCTAGAGCCACATCCCCGCCATTAAACAACCGAAATCGGGTCGCGATTTGCCCTTCGCTTGTTGTCACCCGGATGATCTGCACATCCAAACCGCTGAACGGGAGCGGTGTCGCGGTGGCAGTCGGTATTGGTGTTGGCGCGACTTCAACAGGCGGCAGCGCCAGCACGCTGAGAAGTTCGCCGCCGCGCCCTAGTTCCTGATCAACCGGATAGTTCGCCGTGATCAAGGTGCGTGTGCCGGTCGGCAGCCCGTCTGCATCCGTTTCACCGAGCAGCAGCACAACCAGCCCCGGTGTCACCTGCCGGAAGATGTTCGTATCGCTGCGGCGCACGTCGCGCCTGTCCTCAAACGTGAAGGTCAGCACCGCGCCGGTGTTCATCTGCACGCGGAACGCCGCTCCCACGCCGATCTGCTCAAACCATGCGGCATTATCCTCTGACCACGGGATACCGATCACCGGGCGCACTGCCATTCCATTGAGAAACGATGCGGTGTCTGGATTTGGGTCGAAGTTCCAGTCGGAAGCGCGCACTACCCGCCGCTGCACCACCCACACGCGCGGCGCAGATCCGTCACCGGAGGAAACTTGCAGGCTGATCGGGTAAATCGGTGCGCGGCTTGCATCGCCGCCTTCGATCACCTCGTCTTGCGCTTCGAGCGCCAGCGGAGTTGGGGTCACACCGGCGGGCAGCGTCGCCGTCACATCAGGCGAAACATCTGTTACAGTACCAGTGCCGCGCAGTAGAAGCAGCACCATCCCCAGCATGAGCGCCCCCAGCACGATCAGCACCTTACCCGACGGCGTGCCGGATTTCACCGCCGCCGCTTCTGGTTCACGGTAGCGCTCCCCCTGCCGCGCCGCCTCGATCACCCGCTTCGGCGCACGCGCCCAGCGCAGTCCCACCGGCACCAGCCCTGCTTCGTAATAGCGTTTGAGCAGCGCCAGCGCGATTTTGCGCTCCTTCACGTCCGAGCCTTCGGCGTGCGCGGTTTTCACCTCCCGGTCATACGCCGCCCGGTATGACCGCTGCCGGTCGGTAGGCACCAGTTCCCACAACGCGCGCAGCTCCGCCAGCGAAAGATTCTTTAGCTCATCAAGCGTGTAATAGCGCAGTTGATCGCTCATTCGTCAGCCTCAGGAACACTCACTTTGCCATACGCAGTGATCGCGTCGGGCAGCATCCGCGCCGCGATTTCAATGCGCTCCAACCGCCGTTCCGCTTCAGAGGGTGTAAATCCCGGCGACTGCCCCAGTTCGCTGATCACGGTCGTGCGCGTGTTCGCTGAGACTTCGCCGGAGCTTTTCACCTCCCGCGCGATCCGTTCTGTCAGCGCGGGCGAGAGTCCCGCCTTCGCCGCTTGATCGAGGAACAGCCCAAAACGCGCGAGGTCTTGCCCGATCGGCGGCGTGCCGGGCTGCGGATCGACTCCCATCGCCCGCGCCATCAGGTTTCCGGCGGTCAGGTAATCCACGCCTGAGCCGCTTTTGTCACCGAGCAAGCGGATCGCGTCACCTAAGACGCTGCTCACATCGGTAGACCCAGATACGCGGAGTGTGCCGACTCGCTCCAGTGCTTCCGCGCTCGATTGCAAGCGTGATGCAGCTTGCGTAACGGATTCGTTCCTGCCGCCGGATTGCTGAATCTTGTCTTCGATTTCTTCGCCGTGCAGATCGGAATCGGCAGCGCGTCTGTCCTCAGCGTGCCTGAATTCACCCATCCGCAGCGAGGTTTCATCTCCGCCCGGCGTGACCCACGACTTTAGTTGATCACCCACCGCCGGAATCAGCATCGGACGTGATACGATCCGCCCTTTCTCATCCCGTTCGGCGTGATCCGGATCGCGGTCGCTCAACAGTGCCGCCCCCATCAGCGGACCTGCGACCCGCCCGATCCCCGGCATTTCCCGCGCCGCCCGCCGCGTAACCGAGCCTTCAAGAAACTGCTCGGCGGCGTCTCCGAGCGGGGTGTTATCGAGTGCCGGAATGCGCACAATCGCCCGCGCCGCTCCCGTGAGCGTGTCGTTTCCGCCGAAGGTCACGCCCGCCGCTTGCGCTTTGGTCGCGCCGCTTTGCAAGGCGGTGCTACCTGCCAGCGCATTCGACCCGACACTGACCGCGCCGCCCGCGACCGCCGCACCGGCTGCGACTGCGCCCAC
>JBGSVJ010000009.1:0-830043 GCA_041753015.1 Anaerolineae bacterium
TCTCTCCGCGCAGCACCTCCATCACCGTTTCAAATTTGAATTGCGCCGTAAACTTGCGGCGTTTCTGTGCCATCGTTTCTGGACTCCTTGACCCCATGATACTCTCTTATTGGGTCTTCCAGTTTTTCCGCCGCACTACAATTTAGCCCTACAGTGCTCCTCTAGATATAGCACTCAATTTGGGTCATCCTTCAGATAGATGGTTCTAGCCCTTCCCGCTTCTAAAGCAAGCCATAGCCTATTCTCAGCACGGAAAAGCAGGGATCGATTCGATGAATGATGAACCAAACAACTCCACGGATGGGGATGCACCCTTTGATGCCATAGATAAGCATTCGCAGTTTCCGGTTGTTGTGGGGATTGGTGCATCAGCGGGTGGAGTGGAAGCATTTGAGAGTTTTTTCTCGCAGATGTCACCAACCACTGGGATGGTGTTTGTTGTAGTTCAGCATCTCGCACCTGATCACCCCAGTATTTTGGCTGAGATCATCCAACGCTATACACAAATGCCTGTACAGCAGGTCAAAAATGATATGCAGGTGATGGCGAATCACGTGTATGTCATCCCCCCCAACAGCATGATGGGACTTTTTAACGGACATCTACAACTGCTTCAACCCGCCGAAAGCACTTCTATTCGCCTTCCGATTGACTATTTTTTTCGCTCGCTTGCGGCTGACATGCACGAACGAGCGGTTGGCATTATTCTGTCGGGAACGGCTAGCGACGGTACACTGGGACTGAAGGCAATTAAAGAACAAGGTGGGATGATCATGGTGCAAGACCCCACCTCGACCGTCTACGATGGAATGCCGCGCAACGCCATTTCGACGGGATTAGTCGATTTCATTTTGACTCCTGCTGCGATGCCGCAGCAGCTAGAGAAGTATCGGCGCTTAGCCCTCGACTCGAATATTAACTGGGGGACTCCTCCTACAGAGGAAGCACCTGATTCACTGCAACAGATTTTGTTTCTTGTTCGAACGCAAACCGGGCAAGATTTTTCTCAATATAAAGAAAGTTCGATTCGCCGTCGCATCGAACGTTTGATGGCGGTCAATCAAATCGAAAAGATAGAAGATTATGTCCGATTCCTTCAAAACAACGCGATTGGCGTAGAAGCCCTTTTTCGCGACATGTTGATTGGCGTGACTAGTTTTTTCCGCGATGCCGAAGTTTTTGCCCAACTGCGCGATACGGTAATCCCACGTTTGTTCGAGAATCGACGGGTGAACCAACCGATACGCATCTGGGTGGCAGGTTGTTCTACAGGCGAAGAAGCCTATTCAATCGCCATTTTGATCCGTGAGCAGATGGCGGTTCTAAAGCAGGAATATCGGATTCAGATTTTTGCGACAGATATTGACAGCCATGCGATTAACATTGCCCGGATGGGAAGGTATCCATCGAACATTGCACTTGATGTTCCAGAACCTTATATGACGCAGTATTTTTTGGCGACCTCTGAGGGTTATCAGGTCACAAAGTCACTGCGCGAAATGCTGATCTTCGCCGTACACAGCGTTACCCAAGACCCGCCGTTTTCTCGGTTGGATTTGATTAGCTGCCGCAATTTGTTGATCTATCTGGATACGGAATTGCAGGGCAAGGTTTTGTCTTATTTCCATTTTGCACTTGCGCCGACTGGTTTTCTCATGCTTGGGCTATCGGAAAGCCTTGGGAGGCGTGATCACGAATTCAAACCGCATGATCTGCCACACAAACTGTTTCAACGCTCTGAGAGCAGTTCTGTCTCTCGTTTCAGGGTTGATATCCCTCCCACGAGTGCTGACATCACTGAAAATAAAACCCAAATACTCAGTCGAGCGCGACCGGTTCCAAGTTTGCGTGAAGCAACGGAAGCGATGCTGCTCAAGGATTGGTCGCCAGCTTGTGTGATCATCGACCAGCAGGGATACATGCGCTATGTGCATGGGCGGACAGGGAAATACCTTGAAATCGCCCCGGGGGATACCCATGATCTCGATATTATCCATTCGGCACGGGAAGGTCTTAAAGTTCCGCTAACGACCACTATTTACCGTGCCATTACGCAGCAGCGCGAAATCTATGAACCGGGTATACGGGTGGAAGCGAATGGTCAAGACACTTTCATCAATCTGATTGTGAAGCCTTTCGCCACAGCAACCAACGAGAATTTGCTGGCGGTATTTTTTGAAGAAGTTGATTATCTGCCACAAATGGATACCAGCGGCGTACAACCATCCCCCAGTACGCTGGATGAGCGAGAACAACGCAGTCGTCTGCTTCAACAAGAACTTGCGGATACGCGTGAGTATTTGCAGGCAATCATCGAAGAACTGAAGTCATCGAATGAAGAAATGCAATCGATGAACGAAGAATTGCAGAGCGTCAATGAGGAACTAGAAACCTCACAGGAAGAACTAAAAGCCGTCAATGAAGAACTTCTGACGACCAATTCTGAACTGGAGCGGAAGGTTGAAGAAGTCACATGGGCGAATAATGATCTCGAAAACACTTTTAATACCATACAGACAGGGATTATTTTACTAGATACAGATTCGCGTGTTCGCCGTTTCAACCCGGCTGCAGCCAAAGTTTTTAGGTTGGTCGCGGGTGATGAAGGGCGGTCTATCGAGCATATCGTTTCAGATTTTAACTATCCCAACCTGCCTCATGATATAGGCGACGTTTTCACTTCTCTTGTGCCTCATGAGGTGGTTATTCAGACGAAAAATGGGCGTTGGTATGCCGTGCAAATGCGCCCCTACCGCACTACTCAGAATGCTATAAAAGGCGTTGTCATCTCTTTTAACGATGTGACCACACAGAGACAGACGGACGCGGTACAGGCGGCACGGCTGCTTGCAGAAGAAATCTTTAACACGGTACGCGAACCGTTGGTGTTGATCAATTCGACGCTGCATGTTGTCAACGCGAATACTTCATTTTTTCAAATTATGAATGTAACCCCACAGGAAACTTTAGGAGTTCTTCTCAATGAACTTGGTGATGGTGTTTGGAATATTCCCGAACTGAAGCCGTTGATCAATGGGGTTTTTGAGACAGGTATTCCGCTTGAAGATCATGAAGTCTCCGTCAATCTTCCCGTATTTGGACTTGGAAAGATGCTGGTGAGTGCGCGGCGGATTCAGATCAGCGGTGACCCATCACAGCTCGTCTTACTTGTGCTGAGCAGGGGGCTTTTGTGACGCTGTCGCCCAAGGATAACTCTCGACATATTGGCTCTGGTTTTCGGGAAACCTGAATCGTGTTTTGCAAATATCCCTGTGCAATTGACCTTTATGCAGAACCCATACTCAACATTGACAAGAAAGGTTAGACCCATGAACAGTCGAAACCATCCTGAAGAAAGCGATGAGCTTCGTAGGTACACCGAACAAGAACCTCAAACAACGCCGTTTGACGCAGATGATTTATCCCTTCAGGATGCCAAACGACTCATCCATGAACTGCATGTCCATCAAATCGAGTTGGAAGCCCAAAATGAACAACTGCGGATCACTCAGCTTGCGTTAGAAGCCTCCCGTCGAAAATACAGCGACTTGTACGAGTTTTCGCCAGTGGGTCTGCTCACACTTGATCAGGATGAGCGCATCCAAGAAGTGAACCTAACCTTTGTGACGATGTTGGGGTTGGATCGCGAAAAGCTCATCAAGCGACATCTTTCTCAATTCATCGACAAGAGCGCACAAGATACCTATCACTTTTTTTACCAAGCGCTCCGCACTACACAAGAGCCTCAACAGTGTGAAATCACACTGATTCCGGCGAATGGTATTCCATTAGTACTCGCTGTGGATGGGGTTGTGCTTTCACAAACCGTAGATTCTACCACCTATCGAATTGCCGCTACAGACATCACGTCACGATATCAATCCGAACAGGAAATCAGACGCCTTTACAGCGCAGAGCAAGCGGCACGTGCCCAGTCGGATCGCATTGCCAAGCGGATTATCAGTTTACAGCAGGTGACAGCGACCTTATCGAATGCCGTTTCGTATGAGCAGATATTTGAAGTCTGTCTTCAGCAAAGTATGCCGGTGATAGCCGCCCGTCGCGGAGATATTATGCTTCGCCCAACAGACGGCACACCCTTTCAACTTAAAGGATCATATGATCTGAGGGAGCTTACACTGTCGCAGATTGAAGCGCCCGTTAATCTCTTTGCGCAAGTGCAAACCCAACAGGAGCCAATACAATTTCTCTCGCTAGAAGCATATCTGCAATGTTATCCAGAAGCATCCCAAACCCCTCTTCATGACATCACTGCGTTTGCGACTCTGCCCTTAATTGTGAATGATGATACGATTGGGCTGCTCAGCTATGGGTTTTTGCAACCGCAAGCACTCACGCAAGAAGATCAGGTGTTCATCCAAGTGATTGCACAGCAGTGCGCTCAAGCATTAGAACGCGTACGCCTTTCTGAACAGGCGCGCGATCTTGCCACGCTGCAAGAGCGTCAGCGGTTGTCACGCGATCTGCATGACAGTGTTAAACAATCGATTTTTGCTGCCACGACGCTCAGCGAATCGCTCCCGCACATTTGGGAGCGTGATGTTCAACTCGGTAAAGCGCAGTTGGCACAGGTGATCACCCTGAACCGGGCTGCGCTTGCTCAAATGCAGGTGCTTCTGCTTGAACTCCGCCCGGAAAGTATCGTGAAAACACACCTTAGCACGCTTTTGCGTCAGCTAAGCGCGGCAGTGCAAGGTCATCTCGAAATTGATGCCAAATTTGATCTGATTGGCGTTGAGCCAACCTTGCCGCCTGATGTGCATATTACCTTATATCGAATCGCTCAGGAGAGTCTGAACAATATCCTCAAGCATAGTCAGGCAACTCTGTTCAGCATTCAGTTGATCAATCAATCGGACGATGTTACCTTGATCATACGCGACAACGGAGTGGGCTTTGATACAGCACAAGTATCACCCGGAATGGGGATCAGCGGAATGCAGGAGCGTGCTGCCGGAATTGGGGCAGATTTGTGGATTACAAATCTTGTGACGGGTGGGATTGAAGTCAAACTGCACTGCAAAGGAATTTCGCCACGTTAGAATCAATACAACCACCGGGGTCTCCGAACTTTCTAGTATCGAGTGTTCTGAAATCCCGTTAAGGAAAATAACATGGCAACTCAGCATAATGATCACTCAGAATCGAGTCTTCGAGCGCGCGCCGAACAGAAACTTGACGAGCAATCGATCGAAACCTCCCCACTTTCTCTGGATGATTCCCGAACATTGATCCATGAACTGCGTGTTCATCAAATTGAGCTTGAACTCCAAAATGAAGAACTGCGCTTAACTCAGCTTGCGCTTGAAACCTCATACCGCAAATACAGCGATCTCTATGAGTTTTCACCCGTTGGGTTGCTCATGCTCGATACAGATGCGCACATTGTTGAAGCAAATCTTACCTTTGCGCGGCTCATTGAATTAGATCGCGATAAAGTGATCAATCGGCATCTCTCCGATTTTATTGAAGGGGATACACAAGATGCTTTTCATTTCTTTTGTCATGCCCTTCGCAGTACCAATCAAGCCCAGCAGTGTGAAATCGCTCTTCGAACGGCAACTCAGCAGCGCCTTGAGGTACGGTTGGATGGCAGTGTGCTGAATCTGCCTGATGCAGCGGTAGTGTTTCGTATCTCAGTCAGTGATTTAACGCTGCAAAAACAAACTGAAGTTGAACGAATGGCTCTTGCTGCAGAGAAGCATCGCATCAAAGTATTGGCGGATTTTGTTCGGGATATTTCGCACGATTTGCGCACCCCCATCGCGACGATTACGACCGGGTTGTATTTAGTCGGCAAGGCGACCGATAAACAAATCCAGTTGGAAAAAATAGAAATGGTCACTAGGGAGCTGTTTTATCTCGTTTCTATCCTTGAACAACTTCAGCAGATGGCTGTTTTGGATAGTACGCCGCAATTATCACTTGAATTGGGCAGTGTTAACGATCTGGTCGTGACAGTTCTAAGCAAGTTGGAGCGTCAAGCGGAGATGCACCGTGTGAGTTTAGTCCACCAGTTGCAGGGAGATTTGCCGCTTGTTTATCTTGATGCAGAACGAATTGCTCAGGCGATCAGCCTCCTAGTAAATCGCGCCCTTCAATTTAGCGCGCAAGGAGGCATGATTAACATTACAACACATGAAGAAAATACAGATATCAAAATCGTGATCGCTGACGATGGGCTAGGCATTGCAGCGGATAAACTGCCACACATCTTTGACCACTTCTTCAAACCAGATGAGTCACGAGATGTTAGGAGTGGCGCAGGTTTGGGATTGCCTTTAGTGAAACGAATTGTTGAATTACATCACGGCAGCATCGAAGTCAGCAGCAATTCCGGTATTAGAACTATTTTCGTCATCACACTTCCCCAGCCGCACTGAATGTGCATTCGTCGGTATCCATCTTTGGTAGATCAAGTTTGGGTAACTGGCTGACACCTACATAGTCCCAAATTCTGGTGCAGAATCGGGGATGTCTTCTTCATAATCCTTGCTCAAGCGACGATAGCTGCCAAACCAAGAAAAATTCCGTTCCACCAACCAGCGTTTGGGTAACTTTGAATGGTCGGGTGGAAGCTCCATTCTACCGAACAGGATTCTTCAAATGGCTTCTAAGTATTAGCGAAGGCGGATAGTGAAATGAGTGACCTGAATGAAAAAATAGGGGCGGTTCAAAGCTGGATTAACGAACTTCAGCAGAATCAACCAACCGATGCGGCAGCACTCAACGCTACCACAACCGTACTTAACGACATAGTGGATTTGATTCATCAGGGCACGCCCCGCCCGTCGTCAGCACAAGGTATGTCCGAAACCTATGCCGAATTGGAAAGACAGGTTCAGGATCAAACAGCCGCCCTGACGCGGGCGACCACTGCCTTAAAAAGCCAGATCACCGAGCGAGAAACCGCTGCGCGAAAGCTGCGAAAGGCATATAACGATCTAGAGGCGCACCTTCAAGAACACATTGCGTATCAGTCTAGGCTGAACCAACGCCTGCAGGAACAAATTGAAGAACAAAGACGAACTCAGGCGCTTGAGCAGGAAGAACGTGCCTTAACCGAGGCATTACGTGATACGCTGGCGACCATGAGCAGCACCCTTGATCTGGATAGAATTCTGGATCATATCCTCGATACCATAAAACGAGTCACCCCCTATGATGGGGCGAACGTTCTGTTTGTAGAGTCCGACTTGGTACGAGTAGTACGTCAGCGAGGGTATATCGAAAAAGGACTGGAAAAAGACTGGCTGCGCCAACGTATCCCCATTAAGAAACTGGTGGCATTGCAGCAATTGATCGAACTTGGAAAACCGCTGGCGATTGCGGATACAACCACATCGCCGATGTGGATTGGCTTTCCGGGGCTAGAGTGGGTCAACTCGAATGTCATCGCCCCCATCCGCGCCAACGGTACCATTCTAGGCTTTTTATCGCTCGACAGCGCGACTCCGGGCTATTTCACCCAAGCCCATGCGGAACGACTGCAAAGTTTTGCCGATCAAGCCGCCATCGCCATTCAAAATGCCCGTCTGCTTGACCGCGCTAAACAGGCGGCGGTAACGGCAGAGCGGAGCCGCCTAGCAAATGAACTGCATGATACGATTTCTCAGACGCTCTGGTCGGTGAGCCTGATTACGGAGCGGTTACCCGCGATCTGGGAAACGAATAAGGAAGCAGGACAACGCAGCCTTATTACTGTCCATCAACTAGCGCAGAACGCCCTCGAAGAAATGCGCGCCCTGCTACTGGAACTCCGTCCTTCGGCACTCACGGATGAGAAATTGGGCGATCTGATTCGCCAAGTCGCCGGAATCATCGCTAACCGCGCTGGCTTGAAAGTTTCGGTACAAATAGGAGAGCAAGATCCTGTTCCGCCAGAAGTGCATTTTGTTTTCTATCGTGTGGCACAGGAAGCGCTCAATAATACTGCCCAGCATGCTTTAGCCAACCAGATTGAAATCCATTTTAACAGCCATTTGGGTCGGGTTGAACTCACTATTCAGGACGATGGAATTGGCTTTGACCCGACTGATATCGGGCCTAGTCACCTAGGAATCAGTATTATGAAAGACCGGATCCGGGATATTGGCGGAACGCTGGAAATCGCCAGTCACGCAGGGCGGGGGACAGTGATCAAAGTCAGTTGGGTTGCTCTCACAGATGAGAACACAGTACAATAATAGTAGGGAGTATTTTTCACGAAGTTCGATAGCCAAGGTGAATAAATGGTTACCCAAAATCGGATACGAATCGTGATTGTTGATGACCACGCCATGCTGCGAAAGGGGTTAGCTGTATTCCTGACGAGTTACGACGATCTCGAACTGGTGGGTGAAGCGGCTAATGGAAAAGAAGCCTTAGCCCTGTGCGCCGAAAAACGACCCGATGTCGTGTTGATGGATTTAATGATGCCTATTATGGATGGTGTCACGGCTACACGCTTTATCTGCCACGATTTTCCAGAAACACATGTGATTGCACTCACCAGTTTTGGTGAAGAGAAACTGATTAAGGATGTTCTTGAAGCAGGGGTAACTGGCTACTTATTTAAGAAGGTTTCGGCAGACGATCTAGCAAATGCCATCCGTGCCGCCAAAAATGGTTCTCCTACCTATGCAACGGAAGTCACCGACATACTGATCCGATCCATACGTGACCCTCAGCCAACATTTGAGAATCTGACACCGCGCGAACGCGAAGTGCTGAGTTTAATGGTCAAAGGGATGGACAATAATGAGATTTCCAACGTATTGATGATCAGTCGCTCCACCACAAAGTCTCATGTCGGCAGCATTCTTGCCAAACTAGGTGTTACATCTCGGGTGGAAGCGATCGTGCTGATCCTAGAACATAATCTCAATTTGGGGGCTTTCTATATCCCGTAGACAACCGTCTGGCTCATAAGACCACTTGGTTTCTTTTTATCCTCTACCTCCACATCTGTTACGGTATTTGCCCCAAGCAAATTGTTTCATAGGAAGAATGGTGTTTCGATAGGAACTGGAAAAGTGAGTTAATCCTCCGAGCAGGTACAAATATCATACCAAGGCACTACAGATAAATCCCCCCAACGATGAATGGTTCGATCCGCGTCAAATGTTATACTGATTGTAAGCTCCCTTGACAGCTAACAACCGACCAGCGGTTAAAGCCGGGAGACCCGAAAGCCGCTAATTCCCCAATAAATGTCGTGATGATTCGGTACGCCGCTTAGGGCAACCGATAAAACCCTTTCCGAACCATCCTTTCAACCGTCCAATTTCAAGTGTATGCCGTAAATCTACCTGACTTTCGAGAAAGTGAATCAACTATGAACAAGACCATTGTCGCTCTGTACGATGACATTGTTGTGGCACGGCAGGTCGTTGAAGACTTGGTGAACGCCAATTTTGCACGCAGTTCGATCAGCCTGATCACAAACGATGCGCACAATCAGTACAGTCACTATTTGGACAAAGACTATGTTCCCAAGGAAGATGCCGTTACAGCCGGCGAAGGCGCACGCTTTGGATCGGTCGTCGGCGCATTGACAGGACTCTTGGTTGGCGCGGCTGCGTTGACGATTCCGGGTCTCGGGTTGGCTATAGCAGCCGGACCAATTGTCGGTGCACTTACCGGTATAGTGGCTGGCGCAATTACAGGCGGCATCGCAGGTGCGCTTGTCAAGAGCGGTGTACCTGAAGACGAAGCTCCGTATTACGCCGAGGGCATCCGACGCGGCGGAACGCTCATCAGCATTCAGACTTCGGACACCCTGCGCGTCGAGGATATTATGAATCGCAATGGCTCAACCAATATCCACGAGCGCATTAATCTGTGGCGTCAAGAGGGATGGAAAGGTTTCGATGGCGAGTCCATCGAAAAAAAGGATACGGACGCATCGCCTGTGGTGACTTTCTCCGCTCCTCCACCAGCGACTGCGAGGGTTATGCCTATTCATCGCAATACCCTTCCGCTAACCGTTACTCCGGTAGTTGAGGAAGAAACGCAAATTAACGACCAAGGCACAGCCCAATCACCTCCGGTGATCGTAACTGCTGCCCCTACAACCGAGACGGTAATCCTTGCTGCTCCTGAGTTGACAGCCGAGCCAGTTCTCGTGGTCGTTGAAAGAGAATCTCGTATCGAAAACGAGGGCACAACCAAATGATTGCCAACTTGTGGATTGAAAGATCATTCCACAGGGTCATGAGATAACCCACCTCACGAGGGATGTTTTGATAGGCTGCAAATTCTATACTGAATATCGAGGTAATCTGCGAAACTATTGGAGGCAAAATCATGGATCAAATGGGATGGCTCGCGTGGTTAATCGTTGGAGCAGTTGCCGGTTGGTTGGCAAGCATGGTGATGAAAACGAACGGCCAGCAAGGGCTGCTTATGGACATCATTGTAGGTATCGTCGGCGCCCTGATCGGTGGTTTTCTGTTTAATCAGTTCGGAGCAGCGGGCGTGACGGGGTTCAATATCTGGAGCGTCGTTGTGGCATTCGTCGGGGCGGTGGTGCTGTTAGCCCTATTGCGGGTGTTGAACGGACGCCGGGTGTTATCTCGATAAGAACGTGTAGAGTAATTCCCTACAGGGGTACGGGTGATTTATCGCCCGTGCCCCCTGACATAACATGCTGATTAATGAAATGAGGGTACAGCAAATGAATAGTGATCGTATCTACTACAGCCGCGACGCCGAAATGCACGCGATGCGCAACAGAGCAGTGCTAACGTTGGCTTTTCTGACGTTTGGCTTGGGAATTGGAGCCGCATTAGCCGTACTCTTTTCCCCTATTTCTGGCAAAAAAGCCCGCCACGAGCTCGCTGAGAGTGTCGGAGATGGACTGAATACTGGTCGCGAATCGGTTGAATCATTTATGAAGCGGCTTGAAGAGCAATTTAACGAACTGCGTAAAAGCGTTGATGACCGACTGAAACAGGACTAGCACACCGACGAAGTTTCTCGTCTTGGCTCATTTTTGTCTGGAGTGGGATGGTGAAACATGAGACGTTCGATTGTGATTGTCCCTAACCTTGAACATGAGTCGGCGCTTGAAGCCAATGGGGCAGCGGAAAATGTTGCAGTCGTTCCACTCACCCTACGTCGTGACCTTACCCATAAAACCTGACAGCAGGAAGCGTGAGGCTCATTATGAGCAGCAAGCGGCAAATCTCTCTTGAGGAAGCACGTTCGGTTGGAACACAGCTTGGGATCAACTGGACGAAAATTGATGTAGATCAGTTTCGGCGCGGTCTGGAAGTCGAACTCGAACATGGCGCGCATGATCCGGAAACCAACGTCACCAATGATGATCCCATATTGACGGGAAAGATTGCTTGGGCGCATCTGAAAGAAATCCACGACTACTACACACGTTTAGATCAACTCGAAGCTGAGGCAGAGAGCCAAGCACTGGGTAAGTAACACGCAGCACATGCAAAACCAATTCGCCAAATAACCTTCGGTAGTCACCCCCAAACCTTGAGGATACGCGGATAAAGACTTTGATAGAAGCCTGTGTCGAACATCCTCAAAGTACGAGGTTTGGTTCAAAGGAGCAAATCATGACCACATCCGCAAAACTAACCAGCCAAGAAGTTGCAAAACAGAGTTTTCTGAGTCGCCTGAGTCTTCGGAACAAAATCATCGGCATCGCCGTGCTCGTGTTCCTCGTACTGCTGGCGATCTCCATTCCCGGGGACCGCAACGAATTAGTTGCTCGTCAGGCAAGGGTAGAAGCGGCGCAAATAGGCTATGAATTAGCCTTTCCGGCAGTCGAACCTTCGCTTTCAAGTGTCGTAACGTTCATAGATGGCGTTGGGGTGGATCTGTCTGCTAATCGGTCATATACCCGGCTTTCGGGTGCGTTGACGACGTTTAACCGCCCTACTTCCACAATTGCCAGCCGATTTTCGGGCATTGTAACGTTCAGCGATAATGTCCATTCGCTCTTGGATGGCGAGAATGCTGTACCGGAACTGGACACGGACGAATTCCGAACGGTGGTCGCCAACATGGATACGGCGCTGAGTGTCGCTTGGATCGCTTTGATGGAACTCAACGATTCTATTGACGGATACAACGGCTATCATGGCTGGATTAGCGCAACTGTTGCTGGTGCTCTATTTAGCCTACCACAGGGTTATACAGATCCGCTTCCTGCCACTAGCCGACTGACTCGCGAATCTTTAGCCCAGTAGGCATCTGAAGCCGATGAAGCAAACCAGACAAGTGGGTTAGTCTTACCCATTAACCCACCTGCCTATCACTTTAGTCTCTTCCAAGAGCCGCTGCCGATGTGCGTAGAAGGGTAAGCAGTCTTCAGGAAAGAATAAAAGTCTTTATACAAGGGTAGATACCAGTCATTCAGCAGCTTGTCAATCGAGTAGGTGACTCTATCTGCAATGCAAGATTTAGTTGATGGAATTGAAAGGAAAAGGACAATGGAAAAAAGTAATAACTGGGATAGGATCGGCGGAATGTGGAAGCAATTCAGCGGCGAGGTCAAGAAGCAGTGGGGTAAGTTGACGGATGACGAACTCATGGAAGTCAACGGCAATCGTGAAATCTTGGCAGGCAAAGTCCAAGAGAGATATGGTATTGCCAAAGAGGATGCCAACAAACAGATCGATGAATGGGCAGCGAAGCTGAAATTCTAGCTATCCAGACATCATGACCGAGTGGATCTGTTCTAAGCGTTCCACCGGGTCAGATCAGCTCCAAACGCAGGTCGCTTGCAACAGGCGACCTGCATAATCGACCCGCAGGTATTACGATCTCATCTCAGATCGTATTTTTGAAGCGTATCGCATACCTTTTCCGGCGTTTTCCCCGTGCGCTTCATAAGTCAAGAATTCTCTTGGATAGAGGTAGACAAGGGAGTAAAAGGTGTTAGGTTCTTTAAGGTTATTTAGGGATGAGAAAGCTGTCAAAAGGCAATTTCATGAGCTGGTCACAATCAGTTGAGGCGACTGGCGAAAACTGAATTTTACGCTCAAATCCTCCATCAATGAGATCTCGCACACTGCTCACCGTTCAGGCGCGGCGCATTTGCCCAAGCTTCTACACGGCGAGTGGATTGCCAGCTTACTCGAACCGCTGTCACCATAAATCCGGTGGGATTAGCGATTTCCCCTTTGTTATGCAGTGCTTCCGTGCGTTTCACGGTGGATGTGACGACTTCCCGCCCATACAGATCGACGAGGCAGCGAGCATTGCTTAGGCTCAACGTTCTTTCACCGGATAGTCGTTCAACGGTTTGATAAACCCTCTGCGCTGTGCGCTCGTCATCCTCCAACGGAGTCGGGTAGTACGGCTGCGCTTCTTGATGGGCGGTGTCTGTATGAATCCTCTAGTTTAGCTCTCGAAGTGGGATACAGACATCGTGGCTGGTTAAGATGCAGCCCAGTAGCCGTGATGATGCAGGATGGAGAACGAGTGGGAGCTTGACCGGGTTCGTTTGTATCAACTGCGTAGTGCACACGCTGATTGGACGCAAGGTAGTTGGTTGCGGGAGACAGCATCGCCGTCACTGGTGATTTTCAAGAGCTAGTCACACGCACCACGCCATCATCCTTTTCAGATTGTGCCGGTGGTGCAGGATGCGATTCTCAGTCTGTGCGATGACCTCAAACACCGCTATGGACCGGTGGTGCGTGCGAACACGATCTTGTATCACCTGCGTCATGAGGGGGATTTATCATCCAGCGGGGTGTACCTGCCCCGCTCACCGCGCAAGATCTGGCAAATCCCCAAAGACGCGGAGCGGATCCTGAGCCGTGTCCACTTCCACCACCCGGTAGAGCGTCCGGCATCGCTGCGGCATTGGGAGATGGATTTCGGACAGGTGGGCAATGCCTTTGAGTTCCTCACGGTTGTGGACGGGGGCACTTCGATTCTCGTGGATGCCCCGACACAGACGCATTTCAATGCCGAAACACCCTCCTGACAGGCGCCTAGATCTTGCTGCTGATGGGTCTGCCAAGCGAGCCGCGCTTTGATAACGCTCCGCGTTTTGTGGGAAGCCCATCTTTTTCGCCAGCGCGTACACGTCGTCGATCAGCTTGCCCGCCAGCAAGACTGCCTCACGATACGCTGCTGCATTTGTCTCCCCGCCGGTGAGTTTGAGGTGGCTGATCTTGACTGTTTTCGTCCCCTTCTTCATCGGAATATCGATGGTTGGCTCGTTCGGCGGCATAGGCTGCTCGACTTGCTTGCGGTACTGCGGCTTGAGCGCAGGCAAATTGGGGGTAATAGGCGGATTCGGCTCGACGGCGGCGATGACTTTGGTCAGGTCGGTAACACGCTCATTGTCAGGAAAGAAACGCCATGAGGGAAGATGAGCAATTCTCTGCTTCAACTCACCCATAATCACCCGCGTCGGGCGAGACGGAGCAGCATCTCAATACCATTTGGTCATCACGTCGCACTTCCGCACTACGGGGACGACGAGGCACGTATCTTGACCCGCTTCTCTGTTGTCTATGATGGATAGAGACTCGCGCGGATACGACAGAGGATAGAAACAATGGACACCATTCGGGTGGATTTTGACCGGATTGCGCAATTGGACAAGTTTGAATGGGATCACAATCGCCACTATCATCCCTTTTTGCTTCGAACCCTTGCGCCGCATCTGGGTGAAGCGTTAGAGATCGGATGTGGTCAGGGGAATTTTGCGCGACTGCTGGCAGATCGCTGCGATCAGGTGCTGGCAATCGATTTATCCCCTGAAATGGTGCGTCGCGCGCGTGAACAATCCGTTCAACATCCGAACATCCACTATCAGGTTGCCGATGTGATGGATTGGGAATGGTCGACCGACCGCTTCGATTGCATCGTGTCGATTGCAACGCTTCATCATCTACCGCTTGAAGAAATGTTAATCCGCATGAAACACGCCTTAAAGCCCGGTGGAAAACTACTGGTGCTGGATTTGTTTCAACAGGAGCAGTCTACTTTCCGCGATGTTTGGGCGGTCGTCGTTAGCAAGATGTTCCAGATCGTTCGGAATAGAAGACTGCGCGAGTCGGCAGAAGTCCGTGCGGCGTGGGAAGCGCATGGCAACCATGACCACTATCTGCTGCTGTCACAGATACGCGAAATCTGTACGAAACACCTGCCGAATGCCTCCGTAAAGCAGCATCTTTTGTGGCGTTATTCGATTATTTGGGAGAAGCCTTGAACGGTCTTAACTCAGGTTGTCGGTGAAGTACTCAGCAGGTTAGTTGTGTATCAGTGTGAAGTTCAAATGAAATGCGGAGCATGACGGTGAAGGTGAAATGTCGGACGCTCTTTAATGATGAGAAGTTCGTGGATGCGGACACGCTGATTCAGCGACCTTCCGTTTATGGACTGATTGTGCAGGACAACAAGCTGCTCGTCGTAAGAGCACTCTACACCAAGCGGTATGTGCTCCCCGGCGGTGGCATTGAAAAGGGTGAGTCCATCGACGCCGCTTTGATCCGGGAAGTGAAAGAAGAAGCTGGCATTCCCGTCAAGGTGGCTGAGTTCCTGCATTTCCAGACCGATCTTTTCTACTACGACCCGCTTGATTTAGCTTTTCACGGCTTTCTGTTCTTCTATCGATGTGAGCCATTGTCTACTCAGATTGGTGAGGTTCACTTCACGCCTGATGAAGGACTTGAGGAACCCTTGTGGGTGGAGATCGATTCGCTGCGTGAACAGGCGTTTCAAGGACATGGCGCACTGATCATGCAGTTGGCGCAAAGGCTGATCTCATACCGTTAGGGTTGTTAGCCCGGCAGCAGAATGACTCCGGAGTTCAGCCCACTGGTTCAATCTTGTCCACACGGTCGCATCGAGGGAAACCGTCAACTCTCCATCCCGCCCGCTGAGCGGGTCGGACGCGCCAGCATCGCGGTATTTCCGGTTGACCAGTGGTAGTCTTTCCATGCGTCGAACACTGCGAAATTGACGAACTGTGCGGCGCTTGAGCTTGCAGGTCGCTCGTCTTGAGGATAAGCGTGGTCGCTGCGCCGACGGCAGTGTAAGGAAACAGAATGGGTTGAGAGAGATTTGGAGATGGGTTAATCAAGAAGATGAGCGGATTTCGCACCGCTCATCTGTTTAAGACACACTGCCAGCGTAAAACCGCTGCTGCTCGTTATCGTGACTGATCGCCTTTAGCACGTCCCCGTTTTAGCGTGCGTTCGTTTCCCGCGACCACCGCATTAAAAACATCCCCTTCAATCAGTTCAATTACGATCGGGATGATCTTTTTCTGCCGCCGCCGCGCGTGCCGCACTTCCAGATTGCAGATTTCACTGATGAGCGAATGGCGGCTGACGATGAACAGAAATATGTTCGCTGCATCGATCTCGTCGAAAATTGTCTTGAGAAATTCTTCGCCGCGCGGGATCGACTCCCAATCGATCTACACGTCTCGCCCGATGCGGTCGAGTCCTTCGTACAGACGGCGGACGAAATCGCTGTTCTGGCGTGAATAGGAAATGAAAATGTCAGCCAAAACACCTCTTTCGAACGCGGAGGGATTTTTCTTGCTGCTCTAGGTCATCGGGAAGATAATAGTTTTCCAAGTAGATGATGTTCTTCAGACTGCGATGTCAGCGCTCGATTTTGCCCTGTGTCTGGGGATGATACGTGTGACGGCTCCTCAGTGTGCTCAGATACTCGGCAAGCTGCGCCGAGATGTACGCCGCGCCGTTATCGCTCATCTGGTCAACTCCCACTCACCTGAATTGACCTCACCGAAAGCGGCGCGGCAAGCAAGTTTTGAACAAACCGCTAGCCTAGAGCGGGCGATTGCGGCGCTCATCGACTATTACAACCGTCATCAACACGTGCTGTGATTGTGAGGGCGGACACCTTCGCCTTCGCGTGATCGATCTCACAGTGCGGCGGTGATCAATTCAACAGCGCGTGCTGACCCATTTTCGGCGCGGATTTTCTCGCCCAATCCCTGAGCTTTTTCGCGCATGGCAGGATCATGAACCGCTGTCGTGATTGCCTGTGCAAGCCCCTCCGCCGTGAGCTTTTTCTGTGGGATAGGTGGCGGCGCGACTCCAAGTTGGTGCACGATTTTTCCCCAGAACGGCTGATCGACAATAAATGGCACGATCACGGACGGTTTGCCCGCGCGCAAACCCGCCGCCGTCGTCCCCGCTCCGCCGTGATGAACAACCGCCGCCATACGCGGGAACAGCCAATCATGCGGAGCCTGATCGATCATGAAGATGTCCGGCGGGAGATCGGCGGTTTTCATACCACCCCAACCACTCGCCAAGATGCCGCGCTGTTTTGCGGCGGTGAGCGCATCAATCACGATGCGCGCACGGGCTTGCGCATTTGTGCCGGACATGCTGCCGAAGCCGACATAAACAGGCGGCGCGCCATTTTCCAGAAATGCCGTGAGTGCCTCCGACGGCTGCCAGTCAGGGGCATGATCGAGAAACCAGTACCCGGTCACATGAACATGAGGTGGATAATCGTCGGGGACGGGCAGCACATGGCGGCTGTAGGCGTACAGCACTGGGAGCGGCTGACCATCGGCGCGGACAATTTCGCTAGCAAAACGTCCGCGTTTGGATAGCCCCAAGGTGCTGGTACGAAAATCATTGGGAACGCCCGCATACGGTGCATATGCCATTTGCATGAACCCATAGCTCAGGCGGTTGAAGCTGCCGCCGAGATTGAGTCCTGACATAATCGGGACGGGGTAAGCGCGGGTGGGTGTATAGAGCGGGAGTGCCATCGCCGCGAAGGCAGGAATATTCAACTTTTCCGCCAAGGATGAACCGCCGAGCGCTTTGGGGTGATACACGATCACATCCGGCTTAACTGCTTGTGCCGCTTTCCATTCATCTTCGAGTGTGGATCGCAGCATCGGCATCACTTGGCGCATCAAGGCGAGTTTGTTCCCGCCTTCGGTCGCCGCCTGCCCGGTCTTGGATTCCGCCAAATCCATGAAGTCATTGTTCATGTAGGCGTATTCCAACCCATTCGACTCGACGAAACCCCGGTACGATTCGGCCGTTTGCAGCGCGACGAAATGTCCCGCCGCTTGCAGTTGCTTTCCCAAGGCGACAAAAGGCTGAATATCGCCACGCGACCCGATTGCGATCACCAAGACTTTGCTCATGAAAATCCCCCTTCTTACTTTCTTCCTTGGATGCCTTCACCAGCGAAAACCCATTCGTTTACGGCGACCTAAGCAGCCAATCACGCGCAACGATCATCGCTTCCACGTCAGCAAGCTGATAGGCGACGGCACGCGCCAGTGCATCGCGGTCATTTTCCAGCCGCCACGCTTGATAGTCGTTCCACGCCTGCGCGTAATTCGATTCCGGTGGATAGGCATAATTCAAATACGCCGCGACCGTTTTGATGCTGCGTCCGCGCACGGGAAGCATGACGCACGCTTTGAACACCTGCAAGAAGTCACGCATACGCGGCGCAAGCATACTCACGATTTCCGGCGCGGCAGTGTGCTGCATCACACCTGCATCGAACCCACTCCAGTGATAAATCAGTGCGTCGTGCGCTTCCGCATATTCCGCGAGGATGCGCCAGCCGTCGAGATAATGCGGGACAATATCGACGGACTGACCGTTGGGCAGCATCAATTGATCACCATCAAAAAAGCGGGCGACGATCATGTTGCGCAGCGTACCGCTCAAATCGCTCCAACCGAACGACCACGGCTGATTCGCTTCGTCATAATTCAGGCTGGTTTCGATGTCGAGCATGATCACCGGGCGCGTGATCTCATCGGGAAGCGGCGCAAGCCGCACCGCTTCTCCGCGCGCGAGTGCTTGCGCGCTGGCATAAATCTGTTTGACCGTTGCCTTCCCGATCCCCTTCAACTGAATCAGTTGTTCGGGTGTGTGCTCAAGGATGTGTTCGGCGCTGGTGATCCCCGCCGCGATGAGTGACTCCCACGATTGGCGCGAAATTCCGTTGAGCAGGGTGATGTTTTTTTCGGCATGGGCGATTGACTGGCATTGAGTCAGCCAGCGACATGACTGACAATGGTCGGTCAGGTAGATCGGCGGCGCGGGTGCGACTTCTTCGACGGCGGGGCGGCGTGACCGGATGTGCATGTCGATCCACGTGCGGCGGGCGCATCCATGTGATCGCGAAAAGTAGGAACTGCTAAACGAACTCATCAGCTTACTCGTTGATCAGGATCAAAGTACCCACGCGAGAGCAAACAACCATACCATTATCACATCATTTCCGCCGCGTCTCGGCGAATCAGCAAGGCGATCATGCTGAACACCATGCGAGGTCGGCATAGCGGTAGGGATCGCGCCATTTAATCTACTCCCCGGTCAGGCAGCAGATGTTACACTTGTGTGGGCATGGAACGGCGAACCCTACGCGAGTTTGGGTGTGGGAGCATGGCAATTTGCGATCACCTTTTTCTAGCGAAAAGATTACGGCAGCGCGGGAAGATGGTCAGTCAGCCAACCGATTACGAGGTTTGTGGCGACCTCCCGATGCGGACTGCGCGAGAGGAACAGCGAGGTTCCATGCACCGCTGAGTTAAAAATGTGGAGCGCCGCCTCACCTGTTGTTCGTTCGAACATGCGGCGCGTGTCATAGATCACATTATCATCCCGTGCGACGAGGAACAGCACTGAGCGTTCCTCCATTTGCGCGTAAACTTCGTCGGTGAGCAGCGGAAAATCGCCCGGAGATGCCATGATCGCGGTGTAACAGGCGGAAACCGCTGCACATGCTCCCAATGCCGGAACGGTTCCCATACTGCTGCCGAGCGTCGCCACACCGTTCGCCTGTACGCCCGACTGTGCACTCAACCATACGATCCAGAGCTGTGTATCCTCAATCATCATGCCGAGATCGCGTGTGCCGCCTGTTTCCCCGTGCCCTCGTTGATCTACGTTCAGCACATGAAATCCGGCTTCTAGCAGCGGTTGCACAAAATGATTCCATTCGGCGCGAAAGATTCCTGAACCATGAAGGAGGATGACGGCAGGGTGGGGTTCATCATCCGGCAGGCGATAAAAGTCGCCAACCATGACCAATCCGTCTGCAGCGGTGAGGGTCACTAGCTCCGGCAAAACCTCGGCTTGGGCAGCGGCGGGAAGGGAAAAACACAAGAGCGCAAGCAGCCCACAAAGCTGTACGATGAAACGCATAACCGTTACCCTCCAGTTGTTCGGACGAGAGACGCCTCGCTCATAACGTTGAGCCGCAAGAGTGTAACGCGCTCTGGAAAATCCGCCCGGTCAGGCGGTAGATGTCATGGTTGCATGAGAGAAAAACCGTTCAAAATTATACCCGCCTGCAGCAGAATGGTATCGCCGAGCGCTTCATGCGCACGCTCAAGGAAGAACACGTTGATTATAGTGAATACGAAGGTTTTGACGATGCCCAGCACTGGGTTATCTCACACCAGCGGAGTTCGAGTTGGCGGTAGGTTCTAACCTACCTTATTCAAGTCTAATTCCTTCCAGGAAAAAACCGCCACACTGCACTTGGGTTCCAAGAGAAAACAAACCTTAGTCTTCACCTTTGTATCAAGATACGCTCGGCGTTGAGGCTGTAAACCTTTTTGAGGACATCATCGGGCAGAAACAAGCCGTAGATGCGCCATCGCCCCTGAGGAGGTATTCCTCCATCATCGACACTGTAGGGGAAATACTCATCGTCTGTTTCGAGAAATCGGTAATGTAGCTGATACATTTCGATGGCGGCAGGATAATCCGTGCCAAACAGAATGCGATCCGCGTGGCGCAGGAAGAAGCGGCGCGCGCTGAATGGCTGACGACCGAGTTCTGCCATTCGCGCCCCAATATCGACGTAGAAGTTAGGGCAGCGATCCAGCAGGTCGCTCACCCATGCGAGGTTTTCGGCGTAACAGCCGACATGCGCGCCAATGAATGTTGTTCTAGGATGGCGGGCGATTAAGCGGGCAAATGCCTCGATGATGGTGCTGAATCCCGGAAATGCTTCACCATAGAAATGTGCTTCGGGATGTGCGCTGAGTTCATCCCACCGTTCATTGAATGGGGTGAGGGGCTGAAAAAAGGCGACCGGATCAGCTACATGGATCGTCACAGGCAAATGCAGTTCTCCTGCGGTTTCCCAGAGAGGAACAAGACGCTCATCATCAACACTGACGAGCGCGTTATGCTGATCACGGACGGTCAACCCAAACGGCTTCCAGATTTTGAGACCTTGCGCGCCCCAATGCGCCTGTTCACGCAGTCGTTTTGCTGCCCATTCACCGAACTGATCGCCTAGGATGCCCCATTGATTCCAATCGACTCCGGCGAACACGAAAAATCGTTCTGGGGCAGCCTTTTTGAACTTGTCGAGATGACGCTGAAGGATCACCTCGCCCCATCCACCATCCAGATCAACGAATCTCTGCACGTGAGTTGCGTTGAGTACGTCGAGCAGTTCGGACAGCGGACGTTCGTCCCAACCGCCGCCATAGGGCGCGGCGAGATGGCTGTGTGCCTCGATCACGGGAAAACGCGGCGCTTGGACAGATGTCTCACGGGTGATGAGCGCCGGATGGGGACGAAATTGGGAGATCGGGAGATCGTTCACTGCGAGCCTTTTGACTGGATAAGGTTAACGGAGATCAGCGAATAGAGATCAAATGAGGGCACATCTATCGTGACCACTTCGCCGCGCTGCTCGAATGCAAGCGGGGAGGGGATGTCATGCTCGAAAATAATCTGCTGTACTGACGTCGCAACCACAGACCTAGGAAGACAGAGTGTCAGCTTGAACGAGAGCATCCTTTGAGCGGCTTGATAATCGACCAGATGCAGCAGCCAACGCCGGGAGTCCTGTTCACGTACTTCGACGGCGATTCCTTCGCGCGCATCCGTTTCGACTTGAAGCCGTCCGCCGCTGATCCAACGGATCGCCGTGTAGAAATCAACACTGTTAACCGGCATTTCCCATCGTTCAGTGCCAAATCGGTAAGGCATCTCCCCTAACACACCTGTGTAATCGGCTGCTCGTCGGGTGAGAATTGCTGGAACAAATGCCGTTCGCCCTCTCCCTTTTTCCGACTGGCTGAATCCGCTAGTCGACTTGAGACGGGTACGCGGCGCTTCCCACAGGTCGCCGGGGTGATATTGCACGTCCGCGCCGAACAGGTCGATCAGCCCCGGCTGTGGACGCTGACGACGGTGCTCGTCCCATAAGCCGGTGAGTTCGGTCGCCATCAGCCCGCCCCCCGCGTATACGAACGTACGAATCTGCTCGATTTGGGTATCGTTGAGGCATTCGACATTCGGCAGCACTAACACGCGCCACCGAGAGAGATCGCTTAAGTTCTCGTCGTAGAGGATGTCAAAAGGGATTCTGCCTTGAATGAGCATTTGCTCGGCAAGGATCACGCTGCGATGTGCGGATGTCGAATTGTAAGCGAGCGTGTTCCCTGAACGCAGCACAGCGACTTTGGCAGCGGATTGTGTACCGCTGAACCAATCCGCATGGCGGCGGAACCATGCCAGCGCGGATTTCTTGACTTCAAAAAACGGTTCTTCACGGAGCAGCGGTGAGCCGATCATGCCGATGGACTGCGGCTGAAACGCCATCGCCTGAGCGAGTGACAATCTAATCTCTGCTTCGTTTCGTCCACGTTGGTACGAAAACACGCGGCTTCCGAGTCGTTCACCGATCTTGAATTCGCGGATGCGGGAGATCAGCACGCCATCTTCGCGCCATCCTGCCCAGTGATCGTCTTCCGTCCACAGCGCGTCGATCAATGGTGCAAGCGAGGGCAGATCGAATCCCCAGTAGTAAGCGTTGTTGTAGCCGATGGGGATCAGCGAGTTGATCTCCATTGCCACATGCGGATTCAGGCTATGAATGAAGGTGCGAAAGCGGCGCGCAATCTTCGTGAGCTTCATCATACGATAGGCGATCCACTCCTGCACAACCGGGTCTTTGACCGGGTTGAAACCTTCGAGCGGCGCATCGTGAGGCTGGTAAGCGGGCGGGCGCAGATTCTCGACGAACGGATGCCCGAAACGCTCAATTGCCGAGCGATCATCCGGGTAACGTTCGCGCAATAAGTGGGTGAAATCTGCAAGGCAGCGTTCACAGTGACATGCCCAGTTCTCATGTCCGAGCCAGAAGCCATCAAAATGGATCAGATCAACCTTGAATTCTGCAATCGCCATTTTGACCAATGATTCGATGTAGGCGAGATGGGCTTCAGCATTGGGGCATGCACCTTTGCGATAGGTTTGATGAAGTACAACCGGGGCTGTCCCATTGGACGTGCGCGCGATCCAATCAGCGACATCCGGTTGATCATGGAGGATGGTTTCAGGAACGAGCGTGTCATAACGGATATACACCCCTACGCGCAGCCCGTTCGCGTGCAGTCTGGCGATCCAGTCGCGGGTCATCGCAATGTCGTCCGCTTCTGCGGTCAACCCGAAGCCCTTGTCGAAATGCGTGAGTACCAAGTTTGCGCCCGCCTCTTTGATCGCGTTGATCGCGTCGTCACTGTGTTCATGGGCGTAACGCTCCGTTTCGTTCGTGCTGTGCCCCCCACGACGGCGGCGAAACACCAGCGGTTCCCAGTGACCGACGAAGATCAGCGGCTCGTTCAGCCACGTGGGATGCTCAAAGGCGGGCGCAAACGGGCTAGGCATCCAATGTTCCCTTCATCAGACCGAGTGGGATGAGCGCGGGCTGCTGGCACGTGCTTTGCAAGAAAACATGCTGATTGTTGGCAGATGCTTCTTCTAAGGACGCCATAATATCAAGCGCGTGATAGGCGAGTTCGCCGCTGGCGCGGTGAGGTCTGCCGCTTTGAATCGCGTATGCCATGTCCGCCGCGCCGATTCCACGCTGTACGGTCGGATCGTGGGTGAGCGGCATACTCAGCCACTGGTCTTGACCCGCCCGCCGGACTTTGACTTCACCGCCAAATCCATTGGGATCAGGCACGCTGAGCGATCCTTCAGAGCCGTAAATCTCGATGCGCGGCAGATTGTTCGACCAAACATCAAAGCTGGCGATCAACGTGGCGACCGCACCATTAGCGAAATCCAACACTCCGGCGACGTGCGTCGAAACTTCGACCGGAATCTGCCGCCCGCGATTGCCTTCACTCCCCGCGATTCGTTCCGGGAAGGACTTCTGCGCCGAGGCGGTCACACGGCGAACGGGTCCGAGCAGATGCAGCAGCGCGGTGATGTAATAGGGTCCCATATCGAAAAGTGGACCGCCGCCTTTTTGATAAAAGAAATCTGGGTTCGGGTGCCAACCTTCGGGACCACGTCCGGCAACAAATGCGGCTGCCGCTACGGGCTGACCGATCCAGCCATCATCGATCAGCTTGCGCGCTGTTTGCAGTCCGCCCCCAAGAAACGTATCCGGCGCGCACCCGACGCGCACTCCGGCGGCATTCGCGGTGGAAAGGATCGCTTGTCCTTCGGCGCGGGTGATGCCGAGCGGTTTTTCGTTGTAGATGTGCTTACCCGCCTTGATCGCCGCAAGCGCGACAGAAGCATGCACTTTCGGCGGTGTCAGGTTGAGTACAATATCAATGCCCGGAGCGGTGAGCAGTTCGTCAACCGACATGACGCGGGGAATCTTGTATTCAGCCGCTTTTTCTTCCGCACGCTGATGATCCAGATCGGCACATGCTGCGATATTGAGGATGTCAAATTGTCGGCAGCCATCCGCATACGCCCACAGAATGCCGCCCGTCCCTACGATCCCGATGTTAAGCTGTTTTGCCATGACCCAACCCCATGCTGACGAGATACTGATAGCTCTTGCCCACCGCATCGAGCATATCGGTGGCGCAGTGATCGAGTTCGACGACGAGCCACTCGGCAGAGGTCGCGGCACTGACAACGGCGGGAATATCCATCACGCCTTCGCCTAAAGCAACCTGAGGCGGTTCAATCGCGGCGGGACCGTCCTTGACATGCAGCAAATTCACGCGGTCGCCTAACTCGCGGATGATTGCGGCAGGATCAACACCAGCAGTCTTGACCCAGTAGGTATCGATCTCGAATTTGACCGCCGGATCGAGCAGTTCCAGCATGATCTGGTAGACATAGCGCCCATCGGCGGCAAGCTCGTACTCCATCCAGTGATTATGAATACTCAAGGTGTAGCCGTGTCGTTTGGCGGCTTCCGCGCCCCGGTTATAAGCGTCACACGTTGCTTTGATTAAGTCGAGCGTCTCGAAATTGCCTAAGCCGCGCCCTGTGACTAATCGCTCAACGCCGAAGCGCTGCGCGAATTCAATCACGGGCTGTTCGTCAGCGCCAAACGGCGATGGCACATGCGCGCACGGGACTTTCAAACCCAGTTCGCGCAGGCGGCGTTCAGCATGTTCCTGACTTGCGCCGGGAATACCGTAGATCAGTTCCATTCCGGCATAACCGATGCTGGCGACACGATCCATTACTGCGTCAAAGTCTTTCGCCAAGTCCTCACGGAGGGCGTACATCTGGACTGCAACTGGCAACGTCATGGTTTCACTTCATTTCTGAGCTGAGCATGTTGAAATTGAGGAAGATAAGGACGATGCACCTCAAGCAGTTCAGCGAGAATCGCTTCTGCTTGCTGCGCAGAGTTCACAACCGGATCGAGCAGAAGGGCTTGCAGCGCCGCTTGCCGGTCGCCATGCACGCCGGCTTCAACCACGCGGTCGATGATGCTGATCTGCGTGCGCGCCATCGCTGCAATTGGCTCAGGCAGCGCACCGATGCTGATCCCATGAATACCGTTGGCATCGACCATTGCCGGGATTTCGACGATAGCGTCGTCGGGCAGGTTGGTGATGAATCCCTTATTCGGGATGTTGACCGATATTTCGTACTGGTGTGTGTTTTGCAGCATACCGACGATGATCGGGATGGCGCGCTCACCAGAACCACCGTCGATCAGCTTTTCGACTTCATCGTGTCCGGCAGTCCAGCGGACGATCTGTTCGCGGAATTCGGCGGCTTCACGGTCGATGCGGTCAAACGGGTAGCCTTCCAGCCCGCAAAACTCCCACGCATAGCCGACATACTCCCCGATATGATCATCAGAGGGGAGCGGATAATATCCAAAGTGATCCATCAGATAGCGGCTGAGTTTCAGCGTGTGACCGAATTCCGCTTCGACCGTTTCAGCACGGGCGTGAATACCCTCGCGGAATGCCGGATACAGGTCTTCGCCTGTGTCGCGGTGGCGCAAGCTCAACACCCAACTAAAATGGTTCAGTCCGCCCGCCAGCGGATCAATCTCCTCGACCGGGACACCGATGGTCATACTGACGACACGGCGCATCATGTCGATCCCGTGACACAACCCGACAAATCTCAGTTTGGTGTAGCGATTAAGCGCTTGGCATAAGCGCCCTTCTGGGTTGGTGAAGTTGATCACGAACGCATCCGGACTGATCGCTTCGATATCGCGGGCAATATCAAGCAGGATCGGGATGTTGCGCATCGCGTGGAACAATCCGCCGGGTCCGCCGTTCTCCCCGAGTACCTGTTTCGCGCCGTGCTTGAGCGGTATCTGAAAGTCGAGCCGCCAAAGTTCGTTGCGCTTGACCGCCACCGAAATAATGACAAATTCCGCCCCAACCAGCGCCGCCCGTCGATCAGTGGTGCTCTCGATCACGTAGGGATTTCCCGCAGCCTCGTTTAAGCGCTGGGCAAAGCGCGTCATCATATCAAGCGCGGTCGGGTTAATATCGACCAATGTGAGTGTGCTGCCGCGCAAAGCATCACGGGCGTGGAACAGATCACGAAAGGTTGCGTAGCCGAAAGCGTAGCTTCCAGCACCGATCAGAACAATTTTGGTCATCGGTCAAGTTTCCTTTAGCGCGGTGGTTTTACGTCCAGTGGCATAGCTCGTGAAACGCAGACCACGCGAGATCAGCATAAAAACGGTGCCCGGCTTCCCCGACGATCAAGCGGCAGTTCTGCGCAGCGCCCGCAGCGGCGTAAATTCGCTCGATCGAGGCGTAAGCATCCTGCACACCTTCAAGTGGGAAGGAGATATCCAGCTTGCCTGTTACGACAATCAGCGGGCGCGGCGCGATCAACCCGGCAAGATCGCCAATGTCGAAATAGTTAAGCATGCCCGGCAGATAATGATCCTCACAGTGATCGTGCCTGCCAAGCGAGTAGCGTGTCGAACAGACATATGCGGCGGGAATCGCTGTCGTAATTCGCGGATCAAGACATGCGGAGAAATACGCGATTGTGCCGCCTGTCGAATCGCCTACTGTCACGATTCGTGTCACGTCGATTTCAGGGAAAGCGGCGAGCGCGTCGATGGCGCGCATCACATCCCAAACGCGCTCACCAAGCAGCGTCCGACCGAGCAGCAGCGCGGTCAGCATAGCATGGTGACATGGACGATCAACGCCATGCCGGAATTCGTCCGCGCGGTTGTCTTTCCGTACACCGAACGCGCGCTGTTCGATTGCCAGTGCCGCAAATCCCATTTTGACGGCTTGCAAAGCGTAATCTCGGTCTTCTGCGATGCTTTCGGAGTCTCCCGGATAGATCGGGCGACCAAGTGAGATGTGCATTCCGCTGGTATGCCCTTGCAGCCCGATCACAACCGGGTAGGGTGCGCTTCCGGCGAGGGGAATCAGCAGATTTGCGGGAACACGCGCGTTTGTTTCCGCTAGGTACGTGAAGCGAATCTCTCGATAGTTGTCATGAATCCGATCTTCTTCAATTTCAATTGCCAGATCGCATCGTTCCGGCAGAATACCAATCATGGCACGCAGTTTTTCATCGACTTGAGCGCGCCATGTCTCAAAATCCTGTGCAGGATCAAAAGCGAGGTGGCGCGGCGCGGCGTCGATCAACGGGTAATGGCAGTCCTCAGGCGCAAATTGGTTCATGGTCTAGCCTTTGATCGCTCCGATGGTGATTCCTTCGGTCAAGCGGCTCTGGAAGATCACATACACGATCAGCGTTGGGATCAGGATGATCACAAAGCCCGCGAACATCGCCCCCCAGTCGGTCGCGTATTTCGCCTGCTGCAAAATATTGACCGTGCCAAGCGGCAGGGTTTTGAGATTGTTGTCGGAAATCGTGATCAATGCCCAGAAGAACTCATTCCAGATACCCAAGAAGTTAAATACGCCGACTGTAACCAAACCGCTGCGGGATAAGGGCAGCATGACTCGCCAAAAGACCGTGAACAGCGATGCGCCATCGACGATCGCAGCTTCTTCAAGTTCTTTGGGAAGCGTCCTGAAAAACGAATGTAAGAAGAACACGGTAAACGGCAGCCCGTTCGCTGTGTATTGGATGATCAACACCCAATACGTGTTGAGCGTCCCTAACGAACGGTGTAAGAACCACGCCGGAATATACGAGAGGAATCCGGGGATCATCATGCCGGACAAGAATAAGAAGTAGAGTACGCGATTTCCGGGGAAGTCGTAACGCGCCAGCGCATACGAAATCATGCTGCCCAACAGCATGACGCAGAGCAGTGTCGCGCCGGTGACGATGATGCTGTTGAGCGTGTAAATCCCCGCATTCATGCGCGTCCACGCCGTCACATAATTTGTGAACTGCATCTCCAACGGCAGTGACCAAGGCGAGTTGAAGATTTCCCGGCTCGTCTTGAACGAGGTGAAGATTGTCCACAGAATCGGGAAGGCGACGGTGACGAAATACACCCACATCAACCCCTGTGCGATCCACCAGCCGAGTTTCTCGCCGATACGTCCGATCAGCCCAGCGCGCGGGCGCGATTTTTTGAGGGTGAAGAATGTGCTGCTGGAGGCAGTCATAGTCGTGTTCGCTCCAAAACTCTAGTACTGCACGCTTTCGCGGCGCAAAAAAACGTAGCTGAAGATGGTCAGGATGAGTGTGACCACGAAGATGAACACGACAATCGCCGCCGCGTACCCCCAATTGCGCGCATCAAACGCCTGCCAGTAGTAATAATTCAAGATGAGGTCGGAGTGTTTTTGCGATGTGCGGTCAAATAACACATATGTGAGCGCAAACCCGCTCAATACGCCGATGACTTGAAAGACCAATACGGTACGGATCGTTTCCCAGATCAACGGGAGGGTGATTGACCAGAAGATGCGAATCCTGCCCGCGCCATCGACGACCGCCGCTTCGAAATATTCTTTTGGGATGTTCTGAATCGCGGCTAAGAACAAGAGCATGAACCAACCGATTCCGCCCCACATGCTGATCATGCCGACCGAATATAACCCTAAGCGCGCACCCGGCATGTCGTATTGCAAACTCAACCAAGGCAGCGCTAATTCTTCCAGACCGATCGCCGTGAGTGAGTTATTGAGCAGCCCAAAACTGGGGTTGAGAACCATGCTCCACAGCATCGCAACGGCGGGCAGGGCGAGAATATTTGGGAAGAAAAATGTCACGCGAAATACGCGATGCCCGCGCGGTTTCTGGTTGATGATCGCGGCGGCGATCAAGCCGAGCGCGACCGTGAGTAACGCAAAGGCGAACAAGAACAGGTTGTGCGACAAATACAGCCGAACATTATAGAAGTCTGCCGGGTCGGTCAGTTCTCGAAAGAAGCGGGCATAGTTATCTAAACCGATATAAGTCATGTTCCCGGACATCCCTGTCCAGCGAAAAAAACTGACGATGATGCCGCTCACGGATGGATATACATTGAAGACTAGATACAACAGCAGACCCGGCACGATGAATGCGGTGATCAGCAGTCTTTTTTCTCGCTTGAGCATGTTGCCCGCCTTTATTGAACTACTGAGGGGTGAGCCGTCCCGAAGAGCGCTCACCCCAACTTTCACAAACGTGCGATTAATTGCAGGGGTACGTCTGCTTGACAATATCCGGGTTATTGCGGGTTTCTTCCGCCGCACGTTCCAGCGCCGCCATGTAATCAACCGCGCTGATACGGCTCCACAGCATATCGCCAAAGTTGTCACCGAACACGCGTCCAACGTCCGGGTAATCGGTCGCGCGCGAGAAGATGTAATGCCCTTCGGCGCGTTCAATCGCCTCGGTGATCGACACGGTGTATGGGTTCGGAGAGTCAAGAGCGGCACCCACGAGCGGCAGCGGCGAGCCGATGTTTTCTGCCCAGAAGGCGGCACTTTCCGGCGAGTAGAACATGCGCATCAGTTCCATGCCCCACAGCGGGTTACTGCCGTTGCCGATCTGCATATCCGCCGCGCCGAGCGAAGCCTGAATCGCATACGGGAAGCCAAGCGCATCACTTGGAGCTGGGACAGCCGAGAAGCGCATGTCGAAGCCTTCGGGCGTGGTCGAACGCTGTTCGTTTTGCAGCCACGAGCCGTTCGGGATCATCGCCGCGAGACCATCGACGAAAACCTGCTGCGATCCGGTGTGATCCAGCGCATCCGAACCGGGGTACACCCAACCGTTGGCGAAAATCTGCTGTGTCTGTTCAACTGCCCACAGGTACGCGGGGTCATTGAACGCACCGGGTTCGAGGTTTTCACGCGCGCACCACGCTTCGTCGCCCGCCTTCATGTACATGAGCGGCACTGTCAGCCATGAGGCGTAAGTCGGGTAAATGCCAGCATACGTCCATGGTGACACAACTTCCGCAATTTCCGCCTGAAGTTCCATGAACTGTTCCCATGTCAATGTGTCAGGACGGGGCCAACCGTGCTCTTCAAACATGCCCGCATTGTAGAAGATGCCGTAGGTGAACTGCGTTTGCGGGAAGTTCCACTGATGATCGGTGCGACCTTCGTTGGCGGACAGCAGTGCGCCATCAACAAACAGATCGCCAATCCGCTGACCCGCGTAACTTCCATAACCTTCAACATCGAGCAGGAAATCGCCGGGGATGACGAGGTTTTCTTCCACGCCAACATCCCAATCACCGCCCCACGCGCCGAGAGTGTAGAACATGAAGTCGGGGACTTCACCGGCGATGATGCGCGGCTGCATCACTTCCCAGATGCTCGGATCGAAGACGACTTCGATCTGCACGCCGGGATGTTCGCGTTCCATCAGTTCGACGATGACGTTTGCCCATTCTTCACCAAAACCACCCCGGAATAGGGTCATGGTCAGCGGTTCGGCGGGCGGCTCACCGAGGATTTCATACCACTCATCCTGAGTAATCATCGTGCCCATTTCGTGATCGGCAGGCAGGCGCGACCACTGATCCTGATTAAGAACCCAACCCATGTCTTCATCTTGTGCCAAAACACCAGCGCCAAGCCCAAGCGCCAGCACGACCGTCAGGACGACGAGTAAACCAAGACGGTGCAACTTGTTCATTGTTCCTTTTTTCCTTTGCTAACCTTCAAATATCGACTGCTGGTGTGTGACAAAACAAAATTGGTTGACGTTTCTTCCTCCTTTGTTTGATCTTCAAAGTGTCGTCACTGCTGCGCGCACAAATGCTTCGGCATACTGCACATTTGTGGCGGTCATCGCCCCGCGATAGCGATTGAGTCCTAGCATCGCCTCATGATAGGGAACGGCAGCAAGCTGACTGGCATATCGGGAAATCGCCGCGCGCTTGGTATCTGCGTAGGCGGAAATATCAATGAGCAAGTTGGGACTTTGGATGGGTGTCCAAACCTCGTAGTAACGCGCTTCCGTTACTGCCCAAGGTTCACGCCCCAAATTAGGGAAAATGCTCCACGAGGCACGCGGGAGCGCGTCGCGTACTATATCGTGCGTCGCCTTATGATCGGTGTGGCGATCTTCGGCATGGGGCGCGTAGACGATCGACGGTTGATGCTGACGAATCAGTTGAATAATCAACTGTATCGTTTTAGCTTCCCAGCACAAAAAACCATCCGGTAGATCGAGATATTCGACCTGTTGAACACCAAGAAGCTCAACTGCCTCGACTGCTTCGGCTTTGCGTGTCCGTTCATTTGCCTCTGCGTCAAGGTCAATTCCCGGCATCATGTTGCCAGTATCACCGCGTGTCATGAAGACCACCGTCACATGATCGCCTTCGGTACTGTGTCGAGCAATTGCCCCGCCGCAGCCGATTGATTCATCGTCGAAATGGGGTGAAAAAACCATGATGCTCTGCGTCATCGCTTGCATCTCTTTTTCTTAGCGGTGCACGCTGTCAAAATCGAGCAGGGCGGACGAATCGGGATCAAGCAGCAGGCGCACATGCGGCTGTGTCCGCAAAATCGATGCAGGACAGTTTTCCGAAATCGGATCAAGTAAGCTTGTCCGCACTGCTTCCGCCTTGCGCGACTCGGGTACCAGCGTCAATACATGCTTGGATTTGAGCAGCGCTGGGATTGTTAGCGAGATCGCTTGTCGAGGAACCTCATCAACACTGTGAAAATGCCCTTCTCCGACTTGCTGCCGACGACACACCTCATCAAGCGTCACCACATGGATCAGATCACCCGTGTCAAAGATCGCGGGCGGGTCATTGAAGGCAAGGTGTCCATTCTCGCCGATACCCATCACCGTGATCACCGGGTTGTGCTGCTTCAGAAGCTCGGTGTAGCGCTGGAGTTCAGACGCCAGATCAGGCGTGTCGCCCTGTATTCCGTACAATGCCTGTGGATGAAAAACGGTGTCAATTTTCGTCTTCATGAAACCGTAAAAACTGGCAGGGTGTGAAGACGACATGCCGACGTATTCATCCATATGGAATACCGTCACGTGTTCCCATGGAATCTCAGGATGTGCTGTGAGCGCTTCGATGAAGGTGCGCTGTGAATTGCCCGTTGCCAAAATGACGGCGGTTTTGCCGTGTTCATTCACGGCTTGGATGGTGATATCAGCAAAAACGGCTGCCGCCGCCTCACCAAGCGCCATGTTAGTTTCGTAGACTTCAACGACGAGCTTATCGAATTGTGCTGTGGCGATCATGCCGCCCCCATTCATGAGTGTAAGTGAATTATCTAAAACGTTTTAGCTTTGGGCGAAATAGAATCATGATCGGCGTAAACCCATTTTCCGCCGATCATCGTGCGCCATACGGTGAAATCAGCATTGAATACGGCAATGTCCGCATCCTTGTCAACGGCGATACTTCCTTTGTGTGCCGCCATCCCCAACACGCGGGCGGGTGTCAGGCTTGCCATGCGAACCGCTTCATGCAGCGGCAGTCCGACAATCTCCGTCAGGATAGGGATCATCTGGTTGAGCAGCGTGGTACTGCCCGCAAACGATGTGTGATCGGGCAGCATCGCCACCCCGTCGTGGATTTCACACTCCAACCCAACGAAGTTGAAGCGCGTTCCTTCAGAGAGTCCAGCGCCGTTGGTTGCATCAGAAATCGCGCACAATCGATCAACACCCAAACACCGAATTGCCAGTCTCATGAGCGTGGGCGGCAGGTGGCGATTGTCGCAGATCATCTCTGCCGTGAGTATGTCTGAGGAGAGCGATGCCTCAAGGAGTCCCGGGATACGCCAAGGACCAATACGGCGTGTGATCGACTGCCCGCTCCACAGATGAATCACATGACGCATTCCTCGGTCAACAGCGGCAGACACTTCTTGATCGGTTGCCGCGCTGTGCCCTGCCGCCGCAACGATGCCAAGCTCATTAAGCCGTGAAGTAAGCTCTAGTGCTCCGTGAAGTTCTGGCGCAAATGAGACGATCTTGAGGATGTCGCGGTAGTCTAACAGGCGTGAAACGCTCACTTCGTCCGGAAGACGAAGATGCTGGGGGTTTTGCGCGCCGGCATATTCTTGCGCGAAGAAGGGAGCTTCAAGATGAATGCCTAGGATTTGACTACCGCCTGCGGGCGGTGACGCTTTCCAGTCCTGCCCGAAATTCAGGCACGCTTCCAAATGATCAAGCGAATCGGTAGCGAGTGTTGCCAGAAGCCCGGTTACGCCGCGTGCCGCATTCGCCTCGGTGATCGCCGACCACGATTTTAGCGAAGGTTCATTGAAGGAATATCCAAGTGCACCGTGAATGTGAATATCAATCAACCCCGGTGCGATGATCCGCCCACCCACGTCTAGCGGTTCATAATGGAGCGGAACACAATTGTCTTCAACAATACCGGCAATGATCCCATTCTCGATGAGCACGGTTTTTCCGAATTCAATGCCCGACGGCAGCACAAGCTGACCGCCTGTGAGCGCAAAAGAACCAGAACGCCGAGTCGTCATGATGATGACTCCTTACGCTCAGGTGGGGGCGCAGAAGTCCGGCGTTTGATCAAAGGGCAGTCAAGCGTGATTTGACGGTAGGGGATATCCGGTTCTGCGATCCGTCGCAAAAGCATGTCGACTGCCAGTCGTCCTGCCTCAACAATCGGAAGCTGAACGGTTGTGAGCGATAAGAACGACAGAAACGCCTGATCGTCAATTCCAATAACGGATATGTCTTCGGGGACGTGCAGCCCAAGTTCACGCACCGTTTCGATTACCACTGCCGCTACAATATCGTCCGAAGCAACGATAGCGGTCGGGGGAACCGATAAGCTCAAGAGTGCACGTGTACTCATGCGCCACGTATCAGGCTGCTGTGTAAAGTCTCCGTCTTGCAGATATTCTTTGCGCAGCGGTACCCGGTGCGCTGAAAGTGCCTGCTTATACCCGTCAAGACGCTCCTGCGTACTGAGGCGTTTCTTGGGACCTACCATCAGCGCGATATTACGGTGTCCCAGCGAAATCAGGTATTCGACGGCGTTGAACACGCCCGATCGATTGTCCCAGTTCACCTGATCATGCTCAACGTTTCGACCAAAGCGATTGACAAGGATGGTTGGAATCTGCGCCGTCCGTAGTTTTTCCAGATGGCTTTCTTCTTTTCGCTCGGACGTGGAGAGAAAAATCACGCCTTCGACCTGCTTTTCGAGAAACAGATCGACCGACTGCGCTTCATCCTTTGCGTCGCGGGCATGACTCAGCAGCAGATTGAAGTCCGCCAACCGAGCGCTGCGCTCAATGACATTGAGCGACTGCAAAAACAGCGGCGTTTCGATTTCAGCCAGTACCAATCCAAGCGTACTCGTCCGACGGGTAATCATGCTGCGCGCAATGCGGTTGGGGCGGTATTGGTGTTTGGCGATCACCTGCCGCACGCGCGCGAGTGTATCTTCGCTCATCTCGGTCGTGTTTCCGTTGAGAACATTCGACACGGTTGAGATCGAGACACCTGCTTCATGGGCAATGTCTTTGATGGTAATCGGTTTGCCCGCGCGCTTCATGAAATCAAAAATTCTCTTGGTCGAGTTAGACAAAAGGCTAAAACGTTTTAGATGCTTCAAGATTAATTAAGAATGAGAAAGCTGTCAACAGGCAATTTCACGAGTTGGTCACAATCAGATGAGCTTCATCCACTATGTTGTGGTAAAGCTCGTACCTAGCGTTACACTGTTTCTCACGACGTGCCCCTCAACTAAGCGCGGGGCAGCCCACCCGATGTTGCCTCGAAAAAGCGAACGCCAAACAGCGCCGCTTGGGTGCGATCGCGCACATCGAGTTTGGTCAAAATATTGCTGATGTGAGTTCGCACGGTGTTTTCGCTCACACTCAACTCGGTGGCGATTTCATGATTTTGCAGTCCGCGTGTGAGCAATCTTAGTACCGAAATCTCGCGTTCGCTCAGGGTTCTGCCAAGTTCTAATTCGATGTGTTGTGCGGAACCAAGATTAGCAGCAATCAGCATAACAACTTTTGGGTGCATAACCGACTGCCCGTTAAAAACAGCGATGATGGCTTGTACCAAATCCTCGGGGAGAATGTCTTTGAGGAGATACCCTGCTGCTCCCGCCCGCACTGCTGATAAAACGTGATCAGCGTCAAGAAAACTGGTCATCACAATAACGCGCACCCTAGGATGGTGTTCGCGAATATGCTGAATGGCTTGCGCGCCGGACATTCCCGGCAGTACCAAATCCATCAGTACAATATCGACATCCAGCGTCTGCAATTGGTTGAGCGCTTCTTCTCCGCTGCCCGCTTCGCTGACGACTTGCAGCGTGGGGACGGTTTCAAGGTAGCCGCGCAACCCAAAGCGAACCATCCCGTGATCATCTACGATCATGATGCGAATATTTGAAGAGTTACTCATAATCTCATCTTCTTCGTAAATCCAGTTGAATTGTTAGGCGTGTCCCCGTTCCGGGCGCAGTATCGACTTTAAGGTGACCACCGACTCGTTTGAGCCGAGTTCGCATCATTGAAAGCCCGTTCGAGGTAGGCAGAATCTCATCCGTCACAAAACCTTTGCCGTTATCTTCCACAATAACATACGTCAGCAGCCCATAACGGATAGACACGCGCAGTACGGTTGCATCACTGTGACGAATGACGTTGGAAACCGCTTCTTGTATTGCACGGAACAGAGCATGTTCTTGAGCGATCGTTAGCGTATTGGTGCCATCGGTACGCCACAGCAGCTTTAGCCCGTGCGTTTGGCACAAGGGATCTAAATAATCGAGGAGCGCATCTTCAAGTCGTTTGTCGTGCAGCGGCACCGAAACAAGTTCTTGCAGCAAAATTGTCATTTCAGACTGTGCTGAATGCCCTGCCTGTTTGATGTGTTCGAGATATGTTTTCACCAGCGTGGGGGCATCCTGCAATAAATTGATAACTGCCCCCGCCGATAATGTGATGCTGAACAACTGCTGTTTTACGCTGTCATGCAATTCACGGGCAATACGCTGGCGTTCTTCTAGGATTGCCGTCATGCGCTCTTGCCGCGCCAACTTGAGCAGTTGGAGGTGGTTTTGTTCTGTGGCGGCTACTTCGGATTGCAGTGCGACGTTTAATTTGTCTGCCATGCGGTTGAGCGCCAGCGCAAGCTGAACAAGATCTTGGTCTGCTTCCTCGGTCAGATTGAGATGCACATTGAAGTTTCCTTCGGTGATCTGGCAGGTGACCTCCCGAATATCACGAAGAATTCGCGCACTGTGCCGGGTAATAAGGATGACAAGTACGAAGCCTACGGCAAAAACTGTGCCCACAACAAGAAAAATCAGCGCCGCTAACTGGATCATATGCACTAACAGCGGTTGAATCGAGACTCGCGTGGCAGTGATGCTCCTCAAGAGTAGTGCATCGGTTCCTTCATCCAACGCATTTGCAGTGATGTCCAGTTGGTCGCGGAGCAGCGCGCGCGTCTCACCGACCTCTGGTGCGGACGTGATGCTGTGATAGCTGCGGAGCAAGTTAAGATATGCAGTCCCTGTTTCTTCAAGCTGGTTCAGTGTGGAATAATCATCAATGAACAAAGTGAGGTTTGCGATTAACGCTTGAATATTGAGTGCGGCATGTTCGGCAGCGGAAAAGTCGTCACCAGTGGCGAGATAATGAGCGATTTGCCAACGTTCAGTCGCGATTTCGCGGACTGTCATGTTAATACGTTCGCTGTGCGCCAAACTCTCTTCTAGCGGTTGTAACGCACGCGCCGCGTACAGAGTCAGGACGATAAGCGAGAGCAGCACAATCGCGCCTAGTACACTAAAAATAATCCGCAAACTACCGACGGAAAAGCGGCGGTCAAAAAACGAGCTGCTCTTGCGCCCAAATATACGAATCGAGATTATTCCGTCCATAACCACGTATTTTCCAAGGTTCATTTGCGAGTTCGGGATTGTTTTCGACATCCAGTGTGATTAGCGGACCGTCGGCAACAATCATTGCAGGGATATCCTGCCGCGCTTGTTCTAGCCCCGCAGTGGCGGCGTAATAACCCACCAATACTGCCCAACCATGCACGCGCGGGGATGAATTGCGCACTGTTGCCACCAATCGTCCATCACTCACCGCTTGAATCGATGGGATCATCGCATCCACACCGCCCAATAACACCTGATCCTGCATCCCATATCGTTCGACCACGCTGCGCGCCGCCAATGCCATATCGTCATTATGCAAAAACCCCGCCCTCAGATCGGGGTGGCGATTGAGTAATGTCTCCCAAAGTTCGGTGGTTAGCGCAACGTTCCAATCTCCCGGTTGATCATCCACGACTTCGATGTTGGGATAGCGGCGGATCACATTGTAGAAACCCTGCGCCCGCCCTTGAGCACCTGTATGCCCCTGCCGCCCCCACGTCTGCGCGATCTTGCCGGTACCGCCCATTTTATCGACCAATGCCTGTACAACACTTTCAGCCATCATGACATTATCGGGGGTGATGAAAGTCAAAATACCGATCTCTTGCAGGTGAGGAAAAGGGGCGATCAACGTATCCATATCAATGACAGGAATGCCTCGACTCGTTAGGATTTCGGTCGATTCGACCAATGTGCCTATACTTCCCGGCTGCACGGCAACAAAATCCCAGTCGCGGTTGGCGATTTCTGCCATATTTGAGCGCTGCTGATTCAGGTCAAGATTGCCGTCAAACCATTCGATTTCGACACCTAACCAGCCTCCCATTTGCTCGGCAGCTTGCCGTCCTTGAGCACCCCAACTGACTACTAAACCGTCGTTCATCATAGCAGCCCGCAGTGGGGTATTCGATTGACGCAAAGGCATTTTAGCGATCAACGGCGCGAGGGATGAAAAGCCACCCACCATCAACATGTGTTTAAGAAATGCGCGGCGATCCATAAGTACCTCATAATCCAGAATGCCATCTTATTCAAAGATAGCTCATCTGCTGTTCATGCGCTTGAAGGCGGCATGACGAATTGATGCACCAACCTAAGTAGGTTTTCCGGTGCGAACGGCTTACTTAAGAACGCCGAACAACCGGCTTGCTCGGCAAGTTTCGCCTCAATATTCCCAACACGCGCAGTACACGCGATGATCGGAGGTGCTTTTTGGCTGCCACCTAACTGTTGAATCAACAGCAGCGTGAGAACACGCCCATCTACATCCGGCAGATTGAAATCCATCACGATCAGATCAGGACGCTGCTGCCGCGCGGCTTGAGCGGCAGGCAGTCCACGACTATAGTGGCGCACCTCATACTGCTCCGATTCGAGAATGTGCATGATCATGTTCGCGTTATCTTGATTATCTTCAACGAGCAGAATATAACTCATGGGTCAGCTACTCCAGCGCCTTTTTTACGGCTTGGATCACCACATCCGGCGTAGTGGGTTTGACGATGAAATCTGCAATGCCTAATGTTTGCGCCCGACTGCTGTCGCTGGATGCTGTGTATACAATGACCGGAATTCGGGCGGTTGCCGGTTCATCCTTTAACTGTTCGATAACCTCCCAACCGCTCACATGGGGCAGGTTCACATCTAAAATGATCAGGTGCGGGATTAACCCCAGCGCCAACTCCATAACTTGCGCACCATCGTGTGTATCAATGACGATATACCCTTCGCTTTCCAAAGCGCGGCGCAGCAGTTCACGCATGCTGACTTCATCTTCGACCAGCAAAATCGAGATGACTTCATCGGTGGGTAAGCTTTCCCGGTCAAACACGGTGAATGCTTCATTAATCTGCGTGGGTACTCTGCCGATCTCTAGTTGTTCGGCGGTCGCAATCGGAAGTGTGAATGTGAATTTACTCCCCTTTCCGACTTCGCTGTACACATTGAGATCGCCGCCGTGCATTTGGCTGATCTGTTTGCTAATGTCCAAGCCCAAACCCGTACCAATGATCTCCGAAAACGAACGGGTACTGATTTGATGAAAGCGGTCGAAAATGGTGGAGCGGGCTTCATCGGGTATCCCGATCCCGGTATCAATCACGGAAATTGCCACCCAATCGCCTGTTACTTCTGCTTTAAGTGTGATACTGCCGGTGGTGGTAAATTTGATCGCATTAGAGAGCAGATTGAGAATGACTTGGCGTACCCGGATTGGGTCTGCCCATACAAGTGGTAGATTTTCGGGGTAATTGGGGCGAAGCTGAAGCGTCTTGTCTTTGAGCAGCCCTGTCGCGGTTGCCAACACACCGCGAAAAATCTCTGGTAATTCGATTGTGGTGCAGGCGAGTTCCAGCTTACCCGCTTCGATTTTGCTCAAGTCGAGAATGTCATTGATTAGACCAACGAGATAATGCCCATTGTCCTCAATGAGTTTGAGATATGGACGATAAATCTCTGGCATGGGTTCATTTTTGAACATTTGCGGCATAACGAGCATCGAATGGGAGTAGCCGATGATGACGTTGAGCGGCGTTCGCAGTTCATGACTCATGTTTGAAAGGAACTGTGATTTTGCGCGGCTTGCTTCTTCGGCTTTGCGCTGCGCTTCGCTCAGTTTGACATTCGCCGCGGAAAGTTCGGCGGTACGGCGTGCCACCCGGTCTTCGAGTTCTCTGTATATGCTCTTTAGTTCGCGCAGCATGCCGTCAAAGGCGTCCGCTAGATGTCCAATCTCATCGCGCCCGCCCGTTCCCGGTACAGATACATCCCACTTGCCTAAACGCACATTGTCTGCGACCTCGGCGAGTTGACGAATCGGGCGCACGATACCGCGCATTAGAAGTACGGCGACAAGGATCGCCACAAGAAGCGAAATCAGCGCCAGCAAGATTGCTACCTGCTGCGTTGCGTTGACTTCTCCCAAAATCGAGCTGATCGGGATCACGCGGAACAGCAACCAGCGAATCGAAATTTGCGTTTCCGGGCGAATGTGAACGAAGACTTGCAGCGAATCTGAGTAGTCGGTCGAGTCCGTGATGATGCCCTGAGACTCGCCGAACATGGCGATTACGTCACGGCGTGAACGATCGTTGTCAAAGCGAATGGGGTTATCGAGCATTCGCCCGTACAGTCGCGTGGAATCCGGGTTGAGCAAATAGCTGCCATCACGGTTGACTAGATAAAGTGGAGCGGTGGAGTGGCTGGTCATCTCCGTAAAAAGGGGAGTCAGGCTGACGGTGGCAACCAGCACGGCAACATTCGCACCATCAACTTCCAGCGGGACGGAATAATAAAGGATAGGCACATAAGGAACATCGATCACGCCGTTTGTGCGGCTGAGATCGTAATCGGAGATATACACCTGATTTGTCGGCAGCCCAATCGCTTGGTTAAAGTAGGCTTCACCGGCGAAGTTCTGCCCACCAAAAGACGGAATCAAGTTTCCGGCGCTGTTGATATGCAGCAGTTCTTGCCCTGCAAGATCGATCACACGGAAATCGACATACTGATTTTCCGAATGATCAAGGAAGGTGCGAAACAGGGCAATTTGCGCATCCTGTATGATGTAATTGGGGTCGGATACGCCGTTAATGACGGCGGCGTAACGGCGCGTGGGCGGCGCAAGGCTGAGAAAGATCAAGTCTTCTTTGACGCTGATGAGCTTGTTTTCGATGTCGTTTGCTTGCGAAACGAGGGAGCGCAGTTCTTCCGCGCCAATCTTTTGGAGGAGTGTGCTAGCGGCTGTCCGCAAACTGTAAAAACTGATGATTCCTGTCGGAATAAGTAAGACGACGATGAAAGCAAAGATCAACTTGTTTTGCAATCGCCGGGTAATTCTGGGAACCATAACCTTTCCTCACCCTATCCCCTAATTATAACCGAGCATTTGCAGCCCCCACTCATCCTAAAGTTGAAAAATAAATCGTCTTCGCGGATGAAAGCTCCTCCGCACGATTCTCTATACTAAGATTATGGGTACCCAAAATGCTTAATCCTAAATGTTGCAAGGGGAAAATCTCTCATGCGTTCACGCAAACTAGTCTTTTCACTGTTCGCGCTGCTGCTGCTTGCTTTTGGAGCGTTGGTTGTTAGCGCACAAGATGGCGGCGCTGGACTAACAATTGGTTTCTCGCAGGTGGGTTCGGAAAGCGCGTGGCGCACGTCGTTCACGCAGGCAGTTTTGGCAGAAGCCGAAGCCCGTGGCATTAACCTGCTGTTCTCCGATGGTCAGCAGCGGCAAGAAAATCAGATCGCGGCGCTCCGTTCGTTCATCGCTCAGGGTGTCGATGCGATTATTCTCGCCCCCGTCGTCGAAACCGGCTGGGATGAAGTGCTGCAAGAAGCCGCTGATAACCAAATCCCCGTTGTAATCGTTGACCGCAACGTCACCGCAGATCCGTCGTTGTATATCACCCGCGTGTCGTCGGACTTTGTGCATGAAGGTCGGTTGGCAGGCGCGTGGTTGGCACAGGCAACCGCTGGTCAGTGCAATATCGTTGAACTGCAAGGAACTGTTGGCTCAAGCGCTGCTCTGGATCGTCAGCAGGGCTTCAATGAAGTGATCGCGTTGTTCTCCGGTATGCAGATCATTCAGTCCCAGTCCGGCGACTTTACACGCACGGGCGGCAAAGAAGTCATGGAATCATTCCTGAACGCCGTTGATCCATCGACGATTTGCGCGGTGTGGGCACACAATGATGATATGCTCATCGGCGCGATCGAAGCCATGCGCGAAGCCGGAATTGATCCCGGTCAGGATATTCTGACGATTTCGGTCGATGCCATTCCTGACATTTTCCAAGCGATGGTCGATGGTGATGCGAACGCAACGGTTGAACTCAGTCCGAACATGGGCGCTCCCGCTTTCGACGCAGTTGTTGCCTACCTGAACGGCGAAGAACTGCCCAGTTGGATCCCGGTAGCAGGCGGTATCTACTTCCCGGATACAGCAGCGGAAGAATTGGCACGCCGCACGGCTGGTTCGTAACCCTTAAGCCCATCTATTTTCTCCTGCTTATGGGAGGAAGGTGCCCCTAGTCCCTGCGCTTGCACACAATTAAGCTCAGGGATTTAGGGGCTGGGAGTATGGTCAGGAAGTGATGGATAGGAGTGTAGCTTTGAGCGAGTCACAAGAAAATCGCCTTCCTTTATTGCAGACGCAAAAACTAACTAAGATTTTCGGGAACACCCATGCCCTCGCCAACGTTGATTTCAACCTGTATGCCGGAGAAATTCATGCGCTGCTAGGTGAAAATGGGGCGGGAAAATCTACGTTGATCAAGTTGATCACGGGGGTTTATCGCAAAGACGGAGGGATAATTTTACTTGAAGGTAAGCCGATCGAACCGCAAAGCCCGCGTGATGCACAAACCTACGGCATCAGCGCGGTGTACCAAGAGATCAACCTCGTACCAACACTTTCAGTTGCAGAAAACATTTTCCTAGGGCGTCAGCCTACACGCTTTGGATTCATCGACATGAGACGTGTCAACGCACAAGCCAAAGCGCTGCTGCAAACCTACCGCCTTGATATTGATGTGACGCGCACGCTCTCTACTTATTCGGTTGCTATTCAGCAGATCATCGCCATCGCGCGTGGTGTTTCGATGTCTGCAAAAGTTCTCATCCTTGATGAACCAACTGCCAGCCTTGACGCGCGCGAAGTGCAAATGCTGTTTGAGGTGATGCGTTCGCTGTCAGCTCGCGGGCTTGGCATCATTTTGATCACTCACTTTCTTGATCAGGTGTACCAGATTTCAGATCGAATCACCGTGCTGCGGAACGGCGAAAAAGTGAGTGAACACCTGACACGTGAACTGCCTAAACGCCAGTTGATTTCCGATATGTTGGGGCGGGAGTTCAGCGAGATTGCGGAAGCGGGCGAAACATCGACTGCACCCATGAGAGAAGGGGCATTTTTGCATGCACACGGTATTGCCCGCAAAGGCATGCTGCATCCGTTAGACCTGATTATTGCGAAAGGTGAGATCGTTGGCTTAGCCGGACTGCTCGGTTCTGGTAGAACGGAAGCGGCACAACTGCTGTTTGGCATTTACCGCAGCGATGGGGGCGAGATGATGGTGAAGGGAAAGACTATCACCCTTAAATCCCCACGCGATGCTGTACGTCACGGATTCGCCATGTGCCCCGAAGATCGCAAAGTCGATGGCATCATTCCCGAATTGAGCGTGCGCGAAAATATCATTGTGGCGCTGCAAGCCAAGCAGGGATGGTTCAAGTATCTGCCGTATGCAGAGCAAGAAGCTATTGCTCAAGAGATGATCGCCGCGCTGCGTATCGTCACGCCGGATTCGAGCAGACCCGTTAGCGAACTTTCCGGAGGAAATCAGCAAAAGGTAATTCTTGCGCGCTGGTTAGCATCTCAGCCCGAATTTCTGATTCTGGACGAACCGACACGTGGGATCGACGTTGGCGCACATGCGGAAATCATCAATATCATCAAGCGACTTTGCAGCGAAGGCTTGGCGCTGCTGGTTATTTCATCTGAACTTTCCGAGGTTGTAGATTACAGCAATCGGGTTGTCGTGATGCGCGACCGCCAAAAATTGACCGAGCTTACGGGCGACGACATCAACGAAACGACCGTGATGCACGCCATTGCGGAAAAATGATCATGGTGAATACGAAGACCACTTTCGAGAAGGAAACTCCGGTGAGTCGGGGCAGTTTACAGCGGATGCTGCGGAACAGTCGCAAGCTGTTGTTTCCACTTGCGGCGCTGATTCTCATCTTGATCGGCAACTGGTTAATCTCTCCGAACTTCTTCAACGTGCGAATAGTCGATGGGCGCATGCTGGGCAGCATCATCGATATTTTTAATCGAGGTGCCCCGACTGTAATCCTCGCCCTTGGGATGACGTTGGTGATCGCTACTAAAGGGATTGATCTCTCGGTAGGCGCGGTGATCGCCATTTGCGGTGCAGTTGCTGCTGTGCTGATCGATCAAACCGAACTTTCGCCGTTCATCGTTATAGCGATCAGTATCGGCGCTGGCATGCTGTGCGGATTGTGGAACGGTGTGCTGGTCGCCGTATTTGACATTCAGCCGTTCATCGCCACCCTGATTTTGATGGTGGTAGGGCGCGGAATCGCTCAACTGATCACCGCAGGGCAGATCGCCATCTTCAACAACCCCACGTTGGAATTCGTTGGTAAAGGGGTTGTTTTGGGACTGCCATTCCCCATCATTCTTTCGGGAATCGTGTTGATACTGCTGTACTTGATAGTGCGCCGCACAGCAATTGGTTTGCTGATCGAGTCGGTAGGTTCGAATGATCGCGCCAGTTACTATGCAGGTATTGATGCCCGTGCGATCAAGCTGTTCGTCTACGTCACTTCGGGCGTATGCGCGGCGATTGCCGGGTTGATCATCACAGCGGACATTAGAGGAGCGGATGCCAACAATGCGGGTTTATGGCTGGAACTTGACGCAGTGTTGGCGGTTGTTATCGGTGGAACCTTGTTGACAGGCGGGCGTTTTTACCTTGGATTGAGCGTGATCGGTGCGCTGATCATCCAAAGCATCCAGACGGGGATTTTCGTAAGCGGACTGCCGCCGACGTTTAACCTGATCGTGCAAGCGGTGGTCATTCTCCTCATTTTGTTCCTGCAATCAGAAGAATTTCGTCGTCTATTCACCCGTCTGTTTATGCGCATGAGGAAACAATCATGAGATCGCGCATTTTCCCCCTCATCGCCACGTTCATCGTGTTTGCGGTGCTGTATCTGATTGGCTGGCAGCGTTTCCCCGCATTTGGCACAACACGGGTGATTGCCAATTTCCTGACGGACAAGTCATTTTTGGGTATTGCTGCTGTCGGAATGACGTTTGTGATCCTCGCTGGCGGGATCGACCTCTCGGTTGGGTCTGTTGTCGCTTTTACAGGCGTATTCTGCGCGTTGGCGATTGGGAATTTAGGCATGCATCCCCTGATCGCTTTCGCAGTTGTGTTGGTCATCGGCGCGGCATTTGGCGCGGCAATGGGCGCAGTGATCCACTACTTCAAAATCCCGGCGTTCATCGTCACATTAGCGGGAATGTTTCTCGCAAGAGGTGGTGCGTTTGTTTTATCGCAAGAGTCTATTCCGATAGAGCATCCATTTTTTGCTGATGTATCCAGCGTGTATTACCTATTCCCGGATCGCGGTCGGCTGAGCGTAATCGCTGTTCTGTTTCTAATCACCCTGTTCGTCGGCATCATCCTCGCCCACTTTACGCGTTTTGGACGCAATGTTTACGCACTTGGCGGAAACTCAACAGCAGCGCTTTTGCTCGGCGTTCCGGTAGGACGAACGATGATCTCCGTTTATATGCTGAGCAGTGTGCTGGCAACACTGGCGGGTATTGTGTACACGCTTTACACACGCTCCGGTTATCCGCGTGCGGCGATAGGCTTGGAGCTAGATGCGATTGCCGCAGTCGTTATTGGTGGAACGCTGCTCACGGGCGGAGTAGGCTTTGTTGCCGGGACGTTTGTCGGCGTGGCGATTCAGGGCGTGATTCAGACATATATCACGTTTGATGGCACGCTCAACAGTTGGTGGACGAAAATTGCGATTGGTTTGCTGCTGTTCTTCTTCATCGCGCTGCAAAAGTTCTTGACGAGCTATCGAGGAAATTTCTTCGTGTTCCGCCGCCGTCGAGCAGCAGCGGCAGAAGGAACGTCCTAAAGAGACATTGACGTATTCGCTGATCCGCTGCTCCTTGTAAACCAAGTGAGCTTTGCCCCAACGTCAGAGGTAAAGCTCACTCAATAAGATCGTTTACTGACCATACACGTTTTGATAGCGATCGTACAAACGATCAATATCTGCCTTTGCCAACGTGAGCGGCGTGCCGATTTGCAGCGCCGTCCACACAATCGCGGCGTTATCCTCGGTCATGACTGCCGCCTTGACTGCCGCCATCGCGTTTTTGCCGACGGCGAACACGCCGTGACTTTGCAGCAAGCACGACGGACTGCGGCTGCCAGCCAGCGTATCGACCACGACTTGACCAATCTCCTCACCACCGATCATCGCGAATCCGCCGCATGGGATCGGTCCGCCAAACTCATCACTCATTGCGGTAGTCACACAAGGGATTTCACGCCCCAATACGGCAAACGCGGTTGCATAACGGGAGTGTGTATGGACGATACCATAGACGTGTGGCATCTGGCGGTAGATATAACAGTGTGACGCAGTATCCGATGAGGCTTTAAGCGTTCCTTCAATGATCGCGCCATTTGCATCAACGATCACCATGCTTTCCGGCGTCAGGTCTTCGAATAGCAGACCGCTCGGCTTAATGACGATTAAACCGCTTTCAGGGTCTCGCCCGCTGACATTTCCGCTTGTCCATGCGACAAGATGATTTTTCGGTAGTTCAGCATGCAGATCGCATACTTTTCGTCGGAGTTCTGGTAGCAGCATTGCTTATTCTCCCTGTGCCTGATTACGAATATGTTTAAAGTGCTTCATCACATTATGTGCACCCCGCCAAAGTGCTTTGTTTTCGGTATATAACTGCTCGTACTCCGCTTGATTTTCCGAAATGAGGGCGATTTTCTGATTTGAGTTTACCCGGTCACCATGTCCTTTTTTTTGATATTCCTTATCAATTGCAGCAAGAACAAGAACCTGATTCCTTCATTCACGTAGTTGCGCGCGTGCTTTGTCGCACGATCAGATTCGGATGCAGAACACGCTGCTGTGCGGGCAGTTCCGGGCGTTGGATCAAATCAACCAAATATTCGACGCTCTGCGTGCCCAATGCGTCGAAATCTTGACGTACTGTCGTTAAGGGCGGTTCAAAGCAGACCGCTTCTGGGATATCGTCAAACCCGACAATCGAGACATCTTCAGGGATGCGCAGCCCATACTCACGCAGTGCCCGCATTGCCCCTAATGCCATTTGATCATTTCCAACGACCAGTCCAGTAAACGACTGATCCGCCTCAAGCAGCCGGTTTGTCGCTTGATAGCCACCAATCGCCGTCCAATCGCCTTGTACGCTTACCCCCGGTTCGATCCCAGCAGACTTTAGAGTAGATAACCAGCTTTCATGCCGTGCAATCGCACCAAACCAATTCAGTGGTCCGCTGATCTCGCAGATATGCCGGTGCCCCAGTGACAGCAAATGTTGTGTTGCAAGTTGACTGCCGTAATGCTGGTTGATCACAACTCCCGGCGCATTTGATCCAAGCGGCGTATCGATCATCACAAGCGGAATCCCGTGTGTGACATCGATAATTTCCGCGTAATCGACTCCCATTACTGGCGCGATCAAAATCATGCCGTCGACCAAGCGTCCGCTCAGGTTATCGATCGCATGGCTGATCTCACTCAGCGACATTTCGCTCAAATGCGAAAGCAGTAGGTGATACCCCAGCTTGCGTGCGGCGCGTTCTATATGGGTGACCATTTGCGAGGGACCATAATGGCTTACGCCGAATGAGATAATCTCCAGCAAGTTGGAGCGGCGCGTAACCAGACTGCGCGCGGCATGATTGGGGCAGTAATCCAATGCTTTGATTGCCTGCAAAACCTGTGCGCGGGTAGATTTTGACACATGCGGATCATCATTGATCACCCGGGAAACGGTTTGATAGGACACGCCCGCAGAATCGGCAACATCATGGAGTGTCACGCGCTTTGATTGATTTTCGGAAGACACCTCAAATACACTCCGTGTGAAGGTTCACAATTGATGGAACAGCGATGATTATAGCACCAGTTGTCTTTTCGCCGATCAAGCTTTGAACGAAAACTTGCTAGCGCGGGACGGTTTTCCCAAAACTATACGATTCTTGTCAGTGGTTGATTGCCGAATTACGTCACCTATGGTACGTTTATTTGTGAACGCTCACACGGTACGAGTACTTGCTTATTAAAACACAAGGGGTTGTAAGGTCACCACATCACCCGAACTGAATCGTCGCCATCGAGCGCGCAGCAGCATCGACCGAGATGTTCGGCAAACTGACTCTAAATACGAGGGCAGATCGTCCCGATGGGTTGATCGCGGTGAATAAGTAATAGACTTTCGAGCATAAGAAGACGCGGTTTCATTAGGCGACGAGACGCCTAGAAGTGAGTCATATAACCAAGCACAATTAATCGTGTGCGCGATCAATTGTGGGGTTTTTAAATCGCATACACACATACCTCAAGGAAAAGATAATGCACGCATTTCCCGAATATCAGGTCTGGTTTTTGGTCGGCAGCCAGCACTTATACGGACCAGAAACGTTGGAGCAGGTCGGGCAGCACGGGCAGCAAATCGTCGCTGCGCTGAATCAAGCCGGGTTGTCAGCAGCCATTGTCTATAAACCCGTTTTGACAACATCGGAGGAAATCCTAGAAATTTGTCGTGCAGCCAACAACGACGAAAGCTGTGTAGGGGTGATCGCATGGATGCACACGTTTTCGCCCGCCAAAAACTGGATCGCCGGGTTGAATGCGCTGCAAAAACCCATGCTGCACCTGCATACTCAGTTTAACCGGGATATTCCATGGTCAGGAATTGACATGGACTTTATGAACCTGAACCAAGCCGCGCACGGCGACCGGGAATTCGGTTTCATGGTCAGCCGTATGCGCCGTAATCGCAAGGTTGTCGTCGGACATTGGAGCGAAACCGACGTGCAGCAGCGCATGGATACGTGGATGCGGGCGGCGTGTGCATGGCAGGATTCCCAGACTGCGCGGATCGCCCGTTTTGGCGATAACATGCGCTCGGTTGCTGTGACAGAAGGCGATAAAGTCGAGGCGCAGCTAAAACTAGGGTATCAGGTGTATGGCTATGGCGTCGGTGATCTGGTCGAGCGTGTGAATGCGGTCAGCGACGCGGAGATTTCGGCGCTGATTGACCTCTACGAGTCTGAATATACCCTCGCGCCCGATCTGCAGAGCGGCGGCGAGCGTCATGCGTCCGTGCGCGAAGCGGCGCGCATCGAAATCGGGCTGCGGCGCTTTTTGCAGGAAGGTCACTTTCAGGCATTCACGACCACATTCGAAGATTTGCACGGGTTAGCGCAGCTCCCCGGTCTTGCCGTTCAGCGCCTCATGGCAGAGGGTTACGGTTTCGCAGGCGAAGGAGATTGGAAAACGGCGGCGCTCGTTCGCGCGATGAAAGTCATGGCACATGGGCTGGTAGGCGGTACTTCGTTCATGGAGGATTACACCTATCATCTCCACCCGAACGGAATGCAGGTGTTAGGGGCGCACATGCTGGAAATTTGCCCGTCGATTGCCGGGGAAAGACCACGTCTCGAAGTACATCCATTGGGAATCGGCGGCAAGGCAGACCCGGCACGTTTGGTCTTTGATGCCCGCGTCGCTCCGGCAGTCAACGCTGCAATCATGGATATGGGCAATCGCTTCCGCCTCGTCGTCAACTGTGTGGACGGAGTCGCACCTGTTGAACCCCTGCCCAAACTGCCCGTTGCGCGGGCGCTTTGGACACCGCAGCCCGATTTGAAGATCGGAGCGGCGGCATGGATTTATGCGGGCGGCGCGCATCACACCGGTTACAGTCAGGCGCTGACCGCGGAGCATCTCTACGATTTCGCAGATATGGCGGGGATCGAATATCTGCAAATTGATCAGGACACGACGATCCCGGCGTTCCGCAATGAACTGCGCTGGAACGACGCCTATTATCTCTTGCGGCATACGTATTGATGCGCGCTCAAGCACTATAATAAATGGGCAGACATGGACAAGAACTCATCGAATGGGCTGACTATGAACCCGATTGATATTTTCAACGCTGGAGAGCTAACGCTTGGCATCGAGTTTGGCTCGACTCGCATCAAAGCGGTACTGATCGGCAGCGATCATGCACCGATTGCTTCTGGAAGCTATGAATGGGAAAACCGCCTCGAAAACGGCATCTGGACATACAGCCTTGATGCCGTATGGGCGGGGTTGCAGGCGTGCTACCAACAGGTCAGCCAAGCAGTGTTTGAGCGCTACCACACGCCGCTCCAAACTGTTGGCGCAATCGGCTTCAGCGGCATGATGCACGGCTATTTGGCGTTCGATGAGCGCGGAGAACTCCTTGCTCCGTTTCGCACATGGCGCAACACTATGACCGGGCAAGCTGCCGAAGAACTCACCCGTCTGTTCCAATTCAACATCCCGCAGCGCTGGAGCATCGCCCATCTTTATCAAGCAGTCTTGAACCATGAGCCACATGTCCGGGATATTCGTTTTCTGACCACGTTGGCTGGCTATGTCCACTGGAAGCTGACCGGACAAAAGGTGTTAGGCGTTGGTGAAGCGTCGGGTATGTTCCCGATTGACAGCGCGACCAACGATTATGACACGCGGATGATCGAACGGTTCGATGCAATACTGCGGGAGAAGAATCTCCCCTTCACCCTCCGAGAGATTCTACCCGGAGTTCTTGTGGCGGGTGCTCCGGCGGGGGTATTGAGTGAAGAAGGAGCAAGACTGCTCGATCCATCCGGGCAGCTTCAAGTGGGTGTTCCCCTATGCCCGCCGGAAGGTGACGCGGGAACGGGTATGGTTGCCACCAACAGCGTCGCAGCGCGGACGGGCAACGTGTCGGCGGGTACGTCCGTTTTCGCCATGATTGTGTTGGAGAAACCGCTGGCGAAAGTTCATGCCGAGATCGACATGGTGACCACCCCAACCGGTAGGGCGGTGGCAATGGTTCACAGCAACAACTGTACCTCCGACCTCAACGCATGGGTCGATCTGTTCGCAGAATTTACCCGTGTGCTTGGCTTGGACATCACACAGTCGAGGCTGTATGAACTCCTCTATCAACAGGCACTCATGGGCGACGCTGATGGCGGAGGGTTGCTTTCCTACAATTACCTGTCAGGTGAGCACATCACCCATCTTGAGGAAGGGTGTCCGCTGTTCGTCCGCACGCCAGAAAGTCGATTCACGCTGTCCAACTTCATGCGCGTTCATCTTTTTTCGTCGTTGGGAGCATTGAAGATTGGGCTGGATATTCTGTTTGAGCAAGAGCAGGTGAAGATCGACCGCATTTTCGGTCATGGCGGATTCTTCAAAACGAAGGAAGTCGGGCAGCGGTTCATGGCGGCGGCGATGAACGTTCCCGTTGCTGTAATGGAGAGTGCGGGCGAAGGTGGTGCATGGGGGATTGCGCTCCTTGCCGCGTATATGCTGCGTAAGGAAGCAAGTGAATCGCTAGAAACCTATCTTTCGGAGAAGGTTTTTGCCGGAAAGATCGGCTTGACGGTCGACCCCGATCCAACGGACATCGATGGCTTTGCGGCGTTCATGGAGCGTTATAAGCAGGGCTTGAGCATCGAAAGAAGTGCGGTCAATGCGTTACGCAAGATGGAGTTGGGAGAATAGACGGTGCTTGACCAGTAAAACACGGTTGGGGGCAAAGTTGATACGGTAGATGCTTTGTCGCTTCTCAACGAACTGCCCGAGGAAGAATCTTGAGCCGGGTCGTTTTGGATTCGGGCACGCGTCTACGTGGAGATGTTCACGCCGAAATCCTTTACTTCAAGACCAAGCCGGTGTTGAAAGATGTCATGGCGGCAGTAGAGCACATTGCACAGCAGCGGGCGCAGCGCGGCTAATCCTTTGCAGCAGGGTTGTCAACATCTAGTGGAGTGCAGAATCGTAGTAACACCCCTGAGTAGAAAGGGAATGCAGGCATGTATGGATTGTTTGGCAAAATGCGCGCACAAGCAGGGCGGCGTGACGTCTTGATCGGGCATCTGCTCAATGCGGCAGACATGCTGCGCGATCTGGAAGGCTGTCTCGTTTATATCATCAACAGCGATCCGACCGATCCGGAGGGTATTTGGGTGACCGAAGTATGGCAGAGCCAAGCCGACCATCAAGCCTCGCTCACGCATGACGCGATCCGGTCGTTGATCACGGTGGCACGCCCACTGATTGCCGAGATGCCACTGCGATACGAAGTGACTCCGCTGGGCGGAAAAGGACTACCCCCGACCGCACCCTAGTACGCATGCCGCCTCATGCTCGATACCAACCATCGCCAAAGCGCGTGAGAACGGCAGCGCGCTCTAGCATCGGGTAAAAGTATTCCCCCAAGTACCCATGATCTTGCGTTTTGGCGGTGGGTTGGCAACACTAGCGTGAAATTTCAGGAACCGAGATCCTATGAACCCCATCACGACGATTGCGCAAGCGCTTAGTCTCAATCCCGCACAGGTCAAAACTACGATTGAGCTTCTGGATGCGGGCAATACCCTCCCTTTCATCGCGCGCTATCGTAAAGAGATGACGGGCGGTCTGGACGAAGATGAGATTCGCCGCCTTCAGGAGATGCTCAATCATTTGCGCGCGCTAGACGAACGACGTCAAACGATTTTGGCGTCGATTGAAGCGCAGGGCAAACTCACGTCCGAACTGAGTGCGCAGATCGCTGCCGCACAATCCCTCCATGAACTTGAAGATTTATATTTGCCTTACCGCCCTAAGCGGCACACGCGCGCGGAGATTGCTCGCGAAAAAGGTTTGGCGGGGTTAGCCGATCTGATTCTTCAACAAGCCCGGACGCGTCAAAGTGAAGATCAAATCGCCGTGCCGTATGTGAATGCTGATGTGCCGAGCGTCGAGGATGCGTTTGCCGGGGCGCGGGATATTGTCGCGGAGACGATCAGCAGTGATGCGCGCATACGCGGCAGTGTCCGCGAAAAAGCGCTGAAATGGGGTGTGCTGCGCAGCGAGAAAATCACGGATGCGGTGGACGAAAAGAACGTGTATGCGACCTACTACCAGTTTGAAGTCCGCGTCGATCGCGCTCAACCGTATCAAGTGCTGGCGATCAATCGTGGTGAAACGGAAAAAGTTCTGCGCGTACGGATTGATCTGGTCGAGCGTGATTGGCTAGCACCCATCCATACCGTTTATCGACCGGATCCGCGTTCACCGCTGGCAGGGCAATTCGAATTGGCGATCAACGATGCGTCAAAACGCTTGCTGCTACCTGCTATCGAACGTGATGTGCGTACGATGCTCACCGAACACGCAGAAACCCATGCGATTCAGGTGTTCGCGCTCAACCTGCGGGGACTGCTCAATCAACCACCGCTGGCAGGTCATGTGGTGATGGGGATTGATCCTGCCTATCGAACGGGCTGCAAAGTCGCCGTGATCGATGCAACAGGGAAAGTGTTGGCAACCGCAGCGGTTTTCCCGCATGAGCCGCAGCGCCGCTGGGAGGAAGCCAAGCAAACCCTGCTCCAGTTAATCACAACTTATCAAGTTACGCTGATAGCCATTGGTAACGGCACTGCCTCGCGCGAAACCGAACAATTGGCAGCAGAGTTGACTGCCTCAGATCGACGATATTTGCTGATCAACGAAGCAGGCGCGAGCGTCTACAGCGCCAGCCCACTGGCGCGCGCCGAACTCCCTGATTTGGATGTTACTCTGCGCGGGGCGGTCTCGATTGCGCGGCGCGTTCTTGATCCGCTGGCAGAACTCGTCAAGATTGATCCGAAATCCATCGGGGTCGGGCTGTATCAACATGATGTGAACCAGAAACAGCTTGCTGACAAACTCGACGCGGTGGTGGAAGCAACCGTCAACCGGGTCGGTGTGGACGTGAACACCGCCTCGGTCGCCCTGCTCACATACGTTGCCGGAATTGGTCCCAAACTGGCTGAACGGATTGTGGAATACCGTGACCGTGAGGGGAAGTTCAGCAGTCGCGCCGAATTGAAGAAGATTACTGGCTTAGGTCCAAAAGCCTTTGAGCAGGCAGCGGGTTTTTTGCGCGTGCGCGCGGGCAATAACCCGCTGGATGCCAGCGCAATTCACCCGGAGAGTTACGCGATTGCGGTAGCAGTCTTGGCTCGTGCCGGACTAGATTTGAATACGCCTCCCGCCGAACGTGCCGATCCGCTGACTGCCTTACGCCAGCGCCAACCCCTTGAGCAGTTGGCAGCCGAATTAGAAGTAGGCGTGCCAACACTGCTGGACATTTTTGAGCAGCTCGTTCGCCCCGGACGTGACCCCCGCGAAGATTTGCCCGCCCCTGTGTTGCGCAGTGACGTTCTGTCGATGGAAGCGCTGCAAACGGGCATGATTCTGAACGGAACCGTGCGGAATGTCGTTGATTTTGGTTCATTCGTCGATATTGGCGTGAAGCAGGATGGTCTGCTGCATCGCAGTCAAATTCCGCGTGGACGAACGTTGAGCGTGGGTGATGTTATCGAAGTGGAAATCCTCAGCATCCAGCGGGAACGCGGACGCATCGGCTTAGGTTGGGTGGAATAACTGGCGTTTCAGCCCCGGAACTTGCAAGACTAATGATTCATGCGCGCATCAGATCATAGGTGTGCGGGGTAAACAGGATGCTAGCCTTTTGCCAACGAGAGGCTTCATCCTACTGATCTGTCTTCACCTGTCAAACGGCAATTCTCAACGATTTAGGTCAACAGTTCCGGATTCTCATTTGACTCCCAAAACGTTTTGGATTACTTTCTAGCTAAGAAAGTTACGCGTTTTGCGGATAATTATGGTTGGAATCAAAGAATTAGCACAGAAAACTGGTTTTTCGATCACCACTGTTTCACGAGCATTGGCGGAATACAGCGATGTGAGTGCGGAAACCCGCGCCTATATTCGTCAAACGGCGCGAGAGATCGGCTATCAGCCGAACGAGGTCGCCCGCCAACTTCGCCGCCAGCGCAGCGATACGCTTGGATTGATCATCCCAACATACGATCACAGCTTTTCAGAGGGATTTTTTAGTCAACTGCTGCACGGGATTGGCGATGCGGCGGGCGATGCGCGCTATGATGTCTTGATCAGCGCACGCTCCCCCGGCGATGACGAACTGGAAGCATACAAGCGGATTGTTGGTGGCAACCGGGTCGATGGGATAATCCTCGCCCGCACACGCCAGCATGATCCACGCATCGCTTATTTGAAACAGGTCGGGCATCCGTTCGTCGTTTCCGGGCGAACCGCCCCCGATGAACTTCCTGATTTCCCTTACATTGATGTTGACAGTCAGGAAGGGATTTACGCTGCAACTCACCATCTGATCGCACACGGACACCAGCAGATTGGCTTGATTTTGCCGCCACCTGATGTCGCTTACACCGACTACCGTCGGCGCGGTTATGCAGACGCGCTGCGCGATGCAGGGATCGCATACCAGAATGAATGGGTGATCAGCGGCGATTTGCGGCGTTCGGGTGGGTATCATGGCATGCATCAGCTCTTGGATCACCATCCGACGCTGACCGCTGTTGTCTGCTCCAATGATCTGATGGCGTTGGGCGCGATGCAAGCCGCTCAAGCACGTGGGCGAGTCGTCGGGCGAGATATGGCGGTCGTCGGTTTTGACGATCTGTTTGACGCTGAATATGCACACCCTCCTCTTACGACCGTTCGTCAACCGATCTACGAGATCGGACGGCGTTTGGTTGACCTCCTGCTTCGCATCATTCAAGGACATCCCCCACAGGAGACACAAATCCTTCTGCCAACAGAACTCATCATTCGCGAGTCCTGCGGCGCACATACCGGGAAAGGAGGCTAAACCACGCGATTGGCACGTCTGTACTTCGGATGAACGCTGGTCATATCAAGAAACTTTTAGGAGAAATCGATGAAAACTAACATTCGTTTGCTCGCGGTTCTCGCCGCGCTTTGTTTGGCGATCGCACTGCCGGTTATCGCGCAGGACGATGGCATCACCTTTATTTCTACACAATTCAACGTTGTCGAAGAAAGCGAACGCGCACGCGGAATCCTTTCCGCGTTTGAGGGTGGTGCGGTAACGTTCGTCGGTTCGGAAGAAGGTCCGATGATCGACCTACTCCGCGCCGAATCGCAATCAGGACAGGGCGTTCAAGATGTGGTTGGGGCGCTGCACGGCACATTCCCGACGCTGGCAGGCGAAGACCTGCTGTTTGACCTGACGGATCTGCTCGCCACAATCGAAACCGAATACGATGTGACTGACGCGTATGTTGAACTCGGTCGCATGGGCACGGAAGACTATCAATATTACGTTCCGTGGATGCAGGCAACCTTTACGATGGCAGCGCATGTTGACGCGCTCCAGTATTTGCCGGAAGGCGCGGATGTTAACGCGCTGACATGGCAGCAGTTGGCGGAATGGGCGCAGAATATGTTCAACGAGACGGGCGAAGCCAAACTCGGCTTGCCGGTCGCGGGCTTGTTCCATCGCTTCCTTGAAGGGTATCTGTTCCCATCATTCACCGGCGGCATGGTGACGCGCTTCAACAGCCCGGAAGCCGCTGAAATGATGGCGTTTTTCCGCGATGATCTGTGGCCCTACGTGAATCCGCAGTCGATCAGCTATGAATTCATGAACGAACCACTGCTATCCGGTGAAGTGCTGGTCGCTTTCGATCATGTGGCGCGTTTGAAGCCTGCTTTTGATGAACAGCCTGAAGACTTTGTCGCCTTCCCCGCTCCGGCTGGTCCGGCAGGGCGCGGCTTTATGCCGATCGTGGCAGGCTTGGCTGTGCCGTACACCACAAGTGATCCCGAAGCGGCAAACGAATTGATCCGCTTCATGCTGTCACCCGAAACACAGGCGGCAGTGTTGACAAACCTCGGCTTCTACCCGGTAATTAGCGGCGTGGACATGGATAACCTGCCCGAAGGCGCGGCACGTCAGGCGGCAGCAGTCGCCGCACAGGCAGCCTCCCCGGATGCGATTCCTTCTCTTCTCCCGGTGGGTCTCGGCGCGCGCGGTGGTGAAATCAACCAGCTCTTCCGCAACGTGTTCACGCGTATCGTGATCGATGGTGAGGAGATTCAGACGGTGCTAGATTCGGAAGCCGCAGCGCTGCAAACCCTGCTCGATGAGACGGGCGCAGCATGTTGGGCACCTGATCCTGCCAGCGACGGTCCGTGCCAGATCGACATGGGCGGCATGTAGTTCATTTGAACCGGGGTGGGCATATGCCCACCCCTTCCTCATTCTCATTGTGCATGTCCGCAACAACAGATTTGAAAGTAATCCTTGATGCGAAGCAAAAAATGGATTCCTTACTTACTGCTCCTGCCCTCGCTGCTCTATCTGGCGATTTTCTTTTTATACCCGATGACGCAGGCGTTTCAACTCGCCTTCACCCGTGAAGGGCAGTCGCTCAATCTGCGTGCGGACGCGCTGCCAGATGCAGCGGTTACCGGCGTGTTGGCGTTGCAAACCGAAGTCCGCGTGATCGACCGGCAGCAGGCGGATGAAGTTCTGCCCAACGGCGCAACCCGTCCGGTATTCTGGTATTACGTGAGCGGAACGGACGCGGACGGGAACACGGTCGAAGGATGGGCGAACCAACGCAGTCTATTCATCGAAAACCGCCGCACCTCTGAGACTGCCCGCGTAACGGGTGGTGAAGCCGTGCGCGAATGGACATTTGAACACCTCAACCGGATGCTGACAGATTTTCGCTTCGGTACGGCGGTTTCGACCACGCTGCTGCTGATGGTGTTGATTATTCCTGCTCAGTTTGTGCTGGCGATCATCATGGCGCTGGTGCTGCAAAGCCAGATTCGCGGGAGTGGTCTTTTCCTGTACATCTATGCTATCCCGCTTGGCATTTCTGATCTGGTGGCGGGGATTTTGTGGTTTGCCATTTTCACCCAACGCGGCTTCTTGAACTCGCTGCTTGTGTCGGCGGGAATCATCGAACTGCCGTTCATCTTTATTCAGGCGGATCACATGGCTTGGATGATCACGATCATCGTGTTGGCGGAAATTTGGCGGGCGACCTCGATTGTGATGGTGATCGTCGTTTCCGGCTTGCAGGCGATCCCGCGTGATTATCTCGAAGCGGGTGAAGTCTTCGGCGCGGGGATGTGGCAGCGTCTGCGCCATATTATCCTGCCGTTGTTGAAACCAAGTTTGCAGGTCGCGCTGATCTTACGCACGATCCTCGCGTTTCAGGTGTTCGCCATCGTGATCGCCATCACGGGCGGCGACATTATGACGGTGCTTTCAAATGAAACCTTCCGCTGGTATGACCCGGCACGATTCAACAATCCCAGCGTCGCGGCGGTGTACGCGGGCTTCATCATGCTAATCTCGCTGGCGATCTCGCTGTTTTATATGCGCGCTGTCCGGTCACAAGAGGAAGCGGTCAAAGCGATCTAGCCGCCTTTCTTAAGGAGTCAACGTATGAGTACCGAAGCGCTTCCGAATATTCCAGCGGTCAATGCCAGAGAAGCGGTGTGGGGTGCGCAGCGGCGGCGGGCATTGATCGGGCTGCGCCTGCGCCGTGCCGGGGTGTATGCGGTGGCGATTGCGCTCGCCGTATGGATTCTGCTGCCGATCTGGTTGATCGCCACGATGGCATTCAGCACGCCGCAAGATGTACGCGCATTTCCGAAAGTCCTAATTCCTAACCCTGTCTCGCTCGACTCGATCAACTTTTTTTTGAATGCTGACGGGATCATCCGCGCGACGGGAAACAGCATCTTCGTAGCCCTGCTGACAGTCGTGCTTTCGACTCTGCTTGCTGTGCCGAGCGGGTACGCGATTGCGCGCTATATGTTCCCCGGTCGTGATGCGGTGCGGTTGGTGATGCTCTCGGTGCGCGCCTTCCCGATTGTCGTGCTTGCCGTGCCGCTGGCAGTAATTTTTTTACAATTGGGCTTGTTCGATCAGCCAGTTACGCTGGCGTTGATGCATACCGCACTCACGCTGCCAACGACGATCTTGGTGATTTCGAGCGTGTTCGCCAGCGTCCCCTTCGAGTTTGAAGAAGCGGCGCAGGTGTTCGGCTGTACGCCGCTGCAAGCCTTCGCGCGCGTGGTGCTGCCGTTGGCGCTGCCGGGAATCGCCGCGTCTGCGATTCTGACGTTCGTGCTGTCATGGAACGAGGTCTTTGCGGCAATCCTGCTCACGATCTCAAACCGGACGCTGCCCGCGCACATCCTGTACAACCTCGATAAATCCAGCGATCCGTTCAAGTTTGCCGCCGCGTTCGTCATGCTGGTTCCGTCCTTGATTTTCATCTTCTTCATCCGGCGTTATCTGTTCAACATGTGGGGGCAGATCAACAAGTAGAGGTACGTTATGACAGAAATTCTCATTCAAAACGCGGTGAAGCGGTTCGGAAAATTCGTGGCGATTGACGATGTCAGCCTGACCGTGCAAGAGCACGAATTTCTGGTGCTGCTTGGTCCGTCCGGTTGCGGAAAAACGACCCTGCTCCGCGCAATCGCCGGGTTAGGCATGCTCGACAGCGGACGAGTCGTGATCGATGGGCGGGATGTGACGTATCTGCCACCCCGTGAGCGCGGGATTTCGATGGTGTTTCAGAACTACGCAATTTTCCCGCACATGACCGTATTCGATAACATCGCTTTCGGGCTGAAGATGAAGAAAACGCCCAAACCGCAGATCACGGAGCGGGTGCAAAACGCGGCGAAACTGCTGCATATCGAAAGCATGCTCGAACGTTTTCCAAGTCAGATGTCCGGCGGGCAGCGTCAGCGGATCGCCGTCGCGCGGGCAATCGCGGTTGAATCGCCGATCATCTTGATGGATGAGCCGTTGAGCAATCTTGACGCGCTGCTGCGGTTGGAGATGCGCGCTGAACTCAAGACACTGCTCAGTAAGCTGGGCGTGACAACGGTTTATGTGACGCATGACCAGATCGAAGCGATGAGCATGGGCGACCGGATCGCGGTGATGCGTGCCGGAAGAATCTTGCAGCTTGACCACCCGACACAGGTTTACGATCATCCGGTCAGCCAATTTGTTGGCGGGTTTATCGGCACGCCGCCGATGAATTTCTTGCACGGGCAGGTGCAGAAGAATGGCGCGGGATATACCGTGACATTGGGCGATTATCACCTGAAACCGCCCGCCGAACTTCAAGACACACTGCACTCATGGGATGGCAAAGCGGTTCTCGTCGGCATCCGTGCCGAGGCGATGGAACCGGCGAAAAGTCCGTCACCTGATGCGGTGAGCGTGAGCGTGGATGTGGTCGAAATGTTGGGGGCGCAAAATTTGCTTACAGCACGCATCGGCGACGACACGATTAAAGTGTCCACCAGCCCGGATTTTCATGTCGCAACTGGGGAGACGATCTGGCTGCGCTTCCCTGAAAATAAAGTGCGCTATATGAACCCGGATGACGGGCAGGTGTTGAGCGCAACGTCACCCGAAAAGGTGCTTGCATAAATGGGTGGAATCAAGCCGCTCGATTTTGGCGGCGGCGGCATCAACGGGAGTCTTGACGCGCGCGGGCGCTTCATCGCGATCAATTTTTATCATCCCGAACACGGCTATGTCACGCTGACGAGCGCGCCGCCGTTCCCTGATGAGGAACGCTACAACCCGACGGCGGTGCGGGCGTATCGCGCTAGCCTGCCGCGCCTTGAGGGATTCGGAATAGAGGTAGACGAGACGATTTCATTGAGCGGGGGTGGCAGAAGGGACGCGCTGATCCATAAACGGAACGATGATGGGGGACAGGAGGGATTCGGCATTACTGTGATTTTTGAGCAAACAGTGATCCAGATTTGGGGATGGCAGAATACGCCAGTAACGTTCACGGGCGAGTACCGGCTGATGCGCTGCGCATACACCCAATTGACCGAAGGCGGCGTGATCCCGATGCCGCCGACCGAGACAACGACGAGCCGTGACGGGGATATGCTGATCATTGAGAACCCGGCGGTCGGGGTTGTCGCGATCAGCGGTGTCCCATTCGATGCCGCGCCGCATAAGCTCGTAATACTCCGGATCGCCTTCGCACCCACCCGCAAACAGGCGATCACACTGGCGCACCCGGTTCTTGATACCGTCACATTTATTCATGAAGTCCTAGACAAGTTTGACACGATCCCAGCATGGCGAAAGATGCTCCCCGACGATCCGCTGATCCGGCGCGGGATCGAGTACAGCCATCGCATGGCGATCCCGGTCGGGGAAGGGGTGTGCTTCCTGACCGATCACATGCTGCTGCCGCTCTCGTGGAACCGCGATGCGTATTATCTGGCGCGGGCATTGATGTGGCACGCCGACTTTGACGACACGATTCGCCGCCACCTGATCTGGATGTTCGAGATGGCGGATCGGATAGATGGGGCGTGGGGGCGGTGCTATCTCGCCAACGGGCGGGTGAAAGACCCGGCGTTCCAGCTTGATCAGCAGTTGTTCCCGCTGCTTGAATTGGCGGAGTATGTGGACGCGACGGGCGATCAAGCGACATGGGAGCGGCTCAAGCCGCGCGCCGCCGAAGTGCTTGAGATGCTGATGCGGCGCAAGCACCCGGACGCGCCGCTGTTCCCGACCGACGAAACCCCGGCGGACGACCCGATCGCGCTGCCGTATCACCTATCGAGCCATATCCTATTCTGGGCGGCGCTCAACAAGTTGAACCGGCTCGGCTTCGGTCAGGAAGATTTTGCGAAGGCGATCCGCGAAGCGATTCCCCGGTATTTTATGTCGGTTTATGACGGTAAATCGCTGTACGCGTATGCGACCGATGGGCAGGGCGGGTTTCATTTTTATCACGACGCAAACGATTTTCCAACGGTACTTGCGCCGCTGTGGGGATTCTGCACAGTGGTTGATCCGGTGTGGCGGGCGACGATTGACTTTGCTTTTTCGGAGGCGAACCGCGAAGGTGTATACGCGGGGCGGTTGGGATCGGTGCATACACGCGCGCCTTGGTCGCTTGGCGATGTGCAGGATTTGATCGTGGCGCGGCTGCTTGGTGACAAAGACCGCGAGGCGAGAGCAAAAGCGCAGCTTGAATTTGCGGCACAGCAGGACGGCGCGCTGCCGGAAGCATATGATCCGCAAACGGGCGAGGTCGTCTCGCGGACGTGGTTCGCGTGGACGAATGCCGCGTATGCGTGCGCTGAACTGGGCATGTTCCGGGCTGCACGCTAAAACGGCAGCAGCAGCGGCAGCACGATCACCGAAATGATCAACCCGATTACGATCAGCGGGACGCCCACGCGCAAGAAATCGCGGAAGTGGTAATTCCCGGTCGAGACGACCAGCGTATTCACCGGGGATGCGATCGGTGTTGCAAACGCCATAGACGACGCGATCGCAACGGTCATCATCAGTGCTTGCGGCTGTACGCCAAGCTGAACGGCGGACGCCAATGCCAGCGGCGCGATCAACACCGCCGTCGCCGTATTTGAAAGTACCTGCGTGAACAGAACCGTCACCGTGAACAGACCGATCTGCACCAGCACCGGACCGCCTTGTCCTAACCCGCTTACAAAGCCGGTCGCCAGCAGCTCGAACAATCCGACTTTGGCAAGTGCGGTGCTCATGGGTAGGATTCCCGCCATCAAGAACAGCGTTTTCAGGTCAATCGTCTCGTAGGCATCATCGATGCTGACGCAGCCAGTCAAGATCACGGCGAGCGCGGCGAGAATACTCGCGGGCGCGAGATCAAGCACATTAAATGCGACCAGCATCACCATCGCGCTCAGGATGCTCAGCGTGATCGGCGCTTTGTCCGGTCGCGTGAACGCGCCAAACTGCAACGCTTCCGATTCGCCCATGACGATGAAATCATGGCGCAGCTTTTTGAGCGCGAAGATGTCCTTCCATTCCCCTTGTACGAGCAGCACATCACCGAATTTAAGCGGCGTATCCTTTACATCGATCACGCCATCCATACCGGGGCGCTTAAGATCAAGCACGGTCAGATGATATGTCGAGGCGAAGCGCATCTGTTCGATCGTGCTGCCGATCAGCGAGGAGCGCGGGCGCAGCAGCACCTCCGCGATCCCGACTTCGTTTGTGATGATGTCGTTTTCGACAACCGGTTCAGCGGCGATGATCGCCAGCTTGAGCGCGCCGGTTGCGCGGGAGACATCCTCTCCGTTCCCCTGCACCATCAGTACATCATTTGGGGCAAACTGCGTACCGGGCGGCAGCACATGGTAATCGCTTTTGTTTCCGTTCCGGTTCAAGATTGACAGAATCGCGCGTGTGCTGCCGGTCGTGCGGTTGACCGCCAGCACGTTCAGGTTGAACTCACTGCGAACCTTGCTGTCTTCGATGGACTGCCCGACCAGCGGCGAATCATCCTGCACGCGCAGCCGGAACAGATTTCCCGGCAGCTTGTACAGCCGGAACAGTTCGTGCGGCGTGATGACCGCTTGAACCGTCGTTTCCGGCTTGGGATCGGGCAGCCAGCGTCTGCCGATCAGGATCATATACACAACCCCAACCGCTAGAAGCACCAGACCGATGGGGGTGAAGGCGAAGAAGTCGAACGGAGGATACCCCGCACGACTCAAGACTTCCGAGACGAGCAAATTCGGTGGTGTGCCAATTAACGTGAGTGCCCCCCCCATCAGTGCGGCGTATGCCATCGGGATCAGGAGTTTTGATGGATTGATGCGCAGACTCCGCGATAGGCTGACGACCGCCGGGAGCATCAGCGCAACCACTCCGGTCGAACTAATAAAGGCGGACATCAGCGCAACCGACACCATCAAGATCACGATTAAACGGATCGCACTGCCTCCGGCAGCCTTCACGATGCGCGCCGCGATCATGCCTGCAAGCCCGGTCTGAAACACCGCCCCGCCGACGACAAACAGCGCGGCGATACTGATCACAGCTTTGTTCGAAAACCCGGCGATCCCTTCCTCGACTGTGAGAATCCCGGTTAGCATGAGCGCGGTCATCACGCCTAGCGCAACCAGATCAAGACGTATCCACTCCGTTACGAACAGAACGATCGCAGCCCCGAGGATTGCGAGCGTCAACCACATTTCCGGCGTCATTCGACCTCATTCATCTCCCGCCGAACAGCCCCGAAATTATACGAGCACACAATGTTAAGGCGCACATGACAAACGTTTGTAGAAATATGGCGAATGTCCCTTGTTTCGCGTCCATCGCGCAATGACACATCCGTATCCTCCAAGTATTCGGGGTAAAGCTCATAAAGTCGGTTCGATGGTCGAAGTGCAGATGACGCGCATCTGCTGTGGAAAAGCGATTTCGTGGATAGATTCAGGGGAGAATTGTGTCTTGTACTTCCTGCACGCGAGAAAAAAGCCGCTCTGATACGCTCAGAACGGCTTTTTTCTCGCATGAGTGTTGTTCGAGTCCTAGCCTCGTGTTTGTCTAAATGACATCTGCACAGCAATCCAGAAGGGGGCAGGGCAGAATCCTGCCCCCTCCCGTACCACTCAGGAACTACTGTCCCGGAGCTGGACACACATCGATCTCGTCCCAATCGTCGCGTTCTTCGCCGTCGATTGAGAAATCAGGATCTGTGAGATTCGTTTCCGGTTCAAGGAAGACCGTTTGTTGACCGAAGTCACCCAGATTCGTCTGACCTTCACGGCTGGCGTTTTCTTCGCTCGGCAGCCCTTCAGGATAGATGTTGTTTGCATCCACGAATGTCAAGCGATCTGCATCCACTTCGACGAGGATCGGTTCACCGGGGATTGGCTGCACATCCGCTTCATAAATATCAGGATGCCCGCTGATGTCCGACGTAAACACGACACGTTCTTCGGTACATGTCCATGTCGGCGCGTAATCGGCAATCGTGTTATCGCTAATCTTGCGCGTTTGCCCGCTTGCTACTTCGTACACGTACACGTCAAGATCGCCGTCGAGGTTCGATTGATAGGCGATATAGCGGTCTTGCGGCGACCATGAAGCATTCGTCGCATCCTCATCTGCGCTGGTAATCGCGCGGCGGTTTGAACCGTCGGCATTCATCACGTTGAGAACACTGTTACCGCCTGCTTCGGTGTAGCTGCGGAAAACGATCTGACCGCCGTTGTTGGCGTACTGCGGATCAACATCGATTGTTGAACCGTCACTCAGTTTGCGAACTGTACCGGTGCTGATCGTCAGTTCGTAGATCTGCCACTGACGCACGCCATTTTCATCCGGTCGATCGCTCTGGAACAGGAGACTGCTCCCATCGGGCGACCAGAATGCGTTGATCTCGTTGCTGCTGTCGAGTGTGATCGGGAAAACGCGCCCATTCGACATATCGACGGCATACAGATCCCAGTTTCCGTTACGGCTGGTTTCAAACACGACGATATTGTTTGGTCCCCAGACCGGATCGGTGTCGATGGCGACGGTGTTAAACGTCACCCGCTGCACGCTGTTCCGGTCGCCGCTCGTCGCAGCGACATAGATTTCCCAGTTGCCGTCACGGTTGCTGCTAAATGCGATCCATTCCGTATTCGGGGAGAGACTCGGCGCAAGATCGGTCACGCCTTCGCCTTCACCGTAGGTCAGATTTTCGCGGAATGTTTCTTCAGCCACCGGATCAGCCCCATCGAGCCGGAAGATTTCCCAATCGCCCGTTTCATCGGTGTGATACAGCCGGAAGGTTGGGCATTCTTGAGCGCACACCGGCGCGGGCGTCAAAGTTGCGATACCCGCCACGCTGGAAGCGAGGAACGTACCTGCGCATGCTTGCATCCCAACGAATGTTCCAGCCGCGCCGGTCGTCGTCATGGTGTAAACGCCGCCTGCATTGACCGTCGGCGGGAGCGAAACGTTATAAGACGCACCATTAGCGAGCGGTGGCACTACACCGCTGCTGACCGAGCTTGTGCCATTGGTGATCACATAGTTTTCGCTCGTGATCAGCGCACCGCCCGTATTCGTCACGGTGAATGTGATCGGCGTATCGCACACGGCGGTAATGACCAACACCGGGTCGGCGCAGTTTTGCGATCCGCTGTACCCGCCCGCAAAGCCGTTCGTCGCCAACGTATATTGGTTGTACGGGTTCGAATTCGCACCCAAATCCACTGAATGCGTTTGCCCCGTGCCGAGCAGGGGGATAAACCCGCTCATCCAAGGCTGCGAATTGGTCGTGACATCATAGTATTCGTGTGCCAGCATCGGTCCGCCGTTGTTCACGACCGTGAACACCAGCGGGTAGGCGCACTGAGCCGAAACTCCGAACGCCGGACGCGGGCAGGGGGTCGGGTCAGCCGTCAAATCGGTCACGAACCCGCCGCTGATTTCAACCCGATATTGATCGTAGGGATCATCGGATTCCGTTAAGGTGATTGTTTGGGTTGCGTTCGGGGCAAGTCCGCTGATCGTGCCTGTGCTGTTGCCAACCGGAGCACCATCCGTCAGGTTGGTGATGGTGTAATTCGCGATCGTGTACATCTGACCGCCCACGTTTGTCACCGTGAATACCAGCGGGTACGCGCACGTTTGAACGACTTCAAATGCCGGTCGCGCGCACGGGGTTGGGTCGGCAGAGAACGCCGTCACGAAGCCGCCGCTGATTTCAACGCGATAGGCATCATAGGGATCGTCGGCTGCGGTGAGCGTGATCGTTTGGGTTGCGTTTGGCGCAAGTCCGCTGATCGTACCCGTGCCGTTGCCGACTGCGCCGCCATCCGTCAGGTTGGTGATGGTGTAGTTCGCGGTCGTGTACATCTGACCGCCCACATTCGTCACTGTGAAAACCAGCGGGTACGCGCACGTCTGAACGACTTCAAATGCCGGTCGCGCGCACGGCGTCGGGTCGGCAGAGAACACCGTCACAAAGCCGCCGCTAATTTCAACACGATAGGCATCATAGGGATCGTCGGCTGTAGTGAGCGTGATCGTCTGGGTTGTGTTCGGGGCAAGCCCGCTGATCGTGCCCGTGCCGTTGCCGACCGCGCCGCCATCCGTCAGGTTGGTGATGATGTAGTTCGCGGTCGTGTACATCTGACCGCCGATATTTCGCACCGTGAACACCAGCGGGTACGCGCACGTCTGAACGACTTCAAATGCCGGGCGCGCGCACGGGGTTGGGTCGGCAGAGAACACCGTCACAAAGCCGCCGCTAATTTCAACACGATAGGCATCATAGGGATCGTCGGCTGTGGTGAGCGTGATCGTCTGCGTGCCGTTCGGGGCAAGCCCGCTGATCGTGCCTGTGCCGTTGCCGACTGCGCCGCCATCCGTCAGGTTGGTGATGGTGTAATCAGCGGTCGTGTACATCTGACCGCCCACGTTCGTCACCGTGAACACCAGCGGATACGCGCAGGTCTGGACGACTTCAAATGCCGGGCGTGCGCACGGCGTGAGTGTTTGCGAAAGCACGTTCACGAAGCCGTTGTTGATGGCGATTGTGTACGTGTCGTACGGATCATCAGATGCCGTCAAATTGAGCGTCGTGTTCGCACCGCTCGCCAGATTCAGCGTACCGGTCGCCGCGTCCACGCCTTCCGTGTCGTTGTGGATCGTGTAAGTGGCACCCGTCAGCATCGTGCCGCTCGTGTTCGTGACAAGGACGCCAAACGGTGAACCACACACCGCCGCTGCCGAGAACTGGGGACGCGCGCACGGCGTCGGATCAACCGTGAGGTCGGTTGTAAAGCCGCCGCTGATCGCTACACGATAGGCATCATACGGATCATCGGCGGCTGTCAGCGTGATCGTCTGGGTTGCGTTTGGCGCAAGTCCGCTGATTGTGCCCGTGCCGTTGCCAACTGCGCCACCGTCTGTCAGGTTGGTGATCGTGTAATTCGCGGTCGTGTACATCTGACCGCCCGTATTGGTGACAACAAACTGCAGTGGGAAGGCGCACACCTGCTGAACGGTAAATGCTGGACGCGCGCATGGCGTCGGTGACGTGTTCAGCACGGTGACAAATCCACCGCTTGTTGCGATGTTGTACTGGTCATACGGATCATCGCCCGCTGTCAGCGTAATCGTCTGCGTGCCGTTCGGCGCGAGTCCGCTGATCGTACCCGTCTGCGCGATCGCGCTGTTTGTCACGTTCGTGACGGTGTAATCCACGGTCGTCAACATCTGACCGCCCGTATTTGTCACTGTAAACGTGAGCGGAGAACCGCACACCTGCTGAATCGTCAGCACTGGAACAGGGTTGCAACTGTGCGAAATGTTGAGCGTTGCGTAACCCGTTACCGATCCATCACTGAAGAAGGTGTAGGTATCGTAGGGGTTGCTGCCGCCCGGCAGGTAAATATCGACATGCTCGCCGTCGTTAAGCTGGAAGCTGTCCGACACGACCGTGCCGCCGCCAGAATTGGTGATAACAAAATCCTGCGGGACATCCATCGGACCATACGACAGCGCATCATTGCTCACGCGGAAGTACGGCAGGTGTGTGACCGCATCACAGAACGGCGTTACGTTCAGGACAGGCGGAACTTGGCACGACTGCGTATAGGTGATGGCAGTATCGACCGTCTCCATGCGCACAGCATGATAACCGCTTGGAGCCGAGAAATACCCCGTTTCGTTCGCACCGAGGAGCAGACTATCCGAGCCGATCAACACATTCGTGTTGGCGTCGTAGAAGCGGATCACATCCGCGACCGTCATCGCCACATTGTTCGTGTTAGTAACGCTGAAGATGGGCTCGTTGGTCACTTCGTCGCACTGGGCGTCAACCTCAAAGGTCGGCACGGGCGGGTTGTTCGGCGGCACTTGCAGCGGTCGCTCGATTTCCCCATCCGGTGGTGTGATCAACATCTTGACGAAGAATTGACCCGTTGCCGAGTACGTATGGCAGATGTACTCGTCGGTTGTCGTGATGATCGTGCCATCGCCAAAGTCCCATCCGGTGACTCCGACGCCTGCCGCCAAAATCGCGGTGAAGCAGTAGTGACCGCCGCCTTGCGGCGCGATGCTGAACGTGTTTTGCGCTTCAGCAACCGTATAGGTGCGGATCGGCGTGTTCGCGTTATCCGAGAATCCGCCTTGATTTTCGACGTGCAGTTTGACATCAACCGTCACGCCCGGAGTCGGATACGTCCAGCAGGGGTTCGGGTCGGTCGAGTCGTCGTACGCGCCGTCGCCGTCCAAATCCCATGAGCGGCTGGTGATCGGCGTATTGCTAATGCTGACGTCGGTGTAGCAAACCGTCATCGGCGCGACGCCTGCATACTGCGAAGCGACAAAGCGCGCTGCGATCGCATCCGTGTCAATCAGCGTAAACATCAGGGTAGCGGTGGTCGTGCCCAAGAATCCGTCGCCCCGAACCGTCGCCGTCCACGTGCCCGGAGCCATGCTGTTGACAACCGGATTCTGCTGGTTGCGCGAGAAGTTCAGCGCGGCGTTTGTGGAGTGAACGAAGTCCCAACGCCAATTGCCGTTGATGTTCGTGCCATTCGCCGTGAAATTCTGCTGCGTATAGCCGAACGATGAGCCGGTACGGTTCGCAAAAATGCTCTGCAAGCCGCGTACGACGAAATCGAGATAGTAGCTGCCAGTGCGGCGACCCGCGACCGAGGCGTTCACCGTGATCCGGTACGTGCCCGGTACGCTAAAGCTGACGCAGCCGGGTAAGTTCTCGCCCGTGAAGTCATTCGCGCCGAGGCTGTTATTCGCCGCCGCGCCATTGATGTTCCATGTATAGGTGGTGTTCGCAGTATTCAAGAACGGCGTGCCGCTGGTCGTATTCGTGAAACAGATCGACTGTCCGACTGGCATCGCGCTGTTTGTCCAACTGCCTGACGCGTAAGTGTACTGCGCGGTCAGCGTGCCGACGGTCAAGTTGAGTTCGCGGAAGCAGGAATGGGCACTGTCAGTCGGGTAGTTATCCGACTGTACATCCAAACGCAGCGTGTAATTATCCACGCCCCAAGGACCCAACTGCGCCAGTGTAAACGAAGGACTCGTCACAACACCGTCCGTCGTCACTCCTGTGATCGGCGCGCCAAGTGCATAGTATGTCCCGGCGGCGTCACGAATCCGCCACGTGAAGGTCAGCGGGATCGAGGAGGTGTTGTCGATTGTGATCGTATACGGATACGCGCCGGGTGTGACATTCGGGCTGGCGTTTCCACCCAGACCGCTTTCACACTGCCAGTTCACGCCAACACCATAGGTCGAAATGTTGAGCGCGGGCGATGTACAAGCGTCGGCGGGGATAACGCCATTTGCCGTCACGCTATACGTATAGGTCAGGGTGTATTCCGTATTTTCCTGCAAGAACTGGTACAGGAAATCAAGCGTCGTCGCTGTGATCGGCGTGCCTGCCGGGTTGGTCGGCGTCAGCGTCCATACAATGCTGCCCGTGCGTCCGTACAGGTTAGCGCTGACGTTGCGGGTGTACGTCGCAAACTCGCCGATGACGGGGTTGGCATCGCCGCTCGGCGCACCGCAAGTCAGCCGCGCATACGTCACGGCGACATTGTTGGTACTATTGCACGAAACGGTATCGCCATCGGGATTGGTTACCAGCACATCAACGCGAATTGATTCATTGTTGGGTGCGGGCGCTAAACTGCCTTGGTTCAAATCCCATTGAACGCTGGCGTTCGGGTCATTCGTGCGCGGATTGGGCGTGGTTAGCGTGCCGCCGACAACCGTCCATGTGTACTGCGCAGTACGTCCTTGAAGCCCGCTCAACTGCGCGGTGTAATCGCGCGTGACAGGCGTACCGCCGTTATTGACCGGAACAGGCGACATGTTACCGCTAATGCCCGTACATTGGAGCGTGGGCCAAGGGGAGACGGTCACGGTTTCGGTGTCATCGCACGAAGCTGTTGCCGGGCTGTAGCCGACCGCCGTGTTATTCACCGTGACTTCAACGCGAATGTTGAAGACTTGATTGCCCGCTTGGGTGTCGTTGGTGTTTGTCCACAGGTAGCTGGTACTTGTTCCTGTTTGGACTTCTGACCCGTTGACGAGCCAGCGAATCTGCTGAATATCGCCCGTCGTGCGCGGCGCTAACCCGGTCAAATTCAGGTTGAACGTGTACTGCTGACCGTTGGCGTACAGCGTCCCGCTGATCGGGTTGGCAATATTGCAGTCAAGCGGCGTGTAGTTGCGAACAATGGTCGCCGTCGCGTTACACGCAGCGCCATCATCGGTCACACCCGCGTAGTTGATCGTGAAACTGCCGTACAGCGTCCCGAAGTCGATGTTGATCGATGACCCTGTACCGTTTTGAATCTGGGTTGCGCCCTGATACACCGTCCAGTTCTGGGTCGTCATCGTGCGGGTGAGTCCGCCGTTGTTCAGACCATTGATGACTGCGGTGTATGTTTGTGGCGCAGAATTCGGCTGCAAATCGAGCGCGCCGCTGATGTCACAGGTGATCGCGCGGCGTTCAATATACAGAATGTGCTCGGTTGAAGAAGTCAACCCGTTTTGCGAGTTACGAATGGTCAAGCGGATCGTCACCGCGCCCAACAGGTCAAGCTGCTGACTGCCGGGATTCTGCGCTGTCGATTCGATTGTGCCGTCCGCGCCGATATCCCATGCCCATTCGTCGTATACGCCTGTGCTGGTATCGGTCAGTGTGAAGGACTGCCCCCATGTGATCATTCCGCCGCCGCTGATCGTGAAGTTCGCTACGGGCGGTTCAACCACATTAATCTGAACCGTCGCCTGTGAACTCGGATACGGGAGCGGAACGGCGGTGTTACGGACAGTCAGTTCAACACGGAAGACACCTGTCGCGGTGTAATCGTGGCAAACGACCTGATTCAGTGAGGTGCTGTCCACCGTACCATCGTCGTCAAAGTCCCATTCGACTGCCGTAACAGGTCCGGTGCTGGTATTGGTGAAGCACACGGTATACAACCCGCCTGCTGCGCCGGTGATTTCCCACGTGAAGCCTGCGAACACCGGATCAACCGCCTGCGCCGCGAAGACTTCTCGCGTCACCGTATTGTAGTCACCGGGCGCAAGTCCGGGTCCCCGATAGCGCATCGTGATCGCGTATGGCGTGGGGCTGGCGGCAAAGGTGTAATCAAACGCGGTTTCCCACGCTGCCGGGTTGAAACTGCTCGGATCATTGAAATCAAGATCGCCGTCAAAATCGAACGCGACTTCGTCAATTGGACCTGCTGCAAGATCAGTTGGGTCGATTGTCACCAGCAGCGGTGCAACACCCGATACGGGCGTGACCGAAAAGTCCGCCAGTGGGGGAGGCGCAGAGATGACCACCTGCTGGTAAGCAGAGCCGGTCAATCCACCTGCTGCGTTGACGGTCAGGTGAACATAGAAAGTTGCCGGATAACTGATGATGTCGGCGGCGGTAAACGTATAGGTGATATTTTCCGTTGTACCGGTAAACAGCGGCGTTCCGACTGCCGGATTCGCATCGCGGTTGATCACCCATGCGTAGGTCATATTCGTTCCGGTGCTCATATTCACCGTGCTGATGGTGAACGGCAGCGTTGAGGATGCAACGGCAGGAGTCACGTCAAAATCGACGGTCAAGCCGCCACCGATATTGATGAATCCGGTCAACACGAACGGACTACCGTCTGCCGGAGCAGGCGTACACGTCAGCGTTACCGTGTAGGTTCCCGTTGTCGCATAGGTATACGTTGTGTTTTGCTGCGTACTGGTCGCAGCCGGAACGACGCCAAAATCCCACTCGTAAGAGACGATGTTGTTCGCGTTAATGGCGCGGAAACCATACGTCAGCGGGTTATTGTCGTTATTGTCATTGATTTCCATTTCGCACGACGTTTGCACGCGCAGCGGCATAATCGGCGCGATCTCCGCGGGTGACTCTACCGTCGATTCAACGGGTGGAAGCTCAGTCACTTCGGGGAGAGGTTCAACAGATGAAGGGTTTGGCGGGGGGGTAATTTCTGGCGTTGGATCGGCTGGTGGAACAAAGCCGTCAACGGGAGGGAATGTGGCTTCGGTGCTTTCTGGAAGAGGCTCTGCTTCTTCAGTGGGAACTGCAGGGTCTTCTGTTTGGGCAAAACCTCCCAACGAACCGAATACCAATGCGAGAAACATCAACAATACTACTGCAACGTGAGGGTAGCGATGCCTTACTGAGAACATGGGATAGTTCCTTGGTGCAATAATGCATATCGGAGTCGGTAACGACCCCTGAAAAAGTTAGGGTAATCAAACTGATTACGCTTAATTAAGTATAGGTTGGGATTTCATTAGGTTACGTAGCGCAAAAACTAAAACCACCTGAATTTTTTATGAAGTTCGTATATTAAGTAATTCCTCACTGATCTCCGAGCTGCCTAAGCTGTAAGCGGGAAGAATGCTATTCTGAACGATGAAGTCGCGTCAAGAAACTGCAATTTCATCGCTGGCTTACTCCATGATTGGAATCAACTTGAGAACGGATAGAGGTCAGGATCGTTTCTGCTATCTGGGTTTGTGTTTGTTTAGCGTTTATGACCAACGTATCGGTTGGCAGATATGCACACCCCTGTTGTTCTTCTGTCTCCGTCGTTTCGTCACCCGTCCACTGGGGAGGCAGTGAGCTTCCCCCATCATGGATAGAAATCTCTGTGAACGACTTAGATCGTGTGTACAAACCTCATGCTGGTGGTGCGGTCGTCAATTCTCATCTTGATCCCCTGAACGGAAGGAAGGGGATCAATTCCTGTTTGGTGCATGGTTTGTGGAGTTCAAACTTTACCTGACACTGAGCAGACCTTTCCAAATACTTGACAGTCCCTCAAAAGCGCCTTACCATGATGGAAGCGCTTCCATGAGCGTCGATCAATAAGAACTGGTTAGGGTTTTTAATGCCCAATCCAACGATTTACGATGTCGCAAAAATGGCTGGGGTCGGTGTTGGGACGGTATCGCGCGTTCTCAATAACAGCACCCGAGTCAGCCCCGAAACGCACGAAAAAGTGTTAGATGCTATCCGTGTGCTTGGCTTCCGCCGGAGTAAGGTCGCTCGGCAGCTTTCGACGGGAATTCAGCATCGCAACATCGGTGCCATAATGCCCTATATTACGCCGCCCTCTTTCGTGGAGCGGTTACGCGGAATGCAGATGGCGCTCAGCCATCAAGACAATGGCTTTAATCTCATTCTTTACACTGTAAGCGCCCCTGATCGCCAGCATGAGCAGTTGCTCGCCATTATCGATCAATCCACCGTCGATGGACTGCTTATCACAACCTTAAATGTTTCAGATGTTGAACGCGATTTACTGACACAGGCAGGTATCCCGTTTGTCGTCTTGAGCGACGTTTGTACAGGCGAGGCAAACTGCATTAGTCCTGACAATATCTATGGTGGCTACTTAGCAACGCAATATTTGCTACAACTCGGTCATCGTCGTGTTGCCTATGTCGGCGATGAATTCCCTAATAACTTTGGCATCCCAACCAGTGAACTACGCTACAAAGGGTACCTCACTGCATTAGAGGAGTATGACATCCCTTTCAATGCAGATTATGTATGTCTAGGTGTACACGGCGAAGAAACAGCACACAGGCTTACTCAACAACTTTTAACTTTGCCAGAGCTGCCAACGGCGATCTTTGCAATGTCCGATATTCAAGCAGTTGGCTGTATTCAGGCTGTCCGTGAATCTGGGTTGCGCGTCCCGGAAGATATTTCTGTCATTGGCTTTGACGATGTGCAGTTGAGTCGCTATATCGGGCTAACTACCGTTCGTCAACACCTTGAACAAAGCGGATACCTTGGCATGCAGATTTTAATGGACATGCTCATGACGCCAGAACAGGTGATATCTCGTCACCTGCCTCCGTTGGAATTGGTCGTGCGGGCTACAACTCAGCCGCATACTTTGGTTTAAGCGAACTTCCTTTGTGAATCGCGTGTGAGCAACCAGAAATACGTCAGCTTCGTAAGGCGTACGTTCTGTGGAAGCTATCGGGCACAAAAACTGATTAGTTAGAAGGAGTCGCCTATCGAAACTGATAAAAGAACAACGCACCGGGATGCCGCCCGACTCGCTGGATACATTATTGCGCATGATATAAAAACAGGAGATATTAGCATGAAACGGTCAATTAGCTTTATCCTGTCCATGCTCACCCTATTGGCGTTGGTCGCCATGACGGTGCAGTCACCGCAGGTCGTCGCACAGGACGCCATTGATTGCGGGACCGAGCCAATAACGCTCAGAGGTTACTTCGAAACTGGTTTCGACCTACCTTTCCGCCTTGCCGAAGAGTTTGCGATCCAGTACCCAAATGTCACTTGGGACATTAGCCAAGACCAGTTCACAAACCTCATCAACGCGACGCCGCGGCTTCTTTCTGGCGACAACCCACCTGATCTCATCCGACTGCCAACCATGGTTTCGTTTGCGACTCAGGGACTGCTGATGAATCTTGACGATTATGCTGAAGCTTTCGGCTGGAACGAGTGGCCCGTGCCCCAGCTCAACCAGAATCGTGTTGCGGAAGATGGCACACGCGGCTCCGGCTCGCTCTATGCGATGGGACTCAACTACAGCCTGACCGGTATCTTCTACAATCGAGAGTTGGCTGCTCAAATTGGCATGACTGAACCGCCGACAACACTCGCCGAGTTCGAAGCACTGCTCGCCGCGGCAAAGGAAGCCGGGCTGCTCCCAATCATGCAATGGGGCAGCGCCCGAAGCGGTATGGGTCTAGCTTTCCCGCTGCAGGCGCTCATGGCGTCAGTCGGATCCGTAGACCCAATCAACGATTGGATCTTCCAGAAACCGGACGCAACCATCGATACACCGGAGAATCTCATTGCTGCTCAACATCTGGCGGACTGGATCAACAACGGCTATTTCCCGGAAGATATCAATGCAATTGAATACACCGACGCCAATGCCCGCTTCGGACAGGGTGAGGGTGTCTTTATCTTCAATGGTGACTGGCAGAATGCTGGCTATGATACAGACATGCCCGGTAACGTTGGCTTCTTCCTCATGCCGTCGGCTGAAGAGGGTGGAGCACCGGCGGCTATGTCCGCTCCGTTGACGTTCGGCATCGCTGCGAATGCCGTCAATGCGGATTGCGCTGCGTTCTTCCTTAACTGGGTCGCCACAAACGAGACTGCCCGCCAGATTGGTGTTGATGTCGGTGGATCTAACCCGGGTGGTCCATCGGGACTCACGATGCCGGCTGTCGCCGAAGGCTCGATCACGAACGAGACACTCGCGGCAGGATCGGTGGTCGGTGAGGCAGGGACATCGATGGATTTTATTGCCAACGCGACTAGTGCTATCTTCGCCCAAGGTTGGACGCCAGAGCTTCAGAAGATGGTGGGCGGTCGGCAGGATGCGGCTGGTCTCCTTCAGGCTGTTCAGGCGGAATACGAGCGGCAGCTTTCTGAGTAATGGTGAGAACCGCAGGGCGATACCTGTGCCTGCCAGATTGACTATGACAATGAAGACATCAGATAATCATCCTGCGGTTTCCGCTTCCTCCCAGCAGACTACTCTAAAAAGGGTAGTCCGCTGGGAAACCGTTATCGGTTGGTTATTCGTCTTGCCAGCCTTCGTGATGTACGCAGTGTTTGTCCTGCTTCCGCTCCTGATGAGCGTTCAATACTCTTTCTTTCGCTGGAACGGTATTGGTCCGATGACATGGGCAGGGCTTGATAACTATGTGAGGGTTTTGCAAGACCCCGATCTACTCGGCACGATTCTCAATTCGCTTCGGTTGGTTGTGTTCTTCAGCTTCATCCCTGTGACGCTCGGACTCGTGGTCGCAAGTATTATGCACCGCACGGCGACCGGGCGATTTGGAGCGGTTGCCCGAACTGTTTTGTTCCTGCCTCAGGTCATCCCGCTCGTTGCTGCCGGGATCATCTGGGGCTGGTTGCTGGCACTTCCGGGCTTGATCAACGAACTTCTCAGCGCTGTCGGACTTAGTGCACTGACCCGTGCATGGCTTGGAGACTTTGACTGGGCACTCCCTTCCGTCGGTTTCATCGGCATCTGGGTGCTGCTGGGATTCTGTACCGTTCTCCTGTGGACGGGCATGACCAAGCTCGATCCAGCGCTCTTTGAGTCCGCACGGATTGACGGTGCTAGTTGGTTTACCGAGTTCACCAAAATCACAGTTCCATTGGTAAGAAATGAGATCGGCGTGTGCCTCACCGTGACGGTGATCGCCGCGCTGGCTGCTTTTGATATCGTCTACGTTTCTACAGCGGGTGGTCCCGGAAACTCGACGGCTGTCCCGGGCATACAGATCTATATTTTGGCGTTTACCGAGCAAAGGATTGGTCCGGCGTCGGCGCTGGCTGTCATTCTGACGGCGCTGGTGCTGATCATTATCATTCCCTTCCAGCGCTTGAACCGGGAGGCAGCGTAATGAGGATTGCCCGTACAGAGCTTTATGCTGGACGTACACTGCTCCTAGGACTCATGGCGATCACAATCCTGCCATTCATCAGCATTTTCGTGACCGCGCTGCATCCGTCTGGAACTGTGCCCAGAGGGCTGGAATGGCCTGCCGACCCGCAGTGGGGCAACTTCGTTGAAGCGTTCAATGTAGCGAACATGACTGCCCTGTTAGGCTCAAGTGCTTATATCGTGCTTGCAGTAGTACCGGTGGCGCTGGTCATTTCGACGATGGCAGGGTTTGCGATTGGTCAACTGCGTATCCCCGGTTCTCGCATACTCCTCGCGCTGTTCGTGTTTGGGTTGACACTTCCATTCGGCGGGATCATCGTCCCCCTTTATTATTTGGAGCGTGCGCTCGGCATCTACAATACGCGACTTGCCGTGGTGCTGCCGTTGATCGGGCTGTATATGCCGTTCGCCGTGTTCTGGATGCGCGCGCACTTCGTCAATATGCCGACAGAGATCTCCGAGGCGGCGCGTGTCGATGGCGCGACAATCTGGAACTTGTTCTGGCATATTCAACTCCCGCTCGCGCGGGCGCCGATGGCATCGTTGGGGATATTGATGTCCGTTTGGACTTGGAACCAGTTTCTTCTGGCTCTGGTACTGGTCGAAGACCCAACGGAGCGCACTATGGCAGGCGCTCTAGGCGCGTTCCAAGGTCACTATGCGACCAATGTTCCCTTGTTGTGCGCTGGTACGATTCTGATTTTGCTTCCCACGCTGATCGTGTTCGTACTGTTTCAGCGGCAGATTATTTCCGCCTTGCTCCAAGGGTCGGTCAAAGGCTGATCAGCGGGTATGTACCCCATTCGCGGGTTCTCACGCGCGAGTCGCCGGAGCATCCCGATCATGCCGAACGCGGTGGTGGCGCGTCTGCTGTGGAAGGGTGGTTTAGTGGATGAATCAGATGGTCTGAAATTTGTAGTTCCCGCACGAGCGATTTACGACGAAAAGCCTATCTGATTTTTCTGATAGGCTTTTTTCTTGCTTAAAGACTGTTCGAGAGCTGTCTTTGTATGGACAAGAGTGGAAAATTATGGATGCGAGTGACACCGATAATTGAGCCTACTCATCAAATGTCCGCCAACTTCGCCCTCGATTCGGAACGTATTTCCCTATAGCTGTAACACCTCACTGCTGCTCACAAGTCTCAACTCACATTACAATTTCCTAACGTTACCTTGCGATTCCAAATGAGACGTGGTATCAATACGAAATGTAAATGAGATTTCGTATCATTTAGGTGTCCGCAATGTCGTCCACAGCCGTCTAGCCAACCGAATGGTTGCAGGCACTCCAAGCGTGCGGTTCTCGTGTTACCCCTACGAAAGAAGCGCTGCTTGTTTCGCTGACCCGTGCCGCCTTTCCGCTGAGCGCCGAAAAAACGTGGGAGTTTGTGCGCGGTGAACGTCCGCACACCGGGCGCGCCACCGTCTACCGCTTGTTCGATACGCTGGAGGCACTCGGTTTTCTGCGCCGCGTTCATGGGCTGAATCACTGCAATCAGTATGTGTTGGCGCAGGACAGCGACCGTCCTCTTTTCGTCTGCGTATCGTGCGGGAAAGCGGAGTTTCTCGCTGGAGATGCGCTTCAGCTTCAGCTTGAAGCACTCACCCAACAGTGCGGATACCGGCTTCACGCCGCCCATATCCAACTGCTGGGAATGTGCAGCGTTTGTCAGTCCAGTTTGTAGGTCAACCTAGGGAGAATTCATGCGTACTTTGCGTTCGGTTATCGTCGTCCTTTTGCTCCTCAGTCTCGGTCTTGTACTCCCGGCGGCAGCTCAGGATGAGCCGCTGCGGGTGGTCGTTACCTACAGCATTCTTGGCGATCTGGTGCAGAACATTGCCGAGGATACCGTTGAACTCACCGTGCTGGTTGGTCCCGACGGCGATTCCCACGTTTACGAGCCGACGCCGCAGGATGCGGTCGCGCTGGCGGAAGCCGATCTGATCTTCGAGAACGGTCTCGAATTTGAGACGTGGCTCGATGATCTGTATACCGCTTCCGGTTCAACCGCGACCCGCATCGTCGTCAGCGACGGGATCGAACCGCTGGCGTTTGAAGGACACGATCACGAACATGAAGAAGAAGGTCACGGCGGCTTCATGGCAGGCGAGCCGATGGTCGGCACGCGCTTGATCGTGAACGATTATGAGAGTGGGACGGTTCAGATCGTCGATCTGCGCACCAACGAGGTGATCGCGGACTTTGAACTGAGCGCAGCAGCATCGCTGTATCCGTCACCGAGCGGGCGCTACGCCTTCGCGGTGCAGACGAATGGCAGCACCACCAACGTGATCGACAGCGGCGTTTCGGCAGTGCCGCACGACGATCATTTCGACATCGATTTCGGCAGCCCGGCACTGCTCGGCACGAGCATCGAAGGAGCGACGCCCATTCACTACACCCCGCACCATAACCAGATTGCCATCTTCCACGACGGCGACGGCGCGGCGACGATCTTCACCGAAGAGAGCCTGTTCGCGGGTGAAACCGTCACGATGACGGCGGCGCGTCCGCATCACGGCGTTGCCGTGCCGATGGGCGATGTCGTGTTGATCAGCAGCCCGAACATGGAAGATATGGACGCGCCGCTGCCGATTGGCATTGATGTGATGTCGCTGGAAGGCGAAATTCTCCAGAGTTTCCCTGAATGCCCCGGTTTGCACGGCGAAGCCGCCTACAGTGAGACAGGTGTTGCGTTTGGCTGCGCTGATGGCGTGCTGCTCGTCGAGCGCGACGGCGAGACGTTCGTCTCGCGCAAAGTTGCCAACCCGACGGACAACCCCGATCTGCGCACGGGTACGCTGTACGCGGTCGAAGGGGGAGAGTACCTGATCGGCAATTACGGACAAAACACCGTCGTGCGCGTCGATCCGGTCGCGGGTACGTCCGAAATCGTGATCGAAGCTCCGGCGCGCGTGTGGCGTTTCAGCTTTCACGGCGAAGACCCGTCCAAGCTGGTCGCGCTGACGCTTGACGGCAATCTGCATGTGATCGACATTGCAACAGGCGCAGTCGAAGGCACGGTACAGGTGGTCGATCCGTTCCTTGCGCCCGCGTCCGGTCGCGCCGCCGCTCGTCCGACGTTCGTCGTCAACGGACACATGGCATATGTCAGCGAACCACTGCCCGGTGATATTCGCGGTGTCAACCTCGAAACGCTTGAAATCGCGGAAGGGCGCATCTTCGTCGGCGGCAAGCCGTCGGCGCTGGCGGTGTTCGGCATGGCGGCGGAGAGCGAACTCGGCGAGCACGAGCATGAAGAAGGCGAAGAACACGCCCATGAGCACGGCGAATTCGACCCGCATATCTGGCATGACCCGAACAACGCCGTGGTGATGGTCGAAAACATCCGCGCCGCGCTCGTTGCAGCAGACCCGGCAAACGCTGATGCCTACAGCGCCAATGCTGAGGCGTATACTGCGCAGTTGACCGACCTCGATGCCGCCATCCGCGAACAGGTGGCGACCATCCCGGATGCCAACCGCATCCTGATCACGTCGCACGACACATTCGGTTACTTTGGGGATGAGTACGGGTTTGAAATTTCGTCCGCCCTCGCTTCTGCCAGCACGGAATCGGCTGATCCCAGCGCGGGTGAAATCGCGGAACTCGTCGGTTTCATTCAAGCGGAGGGCGTCCCGGCGATCTTCGCGGAGAACATCGCCAACCCTGACCTGATGCAGCGCATCGCTGACGAAGCCGGAGTCACCCTCGCGCTGACGCTGTACACCGATGCGCTCGGTCAGCCGGGCACGCCGGGGACGACGTATCTGGAGATGATGCGCTACAACATGGAAGTCATCACGACCGCGCTGCAATAAGCGGCGGGGACTCACTCAAGCTGCAAACAGCGCGTGGTCAGCCTTGTTCGCGCGCTTTCTTTCACGCAAAGACACGATAGGAAACACAAATGGCAGGCAAGCACAAAATCACCCAGACCAAACCGATGTTCGGGAATGCACGCTCGTTTTCGATGCGGGCAACCCGGCGCAAGTTCAATCCGAATCTGCAATCCAAATCGATCTATGTCGAGGAGACCGGGCAGTTTGTCAGCGTCCGCATCACCGCGCGCGAACTGCGCACGATTGACAAGATCGGGCTGCCGGAATTTCTGCGGCGGCAGGGGCTGAATTTGAAGGCACTAACCGAATGACGATCACCAGCAGTAGCAGTAACACCTGTGATGTGGCGATTGTCGGTGCCGGACCTGCCGGGTTACAAGCGGCGCTGGTCTTGTCGCGCACGCGCAAGAACGTCATCGTCTTTGACTCCCCGGAGACACCAAGAAACCACGCATCTCACGGGGTGCATAACCTGTTGGGATTGGATGGACTGCGCCCCGACGAGATCCGCGAACGCAGTTGGAGCCAGATTGCGGTCTATGAGAGTGCTAGGCGAATCAGGGAAACGGTCATCGATATTCAACCGTCGCATGGGGGTGAATTCGCGCTGTCCGGCAGCGATGGCACAATGGTCACGGCGCGACATGTCGTGCTGGCAGTCGGGTATCGCGACATTTACCCGGATGTTCCCGGATTTCGCGAGTGCTGGGGCAGCACGATCATCCCATGTCCCTTCTGCGATGGATACGAGAACCGCGACCGCGTGTGGGGTCTGGTTGTAACTTCCGAACTCGCGCTGGAACACATGCCCCTCATCGTCAAGCACTGGACGGCAGCGGCGAAACTGTTTCTGCCGGGCTATGTCACACTCACTGCTGACCACCGTGCAGCACTGGAGCAGCAGAGGATTCACGTGCATAAGGGTGAGATCGTCGAAGTTCACCATACGCATGGAATGGTGGAAGGGGTCACCCTGACGGGCGGTGAACGGGTGGATGTCCAGACCTTGTGGTGGCGCCCGCCAGAAGCGCCGCTGCCGCTCACACAGCAGGTTATCAATACGTTTCAGCTTGAACTTGACAGCAGCGGATTCATCAAGACCGATACGTTTTACCAAACCAGCACACCGCATCTATGGGCGGTGGGGGATGTCAAAGGTTGGGCGGGAGCGCTGGGGGCAGCGCAGGCAGCGGGTCTCGCCGCAACCGCGATTGTGCGCGACTGGTATGCCTAGGAAAAAGGAACACTCACTTTGAATACACGACTCCCCGTTACCGTCCTGTCCGGCTTTCTCGGCGCGGGCAAAACGACGCTGCTCAATCACATCCTGAACAACCGCGAAGGCTTGCGCGTCGCGGTGATCGTCAACGACCTGAGCGAAATCAACATCGATGCGCAGTTGGTGCGCGACGGTGGGGCAGCCCTCAGCCGCACCGAAGAAAAACTAGTCGAGATGACCAACGGCTGTATCTGCTGCACGCTGCGCGATGACCTGCTGGTGGAAGTCGCGCGGCTGGCGCGTGAAGGGCGCTTTGACTACCTGTTGATTGAATCGTCGGGCATTTCCGAGCCGCTGCCGATTGCGGAAACATTCACTTTTCCGGTGAGTGACACCGATGGCGGTCTGTCCGAGATCACCCACCTCGATACGATGGTCACGGTGGTGGACGCGCACAACGTCATGCGCGAATTCACGTCGCTCGATACGATGGCGGAACGCGGAATCGGCGTGACGCCGGAAGACGAACGCACGATTGTCGATCTGCTGGTCGATCAAATCGAGTTCGCGGATGTGCTGATCCTCAACAAGATCGATCTGGTCACGCCGGAACAGCTTCACCGCCTTGAGGCACTGCTGCACAAACTGAACCCTCAGGCGAAACTCATCCACGCCGATCATGGGCGGGTTGCGCTGACCGAGATGGTGAATACCGGGCGCTTCGACTTCGACCGCGCTTCGACATTTGCCGAATGGCTGTCTGGTGAGCCGCACACGCCGGAAACCGAAGAATACGGCGTGGGCAGCTTTGTCTACCGCTCCCGCCGATCCTTTCACCCGGAACGCTTGATGGATGTGCTCGAAAGCGACGCGCTCGACAGTGTGCTGCGCTCGAAGGGTTTTGTCTGGCTGGCGACGCGGCACAACATGGTTGGCGTGTGGTCGCAAGCAGGGGATGTGATTTCGCTTGACTACGGCGGTGAATGGTGGGCGGATACTCCGCAAGACGAATACCCAGATGATCCCGCGCTGGTGGCGGAGATCAAGGGCTATTTCGAGGGCGAATACGGCGATCGCCGTCAGGAACTCGTTGTGATCGGCATTGAGATGGATCAGGCGGCGATCCGCGCCGCACTCGATTCATGCTTGCTCACCGATGCTGAAATGGCACAGGGTACTAAAAAGTGGCGGCGCTTAGACGATCCATTCTCGGAATGGCTGCTGGATGAAAGCGCGGCGGCAGCGTTATGAGCTTGCCGTACAGCCACCGCCATCATCAAGACCCGCTCCCCGGCGCGCCCGCGCTCGTGGTCGAGCGGCTGTCGGTCGTCTACCCCGGCACGAAGCGGCTGGCGCTGCGTGACGTGAGCCTGATCGTTCCGGTCGGGGGGCGGGTGGCGCTGGTCGGCGCGAACGGTGCGGGCAAATCGACGCTGCTCAAGGCTGTCGCCAAACTGCTGCCGATTCGCAGCGGTGAGATTCGCATCTACGGCAACCCGCCGGGGGCGTGTCATCACCGCGTCGCCTATCTACCACAGCGCGGCGAGATCGATTGGCGTTTTCCCGTGACTTTGCGGCGCTTGGTGTTGACCGGGCGCTATGTGCATCTCGGCTGGTTCAAGCGTCCGTCGAAGCAGGATCGCGCGATTGCCGACGCCGTGATCGATCAGCTTGGCTTAACTGATCTCGCGGATCGGCAGATCGGGCAGCTTTCCGGCGGGCAGCAGCAGCGAGCGCTGCTGGCGCGGGCACTGGCACAAGACGCCGATCTGCTGCTGCTTGACGAGCCGCTCAATGCGGTTGATGCCGAGACGCGGGCGATCATCGTCGCGGTGCTAGCGCGCTTGGGGGAACAGGGCAAGACCGTGATCGCCGCCACACATGATCTCGGACGGCTGGAAACCGATTTTGACGGCGCGCTGTATCTGGCAAATGGGCGCGAAGTCGCGCCGCCACCGGGGGCATTCACCGGGATGAGGGTAGGCGTATGAACATCATCGAATGGTTGATCGAGCCGTTTCGCTTCGGCTTCATGCAAACCGCGCTGATTGCCGCCGTGCTGGTTGGCTTGGCATGCGCCAGCATCGGCGTGTATGTCGTCCTGCGGCGGATGGCGTTCATCGGTGATGCGCTGGCGCATACCGTGCTGCCCGGTTTGGTCGTCGCCTACCTGAACCAGTGGAGCTTGTTCGGCGGCGCGCTGATCGCCGGGGTGCTGACCGCGCTCGGCATTGGGTGGCTGTCCCGGCGCGATGCGATCCGCGAAGATACCGCTATCGGCATCATGTTCACGGGCATGTTCGCATTGGGCATCCTGCTGATCAGCACGGTGCGCTCGTTCCGCGATCTGTCACATATCCTGTTCGGGAATATCCTCGGTGTGACGACAGATGAGCTGGTGCTGATCGCGGTGATTACACTGGGGACGCTGGCGCTGCTGGTGCTGTTTCACAAAGAACTCAAATTGACCTCGTTCGACCCGATCCATGCCGAAGTGATCGGCTTGCGGGCGAACCGACTGCGCTATCTGCTGCTGGTGCTGCTGGCGTTCACAGTCGTGAGCAGCATTCAGGTGGTCGGTGTGGTCATGACGAGCACGCTCCTAATTACCCCGGCGGCAGCGGCGGCACTGCTCACGCAGCGGTTGAGTCGGATGTTCGCCATCGCGGTCGGGCGGATGATTTGCGCGGGCGTTTTGAAGGCGCGCTGACGAAAAATCAACCCGCCTCGGAATTCGAGCGCATCAAAAACGGGGTGATGGAATGGATTCGCGGGCGGAAGTAGATCAGTATGGGGAAACGAAATCGTCATCACGCTGCGGGGCTGCTCCTCAAACTACCGGACGGCGTCTCTAAGATCGGGATCGGACTCATCGATCAACAAATGTGGTGTTGGGGCTGCGATGTGCGCCGCGCCGAAGGCAACCTGCTCACGCAGTATGGATTCATTAAACGCCCATCACCGGAACCGCGCTATCACAGCGCCTATACTCTCTATAGTGTGATCCCCGATGGTGCGCTGACTCTGTGGGGATGGGGACTATGGATTGCCGCGCCTGAACGTGGCAGTCTGTTCATCAGCCGGGATCGCTTTCGCGTTCGGTGGATAGCACAACCGGATCTCTGTCCTTTGGCATGGCAAGAACACAACCTGCCGCGTGGTTCTGCCGATGTTCGCCTAACGGATGCACTTTTTCTTCTGCGCGAAGCAGTATTATGGATTGCGCGGTATGAAAAATGGGTCGGCGCGCATTGTGACCCAACCTATCGCACGCGTGCTATTGACACATGGCCCCAAAGGCGGCAGTTTAAGGGGGGTATTTCAAGCGAAAAGGTGGCTGATCAATGGGAGGCAATCGCTGCGGGGCTTCTATCTGACGACGCACGTTGATCAAGAGGTATACAGGAGAGAGCATGGCTGCGTATGACAACATTCGACTTCTACGATCAGGTTGAACAAGCAATGATCACACCGATGATTGCTTGTTCAACCCGCGCCGCAAGGGGCTGTGGAAGTCGTGTGCATACCTCATTGTTTGCAGAAGCAGGGTGTAAAGTCACGGGTATTGATGACGACGCCCGCCATAAACAGCCGAGAAAGACCAGCGCGCTGATCATGGCAAACATGCTGAGGATGAAGCGGACAATCGGCGAGGCGCGCCATTGATCATGCGCCGAAGAACACGAGAGCGGCGTCCTCGTATTCGATGGTAATGCAAATCTGCCACCATTCAGTGAGCGTCACTCCGCTAAATGGTGGCTGAGTCTGTCTGATGGTTAGGGCAGCGGACTTCCGCGCCAGACCGCATCATAATTCGGTGTGACAAGAAATGCTGACACCCAAACCGGAGTTGCCGCGCACGCAATCCACAATCGGTAATATCCCGGTGCGGTATCGATAATCCACCAGCTTGAGCCAGCAGGAAGAAGTACGTCCGTCGTCGATCGCGGATCAGGACTGAACAGCCCTTGCGTGAGCGAGAGCAGTCGTCCCTGTATCGATCCGACTGGCAGTGGAGTTGTACACAGCGGTTCCGATGGGGGAGGGGTTGCGCTTGCCGTTGTCGTCATCACCGACGTGCTTGTGACTGTTACATTGGTTGATGTAGCGCTTGCGATCCCTGTATCAGTGGAAGTTGCCGTGTTCGTTGTTATGTCACCAAGAGTCGACGTCGCGCTTGGTGATGCCGTTCCGGTGGAAGTTGACGGATCAGTTGCCGTTGGTGTGTCGGTAGAAGTCGATGTGGCGCTTGGTGATACTGTTCCGGTAAATGTTGCCGTGCTCGTTGACGTCTCAGTAGGAGTCGATGTGGCGCTTGGTGATGCTGTTCCGGTGAATGTTGACGTAGCGCTTGCGGTCGTTGTGCCCGTTGACGTCTCAGTAGGAGTTGACGTAGCGCTTGGTGATGCTGTTCCAGTGAACGTTGATGTAGCGCTTGCGGTCGTTGTGCTCGTTGGTGTGTCAGTAGAAGTCGATGTGGCACTTGGGGTCGCCGTGCTCGTTGCCGTGCTTGATGGTGTGCTGGTTGGGGTGGCTGTCGAGCAGCCTAGCAAAATGCTGTTCGTGCCAAGCGTGTATGCCCCCGCGCCGGATAGTGTCCATGTGTAACTACCGGTTAAGCCATTACTGAGGGTGGAAGTCACAAGGATGTAGGTCACGCCCGCATCCAAGGTGATGTTGAGAAAACCCGGATTCACACCGGGACCGCTGTCGTCATCAACAAAGACGATATTCGTCAACGTTGCTGCTGGATTGAACGAATCTCGGTAGATGCTGGCGTGTGCATCGGGGATAGTCGTGCCGGTCATGCTGAGGGTATACACCCCTGTCAGATTGACGGTGAATTCTTGAAATTCGTAGAACACATTGGTGCCAGTTGCGGACACCGTGCTTACGTTGAATGCGCGGTTATACGTGGGGTCGCACGTGCCCAAGTCACCACTAAATGAGATGGATGGCGGGGGTGTCAGTGTTTGGGTTGGCGTAATGGTGGGGGTAGCGGTGGGGCAGGTCGGCGTAATGCTGTTCGTGCCAAGCGTGTATGCCCCCGCGCCGGATAGTGTCCATGTGTAACTACCGGTTAAGCCATTACTGAGGGTGGAGGTCACAAGGATGTAGGTCACGCCCGCATCCAAGGTGATGTTGAGAAAACCCGGATTCACACCGGGACCGCTGTCGTCATCAACAAAGACGATATTCGTCAGCGTTGCTGCTGGATTGAACGAGTCTCGATAGATGCTGGCGTGTGCATCGGGGATGGTCGAGCCGGTCATGCTGAGGGTATACACCCCTGTCAGATTGACGGTGAATTCTTGAAATTCGTAGAACACATTGGTGCCAGTTGCGGACACCGTGCTTACGTTAAAAGCGCGGTTATACGTGGGGTCGCACGTGCCCAACGCACCACTGAACGTTGTTGGAACGGCTTGCGATAATCCATCTGACATTGGCGCGGCGCTGCTGCTGTTCAAGTGTAAGGGCAGCAGCAGCGCTGCCAAGAAGGCAGCGATCAAGCATACTATCCACGGCAAATGCGAGCGTACACGCCCCATTGATAAGTCCTATCTACAGATGATGATTTGGCATTTGCACAGTATATGAAAGACTTTGTAAGTGAGCAACTAGGGTATTTTTCATAAATTTCGTATTGTAGGCTGCCAAGATCGGAATAGATTTCCAGAGAGAGGTTCATGTGCGACGTTGGTGAGCCGTACACAGCCGTTCCGATGGAGAGCCTGATCAAAGGGATTGGCGGCTTCTACTACCCCCAACCCCTTTTTTGTCATTTCTCTTGATGACCTACACTTGAGTTTTCGTCATCGCTTTCGACTTCTTTAATACGCTGTTTTGAGGACATACCGGCAGCGATAAGGCTATGCGATGTTACTTCCAGTCGGGCAGCGTCGCACCTAACCAGATTGCATCGAAATTGGGCGAAACAAACTGTGCCTCGACCCAAACGGGTGTCGCTTCGCACGCGATCCACAACCGATAGAAGCCGGGGTCTGAATCCATGACCCACCACGATGTACCCACTTCGATGACCACACTCGTTGTCGCGGTGGTATCAGGTAGGTAATACGCCGGGACGGTTGCCAAAATACGCCCCTGCACTGACGCGATCGGAAGCGGATTCGGACAGTTCGGCGGTGGCGGGAGGGGCGTTACAGTCAGTGTCCCGGTTGCTGTTGCGGTGGGAGTTGCTGAAGCTCCTGCCAACGTCCCGGTTGCCGTTGCGGTGGAGGTCGCTGTCGCTGCCACCAACGTCCCGGTTGCTGTTGCGGTGGAGGTCGCCGTTGCTGGCACCAACGTCCCGGTTGCCGTCGCTGTGGAGGTCGCCGTTGCTGCCACCAACGTCCCGGTTGCCGTCGCGGTGGAAGTCGCCGTCGCTGCCACCAACGTCTCAGTTGCTGTCGCGGTGGAGGTTGCCGTCGCTGCCACCAACGTCTCAGTTGCTGTTGCAGTGGGCGTCGCGGTTGCTGCACTTACGGTAATGTCGATGAAACGGGTGCGCGAAAGCACACTCACTGGGAATGCGATGCCACTATTGCCTTGATCATCGATTTCAAAAATGATGCGCGCCGTCCCAGTGAAACCCGTATCCGGAGTATACGTAAAATTGATCAGCGCTGTATTGAGATCAGGCAACGTATCCGTCGCGATATCGCTGGTTACGGCGCTGCCAAAACCCCATGTAAATGTACCGTAATCCCCTGCAGGAACGCTCAATCCGCCGACACCATCAAGGTCGCTAATGTCGATTTCAAGCTCCATGTTCCCCGCGCCAACATCAACATCACTGACCACAGCGGTAAAGCTGATCGGCGTATTGATGCCCGTGATCAATCCGGCGGGGAGCGAAATATCCGGTTGATCGTTAGTCTCGCATGCTACTTGGGATGCGGCTTCGCTGGCAGCACACACATCAATATCGATGAAGCGCGTGCGTGATAACACGCCACCCGTACCTGTATTCCCTTGATCATCAATTTCGAAGACGATGCGTGCGGTTCCTGCAAAACCAGCTGGAGGCGTGTATTGGAACGTCGAAAGCAGGGTGTTCAATGATGCCAGCGTCGCGACCTGTATATCGCTGGTCACTCCGCTTCCACCTCCCCACGAGAACGTACCGTAATCTCCTGCCGCGACGCTGCGCCCACCCACACCATCAATGTCGCTGATGTCGATTTCAAGCTCCATGTTCCCCACACCTACATCGGGGTCGCTGACAACAGGGGCAAATGAGACGGGTACACCGGGGGTGGTTGAGGTAGGTGGCAAAGTAATGTCCGGCTGATCATTAACGCCGGGGGTATCCTGACGAACTGGCTGCGAATATGCAAACGGCAGCCCAATTACAACGGTCATCAATACGAAGACGGGTATCAACCAGCGACGGGAACGCAGCATATGAACAATCCTCTAGCAAATGGTATTCGGGCACAGGGGTAATTAAAGTGTGAATATCTTTGAAACGCAAATGCTCGGTCGGAAGTGCGGTGCGGCTGTATGGATCGAGCATCGCGGGCAGTGGGAATGGATCAGTATACCGCAGCATATGAGCGTATCACGGGGCGGAACAACCCCGGCTGCCAGAATACTCAGGCACGGTCTAATTCCTAAATCTTCAACCCCACTTTCACACGCACAAGGCTGAAGAGCAAAACGGGGAAATTCTGCATGACAAAGCGCAGGACAGCCTCTAATATTGGGTGAGCATTCCAGACGCGTTGACGAATTGAGAAATGCCGGAGGATTCCCCTTGTGAAATTTCTTGACCAAATCCACGAACGAAGAATAATCGCCGTCATTCGCTTGGATGATCTTTCCCACGCAGTCGAACTCACACAGGCGTTGATCGCCGGGGGGGTGAGCATTATCGAATTTACGCTGACCAACCCTCATGCAGCACAGGCAGTTGCTGATGTAAGGACTGCTGTCGGATCAGCAGGGGTGATCGGCGCAGGATCGGTGATCTCAGCTGAACAGGTGAATCTGGTTGCCGATCACGGCGCAGAGTTCGTCGTCTCCCCGATTACGAAGCCATCGGTTATTGAAGCCTGTCATCAACGCGCCGTACCCACCATCCCCGGCGCATATACACCGACCGAAATTCAGCAGGCGTGGGAGATGGATGCGGCGGCGGTGAAAGTTTTCCCCGCAGGCGGATTAGGATCGCGCTATTTCAAAGATGTGCTTGCGCCGCTTCCGCACTTGCGCTTGATCCCTACGGGCGGCATCGACACTGGCAATATCAAGGAATTTTTTGATGCTGGAGTATTTGCCGTTGGTATCGGCAGCGCGCTGTTTAACAAAGCAGACTTGATCGCACAGGATTGGGAGGCGATCAGCACTTCCGCCCGCAAATTTAGTGAGGCGATGCGATGATTTACGATGTCATCACCCTTGGCGAAACGATGCTGCGCTTGTCTCCGCCTGATCCGCTGCGGATCGAGCAAACGACCAGTTATGAAGTGCATGCGGGTGGCAGTGAGTCAAATGTGGCGGTTGGGCTTGCACGTTTGGGGTTGAAAGTCGCGTGGTTGTCGCGGATAACCGACAACGCACTCGGACGGAGTCTCGTCAACGCCATTCGCGCTCAAGGCGTGGATACTTCGCATGTCGCTTGGACAAATCAGGATCGCGTCGGCTTGTACTTCTATGAAGCGGGCAGCGCTCCGCGCAGCGGCAGGGTGATCTATGACCGGGCAGGGAGCGCCGCTGCGCGCATGCAGCCATCCGATCTGCCGACAGCAATTCTGTCATCAGGCAGCGCAAAACTGCTGCACCTATCAGGAATTACGCTGGCACTTGGGGAGTCCGCTGCTGCGACAGCGCATGAAATTGCCCGTATCACCAAACAGCATGGCTGGCGGTTCAGTTTTGATATTAATTACCGCCAGTTGTTGTGGTCAGCACAAGCAGCGCGGGAAGGCTGTCATGCGCTGGCGACGCTGGCGGATATTCTTTTCTTGCCTCTCCGTGACGCGATAAACCTTTACGGTGCTCCGGCTGATCCTGCAGCGGCTGTTGCTCATATGCATGACCTATACCCAAATGCCACCGTCGTGATGACCCTCAGTTCAGAAGGCGCTATCGCCCAACACGATAAGATGGTCATCAAGCAGCCCATTTACCCGGCTGAAACGGTCGGCAGGTTGGGCGGCGGCGATGCGTTTGTTGCCGGGTACTTGTACGGGCATTTGATCGGTGCGCCGTTGGATGAGACCCTCCGATGGGCAGCCGCCAGCGCGGCGTATAAATACAGCATGGTCGGTGATATGCCGCTGCTTGACCGCGAACCGATTCGCCAGATGGTTGAGCACGGGCAGCAGTCCGGTTTGGTGCGCTGAACCCGTATTTGGGTGCAGCAAACGGATGTTATCCGCTATGCTGACTGCCCGATCTGCGCGCCTTGCCATAGTCCATAGAGATACATCACCGCTAAGGCACGGTCATACAGCCCGTAACCGGTGCGGCACGTTTCGCCCCAAATCGCGCGCCCGTGATCAGGGCGCACGGGTCCCGCGTAGCCGATTTCGACCAACGCGCGCATGATCGCGGGGAAGTTGATATGCGTCTTGTCCGTATGCGCGACTTCGCGGAAACACTGCTCCCCGGTCAATTCGACGTTGCGCAGATGGACGAAATGAATCCGTTTTGCGAACTGATGAACCATGCTCACAAGGTCACAGCCCGCCAATACCCCAAGCGATCCTGTGCAGAATGTCAAACCGTTGTGCGGACTGTCCACTACGTTGAGAATGCGCTGAATCGTCGGCGCATCGCGCACGATGCGCGGCAAGCCGAAGATTGACCAAGGCGGGTCATCGGGGTGAATCGCCAAATAAACACCGGACTCCTCGGCAACCGGGACGACGCGCCGCAAAAAGTGGGCGAGATTCTCGAACAGTGCTTCATCATCAATTGAGCGGTATTCGTCGAGGACGGCTTGCAGTTCGTCCCCGGTGAAACCGCGCGCCCATGCGACCCGCATTTCCAGCCCGCGCCGGAGGTCGTAGTCAAGTGCTGCCTGATGATCATAAGCGGTGACATACGAACCATCGTCAAGCTGCAACCGCATGTCAGTACGCATCCAGTCGAACACAGGCATGAAGTTGTAGCACAGCACGGGAATCCCGGCGCGACCCATATTGCGAATACTCTCGCAGAAGATGTCGATCAGTGCATCGCGTTCTGGTGATCCCTTCTTGATCGCTTCGCCGACGCGGATGCTTTCGATCACATCAAGGCTGAATCCGTGCGCGCTCACCCGCTGCTTGAGCGCGGTGAAATCCGCTTCCGTCCACACGTCGTATTCCGTTTTGCCCTCGATTGTGCCGACGATCCCGCGGACTACCGGAATCTGTGCAATATCCTGCAAGCGCACGGTGTCGCCGTCCCCGAACCAGCGCATGGTCATCTTCATGAGTGTGTCCTTTGGGCGCGATACCCGTCTAAACGCCGCCGAAGACGCTGAATCCGCCGTCGATGGGGACAACGATGCCGGTGACAAAGCGCGCCGCATCACTCGCCAGCCATACCAACGTGCCGATGAGATCATCAGGTTCACCGAAGCGCCGCATCGGGGTCGCGCTGATGATGGCATTCCCGCGCGGTGTGAGATCGCCCGTATCCTTGTCGATCAACAGGAAGCGGTTTTGTTCGCCGAGGTAGAAACCGGGCGCAATCGCGTTCACGCGGATATTTGGGCTGTGTTCTTGTGCAATATGAACCGCCAACCATCCGGTGAAGTTGTTGAGCGCGGCTTTCGCGGCGCTGTAAGCGATCACCCGTGTGAGGATTTTATATGCCGCCATCGACGAGACATTGATGATCGACCCGCTCTGCGCCGCCACCATTCGCTTACCGAACACCTGTGAAGCCAACACAGCGCTCGTGTAATTGAGGTCGAAAACACCCTGCATCGCCTCCGGCAGCAGGTCGAAGAAAGTGCGCTGACCCGGAACGGCAGTCGCTTCCGGCTTGTTGCCGCCCGCGCCGTTGACGAGAATGTCCACTTTGCCGTAAGCATCGATCACCTGCTGCGCGGCGCGTTCCAGTGCCGCCTGATCCAGCACATCGGCGCTGATGCCGAGCGCCGTCGCACCAGACTCGCGGAGCGCGGCAACCGTGTGATCGATTTTCGCCTGATCGCGCGCGATCACGACGACCGCCGCTCCAGCGTCCGCCAATCCTTGACACATCGCCGCGCCAAGCACGCCGGTTCCGCCCGTGACGACAGCGATTTTTCCACTCAAATCAAAGACATTGTTACGCATATGCCGTGCACGCCCAGATCACGGGCGCTCCTCAGTTAAGAAATCCTCGCGGATCGGGTTAAAGGTATCGACCAGCCGCACATGCGCGCTCAATGTCTGGATCGAATGCGGTACGTTCGACGGGACGACCACCAGATCGCCCGCGCTGAGATCATAGGCATCGCTGCCGAGGAAGAAGCGCACATTTCCTTCAGCAACATAGGTGAGCTGCTCGTGTGGATGACTGTGCGGCGGGTCGGGCTGTGCCGCTGGACCATCCGTAAAATCAATCACGACGGTCATCAGGTGTTCGCCATGCGCGAGATAGCGCTCGCGCCCCGGCGCAATCACCTTGCGGTGCGTTTGGTTGTGCAAAGTCACAGGCATAGGGTTCTTTCATTCCCATCGGATAAATTCTGCGTCGAGCTTAACGTGCCAGCCATCCGCCGTCTACCGGGATTGTTGCCCCGTGCAGATAATCGGAGGCAGATGAAGCGAGAAATACCGCTGCACCCTGCAAGTCTTGAGGAGTTCCCCACCGACCGACCGGGATACGCGCCAGTATCGCCGCGCTGCGTTGGTCATCGGCACGCAGGGCGGCAGTATTGTCCGTCGCCATGTAGCCGGGCGCAATCGCGTTCACGTTGATTCCAAGTGATGCCCACTCATTTGCCAGTGCCCGTGTGATTCCCATGATGGCGCTTTTCGCCGCCGTATACGACGGTACGAACACACCGCCCTGAAAGGAAAGCATCGACGCCACGTTGATGATCTTGCCGGAATGCCGCTCAACCATCCCCCGCGCCGCCGCTTGTGCCAGAAAAAACGCCGCCTTCAGGTTGATTTGCAGCACCGCATCCCAGTCGTCTTCGCTGAATTCAAGCGCGGGCGCGCGCCGGATGATTCCGGCGTTGTTGACGAGAATATCGACTGCGCCTAACTGCGCCTCAACCTGCTTGATGATCGCCGCGAGGTCTTGCGGAGTCGCCGTTTGGAGATCGGCGGAAATCTGGAAGAATCGGCGTCCGGCGGTTTGCACCAAATCGCATGTCTCATCACAGTCCGGCGTGCGATCCAACCCGGCGATATCTGCTCCGGCTTCCGCCAACCCGACCGCCATCGCCTGCCCTAGTCCGCGACTCGCTCCGGTGACGAGAGCGATCTTTCCGTCGAGTCGAAATGCGTCAAGAATCGTCATGGTGATCGCCTTAGTACAGTGTCGTCATCGGAACGGCATCCATATCGTTGAACGCCTGATTTTCGCCCGCCATCGCCCAAATGAATGCGTAATTTCCCGTACCCATCCCGGCGTGAATCGACCAGCTTGGCGAAATCACCGCTTGTTCATTGCGGATCACGAGGTGGCGCGTTTCGTTCGGATCGCCCATCAGGTGAAAAACGACGTTATCGCCGCTGATATTGAAGTAGAAATACACTTCCATGCGCCGCGCGTGCAAATGAGCGGGCATGGTATTCCACATGTTATTCGGCTCCAGCATGGTCAAGCCCATGACAAGCTGACAGCTTTTCACGCCGTCGGGATGAATATACTTGTTGATCGTGCGCTCGTTCGAGTTGGCGATGCTGCCCAGATGCACGGGCGATGCGCTGCTGATCGGGATGTGAGTCGTCGGGTAGGTAGCATGCGCGGGCGCGCTGGTGAAGTAGAAATGCGCGGGATTGGCGGCGCTGTCGCTAGCGAACAGCACATCACGCGCGCCCATACCGATGTACAGCCCGTCATGCAGATTCATGGCGTAGGGCGTGCCGTCCACCGTGATCGTCCCTGCTCCGCCCACGTTGATGATGCCGATCTCGCGCCGCTGAAGGAAGAAATCAGCGCCCAAGTCCTTCGGGGATGCGGTCAGCCCCAGCGGTGACGCGGTTGGCGCGGTTCCGCCGATGATCATCCGGTCGATGTGGCTGTAGGTCAGAGTCACTTCGCCGGGTACGAACAGCGTCGGGATCAGGAATTGTTCGCGTAACTGAGCGGTCGTGAAGGTCTTCACGTCGTCGGGATGAAACGGGTAGCGCATGTCCATAGTTGAGTCGCCTCTCCTAGAGTTCGAGCAAGTAGAGTTGAACGCGCCCACCGTGATCGGAGGCATACAGAATCCGGCTGCCATCCCAATCCCATGTTGGGTGACAGTGGCTGCTCTGCGTATGCCATGATGTGCCGTGAGCGCACAATGTTTGATGAGTCGCTTTTTCGCCGGAAATGTCGATCAGCAGCAGATGATCGACATCGTCAGCGACCAACACCGTGTTATCCGGGTTGGCGTGATAATGATTGCAGTAGTATGGCAGATCGATCTTGCGAACAAGGTTGCCATTCCGATCCATTAAGCCGACGAACGGAATCATTGTGTTCTCGTTGACGGCGACCTCTGTCACGACCGCTTGTGTGCGATGTGATGTGATCGTGCCATCGTGACCGGGTCCGCGATTGTCGAAAAACACATATCCGTCCTGCGTCCAGAATTCGTGCCCAATCGAGTCTTGCTCCTGCTGGCGGAAGCACGGACGGGCTTCATGCGAGACGAAATCGAGGAACCAGATGCGCTGGGTGACCAGATTCCAAGGTCCTTCGTGGCAGAACGTCCCCAGTGTCGGATCGATGGGCGAAAACTGGAAATGCCCGACTTGATGTGTGTCTTTGAACACATCGAACGAGCCGGAGCCATCAACATACGCCAGCGTGATGCGCCCATCCTTGATCTCGTAGAAACGTTCTTTGAACCCCGCGTAGTTTGCGCCGTGATAATGGATCGGCGAAGGCGAGACTTCGTTGCGGCAAAAAGCGACATACTCGCGGTTGGACGCAATCGACGGGACGCTTGCCATTGCGTAAGCGCCGCGCTCTTGATAGACCACCGTCGCCTGTCCAGTTTCCGTGTGATGTATCTTGACTTCTTTGCCCGCGTGATAGGCAATCAGATCGCCTTCAGGTGTTTTTGTGACAGCGTGCGGCGTGTTGACCACGTCGTCGGAAAGCTGCTCGATTTCGCCTGTGTCGAGATTCATGCGAAAGATACTGTACTTCGGGTCTTCGTGAGGCGCGACGTCCTGACCGGAAGCGCGATCCGACTGGAAGATAATTTCGTTCTTGCCGCGCACGAATGAGTTTTCGGTGAAGTACATGTGTACGTTGTTGCCCGTGGACGTGAGACGCTTAATCGTCCGTCCTGTCGTCGGGTCAGTGAATGTGCTGATCTCCGACGCCCATGTTTTACCCGCCATGTGATGAGTCCTTTTATGCGAATGGCGTAATGGTTAAATTGAACTCTGTCCCCGTGACGCGCGTGATGAGCCGTTTGAGGACTCCTACACGCTCGTTTTCGCGGCATTCCTGCTCTAGTGTTTCCAGCGAAAACTGCGCCCCTTCCGCTTTGATGCGAATCGCGGAATGTTCGCCCGTGATTGTCACCGTGTCACCCACGATCTCGACATCGTGCCACGTCACGAAGCACTCGTCGATAGGCATCGGTTCGCCCGCGAATACAAACGAATCGCGGAGTTGGACGACGCCCGTGTTCGCGTCAAGCGTGAGTATGCGCCGCGCCTGCATGAGATGTGGCAGATCATACGCAGTGTGAAAATCGACCACGACGAATTTCTGCCCGTCGCGCTCGCCGTGTTCCACGATTGTGCCGTAGAACTGGTGCGTCCCGTCAAACTCACGTCCGTGCTGCTGCATATGTCCGCCAATACGCGGGATGTTATGCGTCGAGGCGTTGTTGAACGGATTTTCGTAGCGATGCTGGCGGAAATAATGCTTGCTGTATTTGCCGCGTCCGGCATCGGGGATCAAGCTTTCGCCGTCGATATGATATACGAAACTGCCGACATCGACATGGCTGTGATGTCCGTCATTGTGCCCCACCGTGACAGCCAGCACAACAGGTTTAGCCTGTGCGTCGCCCACCAGCTTGACAACGCCCACCGTCGGCAGCACGTAATCGCGCAGTGGCGGTTGTTCGTAGTCTTTGCCGTCCCACCAGACGAGCTGGCGCAGCATGATCGGTAATTTGGCGATGGAATAGCTGTGTTCATCGGGACGGCTGTTGTTCCTGATCAAGGCGCGCAGTTCGCTCACGCCCGTGCGCTCGGCGATGCGCTGTACGATGCCCGCCGGAAGCTGCACGGTATCAGGCGTGTCGCCGAAGTTCAGGTACATCGGCGGTTTGAGCGCCATCCCAACCGGATAATAGGCGATGGCTTTCATGCGCTCGGTCGCCAGCAGATCGTATTCACCGCCGCTCATTTCGCGCAGCAGTTCCGCAACGGTGACGTAGTACATCAAGCCATACGCCCAGTAGCCCACGCCTTCGATGCTGCCGCCGTCCACCTCAAATGCCGTTGTGATGTATGTGTCGAAGCCTTCCAATACCATTGACAGCGCTTTGGTCAGGGTTTGCACGTCCTGTTCTAAGCGCAAGAACGCCAAACCTATGCTGCCATTGCACACGCCGTTCCAGTTGAGTTCACCTTTGAACCACCAATGATTGCGCCCATGCGCCAGATACGGTTTGAAAATGTGCCGCTCGACTTCGCGGCGCACACGCTGGACAACCTCCGGCGCGAGATCGTCTTGCAGTAGATAGACCGTCTCCGCGAGGATCGCGCCGGTTTCGGCGGCAAAAAGATCGATGCTGTCCGGCTCACGGGTGAGCGATGTATGCGCGCCGAGCGGTTCGGTACGGATAATCGGTGGGGGAACGTCCCAGTAATCGGGTCCCTGTTCCTCATGCGCAGGAACAACCCACGACGTTTCTTCGCAGATCGCCCAGAGTACATCCTGCACCACATCAAGCATGGACTCATCGCCCATGATGGTTTCGACTAAAGCGCGCGTCAGCATGGCGCGGCGGTGAAAATATGGATTTTGGTAACCGGGGCGTTCGCCCGTGCGCTCGAATTCGCGGTAGCTGGAGTATTTGAGCACCGGGATATCATGCACATCCGGCACGATCTGTCGCATGATGGTCAGCATATGCGGCGTGATCGCGGCTTGGCGGATTTGTTCGCGCAAATCGCTGACCGGAGCGGGCGAACCCAGCCAGCGCTTCAACTGCGCGGAAGATGGACAGCGTAACATGGTTTAGTGTGCTCCTTTGAGCGTCAGTTCATCGGCGAAGTGACAGGCGACGCCATGCCCATCAACCATTTCACGCCACGCCGGAATCTGCTGCTTGCATAGGTCTTTGGCATATGGGCAGCGTGTATGGAAAACACAGCCGGAAGGCGGTTTGGCGGGATTGGGCACATCGCCGGGCAGAATAATCCGTTCACGCTTGATATCCGGGTTGGTCGAAGGCACAGCGGAGAGCAGCGCTTCGGTATATGGGTGGAGCGGTTGGCGGTAAAGTTCGCTTGACTCTGCAAGTTCCATGATTTTGCCGAGATACATCACGGCGACGCGGTTGCTGATGTGCTGCACCACTGACAGATCGTGAGCAATAAACAGATAGGTCAGCCCGAATTCATGCTGTAAATCTTGCAGCAAATTTACCACCTGCGCCTGCACAGACACGTCGAGCGCGGATACCGGCTCATCGCAGACGATCAGGCTCGGACGCAGTGCAAGCGCGCGCGCGATGCCAATTCGCTGACGCTGACCGCCGCTGAAGGCATTTGGGTAGCGATTCATGTGTTCGGGGCGCAAACCGACTTTTCGCAGCAAGCCCGCCACTTCTTCTTTAAACTGCGCCGGCGCTTTGCCTTCGCGGATCACGAGCGGTTCGCTCACAATGTCCAGCACGGTCATGCGCGGATTAAGCGACGAGTATGGGTCTTGAAAGATCATCTGGATTTCGTGGCGATAGGTTCTCAGATCATGGGGACTCATCTGCGCAAAATCAACGGGCGATCCCTGCGCCGACTCGGCGTGATACAGCACTTCGCCGGAAGTCGGTTGGTAAGCGCGCACAATGCAGCGTCCCGCTGTCGTCTTGCCGCAGCCGCTTTCGCCAACCAAGCCGAGCGTTTCGCCATGCTGCACCGCGAAACTGATACCATCGACGGCGCGCACATGTCCAACCGTGCGTTTAAGCACGCCGCGCCGGATGGGAAAGTGCATCTTCAAATCTTTGACTTCCAGTAGAGTCCGCGAATGTTCGGTCATCACGTTCTAGCCTACTTCCGCGTACAGGGTGCAGCGCACCATATGCCCCGGCTCAACTTCGACCAGCGGCACGCCAGTAGGATCAGCGCACGCTTGCTTTTTGTTCTTGACGGGACAGCGATCAAAGAAGGCGCAGCCTTTCGGGACGTTAAACGGATCGGGGATCATCCCCGGAATCGGGTGCAAGCGGCTGCGCTGATTGTTCCCCATTTCAGGGACTGATTGCAGCAGCCCAACCGTGTAAGGGTGCGCGGGCTGCTTGAAGATCGTGTCGCGCGTGCCAATTTCGACTACTTTGCCGAGATACATCACGGCGACGCGGTCAGCCACTTCGTTGATCACGCCGAGGTTATGCGTAATCATCATGATGGCGGAGTCGAATTTCTGCTGTAAGTCGCGCATCAGGTCAAGGATTTGCGCCTGAATGGTCACGTCAAGTGCCGTCGTCGGCTCATCAGCGATCAGAAGTTGGGGATTACATGACAGTGCCATCGCAATCATGGCGCGCTGACGCATCCCGCCGGAGTACTGATGTGGATACGAACGGATGAATTCGCGCGCGTTGGCGATACGCACCATCTCCAGCATGGTGACGGCGCGTTCTTCGGCTTCCTTATTGTCAACTTTCTGGTGAAGCTTGATCGCTTCCATGATTTGATCGCCGATGGTGTGCAGCGGTGAAAGCGAGGTCATCGGTTCCTGAAAGATCATGGCGATTTCGTTGCCCCGTATATCACGCATGAGCGTTCCATTCGGGTCAAGCTGTGCCATGTTGACTTCGTCCCCATTCGGGCGGCGAAACCAAATATCGCCTCGGTGAATTTTGGCGATACGCTTGGGCAGCAGGCGCATGACGCTGTGCGCCGTCACGCTTTTGCCGCAGCCTGATTCACCCACCACGCCGAGCGTTTCACCTTTACGAATGTCGAGTGTCACGCCGTCCACGCCGCGCACTGTGCCATCGAGCGTGCGGAAATGCACTTCCAGATCGTTCACTTCTAAGATGTTTCCCGGTTTCATGGCGTACCCTCAAATCGTGAACGGATCGGCTGCATCGCGCAGCCCGTCGCCGAGGAAGCTGAACGCCAGAATCGCGATGACGATCACGATAGCGGGCGAGAGCACCCAAGGATAGAGCGCCAGCGATTCAAAGTTCTGCGCTTCTTGCAGCAGCACGCCCCAACTGGTGACCGGGGGACGCAGCCCCAACCCTAGAAAACTGAGCGCAGTTTCAGCGATGATCATTGCGGGGAGTGCCAGCGTCGCCACGACGATAATTTGCCCGAAGGTCGCCGGGATCAAGTGCTTGAAGATGATGCGCCAGTGCCCCGCCCCGGCGAGCCGCGCCGCCATGACGTAGTCGCTTTCACGAAGTGACAGTACCATGCCGCGAAGCTGACGCGCCAGCCATGTCCAGCCGATCAGCGACAGAATCACCGTGATGGCGAAATAGGTCTGTTCCTGACTCCAGCCTGCCGGAATCGCAGCGGAGAGCGCCATCCACAGCGGAATGGTCGGGAAGGCGCGCACGATTTCGATCAGTCGCTGGATGACCTCATCCACCAAGCCGCCAAAGTAACCGGACGCGATCCCCAACACCGTGCCGATGATCAGGCTCATTACGACGCCGACTAAGCCAATCGTGAGCGAAATCTGGCTGCCATAGATGATGCGCGAGAACATGTCGCGTCCCTGCCGGTCAGTGCCGAGCAGGCTGATCATGCCCCCGTCTTCGGTGAGGAACAAATGCACATCCGACTCGATCAAGCCAAACAATTTGTAAGATTCGCCGTGTGCAAAGAATGTCAAATAGAGCTTATTTTCGGTCTGCCGGTACACACGCCGCAGATTGGCGTCAAATTCGGTGATGACCTCGTAGACGAAGGGGCGAAACTGCCCTTCATCAAATAGGTGGATTTGCTGCGGCGGCAGATAGACCTGCTGTACGAAGCGGGTGGTTAAGCCGTAAGGCGCGACGAACGGCGCGAACAGGGTGATCACATAGAAGAACAGCACAATGAACCCACCGAACATTGCTGCCTTGTTGCGTCGGAAACGCCGCCACATGACCGTCCACTGTGAGACAGCAAAGCGCGCTTCATTCGCACTCAATCTCTGCGAGTCGGGAGCTTCCGTCTGCGCGTTCTCGGCAAGTTCGCGGTACAAATCGCGCAGTTCCGCCGAGGTCTGCTCAACATCCTTATGAGTGGTCATGTGTAAACAATCCTTGGGTCTAGCCACGCCAGCACCAGATCAGCGACCAGATTGGCGATGAGCAGCATGGCGGACATCAGCAGCAGGAACGTCCCGGCGACATACATATCTTGGCTGAGGAGCGCGCGCAGAAACAGCGGACCTGTCGTCGGCACCGACATCACCACGCCGATCAGGATGGACGAGGAGATGATTTTGGGGATTTCGAGCGCGATCACCGTGATGACCGGGTTGAGCGCAGAACGCACGACATATTTGTTGATCACTTTGCGTTCGGTCAGCCCTTTGGCGCGGGCGGTAGTCACATACTGCTGGTTCATCGCATCCAGCATCCCGTTACGCATAATTCGCATCAGTTGGGCGGTGCTCGCCAACCCTAGAATGATGGCTGGGGGCCAAATGTGTAAGAAGAAATCCCATGCTTTGGCAGCGCTCATCGGCGCGTTGATGTACTCCTGAGAGATGAAGCCAATGACATCCCAACCTGCGACGATGCCGATGTATACCCAAATCAGTGCCAGCAAAAAACCGGGAACGGACAAACCGAGAAAGGCGATCACCGACAGCGTGACATCACCCGGCGAATACTGATGCGTCGCCGAATAGATTCCGATGGGAATCCCCAGTACGATCATGACGAATATCGATGCCCCACCCAACAGCAGGGTGTACCACACTTGATCGTCGATCAGCGGCAGAACGTCGGTGCTCCATTCAAAAGAATAACCGAAATCACCGCGCGGAAAACCTGCGATCCATTTGAAATACTGGTTGATGAAGGGTTCATCCAGACCGTAGCGTTCACGCAGTAGATCGGCGGTTTCGTTCGACATCCCGCCGCCGCTGGCTCCTTGCACCGCTTGTAGCGTCGTGAAGAAATCACCGGGAGGCAGTTGGATGATGAGGAACGAGATGAACGAGATGACTAGCAGCATCGGTATCATCGCCAGTATGCGCCTGACGATATATGCGACCATCAATACCTCCCGAAGGAAAACTGACGAGACTCTTAGGAGGGGTCGGGGGCGTGCTGCCCCCGACCCGATCTTCCTTCTTTGGGCTACTGATTGGCGTCGCCATCAGTGAAGTAGAAATGAGCAGGATCCATCGTGCCGGGTGTCATAATGATCCAGTCCGCAGTGTGATTCGGAGACACGTTCATGAAGTTGTTCCTGACCACAACCGGGTTTGGCACCAAGCCAACCGTGCCGAGCGTCCACAGATTTTCGGTCGATACGCGCACGATTTCTTGGCAGATTGATGTCTGCTGCGCCGGGTCAATCGTCAGTTTGTATTGATCGTACAAATCCATCACAGCGCGGAACTCATCCGTCGGCTCTTCGCCGCTCGCGCCACCGGACTTGTACCACGTGCCGAAAGCCGGAGCCATCCACGAACGCTCGTCAAACGGGAACTGGTAGATCGGATCGACCATCGGCACGAGACCGCGATCCGTTGTCCACGTTGCCACCATAACTTCGTTCGCACCGGCGCGGGGCCAGTAAACGTCACGGGTCATCGTTTCGACTTCCGTGCGCACGCCGACTTCATTCCACCACTGCGAGATTAGTTCGAGCGAGTCAGCAATCGTTGCTTCGGTGTCGGACGATTCGACCACCAACAGCAGGTCAGAGCCGTCCGCGAAGGTATAGAAGCCGTCCGCACCCATGACGAGTCCCGCTTCTTCCAATAGTTGGCGCGCGAGTTCGGGATCGTACTCACCATGAATATTCTCGATTTCGGGGACGTAGCACGGTGAATCCGGTACGACGGTTTCAGTACGCGGGACGCCCTGACCGAGGAATACCAGTTGATTGAGCGTATCACGGTCAATCGCGTGGGACATTGCGCGGCGGAAGCTGAGATTTTGGAACAGCTCACGATACTGCGCATCACCGTAGCTCTGGTTGAACCACAGCGTCGCATTGGAAGCCGTCGCTTGGGGCCACAGCAGCATGTGATAGTCGCCCGCTTCAGCGTTTTCCTGATAAACCGGATACTGCGTCAGGCTGATGGCACGCGCCTGCATGCTCAGATCACCCGCAATGCCCATCGCATTGACACCGGGGACGCCATCCACCAGATGGAAGTACACTTCGTCAATATAGGGGAGTTGGTTGCCCGCTTCATCGACGCGGTAATAGTACGGATTGCGCTCCGCAACCATCAACGTCGTGCCTTCTTCGTACTGCGTGATCTTCCACGCGGTCATGACGGGACGATCAACATTGTAATCGAACGCTGCCGCTTCAAAGGCTTCATAGCTGCCCGTCGCGCTGTATGCCGGGTGGAACTGTTCCAGATAGTGCTTGGGTGCATAGAAGCCGAAGCGCTCGAAGCCGAGGGGCCATTGGCTGCCATGAAATGCCAGACCAACCGTTTCCGCTAGACCGTTCGGCGCGGCAAAACTGAGTGTGATCGTATTGTCGTCGATCTTCTCGAGCTGCATTGGTTCGCCGCCGACCATCCACTCACCATGAATCGCAGACGTGATATTCGTGTCCGTTTCGATGGCTTCCCACCAGAAAATAACATCATCGACCGTAAACAGAACGCCGTCAGACCAACGCAGACCTTCGCGGAAGTGCAGCGTGAGCGCCGTACCATCGTCGTTCCATGACCACTCATCCGCCAAACCGGGCTGAACCGGATCACTTGGGTTACGGGGCCAACGCAGCACAGGATCATAAACGATGCGCCCGAAGGCATGGAAATCGTTGACACCGCGCCATGCGCGATGCCAGACACCGCCGTAGACGCCGATTGTGGAATCTTCGACGAGACTCACAACCGCCGGATTAACAGGCAGACGTTCTTCGAGCGGGGGGAGTTCGCCCGCCGCGACACGTTCCGCCAACATCGGCGCTTCGTTGTAAACCGTATCTTGGGCAGAAACCATGCTGCTGAACAGCAAAGTCATACCAAGAACCATGAGGATGAACATAAACAAACGTTTGCGCGACATTCTAAGTCTCCACTGTATATGAAAGGAATTTGCGAAAACCTCACAGAAACCGGTAGGTCGTTGACCGTTACCCTCCTTTACTCACTGAACCGGTAAACCTGCTTGGCGAGGCGGTAAGCGAGATCGATCATCATGTCGTGTCCGTCTTGCTCGTCAACGATTCGCCGTGTTACCAGTCCTGCCACCCAGTCGGCGCTTGCGCGCCGCCAGACATCGTGCCGCGCCGGAATTGACGGGTAGGCACGGGTGTCATCATTGAAGCCCGCCGTGTTATACAGCCCGGCGGTTTCCACCACATTTTCTAAATAACGACGCATACCGTTTAGGCTGTCGAAGAACCACCACGGCGGACCCAAACGCATCGCGGGGTAATGCCCCGCCAGCGGCGCGAGTTCACGGTTGTAAGTGCTTTCGTCAAGGGTGAACACAATCAACGTTAGGCGTGGATCATTCCCATAGGCGTTCAGCAGCGGCTTGAGATTCACCGTGAATTCACTGCTGACCGGCATATCCGCACCCATGTCGCGCCCGAAGCGCTCAAAAATCATCTGGTTATGGTTGCGGTGGCTGCCGATGTGAAGCTGCATCACCAAACCATCGTCAACGCTCATGCGCGCCATTTCCATGAGCATGTGCGCGGTAAAGCGTGCGGCATCGCGGTGATCTTTCTCGCCGCGCAGCGCCTTTGTGAACACATAATCCGCATCCGCGTCGCTCATGTGGTAGGTGAATGCAGTTAGCGCGGCGTGATCGGTGGCGACTGCGCCCATCGACTTGAAGTAAGCGCGGCGGTTTTCCAGCGCGGCGATGAAACTCCGGTAATCATGAATATCGATGCCTGACGCGGTGCTGAGCGCGTCAATGTGCGCGCGCCAGTTTTCCGTATCTAGATTGACGACGGCATCGGGGCGGAAGGTGGGGATCACGCGCCCATTCCAGCCGGACTCGCGGATTGCCTTGTGATGCTCGAGCAGATCGGAGGCGGCGTCGGTGGTCGCCAACACCTCGATATTGAAACGCTCGAACAAGCGGCGCGGCTGAAATTCCGGCAGCGCGAGTTTTTCGCTCAATGCGTCGTAAATCGGTTGTGCGTTCGCGCTGTCGATTTTCAACTCGATGCCGAACACGTCGCGGAGTTCGTCGCGCAGCCAGATCCCGGTAGGCGTTCCCCGGAACAGATACCAGTGATCGCACACGGTCTGCCAGATTTTCCGGTGATCTGTTTCGACTGCGCTTGCATCTTTATCTTTGCGTGGAATACCGAGCGATTCTAGGGAAATCCCCTGAGAGTACAGCATGCGGAAAATGTAATGATCGGGGATGATGAGCAGATCGACGGGGGTACCGTAATTAAAGTGCGCTGCGGAGAGCATGCGCGGGTCTACATGCCCGTGTGGACAAATAAGCGGAAGACTGCGAACCGATTCATAGAGCTGCGCGGCGATCGCTTGATGCGCTGGATCAAAATAACGATTTTGCATCAGATAATTCTTCTCTTTCAACGTTACGTCAAACTCAATACTTATGGGGCGCTGTCCCTTACTATCAATGTGACCGGGAGCAGATGCACGCTCCGTTCTTTTTCTCCCCTGATCTGTCGAATGAGCGTCTCCCCCGCCAACCGTCCCATCTCATAACGCTGGACGTGAATAGTTGTCAACGCGGGCGTGACCATTGATGCAAGCGGAATATCGTCAAAACCGACGATGGCGAGGTGATCGGGCACGGCGATCCCCAATGTTCGGCACGCCTTCAGCGCACCGACCGCGACGAGATCGTTGAAGCACACGAGCGCCGTCAGTTCGGGGTGCCGCGTGAGCAGTTCGGCAGCGGCTTGCTGGCTGGCATCGACCGTCGGCGCGCAGTGCTGAATCCAGCCCGGCTCGTAACTCACGCCCGCATCATGGAGTGCGCCCATGTAACCCTGCACACGCATTAGCCCGCCGTAAGAACGTTCGGGTCCCGCCAGATTGCCGATCAGCCGATGACCCCGTTCTAGCAGATGGTGGATGGCGAGACGTGCGCCCTGCTCATCATGGGCGAGCACCATCGCGGCAGTGCTGCTCGTAAACAAGCGATTCAGGAGCACTTGTGCCGAGAAATCTTGCAAGCAGTCGCGCAGATCGTCTTCGGTGAGCCGCGAACTGCACAACACCAGTCCATCGACGTATTTCTCAGCCAGCGAATGAAGCACCTCTTTCTCACGCTGCGGGTCTTCCTCGGTGTTACACAGAAACACGCTGTAGTTGTTCGCGTAAGCCGTGTGTTCAACGCCGCGCGCGACCTCTGAAAAATACGGATTCGAGTTGTCAGGCACCACCAAACCGATGGTGCCCGTGCGCTTAGTCACTAAGCCCCGCGCGATACTGCTGGGGCGGTAACCCAGACGCACAATGACTTCCTGAATCCGCTCACGCGTAACTTCACTGATACCATCTTTGTCATTCAGCGCCCGCGAGACGGTCATTAAAGAAACACCGGCTTCGCGCGCGACATCAGCCATTGTGACTCGGCGGCTCATAATTGATTACACGTTCCCGCGCCAAAAAAGTTAGCGCTATCGTTAACGTTAACGATAGCGCTAGCTGCCAAGCTTGTCAAGGCGATTTAAGTTGTTATGCACAATTGGCGGGAAGAATCTGTGGGGCGGAGAGCATCCCAAGCGAGGCATGCAGCCTTGATACTAGCGCTTCAGTCGCATTCGGCGGCGAAGCGCTAGTCATTGGTCAAGCTATGGGTTGGGACACATCATCATACCAGCGGCGCAAGCTCACCGAGGATGGTTGGCAAGAATTCGGCGACGGTGGGGTGAATAGGCAGCGTCTCCATCATGATGCGGTAGCTTGCGCCAGTCGCCATGAAGTAGCTAATCGCCTGTATGACTTCGTCGCCGTGAAACCCAAGTACCGCCGCGCCTAGAAACTGCTCGGTTTCAGCATCCACCAGCAGCTTAATCAAGCCGTCCGTTTCGGACTGCTCAACTGCTCGCCCAATTTTCGACATTGGTTTGACCGCCATCAGCACTTTACGACCCGACTGGCGCGCTTCTTTCTCGGACATGCCGACACGCCCAAGCGGCGGGTCAGTGAACAGCGCATAGGTCGAGACGCGATCTGTCCATTTGCGCTGGCGACCGTGCAGCAGGTTATCGCGGACGATTTCGTAGTCCTGATAGGAGGTGTGCGTGAATGCGCCTTTTCCGTTTACATCGCCCAGCGCGTAAATACTCGGTGCGGTTGTTTCAAGATACTCGTTGACGACGATAAAACCGCGCGCATCAACATCCACGCCCACTGAAGCGAGATTGAGTTGATCAGCGTTTGGCACGCGCCCGATAGCGTTCAACCAATGCGACCCCGTGACGATGTGGTCAGTGCTGTCGCTTTCATAATGAATATGGACGCGCACGCCGCCATTGCCGGCTGGCTCTACTTTCGTGAGCTTGCTTAGGGTATGCACGTCGATGCTTTCTTGCGCAAAGATGTGGTGAACTTCTTCCTTGATGTCATCGTCTTCACGGTTGATCAAACATTCGGAAGTCTCGATGATCGTGACCTGACTCCCCAAACGACGGAAAGCCTGTCCCATCTCCAAACCGATATAGCTTCCCCCCAGAATAATCAGGTGTTCTGGGAGCGTATCAAGGCGTAGTACTTTCTCGCTGTCGAGCCAACTCACCGAGCCGATCCCATCAACAGCAGGCATGCGGGCGCGTGTTCCCGTATTGATAAAAATCATCGGCGCGGAAATAGCTTCATCGCCCACCCGTACTTGATACGAACCGTTGGCTTTACCCTCAAAGTGTGCGTAGGCGTGATAAACGTCCATGCCATCTGTGCCGCGAAGCCACGACTCGATCCCTGTACTGGTGTCTTCGATGATGCCGACCACCCGTTCGCGGACGCGATCCCAATTGATGCTGAAGTGATCGATCTCCACGCCAAAATCAGCGCCGCGCCGTGCCATGTGTGCTGCGCGCGCGCTGGCAATCAAGGTCTTTGTCGGGCGGCATCCGTAATTCACGCACGAGCCGCCGAAGCGATAGCCTTCAGCAACGGCGACCCGCCGCCCCTGCTTGACGAGTTGATTTGCCATCGAGGGTCCTGCCTGACCAGTCCCGATCACGATTGCATCATACGTTTTCATGGTAGTTTCCTCACTCACTCGGTTTGCGGGATCATGCGGTAGCCCACGCTACGCACCGACTCGATATGCAGGGCGGTACCTGGTTCGACCCCCAATTTTCTTCGCAGGTTGAGCACATGCGCGCCGATAATCTCACGTGCTTCATGCCGAGCGCACGTATAGCCACACGCGGACTGTACCAGCGCGACATAGCCAATTGTTGCGCCGGGTGCGCGTGCCAGTTCAAGGAGTAGGCGAAACTCGGTCGGGGTGAGGTCAAGCACCTGCCCGCTCAGGCTGGCGCGAAATCCGCTGACGTCGAAGGTCAAGTCACCATAGGCGAAATGGGCATTGGTCGTTTGCACAGTCGGTTGCCCGTCCGGCAGCACGACATCCAACACTTGCGCGGCGATCTGTTCAAGCCGGTCGCGCCGCTGCTGCCGCGCGCGGCTTTGCAGCGCAGAAGCGATTGCCGAAAGAATTTCTTCGTTTTTCGCCGGTTTGAGCAGATAGTCATGCGCGCCTTGACGCAGCGCCGCAACCGCCGATGGGACAGTCGCATGCCCGGTTAGCAGGATCACGGCGAGATCGGGATAACGCTCTTTGGCAGCCCGCAGCAGTTCGACCCCATCCAACCGATCCATCTTGATGTCGGTGAGTAGGACATCAAACGGGGCACCCTCCAGTTTCTCCAGCGCTTCCCGACCATCACATGCCGCCGTCACCTCGTAACCGCTCAACTGCAAAACGCGGACGAGAAAATTGCGGATCGCCGCTTCATCATCAACCACCAGCACCCGACTATTCATGATCGCACACATCTTTCACGGGCAGCTTAATCTGAAACGTTGTCCCTTCGCCCGGTGCGCTTTCGACATTGATGCTTCCGCCGTGCCGTTCGATAATTTCGCGCGAAATCGCCAAACCTAAGCCTAATCCGCGCGTTTTGGTGGTGAACAACGGCTCAAACAGGCGCGGGAGGTGTTCCGGCGGGATGCCTAATCCGTTATCGATCAGCGTGATGATCACGGTTTGCCCTTGTGCGGCGGTTGTCACCAGAATCCGTGCACCCTCGTCTCGCGCTGCTTCTGCCGCGTTGAGCATGAGATTGAGGAGTACCTGCTTGATTTGATTGCTATCGCCGCATGGGGTGGGCAGATGATCTGCAAGCTGTAGACGCAGCGTGATCCCCGCATCTTGCAGCCGCTTCCGCATAAGGATGCGCACGCCTTCGCAAATGCCATTGACATCGAGCGGTAGATGTTCATGCGAGACGGGGCGATAGAAATCGAGCATCTGCCGGAAAATCGTCTGGATGCGCTCCAATTCCTGCTGGATTATCAACAAGTCTTGGCGCACTTCTGGCGCCGCGCCATTGAGCTGGGTCATGAGCAATCCTAATCCACTCTCAATCGCTTGCAGCGGATTGTTCAGCTCGTGAGCGAGTGAACTGGCAAGTTGTCCGATGACCGCGAGTTTTTCTGACTGAATGAGGCGATTCTGCGCCGCCCGCAGCGCCGCCGTCCGCTCTTCGACTTTCGCTTCTAGGGAGGCGGAAAGCTGGCGTTCGGCTGCCAGCAGTTGATCAATGGTGCGCTGCTGATCTTCAACCGCTTTTAAGAGATGTTCAAGCCGCTGACGTTCGCTTTCCAGTTCAGCCCGTTCGCGCTCCGCCTGTTCCAAACGCACATTCGTGTATAGGGCTTGGCTCAATGCCTTGACCAGCAGATCGTAGGGTGGCTGCGCTTCAGGAGGAATATGATCCACGCCAAGACATAACGCGCCGACGTGCGTTTCTTTCGCATTGAGTGGGTGATACCAACCGTTTATTTCCAGCGCGCGGGCTGTTTGCGCGTTACTGACGTGAGCCGCATTCGCCTGCCCCAAGACAAGGCGGCGCAGACTGGCAGCATCCCGTAAATCCGTGTCGGGCAGCCATGTATCTCCGACGATGTAGCGCTTCAAGTCGGCATCCCAGATCAGAAAACACACCCACTGCGGATTTGTCAGCGTGATCAGACTCGCCAGCGCGAAAGAGAGCGTTTGCTCAACCGACCCGGCACACATCATATTCGCTAACGTACAGGCAAGGTCACTCATGATTATCGGGTCACTTCGGGAAGATAAATGTGCCGACTGAACACTCATAATGTCCTGCGGTTTGCCCTTGCAACCGTGACAGCACGCCGTGACTCCGAAAGCCAAGAAAGGGCACATCCCCTAAGCGCTCTTGAACAGCAGCCCGCTGCTGAGGGTATGTTTCGCCTAGCACCATCGCCGTAGACATGCAGTCGATGAACAACGCTCCGGCGCAGCTTTCCGCTCGCTCACGCGCATGTTCGACAGCACGACCGGCGGCTGTCACCATCGCGTCGGGGCGGGTTGATAAGATGTGGATCAGTCGCCCCACCTGCGGCGGCGCTGTGACGAGCATCGCGCCTGACTGGTCAAAGCCCATCACGAAGCTCACCTTGCAACAATCATGTTCGCACACCCCGACCGGATAATGCAGCGTGGTCGCCGTCAAATCATCCGGTTGATAGGGGATTGCATGATCGTTTAGAAAGTCCTCGTAGACTTCCCATGCCGGACGACCATCGATCTTGAGGATGCGGTGCGCGTCGGTGTGTGTCACACGGTACGCGCCGCTCAAGGGTGTCCAGCCGTTGTCGAGCGCTAAGCCTAAGGGTGTTTGGCTCAACACTTCGGCAGTACTCAAGCCGTTGCGAAAGATGCGGCGGTTGAAGAAAATGGCGGGAGGGCGAGGGGGTTGTGCGGCGTTCGGGCTGGGTCCGCCAAGGATGTCGTAGAGCATGCCGGTTTCCATCATCGCGCGGTCTACGACTTCATCCAGATTCATCACCTGCACATCGGGAAACAACACCAACGCTCGATGATGAAAAGCGCTTCCCAGCCCTTTAGCTGTCACACCGTGCAGATCGCCTAACAATCTTCTTTTGCCTACCAATGGACGTTGATACCGGTTGGTATGAAAGCGAATGTGATCGCTCTGAATCAGCATCACGCCCGCGCCGCGCTCAACATATCCATCGTGGCTGTACTGCCCGACGGAGGTTGCTCCGATCAGCGGCGCGTCACCGAGCACATCATTTGCCCCTTTCAACACCTGTTCAGGGTGCGAATGCGACGTGAACAGCAGCGCAAGCGTGATAGGCACTGGCGTGTTCGGCAGGTTGGCGAAAGCGGCTCTCGCTGCTTCGCGCCCACAGTCGAATCCGCTCACTTTGTCAGACAATCCGACTCCGATGTGCGTTGCCAAGACTCATCACTCCCCAAACTCGATCTGTGTTCAAGTGTAATACGGAAGTCGCCGCCGGACTCCCGTATTCGGCAAATCTTCGGCATTTGCGAGGTGTTTCTTTGCTCCTCGTCCCGCGTGGGTTGCATACACTGATGACATTGACCAGTTTTGATGTTCACAAGGGATTCAGGACATGGCGACAACGGCTGTTCGTCAGGAGCAAGCGGGTTCATCCCCGCTCGTCACCAGTGTGATTCAGGGTGTCACCGCCGCGTTGATCGGCGGATCGGTGTTTGGGGTGCAGATGGCGGTCGGCGGGATGCTGCCGATGGTCGGGCAGTTGATCGGCTCGCAGAGTCCGGTGGTTGGCTTTATTGTGCATCTGGTGATCAGTGCCATCATCGGCGCAGTGTACGGCGTGGTCGCATCGCGTTTGCCCGCTGGTTGGCTCGTGTCGATGGGCGCGGGCATTGTGAATGGCGTCGTCTGGTGGGTGCTGGGCGCACTGGTGATTATGCCGCTGATGCTCGGCATGACGGATATGGTCTTCCAGATCGGCGATGCACAGTGGATGAGTCTGGTTGGGCATCTGATTTTCGGGATCATCACCGCCGGATTTTTCACCCTGATTCAGCGCCGCTAACGTTGTGAACTGAGATGATTTTGTGCCGCAGATCATGACCGAACTGCGGCTTTCGTCCGTACTCTAGTTTTAGGATGTGATGATGAAGAAACATCACTCTGTATTGAATGCTATAACGTATTTGCTGGTGCTGACAGCTTCAGCAGTCGTATTGGGGGGAGGTTCAACAAGCGTGAGCGCGCAGTCCAGTTGCGATAATCCACCGATTGATATATCGGGTTTGGTACGTGTGTGGGATAGAACCGATTTTTGCCGCTATCAAGAGGGCGTGTTCGACGAGATCATTTCCGGCGGCGTTGGGCGTGACGGAATCCCGCCCGTTGATAATCCGACGTTTGAGTCGATTGCCGATGCTTCAACATGGCTTCAACCGCAGTCTCCGGTGATCGCGTTTGAATTGAATGGCATGGCGCGCGCCTATCCCCTCGCCATCTTGACGCGGCATGAAATCGTGAATGATGTCATGAGCGGCGTCCCGGTCGCCGTGACCTTTTGCCCGCTGTGCAACAGTGCCGTTGTTTTTGACCGCACGGTTGATGGACAGATTCTGCGTTTCGGGGTGTCCGGCTTGCTGCGAAACAGCGATCTGATCATGTGGGATGACATGACCCAAAGCTGGTGGCAGCAGTTCACGGGCGAAGGGATTGTGGGCAGTTACACAGGGACGGAGTTAACCCTTCTGCCGTCTCAGGTGGTCGGTTTAGGCGCGTTTGTCGAACAGTATCCCGGGGGCGAAGTGCTGTCGCGCGGCGGTCGCACCTATGCGACCAATCCGTATGTTGGTTATGACTCGTCAGCGCAGCCGTTCCTCTTTCGTGGTGAACTCGATGATCGCCTGTTTGCGACCGAACGGGTACTCGGCGCAATGATCGGTGGCGAAGCGGTCGCCTATCCTTTCACGGTGCTGGCGGAAACCGTCGCCATCAATGACACGGTGGGCGGGGTTGATGTGGTGGCGTTTTGGCAGCCGGGCGCGACCAGCGCACTTGATCGAAGCAGCATTGACGACTCGCGCGATGTTGGCATGGCGGCGCTGTACAGCCGTGAACTCGACGATCAAACCTTGACGTTCAGCGTTGATGCTGACGGCGTGATCCGTGACGATCAAACGGGCAGCGCGTGGAATGTGTTCGGTACGGCGACTGGCGGCACTTTGAGCGGCAGTCAGCTTCGGCAGCAGTTTGCTTTTCCGCATTTCTGGTTTGCGTGGGCAGCATTCCGACCGGAAACGACTATCTACGGGTCTTAAGCGCAGTTCCCATACAAACCGTGTCACATTGAATCGGAGGAAATCTTTCACATGCGTCGACTAATTCTATTGATCCTGCTCACCGTTGCAGCCTGCTCTCCATCTGAGAATGAGAATCCAGCGTCAGTGCCGACTATCGCGCCAACTGAGGCGGTGGCTGATCAAAATGCTCCTACGGCTGCACCTCTCGCTTGGCAAACCCTGCCGATCGTGAATGCGCGAACGGGTGAAACCTTCACATTTGCTGATTTTGCAGGTCAAACCATATTCGTCGAACCAATGGCGACGTGGTGTTCAAACTGCCGTCAGCAGCTTGGAAACGTTCGCAGCGCGCGCGAACAACTGGGCGAGAATGTGATCTTCGTCGCCTTGAGCGTCGAAACCAATATTTCATCTGCCGATCTCGCAGCGTATGCCGATGAAAACGGCTTTGATTGGCACTTCGCGGTGATGACCCCTGACCTGCTCGCGGAATTGGTGAGCGCTTTTGGGCGCACGATCAGTAACCCTCCTTCGACACCGCATTTCATCATACGACCAGACGGTTCAGTTTCCGCTCTGATCACCGGAATCGAATCCGCGTCAGCAATCGTTGCACAAATTCAAGCAGCGGACGGCGCATGATCGGTCAATACCTTGAAGCCTTTGTCCTCGGTAATCAGGCGATTCTGACGAATGTCTGTCTGCTTCCGCTGTATCCCGGTTTGGTCGCGTTTCTCGCCGGGAGCAGCGACAGCACGCAAGCGCGGCGCAACGGGCGTTGGTTAGGGCTGCTTGTGCTGGCGGGTATTTTGACGATGATGCTGGTTGTCGGTTTCCTGTTGTTCACACTCAATCAGTCGTTTGGCGCAATTCTGCCCATCCTCCTGCCCGTCATCTATGGGGTAGTGCTGGTGTTGGGCATGATGATGCTGTTTGGGTTCAATCCTTTTGCGCGGCTTAGTACAACGCGCATTCCGCTGCTGCGTAACCGCTCCCTCACGGCGTATCTTTACGGGCTGCTTTTGGGTCCGATGACCTTACCCTGCACGGGACCGCTCATCACCAGCGCATTTTTGCTCGGCGCTGACAATTTCGCCGTCCTTGCCGATGGACTTTTGTATTTCCTGTTCTTCGGGATGGGGTTCGGGTGGGTGCTGGTCTTGCTCCCGTTTCTGGCAGGTGCTTTACAACAGCGGTTTACCCGATGGATTACCGGAAACTACAAACTGCTGACACGTGTCTCAGGGGCGATTCTCGTATTCATTGCCGTTTTTGGAATTCTGACAGAGGTTCTCCCGAATCTCGCCTGAATACGTTTGAGCACATCGGTGTATGCGCAGGCACGCTTTTCTTCCGGCACTATTGACATTACCCACCTGTGCAAATATGATTCAATCCAGATTGTAGCAATGTGGATTGAAGGAAAGTAAAGATGGCACGCAAAGTTCTCTTTCTCTGCACAGGCAATTCGGCACGTTCCCAAATCGCGGAAGCATTCCTCCGCAAGCTCGGCGGTGACAAATACGACGCACACAGCGCCGGAATGGAACCCAAAGGGCTGCATCCACTGACCGTCGCCGTTATGAGCGAGGTTGGTGTCGATGTGAGCGGGCAGCGTTCGAAGGGTATCAAGGAATTGATGGGGCGAATGCAGTTCGACGATGCTGTGATTGTCTGCCGCCGCGCAGAGGACGACTGCCCGGCACTGAGTGCTGATGCGAAGCGCATTCACCGTTGGATCTTTGAAGACCCGGTGCGCGCAGACGGCACAGAAGAAGAAAAGCCGGCACGCTTCCGCGAAATACGTGACCAGATTGAAGCCCGGATCAAGTTGTGGCTTGCCGAAACTGAAGAAGCAGAGCGCGTGAATTAGGCGATGACTACAGAATCCCTTAGCACCCAGCCGCCAGACTTCATCAAACTGCTGTCAAACGATGTACGATGGGGTGTGCTGAAGGCACTTGCCAACGGCGATCATCAGGTCAACGAGTTGGTGACGCTGCTCCAGCAGCCGATGAACCTTGTGTCTTATCATCTGAAAAAGATGCGGGAAGAAGCGCTTGTGACCACGCGGCGCAGTGAAGCGGATGGTCGCGACATCTATTACAGCCTCGACCTTGAGCGACTGCGCGATTTATATCTTGCGGCAGGCGGCGCGCTCCACCCGGTGCTTTCTCAATCACGCCGCGATGTTGATCTTGATACCCTCCCCGCAGCGCGCATCCTCGTCGTGTGTACCCACAACAGCGCCCGGTCGCAGATGGCGGAAGGGCTGCTGCGTGATCTATCCAAAGGAAGAATCGCGGTATTTAGTGCGGGCAGTCATCCGACCCGCGTTCACCCGGAGGCGATCCGCACGATGGACAGCCTCGGCGTTGATATTCGCGCCCAAAACGTACATCATCTGAGCGAATACGAAGGGCAGTCGTTTGACTACGTGATCACAGTTTGCGATAAGGCGCGGGAAGTCTGCCCTACTTTTCCGGGCGAAGGTCAGCAGCTTCACTGGGGCTATCCCGATCCACTAGCGATCTCCGACGCGGATCAGCGGCGGGCGGCGTTTGCGCAGATTGCGGAGCGTCTGCGTATTCGTATCGAGCATTTTCTCGTCACTCTCACCCAGAACTGAAGCACGGAGAGCCTCTTGAATACAATCACGATCTTTGGCGATATTCACGCCAATCTACCTGCGCTTGACGCGGTGTTTCAGGACATCGAAGCTCGCGGATTGACCGACCTATACTGCTTGGGCGATCTCGTCGGCTACGGCACATTTCCGAACGAAGTGGTCACCCTGATCCGGCAGCGCGGTATTCCGACCTTGATGGGCAATTACGATCAGGGCGTCGGCAGCAATAGTGATGACTGCGGCTGCGCGTACAAAACGGACGTTGATCGGCGGCGCGGCGAGCTGTCAATCGCGTGGTCGAATGCGCATACCTCCGATGACAACAAAGCTTTTTTGCGTGACCTACCCGCGCATATCCCGTTGTCGATGGGTGATCTGAAGGTGCTGCTGGTGCATGGCAGTCCGCGTAAGGTGAACGAGTATATGTTTGCGGATCGTCCCGACGATTACTTTGAACGGATTCTTGATGGCGTCGGGGTTGATGTGCTGGTGTGCGGGCATACACACCTGCCTTATCACAAAATCGTGCCAAGCGGACGGCACGTCATCAATGCGGGGAGTGTCGGCAAGCCGAAGGATCATGATCCGCGCGCGGGCTATATTACGCTCACAGTCACGGGACGCGATGTACAGGTTGGGTTCTTTCGCGTCTCTTATGATATTGAGCGTGCCGCTCAAGCGATTGAGGCGACCCCCGAAGATAGGGGAATGCCGCACCCTTATGCGCGCATGCTCCGCGAAGGGTCTGGTTAGTTAACGCTAAGGGAACAATAAACCAGTCCTTTCCTCAAGCATCGTTTGATGAGGAAAGGACTGGTTGTTCTTAGTCGCCAACCGCATGCGACTGCTCAAGCGGCAGCGGTTGTTCGCTTTTGGCGTGTGAGGCTTCCGTTTCTTCGTATACCGGGAAATAGCGCGCGATTACGCTGTACACCGTGACTACCCCCGCAACAACTCCCACCAGTACGGCGATTTCCATCCAGTGCGGCGTGTAAGTTTCGCCATCGACGCTGGCAATCGCAAACCATGTGACGTTAAAGCGGTTGAGCACTGCACCGCCCATCACAAACAATGCGCCGATCAGCGACCACGTTCGATTAAAGCGCACCTGCTTGATTGAGAACAGCGCAATCGGGACGAGCACGCCCAACACGATCTCCGTCCAGAACATGACACTGTACGTTCCACTGCTGAACAGCAGATCCCACTCTTCCGCGATCACCAATTCACCGAACTTGATCACCAGATAAAACGCCAGAATCCAAGGGATAAACCAACTCAGCTTCGCCATCGTCTTGATCTTCAGGCTGCGCCCGAATAACCAATTGCTCAACGACGCACCGCCGATCACCAACGAAATACCGGCGGCAAACGAACTGACGAGGAAGAAGATCGGCAGGAGCATTGATGACCACAGCGGATGCAAACGCGGCGACATGATGATGAACATCGTCCCTAGTGACGATTGGTGCATGGTGGAGAGCGTCACGCCCACGATCACGATCGGCACGGTGTATTTCTTGATGAACGGCAGTAGGAATTTTAGGCGCGTGTTCGCTAACAGCACCGGACTGAGTTCATAAACGAGGATCAGCGTGTAGGCGCTGATGCACCAACTCACTTCAAGCAACGCCGAGCTGATATTCGGGTGCAGGAACACGTTATAGAAGCGATCCCAGCGCCCGAGGTCAAACAGCAGGATCACCATAACCGAGCTGTAACCGAGCAATCCGGCGAGTACGGTTGGGCGTGTTGCGGCGTGTAAGTCTTCCATTTGAAACACATAGACCAGCGCCGCCAGCGTGAACGCGCCGCCCGAAAGTGCAACAGTGGCAAGGTCGAAGCTGATCCAGACGCCCCAAGGAAATGCGCTGGTGAGATTTGTCGTCGGACCCAAACCGACGATCATACGATACAGCCCAACGCCGACCCCAAAGAGTGTGAGCGCGGCGGTCACATACATGAACTTGGGCATGGTTTCGAGTTCATGCAGCAGTTTTCGCATCATCGTTATTCTTCTTTCTTTACCGCGTCGGAAGATGCGCCGTGCGCTGATTCTTCGCGTTCCTGTTCGGCTTCTTCTTTAAGGTGTTTGATCGTCAGATACGCACCCGTTAAGCCGACCAACATCATGCCCGCGACCATCGGTGTTCCTTCGGTCACAAGACGATTGGAGTATGCAGGCGAGGTTGTTCCGGCAATCGGGAAGCCGAGTTCTTCAAATGGGACAGGCGAGATATATAAGGTTGCCGTGCCACCGTTTTCTTCTTCGCCGTACACATGCGGAACGTATTTATCCGGCTGTTCGCTGATCTTGCGGTGCGCTTCCGCGAGCATATCTTCATATCTGCCGAACTGAATCGCTCCAGTCGGGCAGGTCGCCGCACAAGCAGGCTGCTGCCCTTCACCGAGCCGCTCGAAACACATATCGCATTTGATAACGAGCGGGAGCGCTTCTTCCCATTGATAATTCGGCACGGTAAACGGACAGGCATACAAGCAGTAGCGGCAGCCGATACACAAATCTTGATCGTAGAGGACGATCCCGTCTTCGTTTCGCGTCAGCGCGCTGACCGTACAAGCCGAGACGCACGATGGATCTTTGCAGTGCATACAGTGGAACGGCGCGGTGAAGCGTTTTAAGTCCGGGTATGTTCCGGTAACGCCCGTTTCTTCAATCCAGATGCGTGTGCTGTCCATCGGGACTTCGTTTTCGACGCTGCACGCGACCATGCACGAGCGGCAGTCAATACAATACGAAGCATCAATCAGAAACCCGTAGCGTGGGTTATTGGTCTGGTGGGACACAGCATTACACCTTTCGAACCGTGACAAAGGTCTGCGTGAGTGCCTGACTCCCGCTGACCGGATCGGTATAGGTCGCATGCAGCACCGAGTCGGCTGCGCCAACCCCAAAGGCAGTCGTCAGCCCTCTGGAAATATGACCGTAACCGGGTGTCAGGTACACGCAGTCGGGGCGGATAGCGGGTGTGACCAACAGGCGAATATGTGCCGTCCCCACTTCACTGCTGACTTCGACCCAATCGCCATCGACCAGCCCACGATCAGCGGCGACGGTTTCATTGAGCCATAGGCGCGGTTCGTCGGAATATTTGTGCAGCATTTGATTGTTCTGCGTGCCGAACTGGGTTGCCTGTGCGACCTTCCCTGTAAGCAAGTAGAAATGACCATCCGGCGGCATGGGGGGTTCTTCCCACACAGGCAGACCGGAGAAGCCGACACGCGCCAGCGTGTCCGAGAACAATTCGATTTTGCCGCTCGGCGTATTAAACGTCAGTTCTGCTTCCGATTCAGCTTCTTCGCTCGCGGGGAGATCTGCATAGCCGCGTGACCGGATTTCCTCCAGTGTCACGCCGAGCGGGGCAAGCTGCTGGCGGATGTAATCTTCTTCGTCCTCGTATTGGAAGTAATCGCCCAAGCCGAGACGTTCGCCAAGCTCTTTGTAAATCCACAGCGCCGATTTCGCTTCGCCTTGAGGTTCGATGACGGGCTGACGGATGTACACGCGATCACCAACGGGCAGCAGCGGATCGTACCGCTCAAGATACGAGGCTTCCGGCAAAACGACATCCGAGAACCACGCCGTATCGTTGACGACGATGTCCACCGTTGCGATGAAATCCATCTTTTCAAAGGCTTGCAGCGTCTTGGCGCGATCCGGCAGTGACATGACCGGATTTTGGCGCGAGATAAACCATCCGTGCGCTTGATACGGTTGCCCGGTGATGATGTTGTCGCGCAGTTCTTGGAATACGCCCAACTTGAGCGGAACAACCGGATAGCGTGATGGCACACGGTCTAAGCGCTGCGCCGAAATGCGCGGGTAGGGCGGTTGTGGAATTGACCCTAGCGCACCACTCGATTCACCCGCTGAAGCGCGCATCGTGACGTTCCAATTGCCAACCAGCGTGTTCAGCGCTGTGATCGCGCGCTGCGTTTGGAAGGAGTTCACAAAATTCGACGTGCGCCAGCCGTTATGCGCCAGTGCGTGCGGCGCGGCTGCCGCGAAATCCCGCGCGATTCGGCGGATGGTGTCCGCGCTGATCTCAGTGATCGGCGCCGCCCATTCGGGCGTGTACGGCTGAACCTGCTCCGCAAGCTGCTCAAAACCGACGGTGTACTGCTCAACAAACGCACGGTCGTACAGGTTCTCGGTAATGATCACATTGAGCAGCGCCAGATGAAACGCCAAGTCTGTACCGGGGCGGATTGGCAGCCATTCGGATGCTTTCGCGGCGGTCTTGGTGAAGCGTGGATCGAGATAGACCACATGCACGCCGCGCGCGATTGCCGCGCTTAGATCGCCCGTTTCGGAGGTCGAAACCGCCTCCATCAGGTTACGTCCGGTCAAAATGACGTAGGCAAGTTGATCGTCGTAAATGCGTTCCGGCTCTTCCATGCCATAGGTCATCAAGTTGGCGACGATCATGGCGTTGAAACACAGGCTGCGCTGTGTGCCGTAGTTAGGCGAACCGTAGGCGTACAGCAGATTTTCGAACTGTACTTGACTGAGATTGTGCGTGGACGAAAACACCATCGCTTCCGGTCCATACTGCTCTTTGATGGCAAGCATATTGCTCGCTGTCAAATCGAGCGCTTCTTCCCATGTCGCCTTGCGGAAGCGCCCTTCGCCGCGCCGTCCAACCCGGATGAGCGGCGTCAGCACGCGATCCGGGTCATAGGTGTTGTACAAGCCCGATTGACCGCGCACGCATAAATGACCTTTGGAATGCGGGTGTTCCGGATTGCCGTCCAGTTTGACGACGCGCCCGTTACGCACTTTGGCGACCAAGCCGCATCGCCACACACACATTTCGCACATGCTGGAGATAAACCCATCCCCGCGTGTGTTGATCATCCCGGCGTCTTGGGCGGCTTGTGCGACGGCTGGCGGGAGCATCTGCCCGACTGCCAGCGCACCCGCTGTTACAGCGCCCAGTTTGATAAAGCTTCGTCTTGAAAGATCGTTCGACATCCGGTTTCTCCTGTTTTTCTCTCGTGTGCCAGCGGCTAGCCGCGACTTTTGCGATGTAAGCCTGCACGGTCGATCAGGTAAAACAGGAAAAGCGACAGCACCGTGAATAACCCGATCGCGAGGAACGGACTCAGCTTCCACAAATCGGGGATCACTACGTTACCTACGCTGGCGATTGCCGAAATCGCCGGATATACCTGCGGATACGTCAGTCCGTAGATCACCGCGCCGACCAAAAAGCCGAGCAAACCGGGAATGAGATAATCCAGTTTGCCTTCGCCTGATCCAGCAGCGCATGTGCCGGGGCAGAATCCGCTGACCGCCATCCCGAAGCCGAAGATCAACCCGCCGATCACATTTGCGGCGATATACGTCGGTGGGATGTTGGGAAACGTGATCAATCCCAACCCGCGCAGCAGATACAAGCCGCTCATCGACACGATCAGCGCGGTCATCATGAACTTCAGCACGGTGAGATCGATCAGCCGGAACACATTCACGATCTTGTGATATTTCGTCAAACCCGCTTTGTTGAGCGCAAACCCGAAGAATACGCCAAGGATCAGCGCAATCATGAATTCAGACATGTTAGTACCTCTTACGATAAATCAACATGGAGGTGAGAATGCCCGACGCAAACATTCCGGCGATGAACAGGAATGCGGCAGGTGCGAGCAGCATACCGCCGGAAATTGCGAGACCGCTGGTGCAGCCCCCGGCGATTCCGGCGGCATATTCCAATACAATTGCGCCGAAGAACGCGACCACCCACCGTTTCCATGTTTGCTGACCAAAAATGCTTTTCCACTGGGCATCGCTGTTGGCAGCGTCTTTCTTGCCCCATTTGAGCGTGCCGCTGGTTGCCGCGCCGAGCATCCCACCGAAGAAGATGCCGATGAGTAGAATCATGCCCCATGTGATTTCCGGCGGCATGATGTAGTTGAAGTACATATTGTTGAAAAGATCGGGCGCGATCTGCTTGCCGATGATTCCCGCTAAGTTTTCAAACGCGCCGGATGCGCCCAATAAGTTGCTGCTCAACCAGACCGCCAGCACACCGACGATACCAAGCAGAATACCCGCGACGTAGGGCGACCATTCATCCCTACGGATGTAGGCGATAATCGATTTCATCATTCTGCGCTTTCCGGCTTGTCTGTCGCGTCCAAAGTTTTGATCAACTTGCCTAACGATTTCCGCGTATCTGCCTTCAACTGGGCAATACCCGGCAGCATCTCGACGACATCGGCAGGGTAGTCGCCTTCAACCATGCGGGGAGCATGAGCGCGCGCGTTGATCCGCATTTCGTTGATCAGCACGAAACCACCGCCCAACACTACGATCATGCCGATCAGCACGACTAACACGATATTGCCAACGTTCACAGGGCGTTCGCCCAGCACAATTTCGTTGTAGCGCTGCACATAATCCACCAGATTTGGATCATCGACGGCAAGCTCATTACTCATCGGAATGCCAATCGCGACCTGCGGCAGAGCGCTGCTTTCATCAGTCGTTTGGCTCGCAGAATCAGATTCAGAGGAGCCGCCCGGAGCGTCACTGCTGGAACTTGCGCTCGATCCGCCGCCTCTGCCAAAGCTGATGTTGAGCGCGGTCGCGTAGACCTGTGCGCGTGCTTCAAGGTCATCGGCGTGGCACATCTGGCACGATGCTTCCACGTCTTCGAGGGGTGCTACCATGCCGGTATGCGCTTCGGTTTCATCGGTTGACTGCGCGTTGCCAGCGTGACAAATCGTGCAGAAATCGCCAAAAGCGTGCGAAACGTGCCATCCCGTACCGTCATTATTGACCGGGTCTACCGCCTGAACTTCATGACAGTTCTTGCACGATGAGGCTTGCGAACCACATTGCGCGTCCACAGGCTGACCAAAAATGAGCAGCACGCCAATCGTGATGAGGATCACACCGCTGCTTTGCAGAAAGAACAACAATTTTTTGTGTTGCATGCACTTCTCCTCAAAACATCTGCCACGACGTCTTAATCGTGGTCAAAAAAGCTCGCCGACAACCGAAAAACAGATGAAATGCAAACGAGGGAGTCTCTATTTGCATTACTTCATCCGCACAAACGCATAAACGAATGACTTCTAAGTTAGCGTTCGCTGCGGAGGATAAGTAGTATGCCGCGTCATGTATGTTTAGTGTGGTCTGTCACACTTTAAGTGTACAGAAACACGGTATAAAGAACATATTGAGCGAAATGGTGTGCATCAGAAATGACACAAGAAGGGCGCTGGCGCGACTTATTCGCTTATCCGTATATGGGGTGTAGAACATGGAAAACAAACTCATTCAAGAAATTCAACTGCTGCATGAGCAGGTATGCGATGCGTTAGGCAATCCGTGCCGCGTGATGATCCTCTATGCACTGCGCGACCGACCCCGCTTCGTCACCGATATGGCAGTGGAGTTGGAACTTCCACAATCGTCGGTGTCTCGACACCTCAAGGTGCTGCGCGACAGCGGACTGGTTCACCCTCAGCGCGATGGCTCGGCTGTTTACTATCACCTGACCGATCATCGCGTGATCGAGGCGCTTGACTTACTGCGCGGTATCATGTCCGACCGATTGGTCAAGCAGGCAAAGATCGCTGATGCTGCGCATCATGAGTCATGGTGATATGACATCCGATGGTTCTGAAATCTTGGACTTTTAAGCCGCGCCCAGAAGCGCTTGTTGTGCTTGGCGTGGCATTGATCGGAATTGGTATCATCATCAGCGCGGCTGTCCGAGCCGCACAATCCCCGACGATCATCTCGATTATTCCTGACCGCACCGGAGCGCCGGAACGGTGCTTATCGTGCCACACCGGAATTGAGCCGATCAGCGCCTCGCACAGCATTGAAGAATTCGGATGCGTCTCATGTCACGGTGGTGATCGCCTCGCGCTCGACGTTGAAACCGCGCATACCGGAATGGTGCGCAACCCTTCCGCGCCGGAGACGGTTCAGCAGTACTGCGGTGAATGCCACGCGGCGCAGATCGTCACAGTTGAGCGCAGCATCATGACAACGTATGCCGGAGCGATCGCTTTGATTCGGCGGACATTCGGGTTGCAGCCCGATGGGGTCGCGCAGTTCGGGGTAGAGGCTGTCGGTCATCTCCATGCCTTCGATCCGGCAGCCGATCAGTTACAGCCGGTGCAGCGCTTTGCTGAAAACTGCCTCACCTGCCATGTGAACGGTGAAGGACTCGCCGCCGAGTATTTTTATCGCAGTACGGGATGCGCAGCGTGTCACGTGCTGTACGCCGATGATGGGTTGTATCAAGGCAGTGATCCGACGATTGCGCGCACCGAAGCGGGACACGGTCAAACACACCAATTCACGACGGCGATCCCGTATACGCAGTGCAACACCTGTCATAATCGCGGCAACTACGATCTGCGGACGATGAGTTTTATCCCGCGTGACGACATGCCCGCCGAGATGCCGTCGGAAACGCTTCAGCGCGTCCATGATTATTACCAGCCGATCAGCCAGTTCACCCGCTGCGAATGGGAACTCGACTGTATTGACTGCCACACCTCGCAAGAGGTCATGGGAAACGGTGTAATCTACAATGATCGCTCGGAAGTGCAGTACACCCAGTGTCAAACCTGTCATGGCACATTGGACTCACCGCCGCTGCAAGCAGTCGTGACCTCCCCTGATGAGTTGGCGATGACGCGCGCCGATCTGAATCCCTATGTCGATCTCGCGGTGGGCGACACGATCATGATCACAGAACGCGGTGAACCACTCTATAACATCCGTTTGGTAGATAGTGAATGGATGCTGACCGGAAAAGCGACCGGCGGGCAGTACACGATCCCGCTTGTACAAGGATCGGCGTGTGCGCAAAACCCGGACGAGCAGAACAGCGCCTCTTGTCATCAATGCCATACCTATGATCGGGAAGCTGCACACCCATGAACCGCCGCCAATTCTTGCGTTCGTTCATCGCCCCCCCGCTTGAAGATGAGTCGCTGCCCGCGCAGTCGCCCGGAGTGCCGAGCGTCACCACAGCCGGATCACCGCGCCATTACGCAAGAGGGACGCGAACATTGATCGAAGATGCTCAAGCGTGGTTGTGCCGCGACGACGGTGGATTTTTCGCCATTGATGCGCTGCGCACCGATGAACTGCACTACCTGTATGTTGATTTGGATGCTCAAGGGCAGATCCTCATTTCTCGTGACCACAACCAAAAAGTCGATCCCCGTGATCGCCTGATGGCTTAAACAGAGTTGGACATAACCGATGCACGACATTTCCGCGTTGATCGCCCAATTGGAAGCACTTCACAATCATGTATGCCCGCGTCAAATCCTTGGGATTCGCATGGGAATACTTGCCGCTGCGCTGCTTGACCTTGATCTGCCGCAGAAGAACAAGCGCCTGTATACGTTTGTCGAAACGGATGGCTGTTTTGCTGACGGCATAATGGTAGCGACGGGCTGTTCGCTTGGACATCGCACCATGCACTTGATGGATTATGGCAAGGTCGCAGCGACATTTGTCGATACCAAAACGGCGCGTGCTGTTCGCATTGCGCCGCATCCGCTTTCGCGCGAGCGCGCTGCTGTGCTGATGCCAGATGCCAAAAGCCGCTGGCACGCGCAGCTTGCGGCGTATCAGACCATGCTCTGTGAAGACTTGTTGCAAGCGCACGAGGTTGCGCTGACCGTCTCGCTTGAGGCGCTGATCAGCCGACCGGGGGTGCGTGTGAACTGCTCACACTGCGGCGAGGAAATCCTAAACGAACGCGAGGTGATTGTTGCAGGGCAGGCGGTTTGTCAAAGCTGTGCGGGCAACAGCTATTGGTCAGACAGCGGTGATGTCCTGATCGCGCATCCGGTAGAAGCAAGTGCAGCTCCATGACGACTGCCGTGCCGCTAGCCTCTCTCCCTGCTTATATGCTGAGGAGAGAGGCTAGGGATGATAGGGTCAGGTTACAAGCTAGTGATCTACACAGTTGAACCACGCTTCAAACGGTTCACTGACGTTGCCAGCGGCATCTGTTACTGTGATCGACCACAAAATCGGTCCGATAAAGCAAGACGTTCCTACCGAGCAGGTGATGTCCCATCCTAGTATGCCGCCTGTCTCGCTGCCAATCACGATAGGCGGGCTGTCATGCGCGCTGCCCTCCCATTCACCCTGAGGAGCGGAGACGAACTCTACGTCCATATGGGTAATCGCGTCCCCGTCACGGTTGACGAAGTACAACTCACACACGCTTTCTCCGGCATTCGATACCACCCGGCACTGACCTTGACCCACAAGCTGCGGTGCATTGTCCGCAAACGCGGCTTGCAGATCGACGGATTCGGGCAGCAGGGTGAACGGCAGTAGTTCAACATCTGCCAATTCAAACGGCTCGACGTACATCGACTCAGCGGTATCCGCTGCGGAGGAAGCCGGGAAAACGGCGCGCATTCCTGCGCGTAGAGTGGCATGGAAGTCGCCAACTATCAGCTCTGTATCCCCGGCGATCACTTCAACTGTTTGAGCGTCCGCCAGCGGTGCCTGCACAAACGCAGTGCCACGCACCCACATCGAAATTCCGTTCACCTGTACGGGAACTGGTTCGGCATCAGCGGGCACTTGAATGAGAACGCCATCTTCAGGCAATCCTGCACATGTATTTTCTGGTGCGCCTGTACGGAGCGTGAAAGCTTGCATGATCGAGTAGATTGGCGTATCGATGCCTGCAATCGGGAGCGCGTTTGCTTCGCCAAGAATAGTCACGGAGGCGGCAGCGAGCCAGCCAACTTGTCCATCTCCTAACACGGTGCGAAGCCAATGCCGCGTGCAGCTGCACGCATTGACGTGTACAGTGTCTCCGGCGCTGATCGAACCCACAGCGGGATACGTCGAGTTTGGTCCGGCATACAGGGTCAAATCGGCGGTCGCCTGCACTTCAAGCGAAGTGACATTGCTGCCAGCGTTGAGCATTTCAACATCACCTACGGTAATCATGGTGAGGGGGGTATCTTCCATGCCGTGTGGTTGAACCCGCATGACTGCTAATCCCCATTCACCTGTTGACTGGGCAGCGCCGGAGTTCAGCGCGCACATTCCATCGAGGGCGATCATATCGCCGGGTGCACTGAAGTTGAGCACCCCTTCGCAATCGACCAACACTTCAAGCTGTGCGTGACCGAAACAAACGTGATTCACTTCAGTGGATGTACACCCCGCCGCTGATGTCAGCGCTTCATCAAGAACTGTTGGGCACTCTTGGCTGTGTACAGCCAAGGGTGCGATTAAGATCAGCAGAAATGTTATGAATGCGGTCAGGGTTTTCATAAAGTGCTCCTTTGCTAAGTACTCAAATGTCGCTCACTTACGCCAAGACCACCGTCTTGGGCATGGAACACGAGCAAGATCAGCGCGGGGCGATCCGACTCATTGCGAAAGACATGAGGCTGCGACGCTTCGAAAAGTAAACTGTCACCCGCCGAGAGCGTAAAAACTTCTTTGCCAATCTGATAGTTGATTGTGCCTTCCACGCAGTAGACAAACTCCTGCCCATTGTGCGTGATCGGTTTGGTATCTACTCCAGCTCCGGGCAGCATGGCGACAATGAACGGTTCAAGCTGTTGATTAGTCAGACCAGCACCTAAACTTTCGATACTCATTCCGCCGTGTTGTGCACGCATGCGATTCGCACGTCGGACGTGAACGATCGTGCGCTGTTCAGACGGTCGGAAGAACTCTGTAATCGGCACATTGAGGGCAGTGGCGATTTGCTGGAGCGATGCCACTGTCGGCGAGTTTTCCGCTCTTTCGATGCGACTGATCGCGTTGACTGACAAATCGCATCGTTCCGCCATTGCGCGCAAGGACAAGCCTCTCATCTCGCGCAGCATACGAATTCGCTGACCTACAGCAGAAGCGCTTTCATCGGGATTAACGGGCTGGTTCTGCATGATGCGTATACTCCGTCGCGGTAAATCATTATCAACGGAATTGTAGCGACGACCGTCCCAATCGTGCAGTCAATTACCCTATTCGTATATCCGCAGAAACGCATATATGAAGCCGCAACACCCAAAACCCAGTACTCACTGTGCATCTAAAGTGTATGTGCGTGACATAAAGTGTGAAAGTGACAAAGATACTGAGTTAGGTGTGTACATCTTGCTGAGGGGGTTCTTGACGCTGATGTGACAACGCTTCTTGCTCACCAATCAACGTGGTATACGAGAAGATTGAGCACCTCCAAACCAAGCGGCGCGAACCTAGTCTGCCCATCTATCAGGCGTATGTTCCGATTAATTTTTAACTGACTGCCTCACTCGCCCTCGTTCATATAATCTCATTGACTCCTCGCGTAGCGACGTATAGGTATGACAATTGACATGGAAATATGACGAAGATCATCTTGCTTCAGCGCACCACTTTAATGCACATTTGATTACTATAGTTGCACTGCTCTCGTAAACGTGAGACTTTGGTTGGAGTCACTTATGGATGCACTAACCCTTGCAAGGCTGCAGTTTGGAATCACGACAGTCTATCATTTCTTCTTCGTCCCACTCAGTTTGGGACTATCCATTCTTGTTGCAGTGATGCAAACCCTGTATGTTGTCAAAAAAGATGACAAATACAAACACATGGCGAAGTTTTGGGGAAAACTGCTTTTGATCAATTTCGCTATGGGCGTCGTCACGGGCATCGTGCAGGAATTCCAATTCGGCATGAACTGGTCGGAATATTCGCGCTTCGTCGGTGACATCTTTGGAGCGCCGCTGGCAGTCGAAGCGCTCGTCGCATTCTTCATCGAATCCACATTTCTTGGCGTGTGGATCTTCGGATGGGACAAACTCCCCAAACGCATGCATCTCGCCTCGATTTGGCTGGTTGCGGTTGCGGCAAATGTCTCCGCATTCTGGATTCTCGTCGCCAACTCGTTCATGCAGAACCCCGTCGGCTATCGCATTGCGGAAAGCGGTCGCGCGGAGATGACGGATTTCTTTGCGCTGATCCTGAACCCGAACGTGTGGCTTCAGTTCCCCCATGTCGCGCTTGGCGGACTGACGACGGCATCCTTCTTCGTTCTGGGCATCAGTGCGTTCCATCTTCTGCGGAGCAAGAAAAGTTCTGAAGCTTTCCTCGCTTCAACACGCATCGCACTGATTGCCGGTACGTTTGGTGTGTTGGCGACGATGGGTTTTGGTCATGCACAGGGACAGCGGATGGCGGATACACAGCCGATGAAACTCGCCGCTGCCGAAGGACTCTGGGAATCGGAAGACCCGGCAGGGCTGTCGATGTTCCAGATCGGCAATGAAGAGGATCGCACCTCTGTCTTCAACATTCGCATCCCATCATTGCTCAGTTTCCTCTCGTACAACACGCCGAGCGGCATGGTGCAGGGGATCAACGAGCTGCAAGCGCAGTATGTCCAGCAGTACGGACCCGGTGATTATGTGCCACCTGCGATTTGGCTCACCTACTGGAGCTTCCGCGCGATGGTCGGTGCTGGCGTATTTATGTTCCTGATGGGATTGATCGGTTTATATCTGCACTACACGCGCAAATTGGCGGCTGGCAAGGGGAAATGGCTGCTGCGCCTACTGATCCCGGCGATTATTCTGCCGTATCTGGCGAACAGCACCGGATGGATGCTGACCGAAGTCGGGCGGCAGCCTTGGATCGTGCAGGGCTTGATGACGATTGATCAAGCAGTATCGCCCAACGTAACCGCCGAAATGCTGCTGATTTCGCTGATCGGGTTCACGCTGCTGTACGGCGTGCTGATGATCGCAGACATTTACCTACTGCAAAAGTTCGCTCGTCAAGATATGGACGATGGCACGCTTATCCCTTGGTCGGGCGATTCGAACACGCCAACGCCTACAGACAAAACGCCGCAGTATAAGGGCGCATACTAGAGGAGGATGCTCATGGATCTGCAAACCCTATGGTTCATCTTGATCGCGGTGCTGTTCACGGGCTTCCTGTTCCTTGAAGGCTTCGACTACGGCGTGGGTATCCTGCTCCCATTTGTCGCCAAAAATGATAAAGAACGCCGCACCGTGATCAACGCGATTGGTCCCGTGTGGGATGGCAACGAAGTCTGGTTGCTCACGGCAGGCGGGGCGATGTTCGCCGCCTTCCCGAACTGGTACGCAACGCTGTTCAGCGGGTTCTACTTGGCGTTGTTCCTGATTTTGATGGCGTTGATCTTGCGCGGCGTGGCGTTCGAGTTCCGCAGCAAGGATGAGAGTCCGCGCTGGCGTGCTTTATGGGATGGCGCCATCTTCATTGGCAGCTTCCTACCGGCGCTGCTGTGGGGTGTTGCCTTCGGGAACATTCTGCGCGGCGTAGCGATTGATCCGAGCATGACGTATGTCGGCAGCTTCTTCGACCTGCTCAACCCGTATGCGCTGCTCGGTGGACTGGTCACGCTGACGCTGTTCATTCTGCACGGCGCGCTGTTCCTAGAATTGAAGACGGACGGAGAAATCCGGGAGCGCGTCACACGCGCGGCAAAACGGATGTGGCTGCCGGTTGTGCTGATCGCGGTGGGTTTTGTCGCTTTCAGCGCGTTCGAGACGGACATCCTCGAACGCTTGAATGTGGCGAATGTGGGCGGGCTTGTCCTCGCGGTTGGCGGACTGCTTGCCGCTGGCTACATGATGTTTATTGGCAAGCGGTTTGGATTGGCGTTCCTCAGCACCGGAATCACGATTGTTGGCGTGGTGGCGCTGATCTTCGGCACGCTGTTCCCGCGCGTGATGCCGTCTAGTCTTGATGCCGCGTATGATCTGACGATCTACAATGCTTCCTCAAGCGCGTACACGCTTCAGGTAATGACTGTGATCGCCTTGACGATGGTGCCGATTGTGCTGCTGTATCAAGCGTGGTCGTATTGGGTGTTCCGCAAGCGCTTGACCGCCGAATCCCACCTTGAATATTAGCGCATTTGCGTTAAGTTAGTCCGCGATCCCGGTGCATTTTCCCCTTTGCGCCGGGATCGCGCTTTTTTCGTGCCAATGTGTCGAATACTGTGTAAATGACTGATACCACCACGAAACATCGAAGCATTGATGCTCGACTGATGGCTGAGGTGCGCGCGGCGCGCAAACCTTTTGTAATCAGCCTGATTGCGCAGTGCGGGATAGGCATGCTGGTGATCGCGCAGGCGTACTTTCTCAGCCGAATCATCAACAGCGTGTTTCACGAAAGGCAAACGCTATCCGATGTAACACCGCTGCTGATCGGCGCGGCGGGGGTCGTGATTGTGCGGGCGATTTTTGCGTTTGTAGGGACGTATGCCGCCGCGCAAACCGCAATCGCGGTAAAGCATGATCTGCTGCGGCGCACAGCCGATCACCTCTATGCGCTCGGTCCGGCGTTCACACGCGCCGAGCGCAGCGGCGATCTAGCGCTGACGATGACCGACGGCATCGAAAAGCTGGATGGCTATTTTCGGGAATATCTCCCGGCGATTTTTAACGCGCTGTTTCTGCCGCTGCTGATCCTGTTGTTCGTGTTTCCGCTAGACGGTCTGACGTTCGTCATTTTGTTGGTGACTGCGCCGTTGATCCCGTTCTTCATGATGCTGATCGGCATGGCGGCAGGGGTGCTGGCAAAACGGCAGTTCACACAAATGCGGCTGTTGGGCGCGCACTTTCTCGATGTGATGCAGGGCTTGATCACGCTCAAGCTGTTCAATCGGGGGGCGCATCAGGTCGAAACGATCCGCCGCATTACGGGCGAATTTCGGCAGGCGACGATGCGTGTGCTGCGCGTCGCATTTTTGTCCGCCTTCATGCTCGAACTGCTGGCGACTTTGAGCGTTGCCATCGTCGCCGTTGAGATCGGCGTGCGGTTGATCAACGGAAATATCGTCTTTCAGCCCGCGCTGTTTTTGCTCATGATCGCGCCGGAGTTCTATCTCCCTCTGCGCACTTTAGGCGCGCGCTTCCACAACGCGACCGAAGGCAAAGCCGCTGCCGAACGTCTGTATCAATTGTTGGATACCGTATCGCATACTGCATCCCCTACGCACACGATACCGATCCCCGAACGCATGTTGATCCGCTTCGAGGATGTACATCTCGCCTACGAAGAGGGAAAGCGTTCGGCGTTGAGCGGCGTCACATTTGAGATTCAACCGGGTAAAATCACGGCAGTCGTCGGCGCAAGCGGCGGCGGTAAAACGACCATCGCTCAATTACTACTGCGCTTCATCGAACCGGATGCGGGCAGGATTACGGTGGATGGCATCGATCTCGCGTCGCTGCTTCCGGATGAGTGGCGTCGAAATATCGGGTGGGTGTCGCAGTCGCCGTATGTTTTCAACGGGACAATCGTCGACAATATCCGTTTTAGTCAGCCTAACGCGCCGCTGGCTGCAGTCACGCAAGCGGCGGAACGCGCGGGAGCGCATGGGTTTATCACGCGGCTTTCAGAAGGATACGAGACTCCGTGCGGGGAACGCGGCTTACGCTTGAGCGGCGGACAAGCACAGCGGATCGCCTTAGCGCGGGCGTTTTTAAGGGACGCGCCGTTGTTAATCCTCGACGAGCCGACTTCACAGCTTGACCCCAACAGCGAAGCCGAAATCATGACGAGGTTGGATGCACTGATGCAGGGGCGAACGGTGCTGCTGATCGCCCACCGTTTGTCAACCGTGCAGCACGCCGATCTCATCATTGTGATCGACAAGGGGCAGGTGATCGAACAGGGGACGCACGAAGCACTGTTGGCGGTAAAAGACAGCAGCTACAGCCTTTTGGTGCGCCAGTACGAAAGGGGACTATGATGCGTCGTGATCCGCTTGTGCGCGTGATGACACTGATTCTTCCCTTCTGGCGCGGTGTGATGCTGGCGATTCTGCTTGGCACGCTCACGATTATGAGCAGTATCAGCTTGATGGCGCTCTCCGCGTGGTTGATTTCGACCGCCAGTTTGCGCCCCTCGATTGCGGAACTCGGCGTAGCCGTTGTTGGCGTGCGATTCTTCGGGATCGCGCGCGCGATCTTTCGCTATCTGGAACGGGTGGTTTCGCACGAAACGACGTTTCAACTGCTGGCGGAGATGCGCGTCACGTTTTACCGCATGATCGAACCGCTTGCGCCCGCCCGCTTAACGTCACAGCGCAGCGGTGATCTGTTGAGCCGCGTCGTCAGCGATGTTGAGAGTCTGCAAAATCTGCTGCTGCGTGGAGTTGCCCCGCCGCTCGTTGCGCTGATGACAGCACTTCTGCTCACGGTGTTTTTCAGCGCCTTTGATCCGCTGATCGCCGCTACCGCGCTGATGTTCATGCTGGCGGCAGGTGTCGCTCTGCCGCTCTTTTCGGCGTGGGCGGGCGAAACAGCGGGTGTTCAGCGCGTGCAAGCCCGCGCCCAACTCAATGCCGTGCTAATCGATGCCGTGCAGGGGATGGCGGAAAGTGTCGTGTATGGTCAGCAATCTGCGCAGCAGGAACAAATCGCCAAACTCAGCGCTGCGGCAGCACAAGCCGATCAACGGAACAGCCGCCTAGACGCGCTGCAAGCCGCGCTGATGACGCTGTTCACTAACGGAGCAGGAGTCATGGTGTTGGCGGTTGCTATTCCACGTATTGACGGCGTCTTTTTGGCGACTGTTACTTTGGCGACGATTGCAGTGTTTGAAGCGTTCATGCCGATTTCGCAAGCCGCGCTTCAGCTTGGAGCGACTCGCAGCGCCGCCGCACGTCTGTTTGAAACTGCCGATCTACCGCCCGTCGTGAATGACCCTTCTGCCAGCGTACCCATGCCCTCACATCCCGAGCTGAACATTGACAGAATCACATTTCGTTATGCACCCGATCAGGACAGTGTGTTAGAGGAACTGTCGCTCAACATGTCACCCGGTCAGCGGGTTGCGATTCTCGGAGAAAGCGGATCGGGCAAGTCCACGCTTGTGAGCGTGTTGATGCGATTCTGGGATTATCAAGGTGGCGCGATTCGTCTGGGAGATCATGAACTGCGGCAGTATGCGCAAGCGGATATACGCTCCGTTTTCGGCGTGATGTCACAGCGCACGCATTTGTTCAACACGACAATCCGCGACAATATTCATCTGGCGCGCACCAATGCGTCGGTCGTAGAAGTCGAAGAAGCCGCCAAACAAGCCCAGATTCATGACTTTATCGTGTCCCTGCCTCATGGGTACGATACGATTGTCGGCGAAGATGGGTTCCAGTTGAGCGGCGGCGAGCGTCAGCGGATCGCACTGGCGCGGGTGCTGCTCAAAAACGCGCCGATTCTGATTCTCGATGAACCTACCGCGAATCTCGATGTGCTGACCGAACGTGCCGTGCTCGAAACGATCTTAGACACCACACGCGGAAAAACGCTGCTGCTGCTCACGCATCGGCGCGTCCTTCTTGGGCGCATGGATCAGGTATATATCCTGCGCGATAAACGGCTGCAAACGTGACATCGTGCCGTGCAGCCCAATCCGCACCTGCCCGTAAAGCGGGTGCGGAAGTGTGATGTGTGGCACTCTCTAACAGATGCGGGGGAGCTGCTCACCGATTTGCATGGAGATTACGCGCGTTCCGCCGATTCCCGTCTTGGATACGACGATACCCGGATGCTCGGCGACCACCTGCCCGATGCGCGCCGATTCTCTCCCGTTGGGATGCTTGCGCATGGTCTCTAACACGGCGTCGGCGTGCTGCGGCGGGACGATGGCGATGAGCTTGCCTTCATTTGCGACAAATGCGGGATCCATGCCGAGCAGTTCACAGGCGGCGGCGACTTCCGTGCGCACGGGCAAGAGCTTATCTTCCAATGCGACACCCACACCCGCCGCCCGCGCGATCTCATTGAGCGCAGAGGCAATTCCGCCCCGTGTCGGGTCGCGCAGTACGTGAATTTCTGAAGTGACATCAAGCATGGATGCGACCATTCCGTTGAGCGGCGCGGAGTCGCTCTGAATGAGGGTTTCGAATTCAAGCCCTTCGCGCACGCTCATGATCGCCATGCCGTGATCGCCGATTGTGCCGCTGATCAGAATCACGTCACCGGGGCGGGCGTTTTGAGGCGCAATGTTCACGCCTTCTGGGATCATACCGATGCCGCTGGTATTGATGTAAAGCCCGTCCCCATGCCCTTTATCGACAACTTTTGTGTCACCGGTAACGATCTGCACACCCGCCGCGCGCGCCGCCGCCGCCATCCGTTCGACGAGCGCGCCGAGTGTGGTCATCGGCAGTCCTTCTTCGATGATCATGCCCACGCTCAGGAACAGGGGGCGCGCGCCGAGCATCGCCAGATCGTTCACTGTCCCATTCACAGCGAGATCAGCGATACTGCCGCCGGGGAAAAACAACGGACGCACCACATACGAATCGGTGGAAAACGCGAGCCGCGCACCGCCGATGGTCAGCGCCGCGCCGTCAGCGAGGGATGCCAGCGCGTCATTCTGGAAAGCGGGTAGGAACAGGTGCTCGACCAAATCGCCCGATAACTTGCCGCCGCCGCCGTGACCCAACACGATCTGCGGATAATCGCGCAGCGGCATGGGGCAGACCCAGCCGTCGAAATCAAGTTCAGCCATTATGAGATGCTCTCGACATTTACAAAACGCCCGTAGTTGTAGTAAGCGGCGCATGCGCCTTCGCTCGATACCATCGTCGCGCCGAGCGGCTTTTGCGGCGTGCATTCCTTTCCGAAAGCGGGACACTGATTCGGCTTGATCAGCCCTTGCAGCACATCACCACTCCGACACAAGGGGGATTCCTTGGTTTGCACATTTTCAACGTTAAAGCGGGCTGCCGCGTCGAACTCGCGGTAGGGGGCGCTCAACTGCCAACCGCTTTGCGGGATCATACCAATCCCACGCCACTGCCGGTCGCAGACCTCAAACACATCCGCAAGGATGCGCTGTGCCGGAATGTTGCCTTCGCGCTGCACCGCGCGCGCATAGGCATTTTCCACTTCTGCCCTCCCGGATTCCAACTGGAGGACGACGCGGTAAATTCCGGCAAGCACATCAATTGGCTCGAAGCCCGTCACAACAATCGGCACGTGATATTTTTCCGCCAGCGGCTCATACTGCCAGTAGCCCATCACACTGCACACATGACCCGCCGCGAGGAACGCTTGCACGCGGCGGTTGGGTGAACTCATCAGCGCTTCGATGGCGGGCGGGACAAGCACATGCGACACCAGCACAGAGAAATTGGTCAGCCCTTGCTTTTTTGCCTGTACCACTGCCATCGCATTGGCGGGTGCGGTCGTCTCAAAACCAATGCCGAAGAATACAACCTGCTTGGTTGGATTTTCGCGGGCGATCTTGAGTGCATCCAGCGGTGAGTACACGATTCGCACATCACCGCCCCGGCTTTTCACCGCGAACAGGTCTTGATCACTGCCGGGGACGCGCAGCATATCCCCAAACGAACAAAAGATGACATTGGGCTGCGCCGCGATTGCCAGCGCCTTGTCAATGGTTTCCAATGGAGTCACGCACACGGGACAGCCGGGACCATGAATGAGTTCAATCTCCGGGGGCAGGAGTTGATCGATTCCGTTACGGATGATCGAATGTGTTTGTCCGCCGCACACTTCCATCATCGCCCAAGGGCGCGTGACGACTGCGCGAATCTCCGCCAGCATTTTCTGGACGACTTCACCATCACGAAATTCGGTTAAATACTTCATGCTGAACCTGTCCTTAAGTTTCGTCTGGATTCAGCTCTTCTTCGAGAATGCCGAGTTCGTGGAACAATTGCAGCGTTTCCAGTGCGGCTTCTTCATCTAGGCGGGTGATCGCAAAGCCAACATGCACGATTGCGTAATCGCCAACGACTGCCTCCGGCACATATTCGAGGCAGATTTCTTTGACGATGCCGCCGAAGTTGACCTTGCCCATCCGTGCACTTGTCTCTTGATGTTCGTAGATTTCAGTGATACGACCGGGGATTCCGAGGCACATCGTGTTATCTCCTGACTGACTAGTATGTGTATTCTATGCCCAATCACTGCCGCTGACAGCGTGATTTGTCTCACATCGAATGTGCCAGATCATCACCCGATTGCTCAGAAACTGCGATCATAAGACGAAAATTGGCAAGAATGAGATCAACAAGCACTGTGGGGAGTTCAAACAATGCCAAAAGATGCCGATTTGGAGTTCGTGAAGTTTACCCATGACCATGTCGCGCTTTATGCGCAGTGGTGCGAAGAACCTGAAACCAAGCGCTGGTTAGGCACACCAACTCAAGAATGGTTGGATTATGTGTTGACCACTGATCTCAGTTTTACGTGGATTGTGTATGACGACGAGCAGCCCATCGGTCAGCTTCAGATTGATCCGCTGGAGGACGATCCAACCGTTGCACAGGTGACTATTCTTGTCGCACCAGAACAGCGGCGCAGAGGCTATGCGCGGCGGATGATCACCGGCATACATGAACATCCCGCGCTCACGCATATTGTGCGGTTCTATGCACGAATTGAATGGGAAAACACCGCCAGCGCCGCCCTATTCATGAGTATGGGGTACACACCGGATACAAGCGAACGCGACGAATACGGCTACGTGAATTACTCGTTCTTTCGATAACCAACGGGCGGCAGTTCAAGCCGCCCGTTTGAACCGTAATTAGAAGCATACTTACAGGCGAATCGTCACCGATGCCACGCCATGCGGCGGGAGCGAGAACTTAAGAACACTTCCTTCGTCAGCCGCTTCTAGGACGACTTCCTCAACGCCGGGGCGCGATGCTTGTTCCAACTGCGCAAGCTGCGCTGGGGTTGGATAGATCGGGCTGCCGAGTTCGATCCATGCCTGTTTCGGATTCGCGTGCGTATCATCCACCCGGCGGATCGATACCTGCTGCGGCGAAACACCTTTCAGCGTCACGACCACATTTTCCGTGTTGATTTCGCGTTCGGGTGAGTTGTGGTTGTGCGCGAGCAGCGTCAGCGATGAATCGTCGCGCACCGCAAGCAGTTCCACCGTCGAGTCCGCGCCGCCGCTCACGGAAAGCCTGCGATCTCCTAAAGCGTGGAGCATCTCAAAAACGCGGTAGGTTGGTTTGGGAATGCCGTAGATGTTTTGCAGCCCAAACCCGCCGTGAAATGGTGCGGCGAACTGCCCACCTTCTTCAAACAGGTCGGAGAACGTCCAGAAGGAGTAGCCCTCAACTAAGCCGTCGTTGTCGGCAATCGTTTTCGCCACCAGCGCCGCCGAATATGCCTCATCGTGAATCTTGTCCGTCAGCCATGCAGACGTATTCCATTCGGTATAGTAGAGCGGTAACGCTCCGGCTTGCGCTTTCGCTTTGGCGGTCATCCGGCGGAGTACACCGCGTTCGTATTTGCCGAACTCATGCGCGAACTGCTGGTAAACTTCCTCGCCGCTGATATCACTGTGCCGCCACAGCGGATCATCCGTTGGATAGTGATGCGTCGAGACGAAATCGATCGGCGTGCCCGTGCTTCGGCAGTACTCCAATGTTTCGGGAATCCACGAATTGACAGAAGTCGCCGGACCGCCCACGAGCAGTTGACTATCGACACTCTTGATCGCGCGTGCGGCATGGGCATACAGCTTGAAGTATTCGTCTTGCGTTCCAGCCCAAAAGTAACTGAGGTTCGGCTCGTTCCACACTTCAAAGAACCATGTGCGTACTTCATCCAACCCATAGCGATCAACAAGATGCTGCGTCAGTGCCTTGATCAAGGCTTCCCATTCTCCGTAATCGGCGGGTGGGGTGACGTTGGCTCGGTAGTGAAAGCAAGTCTTCGTCCCGGATGCTAACGCCGAGGGCATAAACCCTAATTCGATAAACGGCTTCATGCCGATCTTCAGGAGAAAATCGAAGATTGAGTCAATGTTGAAGAAGTTATATCGCAGTGTGCTTTGATCGTCGTGATGGTCGCGGACGCACACACTCATATCATCATCGAGGAGTCCATGAAAGCGCACATACTGGAAGCCCAACTCGCGGTGGCTTTTTTCGAGCTGCTCGCGCCAATCAGAGCGCAGTCCCATCACGGCATGGCAGCTTCCCACACACTGTTCCCAATAGTGCGGGAACAGGCTTCCCGTACTGCTTGGATCAACATTAAACGCAATCATGCTCACTCCTCTGGCAGAGACACTGGTTTTGACTGACCAAGATGAACCGATTTTTGCGCATCCGCGCCGATATAACAGCGGACATCATGACGGGATTACGCCGTCAATATCCCATAAGTCTTCCCAATCCCGTGCACCGTTCCACAAGAACACTTGCCCTTTGATTAAGCGGCAGTTTTTGTCGATTGCGGCGATCTCCTGCATGTCCGTTTCGGTCAGCGGCATCGTGATCGCGGCATGCAGATTGCTGCGAATCTGCTCACGCTTGACGGAGAATGGAATCGGCACTTGCCCGCGCTGAACCGCCCACGCGATGCACACATACGCGGGATGCACTTTCAGGCGTTCCGCGATGCGAACAATGACGGGGTCTTCAATATCAACCGTGTCGTCGGCGGTTTTGTCACGGTCAGGGCGGCGCGGTGAGCCAATCGGTGAATAGCCAATCGGTACAATGCCTTGATCGACCACGAATTGGTAAAGCTCTGGTTGCTGAAAATGGGGGTGCAGTTCCATCTCATTGCACGCGGGCTTGATTCGCGCATCGCGCAGCAGCAGCTTGAGTTTTGGGATCGTCATGTTCGATGTGCCGATATGCCGCACCAGCCCTTGATCGACCAGTTTTTCGAGCTGACGCCACGTTTTCATGTAGTTGTCGTGAATATACGGGACGGCATGCGGATCGCGCGAGGTCACATCGACACCCGGCGCGTGATAATTCGGGAAGGGCCAGTGAATCAGGTAGAGATCAAGATAATCGAGTCCCAAATCATGGAGCGATTTTTCGAACGCGGGGATCACATCAGCTTCAGCATGTTTGTTATTCCACAGCTTTGACGTGATCCACAGGTCTTCGCGCCGCACCACGCCGCTCGGCAGCACATCCCGCAGTGCTTCCCCGATTAGATGCTCATTCGCGTAAACAGCGGCGCAGTCGATGTGGCGATAGCCGAGCGAGATCGCCGTTTTGACGCTGGCAGCGATTTCATCCCCCGAAAACCGATCCGAACCAAATGTTCCTAAGCCAATAACAGGAATTCGTGCGCCTGTGTAAAGCGTGCGAAAAGGAACTTTTGCAGCATCCAGCGCATCGGACGCCGCCGAGAATTTTATTGAATCGGACATTTAACATTTCTCCATCATGCGAGAGCAAAGCGAACCAGATGCGCATCTGGAGCGCCCAACTTCCTTCCAGAGCGCCTGCCCATTTAGTATATCCGAGCCGATCCGCACATGCGCTGTCCAATTCGGTCAGCCTCGGTGGAATCATGGGCGCTTCAGGCAATTACCTACATGTACGTACAACCTTTGTGATTTTCTTAAACTCCATCCTACAGACTGTTAAACGCTTCCCGCTATACGTTAGCAAGTACGTTCTTCGTACTTCACTCAAAGGGGAGTCCCTGATGAAAATGCGTTTCATGATTCTGTTCGTGTTGTTCACCATGCTGATCAGCCTGTCGGCTGTGTCGGCTCAGGAAAGCATCGCGCTGACGATTCGCTGCAAGGCGAACGTCAACGGTGGCGAAGGCTGGCGCTGCGACAACTTCACACAGGTCGAAGAACAGGTCGAAGCTGAACTGGGCATTCAGATCGATCTCACGTTGATTCAGGACGATAAGGACTGGGGCGAATACAAGAACGAATTCGTGCTTGCCTCCGAAGCTGGCGAAGCACCGGATATCATCCTGTCCGGTCATGAAGACATCGGCGCATGGGCACCGGCTGGCTACATCCTGTCGCTTGATGACATGATTGCGCAGTATGACGCCTTTGCGGATGTCGTCCCGGCGCTGTGGGACTCGCAGCGTTGGAATGGTCAGACGTGGGGTGTTCCTCAGGACGCAGAAGCCCGCCCGATTTTCTACAGCAAGCTTCTGCTTGCCGACCTTGGCTGGACGGCTGAAGAAATCGAATCGCTGCCGGATCGTGTTGCGGCGGGCGAATTTACCTTCGCTGATCTTGTTGCAACCGCGCAGCAGGCAGTTGAAGAAGGCGTTGTCGAAGCGGGTCACGGTTTCTATCACCGCACGGGCAACGGTCCTGACTGGTTGATTTGGTACTACGGTCAAGGCGGCGAAGTCCTGACCGAAGACGGACAGCTTGTGTTTGATCGTGATGCAGCACTCGCGGCGCTCGAATTGATCGCCAGCTTTGCGCCGAACGAGATCACCCGCGCCGACATGATCGGTTTGGACGGCAATATCGTGTCGACCGATGTCGCCAGCGCTGAATCGGTGCTTTTCTATCAGGGCGGTACGTGGAACTGGGCGAACTGGGCGCGTAACTTCGTCGCAGATCGCGGCGGCAGTGATTACCTGCTCGAAAACGTCGGGCTGATCCTGTTCCCGTCGATGAACCCGGAAGTCGGTGCGGTTACCCTGACTCACCCACTGTCGTACATGATCAGCAGCAGCAGCGAACACCCCGATGTTGCGATGGCGCTGATCGCCGCCGTGACCTCGCCTGATGCGAACAACCGTCACGCGATTGACAGCTTCCACCTCGGTATCCTCAACGCCCAGCTTGAAACGTCGGATTACGCGGATAACCGGGCGATCAGCCAAGCCCACTACATGCTCGACTACACGACCGCGATCCCGAATGATCCGGGTTGGACGGCGTGGTCTAACGCTTGGTGGACGGCAATTCAGGCGGCGCACACGGGCAGCAGCACCCCGGCTGAAGCCGTCGAACTGGCGGTTACGCAGCTCCAGAACGAATTGGGCGAAGCGATCACCGTCCGCTAGTCTCGGTTCACCTACTTGAATGATCCTCACTGCCTCCTTCGCCAGCGCAGTTGGTGAAAGGAGGCAGCCCCAGTTTAAGGTTCAAGCGATGGCACAAACGCTTTCCCCTTCCGCGTCAAACGATGTGCGCCCGATCCGCAGCCGAAGAATCCGCCGTTCTCACTGGGTTGCTTACGGGTTCATGCTTCCGGCGATTGTGCTTGCGCTGCTTTTCTTCGTGATCCCGGCGGTGCTCGTCGTGTACTTGAGCATGACCGATCTTTCGACGGCGAACTTCACGTCGGACATTACACAAATGCACTTTATCGGGCTTTCCAACTACGCAACCTTGTTTCAAGACCCGTATGTGCCAAAAATCTTTTTCAATACGATTTTTTATGTACTCGTGACGCTGACGCTGTTCAATGTGGGGGCGGGGCTTGGGGTTTCGCTTCTCACGGCTCATGTGAACCGCCGGGCAGGGTTCATCTACCGCGCGCTGTGGATACTTCCGCGCATCACCACATCGGCGGTTTATGTGTTGATGTGGCGGCGCATGATCGCAGAGCCGCCGTTCGGCATCCTCAACCAGTTTAATACGCTGTTTGGTGCACCCACGATCAACTACGCCGCTGATAACCCTTGGCTGTTCGTGATCATCGTGAACGGGTTTATCGGGCTCTCGTTCGGGATGATCATTTTTACGTCCGCCATCGAATCGATCCCGAAAGACTTGTTGAACGCCTCGTTGGTTGATGGCTCGACGCTGATGCAGCGCGTGCGTTATGTTATTTTGCCGCTGCTGCGCTGGCCCCTCTTATTCGTGATGACGTATCAAACGCTGTCGCTGTTGACTTCGTTTGAGCAAATCCTACTGCTCACAAACGGCGGTCCTGATCTGTATCAAACCGAAGTGTGGGCGCTGACCGCGTATCACCGCGCGCTCTCGAATTACTTCGGGAATGCACAGTGGGGCTATGGCTCGGCGTTCGCCGTCGTGCTGGTTGTGATCGGGGTGGTGCTGGCATTCGTGTATATGCGCGTGTTCCGCTTCCGCGAACTCGTTTCTGAACCCAAAATCGAGGTGTAGGCGATGATCAGCGTGTGGAACAGCATTCGACTCATCCTGATCGCCGCTGTGGCGATGATTGGAACAGCGCTCCTACTTGATCAAGTGGTTGCGCCCGCGCTGGCTGTCGTTCAAGTCGACGAAGCCTTCACCAGTGCGATGGCAAACCTGCTGGTCGGGCTTCTCCCCCCGACGGCGTATGTGATGGCAGCGATCGGTCAGCGCAGTATCCGCAAGAACGCGTTTTTGCGGGCATTGATCAGCGCGTGGGTGATCGCGCTGATCGTGTATGGGGGTTTTGTCGCGTATCAAGCGGCGACTGGAACAGGCGCATACCGGCAGGCGGCAGCGCCGGGGTTCACGTTCACACAGGCGGCGGACGGCAGCGCCATTGAAGTTGTCAGTGTGGATGCAGGCGGCGCAGCCGAAGCGGGAGGTTTTCTACCCGGTGACATGATTATCGCCCTCCGCCGCGACCCGATCACCGCGGATGATTTGCGCGGGATTTTGAACGAAGCACAGCTTGACGACGCGCTCCGTTTTCGCCTGATACGCGGCGGCGAAGAACTCCAGCTTACAACGCGGGTGTCATTGGTCAATCAGACGGATACCGCCGCGCTTCTGGGTGGCATTGCCGTCACGCTGGTGATCGTCGTGGTTGCGCTGATCTTTCCGGCGGGATGGGTGCCGCATATCAGCCTGATTTTGGCGCTTCTGCCGCTGCTGGCGGGTTACTTATGGCTGATCGTCGCGACGTTTTCGCAGCGCACGCACGGATTACTGCCGGTTGACTCGAACGGTGACTTCGGCGGGTTCACGCTCGCCAATTGGAATTTCTTGAGCGGTGAAACGATGGGCGGCGGCACGGTCGATATTTGGACGGTCACGGTCAATTCGCTTGTGATCGCCATCGCAATGACCGTTGTTTCGCTGGTGATCTGTTCGATGGCGGGATATGCGCTCTCACGCATGAGCTTTCCGGGGCGCAAAACGTTTTTGTCGATGACGCTGGTTTTGCACGGTTTCCCAGCGATCACACTGATCATCCCGATCTTTTTAGTCTTGATCAACCTTGGCTCGCTTCCGGTGATCGGGGACTTATTCGGGTACAACCGTCCCGGCGGCGTGGCGCTGGTCATGATCGCGTTTGAACTGCCGCTCGGTATCTGGCTGATCAAAGGCTTCTTTGACGGGATATCGTGGGATATGGAGCGATCCGCGTTGATCGACGGTGCGTCGCGCTGGCGGTCATTCTGGGAGATCATCCTGCCACAAATTCGCCCCGGACTGCTGGCGTTGGGGATTTTCTCGTTCATCAGCGGTTGGAATGCCTATCTGATTCCCGCGACGTACAGCGTTGGCACGGGGTTGGCAACGCTCCCGGTTTACATTCGCCAGCTTACCGGAGAACTCAATCCGGTCAATTGGAATCAAGTCGCGGCAGTTGGGTTGTTCCAACTAATCCCGATCATCGCGTTTTTCATCTTCGCACAAGAGTATCTGCTCAATATCTACGCGGGCGGCACAAAAGGGAGTTCGTAACCGATGAAGGTTGCACTAGAGAACCTATCAAAGTCATTTGGTGATGTCGCCGCTGTCGCAGACCTAAACCTTGCTATCCATGATGGTGAGTTCGTCGCGTTTCTCGGTCCGTCTGGGTGCGGCAAGACGACGACGCTGCTGATGGTCGCCGGAATCTACAAGCCGACGGGCGGCGTGATTCGTTTTGGTGATCGGGTGGTCAACGAGATGCCGCCGCGTGATCGCAACATCGGCATGGTGTTCCAAAGTTATGCCCTTTACCCGCACATGACGGTATCGGAAAATATCGCGTATCCGCTCAAGCTTAAGAATGTCTCGAAGCGCGATCAACAGGCGCATGTCAAGCGGATCGCGGAGACAATGGGCATTGGTGAACTGCTTGCGCGTCGTCCGGGTCAGCTTTCCGGCGGGCAGCAGCAGCGCGTCGCGCTGGGGCGGGCGCTCGTCAAAGAACCGGATATTCTCCTGTTTGATGAGCCGCTCTCGAACTTGGATGCGCGGCTGCGTTTGACGATGCGCGGCGAAATCAAGCACCTGCAAAAGCGTCTCGGCATTACGTCGATCTTCGTCACGCATGATCAAACAGAGGCGATGACAATGGCGGATCGAATCGCCGTGATGCACAAGGGCGCGCTTCAAGCATTCGATACGCCGGATGATTTGTACGACCGTCCCAAGACCCTGTTTATCGCCAATTTCGTCGGCAATCCGCCGATGAATATTGTCGATGTCGAAATCCATGCCGCCGACGATAAAATCACGGCACAGCGCGAGGGCTTGAGCCTTCGCATCCCCGCTGAACGCGGCGAGAATGCAATGCGTGACGGGAACGCCAAGCTCGGCATGCGCGCTGAAGATATTCATGTGGTCGCTGCACCAGACGGCGCGGAGGACTGCATCGAAGGCGAGATTTTTCTGGTCGAGCCGCTTGGACGCGATGATATGCTCGATGTGCTGATCGGCGGGCTACACTATTATGTCTTGGCGAACCCTGAACTGCGGCTGAGGTCAGGTGACCGCGTGACACTCAAGTTCAACACGAACAAAGTGCAGTTTTTTGATCCTGCAACGGAGCAGTCTCTCTTATGGAACTAACCGCTGACGAACATTTCCTCATGCTGGATCGCACGATCCGCAATCCGGTTGATCATGCGTTGGCGATTCAGCACGCGCCGCTGATTCGCTTCGATATGCGTGAGCCGTTTTTGCCTTCGGTGATCGGTTACACAGTCTTTCGCCAAAATGGGCGGTCGCTGTCGTTCCCGCGTGAGATTACGTTTCCGGCAGAGGCAGAGTACGCGATTGAATATGCGGTGTGGTGGGACTGGGAAATACAGCATCTCTACGAACTGGAACACATCTGGGTGTATGTCGATAACGTCGGGCAGGTGATCGCCGCGGACGCGAGTTGGCACGGCGGTTGGCATGTCATGATCGGCGCAGATGGTCAGCCGCCAACGCAAGACGGGCGCGTGATCGTGTACTCCGAGCCGGGGAAACACGCTTTCGCTCCGGTGATTGATTGGCTGATTGAACGCAAGCCGATCACCGACGCATCGTGCGGGCGGGCTGCCGGAAAGATGGGCGTTCATGTGACGCCGCTGTTCCAAGGCGTGATCGATGATCGCACGCCGCTAAATAACAATGTTGTCCACGCCTACCTAGAACGTCTCGCATTTGCGCCTACTTACGATTTCTCCAACGTGTTTGATACGCGCTCGGCGGTGTTCGTCCAGTGGGATGCGCTGCGCCGCTACATTCCGTCACGGGTGAAATGGTGGGCGGATCATCTGCGCGCCACCACGCCGCCCGATCAGCGCCGCCCGCTGCGCATCGCGCATCGCGGCGCGAGCGCTTACGCGCAAGAAGGCTCGGCGGCTTCGGTCGAAAAGGCGGCGGAACTCGGCGCGGATATGGTCGAAATCGACATTCGCACGACGCGCGACGATATACCCGTGATCGCCCACGACTCCAGCCTGAAGCGGGTGTTCGGCGTGGACGGTGAGATCAACGAGATGACGTTGGCGGAACTCAAAGCGGTCACGCCGCCAGATCGTCAGCCTGTGCTGAGCTTTGTCGAAATGCTCGATTTGTGCGCTCGGCTCGGCATGGGCTTGTATCTCGATATCAAAGATGTTACGCCAGCGTCAACCGCTGCTGTTGTGAGCGCACTGCTCGAAAAAGGTATGCTGCGCTATGCGATTTTCGGCTCATTCCGCCCCGATTTACTGGCGGAAATCAAAGCGAATGTGCCGAGCGCATCAACATCAATCCTGTTTTCCTCAACACACGTCGATCCGGTGCTGATCGCACAAGCGATCAATGCGGATTATGTGCATCCGTGTTGGGAGCGTTTCGAGTCGCCAGCGAGTTTGCTTTCGGACGAATGGCTCACGCGCGTGCGATCCGCCGGATTGGGGATCGTGTGCTGGCATGAAGAACGACCGGCAGAAATCGCGGCGTTGTATGCAATTGGCGTAGACGGAATCTGCTCGGATAAACCGGAGCTGCTGACCCAAGCCAGCCGTCGACCCTAATCAATGTTATACGACTTGCGAATTTTCAACCCGTGTTCAACACTGATGCACTCAGTGCATCTAGTTCCAGCGCGGAGAGAAACCCGTCCGCTGCGCCGGAAACGCCGATCTTCCACGACGCGAAAATGATCGCTTGACGCATCGCCTGACACGGATCGGTCAGGTGTGACTGCGCATGCAGGAAGCTTGCGAACAGCGCATCCCCCGCGCCAATGGTATTGACGATCGGGCGCGTGATCACCGCTGGAATGATTTCTTGAGACAAGCGCCCATCGCCGTGATTCACGGTCACGAGCGCACCGCGTTCTCCTAAGCCGACTGCGATCAAGCGGTTTCCAAAGGTGTGCATGACCTGTGCCGCCCATGCTTCCGGCGGCATCGGCAAATGTTCATGGCTCATGAACAAGATATCAGCGGCTTGCATGTAATCACGGTTATAGGGATCGTCGAGGCTGGAAATCGTATGCACGTCAGTGGCGACGGGTTTTCCCATCGAACGCGCCTGCTGCAAGAATGCCCGTGTGAAGTTGATGTTGCACAGCACCGCCAGATCACACCATGCGAGCGCCGTCTCAAACGGTTCAGACGGGTAGGCGGTTTCCTGAAGGTTCTTTAAGTCCACATGGATCGCGCGCTGACCCGATGGATCGTACAGGATCACCGACTGCGGCGTTTCTTCCAAGAGCGCCAGCACATCCGCTTCAGGCAGGTGATCAGCGGCTAAGGCGCGGCGTGTGACCTCACCGGGGGCATCACGCCCGACAATCGAAAGTAGTCGCACGTCATGACCGAGCGTGCGCAGCGCTTTAGCAAGATTGTAACCCACCCCGCTCACCGTCGACCGCACGCCAAAAAACGGGTAGCGCACCGGTTGGTAATGCACTGGAAAACCATCTATCCGCAGCGTGGTTTCTAAGTTTATCGTTCCAGCAACCAGAACTTTCATGAATGGATACCCTATCGCCGGATACAGCTTGTTTTATGTTATCGTAAGTCTATGGCAGATTCACCTCAAAAGAGACAAACGATGAAGATTTTGACCTTTAATCTGCGTCATGACGCGGATCGATGGGCGGAGCGATATCCCTTAGTCGTACAGGCGCTGCGTGAGCAGGACGCCGATATTATCGGTTTTCAAGAGGCAGCGATCTCGATTCGGCAGGCGCATTTGATCGCTGATGCGCTGCATACGGAGACGGGTACTCCCCCTTACGGCGTGTACGTACAGCCCAAGTGGGGCGAAAATTCCCATGAAGGAATCGCCTTGCTAACAAGATTACCCGTTGTTGAAGTCGATGCGATTGACCTGCCGGAAGGGGGGCGTGTTGCCCAGCGCCTTTGTGTGATCGATCAGGGGCGTCCGCTCAATATCGTCAACACGCATCTTCATCATCTACCCGAAGATGATGAGTATGTACGGCTGCCGCAGATGCAAGCGATTCTTGCATGGCTCGCAGCACTGACGGACACACACCCTAATGAACCTTGGGTGTGTGTGGGTGATTTTAATGCACAACCGCACAGCGCGACGATTCAAGCCGCCGCGAAAACATTCACATCTGCGTATCGGGCGATTCACGGTGCCGATCCTCTCACCTTTCCAACACCGTTGGTCAAAGACAGCGGCTCATATCCGCGCATCGCAATCGACTATGTCTTTGTCGATCCGGCCGCGCTCACGGTAGTCAATGCCGCATTGATCGGAACATCACCCGCAGCGCATGATCCGAGTCTGTATCCCTCTGACCATTTCGGGATCGCGGCGGAACTGAGTTTCAACGAAGCGCCGCTGAGGGGCGGTGGTGCGTTATAATCGTTTTGGCTTGCAAGCGGCAAACTCGGAGTGTTCTTGATGCAACGCGTTACTTTGAACGGTGAATGGAAGTTATCTCGAATTGGAGAGCAGGATACAGTCGCGGCAGTTGTGCCGGGATGCGTCCATATCGATCTACTGCGGGCGGAACGAATTCCCGATCCGTTCTACCGCGACAATGAAGCTGATCTCCTCTGGATCGGGGAGACGGATTGGCAGTATGAGCGCGTATTTACTGTCCCCCCTGAACTCCTAGAACAGCCCCATGTTCGGCTGGTATGTGCTGGACTCGATACGTTGGCGACGCTGACCCTGAACGGCGTTGAAATCGGTCGAGCGGACAACATGTACCGCACATGGGAATACGATGTCACCACCCTGCAAGCAGGTGAAAACACGCTTGTGATCCGTTTTGATTCGCCGCTCAACTATTTGCGCCGACGCGACCGCGAAGAACAGGCGCTGCCCGCATGGGTCGGATCGGATAAGGTTCACGGCGGCGGTTGGCTGCGCAAAGAACCGTGCAATTTCGGTTGGGACTGGGGTCCCAAAGTCGTGACTGCCGGAATTTGGCGCGATATTTCCCTGATCGGTTACGAGGCGCGGCTGACGGATGTGCATATCCGTCAGGATCACCACGAGGGGCAGGTGACACTGCGGATCAATGCCGAAGCAGAAGGCGTAAGCAGGGGCACTTACACGGCTGAGGTGAGCGTGTGGGATGGCGAGACTCAGGTGGCGGGCGCGAGCGTGCCGTTCAATAACGGGAATGCGTTCGCGGAACTTACGGTCGAAAATCCGAAATTGTGGTGGGTCAACGGGATGGGCGAACAACCGCTCTACCGGGTTGAAGTTCGCCTGAACAGCGCGAAAGGAATCACGCTGGATCAGCAGCACAAGCGGATCGGACTGCGAACGCTCGTGCTTGATCGCCATGCCGATGAATGGGGCGAGTCGTTCCAGTTTGTGATCAACGGGATTCCGTTTTTCGCCAAAGGTGCGAACTGGATTCCAGCGGACGTGTTCGCATCACGCATGACCCCGGAACGCTACGAACGGCTGATCAAGGACGCGGCGGATGCACATATGAATATGCTCCGTGTGTGGGGCGGCGGTATCTACGAAGCCGATGTCTTCTATGAGTTGTGCGACGAGTACGGGATTGCGATCTGGCAGGATTTTATGTTCGCATGCGCGACGTATCCCGGATTTGATCAAGCATACTGCCGAAATGTTGCTGTCGAAGCTGAGGAGAATGTCCGGCGGTTGCGTCATCATCCTTCGATTGCGCTGTGGTGCGGCAACAATGAGCTTGAGCAAGGGCTTGTCGGTGACGAATGGACGGATCGCACGATGAGTTGGGAGGATTACAGCACATTGTTTGATCGCCTGCTGCCAGAAGTTGTGCGGCGGGTTGATCCTGATCGACCCTATTGGCCCTCCAGCCCACATAATCCGACGGGAAATCGCTACCAGCACAGCAACCCGGAAAGCGGTGATGCTCACCTATGGGATGTATGGCACGGCAAAAAGCCGTTTGAATGGTATCGCACCTGCTTCCACCGCTTCGCCAGCGAGTTCGGCTTTCAGTCGTTCCCCGAACCCGCGACAATGAACACGGTCACAGAGCCAGAAGATCGCAATATCACCAGCTATGTGATGGAATACCGCCAGCGGAGCGGAATCGGCAACACGACGATCATGCAGTATCTGTTGGACTGGTTCAAACTGCCGACCCGATACGAAGAATCGCTGTGGCTGACGCAGATTTTGCAGGGCATGGCGATGAAATATGCAATCGAGCACTGGCGGCGGAATATGCCGCGCACGATGGGAGCGCTCTACTGGCAGTTGAACGACTGTTGGGAAGCGCCGAGCTGGGCATCCATCGACTATCACGGGCGCTGGAAAGCGCTGCACCATATGGCGAAGCGCTTCTATGCGCCGGTTTTGATCTCAGGTGTCGAAAATCCCGAAGCGGGAACAGTGGATATTCACCTGACCAGCGAGCACGAGCAGGTGAATACAGGCGTAATCCGCTGGAGCGTGACGACGGCAGCGGGTGATGTGCTCTCACAAGGGCAGTTCGACGCAACAACGCCGATGCGCGGCAGCACCCTCGTGAAAACGCTCGATCTGAGCGAGGCGCTAGACAAAGTTGGGATGCGTGATCTCTTGGTATGGCTGGCGCTCGATGTTGGCGGCGAGACGATTTCGGACAATCTTGTGTTGTTTGCGCGTCCAAAACATCTCAAGCTGTCCACACCCGAATTTCAGACGCGAATCCGCCCATTGGGTGAAGGCGCATTTGAAGTTCAGGTGCAAACGGATCGCGCCGCGCTCTGGGTGTGGGTGACCGGGAAAACACACGGAATGCAGTGTTCCGACAGCTTCTTCCATTTGCCACCGGGACAGCCGCGAACGATCCTCGTCAAACCGGATCAGGCGATTTCAGAAGCGGAATTTACAGAGGAGCTTGTCGTCCGGTCGCTGATCGACACGTTTCAATAGATTCGATTCATAAGCTCAAACCGCATTCGAGCAAGAGAGCCTTTCTGTGCAATACAGAAGGGCTTTTTTATCGGGAGTTCAGGAATAAGAATCAACGCAGCCCGCGCAGCCGAGGATCGAGGACATCGCGCAGACCGTCGCCCAACAGGTTAAAACCGAGTACGCCGAGCATGATCGCAATTGCGGGATACAGCATCAACCAAGGTGCCATTTCCGCGATCCCCCGGCTTTCGCTCAACATGACACCCCATGACGGCATCGGTGGCTGAGTTCCCAAACCGAGAAAACTCAAACCCGCTTCCGTGAGGAGTGACCACGAAAGCGCGAGACTGATCTGCACAATCAGCGGCGCGAGTGTGTTGGGAAGCACATGCCGAAGGACGATGCGCCAATCCTGCGCGCCGATGCAGCGCGCCGCTAGCACGAATTCCATTTGTTTGACGGTCAGCACCGGACCGCGGGCGACGCGCGCAAAGATCGGCGTATACACGGTCGCAATTGCAAAAACGGTGTTGTTGATACCCGGACCTAACACGCTGACGACGACAAGCGCCAGCAGCAAAGCAGGGAGCGCAAAAAACACATCCATGATGCGCATGATAAGAATATCGACCGTGCCGCCGACGTAGCCGGAGAGCGTCCCCAACAACGTGCCGAGAGTCGTCGCCAGCGTGACGGAAAACACCGCTACTCGCAGCGAATTCGCTGCGCCGCCCATGATGCGGCTGGCAATGTCGCGCCCAAACAAATCTGTACCCATGATGTAGGTGGCGCTTGGTGCTTGTAGTCGCTCACGCGGGTGCTGCTCAAGTGGGGGATGCGGCGTAATCTCCGCCGAGCCGAGCAGCCCGACGACAAAATAGAGCGTCACTAACACCAGTCCGACGGCTCCACTGCGGTTGCGCAGCAGCCGCCCAAGCAGTTTCAATGACGCATATTCACGCGGCTTTTGCATACGAGACTCGCGGATCAATCATCGTGTAGATCAAGTCAACGATCAGGTTAATGAGGATGAAATTGAAGGCAACAAAAAGGGCGATCCCCTGCACCAGTGCATAATCTCGCTGCGAGATCGCGTTATAGACAAGGCGACCGATTCCCGGCAGCGAGAAGATTTCTTCAACGATCACCGTGCCGCCGAGCAAGTAGCCAAGCTCAACGCCGACCAACGTGATCACCGGGATCAGCGCATTGCGGAGCGCGTGCCGCCGGATGACGTTTGCCTCGTGCAGCCCTTTGCTGCGCGCCGTGCGGATATAGTCTTGATTCATGATCTCCAGCATGGCGGAGCGTGTCGTCCGCATGACTGACGCGGCAAACGGGAACCCGAGCGTGAACGCGGGAAAGATCATCTGCTGAAGATTCAGAAGCGGGTCTTCCGTTAGCCGGACAAAATCGCCGGAGTTGGGCAGATAGCGAAAGTAAACGGACAATACATAAATGATCAGCGTGCCGAGTAGAAACGCCGGGGTTGCCAAGCCGATTAATGCCAGCAGCCGCCCGATCAGGTCAATAAATGAGTTATGCCGCACCGCTGATAAGACACCAATCGGCACACCAATCAAGAGCGCGATCAAGAGTGACATCAGCGCCAATTGAAGCGTGACCGGAAAACGTGACAGAATCACGTCTAGCACAGGCGCGCCGTGTCGCACCGACAAACCGAGGTTTCCCTGTACAGCATTCCCTAACCAGACGAGATACTGCTCGACTGGAGGTTTGTCTAATCCGAAGTATGCCTCAAGCGAAGTGCGCTGCGTCTCGGTGAGCATACCGGCTTCGGTGCCGAGCATGGCGACGATGGCATCACCGGGAACGAGCCGGATCGCAAGAAAGATCAGCAGGGAAACGCCAAACAAGGTCGGAAGAAATGCGATGGCGCGTTGTGTCAGGTAGCGGATCATAGGGGCAGTATTGAACTATGAGAAAGAAAAACGAAAGGGGCGCAGTTCAGCACCGCGCCCCGGTAATACTTAACGGTTCAGCGTGACCTGAGCGAGCGAAATCAGCGAGTCGGTCGGATACGGCACGAAGCCTTCAACATAGGGCTGTTGTGCAGTGTATTCATAACCCGCATACAGCCACACCCAAGGAGCCATTTCAGCGAGATGACGCTGAAGCTGGGCGAAAATCTCATAACGCGCCGCCGGATCGGTTTCCGCGCGTCCTGCCGCCATCAGTTCATCAAGGGTGGCATCAATGTAACCCGCAACGTTGTTCAGGTTACCTGTACTCTGCCAGTAGCGCGCGTACATCGTGAACGGATCGGGGCGTCCACCGTTTAGCGCGACCGCCGCTTGAAAATCGCCAGCCAGCCAGCGATCAACGTACACACTCAGTTCAAGCGATTCGATTTCGACTGTGATATTGATTTCGGCAAGCTGCGCCTGAATGCTCTGTGCTTCCGAAAGGGCGGTCGGCGGTTCGGCGTTGGCGGCGATCACGGTGATCGTGAAGCCTTCTTCGTAGCCCGCCTGTGCCATCAATTCGCGTGCGCGGTCGAGGTCTTTTTCGTAGCAGAACAGCTCACTCGGATCGAGCGCGTAGGCAGCCATCGTCAGCGGACCTGTCACGGTGCCTTCGCCGAGCGACGCCGTATCGAGGACTTCCTGCCGATCAATCGCGCAAGAAATCGCTTGGCGAACGGCAAGCTCACCGAGCGGCGCTTCGGTATCGACCGCGCGAAGCTGAAGCACATGATAGGCAATTGCCGGGACGCGGTTCAGCACGACCGATTGATCGCCTTCCAGCAGCGTCGCAACGAGCGGGTCATTGAGCAGCGCGAAATCAATCGTTCCGGCGCGCAGCGCAGCAAGGATCGACGTTTCGTCGGGGATGATACGGATTTCGATACCCGACACGAATGGACCTTCGCCCCACCACGCTTCATTAGCGCTCAACATCGTGGTTTCTTCAGGAGTCCAACTGTCTAGCTTGAACGGTCCTGTTCCGTTGGCGACGGTCGCAATCGCGCCTGACTCGATGTCTTCTTTGTTGGCAATCGCGGCATTCGTCGTCGCTAATGCGGCGAGAAGCGGCACATCCGGCTGCGACAGGTTGAACACCACCGTGAATTCATCCGGCGTGTCAATCGAGGCGATACTCAGGTAATTTGCACGAGCCGCCGCGCCTGTTTCTTCGTTGAGGATGCGCTCGAACGATGCTACCACGTCCTCAGCGGTGAAGGCTGATCCGTCATGGAATGTGACGCCTTGCCGCAGATTCAGTGTGAGCTGAGTTGCTTCGTCGTTGAACGCCCAGCTTTCCGCCAGCGCCGGAATCACATTGAGATCGGCATCCAAATTGACCAGCGGCTCATAGATCAGTTCAAGCAAGCGGAATGATGCAAATGCGGTCTGCGTATGCGGATCAAGTCCGGTGGTATCCGCAGCGCGCGCCATGATTAGCACGTTCTCTTGGGCGACAGAGGGTAAAACAAAGCTTAATACAGCAAGCACAAGAACGAGGATCAACAACACTTTTCTAAGCATAGCAGCATCTCCAATGCTAAATACATCCATATAACTTTAACGCAAAGCAAGAATTCACCCAAACACTTGGACTTATCTACGGGGAGTTTGGACGAACTTGTTTGCGAAAGATCAGTTCCGTCACGCCCGGCAGCACGAAATCGGGGATCGCGCCGATTTGTTGATAGCCTTGACGCTGGTAAAAGCGATGTGCATCCGAATTGAAATCGGACGCGAGGAGAAATATATCATTGCTGGTGATCAGTGTTTCCAGATGATCCAGCAGAAGCGCGCCGATCCCCCGCCCGCTGTGATCGGGTCTTACGCCGAGCATCTTCAAATATGCGCTTCGCCCAAAGCCGCCGCGCGGAATGCACCACGCCAGCCCGACCGCTGTTTCCTCCGTGTCAATCGTTAGGAGAAATTCATTGCCAAGCGCGTTCAAAAGCTGACCACTCAGTTTTTCAGCCGTTAACCCGTAGCGCATCCACAGCGGAATCGTCACAATCCACGCGGAAACGAGCGGGATATCCTGCCCTGTCAAAGCGCGGACGTTCATACCGCCTCGCTTTTTGTGTTCCAAGTGCGTCGGATCAAGTCAAGATAGTTGTTTCCCTGCGTGATGTCTCCCAAAATCACCGCCCGGCTTGCTCCAGTGAGCGAAGGTAAGTTACCGGCGCGCGCATGCCAGCTTTCATACGCCAAGAGCGCAAACACCAGCGCCTCTTTGTTATCCCCATCCACGCCGATTTGATCGCTGGAAAGCACGCGCGCCGGGATCAGTGCGTCAAGCAGTTCCATGATTACTGGATTGCTGCGTCCGCCGCCGCTCAATATCACCTCGTCGATGCGCACGGGGGCAAACCGTTCATAAGCATCGGCGATTGACTGCGCGGTGAGTGTGGTGAGCGTTGCGATGATGGCGGCATCATTCAAACCGCGTCGATGCCCTTCTTCAACGAGATCCGTTGCCATGCGCGCACTGAACAATTCGCGCCCAGTCGTTTTTGGAGGTTTAACGACGTAATAGGGATGCTCAAGCAGCGTTTGAAGCCAATCCTCGTCTACCTTGCCATTCCGCGCCAACATCCCATCCCGATCAAATGCCTGCTGTCCATTGGTGAGCAGCACCATCGCCGAGTCGATCAGCGCGTTTCCGGGTCCGGTGTCAAACGCGGTTGGCAGGCTGGTGGAATCCGCGAGCGGTGGCAAAAACGTCACGTTTCCGATCCCGCCGATATTCTGAACTGCACGCCACTGCGTTGGATGGCGCAGCAGAAGCCAATCGGCGTAACCCGTTAGGGGCGCACCCTGCCCGCCAACCGCGACATCGCGCGTGCGAAAATTGCTGATCGTCGTGATCCCTGTGCGCTCAGCGATCACCGCCGATTCGCCTAGCTGAAGGGTGGACGACACATAACCGTTGGATTCAACGGTGTGCCAGAATGTTTGCCCATGTGACCCGATCAGATCGATATCGTTAGGCGTGAAACCGCCCGATTCAATGGCATGCAGCGCTGCCGCCGCGAATAATTCACCGAGTGCAAAATTGATCGCGCACAGTTCGTCCACGCGACCCGCAGCACACGCATTCAGAATACGCTGTTGAAATCCGTCTGGGTAAGCAAAGGTAACGGCATGTGCGATGTGCGCGTTGAGGAGCGGCGGCGTACCGCTAATTTCACATACAGCAGCATCAATCGCGTCCGCTGAGGTGCCTGACATCAATCCAACAATACGCATAATAGGTCTTTCGCAGAGCTTGTGTTAAATGAACGCCCAAGACTATAAAGCGTTTCCGTGTGAGCGTCAAAACTGAGTCGTAATCCGATTCGCGTGTGTGGAAGTCCAGCGTATACTGAATGGAACAAGTCACCGTTCAAATGCCGATAGGAGGCAGCAATGTCTACACAGATTGCGCTCACCATCGCTGCGATTACTTCGGGACTCCTCGCTGGTTTTTTTCTTGCATCCGCCACCATTCTCAATCTGGTTTTGAGCAGCGGAAGCGACATTCGTCGAATTGCGACTCGAACCGCCATCATCGTTGGCATCTTAGGCGGCATTGCCGCGCTTTCAACGCTTGGCGCGATTGTCAATCACCTCAATGCACCTGATGCAATGAATGTGATCGGTCCCGCTTTGGTGGGATTAGTGCTTGTCCTGATTGGTGCGGGACTCGGTTTATTTGCTGCTGGCAACGCACGCCGTGAGTCGAATCCGGCGCTTCTTTTGCGCTGGCGACAGAGTAATTGGGGAGCGATGGCAGTGTCAGCCGCCGCATTCATTTTACTGCTCGCCGCTATGAACACCCTCGTTTGAAACTAACCGTTTCTTTTGGTGAGCCTGCCCAGCACAATAAGAGGCAAATGCAGTTTCCCTCAGATTGTGCTGTTGGCTATCTATATTGTAATTACCAGCTTGCCGCGCACATGTCCCGCATCGAGATAGCGCATTGCTTCCGCCAGTTCCGCCAGCGGATAGCACCGCTCGATGACGGGCTTGACTGCGCCGCTTTCGATGTGCGCCGTGAGTGCGCGCAGATCGGCAGATGAAGCTTTCGCCATTACGCTACTCAACCGTTTGCCGTCGCGCTTCCGCATGAACGGGGCGCGCAGCATTGACTCGAAGATTTGCGCATCCGTACCGCCGACCATCACGTATCGACCGCCCGGTTTGAGCGCTCGTGCGTAATCCGCCAGTGGGTGGTAGCCGTTGACTCCGAGAATCACATCATACTGTCCGGCGTGTGTGGTGAAATCTTCGCGGGCATAGTCGATTGCGCGGGATGCGCCTAATTCTCGCACCATTTCCAGTTTGCTGCCGCTGGTGACAGCAGTCACGTCTGCACCCATCGCACGTGCAAGCTGTACCGCAAATGAGCCAACACCACCCGACGCACCATTGATCGCCACATGCTCACCCGGCTGCACGTTTGCCTTGCGAAGCGCTTGCAGCGCTGTAACCCCCGCCAGCGGCACTGCCGCCGCTTCTTCAAAACTGAGCTTGGAGGGCATTGGCGCGAGCATATTCTCCGGCACGGCGGCGTATTCCGCAAAGCCGCCCATGCCGCAGTTCGAGAGGTCGCCGTAAACAGCATCGCCCGGTTTGAACGCGGTGACTTCGCGTCCGACGGATTCGACCGTTCCGGCGATGTCACCGCCAAGAATGGGGTGCTTCGGCTTGAACAACCCGTAGCCCATCAACCGCACGAGGAAGGGCTGCCCGCGCAGCAAACGAATGTCGGCGCTGTTGATGGAGGCGGCGTGAATTTTAACGAGCACTTCGCCTGCTTTCGGGGTTGGCTTGGGCATATCGGCAAGGCGCAGCATGTCCGGTGAACCGTATTTTGTGTAGATCATCGCTTTCATGTTCAGATTCCTTTTCTGTATTGTCCTATGACCAGTTCCATGCGTACCAGACCGTCACGCCGTTAAAAACCACGCTGACGATGAGCAGGAACTTATCGTAGGCGGACGGATAGCTTCGCAGATCAGCGAGATTGAAAAGCGTGAAACCGACAGCGACGAGGATATTCGCCCAACGGTTGATCGACTGCGGCAGGACCAACGACATGAATACCATCACAATCGGGATGAGCATGAGGACGGCGGCCCCTAACCACATCGCGCTGGAGAACTGCTGCGTTTCAGTCATGCGTGCGAAGTCTCCGCTGTAAATGCGCAGCACATCTCCCAACAAATAGATGAGCATGACCGTAATCCAAACGCCGGACAGGATAATTCGAGTATCGAGCATGAGGGTGTTTCCTTCTCTCAGAGTGCTGTTGGTGGTCTCATAACGCTGCATTGCGAATCTCCTTTTTCACGGATTCAACAGGTGCGGCTTGGGTGAGTGTGGGCAGCGACAAGGCACTGCCCAGCCTGCCATCTTGCGCAGATGGGGCGACCTGTGTGTAAAAATCGCTTGTGTCGTGAAATGGGTGGAAACGGCGCGCTCTACGCGGATTTACTCGAATGCTAGGCGTGTACCCCCTGACGCTGCTGCCACAGGCGTATGAATCTGGTGCCATTCATGATCACCATGAAGGCAACGTTGATGACCGTAATGATCGAGGGCAGTTGATCAAGCGGCAGATCGCGTAATTCTGGTACGGTTTGCGCCACGCGCTCGAAGACAGGCACGAGCAGGACAAAGTAGATACCGATTGCGCCCACAAGGTCGAGCGTCGCCTGCACCAGCCATGTTCCGAGCGTCCAGCGGCGGCGAAGCAGTGTCCACAGGTTAAGAAATATGGCGATGAAGATCGTGATCAGCAGCACGATCAGCCAGAGCATCGGAACAGGCAGCACATCACCCGGATCATTTAGGTCAAAACGCAGGGTCAACCCGCCCACTTGAATGAAGTATAGGATAGCGATCCCGAACAGTGTTCCGAGAGCGATTCCGATGCCGGACTCAAACCGATCCACCGCTGCGGGGTCATCGACTGCTGGCAGTTCTAGCGGATTGAACTTCGGTTCTGCCGCATCGCGGAACTCTTCGCCGGAGTGCTGTAAGATAGCGAAGAAGATCACCACCACCGCGAAAAAGATCAGCGCTGCCTGAGCTGCTGTGAAAATCGAGCTGAAGAAAATTCCCAGCCAATCGCCGCCCTCAGGTGCAAGTGCTGCGCCGACAATGTTGGCGATGACGACGACCGCCGGAACAAGTGGCAGTCCAAAACGCAGGACGGTCATCATGAATGGATACAGCGAAGGTCCGACAAGGTATTGCTCGCCGCTGTACGAAGCTGCCATTGTGCGCGGATCACCGAGCTGCTTGAGCACTGCCGCAATGTCCGCTTCAGCGGGTGATCCGCCGTAGCGGTCTTCCAGTTGATCTTGAATCTGCGAACGTAGTTCTTTTTGGATTTCGGCGCGCTCTTTGGGGCGCACATACAATCCCACCTGATGTACATAACGTTCGATCAACTCACTCATGATGTTCCCCCTCCAGAATCCTCCTCATCACGGTAACAGTCTCCTGCCATTCGCTCCGCAGCACGGTCAGCACCTCTTGTCCGGCGGCACTGATGCGATAATACTTGCGCGGGCGTGACTCGGTTGTGTCCCACTCACTTTGCAGAAGCCCTTGCTTTTCCAGCCGTCTCAGCAGCGGATAAAGTGTGCCTTCTTCGATATCCAACCCCAACGCCGCGAGCCGCTGAATCAGGTTGTAACCATAGCTTGCGCTGTCCAGCAGGCTCAAGACCGCTAGGACGACGATGCCCCGCCGAAGCTCCAGACGAAGTTGTTCAACGTGCTCATCTGTATCCGTCATAAACTGTGCGCCTTACAATACTGTGCCACACACAGTATCAATATACTGTACGGCGCACAGTATTGTCAAGAGGATGCGCTTCAAGTCACGATGATGCTGAGAGTGGAAAGCAGATGCAAACCGACGCACTGAACAAATTGGAGCAGTTAGCGGAAACGCTCATGCTCGAATACGGGTTTTCGCCTGATCAACTGACCTTTTTGCCTGCTGGCGAAGATGGGCTTCTTTACACGTTCCTGTTTGATGAGCGGAAATACGTCGCCAAAATCGTCGGTTTCAGACGCGGCACAGACGCACGACAACTCGAAAACACGCTCCGCGCGCTTCACCAATTAGCCCAAAATGCTTCTCTCGGCTTCGTCGTTAATCCTATCCCAAAAACGGATGGCAGTTTTGTTTGTGGATTTGCGGGGCATTCCCTAGTGGTTTACCCATTTGTTGAGGGGACGCTTTGGCGGCACATGCAAAAAACACCGCAGCAGTACAACGAATTGGGAAGACTTGTTGGCGCACTCCATCATGTTAATCCCGATCAATACCCATCGCTTGAGCGTCAGGCATTCAATACGAAAACAGTAGAAAGGCTTGCGCCGCTGCTTGATCAACTGCCCGAATTTGCCACACAAGCGCGCATACGCCCTGTTTACGATCTCCTTCGTCCGTTGGAAACCCGGCTGAGGCAGGACATAGCGATGTACGTCCAATTGAGCGACAAACTGCGACATGGCAATCATCGGTACGTTACTGCTCATGGCGATCTCAGCCCCGGAAATATCGTGTTCGCTTCAAATGGAGAGATTCGAATCATCGACTGGGAAGGGGTTCATATCGGAATACCTGAGGTGGATGTGATGCTGTTCTCGGATACTCACGAACTACCAGATTTCCTCTCAGGCTATCTCCCTGTTGATAGGTATCCACTGCACCTTGATGCTTTCATCTTCTTTAGCCTGGAATGGCAGTTAGAAGGCATTGTTGAGCGGGTCGAACTGCTGCTTCAAGCCGATCTGCATGACGTTCAGCGTGAACATGAATTAGAAGAACTTGCCGATGAACTCGCGGGGCATCAGTGGTTTGATGTGAGCATGGAACGGATTCGTGAAGCGCTGGAGAAACACGGGTATCTGGCTTCATAAGCCCCTTACCCAATGGTTTTATGAAATTCTACCCAGTCCTCACGCGCTAACTCCATGATACGGTCGAAGTGCCGGTCATGTGTGACGAAGACATACCCCCCGTGAATCGCCACTGCGGCATTCTGAATATCCGCCGCTTCGAGTTTCTGCCCGCGTTTCTGAAGATCGACAGCGATAGCCTGTGCGAGCGTCTCCGCTTCTGCGACAAACGGGATGATGCGCGCAGTGAGTTCAGTGAGCAAAGTGCGGGCGTGCTGACGCTGCCACTCTGGAGTAGCGTCAAGCGCAATCCACGCGTACAGCTCGCGCTCTGTGATCGCGCTGATATACACGTGATCCGCATTTTCTTGATAATGCGCTCTCACGCGGTGATTGAGCATGTTTCCGTTTTCGTGCGCTTTAGCGATATAGCTGCAGATGTTGGTATCGAGCAGGTAACGGAGGGGTGATGCCACTGGTTTATATCCTTTGCGTTCTCATGCGCGGATTGTCAGCTAACCACCGTTACTTCGGCTTGACGCATTTGTTGTATGTCACGCATCGGTGGGAAACCGAAAAGGCTCTTGTATTCCCGGCTGAAATGCGAGGGATCGTTGTAGCCTACGCGATACGCGGCGCTGGCTGCATCGAGGTTTTCACTCAACATCAACCGTCTCGCTTCCTGCAGCCGAAGATGCTTTTGAAATTGCAGCGGACTCATGGCTGTGACCGCTTTGAAGTGATAATGAAACCCTGAAATGCTCATCCCTACTTCTCGTGCAAGTTCTTCAATCCGCAACGGCTGATCAAATGTTTGATGGATGCGCCGAACGGCGCGCACAATCGAAGGAGTATTGCCTCCTAGGATGCTTAGATGACGCAGTCGTGCCCCTTGGCTCCCCATCAGCAGCCGGCAGACAATTTCGCGCGTTACCAATGGCAAGAGCACGGGTGATTCGGTAAGACAGTCCATCAATCTGACCAACCTTACAACAGAGTCAAGCAAATCGGCATCTAATGGGCTGACATCGATGGCACACACGCCCGCCGTAGTGCGTGAAGACAGTGGGATGCCAGCCTCCGCCATTATTGAGCTTACGAGCGGTGGATCGAGTTCCAGTCGAAAACTGAGGTAGGGGCTTTCGGCAGATGCTTCCAGAACTTGACTCATGCGCGGCAAGTCTAACGTTGAAATGAGATAGTTTGCGGGATCGTACTGATAGCGGTTCTCGCCGAGCAATACTTCTTTGCTCCCCTGTGCGATTACACAGAAGGACGGCTCCAACACGCTGTGAATCTTTTTCATCGGTGTGGATATGCGCGCCAAATGTAACCCTTTGAATGGCTGAATGACACCATCTTCAGGAAGGGCTTGGGTTAGCCGTTCAATCAGTTCTTCTCGACTCGCGTGCAATCGCCGCGCTTCGCGTTCTTGCGGGTCGTATGAGAACGCTCCCATATCATCACCATGCCTTATTCGTGCACATTCTGGAGAATTATACAAGCGCGCCACATGGTTGTTCAATCATTCTAGTTATTCTGTCCGCGTGAACTTTTGTGCCAGAGTACCCCCACCCATATTGCACGCTGTATAATCAGATTGATCGTGATTGGCGACTCCGGTGTTTGGTCATGTGGAGTCGGTTCTCTGCTAAATTCGTAGATACTTTGCTAGGAGACAATCTAATGAAGTCCGCACGGTTAGTAGTTCTTGTTGTGGCTCTTGTGGCAATGTTGGCGGTGACGTTCGCGCCGACAGTTGCCCAAGACACCACCCTCCCGCGTAACGAGACACTTTATTTCAACGGTCAGCAGTGGGGCGCAGTTGTTGGTTGGAATCCCTATTCCAGCAGCAACAATAACGCCTTGGCGATCGCCCAGCAGGACAATGCCCGCGTCATCATGTTTGAAACCCCGTACCTGTACAACATGCTTGACGGGCAGGTTTATCCGCTGCTGGCAGATGGTCCTTACAGCTGGAATGATGCGCGTACTGAACTCACGTTCCGCCTTAAATCGGCTGCCCACTGGAGTGATGGAACCCCGGTGACGGCGGAAGACGTGGCATATACGTGGGCGACCCATGTCACCTACAATACCCCGACTGGCGCTGGCAACATTGACTACATCGAAGATATCGTTGCGGTTGATGAGAGCACAGTCACCATTTACGCAAAGCTCAATGATGCTGGCGTGGCAGTCAATCCGCTGCTCGTTCAGGCTTATGTGAGCACCAACTACGTTATCCAGATGGCATGGACGCAGGTCCTTGAAGAACGTGCGGGCGGCGACCCTGTCGCGCTGCTGGCAGACACGGCGGAAGATGTCGTGTGGTCAGGTCCGTATCACGGCTATTTCTGGGACGAGTCGAAGGTCATCTATGTCCGTGATGACAGCTATTGGGGTCAGGATGCCAGCATGTGGGGTAGTCTCCCTGTGCCGCGCTATCTCGCTCACAACATTTTCCAAGACAATGCTGCCGGTACGACTGCCCTGCAAGCGGGTGAAGTCGATGTGAGCCAGCAGTTCAACTCGAACGTGCAAGACCTGTGGCTCGATCAGGGTCTGCCGATTTCGACCTATCTGCCGGAAGCCCCGTATGGCATCGGTGCCAGTCTGCCGACCGCTTTCTTCAACCTGACCGGGTCTTCATATGGCTTGGACAATCCCGCTGTCCGCCGCGCGATTGCGATTGCTGTCGACTATCCGACGATCATCGCAAACGCCATGACGAACCAATCTGCCACGTTTGACCAAGTTCCGCGTTCGTTGATGAACCCGACCGCCGGTGAGCAGGCGCTCTATGATCATGCCGCAGTTGCCGACCTTCAGTGGGCGGGCAATGATGTCGCAGGCGCTAACGCGATCCTTGACGAAGCCGGTATTGTCGACACCGACGGTGACGGCTGGCGCGAACTCGATGGTCAGAAGTTGAGCTATGTCGCCACCTGCCCGAACGGCTGGTCTGACTGGCAGGCAGCGATTGAAGTCGTTGCTGCTGCTGGCGCGGATATCGGCATCGAAATCACCACCAATTACCCCGAATGGTCTGTGTATCAGACGGTCGTCACCCGCTCGGACACCCCGCTGCCCGAAGGCTACGACATTTTCATGATGTGGAGTGATGGTGCTGGTCCGACGCAGCCTTGGAGCCGCATCCGCAAACTGCTAAGCTCTGAGTTCATCGGTATGTCGAGCAACTGGAACGGCAACTGGGGCGGCTACGCGAATCCTGAAGCCGACGCGCTTATTCAGGCGATCCCGACCGTGACCGACGAAGCCCAACTGGTTGAAATGTACACGGAACTGGTTCGCATCTACCTGACCGACATTCCTTCCTTCACGCTCATGTACCGTCCGCAGTCCTTCCACACCGTCAATGAAAGTGTGTGGACGAACTTCCCGTTTGACGGCGACGGCACGAACCCGCCCGTCCCGCCGCTCGACCTGACGGATGGTTGGAGCATTGCCGGTCTGTATAACTTGGAACTCGTCAATCCGTAGTTGAATCCGTAACCGATTTGTAAGTGGGGCAGTCACCTCAACGGCTCAGGCGTTGAAACTCCCAATCCCTGAGCCAAGTAGGATGAAGTGACTGCCTCTTTATTATTACGTGCTAGTGAGTTAGTGAGGAGCGCAAGGGTGAAAGGGTATCGAGATTATTTTCTAAAGAAGTTGGCTTGGTTTCTTGTTACAGTGGCAGTTGCGTTCACACTCAATTTCATCCTACCGCGTCTCATGCCGGGTGATCCGGTAGCTGCGATTGTCGCGCGAATGGCACAAGGGATGTCGAATGCGACCGGCGTTCAGGCAGTGTACGAGCAGTACACAGAGCTGTTTGCCACTGATCAACCCCTAGTTAATCAATATGTGATTTACCTCCGTAATGTGTTGAATGGTGACTTTGGCTACTCGATTAGCCAGTACCCCAGAACGGTAGCAGACGTGATTTCTGCATCGATCTGGTGGACGATTGCCCTCCAATTTCCAGCCATCATCGTAGGGTGGATCGTGGGGAATACGCTCGGCGCGTTAGCCGCTTACCTCAGAAAGGGTTTTGATAAAGTCCTGCTGCCCGTCAGCCTCTTTTTGAGCAACCTCCCCGCTTTTGGCATGGCAACGATCTTACTCGTGATTTTCGCCGTCAATCTGCGATGGTTCCCCACATCCGGCGGATACGATTACGCGATGATTCCTTCAGCCAGTTGGGAATTCGTCTGGTCGGTCATCGTTCATTATCAACTGCCGTTCTGGTCGATTGTGCTGATCACCATCGGTGGGCAGGCAATCGGGATGCGCTCGATGGCGATCTATGAATTGAATGCTGATTACGTCAAATATGCGCGCTTCTTGGGGATCAAAGACAGCAAAATCATTCGCTACGTCTTCCGCAATGCGATGCTGCCACAGATCACCGGACTTGCGCTTTCTATCGGCACGATGGTGAGCGGGGCGCTCGTCGCGGAGATCATCTTCAGTTATCCGGGTCTCGGCTCAACAATCCTGACTGCCGTGTTAGGCGGGGATTATCCATTGATTTCGGCAGCAACGCTGATCATCACCTTTATGGCGCTGATCGCGTTCTTCGCTTTGGAAATCCTCTATGGACTGATTGACCCGCGCATCAAAGCCGCTCAATCAGGATAGGGAATAGACGATTATGAAACAGATGCTTAGTCAAATTTTCCGATCAGGGCGTTTTCGCCTTGGCTTTGGGATATTTGCGGCGATTGTCTTGACCGTATTGATCTACCCGCTCGTCATTAATGATCCGCCGCTGGACATCGTCAGCCGGGGAACGTTTCTTGCCCCCGGAATTTATGTGAATGTGTACGACAGCATAACTGCTTCGACTCGGTACACCCTGATCATCGACGAAGCCACCGCGCGGCGTGTAGGCTCCCGCTTGAACGCCGAAGACCGTGCGGCGATGCAAGAATGGCTCGTTGGCGCAGAAGTCGTGCAGGAAGGTGAACTTGATCTTGACGACACGGCTGCGATGCTTGAATTGTGGCACAGCAGCTATGATCCCACCGTGCGACTTCCCGGCATGACGAACGCTGACCGAAACTATTATATTCGCCTGACTGCTTCGCTGGATGGGCTGCTCGCAACCGAAGGCGCGATTGTTGCCGTTCCAAACGCGACGACAGGCGTGCTTGAAGAACAGGGCGTGGTCGAGCAGACAGACTACGTGAACCTTGGCGAAGTCCCGAATTTTCGCGTGCTGCCCCTCGGTACTGACAACTTCGGACGTGATGTGCTGACCGAACTCGTGAGCGCAACAGGCGTCTCCCTGATCATCGGATTGGTGGCGGGTATTGTTGCGACCACGATTGGATTGATTCTGGGGCTGGTTTCCGGCTATATGGGCGGTGTGGTGGATGATGTCATCGTGTTTATCACCAACCTATTCACCGTCATCCCCGGTTTCGTGCTGCTTATTTTGATCTCGTTCAGTATTGGGCAGGAGCAGCGCGGCGCATTTACCGTCGCCGTCGTGATCGGACTGACCTCGTGGGTATGGACGGCAAGAGCGGTGCGCGCACAGGTGATTTCACTTCGCAATCGCGACCACGTCAGCCTATCGAAACTGTCTGGGCATTCAATCGCGTATATTTTGGCGATGGACATCCTCCCCTACATTGCGTCGTATGTTGTGATGGCGCTCATCCTCCAAATTTCTTCTGGCATTCTGGCAGAAGCCGGATTGTCGATCCTCGGTTTGGGTCCCAGAACGACCGAAGTCCCCACTTTGGGACTTATGATGAACTGGGCATTGATTTATCAAGCGCATATCTTCGGGAAATGGTGGGCTTACTTCCCTGTAATCCTCGTGATCGCCTTGATTTCGTTCTCGCTAAACCTGATGAACACAGGTCTTGACCGTGTGTTTAATCCCACGTTGAGGGAATGAGTGATCTGATGGCAAGAACCGTATTGGAAGTCAGCGAACTGACAACACGTTACATCACGCGGTTTCGGGATAGTATCTACGCTGTCGATCATGTTTCCTTGAAGGTTGAAGAAGGAAAGTCGTTAGGGATTGCGGGCGAATCAGGCTGCGGGAAGTCAACACTTGCGCTCAGTCTAATGGGGTATTATTTCCCGCCCTTGTACTACACCGGTGGTCAAATCATCGTCGATGGGCGAAACATCACGGGAATGGATCCCGACGATGTTCGCAAAACGATCTTGGGAAACGAGGTTTCCTACATCCCACAAGCGGCGATGAACGCGCTCAACCCCACGCGGCGCGTGATCAACTTCATTGAGGATGTGATTCAGGCACATCGACCCGAGACCACGAAAAGAGAAATCTACGATATGGCGCGCGAGCGCTTCGAACTCCTAGGCTTGCCGCCGGAAGTGCTGGAAAAATTCCCCGTCGAGTTGTCTGGCGGGATGAAGCAGCGCACCGTGATTGCAACCTCGGTCATTTTGTCCCCTAAAGTGCTGGTTGCTGACGAACCCTCCTCGGCGCTTGATGTAACTTCTCAGAAGATGGTCATCAAAATGGTGATGGATCTGATGGAGAAGGGCATCATTAAAGCGTTGGTGTTTATCACGCACGAACTCCCGCTGTTGTACAACGTCACCGATGACATTATGGTGATGTACGCCGGGCAGGTCGTCGAGCGGGGAACTGCCCAAGAGACAGTTTTTGACCCGATCCACCCCTATACGCGAGCGCTTATGGGATCGATCATCGTGCCAGAGGCAGGGCTTAGGGGTGTCAAGCTGGCAGCAATACCCGGTACGCCGCCCAATCTCAAAAAACCGCCCTCTGGATGCCGATTTGCGGAGCGATGCAAATACGCCATGCCGGAATGCCGCGTGTCATCGGTCGATCTCCATGAAGTCGGAGGGGGACGCGCCTACCGCTGTATCATCCCTGAAGAAGACCTGAGAAGGCTCTATAAAAATGAACAGTGATTCGATTATTCTAAGTGGCAAAGGGGTCACGAAGGTATTTGGGTTTGGTTCACGCAAGACGGTCGCCGTTGATCATGTCGATTTCAGCTTTCGACAGGGCGAAGTCATCTCAATCGTTGGCGAGTCCGGCAGCGGAAAAACCACATTGGCGAAGCTGCTCTTGGGTTTGGAGTCGCTCACAGATGGTGTGATCTCCTTTGAGGGGCAACCGCGCGACATCCGCTCGCACAGGCAGAAACGAGAATACTGGAAGAATATTCAGGCGATCTTCCAAGATCCGTTTTCCGCCTACAACATGTTCCGGCGGATCGATGCCGTACTTCTAGATTGCATTCAGATGCGCGGCGGCGGCAGACTTCCGTATGAACAAAAAGTCGCCATGATGCGTGAAGCGTGCAGCTTCGTCAATTTGAAATTTGATGAGCTAACCAACAAATACCCATTTGAATTGTCTGGCGGACAGCAGCAGCGCTTGATGATCGCGCGCGTGTTTTTGCTCAAGCCGAAAATCCTTCTGGCAGACGAGCCGACGTCGATGATTGACGCATGTTCGCGCGCGACGATTCTCGACATGTTGATGGCGCTGCGCGCTGATATCGGGATGACGCCGATCTTCATCACGCATGACATCGGGTTAGCCTACTACGTATCAGACACCGTGTATATCATGGAGCGCGGCAGATTTGTCGAAAGTGGTTCTGCCGACGAGGTGATTTTGCGACCGAAAGAACCGTATACTCGCCGCTTGCTCAATGATGTTCCAAAACTCCATGAAGAATGGGATCTCTCGACGGTGTGATGCCCCTTTTCCTTTAACCACTAACCACCACTTCAGTTGGTGAGGCTTCGTGAGTCCTCACCAACTGCGTCTTTGTACGTCCCCGATATCATCTACGCAAACTCTGGAGGATTGTTCAATTCCGCTGGATGATTCTGCAATCATGCTGTCGCTCATCTTTCTATAATTGGAAATCAGTAATCGAAACCCCGCGCACACCTCGCAGCACGACAGGAGTTTGGACGATGCAAAAACGCAAACTTGGCAGCAGTGGTCTAGAAGTCTCGGCAATGGGACTTGGCTGCATGAGGATGACCTTCGGTGATACGCCGATTGGAACGCGGCAGGACATGATCGCGTTTCTTCACGCCGCAGTTGAGCGCGGCATCACCTTTTTTGATACGGCGGAGGTTTACGGACCTTTCACCAATGAGGATTTGGTCGGCGAAGCGCTTGAGCCGTTTCGCGAGAAGGTCGTGATCGCCACGAAGTTTGGGTTCAAACATGACCCCGAAAAAGGACCGCATCCGACGACTGGGTTGGACAGCCGCCCGGAGCAGATCAAGCGCGTGGCTGAGGCATCTCTCAAGCGGCTGCGTGTTGATGCGATTGACCTGTTCTACCAACACCGCCCTGATCTGAATGTTCCCATCGAGGATGTCGCCGGAGCGGTGAAGGACTTGATCCAAGCAGGCAAAGTCAAGCATTTCGGATTGTCTGAATCGGGCGCAGACCTTATCCGCCGCGCTCACGCGGTGCAGCCCGTCACCGCGATTCAGAGCGAATACTCGCTTTGGTGGCGCGAGGTGGAAGATGAAGTTCTGCCCGCTTGTGAGGAACTTGGGATCGGTTTCGTCCCGTTCAGCCCGCTGGGGCGCGGCTATCTGACGGGGAAAATCGACGAAAGCGCAACGTTTGCCCCTAACGACATCCGTGCACGCAATCCCCGCTTCACCCAAGAAGCCATGCGGGCGAACCGGGTTGTCGTTGAACTTTTGGAGCGTATCGGAGCAGAAAAAGGTGCGACCCCGGCACAGATCGCGTTGGCGTGGCTGCTCGCTCAGAAGTCGTGGATCGTCCCGATTCCGGGAAGCCGCAAGCTCGAACGCTTGGATGAGAACAACGGCGCATTGAATATCGAATTGAGCGCGCACGATCTCGCGGAGATCAAAGAGGCGATGTCCAAGATCACCGTGATTGGTGATCGGTACTAGCTTCAACGTATTGGCACAAGCCCTTGAGAGTATTCTCAAGGGCTTGTGTTACTGCGAACCGAGTTTAGAGAATCACAGCAAATTCCGCGTGGAGCGTCGCCAGCGAATCCGAGCCTACCCAAAGATCGAATGCTTCGGCATCCTGCACCCATTTACCGGCATTCGTACTCCAGTAGCCAATCTCAGTGGGTCCAAGGTGGAAGGTGATCGTTTTCGTCTCAGCCGGTTGGAGCGTCACGCGCTCAAAACCCTTCAAAAGGCGCATCGGGCGCGAATCGCTGCCCGCCCGCTGATGGATGTAGATCTGGACGACTTCATCACCCGCGACTGTGCCCGTGTTGGTGACATCTGCCGTCACAGTGAGCGACTCGCCGACTTTCACCTGCGGCGCTGAGACGTTCAAGTTCGTGATCGAGAAGGTCGTGTAGCTAAGTCCGTATCCGAAGGGATACAGCGGCGTCGGCAGACCGTCCCAGTAGCGCGGGTTATACATGGGGCTGCCTTCAGGCGAGTGCGTCAGATTGCGGGAATAATACAGCGGCAGATGACTGCCTTTGCGCGGGAAAGCGACAGGCAGCTTGCCTCCCGGAACGGCATCCCCGAATAGAATATCCGCAACCGCGTGACCGCCTTCTGTACCCGGTTCCCATGCTTCAAGGATCGCCGGGACGTTTTCCGCCGCCCAATTGATGCTCAACGGACGACCGTTCAAGAGCACAAGCACGACAGGCTTACCGAGCGCAACGACTGCTTTCAGCAGTTCTTCTTGACGACCGGGGAGATCGAGTTCTGCGCGTGAAGCCGCTTCGCCGGACATGTTGGCATGTTCACCGAGTACCATCACCACAAGTTCGGCACGCCGCGCCGCTGCCACTGCTGCTTGGAAAGCCGCCTCCGATTCTTCGAGGGGCTGCGGCTCTTTCTTGGGGTCGCCGCTGAAGCTGTCAAACCATGAGGCGATATCACGCTGAATTTCGGGACCCGGAGCGTACTCGACTGCGCCTTCTGGCAGTTTGGCGCGGATACCTTCAAGGATGGTCACAGCCGCCGGAACGTGCCCGAACACCATCCATGATCCCTCCGTTGCTGTTTTTGAGTCCGCCAATGTGCCGATCACGGCGATCTGTTTGAGGGTATTAGCAAGCGGCAGGAGATGACCTTCGTTGCGCAGCAGCACCATCGAACGCTGGGCAGCGAACCGGGCTGCTTGGCGGTGCTCAGGCATTGCGACCACCTCTGCCAGCGCGCCTTCGTCCGTGTACGGGTTCTCAAAAAGCCCCATCCGCACCTTGATCGCGAGGATCGTGCGCACCGATGCGTCGATGATTTCCAGCGGGATCGAACCATCTTCAACCAACCCGGTGAGATGATCCGCGTAGGTGTTGCTCGCCATATCCATATCGAGACCCGCACTCAGTGCCCGGAAAGCAGCATCCCGCCCGTCGCGTGCATGCCCCTGCATGACAAGGTTGCCAACCGCAAAGGCGTCACTGACGACGAACCCTTGGAATCCCCACTCACCGCGCAGAATATCCCGCAGCAGCCAGCGATTTCCGCTTGCGGGCACGTCATTGAGATCCATGTAAGCGCTCATGAACGTCCCGACGCCCGCTTTGACTGCCGCTTCAAAGGGCGGGAAGTACACGTTGCGCAGTTGACTCTCCGAAAGGTAGACCGGATCGTAATCGCGTCCACCGTCGGAAGCGCCGTAACCCGCGAAGTGTTTGGCACACGCGACCACCCGATCGGATGCGCCGAGCTGTGATCCTTGGAAACCGCGTACCTGTGCCGCCGCCATCGCCGCGCCCAAATATGCGTCTTCGCCAGCACCTTCGACGATACGACCCCAACGGGCATCACGGGCGATGTCCAGCATCGGCGCAAATGTCCAATGCAAACCCGCCGCGCGAGCTTCTCGTGCCGCTACCGTCTGTGATTGTTCTGCTACTGCCGGGTCCCAAGATGCTGCCATTGCCAGCGGTACTGGAAAAACGGTGCGGTAACCATGAATCACATCGAGGGCGAAAAGGAGAGGGATCTTCGAGGGACTTTCTTCAACCGCGACCTTTTGCAGTTCGTTAAAGCGTTTCGTATTGTTGAGCCACAGCACCGAACCCGCTCCGCCCCGGCGGATAACTTCTTCCGGCTTTTGACCCGGTACAAATTCAGCGACACCAAGTTGTGTAAGCTGCCCGATCTTCTCTGCAAGGCTCATTTGGCTCAGGAGAGCCTCTACACGCGCCGTAACCTCGGCATCTGATAGAACAGTTGCCCCTGTGTTTGCTTTGAAATCCATAATCATCTCCTTGTGATACCGCGACTCGGCTCCACAATCAACGATCAGGCTTGGGGCAGTGCGGTATCAAACTTTTCTTCGATCATAGTGACACTGAGTGCCATTGTCAACACATAGTGCTATAATCTGTTTATATGACACGCGGGCGAATTGGCACGATCCAAAAGGTAATATCAGATGAGCGATGATGCCCCGAAGAATGCAAACCGCAAAGCCAAACCATTTGCCGAAGCCGTGCCTTCTGCAAGCAGCCTGAAGGCGCGCAAACAACAGGTTGTACGTGATGCCTTAAGCGCCGCCGCTGCCGATCTGTTCAGCAAACGGGGGTTTGAAGAAGTTACGGTCGAGGAAATTGCTCAGACCGCGGGCGTCTCGCGGCGCACCTTCTTCCGCTACTATGAATCCAAAGAAGATGTGATGGTGGAGCGCCTTGACCGGGATGCGGAACGTTTGGTTTCGGAGCTTGCAGCACGTCCGCTTGATGAGCCGCCGCTGCTGGCAATACGAAATGCGCTGATCCCTGCCATCGAATATGGGCTAGAAGAACCTGAACTTGTCCGTGATGCGATGCGTCTAATGCGCGAGACGAGCGCCCTCAGACGTGCTCTGATGGAACATCGCAACCGTTACGAGGAACGAATCGCGGCGCATATGATTCAGCGGTTGGGTACTTCGAGCGAAGACAACACGCCGATGCTGCTTGCTTTTCTCACACGCGCGCTCTACGACTCAGCGTTTAACGCTTGGTACGATCACGAAACAGACGATATTGCCGGACTGGTCGATGACTTGATCAGCAGCCTGTGCACCATTGTTTTAGGCATGCCAGCCGACTTCAACAAGCGCTAGGTGAGGGCTGCGACAGAGTTCAGCGCCCGCTCAACGACCGCTTTGGGCGTGAACTGGCTCTGAAACTGATTCAGCCCCTCGACGCGATCCGCGCTGTCCCCGCTCGTGAACAGGATTTGTTCGCAGTACGCATACGCATCTTGTACGATCCGCTCACAGCGGTAATACGCAATCGCGGTGGGGTCAACCTCCGCCTGACCGTATCCTTGATAAAACAAATCCGCCTGTTCGTCTGCGGTCAGCGTCTCTTGACCCGCGATGCCTGATCCCATGAACATCAGGTCGCGCTCTTTGGGTGCTAAAATCAGCGTATCCCAGTCGACAACGTACAGTGTGTCTGCGGGCGTCACCAGCACATTGCCAACATGAATATCCGCGTGGCAGATCACGAAGGGGAGGCTTCGCCCTTCAAGCGCATGCGCCAAATGCTCGGCGTGAAAGACAAGCGCACTGATCTCCAAGTTCTTTTCACGGATGAACCCGGCAAGCTCGGCGCTCACCGGGTCATCGTAAACGGTTGTTTCGACCGATGCTTGAAATTGCCTGACCTTCTCGCGCCAAAACGGAGAATAACTCTCGCGCGGCATGTCGTGGATCGACACTGGCGGCGAGACCGTGTGCATTTGCCTGAGCGCTTGCCCCAATGCGACCCAATCTTGAGGTGAGAGATCGCGCTCCCATCCGTCTATGCCTTCGACGAATGGATACAGAATCAGGCGATACGACTTAAGCGCTGTCCACAGGTGATCGCGTTTGTTCCGCAGCGGCGCGATCACCTGTGTTATCCCTTGATCGCGCAGCATCCGGGGAATCACAACGCTGGCTTCGCTGAACTCACCGCTCCGCAGCTTGACGAAGTAGACCTCATCGGCAGCATTCGCTTTGAACACCGCCGTGTTGCGATCTGCGCCGAGCGGCAGGAATTCGATTTTTTGTAAGGCAATCCCGTAGTGATCGCGCATGCAGGCGATGATCGCGTCGTCAGTGATGTCGGGTCTTTCAAGCATCGGTATGCCTATTCATTCAATGAGAGATAGCGCCGTAAGAAACGCTGCCGATCCGCCTGCACAAACGCGCTGTCCATCGCATGTCCTTGATCCGGGTACGATTGGTTCAGCTTGGGCGGAAGGGCGGCAGCGAAGAATTCTTCAGCCGCTTCGGTTGGTACATACGGATCAGTGCCGCCAAACTGGAACAGGATCGGTTTGCCCTCAGCGTGGGGGATTGCCGTGATAGGATCAATCGGCGCAAACTGATCGCGGATCGTCTGCCGCTGGTCTTCGCTCAAGTTGCCCGCCGTGAAAAAGAACCAATCCACATAACGCGGCGTGGCGGCGATGATCACCAGCGCATCCGGGCGATCATCGACCATCGCCAGCGTTGCGCCGTACATCCCGCCGAAATCATGCCCGACGACGGCGATCCGGTCCGGATCAACACCGTTCTGAGCGAGCAGTACGTCAAGCGCCCGCCGGAGCTGGATCACCTGCCGCACCGAATCTTCAAAGTCACCGTCGTTCGTGCGCGATTCATTGAACCATTCCGATTCTTCCCAGTTGGTCGCGGGGAGAAGCGAAACCACGCCTTCGCTCGCCAGCATAACCGCTTCATCCAAAAACTGCCTGCGATTGCTGGTTGGTGATTCAGGTTCGTACCAGTGAAGGTACAAAATCCCCGCGAATGCGTTGGCGTCGGCGCTGGCGGCGTTCGGCGGCAGCACCATATACGCCGAGATCGGATCACCATCCGGCACGGCGAACGTAATATCCTGCACGGTGACATCACCACGCATTTCTGTGCTGATCTGCTGTATATCCAGCGGTGCAGCGTTGTCGTAGTCAAACATAGCGAGCACATCCTCTGAGGGTGAGGTTGGGGGCGCATCGTCTTGCGCAAGGGCAGAAACGCAGAACAGGGAGAAGCACAATCCAATGCAAAGCCTCATCAAGCGAAAGCGGTTCATTACTGCTGTTCCTTTCGGATAACCATTTGCTTTAGGCTGCTTTGCAAAGCATGGTTATTACGCGCAGACGTGACCTAAGGTTCGGAGCACGCTTTCGCTTCCAGCTATTTTGTCTCGATTATGTATGGTAGCATCTAAGAATGGGTGTTAAAAGGTCAGAAAGGTTAACCATGAAAGATTACGTCTGTATTGTTGGATTGGATGACGCCGAAGCCGAAGAGATATGCGGCTTGCTTGAAGTCCCCAATTTCTACCGGGTGACGCTGCCAGCGCTGAAGGTGCAAGCGGGGCAGCTCTGGGTTGAAACCGAAATCCGTCCGCGTTTCCTGCCAGTTCAAAAGGTCGTCTACCATGCGATCTACGAAGATGATCTCGATTTCATCACGGGGTTGAGCTTCTGGGGCGGTCAATGCCTGCCAAATCCGCGCGGCATGCTTGACTTACGGCTCAAACTGCCGGGATTGCTGCGCGCACTCGACCACACACGGTTCGGTTTTCCTCGTGAATTTGTCAGTTCTCGGACGCAGTTCCAAGCGGAGCGCGAGTCGGTCGCCAAATGGGGAAATTGGCACTGCGGCGAAAACAAAGAACGCTTCACAGGCGCGTGGTCGGGCGAAGAAAGCGCCATCATCGAACCGTTCATCGCCGGAAGCGCGGTTCGCGTGGTCATGATCGGTGAGCAGGCATGGCAGATCAAGCTGGAAGGGAACGATTGGCTGAAGTCGATTCACCATGCTGACGCTGATTTTATGCAAATCGATCCTGATCTGCTGGATGACACGCGGCGGCTAAAGACGGCATTCGGACTGGAAGTGATCGCCAACGACTACATGGTTGGCGATGATGGGCAGCGATGGCTGCTTGAAGTGAATCATATTCCAAACGTTACGCGTTTTCCCGAAATCTGGCGTGCTTACCGTGACTATACCGTGAGTTGGTTGAACGCCTAAGCACTATCAGCCGCAAAACGCACGCGCTGCTGCCGTGTATATTTCCGCGCACTGCGCGACCTGTGCAAGATCAACCCATTCGATCAACGCATGTGCGCCTGTGCCGCCGGGACCAAACACGACGGTTGGAATACCCGCCGCTGACAAGAGCGCCGAGTCCATCCAGAACGTCGCGCCTGTGATGTCGGGAATGTGACCTAATACTGCTGATGCTTGATCGCGCAGTACTGCGACAATCGGTGCGGTTTCGGCGATCTCAAATGAGTCGCGTACTAGCGTTGTACGCATCGATGCTTGAAATGTGGAATCAGCGGCGCGCGCACGATCGAGAACTGCGTGAATTTGTGCTTCGACCGTTTGCACGGTTTCGCCGGGAATCGTGCGCCGCTCAACTTGAAGCAGGCATTTTTCGGGGTAGCTGGAGAGTTCTTGCCCTCCGCTGATCAACGAGGCGTGAAGCGACCCTGTACCTAGTAGTGGATGATGTTCACCCGCTTGAAGTTGATCAGCAAGTGCCTCTAAGCCGACCAAAACGCGTCCCATTTTGGCGATCGCATCCACGCCGAGATCGGGGCGTGAGCCGTGCGCCGCTCTGCCTGTCGTCTCTACATCCAACCACACAAAGCCTTTGTGCGCGATACAAAGCTGCCTCCCGGTCGGTTCAGTGACGACGGCGGCATCGGCGCGCCATCTTCGCGTGATCGCTTGTGTGCCGATGCTAGCGTATTCCTCGTCAACGACGGCGGTAAAGATCACATCCCCCGCAAGCCGCATATCTTTTACAGCTTGCATGGTGAGCATACACGCCGCCAGACTGCCTTTCATATCATAGGCGCCGCGTCCGTACAGCTTTCCAGCTTCAACCCGCGCTTGAAACGGGTTATTCATGCCTGCCACGCCGACCGTGTCCATATGCGCGTTGAACATCAGCGAACGTCCGCCGCCCGTTCCGCGCGCAGTGGCGATCACATTGGGGCGGTTCGGCGCGGCTTCTTCAAGTGTGACTTCAAGCCCTTGATCGGTGAGCCACTGCGCGACAAACTGCGCAATTGCGAACTCGCCTGCGCCGCCGGGAACAAGATCAGGATTGATCGAGTCGATGGCGACCAGTTGGGTGAGAAGGTCAGTTACGGGTTGAATAGACACCACCTTATCCTATGCTTTGCATAAGGCTAAAAATCGCGCATAAGACGAGTCGGATGCGTTCGCTTGCTGCGGCTCGTAAATGCCCGTTTGTTCGGTTTGGCTGAGGAGCGCGCGCGCCTGTTGAATCGACTCGATGTCGCCCAACGCGATGAACTGCACGATTGCATTCCCCAATGCCGTGCCCTCAACAGGACCTGTCACCACCGGACGCTGGATCGCGTTCGCGGTAAATTGAGTTAGCAGCGTGTTGCGGCTGCCGCCGCCGACGATATGCAACCGCTCGATCTGCCGCCCGGTTAGCTCGATCAGTTTTTCTATCGAGGCGCGATAGCGGAGCGCGAGACTTTCATAAATGGTGCGGACGATCTGCCCTTCGGTTTCCGGGATTGGCTGACCTGTTTCTTGGCAGTAATCACGGATGCGCGCGGGCATATCGCCCGGTTCGAGGAAGCGGGCATCATCCGGGTTGATCAGACTGCGGAACGCTTCGGCTTGTTTCGCCAAGCTGACCAATTCTTCATAGCTGTAACTGCGTCCGGCGCTGCTCCATGTTTCGCGTGATTGCTGCACAAGCCACAACCCCATCACATTTTGCTGAAGTCGGAATGTGTTGTATGCGCCGCCTTCGTTCGTGAGGTCAGCGGCGAATGCGCCATCGTTGGTCAGCGGTTGATCAACTTCCAGCCCAAGCAAACTCCATGTGCCGCTGCTCAGGTAGGCGCTGTGACGATCCGTTGCAGGCACAGCAGCGACCGCACTCGCGGTATCATGCGCAGTCGTCGCAAAGATCGACAGACCGCGATAGGTTCCTAATCGCGTGCCGGGGGAGACAACCTCCGCAAACAGCGCTTTGGGGATTCCGAGCGTATCGAGTGTTTCTGTATCCCACGCTTGCGTGCGCGGGTTGTAACACTGCGTCGTCGTCGCGTGCGTGAACTCGTTGACCTGTGCGCCGCTCAACCAGTACGTGAACAACATCGGGATCGTGATCAGGCGGCGTGCTAACTTGAGCGCGGGATCATCGCTGGCGCGCAGACTTGCCAGTTGATACAGCGTGTTGATGCTCAACGGCTGAATGCCAGTGCGATCATACAGCGTGCGCGTCGGGATGCGCGCATTCACCCAATCGACCATGCCGTGTGTGCGCTTGTCGCGGTAATGCACCGGGTTATCGAGTAGATTACCGCGTCCGTCGAGCAGTGCGAAATCTACGCCCCATGTCGAAACGGCGGCACTTTCGGCGGGACCCATCGCCAGCGCGCGGTCGATCCCGATTTGAATGTCGCGCCACAAGCGGAGCGCATTCCAATACAGCGTATCGTGTGCCTCCAGCGGAATATTGCGGAAGCGGTGCGCTTCTTGCAGTTGAAACCGTACTCCGTCGAAGGTGACGCGCATTACGCGCCCGCTTTCTGCGCCTAGATCAACGGCGATGACGGTGCGCCCACTCATGTGCTTTCGCCTTTCGCCGGGTCGCTGGTGAACAGTTTACGCCGGTAAATCTCATCAGGACGGCGGACGAGGTGCAGTACTTCCGCTTCACTAAGGAATACCGCACCACCAGCAGCGAGCGCTCCCCACAAGATTTCCGCGCCTTTGACCGCCATATCGGTGATGTTCAGTGCTTCGGCTGGGCTTTGCGCGAGTGCGATCAAGCCGTGATTCGCCAGTAGGATTACTTTTGGCGGATCGCTGTACTTTTCCATGTAGTCATGGACGCGCCGCCGAATTTCGACCGCCAGCGGCAAACCGGGATCGATATACGGCACAAAAACCGATTCCGGTCCGCAAACGACCGCTTCATCTGGGCAGGTGCGCCGCTTGGCGAATGTTTCGGCGTGGACGCTGCACATCAAGCGGTTGATCGGGATCGGATGCGTGTGCGCGATGCACTGCACACCACAATCATGTAACAGCATGGCGTGAAAACTGGTTTCGACCGATGGGTAAGCGCTTCCGCCATCTACCCGCGCGCGCCGCAAGATTTCGCGTTCTTCGACCAAATTGGCAGGCGGGTGCTCGAACATCTCCATGATCGGCGCGAAGCGGATTTGTGCAAAGCCATCGGCGTTGATCGTCGTCAGTTGATGACCGCTGGACTTGACCCAAAAGCTTTCATCATCGGCGCGGAGTGATGTATTCCCCTCACCGATGATGACATACCGCCTATCGGGTTGACCCAGCGCCCGTGACATCTGAATCAGTGTTTCCGGGGCGGTCATGAGCATCAGCCTACTTTCACATCGCCGCACAGATGGACGTGAAGCCCCATCGCGGCGAACATCGCGGCTTTCGCGGTCAGCGCTTTGTCAGCATCAACGGCGGTCGGCACGTAGGCGACATTCAGGTGATTTGCCTTGTGGCGCGCCATCATCTGATCACGATTCACACCATGCAGGACGGCGTGCATGATGGGCCACTGTGGCGTGGTCGCCTGCCAGCGGCGCTCGGTTTCAGCCAGCGGCAGCGTGACGACACTGGCGCGCCCCAAATCGACATGGAGTTCTCCGTCCATCACAAACACGCGGCTCCACACGATCTCACCCGGCTTGCTGATCCCCTTGATCGTACCGCCGCCCAAGCGGAAATACATCGAAGGCTGGCGTTCGCTTGATGCGCCTGCATATCCACCGACAAAATGCGATGCCGGAGCCGCGCCGCTGATCAAGAACACCCACACGTAATCGTCTACGCCATCGCCCTTGTAATGCTCCCCATAGCGGAGATCGTGCAGCGTCGTCGCGGGGTCAAAGCCCATCGCGTTCCAGACGCGATTCGTCACGAGCGCATCAAGCCCGGCGCATTCATCCACTTCGTTGAAGTGCGGCAGCGCTTGACCTTCGTAAAGCACCTGACCATCAGCCGAATGTACGGGCGGGCGCTCGACATTGTTGAGCAAGCCTTCGACCAGATCAGAGGCGGGAGCCATGTCTTTCAGCCCTTGCTGATACTGAATGCCGATTGCATCACAGCCGAAATCATGCGCGATGCGAACGGCGGCGATGTACATCTTGCACTGATCGAGAATCTGCGCGTCGGTCAGTTCGGTTTCTTCATTTTTGCCTGTGACAAACTTCATTCCGCGCTGATCGAGCCATGTGCGGACAGCCTGCGCTTCGCTATCGGATACCTGCCGCATCCCCGCGACCAACGCCGATTGGCTCAGGCGCTCTTTGTACACGCCTGTGCGGTTGAGCAGTTCGTCGTCAATGATCGCGTTGTACATCCCCATACAGCCTTCATCGAAAACACCCATGATCGCTTTTTGCTGGCGCAGTTGATGTGCCAGCGCTTCACCGAGCGCGCGTTCGGCAGGGCTGGCTTGCGCGCTGACAAAATCGCGCACATGCGATGTGTCGTGGGTGATCTTGCCTTCGCGTATCCATTGGCGAATTCCGTTCAGGAAGTATGCGTCGGTGAAGTCTTCGCTCCACAACGTGCTGTAATTCACGCCCATCTTGGTGAGCGAACCATTCAGGTTTAACATGCCGACTAGACCGGGCCACTGTCCGCTCCAATTGGCAACGGTGAGGATCGGTCCTTGATGATCGCGTAAGCCGTGCAGGACATGATGGCTGTACTGCCACACCGACTCAGCGACGATCAAGCGGGCATTGCGCGGAATCGACGCGAAAACATCCATGCCCATGCGCTGATTCCAGATGAATCCATGCTTGAGTGCTGGGTCATAAGCGTGACCGCGCCGGACGGTGATGCCTTCTTTGGCGAACGCAGCGATCACGCGCTGTTCCATCGCTTCTTGAGCCGCCCAGCAAACTTGATTTGCCGAAAGGCGCAAATCGCCGTTAGCGATCAGGATAGCTTCGTTGTCTGCGATAGGCGTGGATTCGACCAGTTTTGGGAGTGTATAGGAACTCATGTAATCCCTCTCTTTAGTATCGGTGAAGTCACTTCAAAGCTTCACAGGATAGTCGTCACAAAAAAGACTACGCGCGGCGGGGTGGCGCGGTCGATGCGCGCGTGACCAAGCGCACGGGTAAGATGATGTCTTCAATTGGATGACTGCTTGAATCCGTCAGCAGCATGATCAAGCGCTGTGCGGCTGCTTGTCCCATTACGTAAGGGTCTTGCACAACCGTTGTCAAGAACGGGCGTGGGTTAATCTGCCCGGGTAGATCGTCAAAAGTGGCAAGCGAGATTTCGCCCGGTATATCGATGCCGCGATCATCCAGTGCTTTTTGCGCGCCGAAGGCGATAAAATTGTTTGCGGTCACGATCGCGGTCGGGCGCGGCTGAATTCGGTCGAGCATTTCGATAGTGATGTCATAACCGCTTTGCTGTGTGAACTTACCGAAGCGGAGCAGCAGGGGGTCGGGCGTGATTCCATATTCCAAGAGTGCGCGTTGGTAGCCTTCGGCGCGCTCCAACCCGGTTGAAACGCTGCTGCTGCCAGACAGCATCATAATACGGCGGTGACCGAGGTCGAGCAAGTGCTTGGTGAGTACATAACCGCCTGTTACGCTGTCACCGCGAACGACGGAGTGATGATGCCAGTCAGGAAGGGTACGGTCGAGGATGATGCTCGGTACATGGTTGGCGAGCATGTTTTCGAGCATTTCGCCGCTGTAGCCCTCTGTTGGTACGATGATCAAGCCGTCAATCTGACGCTGCATGAGCAGATTCACGTAATTGTCCAGCTTCTTCTGCTGTTCGTCTGTGTTGCAGACGATCACATTGACGTCGTGAGAATTGCAGACGTCTTCAACGCCGCGCGCAACCGTCGTCCAAAAAGGATTGGTGATGTCTGTGACGATCAGCGCAACCATATTGGTTTTTTGATGGCGCAGACTTTGCGCGAGGGTGTTTGGGATGTAATTCAGTTCTTGAATTGCAACTTCGACCCGCTGGCGCGTTTCTGTGCTGATGTACCCAGAGTTGTTCACCACGCGTGAAACAGTAATCGGGGCAACTTGTGCGCGGCGGGCAACATCACGGATGGTGCTGCGTTTTTTGCTCATTCCCGACCGCCGACTGATACTGTGCTCTAGAGTGTGCCATGAACGAAAAGGGGCGGACGGTTGTCCGCCCCAGTACTACTGTGTAAATTCGCCTGACGGTGAGACAGTCAGTGCCTATTGATACAGTACAGCCTGAACTTCCGGATCGTCGATGGTGGACAAGTCAGCCCAAAGGAAACCAGTGTCGATGGTCGTCGGGACTTCTTCGCCGCGCAACGCCATGACCGCAGCTTCGACCGAACGATAGCCGATGCCGACCGGGTTCTGCTGGACTGCGCCTTCTTCCAGACCGCTGCGGATTGCTTCGATCTGCTGCGCGCCGGAGTCGTAGCCGATGATGACGAGCTGTTCGCCCAAGTCGAGTTCGGTCGCGGCGTTCAGAACACCGATGATCGAGCCTTCATTCGCGCCGAAGAAGCCCTTAAGGTTCGGGTGAGCGATCATGATCGCGCGAGCAAGGTCGGTCGAACGCAGATGATCACCAGCGCCGTACTGTACGTCCACAACTGTAATGTTGGGATACGCTTCGGCGATACGATCGACGAAACCGTTGACGCGGTCAATGCCGGTGCGGCTGGTCTGGTCGTGGGCGATAACGGCAACTTCACCTTCGCCGCCGATCAATTCTGCCATCATATCTGCAGCGAGCGCAGCGGCGGCAACATTGTCAGTCGCGGCAGTGGTAATCGGAATGTCACTGTCCACGCCGGAGTCGAAAGCGACGACGGGGATATCTGCTTCCTGAGCGCGTTCCAGCAGCGGGATGGCAGCTTGGCTGTCCACCGCGGCGAAGATGATCGCGGCGGGATTACGATCCAGCGCAGTCTGCAGCATGTCCATCTGGCGGTCAACCATTGCTTCGCTTTCAGGACCTTCGAATGTGATCTGCACGCCGCAATCGTCCGCCGCTTGGCGGGCGCCTTCACGCACGGCGAGCCAGAACTGATGCTGGAAACCCTTCGAAATGATCGGGATGAAAGTACCGGCAGCTCGCATCTCGGCGGCGATTTCAGGCGTGCAGTACACTTCCGGTTCGGGCGCGGCATCCTGCGCCGATACCACAACGACGAGTGTGAACAACAAAACGAATACTGCGAGGAATTTCATGATCTTCATTTTTCTACTCCATCTACAAAGAACCCTAACCTCGTTAAGCTCTGGTGAGAGCGCCTAACCAATGATGAGATAAACGCCTTAGCGGCGGCGTCGGATCATGTCGAGGAAGACCGCCACGATGATGATCCCCCCGGTAAGCACCATTTGCCACTCTTGCGGCACCGACAGAATGCGAAGCCCGTTAGTAAGCACGCTGATCACAAACGCGCCGATCACCGTGCCTGAGATGGAGCCTTCACCGCCGCTGAGCGAAGTACCGCCGATCACGACTGCGGCAATTGCATCGAGTTCATAGCCCTGACCGAGCGATGGTTGCGCCGAGTTCAACCGTGCGGCGATCATCACGCCTGCCAAACCGGAAAACAGACCGGTCAGTGTGTAGACGGCGATTTTCCAGAATGCCGTGTTCACGCCGGAGATGCGCGCCGCTTCCTCGTTGCTGCCGAGCGCGAACGTGTAGCGACCGAGCACGGTTCGGAATAGGATGAAACTACCGATCAGAGCCGCGCCGAACATGATCAAGACCGCATTGGGGATATCGATAACGCTGGGGATGCTGATGATCACGCCCGTCGCTAGATCGGTGAATCCCGACCCGCGTTCAAAATAGATGGGCGCGAGTTCTGACATGATCAGCGACAGCCCTTTGGCGATGTACAACATGCCCAGTGTTGCCACGAACGGCGGCACGCGCATTCGGGAGATTACCGTTCCGTTGATGTAACCCGCCAATCCCCCGGTGATAACACCGCCGAGGATACCAATCGGGATCGGCATCCCTGCTTCGGTGACCAGTTTGGCGGTGATCACGGCGCTGAAGGTCATAACCGTCCCGATGGACAGGTCGATCCCGCCCGTGACGATCACGAACGTCACGCCGACCGCTAGAATGCCGTTGACCGCTGTGGAGAGAAAAATACCTTCGATGTTGCGTGCCTGCAGGAAGTTAGGTGATGCTAACGAGAAGACGATCAGCAGGACAACGAGCGCCGCGAAAGCCAAAACGCGTTGGAGCGCCTCGGATCGCCAGAAGCTGCGGGTGGCGTGTGGGGACCCAGAGGTTTCGCGTGGGAGGGTGCCAGTTTGCATAGTCAAATAATCCTCTAGAAAATTCGTACGCGGCGGACATCTGCCCGCCGAAGAACGGCAACAATATGGCGCTCAGGCGGAAGCGCTCGAAGCTAGGACGCGATTCATCGCTCCTACGCTGACTGAACTTCGCTGTTCGTTGCGACCAGTTCCACGCGCTGAGTAGCGAATTGCATAATTGTCTCTTGTGTTGCTTCTTCGCTCGTCAGTTCACCGGTGATTCGTCCTTCGCACATGACGATGATGCGATGGCTCATGCGCAAGATCTCTGGGAGTTCCGACGAAATCATGATGATCGATTTGCCGCGCCGTACCAGTTCGTTGAGCAGCTTGTAAATCTCACTCTTTGCGCCAACGTCGATCCCGCGCGTGGGTTCATCGAAGATTAGAATATCCGTGTCCGCCGTCAGCCACTTGGCAATCACGACTTTCTGCTGGTTGCCGCCGGAGAGATTGCGAACGCGCTGCCGAACGCTTGGCGTTTTGACGGCGAGCGCTTCAACCTGTTTTTTCGCCGTCTGACGAATCTTGCCGTCGTCAATAATGCCGAGCGCATTCACGAAATTTCGCAGTGACGCCATGCTGATATTGTTCGCTACGTCCATGCCGACAACCAAGCCGTAACGCTTGCGGTCTTCAGATAGATATCCGATTCCGAGACGGACGGCATCGCGTGGGTGATGAATAGTGACGGGCTTGCCGTTGACTTTCAATTCGATGGAGTCACACTGATCAGCGCCTACGATTGCGCGCGCGACTTCGGTGCGCCCCGCGCCCATCAGACCCGCGAAACCGAGAATCTCACCACGCTTGAGTTTGAAACTTACCCCACGCAGCTCACGTCCCCGGTTCAGGTTATTGACTTCAAGGACAACCTCTTCCGGCGGTGTTTCCGGGAGTTCCGGTTTTGATTCATAAATGGTGCGACCGACCATGAGGGAGATTACACGGTCGATGGTTGTTTCGGGTGTGAGGAGCGTATCGATGTAGTGCCCGTCGCGCATGACGGTCACACGATCGCTGATGCGTTTGATCTCTTCCATGCGGTGACTAATGTAGACGATGCCGATTCCTTGTTCGCGCAGTCGGCGGATCATATTGAACAGTTCTTCGATCTCCGCTTCGGTGAGCGCGGCGGTCGGTTCGTCCATAATCATGACTTGCGAGTTGTATGACAGCGCCTTGGCAATCTCCACCATTTGCTGACGCGCGACGCTCAACCCTCCGACGCGCTGTCTGGGGTTAAGATTGAGATGTAACTGCGACAGGATTTCTTGCGCCTGCTGGTTGATCTTGGCTTCATCCAGCAAAAAGGGAACTGGTTGGCGTGGTTCACGTCCGATGAAGATGTTTTGCGCGATGGTCAAATGGGGCATCAAGTTGAGTTCTTGATGGATCATGGTGATACCGAGCATCTGCGCCGCGTGCGGGGTATTGATCTCAACTTCTCGACCGCGCAAAAGAATCTGCCCAGAATCTTTACGATAGACCCCGGCAAGCACCTTCATCAGGGTCGATTTTCCGGCTCCGTTTTCGCCGACGAGGGCGTGTACTTCACCGGGGCGGAGTTCAAACTGGCATTCCTCACAAGCCGGTACACCCGCAAAGGCTTTGTTGATGCCGCGCATTTCTACGAGTAATTCCATTAGTAAAGCCTCAATTGCAAAAACGCATTTTTGAGCGACAAAACGCTTGAGTTAGCGTTATGGTACGCGTACCATCTCATTTGAGCTAAAGGTAGCATGAAACATCGGCGCTGTCAATAAAGTCGATATCACAGCGCCTAGTGGTTCATGAGGTTGCAAAACCGTGACAAATGTCACGCGCGCAAACGGTTCATGTCTGGAGCAGGTGGTAGGATCGCAAACTCACCATCACTTGATCGCCTTCACGCAGATTCAGAGCGCGGACTTCTGATGCTGTGAGGAGCGCCTGAATCGGCGTGCCCTTATCCGCACCCGTGAGCGAGATCTGCACACGGAGCATCGGTTGAGCAAAGGTAATCGCTTGCACCACACCTGCGCCAATGATCCCGTGTGTGCTCCCGCTGTTGTTCGCACGCAGCAGCGTGATTTCTTCTGGACGGAACAGCAGTTTGAGCGCGTGTCCGTTCAGGTAGGGTGATCCCGACGGAATCGGAAGAAGTGCATCATTCACCACGACGGACTCACCGCTGCGGTGCGCATCCAACAGATTTGCAGTTCCCAAAAAAGCCGCCGTAAACACCTGCGTAGGCGTTCGATATAGCGCATCCGGCGTTCCCAATTCGAGTAGCTCCCCTTGCTCGATGATGCCGATGCGGTCGGCAATGTCAAAAGCTTCTTCTTGATCATGCGTGACCAAAATCGTCGTCACCCCAAGCCGCCGCTGGATTTGAACCAAGTTCTGGCGAAGCTGAACGCGAATCTTCACGTCCAATGCGCCGAATGGTTCATCGAGCAGAAGCACGCTCGGTTGATAGGCGAGTGCACGCGCCAACGCGACACGCTGCTGCTGCCCACCCGATAACTGCGAGGGCATACGATCACCCATCTCGGCAAGGTCGATGAGCTGAAGCAGTTCGTCAACGCGGCGATTCTGCTCCGCGCGGTTTGCGCGGCGAATACTCAACCCGAAGGCGATATTCTGCCGCACCGTCATATGACGAAACAGGGAATAGTTTTGAAAGACGAAGCCTGTGCCGCGCTGCTGCGGCGGCAGGTCGGTGACATCGCGACCATGCAAGGTCACACGTCCGCTGTCCGGCTGAAGAAGTCCGGCAATCAACCTGAGAAGCGTACTTTTTCCGCTGCCGCTTGCGCCAAGCAGGACGAATAACTCTCCGGTTTCGATTTCCAGCGATAAATCGCGCACGACTTCTTGAGCGCCGTAGGCTTTGCGGATATGGCTCAACTGAATGGACATGTAGGCTTACCTTTCGGCGGTAAATCGGGTTCGCAGACGGTTCATCACGAAAAGGATGATGACCGAGATCAAGCACAGGAGGATGGAGATCGTGTAAGCGCCTGTTTCGTTGCGGTCTTTGAGGGCACGGAAAACAAATGTCGTTGCGGTTTCGGTATAGCCTTCAAGTGAGCCGCCTACCACCGATACCGCGCCAAATTCTCCGATCATGCGGGCAATCGTCAGGACAATTCCGTATAAGAGCGCGGTCATGATTTCAGGGAGCAGAATACGTCGGAAGGTTGTCCAACGGGTCGCGCCGATTGTGTACGCGGCATCTTCGAATTCCGGGTTGAGCGTGCCAAGCACGGGCTGAATCTCGCGGATGATAAACGGCAGCGAGACGAAAATCTTAACCAGAACGATTGCCGGGTATGCAAACACGATTGGCACGAGTGTGGGTGCAAACCAACCACCTCGCCCAAACATCACGATCATGGCATATCCCGCAATCGGCGTTGCGAACACAAAGGGAATGTCTACGAGCGCATCGAAAAGCCGTCTGCCGCTAAAACGATGACGCACCAACACCCATGCAGTGACCAGCCCGAAAAACGCACTGATGATGACCGCGATCCCTGTGAGTACGAATGTCACAAGCAGCGCGTGCTGCACGGTCGGATCAGCGAACGTGTTGAGTACCGCGTCAATGCCGTCACTGAACGCACCGTACAGGATTGTGATGAACGGGATCACGAGTAGAATTCCCGCATAGCCCACCACGATCACGATCAACAATAATGCAGGGAGTGAGCGCGGCGTTAGTTCACGCATGACGCCTCCTGCGAAGGAAGAAATCAACGCCGAATGTGACGGCGAACGAGACAAACAACAGCGCCGCCGATGCGCCGGCAGCCGCTTGAAAGTTGCCTTCCTCAATTTGGGTGTAGATGTAAACCGTTGCCGTTTGTGTGCGCATCGGAATGTTGCCAGAGATGATCACGATTGAGCCAAATTCCCCCAGTGAACGGGCAAAACTGAGGAGTGCTCCGGCAATCACAGCGGGACGGAGCACGGGAAAGATGATGCGGATAAATGTTGTCAGCGGTGAAGCACCGATGGTGTGAGCGGCTTCTAGCTGAGTGAAGTCAAGCTGCATCAGGACAGGCTGCACTGTGCGGATTACAAACGGATAGCCGACGAATAAGAGCGCCAGCACGATGCCGGGGGTATCAAACACGACTCGTATGCCAAGTTGATCCTCCAAGAACGCGCCGAGAAAAGTTTGTGGTCCATAGGCGACGACCAGCATCACGCCGATCACCAACGTCGGGATGGCGAATGGGATATCGATCAGCGTATTGAACAGTTTTTTGCCGGGAAAACGATACGCGACGAGCACATACGCCGTCAGCGTGCCCATCACCGTATTGATCACGGTCATGATCGCCGCCGCTTCGAGGCTCAAGCGAATTGCGCTGGCGGTCTCTGGGCGGGTGAGACTGGCGAGAAATGATTCAAGCCCGCCGCGCAGTCCTTCGACGAAAACGACGAGCACAGGTACAGCAATAAACGCCGCGAGGTAGCTGATCGCCGCAAAGCGCAGTCCCCAAACACCATACGATGTCTGGGGACGCTTCGCAGACAACTCCCCGCCAGCCGAGAGCGGGAAATCGGTCATAGACCTAAGATGCCCCTTTGATTTCGGTGATCAACTGAATGATGCTGCCGTTCTCGCCAAAATATGCCGGTTGCGCTTCCTGCCATCCACCGAATTCTTCAATCGTGAACATGTCTTCAACAGCCGGGAAAATGATGTCCGGGTTAATTGCAACCGCCGCGGTTTCTTCAGGCGCTTCGGCGGGGTTTTCGACGGTGAGACCGTAATCCGCAGCGGTGACCGGGTTCACCGGGCGAAAGCCGTGATTAGCGAAAATACGCTGTGCGTCTTGCGACCACAAGAACTGCACGAATGCCTCTGCGACTTCGCGTACGCCGTGCGCGTCCACGTAGGTATCGATGACAGCCACCGGATTCTCGATCAGGATAGTAGAACGAGGATACACAACGTCGTATGTTCCACCGGCCTGTATACCCGCATAGTATTCGTTTTCGTAGGTGATAGCGACATCACCGATCCCGCGCTCAAATGTGAGGAAGCTCTCCCGCGCATCTCGATCCAAGACTTCGACGTTGGTAATCAAGGTGCGCAAGAAGGCAAATCCGCCGTCGTCATTTGCGTCATAGTCTTCGACAAAGCCACGCCGAACAGCGCCGTAAGCCGCGAGGATGTTCCAACGTGCACCGCCGCTCGTGGCGGGGTTCGGCGTGATCACGGACAGCCCTTCGGCACTCAGGTCTGCCCAGTCGGTGATTCCGAGCGGATTTCCTTCGCGTGTGGCGAGGACGACGATTGAGTCGGTAACAAATCCACGATATGGATTATCGTTCCAGTTTTCGACCACAAGCCCAGCATTGATCAAACGAGTCACATCGGGTTCAAGCGCCAGCGCGACAACATCCGCTTCAAAGCCGCCTGCCACCGCCCGCGACTGTGATCCCGATCCGCCGTAGGATTCCAAGAACTGCACCGATTGTTCCGTCTGTGCGAGCCAATATGCCTGAAACAGCGGAATGATTTCCTCATAGGCTTCGCGGGGGACAGCGTAGGCAACAAGCGTCAGTGTTACCGGGGCAGGCGCGTCCTGCGCGTGAACAGGCACGAATAATGTGGATGCGACCAATAGGACAGAGACGGTTAAAAGAACGCGCGAATATCGGGTCATGCGCCGTAGTCCTCCAAGCAAGTGAAGTCATACGACTTACTCTATCAAGTTAGTCATCTAAGAGTCAAGGGCATCACCGTGCTGCTGCCCCTCATCTGCCGAGGGCGTCACTATGGTAGAATTCACCGTAAGTGAAAGTTGTGACGTTCAGCACCGCTGGAAACCTTATGAAACTCACGTCCCGAAGTGAATATGCTTTGCTAGCGCTCGTTTATCTAGCTCGCAAGCCTGCTGAAGTCTATACCCCGGTGGATGAGATCGCGTCCGCGCAGTCAATCCCGCCCAAGTTCTTGGAACAAATTTTGCTTACGCTTAAACGGTCGCAGATCCTGAGTAGTTTGAAGGGGCATAATGGCGGGTACCGCCTAAATAAGCCTGCAAAGGATATTTCGCTGGCACAGGTGATTCGGCTGCTCGACGGTGCGCTTGCCCCCACAGAATCGGTGAGTAAGAATTTTTACCGCTCAACACCGATCGAAAAAGAGAGCAAACTCGTCAACTTGTTTACCCGCATCCGCGACTGTGTTGTTGACATCCTCGAATCGACGACGCTGGCGGATATTTCGTGATCTGGGCGCGACTGCTGACAAAAGGGCAATGGACACGACGGTGGCGGCTTTGCTATTTTTAGGTAAAGAGCGGTTCCATCGCCCACTCAGCAGCCATCGCTTGCATTTCGGCTTCGGACGGGCGCGCCTCAAAACGGCTTGCCGCATCGAGTACCATCGGCAGCAGATGTATATCGCCAACGGTATTTAAAAAGACGCCTTCCTGCCCCAACACCCAATGAACAGCTTTGTCAATGCTCGCCTGTGTGCTGAGCGGTTCGTACCATGTGCCGTGAGTGTGGCTGCCGTGATAGGGGCGGCGGGTGATCGATTTGATGGTTTGCACCGCGATATTGCGCGTTTTCGCCATTTCAAGGATGCGCTGAAAACCCTCGGCGTAGATCGGGTTCTGCATCATTGGGTAGTTGAAAGGGAGCAGCACCGAATCAAAGTCGTAGCGCTCCAAGCTCTTTTGATGCATCCGCGCAATAGCAACGTCATGTCCGGTTACGCCGATGTACTTGACCAGCCCTTGTTCACGCGCCTCAAGCAGGTATTGAAGGACACCGCCGTGCGACATGGCGATCTTCCACTCTTCTTCGCCGACAAGGTAATGAAGTTGAATGAGATCGACCGAAGCGACCCGGAGACGTTTTAGTGAGCGCTCGAATTCCGCTTTGGCGGCGTCGTAGGTGCGTTTTTCTGTTTTCGTGGCAAGGAAGAACTGATGGCGATGTTCTGCCATCCAAGGTCCAATACGCAGCTCCGATTCACCGTAGCTGGCGGCAGTATCGATGTGATTGATGTCGTATTTCAGCAGGAGTTCCAGCGTCTCATCTGCTTCATCTTGCGTCACCTGACCGAGCGCCGCCGCTCCGAAGATCGCGCGGGTACTGATGTGACCTGTGCGTCCGAACGCTTGCTTGGGGATTGCCATAATGCTTGGTTCTTTCCACTCATGGTTTACCGAGGAACAGCGGGTGGTTTTACCAGCCAACGCGTTTGATCGCAACGTCTGGTCGTCCAAGTGATCCTTACACAACCTTGATCACACTGCTCCTAGTCTTGTCTCAATCTTGATACCGTCGCGCATACACTCAGGATAGAAATGTGTTTTGGGGGTATGTCGTGAAACCAATTCTGGTTCAGATGTCTGAACATATATGGACGATGCAAGCGGTACACCTTGCCTGCGCAATAGCACGAAACAATCAATCAGAAGTTGTGCTCCTGCGCATGATCCCCGTTACGCATCCCAGCTACTTAGGGACGTCGTATGGCAGTGCGCCGCTCACCTCACAAGAGCGGCAGTTCATTGATGAATACACGGCGACCGCCGAAGACTATCAAGTAGTGCTGTCGGTCAAAGCGATGCAGTACGTGACTGCGCTCGATGCCGTGATGGATGCTGCCGAACTGCTGGATGTCGATATCGTATTTGCTAACGTTCCCCAATGTGTCATCCCCTATTGGCAGCGTTTCCGCACGTGGATGCTCGAACGCCACCTCGCGGCACAGCATCGCCGCCTATACACGCTTACCAATGGCAAACTGGACGCGGATCAAGTGCCGTTTGTGGTGAACACACCGTCGCACAGCCACGCCGCTCACGGATCAGCATCTTGATACTTTCCTTATTCTGCTGATGTCTTCTCCTGACAAGTTCTTGATAGCGCGCTCCTAGAATAACGTCTGCTCAATAATCAGGGAAAACCCAAATGTCAATCCATGATGCCCGAGAGCGGTTTGCAACGCTCGTTTTTGGGAAGCGCCTGCAAACTGCGGACATTTCTCATCAAACTGCGTCAAACCCTATCGCGCTCGCGGTGCTTGCAAGTGATGCGCTGTCATCGGTTGCCTACGCAACTGAAGAAATCCTGCTAATCCTGAATACTGCTGCGATTGGTTCGTTCGCGCTGCTCGGCTTTAGCGGAAATTCCGTGTCCATTCCAATCGCGATTGCGATTGCCCTCTTGATCGGTATCGTGACGATTTCGTATCGTCAAACGATCTTTTCAAATCCGGCGGGCGGCGGCGGTTATCGTGTCGCCAAAGAGAACCTCGGCGAGGAACTCGCTCAGGTGACCGGTGCGGCGCTGCTGACTGATTACATCTTGACCGTCGCCGTGAGCATCAGCGCGGGCGTTGCGAATGTGATCAGTGTGGTTCCCGCGCTTCTGCCGTACCGCGTTCCGCTCACCGTTGGCGTGATCCTATTCATGACGTTCATCAATTTGCGCGGCGTGAAAGAAAGTGCGCGGCTGTTCTCGATCCCGACGTACTTCTTTCTGTTCACCATCGGTCTAACACTCATCATTGGATTCATCAAGCTGGTTACAGGTTCCCTCGGAACAGTCGTCGAGGTCGAAGCGATTCAGCACAATACGCTTGAGCCAATCGGCGTGCTGCTGCTTCTGCGCGCATTCTCATCTGGCTGCACAGCGCTCACAGGGATCGAGGCGATCTCTAATGACACGCAGCTTTTCCGGCAGCCGCGCGCCAAAAATGCAGCCAATACGCTGGTTGTGATGAGCACGATCTTGATCACGCTGTTTCTCAGCATCACCATTTTGGCGAATGCTGTTCAAGCGATTCCTTCGCATCACGAAACAGTGATCAGTCAGCTTGCTCGAACCGTGTATGGTGAAGAAGGCATTGGCTATCTTGGCTATGTGCTGACGATGGTGGGTGCATTCGCTGTGCTGTTCATGGCGGCGAACACTCCGTTCGCGGACTTTCCTCAGCTCGCGGCACTTCACAGCAGTGATGGTTTCCTACCGCGCCAGCTTACGTATCGCGGACGCCGCTTGGTTTTTAGCTGGGGAATTTATACGCTGTCGGGCGCGGCGATCTTTCTCGTAATGGTCACGGGGGCGCTGGTCACAAACCTAATTCCGCTGTACGCGATTGGCGTGTTCCTCGGATTCACGATCAGCCAAGCGGGTATGGCGCGCCGTTTCTGGCGTGCAGGTCATGTCAAGCCGGGTGAATTCACATGGGGCTTAGAAACGAAAATCTTCTATGACCCGCGCTGGCGGTTCAAACTGGCAGTGTCTGGTATTGGCGCGGTGATCACCTTTATCGTCATGTTCGTATTCATCATCACTAAGTTTGCTGATGGCGCATGGGCAATTGTCGCCCTAATTCCGACATTGGTGTGGATGTTCTTCCGCATTCATCGACACTACAAAGAAACAGCAGCCCGCTTGAAGCTGCAAGAAATCCCGGTGTTTGACAAAAAGCCAACCGTCTTCGACCCGACACACCACAAAGAACTGGCAATCTTCTTGTGTGATACATGGTCGCAGTTATCGGTGCGCGTGGTCAACCGCATCTTGAAGCGCGAAATCCCATTGCAAATCATCCATGTGGACGTTGACCCGAAGCGTACTGCAGCATTCTTGAAGCGCAGCGAAGAAATCCGCGCGCTGAACGACTGGGAAGTAGGCGTCACGCGTGTCGTGGATGAGCCATACCGTGATTTGTATCAAAGCGTCGCCACGATTCTCGAAAACATCCGCCGCGAGTATCCCGGCGTTTACGTTCATGTATACGTCGGTGCGCTCCGGACGCGCTTCCCGTTCAACCTGCTGCACATGTCCACCGACCGCTTCTTGCGTGACGCGCTGCTTGAATCGGATGATGTATCGCTGAACATCAAGCAGATCAATCTTGATTCGCTGCCGCTGCCGGAAGGGTTCAGAGTCACATTTGAGCATGCGACCGATCATCACATAGAAGAAGCGCATGAACACGCCAGCGCTCCAGCGCAAGCGTAGTGAAAAACTGCCCCTGCCGAACAGGGGCAGTTTTATTTTGGCACCACAAAGCGGTAGCCAACCCCCGGCTCATTCAAGATATAGCGGACATTACGCGCTGGATTTTCGTGTAGTTTCTTGCGTAGTTGATTCACGAACACGCGCACATAATGATCCATTTCGCTGTATTCCGAACCCCATACTGCATTCAAAATCGCCTTGTGCGTCATGACTTTTCCCGGATGCGTCGCCAATAAGCGGAGCAGATCGTATTCGGTGGGTGTCAGATGCACTTCCTCGTTTTCGACATACACCATGCGGTTGACGAGATCGATCCGCAGATCGCCGACGACGATTTCCGGTTTCATGCCCGTGCCGGGTTCAGCCGCGACACGACGCAGAATCGCCAAAATGCGCGCGTGAAGTTCTTCCATTCCAAACGGTTTGGTTATGTAATCGTCCGCCCCGGCGTGGAGCGCGGTGACTTTGGTCTTTTCTTCGTTGTGGACTGACAGCATGATGATCGGCGCTTGTGACCATTCTCGGATGCGTCGGCAGACCTCGATTCCATCCGGTTCTGAGCCTAAGGAGATGTCGAGAACGATCATGTCCGGCGCGTGCTGTGCGGTGAGCGTCAGCGCTTCGGTACCGTTGCCTGCCAGCCATACCTCATAGCCGTAACCGCCCAACCCGATCTTGAGTTGGCGTCGAATCTGCGGCTCGTCATCCACGACGAGTATTTTTTGCTTCATCGGATGTATCCTCACTGAGTGGGAGCGCGATCACAAAGGTTGCGCCGCCTCCCGGTGTATCTTCGACCCACAGCCGTCCTTGATGTGCTTCGACGATGCCTTTGGCGATGGGTAACCCTAAACCGATATGTCCATCACGCCCATGATAAAACGGTTTCATGATGTTCGCTTTGTCCGCATCCGAGATCGTCTCACCATGATTGACGATTTTGATGAATGCTTCTTGCCCCTGAATCATCCCACAGATCTCCACCTGTCGGTCAGCAGGTTCATACCGCAGCGAGTTGTCGATAATGTTGCTCACGGCTTGGCGGAGCAGCCCGTAATCAGTAGACACGAACGGCAGATCTTCCGGGAAACACAGTTTGATCCGTTCTTGTCGTGTGCGCTGCCACGACTGCGCGGCAATATCCCCGGCGATTTCCTCCAGATCGTTCAAGCGGCGGTTAAGCGAAAGCGCTCCAGCTTGTAAGCGCGACATATCGAGTAGATTACCAACCAGCCGATCCAAATGATCAGTTTCCAATTCAATTGTCTCCGTGATTTCGTGCTCCTCTTGCGGGGAAAGTTGATCGTGGAATTGTCGCAGATTGCTTGCCGACGACTTAATGATCGTGATTGGCGTGCGCAAGTCATGGGATACGGCTTGCAGGATCGCTGTTTTGAGTTTGTCAGCTTCTTCAAACTGCTTGCTCTTGATCGCGCGTTCGGTCAATTCGATGCGCTGGAGTGCCATCGCCGCTTGCGAGACACAGGTATTTACGAGTGCAAGCTGTGATTCCGTAAGCGGTGCATCAAATGTGGCGCTGACGGTCGCATAGATACGCTCACCGCCTTGCAGCAGCAGATAATACACTGTGCCGTTGTCGTGTGTTGGTGAACTCGCGCTGATCGGCGAAATCTCAACCCAAATTGCCCGCATATCGGTTTGCAGCACACGGGTGAGTGTTTGATACACTCCATCTGGGTGCGCCAATTGGTTAAAGGCGCGGGTCAGTTGATAGAGAATCTCTTGTTCATGGGCGCGCTGCTGCGCCTCACTTGCCTGCTGCTGCACCCGTGAACCCAGTCGTCCAGCCAGCCCCGCGACGATCAAAAACACAACCAGATCGAGAACTTCGCGCTGATCCGCGACGAGCAGCGAATAATAAGGTGGCACAAGGAAGAAGTTGATGCAGAAGAAACTGACGATTGCGCTCATGCTGGCGGGGATCGTGCCGGCGATGATTGCCACGATCAGCACCAGTAGGAGATAAATCATCGTGAAGTTTGCTAGCGTGAGCGTATTCCGCAGCAAGATCGCAATCACGGTCACGATGGCGATGGACGCCAACACCACAACGTACATTTGGAGCGATTTCACCCGGTTAGAGCTGATAGGTTCCGTTGGGGGAGACTTCAAGAGCGCCTCGCGTTTTTCTCGTAGAACTTCATGATTGATTCTACCGGAAAACGTGCGGCTGTGGTGACGGGCGAAACGGTTAAACTCACATCGATCAAGTATTGCATACCGAATGCGTTAGACAACACGAGAGAACACATGAGCGTTCATCCACTCGATCACCCGACGATCACCGCGCGACTGTTTCATCCACGCAAAGCGCACGCAGGTACAAGCCGTATCCCCGGCGCAGTCGATGGCACGATTTTGGTCGACGAGGGGATCGCGCTCGGCTACCGGTTCTACCCGCATCAACCCCAATCTCCGGTGATCCTGTATTTTCATGGTAACGGGGAGGTCGCACGAGACTATGATAGAATCGTGCCGCTGTTTTTCGATATTGGCGTGTCGCTGATTGTCGTCGACTATCGCGGATATGGGTGGAGTACCGGGTCACCGCTGGCGAGCAAGCTCCTCAGTGATGCCGAAGCAGTCCTGCCCGCGCTGGCGTCGGTGTTCGCGTCAGCGGGTATCACTGAGTCGTGCCTGTTCGTGATGGGGCGTTCGCTCGGCAGCGCGCCCGCCGTGCATCTCGCATCGGCATTCCCTAATCACTTCAAAGGCTTGATCATCGAAAGCGGATTTGCAGATATGCCCTCGGTAATGCGCGTCGTTGGTATTCAACTGGAGCGACTGCCGCTGACCGAGCAGCATCTCGCGCCTGTTGGGAATGAAAATAAACTCCGCACCGTGCATTTGCCGCTGCTGGTGATTCACGGGGAGGACGATGAACTGCTGCCGGTTGATCACGGACAGCGGCTCTACGATGCGTCGCCTGCCGTCAACAAGACGATTCTGCGCATCCCGCATGCGGGACACAACGATCTGATGATGGTGGGGATGCAGTCGTATTTCCGTGCAATCGCGGCGTTCATCGCCCTGTGAGCCAAACGCTAAAATACCTTGATCAGCTCTACCTTGAAGATCAGCGTGGCGTTCGGCGGGATCGCACCCGGTGCGCCGCGTGAGCCGTAGCCGAGTTCTGCCGGAATGTACAATTCATACGTCGATCCAGCGGGCATCAACTGAACACCTTCCGTCCATCCGGCGATCACTTGATTGAGGAAGAACGTAAGCGGTTCGCCACGCTTGTATGAGCTGTCGAACACCTTGCCGTCGATCAATCGCCCTTCGTAATGGACTTCGACTTCGCTGTTGGCGCTCGATGGACGCGCACCCGTGCCCTGAGTCAAGACTTTGTACTGCAAGCCGCTTGCGGTGGTGACGACACCTTCTTTCTTGGCATTTTCTTCCAAGAACTGCTTGTCTGCTGACGCCATGCGATCTCCTTTTCGATGGATTTGAGCGAAGTATAGCACGGTTCGACGCGCAGTTATTCCCCTTGTCGCAGCCGTTCAAAATGACAAACCTGTTGGATTTGCGTAACGAAATGGGTTTTCAACGGTTATTACTCATAGGTTGGATTCGTCTGACCTGTGTTTACCTCGATCAGTTGTGGAGAACTGCTTCAGCGTGTCAAACGGGACAAGTCCTCAGAATTCAACGTCCAGCGTCAGCAGTCAGTCTTGGAAAAAAGCGGTTGCGCCGTACCAAGACGCTGATTTGCGACGCAGTCTATGGCAGCTGCTCAACAGCATCGCGCCATTTTTCGTCTTGTGGTATCTCGCCTACCGCAGCCTCGAAACTTCGTACCTGCTCACGCTGGCTTTCGCGGTTGCTGCGGCGCTGTTCGTCGTGCGGATTTTCATCATCTTTCACGACTGTGGGCATGGGTCGTTCTTCAAGTCAAAACGCGCCAATGACATCGTTGGCATTTTGACGGGGATCATCACCTACACGCCGTATTACTCATGGCGGCACGCGCACGCGGTTCATCATGCCACCTCCGGCGATCTGGATCGGCGCGGTGTGGGTGACGTATGGACGCTGACCTATGACGAATACCAGAAACTTTCGCTGGGGATGAAGGCGTTTTACCGCTTGTACCGCAACCCGTTCGTCATCTTCGGGATCGGACCATTCATCGACTTCGTCGTGCTTCAGCGATTTGCCCCCGGAAGCACCGTCGGGAAAAAGCGCGAGCAGATGAGCGTGGTGTGGACGAACTTGGCACTGCTTGGCATCTTCTTGGGCATGAGCTTCACCATCGGTTGGCAGGCGTTCCTCGCCGTGCAACTTCCGGTGATCGCGGTTGCGTCGTCACTTGGCGTATGGTTGTTCTACGTTCAACACCAGTATGAGAATACGTATTGGGAACGCCATGAGAAGTGGGACTTTACGACGGCGGCGCTGCAAGGGAGTTCGTATTACAAACTGCCGCGCATTATGCAGTGGTTCAGCGGAAACATCGGATTCCACCACATTCATCATCTCAGCCCGCGCATTCCGAATTACAAGCTGGAAAGCTGCCACAATGCGACTCCGCTGTTTCAGGAAGTTGATGCGCTTACGCTGCGCACGAGCCTAAAATCGCTGCGTGTGCGCTTGTGGGATGAGGATCGTCACAAGATGATCGGCTATCACCATGATGCCGACGAACAGACTGTGATTGAACCAGCACCCGCGCAAACTGCTTAAACACCAAATCCCGAAGGCGAGAGCAAGAACAATTGCGCCTTCGGGATGTTCTATTCCGCTGAACGCATCAACACGCGAATCAAGCCCGCCCGTCCGATCAACCCAATTGGCTGACCGTCCGCATCCACCACCGGCAGTCGTTTGATCCCGTTGTCCATCAGAAGCCTGAGCGCTGCCAGCGCGGTATCAGCTTCACGGACGGCGATCACAGGCGTGGTCATGAGTTCCGCCGCTGTCGCGGTGAGGTTATGTGCATCGTCAAGCGTTTGCCCAGAAAGCAGGGCAAGTGTCTTAGCTCTCTCTCCGTTTGAAACACGCTCCAGAATGTCGCGCTCGGTCAGAATGCCGATTGCATAACCCCTGTTATTCACCACGATCAGCCGTTTTTGTGTATGTTCGCGCATCAACTGGATAATAATGGCGAGGGCTGCGTTTGCGGGCACGGTAACAACACGCTCTTGATCAACCTCGTCAACGCTTGCGTCCGGGTTGGGGATCGCCGCGCTCATGTCACCTACTGATGCGATTTCTCGCAGAATATCAGAACGGGTGATCATACCCATCACATGACCGGACTCATCAACAACCGGCAGACGTTTGAGTTGGTACGCATCGAGCCGATCAATCGCCTGTTGAAGCGCGGCGGACGGCAAAATCGTGATCGCCGGATGGCTCATGATGCTCTTTGTGGTCAGCGTGCCGACACGCTCAAGCGCCGCATGACGCTCCATGGGACTTAACTGCATCAAGCGCGTCAAGTTGAGGTCGATTCCCGCCCGCTTGAGATCGTTGTCGGTCATGATTCCGACGACAGAATTTTGCGCGTTCACCACCGGAATCGAGCGCACCCCTTCACGGAGTGCTAGATCGATCACCTCACGGAGCGGCGTGTCCTCTTTCGCGACCACAGGATGACGCGACATGACCGAACGCACCGAGCGCCGCAGAAATTCGGCTGGTATCCCCGGCAGCCAACCCGCGCCCCGTCGTTCCGTGAATGCGCGCAGACTCTCATCACGAAGAATGTCCGCGCCGGAAAACTTGGGTGAGCCAACGATCTGCGTGGTGTAGATACCGCGATGCCCGGAAGCAAGATACGCGACGACACACGCAAGAATGAGGTAGAGCGCTGATCCACCGCCGAATAACTCGATCCCCATTAGCGCGCACGCAAGCGGCGTGTTGCTCGCCCCCGCAAATACCGCGACAAATCCCAGCACCGCCATAAACGCCGGATCAACACCCAAAATTCCGCCGAGCGTGAATCCCAACGTCGAGCCAATAACAAACAGCGGCGTGACTTCACCGCCGAGAAAACCCGAGCCGAGCGTTACCGTCGTGAAGATCAGCTTCAACAAGAAGGCGAACGTCGCCACGCCTTCGCCGCTTACGCTCTGCTGAATTAAGGGAAGACTCAGCCCAAGATAATCGTTTGTGCCAAGCAAAAGCGCCAACCCGATGATCACCAAGCCGCCGATCAACGGACGAAAAGGCGGGTAGGTGATGAACGTGCTTTGTAGTTTTTTGATGCCGTGCGTCAATTCGACGAAAAGAATACTCGTCAGCCCAAACACGACCGCCGCCGCCGCGACTTTGAGCAGCAGCAGAGGATCAATCTCAAGATTGGCGAGATAGGGATAATGTGAATGTCCGACGCCCCATAACCGCGTGACGACATCCCCGACGTAAGCGGCGGCAAGGCAGGGGATAATCCCGTCGTAGCGAATGCGCCCGACGTTCTGAACTTCCATGCCGAACACAAACCCCGCGACGGGCGTTCCGAATACTGACCCGAAGCCGCCGCTGATCCCCGCCATGATGATCAGGCGGCGGTCATCGGGTGAAAGTCGCAGCACACGGCGCAAGCTGTCCGCCAAACTTGCGCCCATCTGAATCGCCGTGCCTTCGCGTCCAGCCGACCCGCCGAACAAGTGAGTCATGATCGTTCCGAACAAGACCAGCGGAGCCATTCGAAACGGAATCTGCGCCTTGTTCGCATTGACTTCTTCGATCACGAGGTTATTGCCCTGTGCAGCAGACCCGGCGAATCGGGAGTAAATCCAGCCGACCACTAAGCCCGCAGCAGGCAGCAGAAACATCAGCGCCGGATTTTCGAGTCGCAATTCTGTCGCCCATGTGAGGCTGATCAGGAACACGGCGGACGCAGTTCCGGCGAGCGTGCCGACCACGCCGCCGAGCAGCACCCACTTGACGAACATTCGCAGAAATGCTGCAAAATCACGCATGTTGATATGAAACAGCGTATCCACGAACGTATAGACGCGCTGCCAAAACGCGCGGCGCTTGGCGCGTGCTTGAGCTTGTCGCGCGCGTTGCCCTGCCGTTTCGGGAATGCGTTTGTTTCGCCAAAGCGTTCGTAAGCGTATCAGCATGAATGCTCCAACGTGCTGCCCAGCTTATGCGGACGCGATCCGCCCACTAAGCTCCGGTCCGGTTGTCGGCGCAAAGCCGACGTTGCCACGCTGATCAATTGTCACGCCATTATCGCTGAAGCGGCAGGTCATCGTCAGCGAGAACGGTGTTTCGACCCACCACAGTTTCGCCGTGAAGGTGTTCGCGTCCGTCCATGCGCCGCTTCCGCCGATCTTCCAAGGGATAAACTCTGGTGGGGTGCGGTTTCGCAGCGATACATCGAGCGGCGGAACGTCTGAGGTGCTGTTTTTCCATTCACCATATCCACACACGATCTTTTCGCCGCCGTTGAGCGTGATCACGGTTTCGCCGCCGCTGAAGTCAAACCGAATCGACTTAATCTGATCGGGATTCTCCTCAAGTGTATAGACCTGACCAGATACTCGCGCCGCTGTGGGTGATGTGGACTCGCCTTTTACAATGGGAAGTTTCAAATTCGCCAATTGATCCGCCAGCGCCTTTTGAGCAGTTGTATCGGCGGGAAGTGGGGTATCGCCCATCGCAGGTAAAAGATACTGCCAGACGAGATCAAGTGTTTCCTGCATCTCTGGCATGCCGCTCGTAATCGCCAAGACCGCGTCTTGATCCGGCATCACGACGCAGTACTGCCCGAACGCGCCGTCACCGCGATAAGCATTGTGCTGGCAGCGCCAGAACTGAAAGCAGTAGCCCTGCTGCCAATCGGGGGAGGCGGGGGCATTGTCGATCTGGAACGATGTCGCTTGATCGACCCATGTTTCGGGGATGATAGGCGCGCCGTTCCACATGCCTTTTTGCAGATACATCTGACCGAAGCGTGCGATGTCGGTCGTAGTAATGGTCAGTCCCCAACCGCCCGTATCAATGCCTTCTGGGGACGTCTCCCATGATGGATTCTTGATGCCGAGCGGATCAAACAGACGCGGCTTGAGATAGTTGGTCATACGCCCGCCTGTGAGCTTTTGCACGATCGCCGACAGCATGTAAGTCGCGTGTGAGTTGTACAGAAAATGCGTTCCCGGTGCATGTTCCACTGGGTGCGTCAGGAACACTTCAACCCATGTCATATCAGGGTGATCGTCCATCCGGCTGAAGGGTTCACTCGTGTGACCGGTGGACATCGACAACAGATGGCGAATCCGCATCGCCTTGAGGTTTTCGCTCGGATTCGCGGGCGTTTCGTCCGGGAAAAATGAGATCACGAAATCATCAACCGACAGCCGACCTTCCGCGACCAATAAGCCAATTGCGGTCGATGTGAAGCTTTTGCTGAGCGAAAACAACACATGGGGATGTTCGGCGCGATACGGCTCCCACCAGCCTTGAGCCACAACCGCGCCGTGACGAATAAGGACAAAACTGTGCATTACGTCGAGTTCACGCTCAACGGCGGTGACGAATGCGCTGATCGCAGCGGAGGGGATACCCTGCGCTTCTGGGGTACTTTGGGGTAGAGATGACATTCGCGCGCTTCTCCAATGTACTTTGAAAATGCCGAAGACGCGCCCGATTCTACCCCGAATATGCGTTCATGCCGCCAAATGGTCTTACTTAAAACCCGTATGCCCAATGCCCGGTCATGACGCAGCCCGGTTCGGGATTTACGGTCGTGGTCACCGGTTCTTCAAACTCGCCTTCCGGTAGTTCACCGGTTAGCTCCTATTCCTCGACGATTGGCTGACCATCCGCCCATACCGAGATCGCGTGGTCTTTGACGAGCACGATCACATAGACGGGACTGTAAAACGATGGTTCGCCGTTCGTTTCAGTGCGGGACATACGCGGACGCGAACTGCCTTCCAATTGTTCGATCGTGATCACTTCATCCAGTGATGTGATCACCACCCCTGTCGCACTCACAACGCTGCCCTGTCGATTTGCTGCCCCGCGTGTGATAAACGTACACCCGCCGACCGATCCATCAGCGTTCTCGCGCACACTGATCAATCCACCCATGACAACATTGACAAAGGTCGAGTCCGCGCCGCCGGAATCACCAAAGGCTTCAATTGCCATTTCTTCGCTGAATAGGAGTTCGCCATCAGCGTCAACTAAGCCGAGTTGCTGCATCTCATCGATGGCTGCTTCCCAGTCACTTTCCATGCTAGAAAGCGTTTCGTCAAAGAAGGTCGGGCTGAGTGTTGGCATCACCGTGTCGGCTTCTGGACGCGGGGTTGGTGTGGGTTTGTCCTGAAACGGCGTGACCACGCTCAACAAACTGAACACTATGATCGTCACTATGGAAGTCAGCGTCATGAGAATCCCCTTGTGCCAAAACGAATCAGGTGTGTGTGCTGCCGTGCTTACCCAGTGCTGCGTTTGCCGCTTGCATGATCGCCCCGGACGCGACGAGTGCTCGTACCGTTTCCATGTGCGGATACAGCACGGTATCGCGTTCGATGAATGGAACATGCTGGCGGATCAGATCATAAACGGGATGCGTTCCCTTTCCCATGTGTCGATCCGCGCCGAGGACTTCCTTACGAAAGTCGATCCCCTGAGCACCCGCCATCAATTCGATCCCTAAGATGCGCTCGACGTTGTTGTTGATCCGCCGTGCCTTGAGCGCCGCTGTACAGCCCATGCTGACATGATCTTCGACATTGGCGGAGGTGGGGATCGTATCCACGCTTGCCGGATGCGCCAAAACCTTGCTTTCGGTCGCCAGCGCCGCCGCCGTGTACTGCACGATCATGAAACCGGAATTCAAGCCGCCTTCGCGCGTCAAAAATGCGGGGAGAACATGGGTATTGACCGACTCATCGATCAAACGGGCGATTCGGCGTTCGGAAATGTTGCCGAGTTCGCTCATCGCAATACCGAGATAATCCATCGCAATCGCCAGCGGTTCGCCGTGAAAGTTGCCGCCGCTCAACACGGTGATCTCATCGCCGTTTTCCGAATCCTCAATGAAGATCAGCGGGTTATCGGTGACAGCGTTGAGTTCGATCTCCATCGCCCAGCGGCAGTAAGCGATCGCGTCACGCACCGCACCGTGTACCTGTGGAATACAGCGCAGCGTATACGCATCTTGGATATTGAGCGGATCGTAGCCGCGTGTGAACTCACTCCCATCAAGTAAAGCGCGCAGATACGCGGCGCAGTCCTGCTGGCGCGGGAACGGGCGAAGCCGCTGAATCCGTTCGTCAAAGGCGAGCGTTGTTCCGTGCAGTGCTTCTAAACTCATGCTTCCGGCGATGTCCCCGACCTGCATCAGATTTTCGGCGCGGACGGTTTCGAGTACGCCTAACGCGCACATCACCGAGGTTCCGTTGGTGAGTGCCAGCCCTTCTTTCGCCTCCAACACAACCGGAGACAATCCGGCACGCGCCATCGCCTCCGCACCGGAGAGGATTTCGCCCTTGTACTCAGCTTCACCCAAGCCGATCAGGACGAGACTCATATGTGCCAACGGCGCGAGATCACCGCTTGCGCCGAGTGATCCTTTTTCCGGGATGCGTGGATACACTCCTCGATTGAGCATGTCGATCAAGGTCTGAAGTGTTTCTAACCGGATGCCGGAATGCCCACTGGCAAGCGTGTTCGCGCGGATCAACATGATCGCGCGGGTGGTGGGAATATCGAAGATGTCCCCGACGCCGACGGCGTGACTGACGATGATGTTCCGCTGAAGCGTTTTGACATCTTCCGGCGGGATCACCCGATCCTTGAATGCGCCGAATCCGGTGGTGATCCCGTAGGCGATTTCGCCGCGCGCGATCAACTGCTGAACGGCGGCGGCGCAGCTGGTCACGGCAGTTTTGGCGGATTCGCTGATAACAATTTCAGGTGTGCTCGGCTGACCATACGCGGCGGCGATCACCTGCTCAATTGTCAAACTGCTGCCATCTAAAACAATGCTGTTCATGAACCCTCGACAAGTACGCCGCGCTTGATCACGCGTTCGACCAAATTTGTCCCGAATTCGTATGCCAGTGCGCGATAATCCGGCGCATCGACGATCAGTATATCCGCCTGTTTACCCACTTGAATCGATCCGACGTGATCCCCCATGCCGATTGCATAAGCGGCATTGATCGTCGCGGCGCTCATGGCTTCGGCGGGAGTCAGTTTTTGGTAGCGACACGCGATTGCCATCACGAATGGCATAGAAGAGCAGGGGGCAGAACCGGGGTTTAGGTCGGTTGCCAGCGCTACCGCCGCGCCCGCATCGATCATGCCGCGCGCGTTCGCATAATGCGTGCTGCCGAGATTGAAATTGACCGCTGGAAGGATCACGCCGATGGTATCGGATGCCGCCAACACGCGAATTTCTTCATCGGTGGTCACGTCCAGATGATCGACGGAGATCGCGCCCGCTTGAACGGCTGCTGTTACGCCGCCCAACGATTTGAACTCATCGACATGCGCCTTGATCCCCATACCGTACTTGCGCGCTGTGTCCCAGATGCGCTGCGACTGCTCGACCGAGAACGCCCCCTCTTCGCAGAATACATCCACGAAGAACGGGAGAAGTGGTGCTTCTTCCGGCGGTTCAATCCACCGTTGGGGAGACGTATAGATACGAGGAAGAATCCTCTGATGCCACACGGCAGCAGCCGGCAGCATCTCGTGGATAACTAGGTCGACATAGGCTTCATTACGCCCGCGATATTCAGGCGGAACGGCATGAGCAGCTAAGAAAGTAGGGATGATGTCGTGCATGACATGCCATTTCATGTGCATGTCGATTGTGTCCAGCATTCTGAACTCGGTCACTGTGTCCAGCCCATAGCCTGTCTTGATTTCGACCGAGGTAGTACCCAGTTTCAGCATTCTGAACAGGCGGTCACCTGCTTGTTCAAGCAGCTCATGATCCGACGCAGCGCGGGTCGCCCGCACTGTGCTGTTGATCCCGCCGCCCGCCGCCATGATCTCCATGTACGTCTTGCCCTGTATGCGCTGCTCGAATTCATCGAGGCGATTCCCGGCATACACGGCGTGCGTGTGACAGTCCACAAAACCGGGACAGACGACTTTCCCCGATGCGTCGATCATGCGGTCAGCGGTATGTGCGGCGAGAATCTCAGGTGTTGAGCCAACAGCGGTGATCGTATCCCCTTCGAATACGACCGCCCCGTTTGCGATGATGCCGACGTCGCGCATTGCGCCGCCGCGCTTGGGCTTGTCGTCAGCGCATGTGATGACCTGTTTGGCGCTATGGAGAATCGTTTTCATGATTTCAACATGGGAATTTTGACCCCGTTTTTCTGTGCGAACTCAATCGCTTCCGGGTAGCCCGCGTCGGCGTGACGCACGACGCCCATGCCCGGATCGGTCGTGAGCACGCGCTCAAGCCGCCGCGCTGCTTCCGGCGTGCCGTCCGCGACGATCACCTGCCCGGCGTGGATGCTGTAGCCAATTCCTACCCCGCCGCCGTGATGAATGCTGACCCATGTCGCGCCGCCGATGGCATTCACCAGCGCGTTGAGCAGGGGCCAGTCCGCGATTGCGTCTGAACCGTCGCGCATCGCTTCGGTTTCGCGGTTCGGGCTTGCGACAGATCCACTGTCAAGATGATCGCGCCCGATCACGATGGGCGCTTTGACTTCACCGCGCGCGACCATCTCGTTAAAGCGCAGTCCGGCTTTGGCGCGTTCGCCGTAGCCGAGCCAGCAAATGCGCGCGGGCAAGCCCTGAAATGTGACTTTTTCGCGCGCCATGCTGATCCAGCGGCGGAGATGTTCGTTCTCGGGGAACAGATCAAGAATGGCGCGGTCGGTCGCGTAGATGTCTTCGGGATCGCCGGAGAGTGCGACCCACCGGAAAGGACCTTTGCCTTCACAGAACAGTGGACGGATATACGCCGGAACAAAACCGGGGTAATCAAAGGCGTGTGCGACGCCAGCATCAAACGCGCGCTGGCGCAAGTTGTTGCCGTAATCGAAAACGATGCTGCCTTTTGCCTTCCAATCGAGCATGGTTTGAACATGTCGCGCCATACTCGCCATCGCCCGTGCTTTGTACGCTTCGGGATCGTTTTTGCGCAGTTCAGCGGCTTGTTCGAGCGTCAGCCCTGCCGGAATATAGCCGTACATCACATCATGCGCCGACGTTTGATCGGTGACGACATCTGGGATGACGCCGCGCGCCGCAAGTTCGGGGAGCACTTCCGCCGCATTGCCTATCAAGCCAACGGACAGCGGTGTTTGCGCCTTGATCGCTTCGTCAACCCATGTCATCGCTTCTTCGATGTCATCCGAAATGCGGTCGATCTGCTGCAAATTCAGCCGTCGCTCGGCACGCCAGCGGTCAACCTCAACGAACAAGCCAACACCTTCATTGAGCGTCACCGCAAGCGGCTGCGCGCCGCCCATTTCGCCTAAGCCCGCCGTAACGACAAGCTTGCCTTTAAGCGATCCCCACCCGTGCTGACGGGCAAGCGCGCCGAACGTCTCGTATGTGCCTTGCAAAATCCCCTGTGTGCCGATGTAAATCCAGCTTCCGGCGGTCATCTGACCGTACATGATCAGTCCGTCGCGCTCCCATTTGTCGAAGTTCTCTTGAGTCGCCCATGCTGGAACGATGTTGCTGTTGGCGATTAAGACGCGAGGCGCTTCTGTGTGCGTGCGAAAAACGGCGACCGGTTTCCCGGACTGCACAAGCAGCGTTTCGTCCGGCTCAAGGCGGCGCAGCGAGTCGAGAATCGCCTCGAATGACTCCCAGTTGCGCGCGGCACGTCCTCGCCCACCATAGACGATCAAATTAGCGGGATCGAATGCGACATTCGGATCGAGGTTGTTCTGGATCATCCGGTACGCCGCTTCGATCAACCAGTTCTTGCAAGTGAGTTCTGTACCGCGTGGGGCGTGAACTTCGCGCGCACTCATGATCCGTCTCCTAGTCCACCGCGATCATACAGCGCGGCATGAATGCGATCGGTGTGCGCTTTCGCCGCCGCTTCGATTTCGGAAACACGCGCTGTCAGTTGATCAGCGGAGGCGCGGTCAGTGAGCGTTTTGGCGTTGATCTTGACGTTCAATCCGGCAGCGTAGATCGCCGTGTTCGCCAATGATCCTGCAGACCCCGCATCGCTGATCGCATTGACGTTGCCCGTTTCGGCGACTTCAGCGGCAAGTGCAAGCACGGCAAGCGCGGTTTCGGCGGCGCGCAGCGGCACTTGAGCGGCTTCCAGCGTTGCGTGTTCGACGGCTTCGGCGCGTTCAGGCGAGTCTTTCGGCAGTTTCATCGCGTTCATCACGCCGTCAAACGCTTCGGCATCCCGCTGCACACCCGCTTCGAGTTCAGCGCGCAGTTTCTCCGCTTCCGGGACGATTTCCATCATGCGGGCTTCAACCGCCGCGTATTTTTTCTTCCCAATAGTCACACGGGCGACCATCGCCACCAGTGCCGCCGCCATCGCACCCGCATATGCCGCCGCCGATCCACCGCCGGGGGTCGGTTCGGCGCTTGCCAACGCATTCAAAAACGTGGAGTCTGTACCCGAATCGGTGAGGCGGTTCTCAAGGACTTGTTTGGGCGTGAAGTTGTCGATCTGTAAATACCACTGCGCCGCGTCGAATAATGCCTGCTGCGGAATCAAACCGATCAACTCACTGCCGAGGATACCCACGCCGTAGCGCGCGGCTTCCCGGCGGATCATCTCGACGGCGCGGAACATCGACGTTTGCGTGTAGTCGGTCAAGTTCATCGAGACTTGCGCTTTGCCATCGACCAGCAACCCCAACGCCTTGACGAAGCGCAGCCCGCCTGTTTGGTGACGAATAGCTTTGGCGATCTTCTTGGCGATTTCGGCGTCGCTGGTGGTCAGGTAAACATTGAAGGCGATCAACGGGGCGCGCGCGCCGATCACGGTTGCGCCCGCTTTGCCAAGTTCCGATTTGCCATAATCCGGGCGGCGGTTCGGGTCGGTCAGGATCGCTTGTTTCAGTCCTTCGTACTCGCCTTTGCGAACGTCGGCGAGATTTTGATTTTCGGGGCGGGTGGCTGCCGCTTCGTATAAGTAGACGGGAATGCCGAGTTCTTCCCCTACGCGCTGCCCCAACTGCTTCGCCAGCATGATGCAGTCCGCCATCGTCACCCCTTCCAGCGGGATGAACGGCACCACATCGGTCGCACCAATGCGGGGATGCGCGCCTTGATGCACATCAAGATCAATCAGTTCAGCGGCGAGCTTGATTGCGCGGAATGCGGCTTCAACGACCGCCTGCGGCGTGCCGACGAACGTCATCACCGAGCGGTTGTGATCGGTATCGCTGACATGATCGAGGAGCTGCACCTGCGGAACGGCGGCGATCTCCGCTGCGATCCGCTCGATCACGTCTGTGCGGCGTCCTTCCGAGAAATTAGGGATACATTCGACCAGTTGTCTCATCAAAATCATCTTTCAGAGCGGAAAATAGTGTTAGGCAATTATACCGAGAAAACGGCTCACCCATGTAGGCAGTACGCACATATGTTATGCTGTTATTGAGCGAGTATTCTTACTTCTCGCAAAGGAGTTCCTGTGTTCACCGATCTTATCCATCGCCCATCACACAGTGCGGAGTGGCAGAAAATCCCTTGGCACGATCCCGATTTCAGCCGCCGCATGCTTGATGAACATCTCAGTCAAGATCACGATCTTGCCAGCCGCCGCCAAAACCTGATCGATCAGCATGTGGCATGGCTGCACCGTGAAATCCTCAAAAAACACCCGTCGCACATCCTTGATCTCGGCTGCGGACCGGGATTTTACATCAAGCGCCTGAGCGCGCTCGGTCACACCTGTGTTGGCATGGATATATCGCCCGCGTCGATCGCTTACGCCCGCAAACAGCATCCCGATGGGACGTATATTCACGGTGATGTGCGTTCGCTTGCGTTCGGTGAGAATTTCGATGTGGTGTGCATGATCTTCGGGGAACTGAACGCTTTCGCGCCGGATGAAGCGGCGGACATCGTCCGCCGTGCGCATGCGGCGCTCAAACCGGGCGGAATCCTCGTTCTGGAAGTGCATCCTTACGAAGTGGTGGTTGCAAGCGGGAACGCGCCGCGTTCATGGCATACCGCCGAGAAAGGACTGTTTTCTGATCGTCCTTATGTATGCTTAACGGAGTCCAATTTTGAGCAGAATCACGCCGAAACGCATTTCTACGTAATCGACGCTGACAGCGGCGCGATGCAGCGGTATACAACCATGCTTCAGGCGTACACCGAGGAGGAGTATCAGCAGATGTTGAGCGCGTTTGCTCACATCACGTTTTACCCGTCGCTGACGGGCAGTAGAGAGCAAAGCGATCTTTTTGTGATCGCCGCCGAAAAGTAACCGACACTATTCACAACAAGCAGTGACGCGGAGGGTTAGATTATGCATTCACAGGATAATTCTGAAAAGAAATGGGGCGCGGCTACCCATGCGATTCATGGACGCCCGGATAAAACGTATTTGAGTCCGACATTCCCGATTTACCAAACAAGCACATTTGCGGTCGCCGAAAGCGGTGATTTCGCGCCCCTGCTTGATGGCACGGCGGGAGATGCTTTTGTGTATACGCGCTATGGTAATCCCACCGTTGCGAACGTGCAGGAAAAACTGGCGGCGATCCATCATGCTGAGGTGGGACTGCTCTTTGGCAGCGGTATGGCGGCAATTGCAGCGGCGATCCTCTCCCAAGTGAAAGCCGGGGATACGGTCGCGGCGATCCGCCCGGTCTACGGCGGCACCTATGCGTTTGTCAATCAAATGCTGCCGCGCGCGGGTATAACCACACATTTCATCACACCGGAACAAGCCTATGAAATCGAAAAGCATGTGCCGCATGCGAACCTGATCTACTTTGAGACGCCCGCCAACCCGACCACGATCTGCATTGATATTGAAGCGGTCGTACACGCGGCGCAGCGCATCGGCGCAAAAACGGTGATCGACAACACATTCGCGTCACCGATCAATACGCTGCCGCTCGATTGGGGTGTCGATCTCGTGGTCGAAAGCGTGACGAAATTCATCGGCGGTCACAGCGATGTGATCTCCGGCGCGGTGCTGGGGCGGGCAGAACACGCCGAAGCGCTGCATCAGCAGTTGATCTATTACGGTGGATGTGCCAGCCCGCTCGAAGCGTTCTTGCTTGACCGCAGTTTAAAAACGCTCAAGATGCGTGTTCTGTACCAGAATGATCAGGCGCTCAAGATTGCGCAGTTTTTTGAAGCAGAATCGGCGGTTCAGCGTGTGTATTACCCGCACCTACCAAGCTCGCCGGATTATCCGGTTGCGAAGAGGCAGATGGTCGGCGGCAGCGGTGTGATGGCGCTCGATTTCGGCAGCCTCGAAGCGGCAGTCGCGTTCGTCGATGCGCTGAAAGTCGTCGTGAATGCCGTGAGTTTGGGCAGCGTCGAATCGCTGGTGACGATTCCCGTCCTGAGCACCCATGCGCGGGTTGATGAGGCTGAACGGCTGCTGGCGCGCGTCAAGCCGGGAACGGTGCGGTTGTCCATTGGGGCAGAGGATTTTGATGATCTCGTCGCTGACTTTGAACAAGCGATCCAGAAAATCCCGGTGACAGTGTAATCACGCGCAGCGAAACGAGGGCTTCACAAATCTGCTGAAGCCCTCGCGGACATGCTTGCTTAATCCGCCGCTGCGACAGCGGGGTTAGGTTTGGGGTGCGTATTTTGTAGGTATCGCAGCGTCACGAACAGCGCCAAGACTCCCATGATCAGCGCGATCACAAACAGCGTTGCGTACCCAAGCTGACCGACGATTGTTCCGGCGATGAACGGCGCAGTCAACGAAATGACCGCCGAGATCGTGTTGAACAACCCGGCGTAGATCGGACGTTCATCCGGTGTCGCGTGCGTAATCACGTAGTTTTGATAGCCGAGGAACAGATTACTCAGCGTTAGCCCTGACATCAAGAAGCCAAAATAGAGTGGCACCGGACCGACAAAACCGGATAAGAGCGCACTGATCGGTAGAAATGCCGCGCCAAACAATGCCAAGCGGATGAACAGCACGTTGTTGCGTGCGCCGAGCCACGCATAAGCCAGCGCGCCCACGATTCCACCGAGCGTTTGCATTGCGAGCAGTGTCGGGACGGCGACATCGCTGGAGAGATTGAGCTGCGTAGTCGCAAAGCCGATATAAAACGGACCTGCCATCGCCATAAGCGTCGTCAGCATGCGCGTGACGATGATCGCACGGAAGGCTGCATCGGTGCGGAGCACGCGCCCTAACTGCGGCATAAATTCGCTGAGAGCCGGGAGCTTTTCGACAGGCTTGCCACCCGGCAGTTCCCGAATGAACAACGTAGGAATATTGGATAGGGTAAAGATCACCCCCGCTATGATGAACAGAATCGCGAAGTTGTTCGGAAAGGCGGGACCCGCATCACCGAGTACCACGCTGATCAAAGGTGCAATCAGCAGCATGATCACGCCTGCGCTGGCAGACATCACGCCGAACATGCGCGCCCGCCAATGAGCGCTGAGGCTTGTGCCGACCAAGTCCGCCCAAGGCACGCCGACGATCCCATCACCGACTGCCGCGATCCCGTAGCTGAGGAAAAACAGCAGCAGAATCGTCTCCGGGTGGTCTTTACCTAACAGTATCGTTACCGCGCCGAATGCAATCATTACAAGCCGCACCGGAATATTCGGTCCAATGAACCACCACTTTTTGGCAGCAAAGCGAATGATATAGCGGGCGATGAACAACTGTGGCAGTGTCCAACCGATCTCGAACAGTGAACCGGACAAGCCGATCAGAATTTCGGAGTCGGTTAGGCGGCGGACAAAATCCGGGATCACGGTTGTTCCGCCGATGATTCCCAAAGCGACGGTAAACAGAATGCCGTCGGTCAAGAAGAAAAAGAAGTTGCGTTGATACACACGCTCAAGTTGAGCAGGAGACATCCCTGCGGGTGGGTTGTTGACCATGATCGTCCTACGGTTGCATAAAATCAGCGGGAATTGTGAACGTTCCCATACCAGACTGCTATATAACCAGAGTCCATCCATCGCTGACCAGTCGTGATCTTGCATCCTTAACCAACAGCGCTTAATGTCTACGTGATTCTGCGCTTCACTGTGAATAAGGTGTGATGATGATGGAGTTTACACTTGCCTTGCCCGATTGGGCGGTAGAAGAAAATCGACGCCTGCCCGCTGTGCTGCCCACCGTCGAAGAGCGCATGGCGGCGGTGATCCGCTTTTCGCGGTTGAACTTTGAAAACGGAACTGGCGGTCCTTTCGCCGCCGGGGTATTTGAGCGCGACACGGGGAAACCAGTCGTGATCGGGGTGAACCGCGTCGTTCCGTCGAACTGCTCATCGGCGCACGCCGAGATCATGACGCTCTCGCTTGCGCAAAAAATCCTCGGCACATGGGACTTGGGCGCGCCGGGGCTGCCCACTTACCAATTCGTCGTCAATTGGCTGCCGTGCGCGATGTGTTTTGGCGCAACATTTTGGTCGGGGATTCGGTCGCTCGTGATCGCTGGGAGCGGACGCGAACTTGAGCAAATCACCGGATTTGATGAAGGTCCGATTCATCCGCAGTGGGCAGATGAACTCGCCAAGCGCGGCATCGAATTGATCAACAATGTGCTGACCGATGAAGCCGTCGCAGTCTACAAAGCCTTCGCCGCAAGCGGCGCGCTGGTCTACAACGCGCGTCAAGGCGACCGCTCATAGAGCTTTAGGGGAACGATGGATAAGATCGCGATTATTGCGGACGTTCACGGAAACAAGCACGCTTTGGACACCGTGCTTGCCGACATCAAACAGCGCGGGATCGAGTTGATCTATAACCTCGGCGATCTTGCCGGAAAAGGACCCGCCTCCGACTATGCGATTGATCGCTGCCGCGAGGTGTGTCAGGTGATCGTGCGCGGCAACTGGGATGATGGAATCGCCCGCGAGGAGGACAGCGAGATCGCCGCATGGTATCGTGCGCAGATCGGTGCGGAGAGGGTAGAGTATCTGCGCAATTTGCCGAACAGCTTTGATGTTCGCTTAAGCGGCAAAAATGTCCGGTTGTATCATGCGTCGGCTCAAGGGGAATATCATCGCGTTCACCCGCAGTCTGGATACGAGAAATTGCAGGGCATGTTTGCGAATACCCCGTTCACAGGTGTGGATCGCCCCGAACCCGATATTGCGGTTTATGGCGACATTCATGGGGTATACATGCTCCCGGTGGATGTCGGGGACGTGACCAAGACCCTGCTTAACGCAGGCAGCGTCGGCAACCCGCTGGATTTGCCACTCGCCGCTTACGTGATCATGACGGGTGTGCTGGATGGTGACTCGCCTGCGTCACTCTCGTTCGAGTTTGTGCGCTTGACGTATGACATCGAAGCGGAGGCTGCGCTGTCGCGGCAGGTTGGGCAGCCGGACGCGGAGGCTTATATCGTTGAACTCAGAACCGCGGTCTATCGCCGCATTCAGAAGAAAGCCACGTGACGCGGTGTAACATGGTACCCAAAATGGGGTGCGTCACGACGCACCCCATCGCAAGCTGATTATTCATCCTTCAGCTACAGAGTGATTGAGGAGGGGTTAGCGTAATCCCGCTCCGGCGCGGCGGTTGATCGGCGCGCAGTTAACTCCGCCGATTTGACACTGTAGGATTTCCCCGTTCTGAACGAATACTTCAACAAAAGATACGCCACTTCCGAACGCGATCTCGCTCACACGGGTGGGCGGAACGAACAACGTGGCGGTGAGCGTTGGCGATACGGAGGTGTTCGTCGCGGTCGGAGCAATAACTACCGTGTTTGTGGCGATCAGTTCAGGTGTATTCGTCGCAAACAGCGGTTCAAATGTATTCGTTGCAGTGAATTCAGATGTGGCGGTGAATGTTTCCGTCGCTGTTGGCGCAATCGAATCGGGCAGTGGGCTTGGTGTGTTCGTCGCAGTAAACGAATCTGTCGCGGTGAATTCAGACGTGGCGGTGAATGTTTCCGTCACAGGGGGGAACGTCGCTGTTGCAGTAAACGAATCTGTCGCGGTGAATTCAGATGTGGCGGTGACTGTTTCTGTTACAGTTGGCGCAATTGAATCGGGCAACGGGCTTGGCGTGAATGTCACTTCGCCGAAGATGATTGTGTTGCCAGTGCCATCCGTAATCGGCGCAATCGTTGGTTGTGGAATGGGCGTGAATGTCACTTCACCAAGGATGATTGTGTTGCCAGTGCCATCTGTAAGCGGTGCGATCGTTGGCTGTGGAATGGGCGTGAATGTCACTTCACCAAGGATAATTGTGTTGCCAGTGCCATCCGTAAGCGGGATGTCCGTAGGAAAAGGTGGCAGTTCCGGCGCATTCAGATCATCCACGATCACCAGATTTTCGGTGGTGATCAGTTCCGGTTGATCTTCTGCGTCCGTCCCGGTGGCGATCACTCCGCCCGTGTGTGTATACAGCGCAAATTGTCCATCTGCCGTAACCACTGCCACATCATCGACCGGCAGCCATGAGCCGTCCGCCTGCTGTTTGAACATTCCCAATGTGCTGAATGGTGCAAGCGGTCGGCGTAATGGAACGATCACTTGCACCGACTTACCATCTGGCACGCCGATTACCTCAAGCAGGGAGCACCACCAGAATTCACCGTATTGCGGGGGCGGGTTGAAGTCATTTGAAAGCAGACGCAGATCGATCCGCAGCGGATCGGTGTCGAGCGGCGCGACTTGCACGCCCATGTCTTCCACCAGTGCGAAACGGGAGTCGATCAGGTCGATTGACCCTGTATCGGACGTCGCCCCGATGGGCGGTGGCGGTACTTCAAGGAAATTCTCCACGCGCTGAGTTCCGTCCTCGTCCAGCCACGCGGCATAAAATTCAAGTTCTTCGGTCAGCGGTGCGGCAAGTGTGAATGAATACGGATCAAGAGGCGCGGCAGAGTCCACCCGCGAAATCTGCCAGATCAGCGTAAGCTGACCGGCACGGTTGCGGCGAATTACGTCAAACTGCACCTGACGCGGCACGATCATTTCGACCAGTTGGGCGCTGGCGGGCAGGGTGATTTCGACGCTCAGGTTGCGCAGCGCGGCATTTTCCGGCGTTTTGAGGATCGCGGCGGTGTAGCGCGTCCCGCCAGAGAACTGCAGAGCTCGCAGGAATACCTGCGGAGCGATCGTTTGCGTTTCAGATTGAGCATTGAGCGTTAGGGTTGTAATCAGCAGCACAAATAGCGGAATAATACGGCGCAGTCCTCTGATTGTTTTCAAATACATCCTCGTTGCCAAAAGTGTAGACAGTGTCGTCCATCTTACGTGAAATATCGAATGGGAGCAAAACGAAGGTGCTTGTGGAATCAAGGTTGAAAAATTCAGTGAGCAGAGCGACCAAGCGAATCAAAAGGGAAGAACGAACAGTCTCCCCTTTTGATCAAGATTTCAAGGTGGAACACTCAGCGGGCGAGACCATGCTCGGTGAGCCACTTCATCGACGGCATAATGTCATTCACGTCGGTAAGTTCCAAAATCAGCCGGGGATTTGCGCCCGTCAAATTCAGTGCTTTGAAAAACGCATACCAGTTGATTTTCCCCTGACCGATGCCCCAATGACGGTCAGCGTGCCCATCGTTATCCTGCAAATGCACATGACCGAGCAGATCGCCCGCGTCCATCACCCATTGATCGGGCGGTGCGCCGCCGATGCTCTCCATGATCGTCACATGTCCGGTATCAATACTCAGGCGGACATGCGGTGAGTTAAACGACTGCACGAGTTCAACGAGGGCGTTTGTATTGCCGTCTGCGATTGTTTCGATCACGAACGCTAAACCCATTTGCTCGGCAGTTGGGAGGAGCGGCTCAAGCACCATATGAACAAACGCACTGTATAAGCCGCGCACACTCTGGGATGAAAACGCGACCAGCGGTGACCCGAACCACTGGAACGGGCTGTGGATCACGGCGTGGGTTGCGCCGATTTCCGCGCCAAACTGGAGGCATTCACGCAGGCGCTCGATGATAACGGCACGAATTTTCTCATCCCATGTACTGAGGTCAACGCCGCTGAACACCGCATGAATCCCGTGTCGCCCTTTGTAGCCGCTCGACTCAAGCAGGGTGCGGCATGATTTTGCGTCCTTCTGCCAATTGCCATCCAGATAGCCGGGATAGACTGGGTCTTGAATTTCGAGGTCACGGTGATCGGCTGCCAGCCAATCGATGAATCGCGGTAATTCATTGACGCACAGGGCTGCACCAATTAGGGGAAGCGCTTTGTTTTCGCTCATAACATAATGTCCTTGGCTGTGTTTGAATGCTTTAGTTTACCTATGCTGTTGGTCAGAAGTCACAGCAAAATCGTTAAGACACACGACGGATATTAAGTGTCGAAGGGGCGCATACTACAGAATGATGAGCAGTGCCTCGCTTTAGCAAGGCACTGTTCATAGGTCTAGCACGAACGGTTGGGTCACCACCGACCGAATGCTTATGGGCGACCGAAGCCTCTGCCCATACCCGCATTCCCAAGGATAGTGATGACGCTGTTCACCGTGAAGTCTGTATACAACGCGCCTCCACTGTAACTGCCGCCTTCGTATAATCCATCGCTCATCATGCCATCAGACGAGCCGCCGAGATAAACTTGATAGCTTGTTCCCTGTGTCAGTTCGGGAGACGAGAAGGTGATGGACTGGTACTCTTTGCTCGGCGCAAAGGTGAGAATGTTCGTGCCATCGCTAGATTGAATGTGAATTAAAGTCCCTGCGGGTTGTACGGTATTCAGGTTGAGAAGCAGCGATGCCTGTGTTGATGTTTCGTTCAGGGTTTGCACCATGCCTGCGCTTCCCGCCGCGATCAGCCAACCGCCCGTCATATTGAATCCCGCGTCGAAATCCAATGCACCGTTCATCTGCTCAGTTGGTCCATTCACGATCACGCCGCCGCCGGTCATCTCAATCGCGCCGTTTGCGTCGAGTCCATCACCGCGCGCATCTACGATCAGATACCCACCGTTGATATACAGGTATTGATTGGTTGAAACCGGGGAGAATTGATCTTGTCCGCCTCGACCACCCCCGCGTGCCATGCCAGAGCCATCGTTTCCACCACTTATGTTTACGCCGTCATCGCTGGAGACAAGTTGAATGTTTCCACCGTTCAGGGTGATCAGCGCGCTTTCAAGCCCTTCATACGAATCGGTGATGACGATATCGCCGCCGTTAATAGTCAGCGTTGTGTCAGCATGTGCGCCATCATCTCCCGATGCGATGGTGAAATCGCCGCCATTCACCGTCATGTTCGCGTTGGAATGCAGTCCGTCATCTGCGGCGTTGATCTGGAACGTACCACCATCGATTTGCACGTTCATCGCCGCTTTGATGCCTTTGGCAGACACGGTATCGCTGGCATAAGCTGTGCTGCCACCGCCAGAGGTCAGGGTGAATGTGCCGCTGGTGATCAGAGCGTTCGTTTGGGCGGTAATCGCGTCGCCGCCTGCGGTCACAGTGATCACACCCGACTCAATTGAGATATATCCCCTACCCGCATCTTCTTCATTGTCGGATTTCAAGCCGTCTCCGCCCGCATTGATGGTGAGCGATCCGGTTTCCACAACGAGGTAATCTTTGCCACGAATCCCATCATCGACTGCATTGACAATGATCGTACCGCTGGTGATCACCAACCCATCTTTACTGGCGATTCCGTCATTGTAGTTTCCGGTGACTGTAAGCGCGCCATTCCCATAAATGGTAAGGTCGCTTTTGGCGAAGACTGCGGCATTCGGCTCGTCTTCTTCCGGTGAAGCGAAGACATAGCTCAGTGCATCGACAACCGTATTTTCGCTGCCATCTGCCAACACAATCATGACTTTTTCAGCATTGGCAATGTAGATGGGTGCGCTCGTAGAACTGCTGACGTTTACACCGTTCAAAATAAGCCGCACGATAGCTTCATCGCTGGTATCTACGATGATTTGTCCATCATTGAGCGTACCACTCAGGCTGTAATTCCCGGCTGACGTGATCGTGACGATACTGCCATCAACCACCGCACCGCTGCCTTCAAAGGTGATCGAATCGCCGTTTAGTGCGATCGTGGTGATATCTGCATTATCCCAGACGTAATCTTCCGCATTGACATGTGTTTCGACCAGATCTTGTGCGTCAATGGATGGGACAGGCTGTGACGCCCAAGCAAAGATGAGTGTCATCAGGGAGATCAACGCAGCCCCTACGGCAAGTCCCCGGATAGTTCGTTTTGTGTGCACGAGAATTTCCTTCGGCGTTTCTGTTGGAAAGGTAAAGATACGTACAAGGGTAGGGGGATGATATTCATAAGTTGTTCAAATTGACTTAACAATGGAAAAGCGGCACAAGGTCAACGAACTCACCAGCTTTACGAAACATTAAGCCTATGTAAACAAGTTTTGCACAACTCTTAGTCAAAATTTAAAACACTGAATGGGGTTTGGATGAAGGTGTTCACCTGATCCAAAACAGATCGTCGAGTCTCAATATGATTGCCATGTTTCCCACGATACCTGTGCAGACAATAAGCGCTGCACGATCAACAGCACAGTTTACATCTCTGATCGCTCAGTTTGAGCCGATCAGCCTAGAGGAAATGACGGGCGTTACGCTCCTTGACCGCATGGAGACGAAATACCTTATGGGGCTGAGCCAATTATGCCAAGCCCTTGATCTGCTCACGGGGAGCTACCGGGTGCTGGATATTCATGGAGTGCGGCTTAATCACTACCAAACGGTTTACTTTGATACGCCAGATTTTGCGCTGTACCAGCAGCACCATAACGGTTATGGCTCACGTTACAAAGTCCGTGCGCGCAGATATGTCGAATCGCATCTCGCTTTCTTCGAGATCAAGCACAAAACAAATCGGGATCGTACCGTGAAGTCGCGCCAGTCTATTGTCGATGTTGAGCCGAGCATTCCGGTACAGCTTAGGGATTTTGTCGATGAGCATATCCCTTTTCAATCAGCAGTGTTGGTACCGAAACTGTGGAACGACTATGTGAGGGTGACACTGGTCAGCAACGAACGACAAGAGCGGCTGACGCTGGATTTGCAGGTCGCTTTTCATTGGAAAAGCGCATCATTTTCGCTGCCGGGGATTGCAATCGCAGAAGTCAAACAAGATCACCGATCGCAAATGTCCGATTTCATCCAAGCGATGAAACATCTCGGCGTGCGCCCATCAGGGTTCAGCAAGTATACGGCAGGGGTTTACTCGTTATACGACGGGATCAAGTTCAATAACTTCAAGCCGCAAATTCAGCAAGTGCAAAGAATCATGCAGAAAGAACAGCCTCATGGACTCCTTCATTGATCTCTTGGTCGGGTTTGCACTGAACATCAGCATCGTCATCCTGATCGTTCGGTTTGTCTATTATCCGCGCCGGCGCGACAAGAACTATGTGTTCACGTTCTTCGCGTTCAACACAATCATCTTTTTTGTGATTGGCTTGTTGAACGACTCGAACATCAGCATCGGGGTAGGGTTTGGTATGTTCGCAATCTTCTCGATCTTGCGTTACCGAACCGACACGATCCCAATTCATGAAATGACGTATCTGTTCACACTGATCGCGTTGCCTGTACTAAATTCGGTGCTGCTGAAAAGTCTCGCCTATGGCGAATTCGCTGCTGTGAATCTGATCATACTCATCATCCTGTTCATCCTCGAACAAGGTTGGGGATTCAGCTACGAAGTTCGCAAGACGGTCGTCTATGAGCGTATCGAGTTAGTTCGTCCGGAAAATTGGTCGCTGCTGCTGGATGATCTGCGTGCCCGTACAGGGCTGCCTATCACCCGTATCGAAGTTGGGCAGTTGAATTTCCTCCGCGACACAGCCCATATCACCATCTTTTACGATGCGAATACGGTTTCGACGCAGATTGTCAGTTTTCCGATGGAGAGTACAACCGTTAGTGAGGATGATTGATTGTATTCGCATGATCAATCATTCCTGCAAAATCACATCCTCTTAAGCACGAACTCGCGATAAATACATGCGCCGTTTTTGACCCCATCCAAATGTGCGAGCCTGTCGCAAACGGTTCATTACGTAGGATGATGTTAGATCATCCTACGGGCGGATTACCTACCACGCTGACTACTGCATAATCACAGAAAATGCTGCTTCGTGTGAAGCAGTTATTGTGTCATGTCATGCGCGTTCTTGCAGGGGAGCGCAGCAATTATGACAAGACGATCATCGTTACAAACCCAATCCTGAAAGGACGGGGGCAATGAAGAAGATCAGTTATTTAGTCGCTCTAGCCGGAGTCCTGTTTGTCGCAGCAGGGCTTATGCTGCTGGGTCAACCCAGCGTTTCCGCGCAAGAAGAGGGCGATCCTCCCTTCTTGGCTGAATATTATGAAGCGTGGGTTGAGTCACCCCATGCGGATGCAACTGCCGAAGCATTTGTTCATTGGGATGCTGAAGGTGAAGTTCCTGATACCTGCGCGCGCTGCCATTCAACGCCGGGGTATCGTGACTATATGGGCGCTGATGGCACCGAATTCGGCGTCGTCGATGCTGCTTCTCCGCTTGGCACGACGGTTACATGCGATGCCTGCCATGCTCCCACCGCCGCACACCTGACGAGCGTTGTTATGCCGTCGGGCGCTGAAGTGGGCGAAACGGGTGACTCGGCGCGCTGTATGGTGTGCCATCAGGGTCGCGCGTCTACGGACAGCGTGAATGCTCGTTTGACCGAACTCAACCTTGTTGACACGCCGGATGTAGCGAGTGCCGACCTGCGCTTCATCAATATTCACTACTATGCTGCAGCGGCGACGCTGTACGGTGGTGAGGCGCGCGGTGGGTATCAGTACGACGGTCAGATTTACATGGGTCGCAACATGCACGTCGAAGGCTATACGGCGTGCGCAGACTGCCATAACCCGCACACGACGGAACTCCGTCTGACCGAGTGCGCGACCTGCCATGAAGATGTCGAGAGTGTGGAAGACCTGCGCGATATTCGTATGCAAGGCTCCAACGTTGACTTCGACGGCGACGGTGATGACAACGAAGGTATCGCGGGCGAAATCGAAGGCATGCAGGAAGTCTTGTACGCCGCGATGCAGGCATATGCCGGCGAAGTCCTCGGCGCGCCGATTGCCTATGATTCGCACACCTATCCGTATTTCTTCAACGATACTGACGGCAACGGTGAGTTGGATGAAGCCGAAGCTGTTTCCGACAATGGGTATGCGTCTTTCTCCGCGAACCTTGAACGCGCTGCCTACAACTATCAGGTATCGCTCAAGGATCCGGGTGCGTATGCGCACAACCCGCAGTATGTGATCGAACTGCTGTACGACAGCACGATGTCGTTGAGCGCCGCGCTTCAAGCGCCGGTTGCCGAAGCCGAATTCATCGTCCGCGATGCTCCGATGCATTTCAACCCAACAGTTGAAGCGTGGCGTCACTGGGATGCTGAAGGTGAAGTGCCCGGTGGTTGCGCGCGCTGCCACTCGGCTGAAGGTCTGCCTGTGTTCTTTGAGAACGGCGTCAACATTGCTGAACCGACCGCACAGGGTCTCGCTTGCACGACCTGCCACACCGATCTGTCCGACTTCACCCTGCTGCCGTTTGCGGAAGTCACCTTCCCCAGCGGTGCACGCCTCTCCTTTGGTGAAGAAGACGAAAGCAACCTTTGCCTCGCCTGCCATCAAGGGCGTGAGTCGACGGTGAGCGTAAACCGCGCAATCGGCAGCCTCGGTGATGACGAAGTCTCTGCATCGCTGACGTTCCGCAACGTACACTACTTCGCAGCAGGCGCATCGCTGTTCGGTGCTGAAGCTCAAGGCGCATACCAGTATGCTGATCGTGAATACAACGGACGCAACCTGCACGCCGAAGACGCACCGAACACGTGCGCGGGCTGCCACCGTCCGCATGATGGCACGCTCCGTATTGGTGAATGCGAAGACTGCCATGAAGAAGTTGAAGAAGCCGAAGATGTGCTGTTGATCCGTATGCTCGAAGATGTTGATCTGATCGACTATGACGGTGACGGCAGCGCAGAAGAACCGATCCGTGACGAAATCATGGATATGGAAGCGGCGCTGTTTGCAGGCGTTCAGGCGTATGCAGCCAACACAGTTGGCATGCCGATTGCCTATGATTCGCACTCGCATCCGTACTGGTTCAACGACACCAATGCGAACGGTGTTGCAGACCCAGAAGAAGTCAACAGCGATAATCGTTATGCGTCGTGGACGCCGACCCTGCTGCGTGCTGCGTACAACTACCAGTATTCGCAGAAAGACCCCGGTGATTTCGCGCACAACCCCGACTACATCATGCAGGTTCTGTATGACAGTCTCGAAGCCGTTGGCGTGGATGTGTCCGCGATGACTCGCCCGCCGGTTGTCGCTGCGAGCGAATAAGTCGGAAGTTCATCACTAACGATCGCGCGCCCCGTGATGAATGGGGCGCGCGATATATCGTTAAAAGCCAATGGAGAATCCTGCACTCCACTGGCTTTTTATTTTGCTGATAGCGATTACGACACGCGCTTACCAATCAAGCCTTTTTCTACAGCAAAGCGCATCAGCGCTGGCATCCCGCGCAAACCGAGCTTTCGCATCATGTTCAGGCGGTGTGTTTCAACAGTGCGGGTGCTGATCACCAGTTTATCCGCGATTTCCTGACTGGTCGCGCCATTCACGACCATCAACAGAATTTGCTTTTCACGGTCGGTCAACGTCGAAACGGCACTGAAGGGCTGACCGTTCTCGAACACCGCTGAGGAAGGAGGAAACTCGTCATTTTCCTCGTAGTCTGCAGGTGCGTTCTCGATCTCGCTAACTTCCGCGCGATAGCGCATCGGAAACCTGCCGTAAATGCGCGTGCCCGCATGTAGAGATGACAAGATCGTGAGTTCACCATTCAACAGATAGGCGCGTTCGCGCATCGTAATCACGCCGATCTTGTCGATGCTGTTGAGCACCGATTCGACATCGAAGCCGACCCCGTTATCCTCAATTTGCAGGTGTACAAAGTCACCTTCCGCCCACAGCCGAACCAGCGCGGTATTCACCCCCGCATGTTTTTGAACATTCGTTAATGCCTCTTGCACAATCCGGTACACGTTGATCGAGAAGTCGAGATCGGTGTAGTCCTCCATTCCTTGATGGATGAACTCGACATGTATCTGTCCTGATCTCTCGACTTGATCCACCAGCAGCAGTAAAGCGGGTAAGATGCCAATATGCATCAGCGTGCTGGGCATCAGGGAATGCGACAGATTGTTGATAATCGTGACCGCTTCTTGAATCAGCCGTTCCGCTGTTTGGAGCGTCGATGCTTGATTTGCGGGTGGCAGACGGCGCAGCATTTCTAGTGTCACCTTGATGTCGGACAGCGTATCTCCCAAATTGCTTCTTAGCGCCGCCGCGAAATTGCGGCGTTCTTGCTCCTGAGCAATCACGAGGCGATGCGCATATTCCCGCAAACGCTGCACTTGAAAAGCAGAATTGCGCGCGAGCCGACTGCGAACAGCCTTGATAAGCTCGGTATAGTTGACAGGTTTCGTTAGATAGTCATCTGCGCCGTAGTTCATTCCTGTGCGAATATCCGATGCTGCGCTGCGCGCTGAAAGGAAGATAAAGGGAATAGCAGCCGTCAGCGAGTCTTTGCGCAGCGTTTCTAGGACCTCAAACCCGCTCATTTCGGGCATATTGATGTCGCAGATGATGATGTCGGGGATGGCTTCGCGCGCAAGTTGAATACCTTCGTATCCGTCTGAGGCTTGCAAGATGATAAAGCCTTCTAGAGCAAGACCTTCGACAACGGCTTCAAGCAGCGCAATCTGGTCATCAATAATCAATATGGTCAGCATAGTTCCTCACGCAGCGGTTACGGTAGTTTCTGGTAGACACCTCAGATCAAACTGGTTCAGCGATGCGGTTCACGATTCCAGTATCTGGTCAACTCTTTCTATTGTGTGCCCATTCTTCCTGCTGCTCTGATCAACAACGTAAATTTTGCATCGACGTTTAAGTATTAATAGCTCACACCGCCACTTCAGCATAAGATTGAAGATGCTGACACATGAATCTTGTTTCGAGAAGTTACTGATTATCATAACATGGCTTTTTGCGAAACTTATTCGTCTTTTTAGGCTTGATCGACGTTGGGAGCATTGCAAGAACGGCAGCTATGGTCAACATACTCGTCATTGAAGATGAAGCACAAATTCGGCAGGACATTCTGGACTGGCTGTTCTTCGAAGGCTTTTCGGCTCGTGGAGCAGAGAATGGGCGAATCGGATTGGATGCCGCCCTCCAAGAGCCGCCTGATCTAATCATTTGCGACATCGCAATGCCCGAAATGGACGGTTACAACGTACTTATTGAAGTGCGCTCCACACCAATGCTCGTCAATACGCCGTTCATTTTCACGACTGCGGCAGCAAGCCGCGAAGATATGCGTCAAGGCATGAGTCTCGGTGCGGATGATTACCTCACAAAACCATTTTCACGCGCCGAACTTCTGACCTCAATTGAAGCGCAGTTAGCGAAGAAAGCCGCACTGCAAAAGCAGATGCGCCGACAACTGAATGCGCTTGAGATCGCATTAGCAGGCGAACGCGAACAAAGCCAATTGAAAACGCGCCTTGTGGCGATGTTCTCGCACGATTTCATCAATCCGCTGAATGCGATCATGACATCGGCAGACATCCTCCAGACCTTTGAGGAAAAGTTAACGGCGGAGCGGAAACGCACGCATCTCAAGCGCATCACAGATTCGGTGCGAGTCCTGACGCAAATGCTTGACGATATGATGCTGGTCGCCAAAGCCGAGAGCGGACAGCTTGATCTCGCCTCGGAACGGCTCGATGTTGTTGAATCAATTACCGCTTTAGTCGAGGAATTTCAACTGGTTCACAGCGAAACGCATACCCTGACCTTGCGTGCTCCTGCACGGTTATCTTTGAACATAAATCCGAAGCTGCTGCGCCAAATTGTGGCGAACTTGATCTCGAACGCGGTCAAGTATTCACCATCAGGCAGCGAAGTTGTGATCACGGTGGAAGAAACACCGGAGACGATCGATTTAAGCGTACAAGATCGGGGGATCGGCATTCCCGATACTGCGCTCAGAACGCTGTTCGAGCCATTCCATCGGGCATCCAATGTTGGTTATGCGAAAGGTATGGGGCTGGGACTAGCGATCGTCAAGTACGCGGTTGACCATTACGGCGGACGTATTGACATTCAAAGCGCGGTTGGACAGGGAACGACGGTGATCGTTCACCTGCCGCGCAAGTAACGCAGTGTCTAACGGTGCATCTTGCGGCGTTTTTGAGCCGCTGTCACGCGCTGACTCACAGACTCCGGAAGCTGAGGATAGCCGCCGAGGAGACGGGGCGGATCAGCTGATGTGTCAATCGGACTCCACTCCGCTGAAATCGTTTCATCATTCGACGGATCGGATTCTTGGAGCGGTGGAAGGTCTGTCTCCCAAGGCTCATACAGGTCGGTTTCGTCGTCCTCGTCCACCAAGAAGATTGTGCTCGGATCGATATTCAGGTTTTCGGTTAAGCTCCGCAGGCGTTCCGACAGCGTGATCAGTTCTTCTTGTGCCTGATTTTCCTGCTGGCACATCAGTTTGTAGTCTTCTTGCACCTTCGCGCGTTGGATTGTCAGCCAGTCGAGCTGCGCCTGCATCTGACGCTCTTCCTGCATCATGCGTTCGATCTGCTCTTTTGCGACCTGACGTTTTTGGGCAGATGCGCGCACGTGCTGGCGTCGTTTGTCGATCATCCGCTTGAGATACTTAATCGCCTCAAGCTGCTCACGCTGGCGGGCGTGTAGTGCGCTGTAGCTTTCTACACCAAGATACTTGCATACGCTTTCTACAAGCTTTTGCATACCGTTCTCGTAGTTCTCGCCGCGAATATCGGTGTATTGAACGGTTGAGAACCCAAACGGGATTGCATTTTGCGCCTCGCCATTTGCCAGCAAGGGGAAGATGCGCTTTCCCAACGTCTTTGCATAGTGGAGTTCTTCGCGCACCCACTCCGAGCGCCGCGCGGACGGGGACAGGAGGACGACAAAACAACCGGCATTCATGATCGCTTCTTCAATTGCGCGATCCCACGAAAGCGTACCGGGTTCTAAATTGGTTTGATCGATCCAGACGGTAAGACCCTCTTTGCGCAGGTCGTTATACACCTTCCACATGAGGTCTTCGTTCTTTGTGATGTAACTTAGGAAAACGTGCCAGCGAGACATGAGGTTGCTCGTGTGGAATCACGGATTGATAAATAAGTTCAACGCTCTCGTTGAATGACGCTTATGATCAGTTTATCTCATATTACTAGTGCAGCAATGAGCACAAGTGCGTATTTGTTTGAATTTGGTTTCTACGTAGTGCTACGTAGCGTCTCCAGCGGGTAAGCTCACCGTAACAATCGTACCTTTTCCAACCGCGCTTTCTATGTGGAGACTTCCATCACCGAGTTCAACGAGACGTTTGACGATGCTCAACCCCAGACCCAAACCTTGCTGCTCATAAACATCACGACCAAACTGCACATAGGCTGCGATTTCGGGAATATCATCAGCGGCAATGCCTCGCCCTTGATCCGCAACACGTAAGACGTAAGCGCTGTTTTCATGTTTGCCTGTTACGATCACTTTTTGTTTCGCTGTCGAAAACTTGAACGCATTGTCCACCAGTTCATAAACAATCTTGCGGAGCGTGTTCGCCTCGATTTGCACCTGAAATGGATGGATGCTGATGCTCAAGTCTTGTCTGCGATCATGGTCGGTTGCAGCTTGCTCACTCGTTCCCCGAATCACGCTGACGGTTTCACGTGCGGGCAGTGCCATTGGAGGTTCAAAAGGCTGCCCTACCTCGCTTTCCAACTTCATGTAAAGTAGGTAATTATCCACTAAGCGGCTCAAGCGGTGAGCGCTCGAGGTTAGCAGTTGACCGTATTCGACAATTTCATCATCGCTGAGTGTCGCCGCGCCGGAGGTGAGCAGTTCACCGATCCCCAAGACACCGACGAGCGGCGTGCGGAGTTCATGCGACAAGCGGCGCAGCAGGGAACGCTTGACAGTTGCGATCTGTTGGTCAGTCGTCGTTTGATAGGACGCGTGGCGCTGGATGCGCTTTTCAATCGCGCGCATAAGTTCACCCCGCGTGAACGGCTTCGAGAGGTAATCGTCCGCGCCAAGTTCCATTCCATAACGCAAATCCTGCCGCTCCGCTTTGGCGCTCATGAAGATGAAGGGGATAAGCGCAGTCGAAGGGGAGACGCGAAGCTCAAACAGCACGCGATACCCATCGGTTTCGGGCATGAGGATGTCCGAGACGATCAAATCCGGTTTGTGCTCTAGAGCAAGGCGAATGCCTTCACGCCCGTTCGCGGCGCTGAGCACTTCATGATCCTCAAACTGAAGCCATTGGACGACTTCACTGCGGATTGTTTCGTCATCTTCGATAATCAATATCACAGCCATAGCGCGATATCCATTATGCTGTTGGGAGGACGATTGTGAAGGTTGTGCCGACACCGATTTCGGAGTCTACGGAGAGTGTTCCGTTGTGCTCCTCTACGGCGCGTTTGGCGATGCTCAAGCCCAAGCCTGTCCCCGATACTGCGCCGACATTCGATGCCCGGTGGAACGGCTCAAACAAGCTGTCCAAATCTTCCGCTGGTATGCCGATTCCTTCATCCATAATCCGAAACACAATCGACTTGGATTCTTGACGTAGGATCACCCGAATAGGCTTCTCAACCGGGGTGTATTTGACCGCGTTTGAGATCAAGTTTGTGAGGGCTTGATGGATCAAGCGGCGGTCAACATGCGCAAGGATTGGCGCGGTACAACATTCGTATTGAATCCGTAATGCTTCTGGCACGTGACGAACGAATTCGGCAAGAACGTCTCGGCACACGGCATCAAGATCGGTTTCTCTTGGGTTGAACTCGTATCGCCCCGATTGCATTCGCCCAAGCTGAAGCACGTCTTCCATAATTCCGGCCATGTACTGCACCTGCCGCCGGATGTTTTCAAGACGCAGTTCAATATCATCATCTTGCATTTTGTGACGATAGGCGGAGAGTGTCTCAGCCGATGCGAGTATGCCTGCCAGCGGCGTGCGAAACTCGTGGGACGCCATCGAAACAAAACGAGATTTTAGGACGTTGGTTTGTTTCTCAACCTCCAACGCATGAACCAGCGCTGCTTGAGCTTTATGACGCGCGCTGATGTCATGGATCGTGCAGACGTATCCGCCACCGAATACACTTCGGATGCCGACTTCGACTTCAAGAGGTTCGTGAGGCTGCTCTGACGGGATCAGCTTCACTTCGATGTACTGACCGCCTTGCTCGTTGGGCAGCGTGCTTACTGCATCCTGAAAACGCGCCCTATCGTCGTTATGAATGAATTCGAGGAGCGGTACACCCACTGGGGTAGGAGTTGAGTATCCAAGTAGGGTATCGAAACTGCTGTTGGCTTGGAGGATGCAAAGGTTTGAATCGAGGAAAACAATCCCGTCGAGGCTGTTATTGAGGATTGCTTCGACCTGTTCTTTTGCAGCTTGCAGTTCAGCAGTGCGGGTGCGGACGTGCGTTTCCAACTCGGCGGTGTGGCGTTCGATTTCTTCTGCCATGTGCTTCTGTCGAAGGACAATGGCGAGCTGATTGCTGATTTCCAGCGCTATTGTCTGATATTCCGGTGTAAAAAAGCCCGGTTGATGCGAAAAGAGGTTGAATGCGCCGAACGACGCGCTGTCGTTTGTAAGCAGAACATGGAGCGCGGCGGCTTGTCCGGCATTGATCGCCCAATGGTAAATCGTTGGCGGATCTGATAGGGTTCGGATGTCATCAATGACACACAAGCCCCTTGCATCAAACTGAAACCAGCCATCCGGGGGAAGCTGCGCGCGCGTGCCTTTAGCAATATCGCTTGCTCCGTCCTGGTCAACTGAAACGAAAATCGCCTCATGCTTGACGTCGTCGATAAGAACAACCCCGGCGCGATCACAGGGAATCAATCGCCGTACTAGTTTCAGCGTTGTGTCAATCAGCGTCTCGATGGAGTCCCCTTGGAGAAGCCCAGAGTCGATCTCGTGGAGAACTTCCAAACGCTGCAAGTAACGCTGAACCGCAAGTTCGACTTCGCGCCGTCGCGCTTCTTGTTCGGCGAATTCCATTGCGAAACTAATGTCGCCCGCCAATTCGTCGAGGAGCCGAACTTCTTCATCGTCAAAGAAACCCTCTTCGCGTGTGTAGAACGTAATGACGCCGCGCACATCCCCTCTCACTTTGAGCGGAAACGAAGCAGCGGAATGCGCCTCGAACTGCGCTAGCTCGCGGCGGCGTTGGATGGGAATACTTGGATCAAGCGGAATACCCTTGGTGATAACATGTTCGCCTGTGTGAACCACGCGGTATAGGGGAGACGCTGCTGCTGTTTCGTCATTAAGCAAAAAACCGTCTGGGAATTTTTTGGGGACGCCAGCGAACGCAGCCGGGATAATCTGACGTTGATCGGATGTGACCTCACCGATCCAGACACCAAGAAAACCGCCCTTCGTCACCGTGATTTCGCACGCAGTGGCGTACAACTCTTCCATGCTGCGGACGCGCACGATGGTTTGATTGATTTCGCTCATCAAGGCAATGGTGCGGTGCAGTTTCCGAATTCTCTCATCTGTCAGTTTGCGCGCTGTGATGTCTTGACTTGTCCCGTATCCGGCGACCGGAATGCGCTGATCGCCTTCTCCTGTGAACACCATGCGCGCTTGTATAGCCAACCAGCGCACACGCTGATCATCATGGATCACGCGGTACTCAGTCGAGTATCGCCCCGTCCCCTCGGGGTGTACGGTTGCGCCAATCTCTCTCATTAGACGGGGAAGATCATCAGGATGCACGCGCGCAAACACTTGATCCAGCGTGACGGTATCCGATGCAAAACCATAGTGATTTCGTGCGCGTTCATCAAAGCGAACCGTCCCAGTCTCAAGCGTATGACGCCATGTGCCGAGATCGGTTGCCTCCAAAGAAAGTGAAAGCCATTCTTCGCGTTCATGCAGCGCTGCTTCGGCGCGTTTCCGCTCGGTGATCGCTTGCGTGAAGATGAAAATCCCTTCCGCGATTGGCTGAACACGAAAATCAAACCATGCAGATGACCCATCAGGATAAGTAAATTCGTGCTCGAAGTCCTGTTCGCGGCGTTCGATCATGCACCGTTTAAGCGCGGCAAAAAACGCACTAATTTCAATACCGGGATACAACTCCTGAACTGTGTGCCCGATGTAGTCTGATTTTGGGCGGCGACCATACTCTGCCGCCCTATCGTTGATATACAGGTAGCGCCAGTCGAAACCGATAATCTGACAGCCTTCGAGAAGCGTGTCCAAAATGCGACTGTGCAAGTGTGGAGAGAATACGGGCGAAAGCTGAGTGTCTTCGGGGAGGATACGGGCTTCTAGCTGTTCAATCCGCTTGTGTGCCTGATGCAGCGCTTCGCGTGTTTGCTCAAGCGCTAAACGCAGGTCTTCAAGTTCGTGGGACATAATCTGCCTTCAAGTTCGTATTCAGCCAAAGTAGGCGAAATAGAATCCGAACTAACGTCTAGCTGTGCACCAGAAGCATATCAATCATTCGCTGTGTAATTCATAATCTTGAACACTTCTCGCGCGAATACTATGCATCAGCGTAACACACGACGACGCATTCTAGTATTGATGAACTGGCAAACTGCACACAGTTGCACAACGTCGTGTGCAGTTTGTCATCTCTCGTTTATTGCACGCTTGGATCGAGTACGCGCCCCATGAACAATACTGATCCGGTCGATTGATCGACGATGGTATACAGGAACGGGCGGTCAATCGTGAACGGATACGGTTCGGTGGGTTCAGGTTGCGCGCTGGTTGCGCCCATCATGATGATCGTTGCGGCAGCGGCTTCGGTGCCGCTTTCATCGACGCTGATAAACGCCTTGTGCAGCACATCGCTGATGAATAGGCGTTCAGTGGTCTCTGCCTCATCAAACATCGCGGTGAAGTCAGCATCTCCGGTGAAGGGAATTTGCATACCCATCTGCTGAAGCAGGTCGGTCATCGGAAGATTGCTCTCGGTTTCCCATCGCGGCATCGTGAGCGTCACTTCGCCCCATGTGGCGCTGCTGCGGAACATCAGCATCATATCCGGCGTAAACGACTGCTCGAAAGCCTCAAAAGCTCCCGCGTCAGGTAGGTAAATCTCCATCGCAAACCCACCGCCGTAGGGAAGACTGATTGCCTGATAGCCGCTGTCCACCAAATAGAGAAAATGGGTTTCCTGCCGCATCATCGGCACAGTGACCGAGCTGCTGTCCATCCGAGTGAAGGGCTGATCTTGCGTGAACGCCTCCGTAAATTGATTGAGCCAATTCGACTTGAAGTAGATCGCGTTTGCGAGTACCAACCGCGTCAAGTCACTAACCGCGCCTTGCGGCACAATGTCCTGAATCAGCCCGTTCGTTTGATCCTCAACCCATGTGTTGATTCGTTCACGTGCTGCTTCGGCGGCATGGATGAAGTCAACCAGTTCAAGACCCGCGCCGTAATCCGCTTCAAGCTGCGCGAGGAAGTCCGCCTCAAATGGGAAGGTTTGCTCTCCCCAGAGCGCATTCGCAATCGCCAAACGTCGTTCAGGCTCAAATTCTGTTGCTTCGGCGCTGCCTCGTTCGAGAAACTGAGCGGTCAGCGCTGCCATCGCACGATTTATTTCCGCGCGATCCAACGTGAAATGCAGCGCTGACGCCATTTCGGAGGCAGTATCACCAACCGCGCCGTTGTATGCCATTGCCAGCGCCAGCGATACGCTAAACGGCGAAAAGACGAAGTTTCCGTCGCTGTTTGCGGAAACCTGCCGGTACAGATCAAACGCAAATGTGCTGTTATCGTTGACCGCGACGACATTGGGATCCTCTTGCGCAAGCATAGGCGCTCCTAGGGTCATGAGCATCAATACAGCGGTGGCAAATGTGAGCCTCTTCATGGTTACCCCCTTCACGTGGTTGAACACATCTTAGTCCTTTTCTAGACGGCTTACATCGTCATCTTGTTCCTCTAAAACTTGCACAGAATAGTCGCCAAGTGAGCGCGGCGGCGATAATCTTTGCTCCATCAAGATTGGAAACAATTAAGGGATTCCTCATGCGTGAATTTCACCCCAAAACAATTATTGAGCCATTCCGGATTCGCTCGGTTGAGCCGATCCATTTCACCTCACTGGCGCAGCGCGAACAAGCGCTCAAAGCGGCGGGATATAACCCGTTTCTGCTTCGTGCGGACGATGTGCTGATCGATCTGCTGACCGACAGCGGTACAGGTGCCATGTCCTCGCGCCAATGGGCAGGCATGATCGCAAGTGATGAATCCTACGCCGGAGCATCCTCGTTTTACCGTTTTGAGGCTGCTGTGCGCGATATTACCGGATTCAAGCATGTGATCCCGACGCATCAAGGACGTGCCGCCGAAAATATCCTTTTCACCAATATTGCCAAACCGGGCGACGTGATCCCAAATAATACCCACTTCGACACCACCCGCGCGCATGTGGAACACAACGGCGCTGAAGCGCGCGATCTGGTCATCGAAGAAGGAAAACATCCACGCTTGATCCATCCTTTCAAGGGAAACATGGATGTGCAAGCGCTTGAGGAAACGATTCGCACCGTCGGGCGTGAGCGTATTCCTGCGATCATGATCACGGTCACGAATAATTCCGGCGGTGGTCAGCCCGTGAGCATGGCGAATATCCGCGCCGTGAGCGAGGTCGCGCGCCGTTACGGGATTCCGTTCCTGATTGATGCGTGCCGCTTTGCCGAAAATTCTTGGTTCATCAAGATTCGGGAAGAGGGTTACGCGGATAAAACGCCGATGGAGATCGCTCAGGAGATGTTCAGCTACGCCGACGGCTGCACGATGAGCGCCAAAAAAGATGGCATGGCGAATATCGGCGGCTTTCTTGCGCTCAACGATGACGCGCTGGCGGCGCAGTGCCGCAATCTCGAAATCTTGACTGAAGGCTTTCCGACATACGGCGGGATGGCAGGCTATGATCTGGAGGCAATCGCAACAGGGCTGTACGAGGCACTCGACGCGCATTATTTACGGTATCGCATTCGCTCAATCGCGTATCTTGGCGATCGCTTGACAGCGGCGGGCGTGCCAATCGTTCAGCCGACCGGAGGACACGCTGTTTATCTGGACGCGCGCGAAATGCTCCCGCATATTCCGCCGACACAGTACCCGGCTTGGTCGCTGAATAATGCGCTGTATCTGCTCGGCGGTGTGCGCGCGGTCGAAATCGGGACGGTGATGTTCGGCTTGCAACCTGACGGCAGCGAGCAGCCCGCGCGTATGGATTTGGTACGGCTGGCTTTCCCGCGCCGAACCTATACACAAAGTCATGTCGATTACCTTGCCGAGGTGATCCTTGAAGCTTACGCGCAGCGGGAAACTCTGCCGCCTTACCGGATCGTCTCGCAGTCGCCCGTGCTGCGCCATTTTACGATTCAGCTTGAGCCGATCACCGCTTTGCAGTGATGCGCCCACCACCAATCGGGACGTTGGGGCGATAGGATTTAGCGAGTGTCTGCCTATAATGAGGGCTGCGGTTTTTGAGATAAGGAGCTTAGATGATGAAGCGTTTTGCTGTCGGGCTGGTGATCGGGCTGCTGATCACTACAGTCGTTGTGTTGGCACAAGACCACACCACTGAGGATGCCGGGGCTATTGCTGTAGGGGAAAATGTCAGCGGTGAACTGGAAGTTGGGGTGCGTGATCGCTACACGCTAGAAGTGGTGGACGGCGGAACGCTCAATTTCTTTCTGAGCGGCACAGGCGATATGGATACTTATTTACGTATCTATCGCGAAAGTGAAACGGAACCGTTTGTCGAAAATGATGATCGCGGCGATGGAACACTTTACTCGGCGGTAGAAGGCGTCGAAGTAACGGCAGGTGAAGTGCTGATCGTCGAAGCGGGGACGTATGCCGATGGGGAAGCAGGCGCTTATACGCTGCGTGTCGCTCCGCCGGCAGTGATTGAGGATGCGGGCGAGATTACGCTCGGCGAACCCGTACAGGCGGCATTTCCTGAGAACACGAGGCTCCGTTACACCCTCAGCGTAGACGAAACCACGCCGCTGAATATCACGCTCGAGGGCACGGATGACCTCGATACATATCTGCGACTCTATGTCGAAGGAAATGATACTCCGTCTGCGCAAAACAATGATGCTGCCGAGGGCAGTCTATCGGCAGGTTTTACACAGCTCGTTGTGCCGGGCGGCACTACGATCGTTATCGAGGCGGGAACGAACAGCGATGCTGGAACGGGCGATTTTACGCTGACTGTTGAGCCGTCCGATGTGACGGTAGACGAAGCGCTGGAACCAATTGAACTGGATGCAGAAACGACTCTCGCCAGCGTATGCGAAGGCGCTGAAGACACAGCAGATCCCGTGCGCTTACAGTATTTGACGCCTGCTGAGGTGCTTGAAGCGGATGTGGATTACGGCGCGGTTTTCTGCACGGAAGCCGGTAGTTTCCTCGTTGACCTGTACGAGGATGATGCGCCGATCACCGTTAACAGCTTTGTGTTCCTTGCTGCGAACCGGTTCTTTGACAATTTGACATTCCACCGCGTCATTGAGGATTTTGTCGTGCAGGGTGGTGATCCGCTGGGGAGCGGAATTGGTGGACCCGGTTATGAGTTCGTCAATGAAACCGACAATGATCTCACGTTTGGCGGGATTGGCGTCTTAGGGATGGCGAACGCCGGACCGGATACGAATGGGAGTCAGTTCTTCATTACGCTTGCGCCCGTCGCACGGCTTGATGGTGGCTACACGATTTTTGGTCAGGTGGTCGAAGGTATGGGATCGGTCTTTGATATTGAGGTGCGTGATCCCCAGTCTGCGACAGAACCCGGTACCGCGATTTACACGATTGTAGTCATCACGCTGCCGTCGGAAGAGTAAGCGCAGCGCAAGTCGTAGGCGTGCATTGAATGGATGTTGGGTGGCACAGCCCGTGCCACCCAAAAAACTCAATAACCCATATGCGCTGTGACGGTGCAGCTTCCCGGAGGCACAAACGAAATCGACGCGCCGCTGCCGGATACGCCGCAGCCTGACCAAGAATGCACGATGCATTTTGGATCAACTGCGACAGCGTGCGCCTGTATCAGCGTTCCCGGCGTATAGAGGTTGCCTTCACAGTTTGGCGGTGTATCGAGCATCGCTGAACCTCCGCCAAAACACTGCCCCATATCAATCGTCGCCGTGACCGCATAACACTGACCGTCTCCCGGATCACCGGGCGGTGAGCTGCATGTTGCCGGGTCCCACAAGCACAACCCTTCGGGCGATGTCACACACTCGCTGGCGGGATGCCCGCATGTATCACATGAGCCGCATGGCAGCCACCCACCCGGAATGTCTCCACCGTCATCAGGATCAGGGATTACGGGTGGGATATCGCCTTCCGGAATCTGTGAGCAGTCCCCGACGGGGATAACATCCGCTTGAGCGACCCACAAGCTGATCACGCCTTCATGTCCGGCAAACTGTGTCTTATCAAGCTGCCACCACAGTGATCCGTCTTCGCTTTCCGCGAACCCGATCACCGTGTATTCAATACCCGGATTGAGCGATGTAAAGATGCTGCGCGATGTTCCGGGTCCCACACGCACGGAAACCCCTTCTCGATCCGCGCGGATCGCACACGGTGAGTTGAATTGATTCGGCGTATCCGTCACGATCTCGACTTGGGTTTGCTGGGTGCAAAGCGTTTCCTCTCCGATCATCACATGAAGCGTGAATACGAATCCGTCATAGCCAACTTCCGGCAGAATCCACGTGAAAAGCAGCGGATCGCCGGGTACCCATTCGGCATGGGTGAGATATGTTTCGCCGCCGCCGCTGATCAGCCCTGTCACATACACGGCATATCCGGTTGCGCCGGAGACTGCATCCCATGTTACGGTGATCATTGTAGGCGCGTCCGCGTCTTGGTACGCGGTCAAATGCAGATCGGGACAACTGCTTCCGGGAACAAATTCATCCGGGTCAGGGCATGGCGCGCACTCCGCGCCGTCGGACACCCCAACCGCGTTTGGATTGCATCCGGGATTATCCCCCGCGCATGTGACGAGCAGACGAATCGCGCCGGACAGTGCCGGATCGGCGGTTGTGATTTCGGCTTCATAGTGTCCGCTCTCCGGTGCAACTGTGATCCAATCTTCCAGTTGATCGCCGCCACGCAGCTGCGCGACCAAATCCCCGCGCTGATCGCGCAGTTTGACGACGAAGGGGGACGGCGCGCCTTGCGGCAAACTCAGATCGGTGATCACCAGCGTTGTTGGGCACGCCAACGTTTCAAACGAAAAATACTGAGGAGTGGCGTTGACGGGAAGAACCACATCAAGCGGAAGCCCGTAGGCAAGCGGCAGTGCCGTTGCCGCCGCCCGCCCTACCAAACTGAGTAGAAAATCCCCGTTTGTGCCGCGTTCGCCGCTGATGCGCAGCAAATAACCGCCTGCTTCTGGCAGAAACACGGAGAGATAAGCGCCGTTCGTTTCTGCGGCGGGCGTGTTCTGAGTGCTGATTTCGAGGATCAAGCCGTTGGGTGCAACCAGATCAAGCTGAACGTCAAGCCTCCCCGCCCACGAATCAACAGTAATCGAGACAAAATCGCCCGTATTGCCTGTAAAAACATAGGTCACGACCGGAACAGCTTCCGAAACCGTGCCGTACATGTGCGATCCATAACTGAGCGTGCCGCCGCTCTGCGCTTGAAGCGTATCAAGCGAAAAATCGACCAGTCCTACTCCGATCAAGGCTGCCAGCAGGACGAGGAGCGCGAGGAGCGTAATCATAAAAGGATGCGTGATGCGCCTCATGGTTAATCTCCTCCCCAATGCACGGGACCGAGCGGCTCAAATTCGGCGGTAGCACCGCCATCACACAGGAATCCCTGAGGCATATCCCCGAATGCGCCGCCGCCTGCTGCCTCCGAGTATGCAGCGACACGGATTTCAAACTGCTGATATTCAGACGGGAACACATCGTTCAGGTGATAGGTGGTCGCATCGCCGGGAACGGTCAGCACACGGATACCGATCAGCCCACCGCCATCAACCGCGTAGACATGGATCAGGTATGCCTGTGCGTCTGCGACCGCGCTCCAATGCACGACGGCGGCACGGGCTTCACCGGGAATAACATCAACACCGACCGAAATGCCCGAACAAGTCTCGCTCGTCATGCCCTCAAAAGGAATCGTCACCTCGTCGATGCAGTCGATGGTGGTTGCCGGGTCTTCTGATCCGGCGGTGACGATGACGGTGAACGGCGCGCGGAACAGATCATCGGGGTTGAAGGTGTAGGTATTTCCGGGTGTTTCGACCATACGCGCCGAATCCGCGACCAACGCGCCAGAAGCATCGAGAATGCTGAAGATGTACCAATCCGCGCCTTCGACTTCGCCCCAAGAGAAAATGGCTGTGAGTCCGTCCAATGTATACGTCACGTCGAGTGCGGCGCACTGCTCGCCATCACCGAAGCACAGCGGACAGCCGTCCGCGCTCGCTGCTTGGCCTGAACCTACACATCCCGGCGCTTGATCAAGGCAGGAGACCAGCAGTTGAATCATTCCCTGCGTTTGTGGATCGTCCGAATTGACGATGACTTCGTAGCGTCCGCTGTTTGGCTGAAGGATCAGGCGGTCTTCAACCGCATCACCGCCGTAAAGCTGTGCGATTTGCGTTCCGATTGGGTTGAAAACGTGAACCGAAAAAGGAAATGTGAATGGCTGACCGTCGCTCAAATTGGTGACGACAAAAACTGTTGGGCAGTCTTGTGTTTCAAACGCATAATACTGTGGCATCGGGGATTCAAGTATTGAAACGTCGAGCGGTTGCCCAAAAACGAGAGGCGTGGGGCTGATCCCACTGCGTCCTTGAAACTTGAGTATGAAATCGCCCGATGTGCTGCCCTCGCCGCTGATGCGCAGCGAATAGATTCCGGTCTGTGGCAGATAGAGTGAGAGAGATGCTGCGAGCGGATCGTCCGAAAACGGATGATTTCCACTGCCGGAGATAATCTGACCATCAGGCGCGGTCAAATCGAGACGAGGATCAAGCGTACCTGTCCAGTTGCGAATCGCCGCCTGTACCAGATCGCCCGCACTACCATTAAAACTATAGGTCAGCGATTGACCTGCAGCCGTGATGCTTCCGTACACACTGCTGCCGTAGCCAATCGTGCCTCCGATTTGCGCCTGAAGTTTTGGGAATGATGGCAGACCAAACAGGCATGCCATCAAAAGCAAAATGGGCACAAGCCGAGCGAGGTGAGGTTCGGTCTTGCGTCTCATAGGCTCTCCTGTAAACGTACCTGTGCACAGCACGAAACCCGATCTCTGAAGAATCATCAGCAACAATGCCGCATATTGCGCGACCCTTCACAATCATTATAGGACGGAATCCAAACGGGGATTCGTCCCCGGCTTGCGTTCGTCCCCGACTCATGTGATCCTGCATTATTCTTTAGTGGTAGAGGCGGCGATCAATTGCGGCGTACAGACAGCGTTTACATATGCCAACGGGGATTAGTGGAATATCGACTCGAAAAGTGGTTGTGACTGCCGAAAACCAACGCCCTTCTCGTCGAGAAAGGCGTTGGTTTTTGGTGAAACGGCGAGTATTCGCCTAACCGTTTGCCCCGCTGTCTTGAAGCAGATCGCGCTCATTCAGCGGTTGAACCGGACGTGCGTTCATTTCAAAAATCGCGCGGAATGTTTCGATCTGTTCAGCGGAGATTTCGACGGGCGTTGTCAGCACCAACCAGCGGACACCCTGTGAACACGGGGGCGTGGTCAGTGACCCGCCGTAGGTGTAGTAGGACGTTTCTTCTGGGAGCAGACCCGCAGCTTCAATGCTCAGTTCCGTCGGCTCAGGTTCGCCTTCGGTCGCGGGCAGGTGCTCGAACAATTCCGCGTAAGCCTCATTTTCTGCACCCTCATGGAGCAGAACACCGACGACCGCCAACGAACCGTTCGCGTCCTGATGCACAAAGTGCAGTTCCATTTCGAATGACTCACCATTGACGGTGTGTTCGCTGGGGGTATGGAAATGGAATTGAATGAGGTTATACTGAATTTCGTTGTAGACGATGCTGCTGCCCTCGTCGTACTGTACCTGAATCGTGTGACCATTGTTGAAGATGTTGAGCGCTGACGCTGCATAGTCAAAGGCGATATCGGTAAGGTTCAGGGTTTGCGCGTCAACAATGTTGATCGGGGATTGTGCTTCCCCAAGTGAACAAAGCTCATAATCGGGGTTGAGTTCTCCCCAGTGTGACGGACCTTCTTCACCTTCGTAAGTCCAGTGCGGATGCTCGGGTTCAGCATCCTGAGCTAATACCAGCCCTCCCATGAGGAGCGATGCGATCACGAATACTGATACCAAGATAGTAAGATAGGATGGAGTGCTGAGCTTCATCAATGATCCCTTCCATGCGCGAAGCAAAATAAAGCCCGATGTGGGTGTGGCACACGCCCAACCATGAACCGTAAAGACTATGTGGTTGTAGGGTTGTTGCAGCCTCACTTATTGAATAATGAAAAACAAACCGTGTCTATACCTGAATGAATTTTTTACCAATTTCCGGAAGGGGGATTCGTAATTGATATCGTGATTACAAATTGCGCTTGACTTTGCCAATTCATATTCATATACTATTCAATGTGTGAACGGTGTTCACGCAGAATGAGGTGTTTGCACTGATGAAGAATTCGTCAAATACGCGCGCCGAGCGCTTACGTCAGCTTTCGCAAGAACGCCGCGACAGTGAGCGTAAAGAACTCCGTCAATTGATCCTTGATGCGGCGGGTGAACTGTTCACACAGGACGGGTATGAGGCGTTTTCGCTGCGCCGCGTGGCAGAGCACATCGGTTATTCACCGGGGGCGCTCTACCGCTACTTCGATGACAAGGATGATCTGCTGTTCAGCGTTGCCGATGAAGGCTTCAAGCTGTTTCGAACGGCACAGGCGGCAGCGGCAGCATCCGGCGGCGATTTTACCCAAACCCTGCGGGCGATGGCGCATGCTTATATCGCGTTTGGTATGCAGCATCCGACGTATTATCGGCTGATGTTTATGGAACGTCCCGATCTGCTGTTTAAGTCACGCCAAGATCAAGCGTCAGAATGGCTGCAGGCGCTTACCGAATATCAGGAAGTTTTCGCAGCGGCAGTTCAGGCGGGAATTCTACGGGCGGGTGATCCGGTTGCGATGAGCGAGGCATGGTGGGCAGTGCTTCACGGGATCGTCGCGCTTGGGATCACGATGGGTTTTTTGTTTGACGCGGAGCGGATTCAGCGGTTGTTAGATAACGCGCTGGAGATGTTTTTTCACGGCTATGGCTATCAGCCTTAGCTCTTTTTTTGTCTACTCGTGAACAGTGTTCACACGGAACGATGTGTTTACGCACAACACTAAGGGGCAGTGAAATGTCAGCAGCACGCAAAATCCTCGTTATTGGGGCAACCGGAATGCTCGGCATGCCAGTGGTTCGCCGTCTCGTTGATGCAGGTTGGCAGGTGCGGGTTCTCGCGCGCAAACCCGAAAGCGCTCAAAAGCAGTTTGGCGCACCCATCGAAATCGTGCGCGGCGATGTGACCGACGGCGCGAGCATCGCGGATGCGCTCAAAGGGTGTTCGGCGGTGCATGTCTCACTGCAAGGAGAAACACTTGAGGAATTTGAGCAGGTTGAGCATCAAGGAACGGCACGTGTCGCTCAACTGGCGGCAGCAGCGGGAGTCAAACGACTGACGTATATTTCCGGAATGCTCGTTTCCGCGGAGACGATTCATGTTCCGCAGGAAGCCGCGAAATGGGCGGCAGAAGAAGCGATCGTGCGGTCAGGCGTACCCTATTCGATTTTCAAGCCGACTTTTTTCATGGAAAGTCTACCGCTTTATGTTCGCGGAACACGGGCGATGGTGATGGGTGCAGCAACGACGAAGTTTCGCTTTGTTGCAGCGGACGATTACGCTGAACTTGTGGTCAAAGCGCTTGATACTCCGGCGGCGGCGAACCAGCGATTCGAAGTCTACGGACCGGAGGCGCTCACAATACGAGAGGCGCTGGAAATCTACATACGCACGGTTGAGCAGCCGATCAAAATCGCGCAGACACCTTTTTGGCTGTTAAGGCTGATGAGCAGACTTTCTAGACAAGAGAGGCTTGCCCATGTGGTCGCGTTGATGGAATTGACGGAAAAGATGGGTGAACCCGGCAGTCCTGCGCTTACGTCGCAACTGCTTGGCACGCCATCCACCACGCTTGCGCAGTGGTGCGCACGTCAAGTCGCACAAACTGCCGTCGCCTAATGTTCTATCTGGTCAATCAAACGCATCTCAGCGAAAGGTGTTGAACGATGATCTTGCGCCAGCGTCACCTCGTAGATACGCACAAGTTCTTGACGACATTCGTCGTTCTCGGCTTAATGGCAGCTCATAACCAGTGGTCGAATACAACAGCGTGGGTGTATTTAGCGCTGCATGGCACCTACGGCATGATCTGGTTGATCAAAAGCCAGACATTTCCCGATAAACGGTGGGAAGCGTCCGTGAGCCTGCCGCAGGGGATCGGTTTGTTCGGGACACTGGCGCTCTACTGGATCGCGCCGCTGCTAATCATGCAGAATGGAACTCAAGCGCCGAACTGGTACACAGCAATCTGTATTGTGCTTTACACATTGGGAATCTTCCTGCACTATACATCGGACATGCAGAAGCACATGATCATGACGCTGCGCCCCGGCACACTGCTGCAAGAGGGTTTGTGGGCGCGAGTGCGTAATCCAAACTACTTGGGCGAACTCCTGATCTATCTCGGCTATGGACTGCTGGCGATGCACTGGCTTCCGCTCGCCATCATCTTCGTGATCGTCCTGTTGATCTGGGTACCGAACATGCTGAAGAAGGATAAATCCTTATCCCGCTACCCCGACTATGCCGAATACCGCCGCAAGTCAAAGTGGTTAATTCCGTTCGTTATCTAGCGGATTCGTCCCACGCAAGCCTATTCCCCAAAAGGCTCGGTTGGCGAAAGATTATGGGGATGGAGAAGCCGGTCATCAGCACAGTGATCGCGGTCAGAACCATGATCACGCCATAGCCGAAGCGTTCCGCGATGAAGCCGCCCGCCGCCGTTGCCGCGAACCAGCCGATATTCCACATGACGAGCATCATACTGCTGGCGAGGTTTGATAACGACGGCGGCAGCGACTCCAGCACGAGCGGCTGAAAGAGCGGGTTCATCGTGTTGCGGCTGGAGATGGCGATCACGAACACCGTCACGCTGATCACGAGCGCGGGCAGAAGCCCAAGCACAAAGAACGCCGCCGCGCTGATGATCATCATCAAGCGCAGTGCATTTGCGCGCCCGAAGCGCGATTCCATTGCCGAATTGATCATCGGGATCGCCGCCATGCCGAGCCAACCGATGCTCAAAATCGTCCCGACGTTTTGATCGGGAAGCGCGAACTGCTCACGCCAAAACAAGTTGTAGAATGGGAATGTCAGCCCGCCGGAAAACCCGAAGGTGAGCATCGGCAGGGCTGCCAGCGCCAGCATCAACCAAGGCGTTTTTGCGGGCGTGCTTGTCGTGTGCTGAACGGCTGGTGCGTCGGAATAACGCGCTCCTGCCTTCAACTTGAGAATGGGCAAGATGCCGATCAAACTGATCAGACCTGCCGCGAAAAGCGCTCCTCCGTAGGCAAAGGGTGTTGTCGCGGATGCCGTCCATGCGTCGGGAACGAAGGATTGGGTGGCGCTGGTGATCCACCCCGGCAGATACCCGCCGATGAAGCTCCCAAATGCCATTGCGCCCATCGTCAGCAGATTGTGCAGTGCGAAAAAACCTGTACGCAACCTCGGCTCAACCATTTCCACTATCAGCGGCGCATTCGCAATCTGCTGCGCGCCATACGCCAGCCCGAAGAAAAAACGGCTGATCGCCAGCATCGGTAGGATGGGGATCAACTGCATCCAGTTTGCAAGCACGCAGCCGATTGTAGCGAGAATCAACATACGCCGTGTGCCGATCCGGTTCGTCAAGAATCCGAGCGGTACGCTGGTCAGAAATCCCGCTAAACGGGGGAGTGATTGGAGCAGCCCGATTGTCTCCGAGCTGTTTCCCAGACTGGCAAAGTAGAAATTCACCAGCACATCAAGCAGACCCAACATGCCAATGTAGAAGATCATGCTGTAGAGGAGAAACCCGATGGTATTTTTTCGAATCAAGAGTGTTGTCACTCGATGGCTGTTCCCGTCTGCATTATTCGGCAATTCTAGTCGAGTGCCGTTTTGCCACGCCATGAGTCCAAGCGTGAAAAACACTTCATTAATTCAGCAAACTAGGTTGTCTGCGTTATAGTGGGTGAGTAAGGCACGGTTGTTTCATGGCTTAACGAAACCGCGACACAGCTTCACTTGGCAGCCCATTGAAAGGTTACTTATGCGTTACGTTTTGCGAGTTTTTTTGATGGTTATTCTCTTGGTTGTGCTGATCAGCACCGTTAGCGCGCAAGATGCTCCGGTGGATACAACCCCTGTCCGCAGCGGCGTTGAGATCACGTGGCCCCCGTCTGTGACCGAAGTTTGGAGCGTGGGCGATGTGATCGGAACGGCTTCGCTGGAAAACTTGACGTACTTCTATCTCGAATATGTCGAACTCAATGCCGACCTGACGATTCCCGAAAATGCGCCTTGGATTCCCGCAACAGCGGCGCAAACCGAACCTGTGATCGACGGGACGCTTGCGACACTCGACACGACCACCGTCCCGGATGGTTTGTATGCGATTCGCTTGGTCGTCGTCACAGCCGATCAGCAGTCGTATACCGCTACAGTCATGCCGATCCGCGTGAACAATGAGCGTATGGGGGTATACACGGAGCGTGTGATCGCTGAAGCACTGGCAGCAGCGGGCATTTCCCCTGAACCGACGGCTGAACCCACAACGCCGACACCTGAACCGCCGCAGCCAACTGCACCGTTCGCGTATCCGGCACAAGGCTATTACGCGGTGAATGTTCGCTTCTGCGATTCAATTGATAACAACGGTTGCCCTGTGATCGATTCAATGGATTCACGCGGCGGTGCAGTTCTTGCGATAAGTGCAAGCGGGAGTGGTTGGTATAACGTGATTCTGCCGTCTGGCATGAGTGGATGGGTATCCCCGACCGTTGTTCGCATTGAGGGAGACGTTTCGACACTGCCGTTGGTCGCTCCGCCCGCACGGCTTCCGCCACCAGCCGTCGCATCCGTGATTCTGAACGGAATTGCGATTCAAGGTGGAACGGCGACATGTGCCGTGCCGTTCTCGGTCGAAATCAATGTTGCGAACAGCGGTAATGCTGTCGCGCCCGCCGCCACGGTCACGCTTCAGGATGTGAACATCCGTACAGGTGAGGTGATCGCGACGCAGTATGGCGGCTTCCCGGCGCTAAACCCCGGCAGCAATTACGTTGTTGTTATTCCCATGAGCGTAAGCGCGTACTACAACGAAACCCATGAACTCCGTGCTTCGCTCGGTACGGAGGGCGTTCGCCTTCAGTATTATCTCAACCAAGGTGGATGCAACATTCCGCAGCCGACTCCGCCCCCGACCGCGACCCCGATTGCGGAGATCATGTTTAATACGAACCAGTGCTTCATCGTTTTGACCGAACCTTGGCCCGCCTACGCTGCCCCGTATGGTGAGTATCTTACTCAGCTCGCGGCGCGGGCTTGGGAGGCGCGTTCGCTGCGTATCATCAACGGTGAGCGCTGGTACAGCTTGCATGCGGCGGATCTTGGTGTGGTGTGGATCAACCGTGTTGATCGCTTGACTCAAGGGAACTGCGGTCCATCGCTCCGCTAACTCGTTCAGTATTTGTGTTATGTCTGGGGTGCAAAGATTTCACACCCCAGACTCATCTCCCCGATTAGCCTGTCCCCTAAGCTTGTACTGCCATACGAGAAATACTTTCGACATTGCAGCGGTCTACCTTAAATCAGATTTGAGGTTATTTGAGGTCAGGATAACCACAGGCGGCGCGAGTACGGCTAAAGTGAAGCACGTGTTCGCAAAACGCCTAAGGAGTTCCCTAAATGGCTGCGCAACTTCTTGCCCGAAAAGCGGTTCCGCAAACGCGCGCGACCAGCAAGCCCCGCATCAGCAAGACGCGGATCAATGTCTACCTTGACCTGATCCTGACAGGTGTGTTCATCGTCGAGATGGAAGAGCACTTCACGGGATTGGCACTGCATGAAGTCCTCGGACTGCTGTTCGCTGCCGCATTTGTGCTCCACATCATCCTGCACTGGGATTGGATCGTCAGCCTTACGCGTAACTTCTTCAAGAAGCTGCTGCACGAATCGCGCCTGAATTATGTCCTGAATGTCACTCTGTTTCTGGACATGATCTTCGTGACCATCAGCGGCATCTTGATCTCACGCACGCTCGGTTTGAGCCTTTCGCTGGATCAAGAATTTCAGCGGACGCTGCAAACGCTGCACATGGTAGGTTCAGAACTGGTGCTGATCATCGTGGCACTGCACGTCGCCATGCATTGGAAGTGGATCGCCACCAATACCTCGAAATACCTGTTCGGATGGATTCCGAGACTTCGCCGCCAAGCCGCCGCGACACAGGCGCAGTAGTTGTTCGCGCCAACGCAAAAGGAGAAACATCATGGCACGCGCACAACAACGCCCACGCCGCCGCTTCTTAGGGTTTGCCGTCCTCGTCGTGCTTGTCATCACCAGTGGCGTGATCTTGGCGTCACAAGGGGATTTGATCAGCCCGATCCAAAGCACGACGATGCTGATCAGCATGTCTTCCGGTGAAGACGGGTTCGCAATGGTCGGTGATCGCCCTTCGCCGCCCGACAGTGCCGAAACGATCACCAGCGCCGCCGAACAGCCTGACGCATCTGTTGCGGATACATCTGCCGCTGTAGACGAGTCTGCAGTTACTGAAACGACGAGCGAAGGCACGATGACGCTGGAACAGTTCACCGCCGAGCTTGCTGCCGCTGGTGTGGACGTGGAATCCGTTTCCGCCACCATGAGCGCTGAAGGACGCAGCCTCGAAAACCTGCTCGCCGTCGTCAACAGCGGACGCACAACGGTTGCTGATCTCGCCGTTCGTTTGAGCGGCGCAACGACGGACGCGACTTCAACTTCCGCTGAAGGCGCGCAGCCGCTGAGCGGTGAGTCGAGTACCAGCTTGATCGATTTTCGCTGGGACGAAATCGGCAGCGTTGCCTACAACCTGTGGGTCATGCTCGCCGCAACCGTTGCTGTGATCGTGATTGCCCGCCCTGCCGGTTGGCTCGTCAACCGGATCAAGCGGTCGCCGCGCGTGAGGGCATCGTAGCCAAGTAACACAGTCGTTGAACCATTGATCGCAGTTTCTATCCTAATATCGACACGTAAGGAGCAGTAACCCATGAACGCAAAACTTCGCAAGAACTGGAAAATCGGCGCATTGAGCGCATCCGTCCTCGTTGCTGGCGTAGCCCTCACCTACTCGGTGAGCGCAGCAGATGATCCCGCTGTTCAGGTTTCGGATGATGGCACGACCGTTTCGCAAGAACCGCCTACTGCTCCCGGTGGACGTGGGCGCGGTGGTCGCGGCGCTGGCGGCGAAAATCATCACCTCTCAGGAATGGACACGACCCCGCCTGAAGTCGAACTTGCCCCGGATCAATCAACCGTCGAAGCGACGCAGTCCACGACGCTGGTGGAAGGTGCCGAATACTACGACGGCAGTTACTACGGTGACAGTGTCGCAGCGGGACGCTGGGGGGATATGCAGGTCGTCGCGGTCATCGAAAATGGTGAACTGGTCGACATTCTGATCGCGGATTATCCGCGCAGCACGTATGAATCCGACATCATCACGCGCAACGCGCTTCCTACACTGATCAGCGAAGCGATTGAGGTACAGGACTACGATGTCGACTTCGTCTCGCGGGCGACCGACAGCAGTCGCGCGTTCGTCCAGTCGCTCGAATCGGCGCTGCTGGATGCCGCAATCGGGATGGATCTATGAAACAGACTCGCTGGATGATGGGGATGCCCATCACCGTCGAGATCGTCGACGCCTCGGCAGATGCCGGGGCGTTTGACGCTGTCTACGACTATTTCAACTACGTGGATCAGACCTTCAGCCCGTTCAAAGAAACGAGCGAAGTTTCGCGGATCAACCGGCGTGAACTGACATTTGACCAAACGTGCCATGATATGCACACAGTTCTGGAACTGGCGGAACAGACGAAACAGGAAACCGGCGGGTATTTCGATGTGTGGCACAACGGCATCTTCAACCCATCGGGGATCGTCAAAGGTTGGGCGATTGATGAGGCGGCATCACTGTTGTACATGAAAGGCTTCCGCAATTTCTACGTTGATGCGGGCGGTGATGTGCAGGTATACGGTCGGAACGCGCACGATCAGGCGTGGAAAGTGGGTATCTGCAATCCGTTTGATCTTTCACAGATCGTCAAGACCGTCACGTTGGACGACCGGGGAATCGCAACCTCAGGGAGCTATATGCGCGGTGCGCACATCTACAACCCACGCAGTGACGCGGACGCACTTGATGAGATCGTCAGCATCACCGTGATTGGACTTGACGTATTGGAAGCAGATCGGTTCGCAACGGCGGCGTTTGCAATGGGACGAAACGGGATTTACTTCGTAGAGTCACTGCCGGACTTTGAGGGGTATATGATCGACCGGAAAGGAATGGCGATGATGACCACGCACTTCCCCGATTACATGAGCGCATGATGCGCACAAATCGTCCGCAATCTTAAAAAGGGGATGTTCACTCGAACCCCCCCTTTTTTATGCTTGTGTTAGCCGAGGCAGCCGAGACGGAGTTGGAGCAGCTCGGTTGCGATCCACCCCTCAGTGCCTTCAAAGATCACCCGATGCCAGCCCGAAACCATGCCTGTCGCCTGTAGATCGAAATCATAGGGGACGTGCGCCAGAATTTCGGATGAGGTGTTCGGTTCTGCGCGCAGTCGCGCCAGATACATCGTCGTCACGGTGCAGCTTGCGAGCGGCGTCACACCCGGTTCGCTAGTGGCAGGTACAACTGCGGCAGCGGGCGTGCGAGTCAGCACCAGCATACCCGCCGTGTAGATCGTCGTGCAGGTGTAGCTGTTGTACGTCCACGACGGGATCAGCACCGGCACGCGAGGCGCTCCCGCCGCATCAAGGAAGTATAGGCTGCCCGTTCCTTGCAAGCAGACCATCACCCCAACATTCAAGTTCACACCAGTCGCGCCGTAGATGTCAATCGCATGAATGATGCCCTGCTGGATCATCTGGGCATTTCCCAGATGTCCACTGTTCACGACAAACGCGCCGTTCCGTGCGATCACGCGACCGAACACCGTGTAATGGATCGAGTCCGGGACGCCTGCCAAGAACACATCGCTGATAGCGACGCCGTTGTAATCTGCCAACGGTGGCAGCGGCGGTGGTGGCGGCAGAACCATCTGCTGTGCGGCGGGCTTGCTGTTCGGATCGTTCGGGTTTGTTCCGGCGGTCACTTCTTCGCCGTCCGTCGCGCCGTCACCGTCGCTGTCCGGGTTGTTTGGATCGGTGCCGAGCGCAGCTTCTTCCGAGTCCGTCAAGCCGTCGCCATCGCTGTCTGGATCAGCGGGGTTGTTGACCGTCACGGTGAAGGTATCCACTGCTGTCGCGCCGCCGCCGTCCATCACCGTCACGGTGATTGTGGCTGCGCCAGTCTGATTGGCTGCGGGTGTTACAGTGATCGTGCGGTTCGCGTCCGTGCCCCCCAGAACAAGATTGGCGTTCGGGATCAGCGTGGTGTTATTCGATGTTGCACTGACCGTCAGCGCGTTGGCTGCCGTTTCAGCATCCCCAATCGTGAAGGCGAGCGCGCCTGTTGCTGTGTTCACCGCGACCGTTTGATCGAGGATGTCACTGATAGTTGGTGCGGTGTTTCCGGGTGCGTTGACCGTCACGGTGAAAGTATCGCTGACCGAAAGACTGCCATCACTCACCGTCACCGTGATCACTGCTGAACCTGTCTGGTTGGCGGCAGGAGTTATGGTGATCGTGCGGTTCGCGTCCGTGCCCCCCAAGACGAGATTGGCATTCGGGATCAGCGTGGTGTTGTTCGATGTCGCGCTGACCATCAGGGCATTGGGGAGCGTTTCAGCGTCGCCAATTGTGAAGGCGAGTGCGCCCGTCGCTGTGTTCACCATGATCGTCTGATCGAGGATGTTACTGATGGTCGGCGCGGTGTTTGCTGCGGAATTCACCGTAACAGTAAACATCTCGACTGCTGCGATTGCGCCATCGCTGACGTTGATTGTAATCGTCGCGATTCCCGTCTGATTGGCGGCGGGAGTCACAGTGATGGTGCGGTTCGCGCCTGAACCACCGAGGACGAGGTTCGCATCTGGGATCAGAACTTGATCACTGGAAACGGCGGAGACGGTGAGCGATCCGGCGGCAGTTTCAGCGTCGCCAATCGTAAAGGCGAGCGCTCCCGTTGCCGTATTCACCATAATCGTTTGATCAAGGATGTCACTGACCGTCGGCGGGGTGTTTGCCGCGGCGTTGACTGTCACGACAAAAGTATCGGAGATGGTGAGCGCGCCGTCGTCTACCGTCACGGTAATCGTCGCCATGCCCGTTTGATTGGCGGCAGGGGTCACGGTAATCGTGCGGTTTGCGCCAGAACCACCCAAGACGAGGTTGGCGTTCGGGATCAGCGTGGTATCGCTCGAACTGGCAGTCAAGATCAACGAAGCGGCAGCCGTTTCAAAGTCACCGACATTGAAGCCAAGTGCGCCTGTCGAGGTGTTCACTGAAATTGTTTGATCAGGAATATCCGTGATTGTCGGCGGGTTGTTTCCAGCCGGATCGACCGTGACAACAAAGCTGTCAAACGCACTCATACTGCCGTCGCTCACCAAAACGGTGATCGTCGCCGTACCACTTTGTCCTGTTAACGGAGTGACTGTAATCGTGCGATTTGCGCCAGCGCCGCCCAGTACAAGATTAGCATTCGGGATCAACGCCGTGTTATTCGACGCGGCGGAAACCAGCAGCGAGCCAACCGCCGTTTCAGCGTCGTCAATCGTGAAGGGCAGTGCGCCTGTCGTGCCATCTTGCGGAATGGTCTGATCCGCGATGTTGGTAACAAAGGACGGAGCACTGTTCGGCATGGTCACTGTCACCATAAACTGCTCAACCACGCTTGCCGCGCCGTCATTCACCTGAATGGTGATAATCGCTGTCCCAGACTGATTCGCCAGCGGAGTCGCGGTAATCGTGCGATTTGCGCCTGAACCACCCAGTACGAGATTCACGTCCGGAATGAGCGCTTGATTGCTCGACGTGTACGAGACCAATAGGTTATTCGCTGGTGTTTCGGCGTCGCCAATCGTGAAGGCGAGTGCGCCTGTGCTGCCATTTTGGGGGATGGTCTGATCGGAGATTGTGGAAATCGTCGGAACGGTATTCACGCCGTCGGTTGCGGTGACGATAAATACCTCACTGGCTGTCAAAACGCCGTCGCTGACGGTCACAGTGATCGTCGTCTGCCCGCTGTTGACCGCCGATGTATTGACGGAAATCGTGCGATTCGCACCGCTCCCGCCGAGGGCAATATCAGCATCAGCCACGATCGATTGGTTGGATGAGGTTGCGCTCAACGTGAGCAGGTTAACCGCTGTATCCGCGTCGCCAATCGTGAACGGCAGATTACTGATGATATCACCGACCGATACACTCTGATCCGAGATACTGCTGATCGTCGGCGGTTGGCTGCCATCAGTCACAGTAACTTGGAAAGTTTTCTGACCGACCTGCCCGATGCTGTCCGTCACTGCGAACGTGATGTTTGCCGTTCCGGTTTGACCAGCCGCCGGGGTAATCGTCGCCAAGCAGTGACCGGGATTGCCACCTTCAAGACATGGAAGTGTAACGACGATGTTTCCTTGCGGAATCAGCGTTGGATTGTCCGAAATTCCGACTGGAATAAGCAGTACTGCCTGTGTGTTATCGTCGCTCACGGTGAACGTCACATCAAACGGCATTCCCATCGTCGTCGTTTGATCAGGAATATCGGTGATTTCCGGTGCATTGTCCCCGGCGGGATCAACGTTTAGCGTGACCGTCGCCGTATTCGAGAAGTCCGTACCATCTGTGATCGTATACGTGAACGTGTCCGCACCGTCGGCAGTGCTAACATAGGTGAATGTATTCCCGACAAGGGTGAGCAAGCCGTTGTTCGTTGTAGTCAGCGGATTTACCGGGAAGACAACCGTTAGCGCATCGCCGCCCGCATCGCTGTCATTGAGAAGCAGATCGGCGGTCGTGAACATGAACGGAGTGCCATCGGTGATCCCGCTGAAACTGTCATCATTTGCTGTTGGGGCGGCGTTTTGCACGGTGATCGTCACCGTCGCAATATTGCTGTCGCTTGCGCCGTCATCGGCGTGATAGGTAAAGGTGTCTTGACCTTCAAACCCCGCGTTCGGCGTATAGTTGAACGAACCGTCAGGGTTCAAGGTGAGCGTTCCGCTGGCAACGTCGGTATCGAGAATGGCGGTCATCTGTGCGCCTTCGGGATCGTTGTCATTGCCCAACACGCCCGATGCTGCCGCGTTCAACGGTGTACCTTCGTCCGTCGTGTAAGTGTCGTCGGTTGCGGTTGGTGACATATTCGTGCCGCCTTCGCGTGCGCCAGCGTCACAGACGGCGTTTCCGTCACCATTCCCGTCTTGACTGCGTGGTGCACCGACTTGATCGGTTGGATAGCTGTTGCAGTACGTCTGATCGCCGATATCCGTTGCCGCGCTGCCTGCTTGGAGCATGAAACCATCTGCATCCGCCATCAATTTGGGGTCGCCGTTGACCGCGCCCGCCACGCAGGAGGCATCAGGAAAGTGCAGGTTGCCGCCGCCGTCCGTGAGCGAACCGAAGCAGTTGCCCCCACTTGCGGGGTTGGCGATAAGGCTGTTACGCAAATTGACCGTGCCGCTGCCGAGGTAAAGCTGTGACGTTCCCGCGCCCGTGTTGCCCGCAATGGTGACATTAATCAGGGTCGTGGTCGCGTTGTTGTCCGTCCAGATACCGCTGCCCGATTCGCCGGTCGTATTCCCGTTGACAGTACTGTTGTCCATCGTCAAGTTGCCCTGACTGTAGACCGCAAGCGCACCGCCGCTCCCCATGAGGGCAGTGTTCCCGGTGAAACGACTGTGAGAGATCGTCCATGCACCCTGCACGAACATCGCGCCGCCGTCGCCGTTGGTGCTGCCGCCAGCGCCCATCATCCCGCTGTTCTGGTTTCCGGTGAACACGCTGCCCGTGATCGTGCTGCCTGATCCCGCACCGAAGTTGCCGCCGTAGATCGCGCCGCCGCGTCCGTTATCTGACGTGTTGCCGCTGAACGTAACGCCGCTGATCGTGGTCACGCTGGCGCTGTCAAGGAATAACGCGCCGCCGCCCCCGAATTCGGTTGTGGTGTCCGATTGGTTGGTGCTAAACGTTGTTGCCGGATTCGTTGCGTTGATCGTCAGCGTTCCACCGCTTGCGATTGCGCCGCCGCGTGCGCCGGCGATGTTATTGGTGAAGGTTGAGCTGTTGATCGTGACGCTGCCGCCGCTGGTGCTGTAGATCGCGCCGCCATCGGCTCCGGCAGTATTGCCCAGAAACACACCGTTGGTGATCGTCATCGTTCCTGCATTGTAGATTGCGCCGCCGTTCGCGGTCGCGTTATTGGTGTTAAACGCGACGTTGTTCAGCGTTGTTTCCGATCCACCGTAGGTTTGGATGGCGGAGACGGCGCTGTTCATGATCGTGATGTTTTCGAGGATGAATCCGGCATTCGGATCAATGTCGAAGGCATAGTTGTTGACGATGATCGTGCTGTTGCTGCCATTAATCCGAAGGTCTACGCCATTCGGATTGTCGTTTTCGACGTTTGGTAGGGATGTATGCCCTGAACTCAGCGTGACGATGATATTGGCTGCGATGGTGATCACGTCCGTATCTGTCGCGCTGCCCGTGCCGCATACGGGGTAGGTAATATTGTTGAAAGCAGTATCCATCGCTTCACGAAGCGTACAGACACCATCGGCGGCGTCAACAACATCACTCCCATCTGTGACTGTATTGAGGAAGTTTTCCGCTCGTACCGGAATAACCGTTCCGGCTATCAGAAAGATGGATAAGGCAAATACGAGAAAATAGGCTAGTCGATGCCTGAGCATGGTGAGTGTCCCCTTGATTTTTAGCCCGTTTGCAACGTTCCTATTTTTAAAACCGATCGTGGAATAATCGTTAATTACGACTGTTATTTCTTTTGACGCTGTGGTGTTCTGAGGGAAGAACGCCGATTAGCAGATGCAAAAAACCTGCAAAAAATTGTCAAAACGGCGCGTTGATAGGATGCGGAAGTGTCGCTACTATTTACTGCCATGAGCGTCCCCAAGGAGGAATAACATCGTGACTCAACCCTCATCATCCCCGAATCGTCGAACTTTTGCGTGGGTCGTCGATGAAGCGATTCGAGAACGTAAAACCGAAAAAGTACTCACCGCTCCGTCACAGTGTCATGAGGTCGCCGCCCACATTCCGGCGGATTTTAATGACACGCTGCGAACGCTGATTGATACGGCGGGGTATGCGCCATTCCACAAGGTCGCGCATAAAGAGACGCACTTGCAGGGTGATCTCAGGTCGCCCGTACCTTGGCGCTTCTACGTTGTGCTGAAGCCAAAATGCTGCGAACTCCTCGATTTCTTGGCAGGTCAGGCAAAAAATAATCCGGACTCGAAGTGGTCGAAGGGGTGGGAATCAAAAGTCCCGCGCTTGATCGCCGGAACCGGGGCGCTGGTCATGGTTACATGGCTGCCCGATCCGCCCACACAAGGGGATCAGCCGGAATTCACCGAAAACAATGTCGAACATCTCGCCGCTGCATCCGCGGCTGTCCAGAATCTGCTGATCGCTTCTGAAGCGCGCGGACTTCACAACTATTGGGCGACGGGCGGCATCTTGAGAGAACCGGATGTTTTTGACTATCTGCGCATCCCACGCGCGCAAAAACTGCTTGGCGCGATCTATCTTGTGCCGCCGGGGCTGCCGCATGATGAAATTGAGCCGGGTGCGCTGCGTGATCGCCGGGGAAGTTCCCAAGAGTGGGCGGTCTGGTTGAACGACAGCCAATAACGAACGGTCAAAATCAGCCGCGCCGAGCATCAACAAGGCGCGGCTTGCCGGACTCTTATTCCACCAGCGTGTAATGCTCGACGAGCGGCGGCTGAGCGAAAAATGCTCCGACGACGGCGCGCCATGCCGTAAACGCGGGCGATCCACGAAATCCGATGGTGTGATCTTCAAGGGTTTGCCAGCGGATCAGGAGTGCGAAGCGTCCGGGCGTTTCGATGCAGCGGCGCAGCTCGTGACTGATATACCCTTTTGCATGGGTGACATTGTGGATTGCGCTGTGGACTGCCGCCTCAAATGCGTCGGCGCGTTCAGGCTCGGTTTGAATCAAAGCAAGTTCGAGGATCACGAGAATTCTCCGCATAGGGTGTCAAATGTGAGGTAGGAGAGTATGGCGCAGACTGCGCGGAGATGCACAGTCTCAGTGTCTGACGATTGTTCCCGCCACGAAATCAGTCTCGCGACGGGAACAGCGTGCAAATCAAATGAGAACTACGGAACCAGACCTGTCGCGGTGGCGATCAATTCAGGTGTATTCGGGACGGCTTCGTAGTAGCGGAGGAATGTAACAATCTCCGGCGCGGCTTCGGGATCTGCAAAATCGCGCAGATTGTCTGCCCAGCGGAAACCGAGTGTCTGATACAGCATTTCGACTTCAATCGTGATGCCCCCAGCCGATGTGACCGGAATCTGATAGGTCACGCGGTCGCTGCCGCCGACAAAGTCAGGATCGGTTAGCGCTTCGCCGACCACTGCGACCTCTACCGGAACGACATTTTTGTCGAAGCCGAATGGCAGAATGCGGTTGTCCTTGAGATACTGCGAGGCAAGCAGCAGTGTGGTTGTCGGGTTGCCCGAAGTATCGCCCATCACAGGCTCGTAAATCTGAACTTCATCGGGCGATGTGACGAGGTCGTAATGCGGCTCAAACAGCATGGCGTTTTCGTCGTTGTCGTTGCCGATGATCGAGCCGTCAGGGTTGAAGCCGCCCGACTCGAAGATGACGTTGCCACCCGCATCGCGCACGGTCACATGCAGCCATGTGCGGCGTGACGGGTAAGCGGTCGGGAACTTGTGTCCGACCAAGCTCTGAACGAATACATCAAAGGACAACACATTGTCTGTAACGGCGACCGACTGCACGTACAGGCGCGCCGTATCCTCCTGAAGCTGTTGGCGAGTGCGATCGATGTAAAGCTGGAGCTGTTCATCCGTCGCCGCGACTTCGAGTTCTTCGCTGAATGCTTGAAGGATGCGCGGCAGGTAAACATTGCCACCCAACAGCGTATGCTGCGAGACTTCCGTGCGCATCGCCGGAATCGGATTACCGAGGCTGGCGACGGACGCCAAGCCGTCCACGACTGGCATATGGCAAGTCTGGCAGGATTCGTTCAGGCGATAGTCGCTGTGCAGCCATTCTTCATACGGCATTTGTTCTTGGAATTCGACGGGCGCAAGTTCGCGCGTTTCGACGTTGAAGTACGGTGTATACAGCGTATGACAGGAGGCGCACAACTCGGAATCAGAGATGTGATCGCCGACGGTCTGCACGCCGCCTGTGGATGCCTGCATAAATGCCGCTTGCGCTGCATCCGGCAGGAACGGTCCGTAAATCACGCGCTGCAGCGGATCGGTTGTTGCATCAATCGTATAATGCCCGCTTGTGCCTTCGCGCGTGCCGAGGTGTTCCGGTGTGATTTGATGACAAAGGGTGCAGGAGACACTGTCCAGCGCCATCAAATGATACGGGCTGTTAGGATCAATCGCGCCGCCTTCGCCCAAGACTTGGAGATACTCACCCGTTGCGAGGTTCGCGGTGGTGCGCGCCATTGGCATATGGCATGTCGCGCACTTGTCCTGAATAAAGTCGCTGAAGTCAGGATTCTCCATGACTTCGCGTCGCAGCCCTGCGCGCCAATATGGATCGCGCCCAGAGTTGCCCATCATCGTTGCTGCCCAATCTGTCGCGAACGAAACGTCATTGCCATGTTCATCAAAACTGTTGATATGGCATGTCGCGCACACACCAGACGTATCAAAATACTGCCCGTTTTCAATTGGAAGTGTCATAAACGCCGGGGTAGGCGTGGCGGTCGCGTCCTGCCCGGCGGCGGAATCGACCAAGAAGATCAAAGACGCGCCGATCAAGGCGATGCCCAAAATCACCAGTCGAACAGCCGTGCGCGACATTGAAGCGCCTCGAAAAACCGACTTTCCTGCTGCCACAATATTTCCTTTCGGATGCGAAGAAATTTGTTTTGAGAAAGGCGTTCGTTTCCCTGAATATGCGGATACGTCCCCCTCTCTCTGCAACCAAATCGTGCGTGGTTAGCGTAGGCGCGTCAATACGCCGCTAGCGTAGAACAATGCTTACTTTTCTCTCAAGGCGATCAGAAATCGTGACGAATGCCATAATTGACGCGGTTTGGATTTGTATCGACTTGCGGACGGTGCTCTACTACAATAAGCATTCCGAGTTTCAACCACAGAAGAGCATCGGCAATGAATACCGACCAGAAATTCCTCGGCGAAGGGCTGGGGTTTGATGATGTCCTGCTTGTTCCACAGCGATCTTCGATTCGCTCGCGTTTCAGCGGCGAAATCAGCACAGCGGCGCGTGTCGTGCGCGGCATTCCGCCAATTCAGATTCCGATTTTGTCCGCCAATATGGATACCGTAACCGGATGGCGGATGGCGACGACGATGGCGCTTTGGGGCGCGTTCGGCGTGATCCACCGCTTTATGAATGTTGATGATCAGGTCAAAGAAGTACGGCGCGTAAAAGAACGGATGCGCGTGATGGAAGATCACCCGCCGGTGATCTCGCAGAACGCGACGATTGCCGATGCGCGTCGGCTTTTGCGTGAACGTGAACGCGGATACGTAATCGTCCATGCGGGCGACCTCTTTAACGGGACGCTGGTGGGGATCGCCACGCCGCGCGATTTTGACGCCGGAACGCCGAACACGCCGCTCTCTCAGGTGATGACGCCGCTCGAACGCATGTGGACTGTGCCGCCGGGCGCGACGTTAGAGGAGTCGGTCGAAGTGATGCGCCAGAAGCGGATCGAGAAGATTCCGGTCGTCAGCGAGGACGGTAAGCTGCACGGCGTCTTCACGATGAAAGATCAGGAATACTACGAGAATTATCCGAGTGCCTCGTTGGATGCTAAAGGTCGGCTGCTTGTCGGCGCGGCGATTGGCGTTCAAGAAGGCGATATTGAGCGCGCACTGCGGCTCGTCGAAGCGGAAGTCGATGTGTTGGTGCTGGACATCGCGCATGGTGAGCTTGATTACACGCAGGAGATTTTGCGCCGCTTGAAGATCAACGAGCGGGTCACGACGCCGATTGCCGCTGGAAATGTCGCAACGATTGATGGCGCGAAATACGTGCGTGACTGCGGTGCGGATGGTGTCAAGGTGGGCGTGGGACCGGGCTATGTGTGCGAAACGCGCGACGTTGCCGGGGTTGGTATTCCTCAGGTGACGGCGATCCTGAACGCCGCAAAGGCGTATCAGAACGATCAGGATCGCATTCCGATCATCGGCGACGGTGGAATTCGGATGCCGGGAGATGTTGCCAAGGCTATCGCGGCGGGCGCGGATACGATCATGATCGGTTCACTGCTGGCAGGGACGGAAGAAAGCCCCGGTGAGCCTGTCGAGCAGGATGGTATGTTGATGAAGATGGTGCGGGGGATGGCGTCTGCGTCCGCGTTTGAAAGACGGCGGGCACTCGGCGAAAGCACCACCAACGCCGAAGATTATGTGCCGGAGGGACGGACGACTTTCACCCCATATAAGGGTAAGGCGAGCAAAGTCCTTAAGAAATTGCGCGGCGGGTTGCTTTCCGGCATGAGCTACAGCAACGCGCGCAGCATCGAAGAAATGCATGACCGGGCGCAGTTTGTGATCGTCAAGAACCCGATGTCGCCGGAACAGCGCCGCCCACTCCAAAGCTGAGGTGGACTGCGCAGTGTTGCAGGTGGATGAAGTGTCGAGCGTTTTATGCTTCATCCACTGGGCAAAAGTCGCGCTAGACTGCTGTCGGGACGGCGGGTTCATTTTCGCCACCAAGCCGCCGCCGAGCCGTTTCACGCCGCCCGACTGCCGGAACATGCTGCGTCGCTTGCGCCAGCCCGAATACAGGCATGTCGCTGTACACCGCTTCGAATTTCCCCGGTTCGATCAGATAAGTTTCGTGGAAAATCCCCACAACACCGCTTTTTGCCAGTTTTTGGTTGAATTCCTGCCACGCTGCGAGATGCGGATCGCTTGGATTACGCGCGAACTTCTCCAGATGCTCAAAACTGCGCCAATATTGGGCAAGCATCACCACGCGTCCGCTGAGGTAGAAGCGGCTGCCAAGCAGACCTAGTTCAGGTTTGGTCATCAGTTCCTTCATCATGGCGGGCATCGCCGTGAAGACCGAAAGCCATTTATGTGGGGCGAGCAGCTTGTTGATGCGCATGCCGATCAAGAAGACAACGAACGGTTCATCTATCTGAGCAGTGTAACGACCGGGAAGGACTGGGGACATCGTGATTTCTCCTTTGTTTTTCTGGTTGAAACGAAACTACGTCATTTATGCACGGTAAATAGGTGCGGTCGGATACACGGGAGGCAGCACAAAGCCGCGAACCGGAGCGGTTCCAACGACACCACGAGATTTGAACAGGTACGGATGGTTGAACGGACACTAAATTGGTTTGGGGAATCTGCTCATTGAATCACTGGCAGTCCGACCGAACGCAGCAGAAAGCGTATTTCGTTCCGGTAAAACGCATCTGGATCACTTACGAGACTGCTGGTATGCCGGTACAACTCCAACATCAAGATTCCGTGCAGATGCGCCCAACCCATCACACCGAGATAAGAAACAACGGGGGGTATTGAGTCAGTCACACCGGGAGTGCCGGACGGAAACCCTATATGGAGCGTATCAGGTGGTGAGCTGTGTTCGATCCCCGGCTTGAGCGCTCCAGCTTCAAGCGCATCGGACAGAATGTGGAAGATCACGCTAATGCTGCGATTGCGTTCCGGGGTGATCTCGCATTCCGGCGGCGGCTGATAATTCGGGATCGGATTGCCGAATAGAAGATCGAACTCAACCCGGTTTGCCAGCGCCCATTCTCGGTACGCCATCAGGACAGCGGTCATTCGGGCGGTGAATTCGTGCGCCGGTTGAGCTTGATCCGCGTTGCCCATCGCGTTTGCAAGGCTCGTCCACGCGTCCGAGATCATCACGGTGATGAGATCGTCGCGGCTGGCGAAGTAGCGGTAAAAGGCGGACGGCGTCATATCCATTTCCCGCGCCAATGCGTTGATCGACAAACTTCCTGTGCCTGTCTCCGCCATCTGCCGGCGCGCAATGGTTTTGATTTCGTCGATGGTGTGTTCGCGGTAGCGTTCGCGTCTAGTCATGTGTGAACTCGGTATGCATCTCACATAGAGAATATCATTCAAAGAGTGAATGATATTCTCTATGGTATGGATTATTTACACAGTGTCAATCCGTCGAGATGAGCAGTAGATGAGTAAACAGTGTATACGTCACCCAGTGACCCTATTCCTTGAATGGCTCTTCCCTCAACGTGGCAGCGATTTCAGCATGCATCTCCGCAAGCATCGTTTTGATCGCGGCGGGCAGATCAACCAGCGCCACACGATCCGGCGGAGTCTTGCTGGCGCGCCGCTTGAGTTCGACGCTCTGGCTTTCGAGGGTGCGCGGACTGATCGTGATGCGAATCGGCAGCCCGATCAGGTCGGCATCTTTGAACTTTGATCCGGCGCGTTCGTCGCGGTCATCGTACAGCACTTCGATTTCGTCACGGCGCAGGGCTTCATACAGCGCGTTGGCATCCGTTTCCGCTCCGGCAAGCGCGACCAGATGCACCTGATACGGCGCAATCGTCACCGGAAGGATCAAGCCGTCATCGTCGTGACTGTGCTCCGCGACACATGCGAGTAAGCGACCGATGCCGATCCCATACGATCCCATGATGACCGGGCGCTCCTGCCCATCACGGTCATGAAAAGTCGCGCCGAGCGCTTCTGTGTAGCGTGTGCCAAGCTGGAAAATATTCCCGACTTCGATGCCGCGCACAGCAGTAAGCGGCTCACCGCACTGCGGACAGGCGCTCCCCGGCGCGGCTGCCGTGATGTCCGCGACGATGTGCGCGGTGTAGTCGCGTCCGTAATTCGTGCCGCTCAGGTGATAGCCGTCTTCGTTCGCTCCGGCGACAAGATTGGGTGAGGTTGTGACTGCTTCATCGACCACGATCAGCGCGGAAGCGGCAGCGCCAATCGGGGAGGCGTACCCCGGCACCGCGCCGATTGCGCGGATTTCTTCTTCGCGGGCGGGGCGGAGGGCTTTTGCCTTGACCGCGTTCATCAGCTTGGTTTCGTTGAGTTCCATGTCGCCGCGCACGACGGCGAATACGAATTTCTCGACGTTCGTTTGTTCTTCGCTCACGGTAGCAACCATGAACACCGCCTTCGCGGTTTTCGCGGCAGAAATATTTAGCAGTGCCGCCAGCGCATTGATCGTCATGGTGTTGGGCGTGGCAACCCGTTCGAGAGGGAGAAGGGATTCAGCGGGCAGCGTTTCTTTGCGGAAGGTGGCGACCTCACGATTCGCCGCATATCCGCAGTGATCGCAAGTGAACAGCGTATCTTCGCCGATGGGCGCAAGGAACATGAACTCATGCGCCATGCGCCCGCCCATCATGCCGACATCGCTCCGCACGGCGATCACGGGCAGCCCGCAGCGGCGGAAGATGTTGAAATATGCTTGATAATGTGCGCGATATTGGCGTGCCAAGCCTTCATAATCCGCATCAAGGCTGTAGCTGTCCTTCATGGTGAATTCGCGCGTGCGGATTAATCCGGCGCGCGGACGCGGCTCATCGCGCCATTTCGTTTGTATCTGATACAGCAGCGCAGGAAGTTGACGATACGATTGAATATCCTTGCGGATTAAATCCGTGATGACTTCTTCGTGGGTCATCGCTAGTGCCATATCGCGTCCCGCGCGATCCTCAAACCGTGTGAGCGATTCGTCAATCGCATACCAACGCCCGCTTTCCTTCCAGATTTCACCCGGATGCACAACCGGCATCGTGATCTCTTGACCGCCGATGGTATCGATTTCGCTGCGAATTACTCCCGCGATCTTCGCCATTGCGCGGTGTGCCAGCGGCAGGTAGCTGAAAATCCCCGCCCCAAGCTGGCGCACATATCCCGCGCGCAGCAATAGTTGATGGCTGGCAATCTCAGTTTCGTTGGGATTGGCGCGCAGCGTTTGACCAAACATTTGACTCATTCGCATGGGTGAACTCCAGTCGGGATGTCCGTATCGCCTCTATTGTATAAGCTCTCGTCACGCGATCAATCAGTCCACAACAGGTCAAGACGATGCAGCATACACGTTATAATGGAGACAGTCCCGATATGGTCATGAAAGAATGAGGCATTGTGAACCAAACGTCTGTGACACTGCACAAGCAGATTGCGAAAACGGTCACGCTGAATTACCTGCTCCACGTTCCCCCTGTTCGTGAGATGGGTCAGAAACTGCCGCTGCTGCTGTTCTTGCACGGCTCAGGTGAACGTGGGGATGATCTGTCGCGCGTGGCGGTTCATGGACCGCCCAAATTAGTCGAACAGGGGCGCGATTTTCCGTTCATCTTGGTTTCACCGCAATGCCCAGCCGATACTCTCTGGTCAACACATTTTGATGCCTTGAACGCATTACTTGATGACATCATCGCCGCGTACCCTGTCGATACGGATCGCATTTACTTGACCGGATTGAGTATGGGGGGATCGGCGGCGTGGAATTTCGCCGCTATGTATCCGGAACGCTTCGCCGCACTCGTTCCTGTGTGTGGACGCGGTGACTGGTACATTGGCGATCCGCAGCAGCTTTGTGTCTTGGCTGAACTGCCGATTTGGGTGTTTCACGGCGCGCTCGATATGGTGATTCCGCTAGTGGAGTCTGCGAAGCTTGTGCAGACGATCACCGCGTGCGGTGGTCAGGTGCGGTTCACGGTTTATCCCGAAGCAGGGCATGACTCGTGGAGTCAAGCCTACGCGACCGAGGAATTGTATACATGGCTGCTTCAGCAGTCACGGCGTTGAGGTAGGTGGAAACGATGGACGAAACGAACAACAACCCGTTTACGCGCACTCAGTTGTTGCAAGATTTTCGCGCGCTCGGCATTCATGAGGGGCAAACGGTGATGATGCATGCCTCCGTAAAAGCGGTTGGCGGCGTGATGGGAGGACCCAACATCATCTTGAATGCTTTGATCGAAACATTGGGGAAGACGGGCACGCTCATGATGTACGCGGGATGGGAGGATATTCCTGATTACGTGATAGAACTGCCGTTGGATGTGCAGGTTGTCTATCATGCGGAATATCCCGCGTTCGATCCTGCCACCTCCCGCGCTGTGCGTGATCACAGTATCCTCGCGGAGTTTATGCGAACACTCCCCGGTACGGAGCGCAGCCTGAACCCAGAAGCTTCGATGATCGCAGTTGGCGCACAAGCGGGCTGGATCACACGTGATCATCCGATGAATTACGGGTATGGTGCCGGATCGCCGCTCGATAAGCTGGTGGAGATCAAGGGACATGTGCTGATGTTGGGTGCTCCGCTCGATACGATTACCCTCCTCCATTACGCCGAAAACCGTGCCAAGCTGCGCAACAAGAATATTGTGCAATACACCTGCCCGGTGATGATGGACGGTCAAAAGGTGTGGATTGAAGTTGAGGACTTTGACACGGGCGACCATCACGACGAATACACATTTGAGCAGATCGCGCTCGAATATTTAGCGGCGAATCGTGGGCGGCGCGGCAGAGTCGGGAATGCGGAATCATTTCTCTTTGGCGCCGCAGATCTCACAGAATTTGCGATTGAATGGCTGGAATCGCGATTCGGAAGCACACCATGAACAAATCACAAACCCGCACAAATGTGCCATATAAAGGGGAGGGTATTTCTGCTAACGCCATGCTCTCCCTCGCGTAATTCACAAGGAGAACAGCATGACAAATCAGGTATCAGCATCCCACCGACAATTATCAATTCGCGGGGACATGATTGTGCAAGGGGATGCCGAATACGACTCTGCGCGTCAAGTGTACAGTCTGATGCATAATCGGTTTCCGGCTGTAATTGTCCGCCCGCTCGATGCACAAGATGTGGCGGCTGCCGTACGATACGCGGCACAAAATCGGCTGGCGGTGGCGGTGGCGGTGCGCGGCGGCGGTCATAGTGCAGCAGGTTATGGAACACTCGATGATGGGCTTGTGATCGATCTATCACGGATGCGCGGGATCACAGTTGATCCAGTGGCGCGAGTTGCTCGCGCGCAAGGGGGAATCACTGCCGGGGAATTCACAACCGCCACCAGTCCGCATGGACTGATCACGCCGTTTGGCGATGCACCAACGGTTGGCGTTGGTGGGATCACGGTTGGCGGCGGGGTTGGCTATCTCACCCGCAAACTGGGGATGACGATTGATTCGCTGCTTTCGGTAGAGATTGTCACCGCTGATGGGAGCATTCTCCGCGCCAATGAAACCGAACACCCTGATCTGTTCTGGGCGGTGCGCGGCGGCGGCAACTTCGGCGTGATTACAGAACTTGAATTCCGTCTGCATCCGGTCGATATGGTGCTTGGCGGACCGCTCTTTTTACCCGCAACCCGCGACACGATTCGCGGCGTTATCGAATTGACGCAGAATGCGCCGGAAGACCTCACGACGATTTCCGCTGTGATGCGCGTGTTCCCTAATCCGATGATGCCACCAGCGGTTCACAATCAATTGGCGCTGATGGTCATTCCGGTATGGGCAGGTGATCTCGAAGCGGGAGAGGAAGTCCTCGCGAAGTTCCGCGCGCTTGCGACCCCATTTGCCGATTTTATCCGTCCCACTTCGTTTGTTGGTATGTACGAAGGCGAACACCCGCCCCGAATGACAAGCTATGTGCGTTCAATGTTAATGGAATCGATTGACGATGCAGCCATCGACTCCATGTTGGCGCACTTTGATGTAGATCGGCTTCCCAAATCAGAGGCGATGAAGGTGGTGCAGATTCGCGTGTTGGGCGGAGCGATGGCGCGTGTTCCTTCCGATGCGACTGCGTTTTCGCATCGCAGCGCCAATCTGCTGTTCGCATTTGCGGCGGCGGGTTTTGATCCGGGGGATATTTCGGCGCACCGGCATTGGGTCGATTCACAAATGCGGGTGATGCTCCCGCACTCATCCGGTACATACCTGAATTTCTTGGATGACGAGGGCGATGCACGCCTTCGTCAGGCGTATTCCGGTTCTTCGTATCAGCGGTTGGCGGAGGTGAAGCGGCGCTACGATCCGAATAACCTGTTCCAACATAACGCGAATATCGCGCCCGCTCAGGCGTAAGCATTTGGCGGGAAGGTGCGCATCGCCTTCCCGCTTTTCTTGAACGGCAAACGGTTTACAATCATCCAGCATTAACCCGTATGCTGAAACGACTGCACAATGACGCCGCCACGCAAAAACCTTACCACTCAACTGCTCTTGACCGCTTCACGTCTTGCATCGCTCACAACTCCACTTGCGTCCCGAATTTTCCGCGAATCGTTGGAAATTGATGACAACCAATCCCTGTGGACAAGCGAAACACCAGATTATCAACCGATGCCACCGCTGCGCCAGAACATCAGCGCCGATCTCGTGATTATTGGCGGTGGGTTCACCGGCATATCAACGGCGTATTATTTTAGCCAGCGCTACCCGGAGAAGCGTGTCGTACTGCTGGAGGCGCGCACCCTTGCTAACGGCGCAAGCGGTCGCAACGGCGGCTTGATGCTCAATTGGTTGGCGATGAGCGGCGACTACGGCGATGAACTGACGGCACGTATCTACAACATGACGGCGGCGGGTATTCAAACGATCCGCGAGATCATCACACGGCATGATCTTGCCGTAAATCAGCGCTTTGACGGCACGATTACGATGTACACCGATCCGCAGCGCGCCGAATCCGCTCACGCTGAAGTCGAGTACCGCCGTTCGCTCGGCATCCCGGAAGAATACTTCGATTCGGCGGAACTCAAGCGTCGCTTAAACGTGCAGAACGGGTATGGCGCGGTGTATGACCCCAACACGGGACAGATCAATGGCGCGCAGTTGGTACGTGGGCTGCGTCCGGTGCTGATCGAGCGTGGTGTTGAGATTTACGAAGGCACGCCGGTGATAAAAATCGAGGAAGGTTCGACGATCACGGTGAAAACGCCGCTGGCGGAGATCAAGACCAAAGCGATTGTGCTGGCGACGAACGGCTACACGGGCAAACTCGGCTACTTCCGCGATGCACTGTTTCCGCTCCATTCGCATGTCTTCGCAACCGCCCCGCTCACAGCCGAGCAGAGGGAGCAGTTCGGCTGGAATCGCTTGGCGGGCTTCAGCGATGATCTGGATCGCATCTCATACGCCAGCCTAACCCCCGATGACCGGATGGTGTTCGGCGGGGGTAGTAATCAATCCTACGCCTACTTGTTTAACAACCGCACCGCATACCCCGGATCGCCGGGGAGCGCCCCGCGCGCTTTTACGAAAATGCAGGAGACACTGGCGAATTATCTGCCCAACAGCCGCGTTGTGCCGATCACGCACCGCTGGACGGGTACATTGGGAATCACGTTGGATCGCCACGCGCTGATGGGTGTGCGCGGCGAACACCAAAATGTGTATTACGCGATTGGCTACTGCGGTCATGGCGTTACGCTCGGAAATATCGCCGGGCAGGTCTTGACCGACGTGTATTCCCGCGATGATGAGCGTTGGCGCGGTATGCCATTCTACCGGACACAGTATCACGCGCTGCCGCCTGAGCCGTTTCGCTGGTTCGGTTATCAAGCCTTCACCCGCCTGACGGGAAGTTCTCCGCGTGTGTAGCGCGGTGCGCCATCCCTAAGGAAGTTCAGCAAGCTGATCGTAAATCGGCACGAGTGCTTGATACGTCGCCTCGAAGATGGGGAAAAGACGACGATAGGCTGCGACCTGCGCCGGATCCGGATCGATGATTTCTGCCACCGGATTCATCTGGTGAATCATCGCGTAAGAAGGATACAACCCGACGCCGACGCCGCCCGCCAGCGCCGCGCCCATCGAAGTCGCTTCTTCCAAGTAGGTCAGGCGGTGGATTGGCATGCCATAGATGTTCGCCATCATCTGATTCCAGAAGCGCCCACGCGCGCCACCGCCAATTACCCGCATCGCGTCGATCTGCGCGCCCTGCGACGTGAACGCTTCCAAAATGATTCGTAGATTCATCGTCACGCCTTCGAGTACGGCGCGGATCATATCGGCGCGGGTGTGGCGGTTGGTCAGCCCGACGAATGCGCCGCGCGCACGGGTATTCCAACGCGGGCTGCGTTCCCCCATCAGATACGGGAGATAGATCAGCTTGTTTGCGCCGAGCGGCGACGATGCGGCTTGCGCGTTCATCAGCTCATACGGGCTGATATGCTGCGCCTCTGCCGCTTGAACCTCCGGCAGTGCCAGTTGATCGCGCACCCATTGGTAACTTGTGCCCGCTGCTTGCATCGTTCCACACGGCGAAAACATATCCGGGACGAGATGCCCGAATGTGAATGTGCGCAGCGATGGATCGAAGATCGGCTGGCGGGTTGCCGCGCCGATCCACGACGACGAGCCGATATAGTTGTACGCGATTCCTTCCTCAACGCAGCCTGCTCCGGCGGCGGCGCTTGAACCGTCGCCCGCGCCGATCACGACAGGCGTTCCGGCAGGAAGACCGATTTCCTCGGCGGCGCTTGGTAGGATTTCACCGACGATGGATGACGACGGTGCGATTTCAGGCAGCTTTGCCGGATCTATCTCGGCGGCAGCGATGATCGCTTGTGACCATTCGCCTTTTTCGAGATCGTAGAGATTCATTCCCGAAGCATCTGACGGATCGGTGACGAATTTTCCCGTCAGCCGCGCCACCATCGCGTCTTTGGCGTGTACGAATTTGTGTGTGCTGGCATAAATATCCGGCTGATGATCGCGCAGCCAGAGGATTTTGCAGAGCGTATACGACACGCTCAAGCGATGCCCCGTGATCCGGTACACATCGGCGCGGTCGATGCGTTCGCTTAACCACTGCTCTTGATCGACAGCCCGCTGATCCGCCCAAATGATCGCACTGCGGAGCGGGCGCGCATGTTGATCGATCGGGACGCAGCCTTGCATTTGTCCGCTGAAGGTAATGCACGCGATGTCGTGCCCATTCACGCCCGTTTGATCGAGCAGTTCACGGGTAGAGGCGCAGATCGCGCGCCACCAATCATCGGGGGATTGTTCCGCCCAACCGGTGCGCCCGTAATCGGTGGGGTAGGCGAAGAATGTGCTGCCGACGAGCTTTCCTTCGGCGTCAAACAACGTGGCTTTGTTTCCGGTTGTGCCGAGATCGTGGGCGATGACGTAATGTTTCATGATCACCTTCGATTCAAGAATTCTGCTATAGCTGGAATTGAGGATACCCCAAAAGGCGCTCGATCATCCCCTTGATCTTCTACGTCGCCGCATTATAATCCATGTTGACTAGTCAAGATTGACTACTTGATGCCGATTGGACATAGAATGCATCGAGAACTGCTGCTCTTGGGCGTGCTGCGGCTGGGACACCTGCACGGATACGGGATCAATGAGTTCATCCAACGGGATATGGCATTCTGCACCGACTTGAAAAAGCCGACCGCGTACCACCTGCTGCAAAAAATGGCGGACGCGGGATGGATTCAAGAACACGAAGTGCAGGATGGCAACCGACCCCCGCGCCGTGTGTATCAGATCACACCAGAAGGGGAGGCGGCATTTCAACGGCTGCTGCGTGAAAACCTCGGCGCGCACTTCAATGCTTATTTTGACGGCGATATTGGGCTGGCATTTGTCGATGCGCTCCCCATCGATGAAGCGCTTACCCTGCTGCGTGAGCGTCAGGACGGCTTGAAAGCAGAACTGATGATGTTGGACAATGTTCACGGACATTCAAGTGGGGGCTTGCAGTTCATCCTTGAACACCAGAAGCGGTATCTCGCGTTCGAAATCAACTGGCTGGATGAAGTTATGAACCGTCTATCACAACCGAAAGAGGAATAAGCACATGGAAACGTTGATGTCTCTTGCCCGTGTTCTGCATTCGTGGACGCGCTGGGCTTTTTTGATCGTCGCGGCGGTTGCGCTGGTGATGTTCGTCCTAGGTCTGCTTCAGCGCCAGCCTTGGAGCAAGCGCGCTAATTCGATTCTGAATGCGTATGGCTCTCTGTTAGGGCTTCAGTGGTTGTTCGGCGTAATCTTGTTGATCACATATGGAAGCGTCGCAGGTTTCAATCAGCGGCATCTGTGGGAGCACTTGGCAATTCAGACGGTTGCCATGATCGTCGCCAATGTGCATCACGCTTGGCGGCGGCGTGAGCTGGCGGATAACGTCCGCTGGCGCAACGGCTTGATCGTGATCGTCGTGTCGCTTGTGCTGGCGATTGTTGGCATTGTCCTGCTGCCCGTTGCCATTCAGTGGCGTTTTTACCTTCCCTAATCTGACCTTTTGAAGCAGCCCTCACTAAGGTGTCTTTGATGACCGCTGAGCAAGAAAAGCTCGACTTCAAACGTATTCTGCCGATTTTCGTGATCGTGCTGGTTGACCTGCTGGGATTGACGATCATCATCCCACTGCTGCCGCTGTATGCCGCTTCGTTTGGCGCTGATCCGTTCACGATCGGGTTGATCGGCGCGGCATATCCAACGATGCAGCTCATCGGCGGACCTCTGCTCGGTTCATTGTCTGATCGCTTTGGGCGTAAGCCTGTACTGATAATCAGTCAAATTGGGACATTCTCCGGTTTCGTGCTGCTAGCGCTGGCGAATGCTCTGCCGCTGGTTTTGCTGTCGCGCTTGATCGACGGGTTGAGCGGCGCGAATATCGTTGCAGCGCAGGCAGCGATCACCGATGTGACGACGCCCAAGACGCGCACACAAGGACTTGGTTTGATCGGCGCGGCATTTGGGTTGGGTTTCACACTGGGTCCGGCGATTGCGGGGATTTCGCTCGCGTTGAGCGGGAACAATTATCATGTTCCGGCGATCTTGGCGGCAGTGTTTTCGTTCGGTTCGATTCTGCTGACGGCATTTTGGTTCAAAGAAACCAACACGGTTGAGATGCGTCAGCAGCGCGCAGCAAGTGAGCATTCTGGAGAAAGCGCGATCAAGCGGTTTACACGTGCCATGCGCAACCCATTGATCGCGGCGCTACTGGTAATGGTTTTCTTGTATCACTTGGTATTCGGTGGATTTGAGAACCTTGTTTCGTTGTTCAACTTGAACCGATTGGGCTTAAATGCTTCGGGCAACACGGCGCTGTTTGTGTTCATCGGGCTGGTCGTCGTGTACGTGCAGGGATACGCGATCGGTAAATGGAGCCGCCGCTTTGGAGAGCGTAAGCTCGTCTTGGCGGGCTTTCTCCTTTTGGGCGTCGGGTTAATCCTCGCATCGCTGACGCCGCATCAACCCGTAACATGGTATTCACGCGATGCAATGATCGAAGAACTGACGCGCGACGCATCGCAAATGACGAATCTGGCGGTTGAACTGCCCGATGATTCTAGCACGGGGTTGCTCGGCTTCGGTTGGCTGTTGATCTCCCTGATTCCAGTTTCGGTTGGCGGCGGCATTCTGTCGCCAAGCCTGAACAGCTTGATCACGCGGCGGGTGAATCCAGCAGAAGTGGGCGCGATCCTCGGCGTCAGCGCGTCGATGACGAGCCTCGCCAATGCCATCACGCCGTTGTTGGGGGGCGGGTTGTTTCAAGTATTGGGGAGCACCGCGCCCTTCCTGATCGGCGGCATATTCATGTTGATTTTGTTCATCGGCGCGATGCGACTTGTTCCAGCGTCTATGGAAGAACACGTAGCGATGACAGCATCCCCATAGGAATATTCAATTCGGTGTGCATACCCTCTCTCGGACTTCGCTGATCTGGGAGAGGGAGCATTAGGATAATTCGGCATCCCCTGTCAAATGACACTATCGTTTTCAGCCAATCTTCCTTATCCTCATGTTAAACGATGGTACATGCGTGCTTGGCTGACGTGAGAATTGATGATGACACAGCTCCTTCTTGTTGAAGATCATGTACTCGTTCGGCAAAGCATCCGCGCTTTTCTGGAAGGCGAAGGCTTTGAAGTGATCGGTGAAGCAGGTACGGGAGGCGAAGCTGTATTGTTAGCCGCCGATCTGCATCCTGAATTGGTGATTATGGATGTTCATCTGCCGGAAATGAGCGGAATCGAGGCGACACGGCGGATTCGGCAGCATGACCCGAATATCCATGTGATCGCGCTGACGGCTTACAACGAAAAAATCTATCAGCGTGCTCTTACCGAAGCTGGGGCGGATGCGTTCGTTCTCAAAACCGCCGAGTTTTCGGAACTGCTGACCGTGATTAACCGCGTGCTGGCGATGCGTAAACCGCCGCGCTATTTTAATGACGCGCCGGATCGTACCGACGCGACGAATCCGTTAACCGAACGGGAACTTGAAGTTGTCGAATGTGCGGCACGCGGCTGGACGAACAAACAAATCGGGACAAGCCTCGGTATTTCGGATCGCACGGTGCAGGTTCACCTACAGGCGATCTACACGAAGTTAAACGTCACGAGCCGTTCTGAAGCCGTTCGGCGGGCGCTGGTACTGGGCTTGATTACGCAGTCGGATGGAGGTCTGTAAAGATGATGGGCGACATGATGGGTGAGATGATCACACAAGTGACCCCTGCGATGCACTTTGACGGTATTCTGCACTGGTGCATGTGGATCGGCATCGCGGGCTTTGTGATCGGCGCGCTGTGGATTCTGGTTCGCGTCCTGATTCCGCTTCGTTTGCTTGCCCTTCAAGCTGCCAGCATGGCAAGCGGGCATCTTCCGACATTTGATACCCCGATCAAGGGAATCCAAGAGATGGAAGATCTTCGGCGGTCACTCCAATACATGGTTGGCGAGATACGCGCCGCGCAAACGCGCGAACTTTCCTACCGAAGCGCATTGACAGAAAGCACTGAGAACGAACGGAAACGCGTCGCGCGTGAAATACATGATGACACGATTCAATCGTTAGTGGTCGTTGCCCACAGCATCGAGCGCGCCTCGCAAGCGGGTAAAACAAACGAATCCAACCTTACGTATCTGGAAACGGCGCGGCGGCAGTTGATCCAGACGATTGACAACTTACGCGCGCTGATTGCTGATCTTCGACCGACAATCCTTGATGAATTGGGGCTGGCGGTGGCAATCGAAGCCCTGTGCGATACGCACCCCGCGCTTGAGTTTGCGGTTGCGGGCGAGGTGTATGAACTTGATCATGATCAGGAATTGGCGATTTACCGTGCCGCGCAAGAAGCGATCCACAACGCAGAACGGCACGCTCACGCTGGAAAGATCACGGCGACCCTGACATACTCGGATTCAGGCGTGACGCTTGATGTGTGCGACGATGGGAACGGCTTCCGTATTCCGAGTCAGCTTCAAGAGTTCGCCGCGCGCGGTCATTATGGACTGCTCGGAATCAAAGAACGCATGGTGCAGTTTGGCGGTACGCTGACGCTTAGAAGCGGTACAAAGGAAGGGACTCGCGTGCGCGTGACGATTCCGATGATGCAGCGGATGGCGGCGGCTGTTTAGGGTGAGCGATTTCTACTGCGACGAAGTATTGAGCGGGAAAACACCTGTCAAGAAGGTGATAGAAACGCCAGATGTGCTGGCGTTTTTTCATACGCGCCCCGCGTACCCGGTTCATATCGTGGTGATTCCGAAGCGGCACATCTCGTCACTGTTGGACATTTCGCCGCAAGATGAACCGATTCTTGGCGAGCTTCTGCGCGTGATTCGTGAGGTTGCTGCACGAGTTGTCAGTGACCATAGTGCGTGCCGAGTTATCACGAATTTAGGCGCATACCAAGAGTCGAAACACCTGCATTGGCACGTAATTTCTGGTGATCGACTCCCAATTCCATAAGTCCGTATGATCAGCTTATCAGTCGATTGTCTGCGAGGAAGGCGAACAGCGCCTCCACAATGGCGTTATGCTGAGTTGTCAGCGAAATCACGGCAGGAAGGTCGTTTCGCTGCGTGCCGTAATCCCCGAACTGGGCGTGATTCGCACCTTCGATCAACACAAATTCGGTATCCGGAGGGAGCGAAGCGCGGGTTTCCTCAATTTGAGTCAGCGGAATCAGACCGTCGGTATCGCCGTAAATGGAATAAACGGGTATCGAGACACTGCTCAGATCGCCAAATGGATACGATCCGAGAAGCGCTAAGCCTATGATGTCGCTGTGTTCGAACGCGTAGCGGCTCGCCATCGCCCCGCCCATCGAATGTCCGGCGATTACCCATGTTTCGATTTCAGGGTGCGCCGCGCGGAGCGCATCGGCGGCGTTGATATTAAAAACTGCCAAGTTGAGCGGCATATACTGCGTAATCACGAAATAGCCGTTTTCCGCCAGTGGGCGCAAAATTGGCGCATAGGCGCGTGGATCAACCAGTGCGCCGGGATAGAAAAGCAAACCGATTTGTTGTTGATCAGGTGTGAGCGGATCAAAGGTGATGACGCCGCCTTCGATGGTCACATTCACGGTGTTGCTTGATTCCAGCGCAGCAAGGGCGATACCGCCGGGTTGCGCCGGATTCGATACCCACAACAGAACAGAGATCGCCGCGATAACGAGCGAAATCAAGATGAAGATAATCAAAAAGACGAGGAAATCGCGTGGATTCTTGATCCAGCGGCGAGATGGGGACGAAACAGCGGCAGTCATTGGCGGATACTTCCTCACAAACAAATAGATCAATCATGCAGCGTGAAGAAGCGTATCACAACGAGTGCGATACAGGGTAAGAAATTGATCAGACTTCACAGCGTGTCGTGCATCACCGGTGCGCGAGAGATGGAGTCTGACGCTGTTTTGTGAGATACTGATCTTCTAAATGTGCTGTATTTGTGTCCGCGAACAGCTCCAGATGTGTGCTCCATGATGCCAATCAAACCTGAAATTATGAGTCCGGTTGGATATTTCCCGCAGCTGCATGCCGCAATCGAAGCGGGAGCGGATGCGGTGTATTTTGGACTCAAGCACTTCAGCGCGCGCGCGAAAGTGGGTTTCACGCTTACGGAACTGCCGGACGTGATGCGAACTTTGCACCGCCGGGGTGTGAAGGGCTACATTACGTTCAACACATTGATCTTCGATCATGAACTGCGCGAAGCGGTGAAAACCGTCGAGCAAATCGCCAGCGCCGGGGCAGATGCGATCATTGTTCAAGATGTCGGTATGGCGCAGTTGGCGCATCAGATCGCGCCGACATTGAACGTACATGGCAGCACGCAGATGAGCATCACCAGCGCGGAAGGGGTAGCACTGGCGCAGCGATTCGGCGTCAGCCGGGTGGTGTTGGCGCGCGAACTTTCCCTCGATGAAATTCGGCTCATCCGCCAACAAACTGACTGCGAACTTGAGATTTTCGTACATGGCGCACTGTGCGTTTCGTATTCCGGGCAGTGTTTTTCATCGGAAGCGTGGGGCGGACGAAGCGCAAACCGGGGGAAATGCGCTCAAGCGTGCCGCCTGCCGTATGATCTGCTGGTCGATGATCAGCTTACCCCGTTGGGAGATGCGCGCTATCTGCTGTCACCGGGTGATTTGTATGCCCTGAACCAAGTTCCTGAGATCATCGAGATCGGTATTTCGACGCTGAAGATCGAAGGACGCTACAAAGATGAGCAGTACGTCGCGCTAACGACGGATGCTTACCGCCGCGCCGTTGATGCGGCGTGGGAAAATCGCCCGAACCCGATCACACCCGCTGATGCAATCACATTGGAGCAGGTGTACTCGCGCGGATTGGGGGCGTACTTCCTCACTGGAACGAATCATCAAGCAGTGGTGAGCGGACGCTCTCCCCGTCATCGCGGTGTTTTGTGCGGCAGAGTGACCCGCGTGAATGCGGATCATGTCGTCATCGAGCCAACCGACATTCACGGGATTGCGCCGCTCAAGCCGGGGGATGGGATCGTGTTCGACGCTGCGGATTGGCGCAGTCCGGAAGACGACGAAGAAGGCGGGCGGCTGTACGAAGTGACCCCCGTTGGCAAACGGCTCGAACTCCGATTCGGCAACCGCGCCGTGAACTTTGACCGTATCCGTGCGGGCGATTGGGTGTGGCGCACGCATGACGTAAACACCGATAAAACGGCGAAACCGTTCACACAAGCGGGAACGCCCGTACATAAACAGCCGGTCCGTGTGCATGTCACCGCCAAAGAGGGTGAACCACTGCGGTTAACATGGACGCTGGCGAAAATGCCCGAAGTCGCGGTCTCGGTTGCGTCCGATGCGCCGCTTGCAGGCGCCAACAGCCGGGGTGTGACCGTCGAATACTTAGCACAGCAGTTAGATCGACTGGGAAACACGGCGTACCGGCTGGAAGCGGTGTCAGCAGAAATTGAAGGCAACCCGTTTATCCCCGCATCCTTGCTGAATCGACTGCGACAGGAGGCAGTCGAACGATTGTTAGATGCGCAGTCGCAGCCGCGCCATGCCATAATCAATGCGCCCGGTCGCGTCCTAGATCAAGCGCTTTCGCAGACTCGAACGACCGGAGATGTGGTTGATGCGCATAAAGCGCAGCTTCATCTGCTGGTACGCACACCTGAACAACTTGATGCGGCGCTTGAGCTTAAGCCGAGCAGCATCACGTTGGACTATCTCGAATTGTACGGACTGCGTCCGGCGGTTGAGCGGATCAAAGAAGCAGGAATCGCGCCGAGGGTTGCCAGTCCGCGCGTTTTAAAGCCTCAGGAACAGCGCATCGTGAATTTCCTGCTGCGGTTGGACTGCGCAATTGTGGTGCGTTCGGGCGGCTTACTGGAGGCGCTGCACGGGCGGCATCAGCACCCGTTGATCGGGGACTTCAGTTTGAACGTCGCAAATCAGCTTTCCGCCGACACGTTTTTCAAGCTAGGCGTGGATCGAATTGCTCCCACCCATGATCTCAATGCCGACCAGATTTGCACGTTAGCGCATGAGGTTGGAGGTCAGCGCTTTGAGGTGATTGCCTATCATCACCTGCCTGTCTTCCACACCGAACACTGCGTGTTCTGTCGGTTTCTTTCGACTGGAACGAGTTATCTCGACTGCGGTCACCCTTGTGAAAAGCATAAGGTCGCGCTGCGAGACGGGCAGGGACGCGCTCACCCGGTGATGGCGGATGTGGGATGCCGGAATACCGTATTTGGTGCGGAAGCGCAGTCCGCCAGCCGTCATTTGGATCAAATGGTAGCCAGCGGGATCGCGCATTATCGTTTGGAATTCGTTCATGAGACAGGCGCTCAAGTGCGGCAGGTCGCATCCGCATTCGCGGCGTACTTCGCGGGGCGGCTGACCTCGGCTGAACTGGATCAACGGTTGGGGCGTATCGTCCCGGATGGAATAACCGAAGGTTCGCTGTTCGTGCCGGACGACTATTTGAACGTGCCGATCATGGGTTGACTTGTGATTTGAGGGCGCACACATCTATGCGCCCAACATAATCCGCTGCTACACGTCCCAGACCGCGCCGCCGCTGAGAATCCGCTTGAGCTGCGACGGAAACCTCTGCGCTTGTAAAGGTTTTCCAAGAAACCCATCAAACCCCGCCAAACGCGCCTCATCAATCTCGCTGGTGTGAACCGAATAGGCGATGATCGGCACGCCTTTCAACTTTTCAAACCCGCGCAAGATCGTGAGGACTTGAAACCCATTCCCCTGTGGAAATTCCAGATCAACGAAAATAACGTCGACATGTTCAAGTTCGGAGACAGTCTTCTCGACATGCCTAACCGATTGTACGGTCGCACAAGAAGCCTCGTGCTGCGCCAGCAGCATTTCGAGGACTTCGATGTTGTTGATGTTGTCGTCAATGATGAGTGCGTGAAGCATGAGGTGGTGCCCCCTTAGCTCGAGTGCCAGACGGTTTCGCCTTTGAGCACGGCTGCGATCTGATTTGGAAAGAGATGAATATCAAGGGGTTTGTTAATGAACCCCTTGAAGCCCTTCGCTTGTGTTTTCGGAATTTCGATGGACGCGTCTGCCGCAGACACCGCGACGACGGGAATACGGGCTAGGTTCGGGCGGCGTTGGATAGACGCGAAAATCTCATAGCCGGATGTCTGATTGGGTAACATCAGGTCAAGCAAGATGATGTTCGGCTGAAACCGGATCATCTTGTTGATCGAGATTTCCGGGTATCCCCAAGGATCGACTGCCACTTCTGCACCCTGTGACTCAAGGATGGTGCGGGCGATGGTGCGGTTGAACAAGTCGTCCTCAATGTAGAAAATACGTATCCCTTCGAGAATCATGACCCGTCTTAGCCTCCGTTCTTGGAGCGGTTGTTCAGCACAAAGATGGCGTTTGCAGCGCTTTTGCGAACGTGATGATCTGGGTGATCCTGAAAAGCAGAAATGGCAAGGATAGCGCTCGGATCGCAGAGATCAGCAAGGGTTTTAATGGTGATATGGAGGATAGTCGAACTCTCCGACATATTCAGCAGATTGATCAACGGCGCAACGGCACATTGATTACCTAATTTGCCCAACGTTTTGACAATCGCAATCTGTGTGAGCGGTGTGCAGTGAGGCAGCGCTTTCAGAAGCTCATCAATGAAGCGGCAGCCGTACTGCCCTAGCGCTTCCGCCGCGACTTGACCCAACGTTGGATGTTTGGACGTGAGCAGGCGGATCATCGCAGGAACAGCGCTGAGTTCATGCCGTTCACTAAGGATGATGCCTGCTTCCCATGACTGACGTCCCCGTTCTTCCATCATCACGGCGATCAATACGTCCACGACGTCATCCGCACAGGCGATCAGCGCTTGACGCGCATCAATCCGAACCTCGTAGTCGGTGCTATCGAGATCATTGATCCATTTCAAGACTTGTTCACTCAAGGATTCGTATCCCGTTCTCATACTCAGGCAATGTGCCATATGTCTTCTCCTGCAATCACACGCTTCAGCAGGTCAGGAAAAGTTTGCACGCTCAACGGTTTGGCAATTGCGCCGTGAAACCCGCTGACGCGCAGTTGTTCGACTTCTTCGTTCATCACGCTGGCTGTGAGCGCGACGACACGGCATCCGGCAAAATGGGGATCGGCTTGGATCATTTTCAGCATGGCGAAACCGTTATAAGGCTGAACGTGAATGTCCAGCAAAATCACATCCGGTCGCGGGACTAAACCTTTAAGCCGGTCGGCGAAATCGATGCTGTCAGGGAAGATTGTCAGCGTGGTGATTCCCATGCCCATCTCCATGATGAACTGCATGATTTCACGACTGAGCGGATCGTCCTCAACGTAGAGATAGGTGCATTCTTCCATCGGGTTAGCTCCCCACTGATTGCAGCGAAACGGTGAGAGACTCCGGCTGAAGCGGAATGCGGAAGGAGAAGGTTGATCCACGCCCAACCTCGCTTTCGACCCAGAGTTCGCCGTCATGCGCTTCGATGAGGCGCTTACTAATGGCGAGACCTAAGCCTGTGCCGCCCGTGTGTTTGATGCCCGTTTCGGTTTGCTGAAATGGTTCAAAAATGCGGTCAAAGTCCTCGTGCTTGATGCCCGGACCGGAGTCGCGCACGGAAAACAGCAGGGATGAGCCTTCGTTGGTGACGCTCAGAGTGATTTCGCCTTCTTCCGTGAATTTGCACGCATTCGAAACCAAGTTCAGCAGCACTTGACGAAGGCGGCGCTTGTCACCTGTGATCAACGGGAGCGGTGTTTCGATGTGGGCACTGAACTCAACGGACTTGCCCTTCAAGAGCGTGCGTGCGGTCGTTTGGACTGCTTCCAACGTTTCCGTGAGGTCAATCGCCGTCTCAACGAACATACGCAGCATGCCGGACTCGATCTTGGTAATGTCCAACACGTCGTTGATGAGTGCGAGCAAGTGACGTCCGCTTTCCAGTGATTTGTCGAGCGCGTCTTTCTGCCGCTCGTTGATGGTCCCCATCATGCCCATCGTCACGAATTCGGTGAAGTTGAGAATGGCATTCAGCGGTGTGCGAAGCTCATGACTCATACTGGCAAGGAATTGGGACTTCACCAAGTCGGCTTGTTTCGCTGCTTCCCATGCGCGTTCGAGTTCTTGGTTTTTCGCCTCAAGGTCGCGGGTACGTGCTTCGACGCGGGCTTCCAATTCGCTGTTGAGTGCGTGCAGCGCTGCGTCTGAGCGGGTTAACTGTTCGTTGGCTTTTAGGATGGCTTGGCGGCGAAGTGATTCGGTGTATTGAAGGTAGTACACGAACGCGATGATCATCGCGTTGGAAAACACAACGTAGTAGAACGCCACGAGGATATTTTTGCCGGGTACAAGGAAATTCATCAGGAGGATAAGGGCAAGTTCCGTCCCCGATACGATGATCACCGAACGCCGCACGAAGAACATGCCGCTCAACAGCATGGGCACGGTTGCGAAGGCGAGGAAACTACCGCTCGCATTTTCAACAAATGGGATGATCACGGATATGACGATGGTGAACCCAATGAGCATCACGGCGGCGGTGTTGGTATTGCCCCGTCGATTGATGAAATAGAGCACACCTGCCAGTCCAACAGCAATGAATCCGCTGAGTACATCTGGGTCGTCGGATAAATCGCTGTCGAGCGTCAGTTGAACGATCAAGATAACAGGACCAAGCAGCAGCAGGATGAGCAGGAAGGAGGACAGCAGACGTGAACGCTGGCGCTCCTCCTTGCTTGTGATGCTTGGATGTGGTTGGGTCAGCTTGTCCAGAAACGCGGTCATGCTCTTGTAGGCTTGCATGATGGGTGAAACGGTTGGCTGCGACAGGTTCATTTTTAGGTTGGACTCACATTTCAATCAATTCGGTTTGGATCAGGCATGGTGAGCGCCTGAGTATCGGGTGATGGTGGGGGGGCGCTAACTGGAATACTGAAGAAGAATGCTGCGCCATCACCTGTTTCACTTTCAACCCACAGACTGCCTTCGTGCGCAGCAACTAACCAGTGAGAAATCGCTAGCCCCAAACCTGTTCCCCCTTGCGAATGATGGTCAGCGTTCAGCGCTTGTATGAAAGGCTTGAAGATAACTCCCTGTTCAGACTGCGGAATTCCCGGTCCTGTATCGCTGACGCAAAACAAAACATATGGGTGCCGATGCTTGATACTTAAGGTAACACTGCCACGTTCGGAGAACTTGAATGCGTTCGAGAGCAGGTTGAGCAGGACCTGACGAACGCGGCGGTGGTCGGCACGAACGGGTGGGAGTTCATCATCAATATCAGTGATGAATTGAATAGGTTTATCGCCGCTCATTGTGGGGATCATTGGCAGCACCGGTTTGACGATCTCATGAACATCGACGCGAGGCTCGATTAAAAGGCGCATCATGCCCGCATCGATGCGTGTCATGTCCAGAAGGTCGTTGATCAATGACAGTAGCTGCTGACCACTATTGAGCGATTTCTGAAGCGCGTCGCGCTGCTCTGGCGAGATCGGACCGTACATCTCCAGCGTGACGAACTCGACAAAGTTGAGAATTGCGTTCAGCGGCGTGCGCAGTTCGTGACTCACGTTGCCGAGGAACTGCGTTTTTACTCGGTCGGCGCGTTCGGCACGCTCACGGGCGACTTCTGCTTCTTCCTTTGCCGCGACTGCTTCGCGGGTACGTTCCTCAACCCGGCGTTCTAAGTCGGTTTCATTGTCGCGGAGGCGCTGGTTGGCAGCCTCGAGCGCGGCACGTTGATCGCGCTCCAAACCCGCGCGATGCACGAAGAACACCAAGAAGATCAGTGTAGAGACTGCGAATACGATGCCGATGCCGAGGTTGGTCGATGTCAGCATCATGGGGGCTGTGTAAGCAAGAATGACCTGAGCCACTAGGCTTGCAATGAAGAGCATGATCATGGAGCGAATAGGCAGCAGTGTGGCGGCGATAATCATCAACATGCTTGAGAACAAGAGCCATGCCGGGTCTTGGGTAACGAGCGGCGCAAAGTGGATCAGAGCGAAATTCAGACCGACAAACAGCACTGAAGCGGTACGGAAATATCCGCGACGATTGAGACTATAGAAGCCTAGCGTGAGCACGTCAGCCAACCACACCGCGACAACCGTACCCGTGATCTCACCCTGACGCGTGATCAAGAACAACGAGGCGAGCGCAGACACGGCGGTGATCGTGAGGGTCATTTGTGCCAGCAGCACGGAGCGGCGGCGATCCTCAAGGCGGGTGAGCGTAGGATGAGCCTGCGTAAGCTGTGACCAAACACGCTTGAGCATCGGCAAGATGCCGCGCTCACGCTTCAATGTGGATTCGCTTGTCGTCGTCTTCACAGCCATGCGTCTCCCCAACTGTTACTGATTTGAGAATACAACAGTTCGACCGATGAATCAGCCTGTCTCCCTGCATAGGGTTTGTGTAAGGGAACAACCTATCTACTTAGACAGGTAGCATGTGTGATGACTTTATGTTTTTCATGAAAGTCAAGAAAGATGCTCATACTAGGTTATTTTTTGCAGCGAGGACGATTGCTTCGGATCGCGTCTCGACGCCCATCTTCTGCAGAATATTGACGATGTGGAACTTCACCGTCGATTGACTGATCACGAAACGGGCGGCAATTTCGCCATTGTTCAGTCCTGCCGCCATTGCCTTCAGGATGTCAAGCTCGCGGGCGGTCAGTTTGAAGTCGCGCTGTTGCGGCTGAGAGGCGTTCAAAAGCACGCGCGCGGCTTCTGACGAGAGGACGGTATTCCCTTGATTGACGGTTCGGATGGTGCTGACGAGATCGCGGAGCAGTGAACCCTTCACGATATAACCGACTGCCCCTTTCGCAAGCATCGTATGTACAGTGTCGTCATCTTGAAAACTGGTTAACGCAAGAATTTTGACCATCGGGGTGTTTTGGAGGATGCGTTCCGTCGCTTCAATGCCATCCATGCCCGGCATGATGATGTCCATCAAAATAACGTCCGGCTGGCTCTGGGCATTGAGCAGCAGAGCTTCTTCGCCGCTGCCGCACTGAGCAACCAACAGAATATCCGGCGCAGTCAATAAAACTTTCGCTACTGCTTGATGGATGTGCGCATGATCATCCACTAACATGACACGGATTTTTGGGATAACGTCCATAAGGTTATATACACAATCAATGGTGTGCTAACAGAATGCTATCTAACACTGTATCACATAAAATGCAGGGTTCGGTATGAAATCTCAATGGATTGCTTCGGATGGATGCAAGCCTAACGGGAATGCGCTAGGATCACACTCGTATATGACTCATGAATACGGATAGCTTCTCCGCTATAAAGACTATGATAACTTCACTATCCCGCGGCGCGGTTTCTATTATTGGCGTTCCGACCAACAGCGCTGGTACATCCGATGGTGTTGCGCGCGCACCTGAAGCGTACCGCCGCGCTGGACTCGAGGCGCGTTTGGCGAAGCATGCACACGTGCTTGATCTGGGTGACGTGAGTTTTGCGCCGCCAATTCCCGAACGCGATCCCGTCAGCGGGATTATCGCGCCGCAGACGTTTCTTGAGATGGTCGCGGCAGTCGATCGTGCTGTCGGACGGACATTGATTCAGAAACGCTTTCCGATCGTGATCGGCGGGGACTGCGGTCTGTTGATCGGCTGCTTAAGCGCGGTGCGCCGTTGGATCAGCCCGCCCGCGTTGTTGTTCATTGACGGACATGAGGACGCTTATCCGCCGCATCGATCACCGACTGGGGAGTCGGCGGATATGGAATTGGGATTGATGTTAGGGCGATCGACTGATGGACTTCCCGATGCGCTGGTGGCTATGCTGCCGTTGATTACGCCGGATGATGTGGCGATGATGGGCATACGCGACACTGAGGTACTGAGGCACGAGGGAGTCGCGTCGCTGCGTGATCGAACGTCGATCCTGATGTTTGACGATCAGACGATTATGCAGGGGAACGCGCTGTCGATCACATGCGATGCGCTGACGCAGATCGGCGCGGATAAGCGTCGCTGGTGGCTGCATACCGATCTCGATGTGCTTTCGACCGAAACCTTTCCTGCGGTGGATTATCATCAGGCGGGCGGGCTGGATTGGGAAGCGCTGACAGCGATCACGACTTTGGCGCTGTCCTCAGAGAACGTAATCGGATGGGATATCACGATCTACAACCCGGACTTGGATACAGACGGGGCGGGGCTCGAACGCATAATCACATACATTGAGGCGGGAGTTCAAGCCTATGTGAGCGGTGAAGCGCGGCGTGAATGAATCAGCCATAGTGCAATACAGCGGCAAGATTTTGTGGAATAAGCGTAGGCGCTCCATTTGACCTGCTATTCATCCATCTGAATAGGGAATTTGCGCGGGAGTCGGAAATAGAAGCGGCTTCCCACACCGACTTCACTTTCGACGCCAATCATGCCATAGTGAAGTTCCACTAACCGCTTGCAGATTGACAAGCCCAAGCCGGTGCTTTTCTCGCTTCCGGTTGGGCGCGGGCTGAGTTTTTGGAACGCGGTAAAAAGTTTCTCTTGATCCTCCTCCGAAATTCCCAACCCCTGATCGCGGACGCTGATCTCCAGCCATTCACCGCCCTCAAGCGTACATGCGCATACGGTGACGCTTGTGCCGCCGTGCGAGAACTTAAAGGCATTGCTGATCAGGTTGTTCATCACCTGTTCGATGCGATTCGGGTCAAACATGAACGGCGGGAGATCGGGGGCAAGTTCGGTGACGAGCACGATCCCTTTTTGTTCACCAAGGCGATGATTGAGTTTGATTACCCGATCCACAAACCGGTAGACATCGACAATGTCGGGTTGCAAGTTAATCTTGCCGGACTGAATTGCGGTAATGTCGAGCAGATCGTTCAAGAGATTCAACATCTCTTGTGCGGTGTTGCGGATGTGAACGATGAAATCGCGCATGTCGTCATGCGATGTGCGCGGATCGAGCAGGAGATCACCGTAGCCGCGAATGATCGTGATCGGTGTGCGGAGGTCATGTGCTGCCATGCCTAAGAGCGCGTCTTTAGTCTCGTCCATGCGCTTGAGCCGTTCGTTTGCTTCGGCAAGTTCGGCGGTGCGCTCCTCGACTCGACGTTCTAACAGCGCGTTTGCAGCTTGAAGTTCGATCAGCAGTTCACGGTTTTGGACGATCAACTGGTAGCGTTGGAAGGCTTCGTTGACGATCGTTTCAAGCTCAATAGGATCCCAAGGTTTGGGAATATAGCGAAATACGTTTCCGTCATTGATGGCGGCGATCACTGCCTGAATATCCGCATAGCCCGTGAGCAGGAGACGGATTGCATCCGGATAATCGTTTTTGACGCGATGGAAGAACTCGACGCCGTTCATGCCGGGCATGCGCTGATCGGAGATGATGACCTGAATCGGCACTTCGGTCATGATGCGCAGCCCTTCGTCAGCGCTCTGTGCCGTATGCACATCATGTTTACGGCGGAACTGCCGCGAGAGCGCCTTTAGAATCTCTTCTTCGTCATCAATGACCAGCAGTTGACCGCGACCAATATTCAAGGTCATGCGTGTAAATCCTTCGGAATTCGGAGTGTGAATGTACTGCCCTTGCCGGGGGTCGAGTCGACGGTGATTGTGCCATTATGCCGCCCGGTGATCACTTTATGGGCGATTGCCAGCCCCAGCCCCGTGCCACTGCCAATGGGTTTGGTGCTGTAGAACGGATGGAAAATGTTCGCCATGACTTCTGGCGACATACCTTTGCCCGTGTCGTTAAACTCAAGACAGATGTGATCGGCTTCGTCGCGCCCGCGAATCGTCAGCGTGCCTCTGCCTTCGATCGCCTGTGCCGCGTTGACAATGATATTCAGAAATACCTGATTCAGTTCTGCAGGATAGCATTTCACCGGAGGGAGATTGTCCAAATCAAGAATGACTTCAACCCGGTCTTTTAGCTCAAGGCGGGCGATCATGAGCGTACTTTGAATATCTTCCTGCAAATTCGTGGTTTTGAGTTCGGCTTCATCAAGGTGCGAGAATGTTCGCAGCGCATCGACAATGCGCTTGACGCGGCTCAAGCCGCCGAGGGACGACTTAAGCAAGTCTCCGACATCATCCACAACAAAATCGAGATCAGCGGCGGCACGGACAGCGGCGGCGGCGATTTGCTGGTCTTGTGTTCCGGTCGCACTGATCAGGGCTTCTAGCTGTTGGTAGGCGTTGTTCAGATCGTGGATTGTCGTTTGCAGGCTGTAAAGATTGCTGTTCACGAAAGAAATCGGATTATTGATCTCGTGTGCAACCCCTGCGACCATTTGACCGAGCGCGTTCATCTTTTCGCTGTGAATCAACATGGCTTGGGTTTCGCGGAGTTCGTTCAGCGCGTGTTCGAGCGCGGCTTTGCGGGCGAGCAATTCGGCTTGCGCAACCACGCGGTCGGTTACATCGGTTTGCACACCGACAAAGTGCGTGAGCCTGCCAGAACCATCCAATACGGGGGCGGTGAACAGTTCGTTCCAGAACAGCGTTCCATCGCGGCGGTAGTTGCGGATCACAACCTTGCATTCTTGCGAATCGCGCATGGCGGCGCGAAGGAGCATCAACTCCGGCTGGTCACGGTCATCATTTTGAAGAAAACGGCAGTTGCGCCCGATAGTTTCGTTTGGGGGATACCCTGTAATGCGTGTGAACGCCTCGTTGATATAGATCAGCGGCATATCGGGAACAAGCGCATCAGCGATAGTAATGCCGCATGAACTCGCGCCCATCGCACGGTCATGGAGTTTGAGCTGATCTTCAATTGAAAGCGGCGCGTTCATAAGAATGGTGTGTGGTCTTACTGTATTGGTCGAATGTTTGGAGCAGCCGCGATCCCCGCCGCCGATTCAAATCAATGATCATGCGCGGGGAGTCGCTTGGGGAACTGCTGGCAAACCGACACGGCGCAGTACGCCTATTTATTGTCTTTTTCGGAGCGCGAACCGACTTCAACAGGCTGGCGCTGCGGAATCTGCACAAAAGGCGCTGGTGTGCTGGTCGGAGCGGCAGCCGTAGATGCTGACGGAGCAGGTGCCGAAGCGGGAGCAGGTGCAGCGGGCGCGGGTGAAGCGTTCGGTTGTGCAGCCTCGCTGACCAAGGCTTGGATTCCGGCGCGGACTTCACCGAGAAGACGATGCAGACGCTTCTCCAGTTCAGCAAGCGAATCCAACACATACTGGTCGGCATCTTGGGTAATGTTATCGGCTTCGGCATTGGCGGCTTCGATGATCTTGTCCGCCTTTGATTTGGCAAGCTGGACGAGCGATTCGCGGTCGATCATCTGGTCGCCACGTTCACGCGCCATCTGCACCAGTCGAGCGGCTTCTTCATTTGCCTGCGCCAGAATGCGATCGCGCTGCGCCAAAACACGGGCAGCTTTTTCGATCTCTTCTGGAATCGAGATACGCATCTGGTCAATAATTTCCAGCATACGTTCCTCGTCGATCAACGTGAACTTACTGAAGGGGATATGACGCCCTTCATCGATCAGGTCTTCTAGTCGATCTACCAGATGTTGAATATCCATCGTCAGCCTACCCCTTTTCGTAAGCTTGGAATCGCTTCTAGCCTTGCGCACCTAACTGCGCGAAGCGATCCGCCAGCGCATCCGCTACATACGGCGGAACCATGCTCGATACATCGCCGCCCAGTTCCGCGATTTCGCGCACGGTGCTGGAGCTGATGGCGACATGCCGATCGTCGGTCATGATCGACACAGTTTCGATTTCTGGGGCAAGGCGTTTGTTCGCCAACCCCATGCGAAACTCGAACTCAAAATCTGAGAACACGCGCAGTCCTCGGACTAATACGCTTGCACCTTGATCTCTGGCATAGTCTACAGTGAAACCGGAAAAGGGCGCAACTCGTATATTCGCCACGTTCTGAAATGCTTCTCGTGCGAGGCGAACCCGCTCATCAACTGAGAATAGGACTTTCTTCTTGGGCATATCATAAACGCCGACGATCACCTCTTCAAAGATGCGTGCGGCGCGGAGTGCAATATCAATATGCCCGTTATGGATCGGATCAAATGAGCCGGGATAAAGCGCGCGAGTCATGCCGATCTCCAATGTTTCAATAAATAAACATCTTACCGAATGTTGATGCGTTTTTGCAACATCTGTCCATTATTCGGGGACAGAAGCAAATGAGAGGGGCGGCTTCGCGTCATGTACCGCCCATCTTTTCGGCAAACTTGATGGATTACGATACGTCGGTGCGCTCGTCCTTGAGCATTTCGACCCGCTGCGCCAACAGGCGGTGTTCAGGTAGTTTAAAATCCGGGTCTTCTTCGTAGAGCGTGCGCGCTTCGCGCTGCGCCAGTTCGACCAGTTCCGGCGTCATCATTTCGCCCAACTGAAGCTTGAGATTCCCTTGACCGCTTTGACGTGTGCCGATCAGATCGCCTGCGCCGCGCTGCCTGAAGTCCTCTTCAGCCAACTTGAAGCCGTCCGGGTTGTCGCGCACGATTTTTAGGCGCTCAATTGCGGAAACCTCGCTCGTATCGCTGATCAATAAGCAGTAGGATGGCATTCCGCCGCGCCCCACCCGTCCCCTGAATTGATGAAGCTGGGCAAGCCCAAAGCGGTTTGCGCCTTCCATCATGATCACAGTGGCGTTGGGGATATCGACGCCGACTTCTGCTACCGATGTTGTGACGAGTACATCAAACTGGTGGTCGCGGAAATCCGCCATCACCTGATCTTTCTCGGCGGGCTTCATTTTGCCGTGCAGCAGTCCAACCTTGAAGCGGTGGAAGACACCGCGCAGTTTCTCGTATTCTTCGACGGCGGCTTTCGCTTCGGTGATTATCTCGGAGGCTTCAACCAGCGGATACACGACGAACGCTTGATGCCCCTGCTGAAGTTCACCCTCGATCCATTCGTAGGCACTTTCACGTCGCCCCGGTGGGACAATATATGTCTTGACCGGGATACGTCCCGGCGGCATTTCGTCGAGGATGGACAGATCAAGATCGGCGTGGACGGTGAGCGCGAGTGTTCGCGGGATCGGCGTCGCGGTCATGACCAACAAGTGCGGATTCGTGCCTTTGCCGCGCAGCGCTCCGCGTTGTTCGACGCCGAAGCGATGCTGCTCATCAATGATCGTCAGCGCCAGTTCGTTGAAGAACACGCCTTCGCTGATGATCGCGTGTGTGCCGATCACCACGTCGATTGATCCGTCGGCAAGCCCAGCAAGGACACGCTCACGTTCAGCGGTGGGCAGCGATCCTGTCAAGAGCGCCGTAATGGGTTGTCGTCCATTGGGAAGGGTGTCGAGCGGCGTCTGCTCGAGCGCGCGGCTGATGTTCCGGTAGTGCTGCTCGGCAAGGATGCTTGTCGGAGCCATGAGCGCGGCTTGTTTGCCGTGCATCAATGCTATCGCAATTGCGCTGATCGCGACCGCCGTTTTACCAGAGCCGACATCCCCTTGCACAAGGCGATTCATCGGGATGGTTTTGGCAAGGTCGCGGCGGATTTCGTCGATCACCCGCGTTTGCGCGTTTGTGAGGGGATACGGAAAGACTGCTCCGGCAAATACGGCGACATCTTCTTCTTCAACGGGCATCGATATCGCCGCCACCTGCTGCCACTGACGACGACCGCCCAGAATTGCCAATTGAAGCAGGAGGAGTTGATCAAAGATGAAGCGCCGCCGCGCATGCCGCAGATGATCTTCACTTTCGGGAAAGTGCAGGTTGCGAATCGCCCAGCCCAAATCCGCGAGATCGGTGCGTTCGAGGACGGATTCAGGAACGTAATCCGGGATACGCTCCGCCCAAAACTCGACGGCAGTATCCATCCAGCGGCGCAGCACGCGGGCGGTGAGTCCTTCGGTCAGCGGGTAGATCGGCACAATGCGGACGTTTTGCAGGTCTTCCACATCCAGATAATCCCATTCAGGATTTGTCATTTGGATGCGCCCATTAAACAGCGTCGTTTCGCCATAGAGACAAATCTGCTGACCGAGCCGAATCTGCTTTTGTAGATAGAACTGCCCGAAGAAGGTCACACCCAACATGGCAGTCCCATCATCAACCGCGATATAGAAATCCTTGCGGTTGTTCTTGCCGACGCGGACTTCGGCAACGCGCACCGTGCCGATCACCGTGACGCGCTGTTTTTCTTCAAGGCGGCTGATGTAATGAATGCGCGTATAGTCGTCGTAACGGCGCGGCAGGAAGTTGAGCAGATCTCCAATGGTTTCGATGCCGAGCTTGGTCAGACTTTTCGCCTTCTGCGGACCGATCCCTTTCATGCGGTCAATAGGCGCGCTCAATCCGCGCAGAATATCGGCGTTCTCGTCAGCGGGGCGCTCAGGACGCGGCATACGAGGCGGACGCGCCAATTTCGGCGGTACGGGAATGTCCATTTTGACCGGAACGCGCGCCGACGCATACACGTCATCGAGGCTGCTAAAGTCATCATCGGATCGCATACTGCCGTCCGAACTCGAATCGTGCGGCGGCTTGGCGGGGTGTGTGCGTTCCTGACGGCGATCTTTGCCGCCTTTGTCTTTTTTGTCCTTTTCACGCTGACGCTCTTCGCGCGGGGGACGTGCCGACTCGGCGGCGGTGATGCGCGGCGACGGAACGTCCGTCATATCACCTTGCGCGAGTGGGGTATCCCCGGCACTGCCGATCGGTGCATCCTCATACGCGGGCGGCGGTGCGGCGACGAGCGGTCGCCCTTGCTCACGTCGTCGATCTCCGTCACGATGCTTGTCACGGCGAGAGTCTTGATCTGCACTAGGTGGTTTCGCACGCTCACGATCATCACGTTTTTCACGCGGGGGCTGCGCTGTGCCGCGTTCTTGTTTTGGCGGACGTTCGGATGCTGGTTCACCGGATGATGATGCGTTTTCCGCCGGTGCTGGTCGCGTGTTTGGTGCTTTTTCTGCAGGAGACGTGCTGATCGGATGCGGCATAGATGCCCATCGCGCTTCAGCGTCCGGCAGCCGCGCTTGGTAACCTTCCGGCATCGGGGCGCGGTTAGTGATGCGATCCAGCATATACGTGATCAGTGCATGCCGGTCATCTTTGCTATCCGCAGCAGGATACCGGCGCATAACGCTGGCGATTTCATCAATGAGGAGCAGATGCTCTGGCTTGCGCGCCTGTATTTCTGCCTGCCGACTCCACTCATCGGCGTATGCGCCTAAGCCGGATGTGACCGCTTTGTCTTTGTAGCCCTGCTCACGCTCAAGTTTGAGAATCTTGACCAGTATTTCAAGTGCCGATGGCATGATCGGGTTCGTTTCTCCAAGCTTTCTCGACTAGCGCCGCGCCGACGCCTCCCGGACCGATATTCGTTCCGATTGCCGGCGTGATGAAGATCGAGGTTAATGTATCAGGTGGCATGAGATCTTTGACCAGCTCTGCGAGTGTTCGCGCACCGGATGGATTGTTGGCGTGAAGAATTGCCAGCTTTTCGAGCGGCGCGTGTTTCCGAATTTTCTCCGCAAGTTCATCGAGCGCACGGCGGAATGTGCGCACGCGCCCATCGTTTTTGACTTCGCTTTCATAAACATGGATCATCGGCTTGATTTGCAGCAGTGCACCGATATTCGCTGCTGTCCAGCCGACGCGCCCACTGCGCCGCAGATATTCGAGCGTTTCGAGGGCGCAGTACACATGCGTATGAAGGCGGACTTTCTTCAGCCCCTTGCGAATCGCATCGATATCGCCGCCCGTCTCTTGAGCGATCTCCCACGCGATGACGAGCTGCCAGCCTAAGCCGAAGGTCAGATTTCCACTATCAATCAGTGTATACCTGTCTTCCGGAAGCCGCTGAAGCGCAAGTCTCATTGCATTATAGATCCCGCTCAGGGTTGCCGGCACCGTCAATACGAACAGGTGATCCGCATCTTGAGCAGCACGCATGATGTATTCTTCGGCTAACCCCGTAGACATCGCCGATGTGGTGGGATGCGGGCGAAGGTGAGGAAGATCATTGTAGTATTTTTCGCGCACTAGTTCGACACCATCATCAGCATAACTGTTATTGTTGTAGTTGATGAATGCCGGAACAACCGTAATCCCGTATTTTTCAACAAGTTCCGGGGGGAGGTCGCAGGTGCTGTCAGTAATAAAGCCAATTCTTTGAGTCATGATCTTATTCTCGTCCGGATTCACTTTCTAGTATGACTAAACCTGTCGCATCTGCGCCGATCAGCGCAGCGAGAGACGCTCCGTACAGCGCCGATGGGAACGGTTGGTTGGGGAAGTCAACCGCCAGTCGATCTTGAAGCATGCGCGCAGTATCGTTCGGATAGGGTTTGTGTTGAACAAGCACGGCATCGTCGAGTTCGGTGAACTCACTGGCGAACTCAGCCAATCGCTCGACGGCTTGAATACGCGTGCGGACTTTTTCCATCAGATGGAGTTCGCCGTTTTCCATGGTGACGAATGTCTTTGTCCCCAACATTGTCCCTAGTATGCCATGAGACGGTGACATGAAACCGTTTTGCACAAGGTAATCCATCGTTTCGACATAGAAAACTGCATACAAGCGATCAATCGCGCTGCGGACGGTTCGCACGATGTGATCGAAGTCGTCGTTCTTTTCTACCATGCGTGCCGCCATCAAGACCAAAAGCGCCAGCGCAGTCGAGATGGACGCCGAGTCGATGACCTCAAGGCGCGTGTGACCCAGCAGCGTCTCGGCAGCATGATTTGCATTTTCCCAGCTTCTAGAGATCGTGCGGGATGGGTGAAGCGAGATGATCGCACTTCCAGCGCGTGCGAGCCGCTCATATGTCTCCTGATATTCGGCAGGTGACGGCGGCTCGACATGCGGCGCGGTCGGCTGATGACTGATCAGTCGAATCGCTTCTTCGGTGTCCAGATCGATACCTTCCCGAAACACCCGCCCCTGAATCGTGAGGCGATTAGGAAGGATGGTGATCGGGAGGTGAAGCGGCACCAAGGCGGTAGGGAAGTGTGCGCCGCTGTCTGTGACGATATGGATCGGCTGCTGCCCGTCTGTCATGGCGCGAACGCTTATTCCAACGCGATGAGATACGGATAAAGCGGCTGATTGCCTGCAATCACTTCATACTGCAAGCCGTCGTATTCTGCGCGAATGTCTTCGATGAGTGCTTTGGCTTCGCGTTCGGTGACACCTTCACCGTAATAGATCGTGGCGCGTTCGCGTCCATCTGCTCCTGCAAGCCGGAACAGGTCGCGGATCAAGTCCAACATCCGATGGCTGGCAGTCACCAGATTATCATCGATTAACCCGATCCACTGTCCTTCGCGGATCGATAAGCCGTTGGTGACGGTATCGCGCACCGCCTGAGTCACTTCGAGCGTGACGACATAATCCAGCGCTTCGGTCATCGCTTGTGCAACTTCATCAATGGTCGGTTCGCCAGTAGTGAGTAGATTTGCGTACTCAAGCATCGCGCTGATCCCCTGCGGGATGGTCGCGCTTGGCACGACACGCACTTGCTTTTCGTCCATCTGGCTGGCGGCGCTTTGCGCGGCAAGCAGAATATTCTTGTTATTGGGCAGGAGGATGATCTTATCGGCGCTGACTTTGTTGATTGCGTCGAGGAAGTCGCCGGTGCTGGGGTTCATCGTTTGTCCGCCGAGAATGACATAAGCCGCGCCTACATCAAAGCCTTCACGGAAAACCCGTGCGATCCCGCGCCCGCTTCCGACAGCGATCACCGCGATGCTGGAGGTAGAGACATCTTCAAATGTGGGTGAATCCGTGTCGTGTTCTTCACGGTTTTTGCGGTTTTCGACGTACTGGTGATACTGCGCTTGCATGTTCTCGACGACGATATCATCGAGGCTCGCGCCCAGTTGAATCGCGTAATTGAGCGGCTCACCCGGGTTATGCACATGGACATGCACCTTGATGAGTTCGCTGCCGCCGACAACGAGTGTCGACCAGCCCATGTTATTGATGTCCTCGCGCACCTGATCGATATCCATACTGCTGCCGCGCATCAAGAATTGAACATCATAGCCGTAGCCCAGCTCGTCATCAGGTTCGAGCGCCTCTTCCCACGAATCTTCCTCATTTGGACTGACCACTTCTTCTGCAATCTCCTTGCCGATCAGCGGAAACAGCATACCTTCGAAGATTAAGACCAAGCCCTGACCACCCGAATCGACAACTCCTGCTTCTTTGAGACGGGGGAGCAGATCGGGCGTGCGGCGAAGGGCAGAACGCCCCGCGAACACCATCTTTTTGAGCAGTGCCACCAGATCATACATTTGCGCATGATGATCGATGACGGTTTGGGTCATATGACGGGTGACGGTGAGGATCGTCCCTTCAACGGGATTCTGTACCGCTTTGTACGCCTTTTCATTGGCGAGTTTGCAGGCTTCTGCGAGACCATCAGCGGTGAGGGTTTCTTCATTTTTCAGTGCTTCGGCGACGCCTGCCCAGATTTGAGACAGGATAACGCCGCTGTTGCCGCGCGATCCCATAAGCGCGCCTTCCGCAAGTGCGACTGCAACCTGACCGACATGATTTTCGGTGATTTCGGTCACGCGCTGGAAAGCGTGTCGCATGGTCAAATACATGTTCGTACCGGTGTCACCATCCGGCACAGGGAAAACATTCAAACGGTTGACTTTTTCCTTATTCTTTTCCAACCAGAGCACACCTGATCCCAGCAACCGCTTCAAGCGGTTACCATCAACGACGAGATTATCCCGGCTGTAATATGTTTTTGTTGCTACCATGATTGCGCCCAATCCCAGTTAGTTCTATCTGTTAACAACTCACGAAAGAATTTCTGCGTATTGTACACGCTTGTTTTGGCTTGTCATGTGGTCTGCTTCATGGTAACATGCGCATCCTGTTTCGTCTGCGAAAGCTTTTAGTTTGAGGCGTGAATCATGGCTGTTTGTAGCAATTGCGGGAAGAAACCGATGTTCGGGAATGCCCGCAGCTTCTCGATGCGTGCCACACGTCGTAAGTTCAATCCCAACGTTCAGCGGAAATGGATCGTGAACGAGAAGGGTGAACGCGAGCGTGTTTACCTGTGTACCAAATGCATCAAGACCTTGGCAAAAGTTTAAGTCACACATCAGCAATCGTAGAAGCATAGGGACGAGGGATCACAAAACCCCTCGTCCCTATGCTTTTTCCCCCTCTAACGCCTGCTTCAGGCGCGCCATGTTTTCGGCAACAGAAGCCGCAGTATTGTAGACCGCGCTCCCCACAACGAATATCGAAGCACCCGCCTGTGCCGCGCTGGCGATTGTGCTGATGTTGATGCCCCCATCCACGCTGATCACATACCCGTAATTTTGCGATTCCCGAAGCATTTCTGCCGCGCGAACTTTCTCAAGCGTGTGCGGGATGAGTGGCTGTCCGCCAGAACCCGGTTCAACCGTCATGATCAACAGCAGATCGATCATTGGCAGCAGATGGGTCACAGAATCAAGCGGCGTATTCGGCTTGATCGAGATACCCGCCTTCGCGCCCAATGCGTGGATCGCCGCGATTGACTGCACGGGATCAGGTGAGGCTTCGGCGTGCACGGTGATCCAGTCTGCACCTGCTTCACGGAAGGAAGGGATCAGATGATCAGGATCAACCGTCATAAGGTGAACATCAAGTGGCAAAGACGTGACGCGCTTAACCGCACGCACGACGATTTGACCCATCGTGATCGGCTCGACGAAGCGCCCATCCATGACATCGATATGAATTTGAGAAGCGCCCGCCAATTCCGCCGCGTGGACTTGTTCCCCTAAGCGGGTGAAGTCTGCGGAGAGGATGGATGGTGCTAACCTAGGTGATGGTGTCACCGCGTTCACCTTTCAAAACCGAAGCGCGCATTTTACTCGAAGCGCTGTCAAAAATGTAGGACGGATGTGAAGTGATACATTGGCTTGTATGCTTTTCACATTGGAACATGTATAGCATACATGTGTTACGGTGAACGTTTCTATGGGTGAAAACTTGATGAGACTTCCCGCAGGATCAAACTTGGCGATGGCGGGTACGCGGCGGCAGCAGGTTATACTCAGCGGCAGCAGCGATGAGAGATCAAAGAGAAAGAGGAGCATATTCAATGGCAGAGATGCAGTATCGCCGTTTGGGAACGTCTGGCATCAAGGTGAGCGCGATTTCGTTGGGTGCGTGGCTCACGTATGGAAGTGATCGCCTTGCCGAAGAAAAAGCGATCGCGTGCGTGCGCGCGGCAGTCGAAGCGGGAATCAACTTTATTGATGTGGCGGATATTTACGCTTACGGGCGGGCGGAAGAAGTCGTCGGGCGTGCGATTAAAGGGATGAAACGCTCCGATCTGGTGATCAGCACAAAAGCGTATTGGCCCATGAGCGAAAACGTGAATGATCGCGGGTTGTCGCGCAAGCACATCATCGAGTCGGTTGAAAAATCACTGAAGCGCTTTGATCTGGATTATCTTGACATCTTCTTCTGTCACCGCTTTGACCCGGAAACGCCTCTTGAAGAAGTTGTGATGGCGCTTGATGACCTAATCCATCAGGGGAAAATCCTCTATTGGGGGACTTCGATGTGGACGGCGGACAATATCTCGGATGCGTATGATGTAGTCAATCATTACCGGACGCATCGCCCGGTGACCGAGCAGCCGCTCTACAATATGCTGGATCGGCATGTTGTAGAAGGGGACTTGGAAAAAGAAGTCTCCAAGCGGGGGATGGGTTTAGTGGTGTGGAGTCCACTTGCTCAAGGTGTGCTGACAGGGAAGTACAATGAGGGCGTACCGGAAGACAGCCGCGCCAAGAATGTCGATTGGGAGTGGTTCAAGTCACAGTTGACAGATGAACGTCTAGCGAAAGCTCGGCAGATCGCGGCGCTGGCAAATGAGATGGGAACAACCCCGGCAGCGTTGGCGCTGGCGTGGGTGTTGAAGAATCCCGTTGTCGCCAGCGCGATCATCGGCGCAAGCCGACCGGAGCAGGTTCACGAGAATCTGAAAGCGCTCGACGTGGAAATTACGGAAGAAATCGGCGCGCGTATTGATCAGATTTTGGCAAGCAAATCGGTGTAAAGATCGAAACTAAATCGCTGAAAACGCAGAGAGACGAGGCAATTCTCGCTCTCTGCGTTCTTTTCCGATGGATTTTAAGTGGCGGCGGACTTACGGCGGTTGGTGATCGCTTTTTCGATCTCGACCGCGAACAAAATGATCGATGCCAGCGCGAATCCGATTCCCAGTTCCGGCAGTCGGAGCGGGAACGTTTCGAAGATCGTTTGCATAAACGGCAGATAGATCACACCGAGCTGCAATGCAAACGTGAGGATGACCGCAAACAACATAAAGCGGTTCGCGCCGAAGCCCCGGCGGAAGAATGACTGCTTCTCGCCGCCAGAAATCGCCATCACATGGAAAATCTGACCCAACGCCAAAACGGTAAACGCCAGCGTGCGCGGAATCCGTTCCGCTTCGTCGATCAGCGCGTTGCCTGAGCCGCCTTCTTCGCCGCCGGACGTTTCGCTTTCGCTGATCGCTAGGGTTGTGCTCAAGCGGGTTTCTGGCGTGAGTTCATCCCAGTTTTCCGATACAAGTTCCTCGTCCACCAGTTCAACCAATTCGGCGCGTGTCAACTGCTCGATCCCTAATGTGCTGCTGAATGGGACGAGTCCATGCGCGCTGTGCCCGTAAATGAATGCGCCGAGCGTAAGCACAGCGAGCAGCACCGCGCGCCAAATGATCCGTGAGCCAATACCGTGCGCGAAGATGCTTTCATTCACGGGGCGCGGCGGACGACTCATCACGCCGGGTTCAGCGGGGTCAAAGCCGAGTGCGATGGCGGGAAGTCCGTCAGTCACGAGGTTCACCCACAGAATCTGAATCGCCAGCAGCGGAATTGGCAGACCGACGAGGATACCGACGAACATCACAAGAATTTCACCGACATTCGAGGAGAGGAGAAACAGCACGAATTTACGGATATTGTCGTAAATGGTGCGCCCTTCTTCGACGGCGGCGACGATAGACGCGAAATTATCGTCGGTCAAGACCATATCCGCCGCGCCTTTGCTGACTTCCGTTCCGGTGATGCCCATTGCGACACCGATATTCGCCTGCTTGAGCGCTGGCGCGTCGTTTACGCCGTCACCCGTCATGGCGACGATTTGCCCTTGCGATTGCAGCGTCTTGACCAACCGCAGTTTGTGTTCTGGCGAGACACGCGCAAAGGCTGAGGTATGACGCACGGTCTCCCCAAGTTGATCGTCGGTCATCTTTTCGATTTGCCCGCCCGTGACCGCCTTATCACCTTGATTGATGATTCCCAAGTCGCAAGCGATTGCTTCGGCGGTCAGCGCATGATCGCCCGTGATCATGATTGACCGAATACCGGCGTCTTTCGCCGTCTGTACGGCGGCTCTAGCTTCGGGACGCGCCGGATCAACAATGCCGATCAAGCCGACAAGGTTGAGATCGCGCTCGATTTGCTCGGTGATTTCGCCGGGCACTTCTGTATGCACGCGGTAAGCGACGCCCAGCACGCGCAGCCCTTGACTTGCCATGCGGTCGATCTGCGTCTGCCACTCGCGGCGGCGTTCCGGCGTGAGCGGTTTGATCCCATCAGGCATGTGTTCGCCGGATGCCCACTCGACTAACTTATCCGGCGCGCCCTTCGTGATTGCCACATAATCGCCCGTGCCAAACAGCGCGTCCGCTTCTGGCGATGTGACATTATGGATGGTGGTCATTGCCTTGCGTTCGCTGCTAAACGGAAGTTCGGCAACACGAGGGAGGTCTTTTTCGAGCGCTGCCCGCGTCCAGCCGACTTTTTGCGCCGTGATCAAAAGTGCGCCTTCGGTGGTATCGCCAACAACCCGGAGCGAGTTATTTTCGCCCGCTTCGAGATAAGCGTCGGTTGACAGCGCCATTGATTTGAGGAAGCGTCCGACAGCGGTATCGGTATTCGGATCAAGCGCCTTGCCATTTTCCATGAAGTCGCCTTGATCACTGTAGCCGATACCGGTGACGTGGACATCTTCATGACCGGGCAGACTGAGCAGGGTCGCCGTCATTTCGTTTTTCGTGAGCGTGCCCGTTTTGTCAGAGCAAATCGTTGTGACTGAACCGAGTGTCTCAACAGCGGGCAGGCGGCGGATCAGGGCGTTGCGCTTGACCATGCGCGCCGCGCCGAGGGACAGACTCACGGTGATCACTGCCGGCAGTCCTTCAGGAACGGCGGCGACGGCGAGACTGATCGAGGTAATCAGCATGTCGGCAAGGCTGAACCCGCGCAGCAGTCCGGCGATAAACACGATCACGACGATGACGAGGGCAGCGCGCACCAGCACGACGCCGAGCTTGTCGATGCGGTCTTGAAGCGGGGTGCGCCTCTCCTCGACGTTCATAAGCATGTCGGCAATCTTGCCGAGCTGGGTCTTCAAGCCTGTTTCGGTGACGATCATTTCGCCGCGCCCGTAAGTGACGCTTGTCCCCATGTAAACGCTGTTGGTGCGGTCGCCGATTCCGATTTCGGCATCACCGGGAATCGGGTCGATCTTCTTGTAAACGGCGTGTGATTCCCCTGTGAGCGCGGCTTCTTCGATTTGCAGGTTCACGCTGTTCACCACGCGACCGTCCGCCGCAACGCGATCCCCTTCGCCGAGCAGCACTAGATCGCCGGGAACAAGATCAACGGCGCTGACTTGCTCGACTTTGCTGTTGCGCCGCACGCGAACGAGCGGCGTTTGCATCGAACTGAGGGCGGCGAGTGCTTGTTCAGCGCGGTATTCTTGATACGTGCCAAGCGCAGCATTCAGGATCACGATCACGAGGATGACCAGCACATCTTTAACATCGCCTAGAAACAGCGAGACAACGGCAGCGACGAGCAGGACGATCACCATCACATTTTTGAACTGCCCGATGATTAAACTAAGGATGTTGGTGCTTTCGCCTACTGGCAGTTCATTCTTGCCGGTTTCGCTCAATCGTTTAGCGGCTTCATCAGACGTCAAGCCGTGTTCGATAGATGAATTCAGGTGCTTTTCCGTTTCATGAACGGATAAACGAAAGAAATCTGGCATCAGCGTCCCTTTACAGTACGTTATGTCCGCGCTTTGGGTTAGTGCTTCCCGCGGAAGCGATGCACACTACTATGATCAAATTTTCTGTGATCTACAAGGGAACGATGGCGGAATCGATTGTAGGACATTCCACGCATGCGCTGAAAGCGCGCGGTGCCTACAATGGGAACACTGGTAGACTAGCGATAGGCAGCCGTATGTTGATGATTCAAATTCCGGGCGGCGTTCCCGGTACAACGCCGCCGCTAGGTCCAATTGTTCCGGCTGACCCGCCAACGCCGCAGCCGGTTGATCCGCCCGTTCAGATTCCAGCCGATCCGCCGCTTCGCAACCCTGTTGATCCACCACAGCCTTTCGTTCCGGTTGATCCACCCACGCCGAACCCTGCCGATCCGCCGCTGCCACAGCCAATTGATCCACCATTGCGCCCGCTAACCCCGGATCAACCACCGACGATTGATCCGCTGCCGGTTCGGACACCAGTGACCGATCCGCCAATGCCGAGTCCGATTGATCCACCGACCGTACCACCTGTTGAATCTCCGACGATTACGTCGCTTGTTCGCATAGGGTGATCGTTGCTGGTTGCGAAATTTTGTTCTATCATCTTCAAGAGTTTCGCAGCAGAATTGAGGTCATCATGGCGGTTGATCTGAAAGTGGCGCGCGATTTCGTGTACCAGAACGGAACGCTATGGGAGCGGGCGCTGTTCGCCTATTTGTTTCAAGGCGGCAGTGTGGAGCGCTTGCAGTCGTGTTTGCGGAGCTACAAGAACCCGGATAATGGCTATGGTCACGCACTAGAGCATGATCTCCGCTGCCCGGAGTCACATCCAGCGGCGCTGGAGTTTTTGCTCTTTGTGTTGGTCACGTTTCGCATTCCGCCGGGGGATCTACTGTATGGCACATCGGAATGGCTCGAAGCGCATCAGAATGAGGATGGTACGCTCAGAAATCCACCAACGCTGATGGATTATCCGCTTGCGCCTTGGTGGGCGGGTGATGGCGGGCAGACGATACCTGATTCGATCTTTGGAAACTTGATGCACTACCGCGAGATGACCGATCCATTGTATGAACGGATGATGGCATGGGCGGCGGCAAACATCACTGAGGAGAAGATTCACGCCAATGAGTGGCTGTTTATGGCGTATCATGCCTACGATTTCTTGCGGAATCTCGTTGTTTTCCCGGATCGTGAGCGCTTGTGGACTGCGGTGCAGGAGAATATCACGGCATGCGCGCAGGCTGCGCGACCGGATCAAGCATATGAAATTCTGCGTTTTGCCCCTGATCCAGCGCTTAAGAGCCTGACGCATCCGCAAATCCCCGATGCAGTCATCACAAAGATGTTGGATCAACTGGAAGGGGCGCAGCAGACGGATGGAAGCTGGCATGACGAACACAACTTACCGCAGTGGTATCCCTACACAACCATTCTTGTATTGTTCGGGCTGAAGAATTACGGGCGGCTTGGGTGAATCAAAAAGGACAGGGGCATTTCCCTGTCCTTTTCGTATCCTGATTAGATGCGATTACATGTACGACTGCATCAGTTGTTCAAGCGCATTCTGTGACGGACGCAGTTTTTCTTCCGGCAGGTGTACGAGCGGCGTATTGACGATGCCGAGCGTTTCGCCATAGACTGGACGCGGTTCTTCGTAATAAATCAAGCCGGTGAGGAACAACTGCTCGGTCTGTGCCTTTTCGAGCGTGGCAATTGCCGATGCGCGGTTGCGCGGATCGTGATCGTGCGACAGCTTCTTGAGGGCAATATACGAACCATCGTGCATTTGCACTTCAATGGTCGAGCCTTCTTCGTAATCGCCGACGGTGATTTCTTCACGCTCTGGGACGTAACCCTTTGGCATGTAGTCAATTTCGTGGAGTGCGATCTCGTTCTTTTTGCCGTAATCGTAGCTCTTGTTGCCCTTCGGATCGTTATTGAAGGTCACGCACGGGCTGATGATGTCGATCACGGCGGTACCGCGATGGCTGATCGCCGCCTTGATCAACGTCTGCACCTGCTTCGCATCACCGCTGAACGAACGTGCCACGAAGGTCGCGCCGCCGATGATCGCTTCAAGGCAAAGGTCAATCGCCGGGAGTTCATTGCGTCCGTAATACTTGAGTTCCTGACCCTCGTCCGAGGTGGCGCTGAACTGCCCCTTTGTCAAGCCGTACACACCGTTGTTTTCGATGATGTACACAAGCGGGACGTTGCGGCGGATCAGGTGCTTAAACTGCCCAAAGCCGATGCTGCCCGTGTCGCCGTCACCGCTGACCGCAATCGCGACGAGATCATTATTGGCAAGCGTTGCGCCTGTGGCGACGGACGGCATACGTCCGTGTACCGCGTTAAACCCGTGCGAACCTTTCAAGAAGTACGCGGGGGTTTTGCTGGAACAGCCGATACCGCTCAACTTGATCACGCGGTACATCGGCAGAGACAGATCATAGGCTGCGCTGATGATCTGGTTGGAAATCGAATCATGACCGCATCCGGGACACAGCGTACTGGTCGCGCCGCGGTAATCTTGACGTTCTAGCCCAAGTGCGTTCGGCATGGTTATTTTCCCTTACTCTCTTGTCGCCCTGACTACGCTTGCTTCTCGACCGCCATGATCTGATCAAACACCCACTGCGCGCTCATCGGCAGAGTATCACCGCACGGCAGGGATACCATGTGACGGGTATCTTCCGCAATTTCCATACGGAGGAGTTGCGCCATCTGACCATCGAAGTTGTTCTCGATCAAGTACACGCGGTCATGCGAGAGCGCGAACTCACGGACGCTTTCCGCCAGCGGAAGCGCACGGATGCGCAGATAATTCGTTTGGATACCTGCCGCTGCGAGCAGATCGCGCCCTTCGGCAATTGCGGGATCATTTGATCCGTAGCTAATGATGCCGATCTTATTCGCCGGATCATGATCGGTGATAGGCTGCGGCAGCAGTGCGCGTGCGCTTTCGATTTTGTGGCGCAGACGGGTCATGTTTTTCATCCAGTCTTCGGCGCGTTCGCTGTAGACCGCCATCTCATTGTGACCTGTTCCGCGTGTGAAGTACGCGGCGCGCGGATGATTCGTACCGGGGATGGTCCGGTAGCCGACGCCATCGCCGTCGTAATCCTTGTAGCGTCCCCAATCGCCTTTTTCGCTGATGAACGCGGTCAACTGCTCTGCGTTGAGGAGTTTGCCGCGACTGATCGGCTGATCCGGGTAGTCGAACGGATCGCTCATCCACAGGTTCATACCGAGGTCGAGGTCACTCAAGACGAAGATCGGCGTTTGCAGTTGATCAGAGTACTCAAAAGCGCGCCAGCCGAATTCAAAACATTCTTTCACGCTGCCGGGGAGCAGAATAGGATGGCGGGTATCCCCGTGACTGAGGAAGTGTGTAAACAGAATATCGCCTTGACTGGTGCGCGTGGGCAGCCCGGTGCTGGGTCCCATACGGGTGATATCCCAGATCACGCAAGGAATTTCGGCATAATAGGCAAGTCCTGCGAATTCCGCCATCAAGCTGAGTCCGGGACCGCTGGTCGCGGTCATCGAACGCGCGCCAGCCCAACCCGCGCCGATGATCATGCCGATTGCGGAGAGTTCATCCTCTGCCTGAGCGATAGCGACCGTGCTCCTGCCTGTTTCAGGGTCACGACGCAGTGATAGATTTTCCAGCACGCCGTCAACGACGCTGGTTGATGGCGTGATCGGATACCACGCTACGACGGTCAGACCACCGAACAGGGAGCCGAGCGCGGCGGATTCATTACCTTCAATCAAAATCTTGCCCGCAGTCGCGTTCATCGGCTCGAAGCGGAACGGATCTGATTTGACGGTATTCGCCTTCATCCACTCATACGCAAGTTCGGCAACGCCGAAATTCATCTGCGTTGGTTTTTCTTTGTTGTTGAACTGGTCGAGGAGCGCGCGGCGGATCATATCCATTGGAATGTCAAACAGGGCGGCGACTGCACCGACGTAGACCATATTGGAAATACGGTCACGGAAGTCGGTCGGGATTTGCGCCTGTGTGACCAGTTCCTTGACGGGCACTTCGTAGTAGGTCACGTCCGGGCGGCTCTTACCCCATTTCCAGTCGGACGGAATGATCACAACGCCGCCGGGGGGCAGGTTGGCAATATCTTCCGCTGCCGTGTCTTGATTAAACGTAACGGCGACTTCGATCACGGCTTTCCGCGCAACATACCCATCTTTGCTGGCGCGGATGGTATACCACGTCGGCAAGCCTTTGATATTTGAAGGAAACAGGTTCTTACCGCTGACCGGGATGCCCATGCGAAACAGCGACCGGATGATCACAGCGTTCGACGTTTGGCTTCCCGAACCGTTCTTGGTGGCGACCATGAGAGCAAAGTCATTGACGACGGGTTGATTCGCCGCCTGCATTTGAACGTTCGTTTGCGCTTCTACTGCCATAATTGGTTCTATTACTCCTATCCGTCTCCTGAAAAAAAGCTACGGGGTGGTATTTGCTGGGGCTGCCGCTGCCCGCTCGATCACTTGCATACGCGGCTGATGACGAAGCAACTGCGTGTGTTCGACGAAAAGCTGACGCGCTCGTTCGTAATCCGCCGCGCAGATAGCATCCAATATACGTTCGTGATAGTCCCAAACTTGATCATGATAATCGTAGTCTGCATAGCGATTCAGCTCAACCGCTTCGTAGGCGTCCCAATATGCCTCTAGCAGCCCCATCACGAATGGGTTTTCCAGCCGCTTAAACACCGTCAAGTGGAAACGGCGGTGCTCTTGGCTGGGGATGATGATGTTTGATCCAAGGAGCTTTTGGCGGGCGCTTTGGACACAAGCGCGCATCTCGTCTTTGTCCTCGTCGGTCAAGCGCTCACAGGCTTCAAACCAGAATGCGGTTTCGATGTGATTGCGAAGCTGACCGAACAATTCAAAGCTGCCCGGTTGAAGCGCAAGTGCGCAAAACAGGCTCAAGCGAACGGCGGGCGTAAACGTGTAATCACGCATGCGCATTCCGGTTTTCGAGCGGACTTCGACCAGCCCCAGCGCACGCGCGACCTCAAGCTGTTCGCGCACTTTGCTGATGCTAATGCCGAGATGCTCCTTATCCTGTAATTCATTGATCGTCGGCAGTCGGTCACCGGGACGGTAGCCGCGCTGGACGATGTACTCTAGCAATTCTGAATCGAGGTCAATTTGAGGCATCATCAGCAAATGGAGTATTCATCAGATCAATCAGTTTAAAAGGATTGAAATGATTTTATCCCGTCTTTGGCGGTTTGTCCATGTCAATTCGTGACTTTTTACGAACAGGAGATTTTTACAAAGGTTATACAACGCTATACACCATTACAACAGTCATAACGAGTAAGCTGGAACACTGTAAATGACAGGAGAAACTCACGGACATGGCAACACATCAAAGATTCATGGGATGGATGCTCGTTGTAATTCTGCTGCTGACCAGCGCCGGAAGCATACTCGCTCAAGAACCCATCATCACGGCTGGCAGCCCTGTAATCGCGCAGATCAGCGCGGAACAGCCGACGCTTCGCTACAGCTATGTTGTGCCGGCTGCCCAGACCGTCACGTTACAAGCATTAAGTGACACAGTAGCGCCAACCCTTCGCGTCCTATTAGAGGGTGATGTGATCGAGGAATCAGCAAACCTTGAAGGCGCAACCACCCTCACGCTGACTGTATTCTTGAGCGCGGGAACGTATACCGTCGAGGTCGGATCAGCCAACGGCGCAGCAGGCACGGTGTTTACGCTGATTGAAAGTGAGATTCCAGTTTCAGCAGAAGCGCTGTTTCCTCAGATGTTCTCCGGCGGACAAGTTAGCCCAGAAAGTCCGGCAGCGCTGTTCACGTTCGGTAACTTTACCGACTTCATGCTGCTTTATGTGGACAGCGTCAATGTTGAACGCGCGCCGCTGCTGCGTGTGGTAAATACGCTGACGGGTGAATCAGTGGCACAGATGAGCGGTGGAGCGCTCGGAATTCGGCTGCGGTTTGCTCCGGGAAACACTAATTACACGCTTGAGGTGATTCACAGTAGCACATCTGATCAGCCGGAAGGTTTTTCAGTGTGTTTGACAAGTGTTTCGAGTCCCTCGTGTGAAACCTCCGCGAATGTAGTTGTACCGCCAGACATAGCGCTGACGCCGCTTGCTCCCGTCGTCACTGCTGAACCGGGTGCAGCCGCGTGTACTGTCGCTTCCAACGCGGGCGGTGCGGTGAATATCCGCCAGAGCGCGACCACGAATTCAATCATTCTTGGTTCGCTTCCCAACGGTGTTAGTGCTGAGGTCGTCGGGCGTTCGCCGGATGGGACGTTCTTCAATATCTTGCACAACGGGATCAACGGGTGGGTGTCCGCGTCGGTGGTCACAGCCAGCGGTGACTGTGGCTCAGTGGCAGTTGTCAACCCGCCGGCACCGATTGTTCCGACGGCTGTTCCGCCGACCAGCACACCGATCCAGCCGATGCCGACGGCGATTCCGCCGACGGTTGCTCCATCGGGACCATGCTTGATCCGCCTAACTGCGCCGACACGCATCTACTCGATTCCGAACGCGGATATTTCAAACCTGTTCGATGAAGTGGGAGCGGGTGGCGAACTGATCCCGACAGGACGCTTGGCAGATAACTCGTGGTGGCACACAAATTATGCAGGCGCGTGGATTCAAACCAGCACCTTTGGCGTAACCGCTCAGGTGACCGGGGACTGCTCGGCACTGCCAATCGTGACACCGTAGTGCAGCATCGAAAGCGCGATGATACAAAAGGGACAAGCCGTGCGGCTTGTCCCTTTTTATGATGATTTGGAATCGAAAAGGCGGTGTTAGATCACGCGCTCAATCCGCGCACGCACACGGTGAACGATTTCATCGAGGTCATTCGGGTTATGCTGGAAATCGAGCCGATCCATGTCAATCGTGAGGACGGGGCAGAGCGTCCAATCTTCGATCCACGCATTGTAAAGGTTATTCAGGCGTTCCAGATAATCGCGCGGGATGGCGCGTTCGTAATCGTGTCCTCGCCGTTGAATGTGGTGTGACAGTGTGCTGACACTGGCACGCAAATAAATGATCAAATGCGGCGGGGGAAGGAAACTGCTCACGGCGCAGTACAGGCGGCGGTAGGCATCATAATCACGCTCGGACATCTGCCCTTGCTCGTACAAGTTACGCGCGAAGATTTCAGCATCTTCGTAAACCGTGCGGTCTTGGACGACGCTGCCGGGGTGATCGCACAACAAGCGGTGATGTTCGAGGCGTTTTCCCAAATAAAAAACTTGCGAGTGAAAGCTCCAGCGCCGCATGTCCTGATAAAAGTCGGACAGGTAGGGATTTTCAGCGGCGGCTTCAAAAAAAGGTTCCCAACCAAACGTATTGGATAGGAAGCGTGTAAGGGTACTCTTTCCCGCGCCGATGTTTCCGGCGACCGCGATAAATGATTTGGCAGAGGTCATTTGTTAAATCCTTTGACGATGAGCTTAAATTTTACATGAAAACAAGTGTTCGCGCTGGCAAAAAAGGGTGAATTTTTGCATAAGTTGGGTTAGGATTCCGTATAATCAGATTGCGCGCTTAATTCGGCGTCAATCGAGGACTGTACGATGGCATCTGAAACTGAACTGATGCGAATGGGTGTTGCTGCTTTGCAGGCGGGAAACCGTCAGAGCGCGGTCAACATCCTCACGCAGGTAGTCGAGTCCAACCCCGGCAATGAGCAGGCATGGTTCTATCTCGCCGCAGCAGAAACCGATCTCAATATGCGGAAGCGGTATCTCCAGAAGGTGCTTGAGCTTAACCCCAAGAACGCCAAAGCGTGGGAGATCATGGAGAAGCTCCTTGCCAAAGAGCAAACGCTTTCTCCAAACCCAGCTTCTTCTCCACCTCCCGAACCCGTCGCAGTGGTTACGCCTTCTGCGCCTCCTTCTTTCACCGTTGATCCGCTTGAAGCCGCCGATCCCGCCGACTCTTTTGAACCGCCGCCCCCTGCGATGTCGTGGAGTGCGTCTCAGAAAACGGTCAGTCATTGGGACACACCGAAAGCGGTTGATGAGTCGGATGATCTTCCTGACCCGGAGACTTTCGCGCCGATCAGCCGCAGCACGGCAAAACGCACCATTCCAACGACCTCCGATGAGCCGGTGAGCGAAGACTTGTTCAGCGCATTCGACAAGTCCAAGGCTGCGCCGGTGGACGCAAAGGTGACGTACAAGACAATCCGTCCCCTCGCGGTTGACGCTGGATCGCTGCTTGGCGCTGCACCGGGGAACAGCGGTTTTACTCTGCCGATCGATATTCCCGGCGCTCCCGCTCGTGTGAGCTTCCTCAGCTTTGGGCAAGGTGGGTTAACGCTGCTGCGTGGAAGCATGCGGATTCTCACGCGGCGTGCGGACGCGCTTGACAGCGAGATCGAGCGGGCGAGCTGGTGGCGCTTTTGGGTGTACGCCGTGTTCGCAGCGGGGATACAGATGGTGCTGCTCGGAATCACGGTTTGGATGATCGATGCACGAATCACCGCCGAGTTTGCGCCTACAGGTCGAGTTGTCAATTTTGCAGGTGGGCTGGTGATGCTTCTGCTCGGCATTCCGTTTTACGTTGGAACGCTGGCGGGTGGCGCGGGGATCGGTTGGTTAGGCATGCGTATGATCTTGAAGGTCAAGCCGCCGTTCCTCAAACACTTGTATGCAGTGGCGATCGTGTGGCTGCCGATCAATCTGTTGTTCACGGTGATCGGCTTCGTGTTCAATCTATTTAACCTGCTCCTGATCTGGCATTACAGTCTACTGGCGATCCTTTCAGCCGTCGGGTTGAGCGTATTGGCAGGCTATTTGATGTACGATGCTGTGCGTCACTTTGAGGGCGACATCATGACCGATCAGAAGGAGCGGCGGAAACGTCGTTTGGTCGGCGCATTGAATATCGCGGGAATTTTCGCAGTGCGCTTGTTATCCGGTCTGCTTCTGGGTGCGATCACAAGCGCAAGCGTGTTGATTTATTTGTTCGCGTAGAAAACCACGATGGTGGACTTCATCGAACGGCTATTGGGCGTTTACCCAACTGTTCATGAAGTCCGTCCACTCTTGATCATCGGTTTCCCATCCGGCATACAGCGCGATCCCGCGCACAAAATCGGCGGCATCATCGGAGCGTTCAACGGCTAACTTAATTCCTTCAACGGCAGTGATCACATTTTCGACGATGGGATCATGTCCGGGGGGTTCTGCGCCATAGGTCGGAATGCCGATCATGATCTCTGTACCAATTGCGCCCGCGCCTAGTTCTGCGATCGCTTCCGCAAACGTCTGCACTTGGTACGCCGTCCAAATTGTGTAATCGCTGGGAACGGATAAACCGCTGTTGTACGCCATCACCATGATCTGATCGACGATGAGCGCAACACTGCGCTTGTAGTCGCCTTCCCAGACAGTCCCCGGCACGATCAACGGCGGAACGGGAATACCCGCGCCGATTGGACTCCAGTCCGGGGGAACAGCGACCGCTAACTCCGCATCGGTGCCGATGGCTTGACGCACAGCGCGCAGTATCGCCAGATAGCTCTGGTCGTTGTTCCACACCTGTTCGATGTTCAGCATCACGCCATCAAAGCCGAATTCATCGACCGCGCGCTGACTGAATACCGCAACGGCGTCTTGCACAAGTGGATCATCGATCCGGTACGGTACGCCTGCTGTGTCGTTGGGCAAGCTGATCCATGCGTACAGCGCTGCTTCGGGGTACTGTTCCCGAAAGAGGGTGACGAAATTCTGCACGTTGGGGAAATTCTGTTCGCCCCGCCACGAGAGATCGACTTGAAGCCAGCTTACCCAAGCGTAAACAACGCCGATCTTATGTCGCTTCAAGCGTTCGGTGAGTGCGAAGATTTCTTGCGGCGTGCGCTCTTCGTATGTCCATTCTGTGCCGATCCAGAGCGCATTCGGCATCGCTTCAACTGGACGATTGCGCCAAATACCGAGCAGAATCACGACGAGCGCTACGAGCGCCGCACCGCCGCCGATTAGCAGGGTAGAACGGTTGACCGGCAGCTTAAACGAAACTTCGGGCACGGCGGCTTCGGCTCGGCGTGATGCACCGCGCCCAGCGGTGCGGGCAGCATTGCGCGCCGATGAAAGACCGCGTGTGACAATCGAAGCGGGATCGCGGACGCTGCGCTCACGCGGGGGTGCGTTTCGCACGGGAGATGGATACGACGAAGTGCCCCCGCGTCCCTGCTTGCGACGGGCGATTCGTTCGCGGGCGCGTCCCCGGGTTGCGCTTTCTGCCGTCGAAGCGTCGGTTGGCGAAGTGTCAGATTCGGACGTAAAGCCCAGATCAGCCGAGTCGTCAACCGAGCGCGTCCCCCCGATTGGGGTGACTCCGGTCGATGGCGTCGCTTCCAGATCGAGCGCCTCCTGCCATCCCTCTACGCCTTCATCCTCGGCATAAGTCTCGTCGGACGGGGGTTGTTCGACGTCATCATACGGTGTTCCGCCCAGCGGCGTCTGCTCATCCATCAGGCTTACCCGGCATTTATCCTGTCAAAAATACGCGGCACAAGAATCAGCAGCACAACTACGGCAAAAACAATGCTGGAGATCAACGAAGCAGCAGAGGCGACATCTTTGCCCACTTTTGCCATCGGGTGAATTTCGCTCGTTCCCAGATCGATTGACGCTTCAATGGCAGTGTTCAACGCCTCCGTGATCCACACCACGCCGAGCGCAAGCGCAAGGATCGCCCAATAGAAACTGTTGACGCCTAACCAGATGCCGATAACGAGGGTGACGACGGTTACGGCGCTGGCGACTTGGATGCTTTGTTCCCGCTTGAGTAGATAAAGCAACCCGGCGACCCCGTATTTCATGCTGGTGAGGCGGTTGGGGTTCTTCGACGATCCGCCGTATTTGCCGGGATCGATCTGCATCGTACCGACGATGGACATATCGAGTTCTTCACCGTCGGGCGTGACCAAAACATCCTTCTTTTCAGCTTTTTCGGAGACATGCCCCTCAGAATCGTCCCGTACTTCCTTATGCGTGTCGCTCATCCTGATCCTCGCCACTCGATCGTATATCAACCCATGCGTCAAGCGCTCCCTACGATGAGTCTACGATGTCAAGAAGCCGAACCGTTCTAGGAGCGGCGGGAGCATCACTAACATACCAATCACCACCGACGCGACCACACCGAGCAGTACTGCCGCCGATGCGACATCTTTTCCCACCCGCGCCATCGGGTGAATTTCCTGCGTTGCAAGATTGACGGCGGCTTCGACGGCAGCGTTGATGAATTCTGCCATCCATACCATCGTGATCGCCAGTACCAAGAGGGCTAATCCGACCCAATCAACTTGCAGCCAAAGCGCAACCGCAATCACGATCCCACTTGCAACCGCTTGGATGCGTGTATTTTTCTGCCGCCGCAGCATGTATAACCAGCCTGCCAGCGCATAACTAAAGCTGGAAAGGCGGCTTGTGCTGGTGATCGGGCTAAATTCATCGGGATCGATCTTCATCGTCCCGGTGATCGTCTCAACCAGCTCTTTTCGTTCGTAACCTTCATGACCGTTGGCTCTGGTCGTCTTCTGACGGGTGTCCATCCGAACCTCGATTGTCTTCCTCATCGTCATGCGATGCTGCTTCCAGCGCCGGAACGATGTTTAGCGGTATAGAGAGGGCGGTTAGGTTTTCTGCCTGCACGCGCCACATTTCCGCCTTGTCTTCAGGCGTTTCGTGATCATACCCCAATAGGTGAAGTGTGCCATGCACCACAAGGAGCGCTAGGCTGTCCATCAAGTCATGTTTTTCACGCTCGGCTTGCGCCGAAGCGTAAGGGAACGCGATCACGAGATCGCCTAAATACGGCGGTTCGCCAAGCTCCTCCGCCAATTCTTCCGGCAGTGCTTCGGCTGGAAATGAAAGGACATCGGTTGGCGCATCGACATCACGGAACTGACGATTGAGTGCTTCTACGTGTTGATCGTCGGTGATCACGATGGTGACAGCGCTGTTAGGTGCGGCGTTGTGCGCCGTCAAAACGGTGAACATGGCTTCGATCAGGCGCGTTTCATCAACCGGATAAGCATTTTCATTTTGAATTTCAATATCAAACATTGTCATCCTTTGGCGGCGGCTTGACCTCGGCGCTTTCGTCGGTACGGCGGGGGAGCGGCGGGACATCGGGCATGGGCGAGTCGTCATCATCGAGAATCGCCGGTGAAATGTCCTGTGTTTGCGAATATCGCGGTATCGATGGCGGCGGCGTGGGCGGGGCAGGCTCGCGCTTGACCTCCGGTTCTTTAGGCGTATCGAGGCGTGGCGCGGCAGGCGGCGCGATCAGCTTACTCGTACCGACTTCCGATAACCCCGCGACTGTCGATTCGGGCAGACGATCATTAGGGTGACGCATACCCAGTTCAGGGCTAGGCGCATTCGGATACTGTATGCGCGGATGAAAGACCGCTTGCAGCATATCGACAAAAATATCGCGGACGGTTGGCAGATCGTTGAGGGTGAGTCCACTGGCGCTTAATTGACCTTCGCGTACACGAGTATCAAAAATGCGGTCGATGATCTCTTCGATTTGCGCTTTATTGCTCGGCTTGATGGCGCGAACGGTGCTTTCGCAGTTATCGGCTAACATCAAGATCGCGGTTTCGCGGGATCGTGGTTTTGGACCGGGATAGGTGAATTGATCCGCGTCTACGGTTTCATCACTGCCCGCTTGCGTCAGTGCTTGATTGTAGAAATAGCTGACGAGCGTTGTGCCGTGATGTTCGAGAATAAAATCGCGGATGCGCTGCGGGAGGCGATAGCTGCGCGCCATCTTTTCGCCGTCCACGACATGACTGATGATGAGATCGGCACTGCGATAAGGATCGTTTAGCATATCGTGGGGGTTGACATTATCAGCTTGATTTTCGACAAAGAATGCCGGATTCAGGATTTTGCCGATGTCGTGATACAACGCCGCCACCCGCACCAGCGCGGCATTCGCGCCGACCGCGTCCGCCGCTTGTTCGCCGAGGTTAGCGACTTGAAGTGAGTGCTGATACGTCCCCGGCGCTTCGCGCAGCAGTCGTTGAAGCAGCGGCTGATTTGGCTGGCTGAGTTCGACCAGCTTCAGCCCGGTGGGAAGATTGAACAGCAGGGTGATCAGGTAAAGCCCTGCCAATGCGACCATCCCACTTAACACGCCGTTGAACAGGGCGTACAAAAACAGAAGCGCCGTGCTGATCCCTTCGGCATTCGCCATCCCCAAATGGAAAATGCCGATCACGATGATATTTGCCAGTGAGACAACCAGCCCAGCGAAGAAGAAGCTGTTCAACCGCTCGGAACGGCGTAAGCTGAGCGTGCCCATTACACCGCCGACTCCGACCAGCGCGGCGGTTTCCAGTGACGCTTCCCCCAGCCAGCCGATCAAGAATGCCAGCGCCATCGACATGAGCAGCGCCACGTCAACACCGCTGATCGCTACAACGAGGAGCACCAAACCCGCCGCCGGATACAGCGTGATCTCACCAGAATCGCCGCTGAACGCGCGCGCGCCTAACAGTGTGATCACGAACATTGCACCGAGTAAAAGGATCAACCCTCTTTGTGAGGCAAGTTGACGATTTGAGCGGTTGACGTACAAGGCAAAGCCAACGAAAACGACGCCGCACGCCATCAGCGCTCGAATGAACGACTCAAGTCTGCGGTCTGGGGTATCCAACAAATTGAACTGCTGGAGCGCTTCATAATCGGCTTCGTCAATCAGTTCGCCCGCGCGGACGATGATCTGACCGCGCTCAAACGAGCGGCTTTCGGGGATAACTGCGGCAGCGGCGGCTTCTTGGGCGCTGGCAGTTGCGGCAGTGTTCACGAAGCGGTTTGGGCGCAGCAGATCGCGCACGAAGGCTGTGACGACTCCCGCTGCGGCGGTATCGAAGCGCACGCTGACCTGCATCGGCAGTTGATCGATCACCTGTGTGAGGTCAGACTCGCGGATCGACTCGCGCATGATGCGCTCAAGGACAAGCGCCATTTCCGCGCGGACGGCATTCCATGTATCGCCATCCATGCCTACTACGACCGAAGACATTTGGGGATCGAGCGCCAATGCGGTGATCTTCTCGATGTCGGACGCTTTTTGCGCGGTTGTCCCATAAGGGTCAGAGCGCACATCTTCCACAAAGTCGATGATCTGCCCCAGAAGCGCGACCTGCTGGCGTGCGACACTAGGATCGGGCGGTTGGTAGATCGCAGTTACTTGATCGACGGCGGTGCGGCGGCGGGCTTCCGTCAAAACATCACTAGTATAGGTGATGCCAAACGGCGCGCGGATGTCGGATGCTGCGACCGAGCCGACTTGCAGCGTTCCCAGCCCAACCGCCGCAGGAAAGACTTCGTCAAACGATAGGATCAACGCACTAAGCATCGTGATCAACACGATACCCAACCCAAAACCCGCACTTTGCAGGCGTTCGGGGGTAAGCCCCCCGGTCAAACGCTGACCCCGATCGCGCATGATCGGTTATTTAATCTGTTCTCGAACAATTTCGTTTACGAGCTTGCCGTCCGCCAGTCCTTTGACCTTCGGCATGAGCGCGCCCATGAGTTTGCCCATCTCTTTCGCACTCGTTACGCCCGTTTCAGCGATGGTTTCGGTCACGATTTTGGCGATTTCGTCGCGGCTCAACTGGCGCGGCAGGAATTGGTTCGCTATGCGCACGACGACTTCGTTTTCTTCCACCAAATCCTCGCGCCCCACGCGACGGGCTTCTTCGATACTCTCTTGCCTCCGCTTCACTTCTTTTTGAATGATCTGCACAACGTCATCGCCGGTAAGTTCGCGCCGTTCGTCCACCTCGACCTGCTTCATCAGGCTTTGCAGCAGACGGATCGCGTCACGTGTATGGGTGTCTTTCGCCAGCATCGCTTGTTTCAAGGCTTCTTGCATTCTTGCTCTTGGATCGTCCATGTTCGTCCTCACTTCATGATCGGCGTCACAAACGCCTGTTTTTTCACGTGGTCAACCCCGTCAACACGCGCCGGGGTAATGCAGTTGGTCAGAGGGCGGGGCAGCACCGACAATACCCGCACGTACTCCTGAGTATACCCTACGTTGATGAAACCCTGATCCGTCACTCCGGCGATTTGTTCCCACAACACTGAGCGCTCGTGCCCGATCAGCGACTCAACGCTGCGAACTTCCAGCGCATCCGACAGCGCTAGCAAACGCAGCGCCCGTGCTTTTTTCACATCCTCATGGATGTGTCCGCGCATCCGTGCCGCCGCTGTGCCGGGTCGCTTGCTGTAGCGGAAGACATGCAGCCCGGTGAAATCGATTTCGCGGATAAAGGCTTCGCTTTCCTCAAATTCGTCATCGGTTTCGCCGGGAAAACCAACGATTACATCGGTGGTGATGAATGGCTTGGCGATCCGTTCACGTGCCGCACGGATCAATTGGCGAAACTGTGCTCGCGTCGTCTTGCGGAGCATACGCTTAAGCGTTCGATCTGATCCGCTTTGCAGTGGCAGATGTAGATGCGGACACAGGCGCGGATTCGCCCACAAATCGAAGAATTCCGGCGACAAGTCCCAAGGTTCGAGCGAACTCACGCGCAAGCGCGGCACATCGGTATCCGCTAACAGCGCATGAATCAGGTGGATCAACCCATTCGGATCGCCCAGATCATGACCATAACTGCCGAGATGTACCCCGGTCAGCACGATCTCTTGATATCCCATCGCCAGAAGCAGTTGCACCTCTGCAATTACGTCGGTTATGGGGCGACTGCGCCCATCGCCGCGCGCGATTGTCGTCACACAAAACGTACAGGCGTTATCGCACCCATCTTGCACCTTGACGAATGCCCGCGTCCGCGTGACCGGGTTGGGCGTCATGCGCTGGATCGGTTCGTGATCGAAGGGATGCGGCTCAAGCCCGGTGACATTCGTCACGAGGGCATCTTTTTCGAGATTGTTGATCACACGGGCGACACCCGGCAGCACGGCGATCTCGTCCGGCGCGATCTGTGCATGGCAACCTGTCACCGTGATTTCGGCGGATTCGTTCGCGCGGTGAATCTGGCGGATCGCTTGGCGTCCGGCGCGCACGGCATCCTGTGTCACCGCGCATGTATTCACGATCACCTGATCCGCGAGCATTGCATCCGCGACGATTTCATGCCCCTGCTGTTTGAACTGCCGCGCCATCGCATCAATTTCCGCTTGATTCAAGCGACAGCCAAGCGTTCGCAGATAAACCTTCATTGGGCGTAGACCACCACATCAAGAAAATCGACCGCGACGGCACGATCGGTTTCGCCAAAATCGAATGACTGCGCCACCACCCCGATCTGACCCTGTGAAATGGCGGAATCGGTCAGCGTGTCGGTTAGCGTACCCTGCACACAGCGCTCTTCCGTCGTGTCGAAGAATTCATAATAGGTGCTTTCACCCGCCGGATCGTTGGGGATGCAGAGCGGGGCACGCACGTCGTTGATATAGAACTCAAACGTATCCCCGCGCGCGATCACGGCTAACTCATTGACGGCATTTAAACCTGTGTTCACGCGCACGCCGTTGAGTTCTGGCAGATCAAGCGTGGTGATGATCCAATTGCTCAAGTATTTGACTTCCCCATCCACGACGCGCTGAACGGAGTAATATCCGTCACTGCTGACCATGAAGCGGTAATACGTATCCCGATCAGCAAGGCGGAACAGCAGCCCGTAGCCGTTGTTTTCCGGTCCTTCAATCGCTTGCGCGCGAAGATGCGCTTCAAAATCAGTATAACGATGCGCGGCGAGGCTGTAATTGCCGCTGCTAGGCGCGCCCACACTGATTCGCAGTGCGCCGTCGATGATCTCCGCCGACTGGCGACCGGGATACTGCTCCCAATCGTCGTTAAAGCCAGCGTTTGCATCCCCGTCGAATGATGCTGCAAAGACCAGCGTTCCCGCTTCGGCGCTGACGACATAGTGCGAGTCCGCCGCTGTGCGGGTGTAGCTCCACAGCAGGGCGACCAGAAGTGCGGGAACCAAAATCCACAGCCAGCGCTTGAGCATAAACGGCATGCCTCATGAGAATCGATCAATGGGGAGATTCTAGGAGTTCGATTCCAGACTCGCAAGACGGAAGGCAGTGCGACGCAGCGAAAAGTTCTTGAGTATTTCGTAATAGGCGCGCATGGTGGCGATCAACAAGCCGAAAATGATCGGCAGACCGCACACCGCGCCCCCGCCAAAGAACAGAAGCGGAATCAGAAACGCGCTCACGCCGCAGCCGACCGCCACGAATAAGGCAATCTGCGCCATCCAAATCCCCGCTGTGACGCCAAATGCCGCAAGTGAGGACATGCTGGCGCTGCGGATATGCGCGGAAACCATCAGTCCGACGGCGGTCATGGTGCGGAGGCGCAGAACTGGCTCGATCAGAAAAAACCATCCGGGAATTCCCGCCGCAATGAGAACGATGATGAGCTGAAGAAACAACGCACCCAAGCTGAGATCATATTCGATGTAATCGGGTACGGTCATCAAGATGCTTATTATGCTTGAACCGAGAAATAAGAGTATTGCTCCGGCACGCACGCCAATCACGGTCATCACCGTTCGCCATACGCGCATCTGAGCGGCGCCATGTTTCCCAACCGTAAATTGACCCGCCCGGATACCCGCCAGCTTGTATAAGTCCCATCGCCCGTTGATCACATCTCCATTGATGCCGTTGATCGATGCGGCGATGCTCAGAAAATCAACTTGTAAGGCCATCATCAAACCGAGGGCGGCGAGGATCGCTGAACCCGAAAACCCCGCGTTGACGATGCTCGACAGCAGCGACTCAGAGTATGTCGTGCCTTGCACGGCAGTCGCCAAGAGACTTGCGGTGTGAATTGCAGCTAGTACGGACATAACGATTGCGATGCTGAACGCGGCAGCTCGTGCGATTCGCTGCAAGCTGCGGCTGGTAAACGTCTGACTGTCGCCCGCCCATGCGAGATGGCGCGTCTCCAGTTGAAAGATCGGCTGCCGAGCGGCGGGGCTTGCATACGGCGTCATGCGGCTGAACATCGTGCCTCTCCACTGGTCTGATGCGCCCATTTTTATACCCGTGATGCCGCCAATTCGCTTAAGGGTGTTCCTGCTGTGATCAAGATTCAGGCGTCGCTTCGGGGGTGGATTCGGCTGCATCCAGCCCGATGCTGGCGCGCAGATTAGCCTCTTGCGCGTAAAACTGATCCAAGAGTGCTTGATAGCGGGGGTCGTTATTGGAGAGGGCAAGCGCGGTTTCAAACCAATACTGCGCTGTTGAGCGATCACCGATGATGGCATAAGCGCGGGCAAGTTCGGCGTAGGCGGCGGGATTGGTCGGATCGAGCGCAACGGCTTGTTCAAAGGCAAGTAGGCTGCCCGCGTTATCGGCAGCGGCGCGTAAATGCAGCCCATAGACAAAACGCACGCGTGCATCATCCGGCGCAAGCAAGATTGCGCGGCGAATCTCAGAGCCGCCATCTTTGCCCTGCATGTCGCGCACCCATCCGGTATACGCCAGCGCCAGCGCCGCGTAGTCCGAATCCGCGACGGCTTGCTCAAACGCGAGTTCGGCGTAAGCCCACTGCTCACTGCTCACCAGCGCGATCCCAACATCGAGCGCGCGGGAAGTTTCCGGTGTTTCATCGGTGAGCACTTGCAGCACGGGAGCAACGATCGGCGCGTAGGCGGGTTCGCGGAGCGCTAATTCGAGTATTTCAAGTGGTGGGGGAGAAACAGCAGCGCGGATCAAGCCGAGGTGATAGGCTGCCCAGTTTTGATCGTTCAGTTCTGGCTCAAGCGCCAGCAGCCGTGTCAGCGCGTCCGCCGCTGAGCCGTATTCGCCAAGATCAAGATAAATCTGGGCGAGATCGCGCATCAACGGGAGATCGTCGGTCAAGGTGAGAGCGGCGCGCTCCCAGTAGGCAGCGGCGGTATAGTGATCGCCGATTTCGCGCCATAAATCACCCACTAGTCGGAAGGCTTCGGGCGTCCAGCCAACAGTGAGCGCATCGGCTTCCATAGCATAAAGCGCTTGCACCGGGCGTCCGGTACGGCGCAGCGTGTCAATCAACTGCTCGGAAGGAATGGAGGGGTTGGCGTCTGCGTTCCCGGCGCGATCCAGCCAGCTAAGCAGAAAGAACACCGTCGCCACAGCGACCACCAGCAGCATGAGCGTTCCGATGAAGAACCACTGCCATGCCGCGCGCAGCGGCTGTTCCGAATCCGCTGCGTCTGGCTCAGGAGATATGCTTGTGTGCCTCACGCACGACCTTCTGAAGCTCATCTGCCGTAAACGGCTTAATCAGGTAAGCGTGAACGCCTTGCAACTTGCCAACCAAACGATTTGCAGGATCACCATATGCCGTCATCACAATAACAATCGGCATCCGTGAACCGCTGCCATGCCGTTCTTTGATCGCGTCCAAAACGCGCCACCCCGTGACATCGGGCAGCGCAAGATCAAGCATGACAATATGCGGCTGCATCAGGCTAAAGCGCTCGAACGCGCGCAGTCCGTGACTTTCAACTGCGGTTGTGAAGCCCATCCGCTGCAAGATGACATTGATGACATCAGCAACTTCTGGGTAATCCTCAATAATCAAGACTTTTCCGGTTAGCTTGTCTCCGGACTCATGGAGATGAGCGGCGACACGGGCAGGATCGCCATCCAAGCCGATTAGCTCGGTTTCGTTCTCAACGCGAGACGCATCTTGCGCGGCATCATTCTCTGCCTCTTCACCAATGACGTTCACCGCGGTGATTAACCCTGTTTCCGCTGCGGGCGAAGGCATAGGCGGGCGATGGACGGCTCGCAAATCGGCTGTTTGACGCAGGAAATCCTGAGCCCCTTCACGCTCCCGCTCGTGATCGCCTTCGGCGGCGCTGGCACCCGCATCATCCGGTATAATGGACGTCACCATCAGTGGATTCGTCATCGTCGTATCTATAATCCCGGAACGCATGAATACTTCACCTTTGAGTATAACATGTGATCCTTGGCAAGACGATCAACGTGTGGGCAAACTCTAACATCTCCGTTAAGGAGTTGAGAGCGACGGAAGTGAGCATGATTTATCCCTTTAGTGTGTCTCCTGTTTTAACTACGGAACTGCGCCATTCAGGTGACTGCGCCATTCTTGGAATCGTTGACGACGGCATAGTATATGCTGAAGAACTTTATGGGGATGATGGCTGGCTGGCACAGTATAAAATTACACCCGATGGGAGGATTGAAAGCTCGGTTGACGAGGCGGACGGAACAGCGCTGCCGATGACCCCGCTGACAGTTCCAGAGGGTGCAGTCGCACCGAGCCGGGTTTGGCACACAATGCGGTTGAACTATGCTGGACCACGCCACCGAGGGCTGCGCGGTCTGGAACGTGTGGACGAACTCGTGCGCACCCTTACAGTCGCAGACAAATTTGCGCTCGCTAAAATGCTCCCCGTCTCGACTGAACCGCATATGCTGATCGGACTTGCCGAAAGCTATGTACTTTCCGAAGTGCAGGTGATCCACCCGGATTGGTTTATTGTGTGCAGACGTCTACGAATCGCTTATGCGTTGGGCGAGGAACGGATTGACCGGGACGGACTGCCGTTTGATTACGATACGTGTGTGCTGCATGTCGCGCATCCGTTCAACCGGGAGGAGGACGAGATTCGGATGACGACAGGGCTTGTTGATGATTTCTTCGGGGTGCAGTTGTTCCGCCCAATGGATTGTGCTTTGGTACGGGAACGGTTATATATTGGGGACGGTGGCGACCGGGAGTCTGGGCGGGTCAGCCGCGTTCACGTCATGACACTCGATCGCCCGGAACCACCTTCACCGGATGATTTATGGCGAAAAAAGCTGTACGGGTAATTCTAACCGCTGCTTGTCTGTTTTTGTTGGGGGTGGGCGCGGGGCGTGCTCAAGAACCGACTTTGACCTCCGTGTGTCCGGGTACGGGCATTGTTCAACGTGGGAATACGTTTCAGCCGGGTGGGATTATCCTCACGGCATTTGATCGCGCCGCGCTGTGGGTGTACGAGGTTGAAAACGGGCGGCGCTATCCACTGCCGGAGACTGCGCCTTGTGGTCACGGATGCCGCTTGTCGCCCGATTTCCGCTGGATTCTGTACCTCAACAGCGAAACCCACACGTTTAACCGGATGCGTCTGAATGGTACGGAGCGCCGCTTGGTGATCGAATCCGCGATTGATGTGGAATGGTGGGGCGGTAGTCGTTTCCTTGTGTGGACGCCGGGACACCACGCTTACTCATTCACCGAAGGCATGTCGGATCGCGTCGATTATGATGTTGATGGCGTGACGGCTGTTCAGCCGAATGGGGTATGGGCGCTCCGTGTTAGCGTCAATGCGGTGGGTGATGGTTTTGAACGCGCACTTGTTCGCCTTGACAATCCAATCATACGAATTCCGCTCGGCGTTGATCTTGCCTACTATAATGCGCGCTCGTGGTCGCGGGATGGTGCTTTGTTCGCGTTTGCCGCCCCGCTGACGGGGGACGATGCGCCAACCGCCGAACTTTTCCTGATTCGCCCGGATCAATTGGACGCACAGCCGATGCAGATCACCGATTTGCACAGTGAATATGGCGATGTGCGCATCAACGGCGTTTCCGTCGGTGAGTTAAGCTGGTCGCCGGATAACAGCTTTATCGCGTATTGGGTAATGCCGCTTTCCGGTGCTGATCCGACGGTGGATGCGGGAGAGGCTATGATACATGTTACCGAGGTTGCGACCGGAGCGACGCGCTCCTACTGCGGGTTTTCGACGATAGAACACACGCCTAATCCGCCGCGCTTGATCTGGTCGCCGGATGGCACACATTTGGCATTCGCGGGGAATGTCGAAGGCGACGATTTAGGGTATTTCCTGCTTGCTATGAACGTGAGCAGCGGGGAGATCACCCGGTTAAGCGAAGGTGTATATCCTGCGCTCGGTCAAGCAGATGCTTATGTGTGGGGAAATTACCCCTGAATCGGGTATATACTTATGAAGTGAGTCGAAAGGAGCAAGTCTGTCATGCTCACATGGCGGCTTCTGCGCCTGCTTCTGACGCGTATATCCTCTCCGCTGAATACGCGCTTGCAACAGATGGAACGCTTTCATGCTGCTCCACCGATCATGCGTTTCACGATTACGCACAATGCAGTTTATTATGTCGTACGCGCGTTCTTGTTGATCGCTGTTCCGCTGGCATTTCTGCTGTTCATTGGACCGCTTGTGATCTTCGTCAGCTTATTCTCGCTTGTGAACGCGAGTCTGATGCTGCCAATCGTGAGCAGTGTTGTCGGCGCGGTTGCTGCTGGTTCAATAGCCGGGGTGATCGGCGCAGAGCATGATCACAAGACTTATGATCTCGTCGCGGTCATTCCGGTTGGTCGGATCGGGGTTCATATAGCATACTGCCGCCATTGGGTGGCACGGAACAGCGGCGTGCTCGGAACGGTTTTGGGTACAGCGGTCGTCCTCGGTGCCTCGTCGCTGTTGTTCGGTTTGGGCGCAGACGCGCTGTTCCGGCTCACGCCTCTAGAGAACACGGTTCCGGTTCGGATGATCCTTGCCGCTGCGATGACGGTCGATGTTGGACAGACGTTTGCGGTGGCGGCGCTCATTGGCATGTGGACTCCTGCATTCACTCCCAACCGTTCAAGCTCGATTTTTGCGGCGGTCGGCTTTTTTGCCGCCCTTCAGTTAGTCCTGTATCTGATCTTCTTCCTGATTGGATATTCGGTGGCTCCGCTTGTGTTCCCACAATCGCAGCAATTCCCCGGCATTTTGATCGCGGCGATCGCACCGATCATTCTGCGCGAGGTTGCGGCGCTGGTGATTTGGCGTTCGATGACGCACCATCTCAGCGCGGTGGTGACTCTCGACCCGACGGCGGATGCAGGAGTATAATTCCATCTCTTACAGAGAGTGGAGTTTCGATTGTGACCAATCTGATCGATCCTAACGCGATCCCCAGCGCCAACGATCCGGGATGGCAGCCTGATCCCGAACACCCCCGGCGTCGTCCCCCTTGGATCAAGGTGCGCGCTCCGAACGGCGAGAATTACGATCGCGTCCTTGAGCTGATGCGCCACAAAAAGCTCAACACGGTGTGCGAAGAAGCACAGTGCCCGAACCTCGGTGAATGTTGGGGACGTGGCACGGCAACATTCTTAATGATGGGCGATACCTGCACGCGCTCATGCGGCTTCTGTGACATTAAAACGGGGCGACCCAGCCCGCTCGATTGGAACGAACCCAACCGCGTTGCGGAAAGCGTGCGCGCGCTTGGCTTGCGGCATGTTGTGATCACGAGTGTGAATCGCGACGAACGCGCCGACGGTGGCGCACCGATCTTTGCAATGGTGATCAAGCGGATTCGCCAGCTTCAACCGGGATGCAGCATCGAGGTGTTGATCCCGGACTTCAAAGGCAGTGAAGCGGCGCTCAAGATCGTGATGGATGCGCAGCCCGAAATCCTGAATCACAATGTTGAGACGGTGCCGCGTTTGTTCAAGAAAGTGCAGCCGCAGGATCATTACGAATGGGCGATGAAGACGCTCGAAAACGCCAAGAAGATGGATTCGCTGGTGCTGACCAAAAGCGGAATCATGGTGGGGTTGGGTGAAACCTTCGAGGAAATCGTCGAAGTGATGCGCGATCTTGCCGCGCGCGGCGTGGATATTCTCACCATCGGGCAGTACCTCCAGCCGAGCCGGAATCACCTGCCGGTCGAGCGGTTTTACCTTCCGGCAGAATTTGATCGTTTGCGCGAAATCGGACTTGAACTCGGCTTCAAATGGGTGGAAAGCGGTCCGCTGGTGCGAAGCAGCTACCGCGCTGATGAGCAGGTGCGTGAGCTAAGTAAACTCAATCACATTCACATGTTCAGCGCAGAATAGGCAAAAACACAGCGCGAAGCCGCAAGGAAGCAAGGAAGTAAAGAAAAACCTTGCGGCTTCGCACTTTGATTCACTTACGGGGTATATGCAAAACCGCCGAACGTACGCACCGCTTGATAATACGTCCATGCCCAACCACGACACCATGTGCGCGATGTGCCTGTCCAGCCGCGATTGCAGACTGCAAGCATCCCGTTGTAGAAATTGGTGTCACAGGTGGCGCGGTCGATGCCGCTGCCGCTGTAGCAAATATCATGGGCGTTGCACGCTGAGGTAAAATCGAACGTTTCGGTGCGCCAGCGGGTGATGTGGAAGTAATAAATCTTGTCTGGGATTACATAATAAAGGGCAAGGGCTGAGGGACCGCATCCATTCGGTGCGGCTTCAACCGTCTTAACGGCTGAACCTGCCGAAGCGATGGCGATGATCGCCAAAATACCAACGAGCGCGAGAATCAAACGGCGCATTGAGAAAACTCCTGATGTACTTTAATCAAACGGACAGTTGAATGGTACTGAACATGCGCATGGGGCGCAACTTTCGACGGAGCGTCTTAATCGGAGCGCTGGTTAGTCTTAACCTCACGGCGTGCAGCAGTTCCGCATCTTCTGTGCCTATACCTACACCCACGATTGAGGTGATAGCGGATGAAAGTGCATTCTGTCCACCGCCGCCGGGTTGGTTTACGTACCGGGTGCAGCCGGGGGACACACTGCGCAGCATCGCTGAACGTGCGAACAGCTCAATTGGCGAACTTTCGGCGGCGAACTGCTTGAATAATCCGCGCATCATCTCCACCGGAACGCTGCTGTATGTTCCACAGCGGATCGGCTAGGCGCTGTGCAGCGTAATCACAGTGATTTCCGGGCGGCAGTTGAAGCGCACGGCGGGCAAATCCCAATCCATTTGCACCGTGCCGATTCCGCGATTGGTATACTGAATCAGCGAGCCAATCTGATACAACCCGGTGTGATATTTGCGTCCCAACCAAGGCAGGATCGGCGGACCGATCAAGGGAATATTCACCTGCCCGCCGTGAGAATGCCCGGAAAGCTGAAGATCAAAGCGTCCGGTGGCGGCGGTGGTATCGGCAAAATCAGGCTCGTGCGCTAACAAAATCGCTGCGCCATCATCGGGAATCTGTGCCAAGACGTGATCAAGCCGGTGTTGCCGCTCCCAGATGTCATCTAAACCGCATAGATGCAGTGCCCCCACACCGCGCCGCAGCGTGTGAACTCGGTTGTCGAGTTCAATCACGCCCGCAGTGTTGAGCGCGCGCCGCAGCCCTTCGACCCCTGACCAATAATCATGATTGCCCATTACGGCAAACACCCCATCTGGGACATACAAGCTGGCGAATGTCTCGCCTAAGATTTGCTCAATATCCGCGCTGACATGATCGGTCACAAAGTCGCCTGTGTACACAATCGCGTCAACCTGCTGCGTGCGCACCGAGGCGATCACGTCGAGCAGCATTTCCCGATCCATAAAGCGACCGTCGAAATGAATATCGCTGAACTGGAGCAGGCGATAGCCGTCAAAAGTGGGATGGAGACGCGGCAGTGTGAGCGAAAGCTGTGTGAATTCGATCCACAGCGGCTCAACGCGGGTTGCGTACAACAAACCGCCGCTGCCGAGGACGCCTAACCCGATGAGTCCTCCGGCAGCGGCAGTAATGAATTTACGGCGTGTAAAGCTCAATGGATTACGTCTCGATGATTTTGTCGTCAATCAACTGCTGCTGGACTTTTTGACCGCGCGGATCGAAGGCGAAGTGTGGTCCATGCAGTTGGAATTCCATATCTAGCATGGCGCGTCCGGCGCGATTTTTCTCGATGGTGAATACCACCCAGTCGCGGAACTGCTTCGCCGTATACGGGTTGAAGTTGACATGGTCTTTCGCCATGATCTGATACTTGTTGTTCATGATCAAGGCGATGTCGCTTTCGTAATCCAACGCGCTGCTGCCGCGCATGTGGAATAAGTGGATACGCTTGCTCTTTAAGCCTTCGCGATCTGCCGCGACGATTGCCCAAACGGGAATATCGAGCGTCATGGCGATGTCTTTCAAGCCTTCCACGATGATCGTGACCTTGTCGTTTTCATCGCGAGGGCGCTCAGGGTGGACGGCGATTTTTTGCAGATAGTCGACAAACAGCACGACATTTCCGCCCGTTGCTTCGCACAAGCGCGAAGTCATTTCCTTGATCGACCGCAGCGTGGTCACGGCGGGGCTTGCTTTAAGCAGAATCATCCGATCCGAATAGCGCTGCAAGCGTTGGAGCGCTGGTGCGGTCTTGGGATTGTCCTTCAAAATCGCTTGGAGCGACCCTAAGGTTTCATCTTTGCCACCCATGAAGCCGCGCGCGCGCTGAGCAACGATGATTTTGTACAGGTCTTGCAGCTTGATCCCGCGTGTGATGTCGACTTCGGGCGGGTTGACGCTTTCAAGGCACAGGAGGCGATGCATCAGGTGGGTTTCGGTGTGTTCATACGAGAGATAGAACACATATTGATCGGGTCGTGCGGCAATATTGCGCGCGATTTGCAGTGTGGCGATGGTTTTACCGACGCCCTGCGCACCACCCAACAGCACGAGTTCGGTCTTGCGCAGTCCGCCGCCGATCAGTCCGTCGAGTGGGTCAAACCCCGTTGGCATCGGCACAAAGTCAACCAGATCACCGCGCACAACACGGTCATTGGCTTCGCTCAAAACCTGTGTAAGCGTGCGTGGAAGATGCGCCGCTCCCCGCGTGCTGCTCATCGTGTTGGTGTCACGGTCGCGCATCGGTGACGGCTCGGCAGGGCGCTCACGCGGAATTGACGTGTTCGGCATACGAACACCGGGGATAGACGCAGCCTGCGGAAGATCTTCACGCCCCGGCATGTTTTCGTATGGCTCATTTGGATCGTTTGAATCTTCGTCAGAAAATCGTCGCGTGGTCATCCGGAACGCCTCTTCATTACGCTGACATAAGCATAGTCAAATGATGACCAACGTGCAACACATCAGCAGAAGCCGCCTCGAAAAGGGGCGGCTTCTGCTGAACGATTCAATTATGGGAGTCGTTACGAGCTAGGAGTTGCGGAAGCTCGAAGCCCACTCATCGACTTCACTTTCGGCTTCTTGACGGGTACGCCCATAACGTTCCTGAATTTTGCCGATCAGTTTGTCGCGTTCACCCGCGATTTGCTCAACTTCGTTGTCGGTCAGGTCACCCCAACGGGAACGGATATCACCGCGAAGCTGCTTCCACTTGCCTGCAACCTGATCCCAAAAACCGCTGTTCTGATTGTTGTTCACTGTCGGATACTCCTCGTAACAGTAGATGTCTCAAGGATATTGCAGCGGAGCGGGCGCGGTATCCATCGGCTGAAGGTATTTGATCTGGGAACAATTCCTACACGAAATAGGACACCCGACGCATGAATCCTGTGAAGTTTTTCATTTGGTAGTTCACATCTTCGTCAGAATAGTGTTAAAATTAAGCAGTTTTTCATGTGCGCGGGAAACTGCGCTGCCCGTATCCTATCGGGTTTGTACCTTTCCAGTACGAACATGGTGTCGGTGCCACCCTTACTCATAGGAGGCAAAGGATCGTCGTGATACAGGAATTACTGAGTCGGGCTAACCAGCGCGGCGGATACGTGACCTTTGAAGATGTACTCGACGTGTTGGACAAAGAAGGCGATGACGGTGCTTCCATCGAATCGCTCCTTTACGAGTTGGATGAACTTGGAATCCAGCTCCGTCAAGAAAGCGAACTCCCCGATAGGCTGTTACTAGTGGAGGAAGAAGAGGTCATTGAGTTTGAGCCGGAAGAAGTGCTTCAAGACCCAACCGTGGGGGATATTAGTGCGGTATCGCCTGATGACCCGGTAGGGCTTTACTTCCGGCAGATGGCTCAGGAACCGCTCCTGACGGCGATTGAAGAAATTGATCTCGCCAAACGGATCGAACTGGGCAAACAGGCGCGTGAAACGCTGCTGCGTATGCGTGAACGGTGCAGTCCCTCGATAAGTGCGCAGTTGGAGCGCCTGCTGCAAGACGGGCAGGCTGCCCGCGAACATCTGGGACGCGCGAATACCCGCTTGGTTGTCAGTATCGCCAAACGATACATGGGACAGGGTCTGCCTTTCCCAGACTTGATCCAAGAGGGGAATGTAGGGCTGATGCGCGCTGTCGATAAATACGACTACAAACGCGGCAACCGGTTCAGCACTTACGCCACATGGTGGATTCGCCAAGCCATCACCCGCGCATTGGCGCAAAAAACCCGCACTATCCGTATTCCCCTCCATATGACCGAACGAATCCGCCAAATGTATCGCACCGCCCAAGCACTCGAACAATCGCGCGGACGACGCCCATCGCCTGAAGAAATCGCGTTGGAAATGGATCTGCCGGTTGAAACGATTCGCGGCATGATGGATGCCAGCCAGCACGCCATCGCGCTCGAACGCCCGGTTGGCGATGACGGTGACAGCGAATTTGGGGACTTCATCGAAGATCAGGATTCACCCAGCCCAGTCGAATCCGCAACACAGCACATGCTTCAAGAAACGATAGAAGAAGTGCTTGCCGAACTCACACCACGCCAGAGTCACATCCTCCGGTTGCGTTTTGGGTTAGGCGGCGGTGAACCGCACACGCTCGAAGAGATTGCCAATAAGTTTGGGCTGAGCCGCGAACGCATCCGCCAACTTGAGAAAGAGGCACTGAGACGGCTGCGTCACCCCCGGCTTGCGCATAACCTGCGGGACTATCTGAGCTAGTGCGTTTCGGCACAACTGCATACAGGGTTTATGAACCGGGCATCAACGCCCGGTTTGTTTTGTCAATACCTCGTGGCATGATAGAACCATGATGGAAATGGATGGGACAAGATGCCGCTTCGCAACCCGCGCGCCGCTGCCTTGACGATGGGCGCAATCACGCTGATCCTGACTGCTGCGCTTGTACTTTTGGCGCTGATCCAATACGACGCGCTTGATTTTGCGCGCATCGGGCGGCAGTTCTGCTGCGGTGAACCTGCCGCAACACGGGGCTATGATGGGCAGTTCGCGCTGTATATCGCCGCAGTCGGCTCGAACGCGACGCCGTTCCTTGATGGCGCGACCCTTCGTTATCAACGCATCATCTACCCCGTTGCGGCGCGTGCGATGGCATTCGGAAACCCCGGCTACGCACCTTATACCCTGATCCTACTTAACGTCGTTGCTCACAGTTTGAACGCCGCGCTCTTGGCGTATTTGATCGCCAAAATCAGCCGCCCACGATTTGCTTGGGCTGCGCTTGCTTATTCGGTCTGGTTTGGCGCTTTGATCGCCGTGCGGCTCGACTTGAATGAGCCGCTGTGCATCACATTTGGGTTGGCGGCGCTGATTGCGTATCAAGAGCGGCGCAACCGACTCACAGCGGTGCTGTTGATCCTGTCAACACTTACCAAAGAAATCGGCTTCGTGTTTGCGGCGGCGATTGCCCTCCATGCGATCAGCGGCGGCGATTGGCGGCGTGGGTTGTACGTGTTCACCGCTCCTGTGATCGCGTTTCTGGCGTGGTGGGGCGTGCTGTATGTGACCTTTGGCACCCTGCCCACGCGTTACCCGGCGGCGCAAAATTTGCTGCCGATTCCGTTCAACGGCTTGTTTGCGGAAGAAACGCTGCTCGAATTTGCATTTCTCGTATTGTGGCTCGCGATTCCGACATTAATTCTGTTTATCGCGGCGGCATGGCAGACGATCAAGCGGCAGATCACGTTTGGAGCGGCGCTGATGCTGGCGGGTGCGGCGTGGGTGATGTTCATGCCGGATGTGAGTTGGGTAGACCCGGCGGCGGCATACCGCGTGGCGATTCCGCTGGTGGTGTGCGGATTGATCTATCTTGCCGAGCAGTACCCGCGTCGGATCGTGTGGGCGGCGGGGCTGTGGGCGACGAGTTTCCTGTTCTTGATGATGCTGCCGGATACTTGGTTCTGATATGCTCAAATACCGACTCACACGCGCTGACTGGCTGTTGATCGGGCTGCTTTTCGTTTTGACGCTCATCTATTTCGCGCGGTTTCTGCTCCCGCCGTTCCCGATGATCATGCCGACATCCGGCTTGGGGACTGACCTCGACCGCGAGATTTGGACGTTGAGCCATTACGTCCGCGAGACGCTGAACATCACCGGACAGATTCCACAGTGGCGCTCGTATGTGTTGAGCGGAATCCCGCTGTTCGGCAATCTCCAAAACCCGATTCCGTACCCAATTCACTGGCTGATGTTCATCCAAGCGATTCCGCTGCCGCTGGCGCTCACGCTTGATATGGTGATCCATATCTTTTTCGCGGCGCTTGGGATGCTTGTGTTACTGCGCCGCCTCGCTGGAATACGCCCGGAAGCGGCGTTTATCGGCGCATTGATTTACGGATTCGCGCCCCGCTTACTAATTCACATGTCAGGCGGTCATTGGTGGTTGATTCCCATCCTGACGATGATTCCTTGGGCATATTTCTTTTTTCATGCGGCATGGATCACACAGCGGACGACGTATATGCTGCTGCTCGGCGTGGTGTTCGCAGCGGTGATGATCGGCAATACGCAGTATTTCGTCTATCACGGCTTCATGCTGCTGTTGAGCAGTGGCGGGTACTTGTGGATCGAGCGTAAAACACCGGGGCGCTGGCTGTGGAAGATGATCCGCATCTGGGGGATCACAGGGACAGTGTCGCTTGGCTTATCAGCGGTGATGTTCCTGCCGCAGTTTGCATATTTGCCGTATACCAACCGCGCCCTGCTGACGTATCAAGAATCGGTTGCGACCAGTCTGCCGCTCGTCATGCTGATCGGGATCGCCGCGCCGACTATGCTCCGCTACCCCGAAGCATTCTTATATCTCGGCGCGGGCGTGATTCCGTTGATCCTCGCCGGAATCGGGCGCGGCTGGACTCAGCGTGAGCGGCTGTGGTGCGGTGGCACGCTGATCGCGCTGATCTTGAGCTTTGGCGCGACCGCCGGATTGTACACTGTGCTGTATTACGCCGTCCCGGTGATGCCGTATTTCCGCACGCCGGAACGATTCTATGTGTATGTGCCGTTCGGGGCAGCGGCGCTGGCGGCATTCGCGTGGGATCGCTGGGTGAGTGGTGAAGCGTCCAAGCGCTGGCTGCGTCCGGTTTTGATCGGCGCGGCGGTGCTGTTCGCGCTGCTCACGATTGGCGGGTTTATGCTGCCCGAACTGCCGTTTGCGTTTTTTCCGCACGGGATCGCGGCGGCGGTGATCGCGCTGGTGCTGGCGTTTCCGGCACAACGGTGGAGCAGAATTACGGCGGCAGTGATGATCGCGGCGGAACTGCTTTATACAGGCAGTACGTTTATCACGCCGATCCCTGAAGCGGAATTGATCGCCGCCGATGATCCGTTGATCGTGTTCTTGCGCGAGAACCTGAGCGAAGACGAACGGGTGATCGCGCCCTACGGCGGCGTGAGCGATATGGCGCTGCTTGCCAACGGGATCAACACGGCGGACGGGTACAACGGCGCACAGTTGCGTACTTATACGGAATACTTGAACGCCGCAATCGGGTGCGATTATCAAGGCTACTCGGTGGCTGCTCCGGCGGTGCGTGGGAGCGCTGCTGCTGCTGCTGCGTGCCCGCAAGCAGAACTCGACGGCAAAATCGATGATGGAGCGCTGCGCCGATTGAACGTGCGCTATTTGATCCTCACGCTGCCGCTTGAGAGCCGCGAGGCGGTGTTCAGCGACGGTGAACGCTACGTGTACGATCTCGGTCGAGGCTACGGGCGTGCATGGGGCTTGCGCGATTTCCGGAATGCCGAAGATTGCCCAGTTATTCCGTTTGATGGGGCTTGGGCATATGGAAACGATTGGGATGGCGATGGGGCAATCATTCAGATGCTTCCTTCGTTTAATAACACCCCGCCGGAGATTCTCGCGCATGGACGCACGCTCAACGGTGAGTGGTTTGACATAAACGTTCCAGAAAACGAAGCACTTTTGTTACGTTCGGAAGTCTGGTCACCGGGACTGTACGCGAACGTGTCAATGGAGGATGGTCGCATTGTTGGCGTGCGTGTTGCGTGCGCTTACGGCACACTGCAAGCGATATGGGTTCCATCCGGCATCCATCGGGTCGAGTTCTTCTATGATGTTGCGCAGTTTCCCCTCATGGTTACAGGACTTACCATTGTCTTGGTAATTGGACTGCTTGGGTTCTATACACTGCGGGGCGCGCTCCGCGATAGTAGGGAAAGAAAGCACCCGACATTTTAGAGCGCAGTTAAAGGGGATTGAATGGCTGTTCAGGGAAAACCAAAATTCGCATTCTTTAAGGGTCAGATCGTGCCGTTTGAACAGGCGACGGTCAGCGTGATGACGCACGCATTCAATTATGGGACGGGCGTATTCGGCGGGATGCGCGGCTACTGGAACCCGGACGAGGAGCAGTTGTTCATTTTCCGCCCGTTCGAGCACTTCGAACGCTTTAATCAATCCGCCGGATTAATTCGCATCAAGACCGGACTATCGCCGGAAGAACTCACGCATGTGCTGATCGACCTGCTGCGCGCCGAAGGCTTCCGCGAAAACTGCTATATCCGTCCATTGGCGTTCAAGTCCACCGAGATGATCGGTGTGCGCCTGCACGATGTCGAAGATGAAGTGACGATGTTTGCGCTTCCGTTTGGGAGCTACATTGATAACGAAGACGGCGCGCATGTGTGCTTCTCGGCGTGGCGGCGGGTTGAGGACAACGCGATCCCAGCGCGCGGGAAGATCACCGGCGCATACGCGAACAGCGCCTTAATCAAGAGTGATGCGATTCTTGCTGGCTACGATGAAGCGCTCGTCCTCAACGAAGACGGTCATGTGGGTGAATCGAGCGCGGCGAATATCTTCATGGTGCGGCGCGGCGTCGTGATCACACCGCCGACACATGCAAATGTGCTCGAAGGCATCGTCCGCCGTTCGATCATCGAGATCGCGCGGGATGATCTGGGGCTTGAAGTGGTTGAGCGCGAGATCGACCGCAGCGAGGTTTATCTAGCCGATGAGCTGTTCCTGTGTGGGACGGGGATTCAGGTTGCGGCGGTCACGAAAGTCGAACACCGCCCGATCGGGACGGGCATGATGGGATCGGTCACTCGCCAAATCCGCGACCGTTTCTTCGATGTGGTCAAAGGACGGGTGGCGAAATACCGCCATTGGCTCACCCCTGTGTATGCAGATCAGACTGCGCCGACGCGCTAATCACGAGTCCTATGGGAGAGGCGCTTCAGCACCTCTCCCCAAAAATGCTTTCTCGCGCATTTGCGTCATGATGTTCAGCACTACGTAATGCTCCTCAAATAGTCGATGATTGAGTCATAAGTGAACTAAATTTGAGGAGTACTCTTATGTTGAACCGCGTGCTTGTTCCCCTTGATGGTTCTGCCTTGGCAGAGACAGCGCTTGATTATGCCCTGCAGGTTGTCAAACCCAACGGCGCGCTGACCCTCGTGAGCGCGATTCAAGTCCCCGAATATCCGATTTATGACCTTTATCCTGTACCGATGCCTACCCCTCACTCGAACGAAGGCGCGGATAAGGCAATTCCGGGGGCAAAGTCGTATCTGGAGCGCATCGCGGATCGTTTGCGCGAAACCACTCAGCTTGAGGTGAGTATCGTTGTCGATATTGGTGATCCGGCAGCGTTGATCGTCGATGTCGCGGAACATGACAATGTTGATGCAATCGTAATGTCGACGCACGGGCGTTCCGGTTTGACGCGCTGGTTCTTTGGCAGCGTGACGAGCAAAGTCCTGATGGGCGCGCAGCGTCCAGTGTTCGTCATTCCGGCGAAGAATCGCCAGCACCTCGAAGAATTGCAGGCTGATCCGGCGGCTGAATCGACGTAAGCCGACCGCCTGTCAGTAATTTCTGGGGACGTGACCGAGTTCACGTCCTCTTTTTTCAGATTTAGGAGTTTTCTTCGCGTGACGACCCTGATGGGTGGCTCGGCGGGACGATTTCGTGGATGTTGTGCTTCACAGCATACGCGGCGGCTTCGGCGCGGTTGCTCACTCCGATTTTGGCAAGCACACTGCTCACATAATTGCGCACCGTGCCTTCACCGAGATACAACTTAACCGCGATTTGACGGTTGGTAAGCCCTTCGGCAACAAGCGCCAACACGGCAAGTTCTTGCGGCGTGAGTTCGGCAAATGCCGCTGCCTGCTGTGCTTGATTCGCTTTACGCATTTCGCTGAACACGGTCGCCGTCATCGCTGGATCGAGCATCCCTTCGCCCCGGCTGACGCGCTCGACTGCCTGTACGAGTTCGTTGTCGCCGATGCGTTTCAGCACATAGCCGCTTGCACCCGCTTGAATTGCAGCAAATAAAAGTTCATCTTCGGCATAACTGGTGAGCATAATCACGCGGCAGCCCGTCACCGATCCTACGATGCGGCGGCACGCTTCGATCCCGCTCAATCCCGGCATACGAATGTCGAGCACCGCGACATCCGGCTTGACTTCTTGTGCTTTGCTGACTGCTTCTTCTCCGGTTGCGGCTTCGGCAACGACGCGGAAGTGCCCCTGACGTTCCAGCAGCGTCCGCAGTCCTGCCCTTACGACCGAATGATCGTCCGCGACGAGTATTCGTATGAGCTTCGTCATCCAATCCCCCCCAAAACCGTTGATTCGACAACCGCCTAATCGCGGTTACACTTAAGAAACAGACTGACGTGTATTATAAGTTTTGGCTCATGACCCAGATCAGTGACATTTCTCCACAGCAAGATGTGAGTTTGCTCCTGAATCGCCTCAAAAGTATAGTGTCGTTCGTCATGTATGCTGCGAGCGCAGACACCCTTAATGAGGTCTTGGAGCGGATCGCCAACATCTCGCGCGAATTGGTTGGTGCGCGTTATGCGGCGCTTGGCATTCCCAACGAACGCGAAACGATGGAGTATTTCGTCGTGAGTGGGATGACCGCCGAAGCCGTTGAAATGATTCCACATCCTCCCTTAGGACGAGGGCTGTTGGGCGCGATTATGTTGGAACGTGTCCCGATTCGACTCGACCACCTCTCGAAAGACCCGCGTTCATCCGGCTTTCCCGAAAATCACCCGCCGATGGATCGTTTTCTTGGCGTGCCGATTCGCGTAGGCGATCAACTTTTCGGCATGCTCTACCTAACCGATCCGCTAAATGGCGAACCCTTCACCGAAAGCGATCAATGGCTCATCGAATCGATGGCTGGTTACGCGGCGTTGGCGATTGCCGGCGCACAACTTCGCGATCAGCGGCAGCGGCTCACGCTGCTGGAGGAGCGCGAACGGATTGGCATGGAACTGCACGATGGTGTGATTCAGTCGTTGTACGCGATTGGGATGCAGGTCGAGTTAGCGCGCACTGATCCTGATTATAACCCGGATGCACTCAAACCTGTTACCCAAAGTCTGAACGATGTGATCGAGGATATTCGCAGTTACATTCTTGATCTGCGTCACCGCGCCCGCCGCAGTGAAACGCTGCGCGGATGCCTGCAAGAAATGGTGATGCGCCTTCATATCCCTTCGACACTGCAAATCGAGATTGACGCCCCCGACGATACCGCAACCCCGTTATCCCCCGAAGTCTTTGAAGCGGTGTGCCAGATGGCGAACGAAGCCTTGAGCAATGTGATCCGCCATGCTGGAGCAACCCAAGTCTTGATCCGCGCGGATGCGGACTCAGTCGGTTTTCGGATGGTGATCACCGATAACGGACGTGGTTTTGATTCGCAGTCGTTGGCGGTGCGCAACGGTCACGCGGACAGCGGCAGCGGGTTGGGTTTAGAGAATATGCAGCGGCGGGCGCAGCTTCATCGCGGGAGCGTAACCATCCTCAGCAGTCCCGGTGCTGGCACGCAGGTGACGATCCTTATTCCGATTTATGCGCGAACGAACATGCGTTAATGGTGACAATATTCAGGGAACTAGGTGTGACCAATGTTCCGACAGCTGATTCTATACTGTGTGCGTATCGCCCAGAAAAGGAGTTGTTTATGTTAGATAACATTTTGGTCAGTGAGTGGATGACCAAGACGGTCAAAACGGTTACACCCGACACGCCGATTAGCTCGGCGCATAAGTTGATGAAAGACCTGAAGATTCGCCGTCTCCCGGTCGTTGAGGGAGATAAGGTGGTTGGCATCATCACGTTGGGCGACGTGCGTGAAGCCAGTCCATCGGACGCCACCAGCCTTAGCATTTGGGAACTGAATTATCTGTGGGCGCAGTTGACTGTAGAAAAAGTCATGACCCGCAACCCGATTACAATTCGACCAACCGATGTGGTGATCGATGCAGCAAAGATCATGTTGGAAAAGAAAGTCAGCGGACTGCCTGTCGTCGATGAATCCGGCCATCTGGTGGGAATCCTGACCGAGTCTGACGTGTTCAAGATGCTGGTCGCCAATCGGAACAAAGCGATCACGCCAGCATAACCACGACCAAGGAAAGCTTATGATTGTCGCGGATCTGATGACCGCTCGTCCGCTCACGATCCATCAGGATCAGCCGCTGCGCCGGGCGCTGGAGACGATGGAAACCAATCATTTCCATCACCTCCCGGTATTGAACTCAGAAAGCCAACTCGTCGGCGTCATCACGGAACGGGACTGTTTGGCGGCACTCAATCTCCCTCGTTCCCCACGCACGACTAGCGGCGACCGGCTGGCACTGCGCGGGACAACGGCAGCCGCCGCGACACGAACTCCTGTGCGCGCCGTCATGACACCTGCTCCGATTGTGGTTGAGCCGGAGATGGATGCAGACGAAGCCGCCCGCTTGATGCTGACGAATCACATCGGCTGCCTGCCGGTGATGCGAAGCGAGACTCTCGTGGGGATCGTCACCACGTCGGATATGCTGGTCGCCTTCATGAACCTGTACAAGCGACTGCGTATTTTGTACCCGGAGCAAGATTGATGTGTGAGAGACTCGGAGGGAGGAAGGTACACGCCGCCCTCCGGGTCTTTTTGTTACTCCGCGTAGTCCTACGTTGAGCGAACATCCGGTTCGCTGCGCAGCCCGCCGCCGCGAACGGTAGCCCCTAAGACCAACGCCGCACTGATCAAAACCGCATTCTTGACGATGTACTGTCCTTCAAGCGTCAGTCCGAACGGGAACTGCGTAAATACGAGATCAGGACGTAGAAAGATCGGTGAAATTGTCCCCGGCATTTGCAGGAACAGCAGGAAGATCGTCGCACGCATGAACTTGCCCGTGATGAATCCTACGCCGATTGCCATTTCCCAGATCGCAAGGAATGGCAGAAACAGATTCATCGGCAGGAACGTAATCGACTGGCGGATTAAGTCCTCCGCAGGACTGAGATCGGGAACGAGCTTGAGCGCGCCGAACCAGAAGAACACCACACCCATCGAAATACGAAGCAGCGTCAGCCCATGGTTCGCCATCCAGTGCGTGACCTGCCAATCGATTCGGTTGAACCACGTCTGATACTGCTTGCGAAGCTGTGTCAACTGCATAGGTTATACTTTGCCCCCACACAATACTTCCGGTAGACCCATGACGTTTATCACGGTATACTTGTGAATATTGTAACAAATATACACGGGATACGCGGTGAATTCGGGATGAGAATCTGTCCGCAACGTATTCGATGATTCCCACGTATACTGCTACTAGAAATTCCTATACACACGCGGAGTAGAAACGCGCATGCCTCAAAATGGAACAGCCGACGCAGCGGTAATCCGTACACGCGGCTTGACGAAAGATCTGCCGTTGGGCGCGACGGTTGTTCACGCGCTGCGGGGCGTTGATCTTGACATTCATAAGGGCGAGATCGTCGGCGTTGTGGGACCGAGTGGGAGCGGAAAAAGTACGCTGTTAGGCTTGATCGGCGGGCTGGACAAGCCCACGCATGGTACTATCGAGATCGATGGTGTTGAAATCAGCCGCATGAGCGAAGACCGCTTGACCGAAATCCGCAACGAAAAGATTGGATTCATCTTTCAGTTTTTCAACTTGATCCCAACGCTGACCGCGCTCGAAAATGTCACGCTGCCGATCCAATTTGCGCGCCGCGCACGGTTTAACCCGGAAAAGCGCGCCCGCGAACTGCTCGATCTGCTTGGGTTGAAAGATCGTATGCACCACCGCCCGAATCAGCTTTCGGGTGGGCAGCAGCAGCGCGTTGCGATTGCCCGCGCGCTGGCAAACAATCCACCGCTTCTGTTGGCAGATGAACCGACCGGTAACTTGGATACGGAGTCAGGGCGGATTGTGATCGAGACGCTTCAGAATATCCGCAATGAAACCGGTACGACGGTGGTAATTGTCACCCACGACTTGGAACTGGCGAAGAAGGCGGATCGCATCGTGACGCTGGTTGATGGTCGGATCGTGGACGCGAAAAAAACGTCAGAAATCCGTGCGGCACTTTCACTGTAGCAAGATCAACCATGAGCGCTCCCGTCTGTTATAATCGCCGGATGTTCATCCGAGAAGTACATACGGGAGTGCCCTTATGCAGCAGGAGTTTTACCCCGTTCAGGTCGCAGGCGTGGAACGCCGCCTTCGCCTGTTTGAAGTTGCACCGGGAGTCAAGATCGCCATTCTGAATATTCTAGGCGATACCGAGTTCGTGCAAGTGGTTGCGCGCGAACTCGCCGCGAAGCTGACTCATCTCAACGCCGACGCCATTGTGACCCCAGAGACGAAAAGTATCCCGCTCGCGCACGCCCTGTCAGTAGAAATGGGGCTGCCGTATGTCGTCCTGCGCAAAGCCCTCAAGTCGTATATGGGCGATGCGCTTCGCGCCGACACGGTGAGCATTACGACCGGGCAAACGCAAACACTTTATCTGGATGAAAAGGATCGCTCACTGCTGGAAAATCACCGTGTGATTCTGGTGGATGATGTTGTTTCGACAGGCAGCACGCTGATGGGCATGCGCACGATTATGGAGATGGCGCACGCCGAAATCGCGGCGGAAGCGGCGATCTTCACCGAGGGCGATCAAGAGAAATGGGCGAAGATCGTTTCGTTGGGACATCTGCCGGTGTTCGTGAACGACGTGGACTAGTCAGACAGTTTTTCGACAACCAACAGATGTGACAGCCCGAAGGTATCCAGCGGCGTGCCTTCAACGCTGTGCAGGACGTTGCGCACGATTGCACCCGGTTTGCCGAATTTCCGCGTGATGTTGTCGTACCCGCCGTAAACCCGCGAGTGGTGGACGATACGGCATGGTGTTTCGTCAAACAGCCGCCGCAGACCGCGCGCCGTATAAGCGCGCACATGTGGGGCGAGCTGGTTGCGCCAGCGGTCGGGCAGGTAGTTGATCAGGGGAGTATTGCCGAAGTGATATTCCCCTTTCCAGTAATGCCCGTGTGTTTCAAACGGATACCAGCGGTTCGGTGTGAAGATCACGGCGCGTCCGCCCGGTTTGAGCACGCGCACCATCTCTGCCGCTGCGAGACGATCATCCTGAACGTGCTCTAAAACTTCGTTGCTCAAGATGGTATCAAAATAGTCGGATGGATACGGCAGCGATTCGGCAGCGGCGACGAGCGCATGCGGCGTTTCGAGCCGCGCCTCGATAATTCGGTCAAGCTCAACGTCAAAGGCTTCGACATTGGACGTAAAGCGGCGGCGGAACTGGCTGGAATACATGCCAATGCCCGCGCCTGCTTCAAGCACGACGGCGTTTTCGAGTTTTGCCCACTTCATGATCATCTGTAGGCGGCGCTCCTGCCCGGAACGCCAGACATAGCTAGGTTCGCCGCGCTGGGCGGCTAAGGTAGAAGGTGGCATTGTCCTCAGTTGTTGGTATCGCGGATGCTGACTTTTTCAGCACGGGCGGCGGCGGCGAGTGCCAATTTCGTCATTGACTTGCGCGGACGGCGTGTGCGAATGCCAGAACTGCTTGCGGATTCTGGCGCTGCTTCGCCTGCTTTGATCGGCACGACGACGGTAATCACCGCGCCTTTGCCGGGCGAGCTGTCCACGTGAAATGTGCCGTCGATGAGTTCGGCACGTTCGCGCATGTTGGTCATCCCTAGGCTGTTGCGTCCGTCTTTGTTAGCATTCGCGTTCGTATCAAAGCCCTGACCGTTGTCCATGACCTGAAGAAAGACTGCATCCTCTTGCCGATAGATCGAAACGGTGATCAGGCTGGCATTGGCATGTTTGCGCGCATTGTTGATTGCTTCTTCGACGATGTGAAAGACGACGACCTGCTGTTTTTTGTCCAGCACATACGGCGCATCCCCAGAGACGCGGACTTGAACGCGCTGCCCGTGCGTTTCCTCGACTTTTTCCGCAAGACCCTTCAACGCCGCTGGTAAGCCATGCGATTCGAGCACGAGCGGTCGCCATGTGAACAAGACCTGCCGAATCTCTTTTGATGTGCGCCGTGCGAGATCTTCGAGTTTGCGTAATTCTTCGGCAACGTCCATCGGACGTTTTTCCAGCAGTTTGCTGATGTAGTTCACGCGCATGACCATCGCGGAGATATTCTGGGTAGGACCATCGTGGAGATCACTTGCAAGTTTGCGTCGCGCATCATCTTCGACTTCGATAATCCGCTCTTTTTCCTCGGTCAAATCTTGATATAACACAGCGTTTTGCAGGGCGATTGTCGCTTGCACGCCGATAGAGGTGAGCAGCTCGGCGTGTTCATCGGTGAAGGCGTTCGCGCGCTCACTGCCGTAGATCAGGACGCCGAAGTTATCATAAATGGCGCGGAGCGGCACGACAACCAACGAGCGGCAGTATTGAAATGCGACAAAGTAGCCGAGTTCGGGATCATTCTTGGCGCTGGTCGCAAATACGGGGACGGTTTCGCGCAGGGCTTGACCGACAATGCCTTCTTTACCGGGGATGATCATCTGCGTATCGCTGCGGGTTAAGCGCCGCCCGCTGCTGACATGAAGCGCGTTATCATCGGCATGGAACAGCATCACTGCCGCGATCAATTCCGCATCTGTTCCCGCACCGCTCAAGCGCAGACCAACGCGCCCTGCTTCGAGCGCTGTCTCCAATACTTTGTCGTATTTGAGCGTCGATCCCATCGTATAGGCAATATCGTACATGGCGCGGATGCGCACGCGCATATCGTCAAGTTGGGCGCTGCGCTGGCGTCCGGCTTCGTCAAGCTCTTTGTTGATCGCTGTTGTTTGTCGTTCGACGAGGTAGGCGACGATCACCGCTGCCGCAGCCATGACGAGCAGCAGCGGAAGGACTTCAGCCATCCCGTTGCTGAGTGATGAGTCGCTACCGTTGATCACGGCTGTGTAGGCGATGAATCCCGCGCCGATCACCCCCGTGATGTGAATCACCGAGATAATCACCGCGCTGTGTTGGATCGCGCTGATGATGCCGAGGCTCACAGCAGCAAATAACACAATTGGGTCGGTGCTGACTGCGCAAAAGATACCGACGATGATCAGATCACCGAAAAAAGCAGCAGTGGGTGTCGCACCGGATAAGGCAGGGATCAAAATGATGACCGCAAGGACAACATTGACGATTACACTGACAACTACTGCACCCGTAAGTGTCACTGTGCCAATGGATGGGGCGCTGTCTTGCAGCATTAAAACAAGCGCGGCTAGAAAGACAACTCCTAACCAGCGCATCCCAAACATGAGCCAGTGACGCGACGCTGTCGCGGCGTTTTGAGCCTGCATCATTTCCATGTGACCATCGTACCACGAAGTGAGAGGGCGTTCAATTGATGGGGATTGTACGTGCGTCTCGGCGTTACGGCTAGAAGTTCATGAGTCGCGCTGCCTCCGTTTCGCCAAAACGAGCAGTCCTACCAGCGCGCTGAGATATGAGATCACCCCGGCGGTGAGCAGTTTGCGCTCACGGTCACGGGTGAGCGTATCTGCTGCTGCTGCGCGCTCTGTGAGCGGGTAAAGCGTTGGCGCGTTGGTCGCTAATGCCGTCGTGATTGCGCGGCGTTTTTGTTCGGTTTTGGAGACGGTGAAAGGCTGGATCGCACTCACATTCGCGGGGGTGTTGGATGGATTGCGTGATCCGTATCGACGCGCCCACACCTGAGTGAATTCTGCGCCGAGCAAGATGATCTGCGCCGAATAGAATATCCACAGCAAGATGACGATCAGCGCCCCCGCCGCACCGTAAGAGGATGCGACTCCGCTGTTGCCTAAATAAAGCCCGATAAGAAATTTGCCGACCGCAAACAAAACGGATGTCACCGCCGCACCAACCCAGACATCAAGCCATTGGATTTTCGTATCCGGCAGATACTTGAAGATCAAGGCAAACAAGAGGGTGATCACGATGAGCTGAAGCACTTGATTGAACACTTGCAGGAGGGTTCCGCTCGAAAGCGGCACGACATCTGAAAAATACCCGGTCAGGCTGGCAAGCACGGCAGTAAGGACGAGGGATACCAGCAGCAAGAAGCCGACGACCAGAAGCATTCCAAACGACAGCAGCCGCGTCCGCAGCATCATAAGAATTCCGTTTTTGGTTGGCGGCTCGGCGTCCCATGCCGTATTCAATGCGTCCTGAAGCTGAGCGAACACACCACCTGCACCCAACAGCAGCGTGACGACGCCGATAACGCTGGCAATCGCAGTTTCGTTCGGCTGGCGCGCATAGGCGATCATGTTTTCGACGAACGACGCGCCTTCTGCACCGATTAAGCCGCTGATTTGCGCAAACAGCTCACCACGCACGGCTTGTTCACCCAAAAACGCCCCTGCAATCGCAATGATCACGATCAAGAGCGGCGCGATTGAAAACACGGTGAAGTATGCCAGCGCCGCCGCCATGCGCGGCGCTTTGTCCTCGTTCCATTCTTTCAACACTTCTTGAATGAAGCTGATAATCTCTCGCATCCGATTCATCGGCAGTATCCTCCACTGTGACTATCGTAAAATGGGAAGATAAACTGCAAGATGCGGGGAGCGGCGCATATAGGTTTAGGTCAGGTGGTGGAAAACAAAAACGTCAGCGGTGATGCTGACGTTTGAGGATGTGGGCAATGAGGGGCTCGAACCCCCGACCTCACGGATGTGAACCGTGCGCTCTAACCAGCTGAGCTAATTGCCCGTTAGGCTGTGTAAAATGTATTATAGAGTATCCACCGGAGCACACCCCCTGTCAAGAGAGAGTTTTTGGGATCAGCTTTCACGTGCCTAGAGTTTATCGCCTATCGTCCCTGCTGACTGCCGCCACCTTGTTGAGCGGCTGTTTGCAGCCTGCTATTTCCGCGATTACCCCCACGCCTGAATTCACACAGGTGGATTCGGAGGCGAATGGTTGGGAACTGCTTGCGCCGGGTTTAGAGCGGCGCGCGTTGTTCCCGGGTGGGAATTACCCGCTGACTCAGTTCACGGTGATTCGCATCGATCCCGCGCATTTCATGTTTCGCGCGCATTACCGACCCGGTGAGCCGCTGTCGCTTGCGGAATGGCGGGAGGCGCTGCCGGACGCGGTTGGTTTCATCAACGCCAACTTTTTCAACGCTCAGGCGCAAATTCTCGGTCTGTTGATCAGCGACGGTGTGACCTACGGCAGCGCATACGCGGATCGCGGCGGCGTGTTTTACACGCTTGGCGAGGAGATAGGCATTCGCTCGACGGTGGATGAACCCTATCGCGGTGAGGCGTATGATCAAGCTGTGCAGGCGTTCCCGATGCTCGTCAGTGGAGGGCAAGCCGCCTTCACAAATTCGGGTGCGGATCGGGCATCACGGCGGACGGTGATCGCGTTGGATACCAGCGGGCGCGTCCTTTTGATCGTATCGTCGTCGCTGATCGGGATGCGCTTAGTCGATCTCAGCGCGTATCTGCCAACTGCCGGACTCGACATCAATGAAGCGGTCAACCTCGACGGCGGCGGCTCAACGATGCTGTATGTGAATACAGGCAGCATCCAAGTTCCATCGTTTGATCCGGTTCCGGCGGTGCTGACGATCTATGCGAGGGCTGGATCGTAATCTCATGATAGGACGAGTGTGTTATAGTCAAGGTGCGCGGAAAATGCCGCCAACTATTGTCTCTTACTTTTTGTGAGCATCCCCTATGACTAACCCCACTCAATACCACCGTCCGACTTCGCTCGATATTGCCGCCGCGCTGCTACGCGATCACCCGGAAGCGCTGGCGATTGCCGGGGGCGGGCTGACCTTTTCGGAGGTACTGCTCCCGTATCCAACGGTCATCGATTTGCAAGCGATCCCTGAGATGAACGTATTCGATTACACCGAACACGGCGTCATGATCGGCGGTTCGGTAATGCTGTCGCGCTTGCTGGAGTTTCCCAATCTGCCCGCCGCGATCCGCCGCGCGTTGACCCGCTCCCTGCCGCCGAATGTGCGCAACAATGTCAGCGTGGGCGAGAGCTTGCGCCAGCGCGCGCATCCGATGCTCTGGGAGTGGATCGCGGCGGCATATGCGCACGATATCGGCGTCGAAATCCTCGATCCGGCGACAGGCGAACGCCGTTGGAATGACTTGATCGCGCTGATCGAGAGCGGAGAAATTGATACTGGCATCATCAATGCCGTTGACCTGCCCGCGCTGGCGGACGATCCGCCGCAAGCATTGGGATCGGCGCACGTGGCGCGCACGCCAACAGGTGAGCCGCTTGTGAATGCTGCCGCCTTCGTGATTTTGGACGACGAACGCCGCGTCGAAAGCGTGTTTACGGCGCTGTGCGGCGTTTCGGATCAGCCGCTTGTGTCGGTTGAACTGCCAACACTGCTCGGTAATCCGCTTGACGCAGCGAACATCGCCAGCGCGGTGAAAAGCGTGGCGGTTCAGCTTGATCCGCCGGGGGATTACAAGGGAAGTTCAGAATACCGGCGCGAAATGGCGCGCGTGTGTATGCAGCGGACGCTGATGGAGTGTCTGAATCAATTGGAGCAGCCTCAATGAACGCACACACTCCCGCATGGGATAAGTTCCTGAAAAGTAACTTTTTCAGCGATCCGTTCAATGCATGGCATGACGGCGAAGATGTTCACGTTTTGAAGGCGCTCAACGACGAAGAACGCGATAAAGCCGAAGCGATCTTTATGAAGGGGCTGCCCGATCCCCGGTTGATCGTTGGGTTAGAGGAACTGCGATCACAAAAAGCGATTCCGCACCTTCGTAAACTGCTCAAACACACTGATGTAGAAGTCAGCAAGAACGCGGCGCACGCTATCCTCGTAATCAGCGGCAGTGAGGACGGGCTTGAACCCGCGATGCAAACGCTGATCAAAACTCTGCTCAATCACAGGTTCTTTTGGAGCACAAGAATGCAGGCGGCAATCGGGCTGGGCATGTTTCGTAATCAAGCGGCGTCGGACGCGCTCGTTAAGGGATTGGATGATACCGATAAGCTGGTGCGTCACCACGTCGCAGAGTCCTTATGCAAGCTGTACGGACTGCGTGTTGACGTGAGCTTGATCTATCACGGCAATCCTGATGCAATCGCGGCGCTCAAAGCGTCGGTTGCCGCCGGGACGATACAGCGTGTATGAACAACGACAAAGACCTAGCAAGTTTCTAGAGACTTTTGGGGTTATAACTTCTCATGCACATCACCTTTACACTCAACGGCGAACGCCGTGAACTCGATATCCATCCGCATGAACGGCTGCTGCGCGTGCTGCGGCGGCTCGGCTGCTGGAGCGTCAAATTTGGCGACGAACACGGCTTAAGCGGCTCGGATACGATCCTGCTGGACGATGAACCCGTCAACGCGCAAACGATCCTCGCCGCGCAAGCGCAAGGACACCAGATCACCACGCTGGAAGGCATCGGTACGAGCCGCGCCTTGCATCCCCTTCAACAGGCATTTATCGAGACGGGGGCAATCCAGAGCGGCTACACTACCCCCGCGCAAATCCTCGCCGCGTATGCGCTCCTCATGAAAAACCCGAATCCGTCCGAAGCAGAGATTCGTGCGGCATTGAGCGGTATCCTCGACCGTGAAACCGGGTACATCAAACCGGTTCAGGCGATCATGCGCGCGGCGGCGGTTATGCGCGGCGAAGATGTGCCGCCGTTTGAGCCGATGGAGCGGGCGATCCCCGCGCCGCCGGAATTGTTCGGAGGCACGCCATTTGACTGGGGCAGCGATGACGGTGGCAGCGCAATTGGCACACGCACGCGGACAATCGTCGTATCGCCGCCGGAAGTCAAGACGCTCAAAACCGTCGGCAAGTCCGAACCGAAAGTCGATGCGGTCAAACTGGCGGCGGGAAAACCCGTCTTTACCGATGATGTCGAACTGCCCGGAATGCTCCACGCGGCGATGCTGACCAGCCCGCACGCGCACGCGCTGATCAAGCGGATCGATACCAGCCGCGCGAAAGCGCTCCCCGGTGTTCACGCCGTGCTGACGCACTTGGATATTCCGCGTGTGCGCTATGCATCCGGCGGACAAAGCTACCCGAACCCGAAGCCATATGATCAGGTGAGTTTGGATTACAAAGTGCGGCATGTAGGCGACCGCGTGGCAGTTGTCGCCGCTGAAACCTACGAAATCGCGTGTGAGGCACTCAAGCTGATCGAGGTCGAATACGAGGTGCTTCCGGCAGTGTTCGATCCGCTTGAAGCGATGAGCGGAAATGCGCCGATTATCCATGACGATCCCGAAGTCGATGGGATTCACGACCGTCAGCGCAATATCGTGCATCATATTCACGCACAGGTTGGAAACGCCGATGAGCAGTGGGCGAAAGCGGATCACATTTTTGAAGGCGAATATCATGTGCATCAGGTTCAGCAGGCGCACATCGAACCGCACGAGGTGATCACATGGTGGGATGAGGATGATCGGCTGATCGTGCGCACCTCGACCCAAGTACCGTTTCATGTGCGCCGCATGATCGCCCCGCTGATTGGGCTGCCGGTCAAGAAAATCCGCGTGATCAAGCCGCGCATCGGCGGCGGATTCGGCGGCAAACAAGAGATGCTGATCGAAGACTTGTGCGCCCACTTAACGATTGCGACCGGGCGACCCGTGCGCTTTGAGTACACCCGCGAGCAGGAATTCATGAGCGCGCGCAGTCGTCACCCGCAGATTTTACGCTTCAAAACAGGCGTGACCAGCGCCGGAAAAGTCGTCGCGGCGGAGCTGTATATCATCGGCAACACGGGCGCATACGGCACGCACGGCTTAACCGTTCAAATGGTGAGCGGTTTTCGCGGCTTGACGACGTACAACGCGCCGTACAGCAAATTTACGTGTGATGTCGTCTACACGAATATTCCTACCCCCGGTGCGTATCGCGGCTATGGCGCGCCTCAAGCGCTGTTCGCGCTCGAAGTGCATATGGAAGAAATCGCGACCGCACTCGGCATGGACGTGATCGACTTCAAACGGATGAACTGGATCAAGCCGGGGGATGCGCTGGTAATGGCGGTTGCGCTCGGTGAGGGGCGCGAGGGCAAGCCGCAAGTGGTCACTACCAGCGCGCTTGAAGAATGTGTCGATATTGGGATGCGCGCGATGGGCTGGCGCGAAAAACGCGGCGTTGATAAATCCGTTCCCGGCAAGCCGCATCTCAAGCGCGGGATCGGGATGGCGGTCGCCATGCACGGCAGCGGAATCGCGGGATTAGATATGGGCGCGGCGTCGATCAAGCTGAACGATGACGGCTCGTTTAATCTGCTGTTTGGCGCGACTGACTTAGGGACGGGGGCGGATACCGTGCTGGCGCAGATCGCCGCCGAAACGCTCGGTGTGCCGCTCGATGACATCATCGTGTATGCGTCGGATACCGACTTCACACCGTTTGACACAGGCGCGTATGCCAGCAGCACGACGTATATCAGCGGCACAGCCGTACTGAAAGCGGCGGAGGATGTGCGCGCTCAAATACTCGATCACGCGGCGAAACACATTCTGAATTGTTCGCCAGATGAACTGGAACTTGAAGATCGCAAGATCGTTCACCGCGATGGGCGCACGCTTTCACTGGAAGAGGTCGCGCTGCACAGCTTGCATCAAGCCGATCAGCATCAAATTATGGCAACGGCAAGCCATATGAGCGATCTCAGCCCCGCGCCTTTTGCCGCTCAGTTTGCCGAAGTCACGGTCGACACCGAAACGGGACAGGTGACCGTGGATCGCCTTCTGTTCGCGGTGGACTGCGGCATTGCGATCAACCCGATCACTGCCAGCGGGCAGGTTGAAGGCGGGATGATTCAGGCGCTCGGTTACGCGCACAGCGAAGCCATGACCTACGATGCGAATGGGACTCCGCAAGCGACCCGTCTGGGCGAATACCCGATCTACCGCGCCGACGAAGTGCCTGAAATGGATGTGATTTTTGTCGAAACCTACGAGCCGTCGGGACCGTATGGCGCGAAAGCTGTTGCGGAAATTCCGAAGGATGCGGTCGCTCCAGCGCTGAGCAGTGCGATTTACGACGCGGTCGGCGTGCATTTGCGGGCGCTCCCGTTCACTCCAGAAGTCGTGTGGAGGGCGCTCCATAACGCGGAGTAGATGGATTTCCAAATCGATCGAGATTTCTCTCGGTTTTCGCACTCGTCTCGGATTTGAGAGGTTTTAATGAGCGACGATTTCAACGATTTCTATGACATAGTGGAATGCGCTACTGCCGAAGAATTGCTAAGCAAACTTCGCTTGTCTAATAGGGATTGGTGGGAGTATAAATCTCTTGATCGGCGGGATTCTCAATTTAACCGAGGCTGGCTTTTTCGCGGTCACGGTGACTCCGGTTGGGAGCTTATTCCGTCGGCATGGCGAGAAGACCAACCGACGCCAATTGCAACGGCTAGAGAATTGCTGCCTTTGTCTGAGATGCAAAGCTTTTACGCGAGACACTGGATTGCAAACAATACGCATAATGAAGATATAGATGAGTCTCTTGTCCAGAAGATCACACATTTATTGTCTCAAGTTCGTGCAGAAGTTGGGGTGGTCAATGAGTTTTTCGCTTTGGCAAACGATGTCGGACATAGACTTCCAGCAAAACCCGATTGGCTCTCAATTAGTTCACGCGATCTAGAAGAACCATACGTACGCGAGTTGCTCAAGGGCAACCGAAGCAATTCGCATATCTGGACACACCCACTGATTGTTCATGCACAGCATCATGGAATACCCACGAGATTACTTGACTGGACACGCAATCCACTAGCTGCTGCGTTTTTTGCAGCGCAGCACACTTATGAACATCCTGTTGCAGATAAGAAATTGGCAGTAATTGCAATGTATCGGGATCATCTAAAAAGCCATGTCAAAGTTGTTAACGTCCCATATGGCGATAGCGACTACGTTAAAGCACAAGCAGGCGTACTCACATTTGATACCCAATCGGATACAAACTACTTAAAACATGGGGTTTTTCTCGGTATCGAGCGATCTACTGAGGAATTCTACAGAGACGGCTTGCACGCCTCCTCTCCTGACATGGCACCTCGAAAATTCGTGCTTCCCCAAACGGAAGCGCCGGAACTCTTACGATTGTTATGGTTAGAAGGCATCACGCAGGCTCACCTAATGCCAAGTTTTGACAATGTCACGCAATCGGTGAAAATGAAAATGAGAATTCTCGGGTTGAGGCATCAGTAAAAGCGCTTCCTTGAAGGTACGGAACAACTTCTCTGTACTTTGGATGTGTTGAATCGTTCAGGTTGTTGATTGGCGTGTTGAACGCCCATCAAAGTTTGGAGAATAATGATTTCAACCCATGCGATCATCATCGGCGGGAGTGTGGCGGGTTTAACCGCCGCCCGCACCCTGAGCGAACATTTCGAGCGTGTCACGCTGATCGAGCGGGATTCCTTCCCGGAAGACATTGCGCCGCGCCCCGGCGTGCCACAAAGTCGTCAGCCGCATGTGCTGCTGCTGCGCGGCATGAACATCTTGAACGGGCTGTTTCCCGGCTTCCTTGATGAGTTGATCGCGGCGGGTGCGGTCAAGGTTGAAGTCGGCTATCGAGCGGACTTCATCGGGCGCGATGGTCGGCATCTGCCGTCAATCCGCACCGGACTGTACACCGCGTCATGCACGCGCCCATTTCTCGAATGGCATCTCCGCCAGCGTGTCAAGCAAATCCCTAACCTGACAATCCTTGAAAAGCATGTGGTCACCGAGTTGATCGCGTCACAAGACAAAACGCGGATCACAGGCGTTCGCGCCGAAGCGAAGCAAACCCGCGAAGCGGTCGAACTGAGCGCCGATCTCGTGGTCGATGCCAGCGGGCGTAGTTCGGGTGTGGTCGAATGGCTGAAAGCGCTCGGCTATGATGCACCGCCGGAAACATTCATGACTGCGCATTGGGGTTATGCCGCGCGCTTGTACCAGATACCGGAAACGTTCGACCGCGCATGGGATACGTTTGGGCTGCAAAACCCGAAAGCCCCCGGCGTGCCGTTTCACGGCGGCGGGATTTTCACCGTTGAGGGGAATCGCTGGATCGTGATCCTGTCCGGCAGCGGGAAGAACTATCCGCCGACTGATCCTGAAGCCTATGATGCGTTCATCAAGAAGATTCCAGCGCCGGACTTCTGGGAAAACGTCAAAGACGCGCAGCCGGTTTCACCCGTGTACGGGTATCGCAATCTCGATAACCGCCGCCGTCATTTTGAGAAACTCGACAGGCTGCCGGAACATTTCGTCATCGTCGGTGATGCGGCGTGCGGCTTTAATCCGATCTACGGACAGGGGATGACCGTCGCGGCAATGGAAGCGGAAGCGCTGGCGAAGCTGGCCGGCGGATACGCGGATAAACGCCAATTCAGTGGTTTGGCAAAGCAGTGGGCAAAGACACAGTCAAAACTGCTGGATCAGCCTTGGTCGATCACGCTCGGCGCAGATGCCACACATGTCGAGCCACCGCCGCCGCAGAATTCCGGGGAGCGACTTGCGGGGCGTTACCTGAAAGCATTCAACAGCGCGATGCAAGAGGATCCAGTCGTGCTGCGCACGTTCTTGATGATTCTGCATCTGGTCGCACCGTTGAGCGAGATGCTCAAGCCGGGGATTGTGCTGCGCGTGCTGCGTCACACGTGGAAGTACCGCCGCAAAGCATCCTCATATACGGATTCAGCGGCGGAAATTGCCCCCGCTCAATAGATCCTGAGCGGGGGCATCTCGATCATGCGGGCAAACGGTTGAGACCAGCGCGGCGGGTATCCCGCGCCAACAATACTGCCAGCCCGATCAGCACAAGTGCGGCGATCAACGTGACAATATAGCCGCCATCGATTCCGCGCCCAACTTGTCCCTGAACAAAAGGCAGGACGCCAACGCCGATATTGCCTAAGGCGAGCAGCGTTCCGGAGATGCTTCCGGCGGCATACGGGAAGCGCCGCCCGACCATCGCCAGCGCGGATGAAAAGATTGGACCGGCAAACAAGCCGAACAACGCCACCGCGATCATGCTGATCAGCGGGTTGGTGGCAAACATCAACAGCAGCGCAACCGTGAGCGAAAGCAGTGCCGATGCACCGATGAGAATCACCTCATCGCGCACACGCCGCGTAAGTGGAATCCCGATCAGCCTCCCGACTACCATACCAATCCAGAACAAGGAGACGGCGCGGGCTGCTTCTTGAACTGTAAGCCCCGCGACGTTGTGCATCTGGGTATAAATCCAACTGGTAAAGCCGATCTCCGCGCCCGTGTATACCATGAAAAATGCCGCGAACAGAATGATCGGCGTGAGCGGGATACGTGTGTCGATTCCCTCTGTTTGTACGATGCGCGCGGGCGGCATCACATTGACCATCAGCATGATCGGCAGCATCAAGAACGCGGCGGCGGCAAAGAGGGCGTAGGCGGTGGCGACATCGGCGCGAACCAGAATCGCGGTGGTGATCTCCGGTCCAACGATGCCGCCAAGCGCAAAGCACACACTGAGCGCGTTCAGCGCGGGGGCACTGTTGGGCGCGCTCATGCGCACGACGAGCACATTTCCACAAACGAGCATCGAGCCAAAGCCGAAGCCGTAAAACGTCAACGCCACAAACGCCCATACTGAGGACGTCGCCGCGCTCACGATCAGCGCGCCAACCCCCAGAAAAAACACCCCCGACCACGCGACCACGCGGGCGTTCACACGGTCAAGCAGTCGCCCGATGAAATACGTTCCGGTGGTCGTTCCTACCGTAAAGAGTGTGATGAAGATGCCGCCTTGATCGGGCGCGATCCCGAAGCGCTCGATCAAAAAGGCAAGGGCTGTCCCCTGCAATCCGGCGGCAATCCCAATCAGAACGAACCCCGCGAAGAAGATCAGAATCAATCAGTTGTGCCCCTTGCTAGACTGGCACAGATTCTAGCGCGAGATCGTGCAGTGCGACGACTGCGCGGTTGAGATTGGACTCATCGACAACGAAGGAGATGCTGCACTCGCTCGCCCCTTGCGCAATGGAGATCACATTGATCTGCGTGTTTCCCATCGTCGTGAAGACACGCCCCGCGACACCAAACGTGCCGCGCATTCCCGCACCAACCACCGTGACGATGGCGATGGACTCCATCACTTCGACCTCATCCACGTCTTGGCGGGCGATTTCTTTTGCCAGTTCGGTTTCAATCGCGTGTTTGGCGACATCGGCTTTATCAACCGTCACAAGGAAACAAAAGCTTTGCTCACTGCTCGCTTGAGAGATCATCAGGATGTTTGCGCCCGCCTGCGCCGTAGCGAGGAATGTCCGCCCGGCAATGCCCGGTACGCCGATCATCCCTTTGCCGCTCACGGTGAGTAGGCTCACACTGCGAATACTTGTTACCGCCTTGATCACCGTATGGCTCGGCTGGCTCTCAGGTCCGATTAGCGTGCCGGGGTGGGACGGATTGAAGGTGTTCCGCACGCGCATGGGAATCCCTTTGTTCAAAATCGGCTGTACGGTCTTGGGGTGGAGGACTTTCGCGCCGTAATACGCTAATTCGCCCACCTCTTGATACGACACATACGGCAGCACGCGCGCCCGCTTGTCGATGCGCGGATCGGTCGTCATCACGCCGTCCACATCCGTCCAGATGATCAGTTCAGCACTCTCGGTCGCCGCCGCGAAGATCGCGCCCGAATAATCACTGCCCCCGCGCCCAAGTGTCGTCCAATGCCCTTCAGCGGTCGCACCGATGAAACCGGTCAGCACGGGGACGACGCCTTTATCGATGTGCGGTATCAAATGATTACGGATGCGCGCATCTGTTTCGTCAAATAGGGGGACGGCGCTGCCGAAACGATCATCGGTGACGATGAATTGGCTGGCATCGAACGCTTGCGCATTCACGCCGTGATGCCGCAGCGCCGCTGCGACCAACCGCGCCGATAAACGTTCCCCGAAAGCGATCACGGCGTCGTTGATGCGCGGCGTGGCTTCGCCTAACACGTTGACGGCTTGGCACAGTTCGATGTGTTGGCGCAGCAGATTCTCGACTTCCTGAATCGCTTGATCGCGGTTACGCCCTGCCGTCGTCAAAATGTTGATCGTTTCGATGTGACGGTCGCGCAGCTTGTTGTTACACGACAAATATCCCCACCGGCTGCCCGATGCGGCATCTTTGACCGAGCCGATCAGCGCATCGGTGACGCCGCTCATCGCGCTCACTACGACGATGATTTGATTCCCCTCGGCTAGTGAAGTTTCCACAATCCCGATCAAGTTGCTGATGGCTTCCGTGCTGCCTACGGACGTACCGCCGAATTTCATCGTAATGAGTGCCATGTGATCCCTTCTCCTCAACAAAAAAAGCGTGTGGGGGTTTCCCACACGCTTTCGTAACCGTTTGCGTACTGCTTCAGGCTTACGACATGCGCGGCTCACCCGCCATCGCTTGATGGGAGGTCATAGTGCGCATACCCGTAGTCGTGAAATGATAGTAGGTCGTCATCATACCAATGAGGATAACGCGGCGAGAAAAGCATGTCAAGCGCATGGTTCAACCACCTGATGGACGGCGGAGCGCCGTATGACAAACATCGACGTTTCCCATTACACTAGAGATCATGTACTCGCTCTGGTTGATGTCTCACAGAGAATTTCCATGAAAGGGTTTCTTGTGCTAAAACGAGTCCTCTTTCCCCTGCTGTGTCTGCTTGTGATCGCCGTTTCTGGCGTCACGGCACAGGATGCAGATAATCCCCTTCCGCCTCAAGTGATCGATATTTATCCAATTCCCGGTGTTGAGCTTTCACCGACTGATCCGCTGCAAATCGCGTTCGATCAGCCGATGGATCGCGCCAGTGTACAGGCGGCGCTCACGGTCGAGCCGTCCGTTGAAGGAGTATTTGCATGGAATGATCCCACCGTGCTGACGTTTGTGCCCCAGCGCGGTTGGGTACGCGATACGCGCTACACGATCACCATCGGTGGCGCGGCGCAAACCGAAACCGGAACGCCATTCGGCGAACCATATTCATTTGAGGTTCAGACGGTGCGCCCGCCGCGCGTGACGTCCGTCGTTCCAGAACCGGACAGTGATGCGATTGCGGCGGATGCGCGGATCGTCGTCAGTTTCGACCGACCGATTGCGCCGCTCACCACGACGGGAGATTTGGCGGCTTATCCCTCGCCCATTGTGGTTACACCCCCGCTGGAGGGTGTTGGCGAATGGATCAATGCTTCGATCTTCAGCTTTACGCCGAGCGGATACTACGCTGGCGGCTCGAACGTTACGGTGACTGTCCCCGCTGGATTCATGGCAGTGGACGGGGCAGCGACGGTCGAGGACTATACGTGGACGTTCACGACTCTGCCGCCGCAAGTGATTCGCACGACGCCCATCGATGGCGGAATTGAGATTGCGCCTGACGGGGTGATCACGATCACATTCAGCCAACCAATGGATCGCGCCAGCGTTGAGGCAGGTTTTCAACTGAGCGGCGGCGGAGTGAACACGCCCGTTGCGTTTGAGTGGAACGTCAACAGCACAGAACTCATCGTGCGCCCACAAGTCATGCTTGCGCTGGAAACCCAGTACAACGCGACGATTGCGCAAAGCGCGCACGGTGCAAATGGCGGCAGTCCGCTGGATGCGCCACTTACGGTGAGCTTCACCACGCTTCCGTATCCGGCGGTTCAAGAAACATCCCCGTTCAACGGAGAGGTCCTGAGCTACGATTTTTACAGCGCGCGTATTGAATTCAACACGAACATGAATTGGGAAACGGTGCGTGACCTCATCACCGTTGAGCCTGCTTGGGCATCATGGTATCCCGAAACCTACGAATCAGACTCGCGGATGCTGTGGGTGCGCTTCGACGGCACCGTACCGGGCACAGAATACCGGATCACCATACGTGCTGGAGCATCGGACGTATACGGAAACGTGATGCAGTCTGACTACACATTCTCGTTCTTCACAATGGTGTTGGGCGATGCTGTCTACCCGATCACCAACGGCGACTTTGTGATGACGAACGCCTATAACCCGGATACGTTGTTCCGCTTGCGGGCGATGGGTACATCGAATGTGGTTTTTTCGCTGTACGACATTGACTTGAGCGATGCAGTAGGAATTCGTGTCGGTCAATATGGTGATTTTGTCTATTCAACCTATGGGTTGAGCGGCGAAATGCCGCCATTTTTTGAAAGACTCGCCCCGATGCGTGACTGGGTAGAGCGCTTCGAAATCGGCGACGTAGACTCGTTGGCAACCGTGACAACGCCGCTGAACTCACCGGAGGGTGGACAGCTTGCACCGGGCTTGTATTGGCTGCGCGTGCTTGCCGACGTGGGTGCGGGCGCGAACATCTACGGCGCGAGCGAAACAAACATCTATCAGATGGCGCTGGCAGTGGCGACGGCTAATATCACGGTCAAACGCACGCCAGATGAGACATTCGTGTGGGTGACGGATTTGCAGAGCGGCGCAGTTGTCCCGAATGCTGCCGTACGTATCGTGAGCCGCGATGAAGTACTTGCCAACGGCATGACGGACGCAAACGGTATCTTTCGTGCTCCGGTAGCGCTGGACGAACCGGGACTTGATTTCGGCGTTGAATATCTTGCCGTCGAAGTAACAGGCGACGGCATCTACGGCGCGTGGTTCAGCGGGGCTGACAACGATCTCCCGGTGGAGCGCGGCTACCTGTATACGGATCGTCCAATCTATCGCCCCGGTGAAACCGTCTACTATCGTGGTGTCGTCCGCGACCGCCGCGATATGGATTTCAGCGTCCCCGATCAAGCGACAGCGCATGTTGAACTGCGTCAGGCATACGAATCGACCGTTCTGTGGGAGAGTGATGTTGATCTCACATCGTTCGGAACGTTCAGCGGATCGCTTACGATACCGCCGGATGTACCGATTGGGCTGCTAAAGCTGTTTGTCGATTTTGGCGATTCGGTCTCTTATCAATACGGCTATGTGAGTTATGACTACGAAGCGGACGATGCGACATCCGTCACGTTTCGCGTGGCGGAGTTCCGTGTTCCCGAATTTGAGGTGCAGGTCACGCCGCAGATGGACACGATCATTCAGGGTGATACCCTGACTGCCGTCCTGAATGCATCGTATTACAGCGGCGGTGGACTTGGTGAGTCGCCGGTCGCATGGAATATGTTCGCTGATACTGCCGTGTTCGATTATCAAGGCGGCGGTAGATGGGATTTCTCGCCGGAGTACGATTACGCTGATTCGTTCTATTCGCAGCCGCTTCTCCCGGAAGGTGGCGGCGGGGGTGCATGGACGGATGCTGGCGGAAATTACCTGTTTGAGACGGTGAGCACGGTCGCACCTTCTCCGAATCCGCGTCCGATGCTGATTACGCTCGAAGGCACTGTCACCGACCAAAACGGACAGGCGATCACCGGACGGACGCACGTGTTCGCGCATGTCGCCGATGCGTATGTTGGGCTTCACACCGATTCCTATGTTTACCAAGAAGATCAACCCGCCCGCGTGGACTTTATCGCCGTCACGCCGGACAGCACAGCGATACCGAACGCGCAGATCACGTATGAGATCGAGTTGGTGCGCTGGGTGCGTATCGAAACTGCGCAGTTTGGGCAGTACGACTGGGAAGAACAAGCTGTCAGCATGGGCACAGGCGCGACCCGCGTGGGCGCGGATGGGATGGGTGGTACGACGTTTACACCATCGACACCCGGCATTTACCGCGTGCGCGCCACAGTTACCGATTCTCAGGGGCGGACAAACACAGCGAGTTTGCGCTTCTATGTGCGCGGCGAAGGTTCAGCAAATTACGCACCCAGTCGGGGTGGAATTGGAATGATCGCGGATCGTGAGACGTATGTTCCCGGTGATACCGCGTCACTGTTCATGCAGCTTCCGTATGAGGCGAATTGGACGCTCCTGATCACGACCGAACGCGCCGATGTAATGACACAAGATGTGGTCACTGTGAACGGCGAATCGTTTGTCTATGCACTCCCGATCACGGAGGCATTCGCGCCGAATATGTATGTGTCGGTGACGGCGATCAAGGGCGGAGTTGGGTATTACGGTGATCCATCGCTCCCGGCGTACTCCACAACGTACAATCAACTCATCGTCACGCCGATCCATCGTATGTTGAATGTGGAAATCGAACCGTCGTCTGAGGCATATGAACCGGGCGATGCAGCGTCGTTCACCGTCCGCGTTACGGATTCGGATGGGAATCCTGTGACGGCGGAGATTGGCGCGGCGCTGACCGATGAAGCCGTGCTCGACCTTGCACCACCGAACAGCGCCCCGCAGTTGGATGTGTTTTACCAGCCCACGCGAAATTACGTTGCTACGCATATTAGTATGGTGGGCTTGATTGATCTGCTTGAGGATGCGTACTTCCCCGGCGGCTATGGCGGGGGCGGCGGCGGTGATGAAGGCGGGGACGGCTTGATCCGCGATGACTTTGAATATACGCCGCTGTGGGAAAGCGTCGTCACCGATGCAAATGGTGTCGCTGAAGTAAGCGTTGAACTACCGGACAACCTGACGACATGGCGCTTTGACGCCCGCGCCGTCACCATGAATACCAGTGTTGGCGAAACGACCTATGATGTTGTGTCATCTTTGCCGCTGCTGATTCGTCCTGCCGCGCCGCGATTTTTCGTCGTGGGCGATCAGGTTTCGCTCGCTGCCATCGTTCAGAACAACACAGACACTGAACAAACCGTGAATGTGTCGCTTCAGGCGGTCGGCGTGCAGGTGAACAGCGCCGCTGCGCAGTCGGTCACGATTCCGCCGGGATCGAGAACTCGTGTTACATGGGATGTTGTCGTGCAAGATGTGAACGGTGTTGATTTGGTGTTTTCGGCGCAAGCCGCGAGCGGATTAGCAGATGCGGCACGTCCACAGCTTACGGGTGCGGACGGCTTAATCCCCGTATATGCCTACACCGCGCCGGACACCACCGGAACGGGCGGCATGCTTCGTCCCGGCGATGCCGTCTCGCAAGCGGTCGCTATTCCGCCTCGCTATTTCGGCGTTGAGGGTTCGCTCGACGTGCGTCTCGAAACCTCGCTTTTGGAAACAGCATTTGGCGCGCTGGAGTCGCTGCGTGCGTATCCATACGCCAACACGGAATACACCGCCAGCATGATCATCGCAAACGCGCTCACACTTCAAGCGCAGTCGTTCGCCGCGCTGTCCCCTGAGCAGCAGTCGAGCCTCAGCGGTGCAATCGGCGCAGGCGTCGAGCAGTTGATCGCACAGCGCAACGCGGACGGCGGTTGGGGCTATTTCCGGGGGCAGGAGTCGGAGACGTTGACCATCGCGTATGTCACACTCGCGCTGATCGAAGCGCGGGACAGCGACGCAGGAGTTGATCCAGCGCTGATCGAAAGCGCTTTGCAATTGGTGAGCGCGGCTTCAACCGAAATCACGCCAACCTCGCTCAACCGCGCCGCCTTCTATCTGTATGTCCGCGCACGCGGCGGCGAAAACATTATCAGCGCTGCTGAACCACTGCTCGCCCAGCGGCTTGATCTGAGTCATGCAGGGAAATCTTTCCTGCTGTTGGCGCTTGCGATGAGCGGCGCGCCCGCCGAAGTGACCGCTGATCTTGTCAGCGATCTGTTGACCAGTGCGGTACTTTCCTCAACGGGCGCGCAGTGGGATGAACCGCGCCCTGAATGGCGCAATTGGGACAGCGATACCCGATCGACGGCGCTAGCGCTGCTGGCGCTGACGATGGCACGCCCAGACAATGACCTTCTTCCAAGTGCGGCACGCTGGTTGATCACGGCGCGGCGCGGAGATGGATGGGAAACGACACAAGAGACGATATGGGCGCTTCAGGCGTTGATCGCCTATGGGAGTGAGGTCGAAGGTGGTGCAGTCGATGTTGGGTATGAGGTCACATTCAACGGCGAGAGTGTGCTTGAGCCGGATACGCTAGAAACGTCAATTCCGGTGGAGGACTTCGCGGCGGGCACGCTCAACCGCTTGACATTCACACGTACTGGAGAGAGTGGACTGCTGTATTACACCTCGTTCCTGAATCTGCGCCTTCCGGCGGAGGAAGTCACTGCCTTGAACCGGGGTGTTTCGGTGCGGCGTGATTATTATCTTGGGACGAACACCGACGCAGCGATCACGAGCGCTCAGGTGGGCGATACGATCACCGTGCGCTTGACGATCACCGTACCGCAAGATATGTATTACTTCGTGCTCGATGATCCTCTCCCGGCGGGTGTTGAACCGCTCGATCCGAGTCTTTTGATCACAAGCGAAAGTGTCGATAATCCGGCACTACGTCCGCTGGATCACGATGATCCGTTTTGGTTCTGGAACTGGTTCGTGTTTAATCAGACGGAAATGCGCGACAGCCGCACCGTGCTGTATGCCGATTTCCTCGGCAGCGGCACATATGTGTACAGCTACCAAGTGCGCGCTGTCACACCGGGGACGTATCAAGTGATGCCTGCACAGGGATTCGCGCAGTACCAGCCGGATGTATTCGGTCGCACGGCGGGATCGGTGTTCAGCATTTCTGAGTAGACGGGAATGAAGGGCATAGCAGAGAAACCTCTCTATGCCCTTATCTCGGTTTTAGGTCTTTCTCATACATGTGCGTATCCTACGCATTGTAAGAATCGTCTTGGGAAGGGGAAAGACGTGACTATAACAATTGACCCGCAGTTTTCAGTTTATCGTCTTGTGGATCGAGTGAAGTTGGGGAACAGTATTCTCAATCACCGCCGCACTATGTCGCTTGTTAGTTATGAAATTGAAGACGCAACGCTAACTCACGGCGCACGCACCCGCGTTTTTGCCGGGTTTCAGGTGATGAGCAAGTTCATTCCGCAAGTCAGCCGCTACACACGGCTCGCGCAGCAAGCCGAGTCCGTGTATGTGTTCGGGGTGATGGATGTTCAACCTCCGGCGCTGACGAACGTGATCTATGTTCCGCTTGCGCCAACGGATCAATTGGCGAAAGAGTGGTTCTTGGTCAGTCATGGGCAGGATTATTTTAGCGCGCTGGCGACCGAGGAAGTCACCCGGCTGACTGACCCGGATGATCAACGCGTATTTAGAGGTCTGTGGACGTTTGATCTATCAATGGTGATGATTCTAGAATCATGGCTGACAAGCGCTGTGGATGCGCGCCCGCTGTCGATACCTGAATCCGCACACAATTTTACTCAGCAGATTCGGCTGATGTCGGCGGCACTTGGTAACTTTGCGGCGCGGCTTGCACCAAGTCAAGCATCATCCGACAAACCGCGCGTAAGTCATCCAGAGGAAATTGGCAAACTTGTCGACGTAGTGATCAAGCCGTCGCTCAACGTTACCGATTGAGTGCCTATAATCATCTACACCAGAAAGAGGATATTCATGCCCTGCATCGTAAAACGGTTGACCTCGGCTGGTTTGCTCCCCGTCGATTACAGCGCGGAGTCGCTGGCGGATGCCGCCACGCATGAACCGAGCAGCGGCGTTTACACCGTCACCAATACATTCGGCACGGATCGCGTGTTGAAGCTGAGCGCGCATTGGGATCGTCTGGAAGATTCGGCGCGGCGGGCGAATATCCCGCTCAAGTTGGATCGCCCACGTTTACAAGCGGCGCTCCGGCAGGTGATCGAAGAAGCGGGTTACGGAAGTGTGCGCTTTCGTGTCACCGTTCCAGCAGATGCGCCTAACGAATTCATCCTTTCGGTTGAGCCGTTCAAGCCGCTTGCACCAAAGGTCTACGAAACTGGCATCCGCGTGATCACGTCAGCAGTGGCAAACCGCGCAAATCCAGCCGCGAAAACGACTGCATGGATGCACGATCGCGCCGCGCTTGAGGCTGGACTGCCGCCGGGAGTCTTCACGGCGATCCTTGTCAGCGAGGATGGCGTACTGCTTGAAGGCACGAGCAGCAACTTTTACGCGATCCTCAATGGAGAACTGCGTACCGCCGGGGAAGGGGTGCTGCCGGGGATCGCGCAGCAGGTGGTGTTTGAAGTTGCGCCGTCGATTCTGCCTGTTCGCCGCGAGGCGGTGAAGATTGGTGATATTCCGCGCATAGAAGAAGCGTTCATCACCAGCGCCAGCCGAGGGATCGTCCCGGTAGTTGAAATCGATGGGATGCCAATCAGCGGTGGCGCACCCGGCGAGACGACGCGCACACTGCGCGCCGCCTATCTTGCATGGGTGGAAGATCACTTGGAGACGCTGTAGCGTTTATTCGATGGGTACTTTGAAGTCGTAGATTCCGTCGCGGATCGCCCATGCTGTCGAGTCGTGCGCACACCGGAGCGTGTCGCCGTCGCGGGATAGATCGCCGCCGCACAGCGGGCACGCGAAAATATCGGTGATGTCCAGTTGGCGCAGGGAATCGCCTACGGCGTGATTTTGGGTGAAAACGCTGGGTGAGTATAACAATCCGCTGGTCTGCGCCAGCCCATCAAGCCCGGCTAATACGCTTGTTGGCACAACACGCTTGAGTCCTTCGAGCCGGAAATAACTCACGGGGATGCGGCGCTCAGTCTTGAAACCCGCCGCGCCGAGTTCGCGCTCGATATACGCCGGATGAAAATCGAAGTTAAGTTCGACAAATTCAATCGGATCAAGATCAGACGGATTCCAATCTTGTTTCTTCAGCCACCAGCGCAGCATCGACTTCACATGGCGCTTATTGGCGTATTCGAGGATGAATGTTCCTTTGGGCGAGATCACACGGCGCACCGAGCGGAAGGCAAGCGGCACGTCCGCGATATGATGCAGCACGCGGATCACCGAAACGCCGTCAAAAACGCCGGGTTTAAACGGCATGCGGTACATATCCGCCGCGACATAGGTATAGCGCCCGCCGCGCCCTAAGCGATCCTGTGCATCTGCCATTTGCGAATAGGAATAATCGAGCAGAACGACCTGCTCATATGCCTTGAGTTCGTCCGTCAGCCGCCCAAAACCCGCGCCAATCTCAAGAAAGCGTTTGCCGCCTTTTGGCGGGAGCAACCGCCGCAGCGCGATCCGCTCCACGCGGTCTTCGTAGTCGCGTCCTTGATTCTCCCAAAAGCGCGTCCGGTAGTCTGTGCCTTCGTAATCACAAATAGGCGGGTGATCGGGCGCGCGCCCTTTGTCACCGTCTTTCATGGTGCTTGTCCTTCTTCTGATTCAAGTTCAGCGGCTTGCGCTGCCATTTCGGGCGCAAACTCGCCGGTATATGTGTACGGGGCGACCCCATAAATCTCCAGTTCGCCCACCGCCTGAGCATTGACCTCATCCGGTCCGCCCTCTACGTAAACTTCAGGGCGAATCTCGGCATCAAGCGCCGGAATGCCGCCGGGTGGCACAATTCCTGTCTCAACGGGCTGATTCGGCACGGGGACGGCTTCAAAATACAGTTCGTAGCCTAAGCCCGCTGTGCGCGAGAAGCCAATCCAAGGATCGGGCACACGTTCGCCATCTGCTAGCAGGTTGATCGGGCGACCCGCCAACACATCCCCAACCAGATTACCCGCTTCGTTGAAGTCACCCGGCAGGTTGTAGAGCGCCCGTGTGAGCGGCTCAAACAGCAGGCGGAGATTCTGAATCGGGTCATGGAGCTGCGTGTATTCGAGAGGAATCACTGCGCGGACATCGAGCGAAATATCGAGCATCTCATCGACCGGAACCATTAGATCAAGCGCGACCGGAAGTTCAAGCCCGACGGGAAGCTGCAAGAATACCTGCGCATTGTTGAGCGTTCCCACACCGGGAAGTTCAATGGTTGCGCCGACCGAGAGCGGAACAGGCTGCGTCAGCGTGACGACGGTATTGGTTTGCAGCGGGATATTTAGGACGACCGGGATTGTGTCGCGTACCGGAATCGTCCAGTCAATCGTTGCTTCGTTTAACCCGACAAAGCTGCTGTGAAGTCCTGCCACCAGCGGAGTGACGATATTGTTCTTAATATCGAAGATGAACAGCAGCAGCCCAACGATGACGACAACCAAGATTAGGTTGACGACAAACGAGAAGATGATCATGAAGTTCTTGATTGCACTGCCTACTGCTTTGACAGTCTTCATCACGTTCACCCCAGCGCATGGTTTTCAAAATATAACCGAGAGATTAGCACACATCTGGGGATGAAACCAAAAGGGTATGCCGTTTGTACTGTCAGAGGAGAGGTCACAGGGGGAAAGGGGAAAGGGTACTAGCAAGCGCTTTCCCTTTTCCCCTTTTGCCTGTCGCTCGTTGTTACAGTCCGGCGCTTCGGCGGAGGAGTTCCGCTTTATCGGTTTTTTCCCAAGGCACATCGAGATCATTGCGCCCGAAATGACCATAAGCGGCGACCTGTTTGTAAATTGGGCGGCGCAGGTTGAGATCGCGAATGATCGCCGCCGGACGCATATCAAAGTTTTGGCGGATCAGCGCTTCGATTTGTACATCATCGATCACGCCCGTGCCAAAAGTTTCAACGGCAAGCGATGTCGGATGTGCGACGCCGATCGCGTAGGAGAGTTGAAGTTCAAAGCGGGTCGCCAAACCTGCCGCGACAACGTTTTTAGCGATGTAGCGCGCCATATACGCCGCGCTGCGGTCAACTTTCGTCGGGTCTTTGCCACTGAACGCGCCTCCGCCGTGACGCGCAACGCCGCCGTAGCTGTCCACGATGATCTTACGCCCGGTCAAGCCGGAGTCGCCCATCGGACCACCCGTAACAAAGCGTCCGGTTGGGTTGACGAAGTAGCGGGTGTCCGCGTCAAGCAGATGCGCCGGAACAATTGGCTTGATGACTTTTTCAATCACCGTCGCGCGAATTTCGTCTTGTGAGACTTCCGGTGCGTGCTGCGTGCTGATTACAATCGTATCGACGCGCTTCGGCTTGCCGAAAGCATATTCGACCGTCACCTGACTCTTGGAATCCGGGCGCAGCCACAGCACATCGCCGCGCTTACGGAGTTCGGCAAGGCGACGGGTCAGTTGATGGCTCAGGGAGATCGTCAGCGGCATCAATTCGGGAGTCTCATCGCACGCAAATCCGATCATCATACCTTGATCGCCTGCGCCGGTCGCTTCGATTTCTTCCTCGGTCATGCGACCTTCTTTGGCTTCGAGCGCCTTATCGACGCCCATCGCAATATCGCCCGACTGCTCGTGAATGGCGATGATCACACCGCAGGTATCGGCGTCAAAACCGATCGTGCTGTGGGTATAGCCGATGCTGCGAATCGTATCGCGCACGACCTTTTCTACATCAACATACGTATTGGTTGTAATTTCGCCAAAAACCAGCACCAAACCAGTTGTCGCCGATGATTCGCAGGCAACACGCGCGTTCGGGTCTTTTGCGAGGATCGCATCCAGTACTGCATCGCTAATCTGGTCACACACTTTGTCGGGATGACCTTCGCTGACGGATTCCGATGTGAAGAAATAGCGGGGTGACGTCATGAACGTCGTATTCGATGTTTGGGCGCGTGATTGCACCATAGCCTTGTGTTCTCCTAGCACGCTGCGCGAACAAAAAACGCCTCTCTGGTATGAGAGGCGTGCGGTGTCATCCGATCCTTCTCATCTGCCAGAGCTTGACTCTGCTGAAATTGGCACCGTCCCGGCGCTCCGGGGGTTGCCGCGGCATCGTTGGGTCAGTCCCTCCGCCGCTCTTGATGAGTTCAGTAAATCCCGCCGCATTGTGTGTGGGTGGGATAAACAAGTGACTTTACCATTCTGTTGCCCTCTGAACAAGAGCGAGTTGTACAACCAACCGAGCTAATCTAAGTGCGAACATATCCTGCAAGGAGTCGGTATAATCGGGTCGATTAATGTACCGCTGCCCCACGCAGTCCATGAGGAGCTTATGACAGACACACGGCGGTTGATTAAGCGATACCAAAATTTGCTTCGCTTTAGCGGACTCTTTAATGTCATTTTCGCAAGCCCCTTGGTCATTCCGGGGCTTTCTATTGGGTATCTGACACTGCTCAGTAATTTGAACCAGATGCTTGGCTTAGGTGGGCGGGAATTCGCTGTGTCTAGTGATCCGCTCAATGCCTTATTGATCAATACTGCTGGTATCGGTTTGGTACTGATTGGCACAATGGTGCTGTATGCGTCTGCTCGCCCGCTCGCTAGGCGTGGAATTGTTCTGCTCAACGCTGTAGGGCGATTGACGTTCTTCCTGATTGTCGTTTACTATGTTTTGTCTGCGGAACTAGGGCAAATTACGCTGGTCTTTGGAATCGCCGACGCGCTGATCGGTATTGGATTCTTGTACTTCCTTGTTCTGTTCCGGGGATACTCTGATGAAGACACAGCACAGCCGCCAGTCTCATTCCCTATTCCCTAACCCGTTATCCCCGATCTACAATCGAGGAGTTTGCCGCCAAAGAGAAACCTGCCGTGCTGTCGGTGTGTCTCATCGAACAGCGGCTTCATGATGATACGGAGTGTTGATGAGTTTACTTGATTACGCGCGAATTCTGCTGCGGCGCGGCTGGATAATCGTCCTGCTTGCGTTGATCGCTGCGGTCAGCGCCTACTTGCTCAGTCGAACGATCACCCCTGTGTACCGTGCCAGCCAACTGATTTTGGTACAGCCTTCCCGCAATGACCTCAGCTTGACCGAGTCATCACAGCGGCTCTTGAATTCTTATGTCGTTTATCTCAAGAGCGCCGCCCGCGCGCAAGAGATTATCGATATTCTCAATCTCGATATGCTGGCGGGTGAGTTAGAAGGCGCAGTCACGATCCAATCCTCACGAGATAATCTGACGATTCAGATCGATGTTGATTTGGAAGAAGGACTGCCCGTCGATCAAATCGCGCACGAATGGGGTAATCTGCTCGTGCGCTACCAAGAAACCGAAAATCAAACACGGCGTCAGGAAGATCGCATTCGCGCGCTCCTTCCTGACGGTCCAGATGTGAGTTTGCTGCGTCCACGTCCTTCGCTGAATGCGTTGATTGGCGCGGCGATTGGCGCGATCCTCGGAATCGGAATCATCTTCGTGCTTGAATTTCTGGAAAGCGCAATCGTCCGCCATCGTGACGATCTGGAACGCAAACTTGATCTCCCTGTACTCGCAGCCATCCCTGAACGGGATAAATAAGGAGTCATCTGATGGCGAAAACCACTCTGATTACCCTCAGCGATCCGCGTTCGGCGGCGGCGGAAGCGTACCGCAGTTTGCGCACGAACTTGATGTTCACCAGCATCGATAAGCCGATTACGGCATTTGCGATCACATCACCCTCCAGCAGTGAGGATAAGAGCCTCGTGCTGGCAAATCTGGCGGTGACGTTTGCGCAGTCCGGCAACAAGACGATCATTGTTGATGGCGATCTGCGTCGCCCGGCACAGCATGACATTTGGGGAATCTCAAATGAACGCGGCTTAACGACGATGATGCTTGATGATGCGGCTTTGAGCAGTCCTCCGCTTATTGAAACGGATGTACCGAATTTATCCGTTTTGCCTTCAGGTGTACTTCCGCCTGTTCCCGCGGACGTGTTGAGCAGTCCCAAAATGAGCAGCGTGATCGGCGTCTTGAAAGCGCGTGCGCATTACCTCCTGTTCGATAGTTCTCCGGTGCTTGCCGCGACGGATGCGGCGTTGCTTGGCGCAAAGCTCGACGGCGTGGTGCTCATTGTGCGCGCTGGAACCACGCGGCGCGATCATGCGGCGCGCGCGCGTGAGACGCTCGAACGGGTGCATGTGAAGGTGCTCGGCGCGGTGATGACAAACGCCGTGCGCGAAACTTCCGCTTACTAGGAGAACTTTAACATTAAGAGGCACGGGGGATGAGCCGAATCGAAGTCGCATTGCTCGCAGCGGCGATGCTGATTTTGATCAGCATCTTTGCCAGTCGAATTTCGCTGCGGTTCGGCGTCCCCGCGCTTCTCCTGTTCTTGTTGATTGGGATCGCGGCAGGCTCAGAGGGGATTGGCGGCGTCTATTACGACGACCCGTATTCCGCGCAGTTCATCGGAACCGTTGCGCTGGCATTTATCCTCTTTTCGGGAGGACTCGACAGCCGGTGGGCACGGCTGCGCCCCGCGCTTGTGCCGTCGATACTTCTGAGCAGTGTCGGCGTGATTCTGACTGCGGCGCTGGTTGGAGTGTTTTCGCATCTGGTGTTTGGCTTCACCCTGCCTGAAGGGATTTTGTTGGGCGCGATCGTATCGTCAACGGATGCTGCGGCAGTGTTTTCGGTGCTGCGCGGGCAGAAGATACGGCTTCAGGGCAGTCTTGAGCCGATCCTTGAATTGGAAAGTGGAAGCAACGATCCAATGGCGATCCTGCTGACGCTCGGCATGATTCAGGTGATCACCGTTCCGTCGATCACGTTTCTCGATCTGTTCGGCTTCTTCGTACAACAGTTTGCTTTAGGGGCGCTGATGGGTGTTGTCAGCGCGTACACGCTCCGTTGGCTGTTGAATCATGCACGCCTTGAAGTTGACGGGCTGTATCCCGTATTTATGTTTGCATTTGTGCTGCTCACCTACGGGTTGACCGCAAGCATTGGTGGCAATGGCTTTCTCGCCGTTTTTCTGAGCGGGATCATTTTGGCTCAGTTCAAGTTTCGCCATAAACGCAGTCTGATCAGCTTCCATGAGGGCATTGCATGGCTGATGCAGATCACGATGTTTTTGGCGCTGGGACTGCTGGTATTTCCGTCTCAGGTGCTGGCACAGGCAGATAAAGGGCTGTTGATCGCGCTCTTTCTGATTGTGGTGGCGCGTCCTGCGGCGGTGTTTCTCAGTCTTGTGTTCTTGCGAATCCCTTGGAAGCAGATGCTTTTTATCGCGTGGTTGGGGCTGCGCGGCGCTGCGCCAATCATCTTGGCGACGTTTCCGTTGTTAGCGGGGATCGCGCTGGCGGCGGAGATTTTCGATATTGTCTTTTTTGTAGTGGTGACATCGGTGATTTTGCAAGGGTCATCCTTGGTATGGGTGGCGCGCCTTTTAGGTCTTTATGTTGAAGCGCCGCCGGATACCAAAAGCCCGCTGGCTTTTTTGCAGGGCGACGATATGCGCGGCGCTATACACGAAATTACTGTTGAAGCAGGTTCGGGCGCAGTTGGGCGTAAAATACTTGAATTGAGTTTGCCTCCCAGCACGTTGGTCATCTTGATTGGGCGGAATAATGAATTTGTCGTACCGAATGGTGGACTTGAGCTACTGCCGGGTGATCGACTGCTTGTTTTGAGCGAAGCGCAGCATCTCCCTGCCTTAACTACTTTGTGCAAATGCTAACCGTTAAGGAGTGCATGCGATGATGAAAGGTTTGATCCTCAGCGGCGGAAAAGGAACGCGGCTATATCCGCTCACGTATACCCGAGCAAAGCAGTTGATCCCTGTGGCGAATAAGCCAGTATTGTTTCGCGTGATCGAGATGATCCGCGATGCGGGGATTGAAGAAATCGGCATTGTGGTCGGGCAAACCGCGCCGGAGATCGAAGCCGCAGTTGGGGATGGCTCGAAGTTCGGCGTGCGGATCACGTATATCCCGCAGGACAGCCCGGATGGGTTGGCGCACGCGGTGAAAATCTCGCATGATTTTATAGGTGATGATCCGTTTGTCATGTTTCTGGGCGATAATGTCATTCAAGGGGGGATCAGTACGCTGATCCGCGATTTCACGAATCACCCGGAATGGCAGGCGCAGATTGTCCTAAAGCGAGTCGACAATCCGCAGGCGTTCGGCGTGGCAAAGTTGCGCGATGATGGCACGATTGAAAAGCTGATCGAAAAGCCGAAAGAACCACCGAGCGATCTGGCGCTGGTTGGCATTTACATGTTCGATCATCATGTGTTTGAAGCCGTCAACAGCATCGGCAAGTCATGGCGCGGTGAACTTGAAATCACGGACGCGATTCAGTGGCTGATCGATCATGGGTACACGGTTTCACCGCATGTCCATCAAGGCTGGTGGATCGATACGGGTAAGCCAATTGATATGCTGGAGGCGAACGCCAGCGTTCTCGATGAGATCACGCCTTCGGTTGCGCCGGATGCGGTCATTATCAACAGTGAGATTGACCGCCGTGTGACTATCGAAGCGGGGGTGCGGATCGTCAACAGCACGATTCACGGACCTACGATTATCGGCAGTGGCACGGTGATCGAGGACAGCTACATCGGACCTTACACGAGTATTTTCTACGAGGTTACGATCAAGAGCTGCGAGATTGACCGGAGTATCATTTTGGAAAAGACGACGATCACCGATCTCGATGCGCGTCTATCAAGTTGTTTGATCGGGCGGAGCGCACAGGTCAGCGGAAAACGAACTCGCCCGCGCACGCTCACGATGAACTTGGGCGATCACAGCAGCATTTTAATCGTATAGGCTGGGGAAAAGCATGGCTGTACAAGCAGAGAAGAAAGACATCAAGCTGATCGTCATTGACATTGACGGGACGCTGCTCAACAGCAAGATGGAGTTGAGTGAACGCAACGAAAAGGCGATCAAAGCGGCTGCGGCGAAAGGCGTACAGATCGCGTTCGCAACGGGTAAGTCCTACAATGCCGCCAAGCATCTGTTTGAAAAACTCGAACTGAAAGCGCCCGGAATCTTCGTGCAAGGGCTGATCACTTATGACGCCAGCGGTAGCATCACGCATCAGCAAGTGCTGAGTACCGCCGTATGCCGCAAGGTGATCACATTCGCGGAAGAACGCGGTTTCTATCTGTTGGCATACAGCGGCGCGCGCGTGCTCACGCGTACCGTGAACCAGCGCATCTACGACGAAATGGCGAAGTATCACGAAATTCTTGAGCCTGCCGGTTCGCTGTATAACCTCCTCGGTGAAGTGCCGATCAACAAGATTGTGGCGATTGGCGAGGATGGACGCGCGACCAAAGCACTCCGCTGGCAGTTGAATACAATGCTCGACAGCAGCGCCCGTGTCGTTCAGGCAGGGATTGCGCACATGCTCGAAATCGTTCCGGCAGGGGTGTCGAAAGGTTCGGCGCTCAAGATGCTGACGAAAGACCTGCGCATTCCGGCGGATCAGGTGATGGCAATCGGCGATGCCGAAAACGATATCGAGATGATTCAGTTTGCCGGGTTGGGCGTAGCGATGGGGCAGGCAGATGACGCGGTGAAGAGCCACGCCAAATATGTTGCTCCCTCGCATGACGAAGATGGCGTCGCGGATGCGATTGAGAAGTTCATTTTGCCCGCGCCTGAACCCGCCGCAGAAGTGACTGCGAAGGCAGAATCACCAGATACAAGCACACCCCCTGAAGCAAAATCGGGGAAAGACGGCGCGGGAGAAAAATCGACTTGAAAAACATTCTCGTCACAGGCGGCGCGGGGTTCATCGGGAGCGCTTTTGCGCGCATGATGGTCACGCGCCACCCCGAATACAATATCATCGTCTACGACAAGCTGACGTATGCGGGCAACCTCGATAACTTGCTGCCGATCAGCGACGAACCGAACTACAAATTCGAGCAGGGCGACATCGCCCACCGCGAAACGGTTCGCCGCGTTTTGAGCGATCACGCGATTGATACCGTCGTCAACTTTGCGGCGGAAAGTCACGTAGATCGCAGCATCATGGGCGCGGACGCGTTCATGCACACCAACTCGATTGGTGTGTACATCCTGCTCGATGAAGGGCGTTCGCATGGGCTGGAGCGCTTCTTACAGGTTTCGACTGATGAAGTATACGGATCGCTTGCTGTAGGCGAAGCGGTTGAAACATCACCGCTTGAGCCGCGCAACCCGTACAGCGCCGCCAAAGCGGGCGGTGAACTCATGGTGCGCGCTTATCACGAAACGCACGGCATGAATACCGTGATCACGCGCGGAAGTAATACGTTCGGTCCGTACCAATATCCCGAAAAGCTGCTGCCGTTCTTCATCACCGAAGCAATTGAGGACAAAGCGCTGCCGCTGTATGGCGACGGGATGCAGGTGCGCGATTGGCTTTACGTGGAAGATCATGTGAGCGGGATTGACATCGCGCTGCACAACGGCGCACCCGGCGAGATTTACAACATCGCGGGGGAAGACCTGCGGCACAACATCCATGTTGCCCATGATATGCTGGCGCGGCTCGGCAAGCCGACCACGCTCCTTAAACATGTCCCTGACCGCGAAGGTCATGATCTGCGCTATGCAATGAACTGCGACAAGCTCCGCGCGCTCGGCTGGAAACAGGCGCATACATGGGAGACGGCGCTTGAAGAAACGGTCGTATGGTATCGCAATAATGAATGGTGGTGGCGGAAGATCAAGACGGGCGAGTATCTGGAGTATTACAAGCGCCAGTATGCCGCGCGCCTTGCCGCCGCCGGTAGTGTGACGACGGACGGCTAATGCGGATTCAGCGAACGAGTCTCAGTGGTCAATACCCCCCGGTGTCACGCGCACCGGGGAGCAAAACGATCCCGCTGCTTACATGCGGTTGTCTCGGCGTCTTTGGAGTGTGTCTGGTCGCGGCGGTGATCGGTGTGGTTGCGCTGCTTCCCAATCTGCCGAGTATTGCCGCACAGGTGATCGGCTTCACACCAAACGGGAACGTTGACAGCGTGTTCGTGAATCCGCCGCCGCCCGCGCCGGAGCTTCAAAATCCGGTCGTGGTCGAACAAGCGATTGTGAATCTGGGTGAATACGGTGAACAGGCGATCAACAATGTGCCGATGCTGTACACATTTACGGTTGGTACAGCGGCAGGCGTTGAATCAGCATCGGTGACGTTTACCGAAAACGGCTTAATGGAATTGTGCCGCCAGCGGACCACGATCTGCTTGAACCAGAATCCCACCTATCAAAATGTCGCGCTTGATCTGCGTCCGGGTGGGTTGATCGCATATGCTGATGCGACTCTGCCGCAGTTGGGCGGGCTGACTCAGCGGCTTGGCATTGTGTTGCAGGTGGATTCGACCGGACGCCGCCTTGTGTTTGTTGGGTTGGACATCAACGGATCGCTGTTCTCGAACCCGCCCGCCGAACTCAGCACCCTGATCGCGCAGCTTGAGCAGGATGCGAACACAATTTTGACCGGACTCTCAGTCGAGATGGCAGGATCGCAGTATTCGCTTGCGCGCATCTCCATCGATGACGCGATGGTGGTTTTGTTCTTGCAATAGTATGCCCTCTCACGGCTACGTCTTCACCCTCACGCCCGAAGAATGGGTGGCATACAAGGAGGCGATGCGCGCACTCCTGATCGATGCTGCCCGCAACCGGGAAATCCTCACCTATTCCGATCTGGCGAATCGAAATCCGGTCGCGTATCTGCATCCACATTCGTTCACGTTTACGAATATGCTGCGTTCGGTTTGCGGAGAAGAATACGCAAAAGGGCATGGTCAGTTGTGCGCGCTCGTGGTGAGCAAGTCTACCGGTATGCCGAGCGGCGGGTATTTTAGGGGAATGGCGGGCGAACATGACACGAATGAAGACTTAGAAGCACGCTGGCGGCGCGATGTGGACGAGGTTTTCGCATTGTGGGGCGCGCAACCGTGACGATGAGATATGCTTCGCTGCCGTTTGTTCAGCCTGTCAGAACAGGTTTGGTTTTGGGTTCGACTTGCGTTAGCAAGCGATTTCTGGCATAACCATTCGCACATGTGGTCGAAGGATCGTTATGCCCGGTTTTGACATCAGCTCGCTGCTGCGCTTTGCTCCACCGGAATTTATGTGCGAACGGTGCTGTGCGCTTCTGCCGAGCGTTCCGCAAGCCGCCCCAACAGGCAAGCCGCCGATTTTGCGCTGCCCGGTATGCGGTGTGCAGTACATCCCAACAGAAGACTATCCACTTCCCGGTGATTATTTGACTTCACGCGGGATGAATGTGCATTTCCGTGATGTGATCGGTCACAGCCGTGAATTGGCGCGGATCGCACGCGATATGCGCGCCGCAATGAACGGACAAGCGCCGGATTACCCGCCCATGCGTGCACTGCTGGAAGCGCTCCACAGCGCGCAGCAGTTCGTCCACTTCACGACGTACGGGATCAGCGCATTACTGCTTGGATCGCTCAAGATGGCGGCGCAGCGCGTCGATGTGCGCGGTGTGGTCAGCGGAGTCAAGAACGAGGGCGTGTATAAAGAACTTACGGAATATCACGATGAAGCGCCGCGCTTGATCACCCGCGTGTTTCAGCAGGAAGGGCAGTACTTCCCACATCAAAAGATCATCGTCATTGATGGCTTGATGGCGTTTAAAGGATCGGCAAACCTGACGGACTTTGGCTGGCGGAAAGCGGCTCAAGGGCGCGAAGTGATCGATATTGTGACCGATGTTACCGACGTAATTGACCTGCACAACCGCTATTTCAGCCCCGTGTGGGCAAGTTTTTCCAACAGCGACGACGAGCAGCAAACTGCCATCGTCATGGCGGCATACTAACGAGATCGAAGAGTTCTAGGGAAACAGCCGTGAATGTCATCATCACCGGAGCAAATGGCAGACTCGGATCGAAGCTGGTGGAACGGTTCACCGCTGCTGGACATACAGTCACGGCAACCGACCTCCCTGAACTCGATCTGATCAATTTTTGGGCAGTACGCGCCTTTATTCATGATCACAAGCCGGAGTGGATTCTTCACCCTGCCGCGTGGACGGATGTCGATGGATGCGCGCTGGAGCCGGAAAAAGCGTCGTTGATCAACGGGCACGCAACCGGGAATATCGCGGCAGCGGCGGCAGAAGTCGGCGCGGGCGTGGCGTATGTGAGCAGTAATGAAGTCTTTGATGGACGCGCCAAAAAACCTTACAACGAATTCGATACGGCGAACCCGATCAACCCGTATGGTTATAGCAAGTGGGTGGGTGAGCAGTCGCTTATCCGCGCGAACCCTCGTCATATGATTATTCGCAGCGCATGGTTGTTCGCGCATGGCGGTAAGAACTTCATCCAGTCGATCTTGAATGCTGCACAAGCTGGAAAACCGCTGCGCGTGGTCACGAACGAGATTGCGAATCCAACCTATAACGATGATCTTGCCGAAGCGATCACGCGCTTGGTCACGATCGGGCGGAGCGGTACGTATCACCTGATCAACGAGGGGTACTGTTCTCGGTATACGTTTGCGCGCTATGTCCTCGACCGCGCCGGATATGCGGATACGCCGGTTGCGCAGATCAGCGCGACGGAATGGCAGCGCCCAAGCATTCCGCCAGAGTTCGCGCCGATGAACAACAATGCCGCCGCAATGCTCGATGTGCGTCTGCCGCGCTGGCAGTACGCCGTAGACCGTTTCCTTTCCAAAGAAGGGTTGATGGCTAGGTGAATACTGTGATTCGCTTGCGCGCTTGTCTGTTGGTCACCCAGGGACAGCAGGTATTGCTGTATCCTCACTTTGGAACAGATGTGGGGGATGTTCAATGGATGATTCCCGGCGGAGCGGTTGAATTTGGGGAAGGCATTCGTGATGCTGCCGCCCGTGAATTCTTCGAGGAAACCGGATTGACAGCAACAGTGCAAGATCTGTTTGATGTCAGCGAGGTAATCCGGTACGAAAAGCCGTATCACAGTGTAGCGATCACATTCCGGGGTGAGATCGTAGGGGGTGAGATCACAGAAGAAATCACTCCGTTTGGTGTCAAGCGGGCACGGTGGTTCGACTTGGGTCTTTTACCGACACTCACCTATCACCCGGCTTCCGTATTGGACAAAGCGCGTTTGATGTTCGCCGACCGCCGCACGTAAAAGATCATACATGACTCAATCCTTATCGCCTCAAACCGCAAAACTACTGTCTGTCATCATCCCAAATTGGAACGGTGCGCATTTTCTCCCAACCTGTTTGGACGCGCTCGAACGGCAGACATACCCGAATATCGAAATCATCATCGCGGACAATGATTCGCACGATGGATCACAAAAACTGATCCAATCGCGCTATCCGAGTGTCCAATTAGTACAACTGCCCATCAATCGCGGGTTCACCGGAGCATGTAACGTCGGATTGTGGTTCGCGCGCGGGGAGTATGTCGCGCTGTTGAACAACGATACTGAAGTCGATCCCGAATGGGCGGCGGCGGTGGTCGATGCATTTGCGCGTCACCCGGAAGTTGGTGCGGTGGCGAGTAAGATGCTTTTATTCGAGAAGCGCGATCACATTCACACAACCGGAGACTTCTTTACCACGAGCGGGCGCGCAGGCAATCGGGGTGTGTGGGAGCAGGACAGCGGGCAGTACGACGAAGAAGGCTATGTGTTCAGCGCGTGCGGCGGATCAAGCGTATACCGGCGTGAGCTGCTGGAGCAAGTTGGCATACTTGATGACGATTTCTTCTTCAGCGGGGAAGATGTCGATCTCGGCTGGCGCGCAAATCTGGCGGGATGGCGGTGTCTTTACACCCCGCGCGCGGTGGTGTACCATCATCTTTCGGCAACGGGCGGGGGTGTGACGGCGAGTTTCCATGATGGTCGAAACCTGCTGTACATCCTCATCAAGAATTTTCCGGCGCAGCTCGCGCAGAAGTACGGGCGGCAGATCGCCAAGACTCAGCTTCAGCTTGCGCAGGATGCGGTGCACGCATGGCGCGGAAAAGCTGCCCGCGCACGACTGCGGGGGATGCTCCTAGGCGTGATCACCGCACCGCGCGCATGGCGTAAACGAGCGACTATTCAGACAACACGCCGCGCGCCCGATGCGGATATCGACCAGATGCTCACGCCGAGCACGAATGAGCCAAGTGAGCAGCGGCGTTAGTTGCCGGCGCTCAACCAATGTGGAGACCTCTTTTTTATTATGCAAAAGCGCCCTTTGCTGTCGATAATCATTCCGGCGCATAACGAAGAACACCGCTTGCCGCCTAGTCTTGCGAAAATTGATGCTTTCCTACAGACGCAGCCGTTTGAAGCGGAAGTTGTGATCGTCGAAAATGGCAGCCATGACCGAACAACTGAAGTTGCCCACGCCTTCGCAGCCGATCATCCCTACGTGCGCGTGATGAGCGTCACAACACGCGGAAAAGGGCTGGCGGTCAAAGCTGGGATGCTGGCAGCGCACGGCGAATATCGCTTTATCTGCGATACTGATCTCTCGATGCCGATTGAAGAAATCGTGAAGTTTCTGCCGCCTTACAGCGACGGCTTTGACATCAGCATCGGTACGCGGGAGGGGAACGGCGCGCACCGCATCGGTGAGCCGGAATATCGTCACATTATGGGGCGCGCGAATAACTTCATCATCAAGCTGACGGCGGTACGCGGCTTTGAGGATACGCAGTGCGGTTTCAAGATGTTTAATGCCCGCAGTGCCGAAGACTTGTTCGGTGTACAGCAGATGACCGGAATCGGGTTTGACATTGAAAACCTGTTTGTCGCCAAAAAGCGCGGGTATCGCATCCGCGAAGTGCCGATTACATGGTATTTTGATCCCGACAGCCGCATGCGGCTGGTGCAGGACTCACTCAAGCTGCTGACGGAAATCTGGCAAATCCAGATGAACTGGCGGAAGGGATTGTATGCCGCGCAAAACGCGCACCGCCGGGCTGAAGCGTGAACTTGAACTGATCGCACAAGGTTTGCGGCATATCGTCGGGATCGACGAAGCGGGACGCGGCGCATGGGCGGGACCAGTCTACGCGGGCGCGGTGCTGCTTCCGCTCGAAAACCCTGAACTGACGCTGCTGCTGGCAGGCGTGCGGGATAGTAAGCAGATGACTCCCGGTTCACGCGCACGCTTGATCAGCACGATCAAGATGTATGCAACCGCGTGGGGGATCGGGTTTGCGACCTGCACCGAGATCGATACGCTCGGAATCGTGCCCGCGACCTGCCTTGCGATGCACCGCGCACTTGCTCAAGCCTCCATAACGACAGCGCCCGATTACCTGATGGTCGATTCGATCAAATGTGCCGATATGAACGCATGGGGTCTGCCTTATGAATCGATTGTGGGCGGGGATCGCGTTTCGCTGAGTATCGCGGCGGCGAGCGTGCTGGCAAAGGTCAGCCGTGACGAGCATATGCGCGAGATGCACCTTGTTTATCCGAATTATGGTTTTAGTCAGCATAAAGGCTACGGTACGGCAAGCCACCGCACCGCGATTCAAGCACACGGCGCATGCGCGATTCACCGGATGACATTTGCGCCGCTGCGCGGGATGACCCCATGACACTTACATTGGTGCATGATTGGCTGAATCAACGTGGTGGCGCGGAAGATGTACTCGAAACGCTGGTCGATGTGTTCCCCGAAAGCCCTGTTTACACCAGCATTTATGCCCCTGATATGATGCCGAAGACCTATCAAGCGTGGGACATTCGCACGCTTTGGATCGACAGACTGCCCGGGATTCATCAACATCATCAACCCTATCTGCCGCTGTATCCGGCAGCGTGGGGTGGGCTGAAACTCGGCGGTGATGTCGTTCTCAGCAACAAAAGCGGGTTTTGTCACGGTTTCCACACTGAGCCGGGGACGACACATATCTGCTACTGTCTTGCGCCGACACGCTATGTCTGGGGCTTGGACAGTTATATTCAGCGCGAGGGGTTGAGCAAGCCGATTGAATTGGCGCTGCGTCCGCTGATCGTTATGCTCAAGCGCTGGGATTATGCCGCCGCGCAGCGTGTGGATCATTTCATCTCGATTTCGCGCGATATTCAGCAGCGCGTGAAGACTTATTATCAGCGCGACTCGGAGATCATTTATCCGCCGGTTGATACCGGACGTTTTCAGCCTTCCAGCCGGGTTGATGATTATTTCCTCATCGTCTCGCGGCTGATTCCGTACAAGCGGATCGATCTCGCGGTGCAGGCGGCGACTCAGCTTGGCGTGCGTCTGCTGGTGGGCGGACGTGGGCGTGATCTTGACCGCCTGAAAGCGATGGCGGGTCCGACTGTTGAGTTTCTCGGCTATGTGCCGGATGATCAACTGCCAGACCTGATGGCGCGCGCGAAAGCCTTCTTGTTCCCCGGCTTGGAAGACTTTGGAATCACCCCGGTGCAGTCACAAGCGGCGGGGCGACCCGTGATCGCTTACGGCGGGGGTGGGGCGCTCGATACGGTGATTCCCGGCGAAACAGGCGAACACTTCACCGAAATGACGGTCGAATCGCTCGTCAAGGTGATGCGCGATTTCGACCCGGCGCGCTACAGCGTCTCAAAGATGCGCGCGCATGCTGAAATGTTTGACCGGCAGGTGTTCGTCACTGAATTGAACAGGTTCATCGATAAGGCTACTTAACCGCTTTTCCGGCGATATGCGGGCTGACGATCGGGATTGGCGCGCGAAACATTTTGATTTCGACACTCGAAAAGCCCGCACGCTGCACCGCGTCGGCAGTTTCGCGGTCGGTATGACAGCCATCCCCGGCAACTCTCCAAAACGGTTTAATGATCTTCTGCACTGTACGCAGTGCCGAGTTTTCCGGCGCGGCGACGTGTTCAACAAACAGGAATTTGCCGCCCGGTTTAAGCACGCGGCGGATTTCCTGCATCGTCGCATCTTGATCGCCAACCGAACACATCACCAGCGTGCTGATCACCACGTCGGCGCTCTCGTCCGGGACTTCCATGTGTTCTGCAACTCCGGTGCGCAGTTCACCCGCGATTCCGTGCTTTTCCGCTGATTTCAGCAGAGCATCGTGCATGAACTCGTTTGGCTCGATGCCGATCCAGTGAATGCCCGCCGGGTAATACGTGAAGTTCGCCCCCGTTCCTGCGCCGATCTCGATCACCGTGCCGGAAAGCCCCCCAAAGAGCCAACGTTTATAGTCCCCGACCACGTTTTCGTAAAAATCGGGATAGGTGTCAACATTTTTGTACGCCAACGCGAAAACGCGCTGAATCAATCCTCGGCGCGCGTGCGGGTGTGTGCTGTCCGTTGTTTTGCGGATCATATCCCCTTACTTTCGTCCAAACCCGGTTGTCGTGAGCGGTGTCTCACAGTATAGTACGCACGTTTTGGTTAAGAGAGGCTGAATGTGGAACTAGTACAAGTTGCGCGTATCCTACTGCGCCGCTGGTGGTTGATCGCAATCCCGACGGTGATCGCGGCGGCGCTGACGCTGCCTTCGCTGCTCAACAGCACACCGTCATCGAACAGCTTCAGCGCGGTGATCACCTACAGCGCGGCGCAATCATTCAGCGCGATTCCGCGTGCCGAAGGCGATTATCAAGACCTGTGGCTGTCCTCAGAATACACGGTGAATGCCTTTACCGATTGGGTAGCGGGTAGACCCTTCAAAGATGAAGTCGCGGCAGGCTTGGCATCGCGCGGCGTGAGCATCGACTCGGCTCAATTGGGGATCGCAACAGATAACGAACGCAGCGTCGGACGAATCTTCCTGAGCTATCCCGATGGGGAAGCGCTCACGGAGATCGTCGCCGAAACGATCACGGTACTGCAAACGCGCAGTCAGGCGTATTTCGCGCAGTTGGGCGGGGAACCTGCCAGCGTGACCGTATTGGATCAAACGCCCGTGACCGCCGCACCGCCACCGCTGACCGATCGATTCGGTCCGTTCTTGCGGATTGGAATTGGGGTGATCGCGGGGATCGGGTTGGCGGTGCTGGCGCATTATGTTGATCCAGCAGTGCGCCGCCGTGAAGACGTCGAAACATTAGGTATTCCGGTTTTAACCACTATCCCACGCCGCTGAGGGCAGATGATGACCCGTCGCATCGCGCTGTTATTCACCGTTCTTATCTTGATCGCCGCGCCTGCCGTTTTCGCGCAGGACACAACACCCGATCCGCTCAAAACGGATGAACCGGACGCCGCACCCGCCCCCGAAGGTGATCTTGTCGCTTATGCGATGGATAATCTCGCAGTATTCGTCCCTGTTGGCGCAGAAATTGCATCCGAATGGACGGATGAGTCGTCAGGTCAGGTGCTGCGTGTGACCGCGACCGCCGAAGACGGATTGATCCGTTATGTGTATTTTCCGCCTTCCACAGCGACAGCGAGCACCGCGCTCTACTATGCGCTTGAAGCCGAAATGCTGCAAGCTGATCTCGGCTTGACGCTGACAACGTATGAACAGCTTGTGTTATACGGGCGCGAGGGCTGGCGTATAGACGGCGTGAATGCTGCCGGAGAGCTGGCACGCGGTCGGATCGGCTGGCTGCCGGATGAAGGTGTTCTAATCACGATTGCAACCGCACCTGATGAACGTCTGCTGGCGCGGCACGCGGATGCTGCGGCTTACGGGCTGGCGTTTGGTCTTTATGGCACGCCGCACCTACCAATGGAGTTTCCGCCTGTTCGCATGGGTATGCCAGAATTGGTGCTAAACACCCCCGTTCAAGGCTATTTGGATGCAGAAAATATCGTTGATTCGTGGACGTACAGCGGACGTGCTGGGGAACGAGTCAGCTTTGCCGCCGTCGATTTGGCGCGAAGCCACGTATTCGATTTGCGGTTGGATATGGCGATTCGCGTATTGAACCCCGATGGGACGGAATTTGGGTACAACGACGATCAAGTAGGCACGGACTTATACGGCGCGTATGATGCGCTCCTTGCGGATGTGACACTTCCTGTTGACGGTGTATACACGATCCAAATGGAATGGGTGCAGGGATCGGGCTGGTACACGCTCGGCGTGAGCGGTGAAATGCTGCTGCCGCCGGGAAGCGCCTCGATCAGCGCTTTGGGATCGATCACTAACGTTTTCACGTTGCAGCGCTGGCTGTTCGAGGCGAACGAAGGCGATCAGGTGACCATCACGATGACCGCCGCGCCGTCTGTAACGCTTGATCCGATGCTTGAACTGCTCACACCGGACGGGCGCTCGCTTGGATTGAACGATGACGCGGTTGATACGGCGCTGGGGCTGAACGCTCAGATCGTGGATGTCGTGATTCCCGCCGACGGGGTGTACGTGATCGAAGCTGGACGCTTTGAGGGTGTCGGCGGGTATACGCTTCAGGTGGATGTGCGCTAATGCTGTTCCTGATCGGGATTGTAGGTCGGGTCGAGTTTGGCGCGGCGGCTCTCATTGCTGGAGAAGTAATACGCCGCTGCTAATGCGGTTGCGCTGAACAATCCGCCGATCACAAGCCCGATCACAACCGCCCATAGGAGCGTGTTTCCTTGCGCCAAAGTGAACAGCATGAAACTGATGATGCTGATCACGACTCCGGCGCTGGCAATCAGTACTGTTGAACCGATCCGGCGTCGGATCAAGACATACATCACGAACAGGGTGATGGCGAAGATTCCAAAGAAGATCAATCCGGCAGTAGTTGGCATAGGGTATCCTCACAGCGTTCGCAGTACAGCACGTACAGGCGAACCACACACGAGATCGAGTTTGAGCGGCAGCGCGATTAACTCATAATCGCCATCCGGTACACCGCGAAGGGCGAGGTTTTCTAGATTCACCATACCGTGTTTTCTGAGTGCATGGTGGCACGGCAAGTCTTTGCTCGAAAATTCGTCAAATGACGGCGAATCCAACCCGATCAAGACGATTCCTTGCGCTGCCCACTGCGCGATCAATTCCACGCTCATATACGGGAACTGCTCAGGGAATATGGAGTCGTCCGGCGCATCACTGACCGGGCTGTGGATCAGAATGCGCTCCACGCCCGTGAAGTCATGTCCAGCGAAGTCGTCCGGCGTCAGCGCGCCATCAGGTTTGCTCACGGTGACGACGCGCGCGCGCCCGATGTACGGCTCAAGCGGCATGGCGGCGGCATATGCGCCGTCCTGCTCATAATGAAAATAGGCATCCGCGTGTGTGCCTGTGTGCGGGCTGAGGGTGAGCGTTGTTAGGTTGACCGCCCAACCTTCCGCGATGCTGAGTGCAGTGGCGACGTTAAACGGCGCGTCACCGGGCCACACGGCGATTGATGGGCGGACGGTGCGGGTAATGTCATAAAGCATGCGTCGCTCCTTTCTCTACGAGTGTATCCTATTTCTTTCGACCGACAATGCCGTTGACATACGTTATACTCCAGACTTCTTTCAACAATCCTTGTGGAGAATATAATACGATGACCCCGTCTTTTGATCTGTCGGGCAAAGTCGCTGTCGTTACGGGAGCGTCTCGCGGTATCGGCGAGGCAATTGCATCCGTTTACGCGAAGGCTGGCGCAAAAGTCGTGATCAGCAGTCGCAAACAGGAAGGTTTAGACGAAGTCGCGCAGGCGATCCGCGCGAGCGGCGGCGAAATCACGCCAATCGTTGCGCATAACGGTGACAAAGCGGCGCTTCAAGCGCTCGTCAAGGCAGCAGTCGACACATACGGACGGTTGGATATTCTCGTCAACAATGCGGCGACGAATCCCCATTTTGGCACGCTTCTCGAAGCTGAAGACAGCATGTGGCAGAAGACCATCGAGGTCAACATTATGGGGAACATCTGGCTGTGTCAGGCGGCTGTTCCGGTGATGCGCGCCAACGGCGGCGGCAAAATCATCAATGTGGCATCGGTGAATGGGATTCGACCGGGCAGCATGCAGGGAATCTACAGCATGACCAAAGCCGGGGTGATCAGTTTGACGCAAACGCTGGCGATGGAGTTGGCGGGGGATAACATTCAGGTGAACGCGATTGCGCCCGGTCTGGTCAAGACCAAGTTTGCGCGCGCGATTTGGGAAAACGAAATGTTGTACAAGTCGATCACCGGTCGCACACCGGCGGGGCGTATCGGCGAACCGGATGATATTGCCGGAATCGCACTGTATCTGGGATCGCCCGCGTCCGCGTATACAACAGGGCAGACATTTGTGATCGACGGCGGATTATCCGTGCCAATGTTGTGAGGTTTTACTGTTGAAAAAGTGCGTGAAATAAGCTACTATTTAGCACACTTGTTCGCTGGAGTTGACCGTGCATTTCATCCTTTACACCGAAAAAACCGTATCCGAATCGCTGCGCTCGATCACCGAGCGGCTGCAAACCAAAGGAACCGCTTCTCGTCCCGGTTTGGATGGCTGGATCGATAAGAGCGGTATGTTTTCGATCAGCGTCAGCGCGCCCGTGATCGGCAACATTCCACGCCGCACGAACTTGCGCGGCAAGCTGGAGCGCGAAAGCGGATATACGTTGGTGCGCGGGGATGTTCCGAGCGGCGCAACTCCGGCAGGGATCGGGGCGATGCTCGGCGGGATGGGCTTGGTCGCGCTGATTCTTTTGAGCACCGGCGCGAGTCTGCTGGCGATGGCGGTCATTCCATTTGCGGGAATTCTGTTTGTGATCCTGCGCGGCGATGACAAAAACAGCGAATACTTGCTTGATGAACTGATGAAGATGCTGCGCGCAAAAGAGACGCCGCCGAAGGTTGCGTCTAAGCGCACCGGCGCGACAGCAGCAGTGCGTGCTCCAGTGAAACCCGCCGCAGCGAGGACAGCGACGCCTTCAAAACCATCGTCAGCACCTAAGACGGGGACGAGTGCCTCAAAACCGCCCGCGAAATCTACTGCCTCTCCTGTGAGCCGTCAGCCGTAGCTCAAAAACGGGTTGGATGAAACATTCCACCCGTTTTTTGTTATAGTAGAAATCGAACGCCAGTTAGATAAAAAAGGATTCTTCCATGCAGATTACGACAGATACGCTTCTGATCGAACGCCATGACGCGGTTACCGTACTGACGATCAACCGTCCACAGGTTAAAAATGCGGTTGATGATGAAGTGATGCCCGCTATCCGTGAAGCGCTGAAGGCGGCTGAGGACGACGGGACGCGCTGTGTTGTTTTGACGGGCGCGGGGGGATCGTTCTCGTCCGGTGCGGACATCAAGAAAGGTGTCGAACGTGGGTTTACAGGGGATGCCACGTATCAACTGCTGACCGAGGTCTATGGTCCAACGTTGAAGGCGATTCGCAGTTATCCGTATCCCGTGATCGCGGCGGTCGATGGATTCGCTGCCGGAATTGGCTGTGATATGGCGCTGGCGTGCGATATTCGGCTGGTGAGCGAACGCGGCAAATTCTCTGAGCTATTCATCCGCGTAGGATTGATCCCGGACGGCGGCGGCACGTATCTGCTGCCGCGTTTGGTGGGAACAGGACGAGCGCTCGAAATGATGTTCACGGGCATGGATGTGGACGCACAAACCGCCGTGCAGATCGGGCTGGCAAATCGTGTGCTCCCCACCGACGGATTTATGGCGGAGGTGCTCAAGTACGCCGCGCATATCAGTAAGCAGTCCCCGGCGGCGCTGCGCTTCGGCAAACAGGCGTTGCAGCAGTCGCTCAACAGCAGCTACGATGAAGCCTTGGCGCGTGAAGCGCAGTACCAGCGCGAAATCCTGTTCAGCGAGGACGGCGCGGAAGGTTTCATAGCGTTCGTGCAGAAGCGCGCACCTATTTGGAAAGGCAAGTAGATAGAGCGTCACCCTTGCGGCGCAAAGAAAGACGCTATTACCCGTTGAGCTTCGCTAGGCGTTCGGCAGCTTGGCGAAGCATATCATCGCTTTTGCAGAAGGCGAAGCGTGCTTGCGTGCTCGCCATATGCGCATGCTGTGGGCTGTAAAACGCAGTCGGTGGGATGCACGCGACGCCGATCTCGCTGGTGAGATGGCGGGCGAACTCGAAATCATCCCCATCAAACACATCACTGAAGTCCGCCATCGCAAAATACGTGCCTTCCGGTGCTTTCACTTTCATTCCGGCGGCGGTTAATCCATTGACCATCAAATCGCGCTTGACGGCATACATCGACTGGAATTCCTCGAAGTACGTGCCGTCGAGACTGAGCGCTGCCGCCGCCGCCACTTGCGCCGGATGATTTGAGGCGAAGGTGACAAACTGATGGGCGCGGCTGACGCCGTTGACGAGCGTCGGGTGCCCGTACACCCAGCCGATCTTCCACCCGGTCACGCTGAAGGTTTTCCCCAAACTGCTCACGGTGACGGTGCGCTCAAACATGCCGGGGAGCGTCGCAATCGGGATGTGCGGCTGACTGCCGAAGGTGAGGTGCTCGTACACCTCATCGCTGATCACGATCACGTCATGTTCGATGCACAAATTGGCGATCAACTGAAGCTCGGCGCGGGTGAGGACTCGCCCGGTCGGGTTGTGCGGGGTGTTCAGGATCAGAGCTTTGGTTTTAGGCGTAAACGCGGCGCGTAGTTCATCGGGATCAATCGTCCAGTCCGGCGGACGCATGGGCACGAACACAGGGACACCGCCCGCCCATTCGACGTTGGGCACATAGCTGTCAAAGAACGGTTCAATGATGATTACTTCGTCGCCGTGATCGACCAAACCCATGATCGATGAGAAAATCCCCTCGGTTGCGCCTGACGTGACCAACACGCCCTTATTGGCATCAATGTTGAGGTTGTAGAAGCGCCATGCGTGATCAGCGACCGCATTCCGCAAAATGGGCGACCCCGAACCGGGGGCATATTGATTGACGAGCGCGCCGCCTTCACTGGCGGCTTGCAGCGCCTTGATCAACTGCGGCGGTGCGTCGAAATCCGGTTTGCCCTGTCCTAAATTAAGTGCGCCGTGCTGCTGCGCGAGTTCATTGATTTCGGTGAAGATGGTGACGCCGAGATGTTCGACACGGCGGGCAATCGAGGGCATAACACAGGCTCCAACTTTAGGCTAGGCGCGGCGGTGACGCTCCCGCGCTTGGGTAGCAAGCTGATCGACGCGCTCATTATAAACATTTCCGGCGTGTCCGCGTGTCCATTTCCATAGGATGGTATGCTTGCGCGCCTGCTCGTCGAGTTTGATCCACAAGTCTTGATTCATGACGGGATCACCTTTAGCGGTGCGCCAGCCGTTTTTCTTCCACTTCTTGATCCAATCGCTGATCCCATTTTTGACGTACTGCGAATCGGTGACGAATTCGACCTCACACGGGCGGTTGAGGACTTCGAGTGCGCTCACGGCGGCGGTAAGCTCCATGCGGTTGTTGGTGGTGTTCTTTTCGCCGCCGCTGATCTCTTTTTGATGTTCGCCGTAGATCAGCAGAGCAGCCCAGCCTCCCGCGCCGGGGTTCGGCTGTGCGCCACCATCAGAGTAGATGATTACTTTGTCGGTCAATGTGTGGATTTCTCCCATTCAAGTTACGGTGTCGGAATTTCCCGCCGCTTATCCGATTGGTCAATGATTGCACGAATATTATCGCTCATGATCACGGTGCGAAAGTGTACAGCCATCTCACTGGAAGACCACCCGGAAACTGCCTCATCGAAAAAGCCCGGCGCACTTTGGCGATCCCCTTCAATGATCGGGGTAAACGCGCCATCAAGTGAGGCGTCGCGCAACGCGGGATCATAGTCAACAAATGGGATGTGAATCGGCAAGATGTTCATGACCGCTTGTTCGTCACTTACGCTGATGCGGATCACCGGAAAATTGATCGCCATCTGCGAGATCGCGTCCAAAAAGATGCCGCCGTAGGCGAACTGCCCATCCACGAGAACCACAAACGGTTGAATATACAGCCCTCGGCTGAGCAGATCACCCCAGCCCATGCGCGCTTCGAGGTCGAGCAGGCTTCGAGCGCCTTCGGGATGTTCCACTTCATCGACCGTTTGAACGAGCTTTCGGGTGGCGTCCGGCGTCAGCGTGATCGTTTGCCAGTCCCACACATAGCCGTCGATGTCGTCCAGCGTCAATGTAAACAACGGATTCGAATAATCGGCTGTGCTGAGGCGTTCAAGCGCGGGTTCGGGATCATAACCAAGTCCAAGATCAAACCAGTTTTCCCGAAGGATGAGCAGTTGAAATGGCGGTGTGATGCTTTGCATCTGGGCTGCGCTTTGCAGGGTGATGCAGGTGAAAGCAAGGAGTAGAGCGAGCTGCCAGCGTTTGAGCATGATCCAAGTTCCCCTGTGATGACGACGCTAACAAGGATCAGTGTAGTAGATGTTGAGCGTTCCCGCTTGATGGAATCACGACGGGAACACTCAACACGCGAGGATTAGCTCAAGAACTTGCGAAGGACGGTCGGCAGAATGCCGCCATTTTTGTAATACTCGACTTCGACCGGGGTATCAATGCGGCATGTCACCGTGAATTCCTTGACTGCGCCCGTCTCCGGGTTGGTCGCGCGCACGAGGACATCCTGCTTAGGCGTCAGATTTTCGATGCCGACGATCTCAAACTGTTCGCGTCCGGTCAAGCCGAGGGTCTGATACGTATCGCCTTCCTTGAACTGGAGCGGCAGCACGCCCATCATCACGAGGTTGCTGCGGTGGATGCGCTCATAGCTGCGTGCGATGACCGCTTTCACGCCGAGCAGTGCCGTCCCTTTGGCTGCCCAGTCACGGCTTGAACCCGTCCCGTATTCGCTGCCTGCAAGAATGATCAACGGCACGCCGCTGGTGATGTAACGGTTCGATGCTTCGTAGATGCTCATCACTTCGCCCGTCGGCAGGTATTCGGTCACGCCGCCTTCCGTGCCGGGGACGAGCAGGTTACGCAAGCGAATATTGGCGAACGTGCCGCGAATCATGACTTCATGATTGCCGCGTCGTGAGCCGTAGCTGTTGAAGTCTTTCTTTTCGACGCCGTTTTCCATCAGATACTTGCCCGCCGGGCTGTTCTGAGCGATGTCGCCCGCCGGGGAGATGTGATCCGTCGTGATCGAGTCGCCGAGTAGCGCCATCACACGCGCACCCTTGATCGGCTGAAGCGGCGCGGGTTCGGCTTGGAAGTTCTCGAAGAACGTAGGCTCTTGAATATACGTGCTCTTGCGGTTGAAGCTGAACACGTCGCCGCCCGCACTCGGAATTTGATTCCACACCTCGTTGACGTTGTAAACGTTGCCGTACTGCTTCTGGAACATTTCCGGCGTAATCGAACGCCCGATTGTCTCCATAATTTCTTGCTGCGAGGGCCAAATCTCGCGTAAGTAGACCGGACTGCCGTCGCGGTCATGCCCAATCGGTTCATTGACGAGATCAATATCAACCGTTCCGGCGATTGCGTAGGCGACGACGAGCGGCGGCGAGGCGAGATAATTCGCCTTCACCAGCGGGCTGATGCGCCCTTCAAAGTTGCGGTTGCCGCTCAAAACGGCGGCGGCGACCAGCTTACCTTCGGTGACTGCCTCCGCGACGCGCTGCGGGAGCGGTCCGCTGTTACCGATACAGGTTGTGCAGCCGTAGCCGACCGTATGGAAGCCAAGTGCTTCGAGATACGGTGTGAGTCCGGCGGCGTTCAGGTAATCCGTCACCACGCGCGAACCGGGAGCGAGGCTCGTCTTGACATACGGCTGAACATCCAAGCCTTTTTCGACCGCTTTCTTTGCCAGCAAGCCCGCGCCGATCATCACGGAGGGGTTGCTGGTGTTGGTGCAGCTCGTGATCGCCGCGATCACGACGATGCCGTGCCCCACGTCCATCGTGTGACCGTTGTCGTGAATCGTCGCCGTTTCCTCGACCGAGTTTTCATCAAGCGCAAACCCACGCTGATCAATCGGCGCGCGCAGCGCCTTCTCGAAGGCGTTTTTCATCTCGCGCAGCGTAACGCGATCTTGCGGACGCTTGGGACCTGCCATGCTTGGCTCAATCGTACTCAGGTCGAGTTCAAGCATATCGGTGTAGATCGGATCGGGCATGTCATCAGAACGAAACAAACCCTGTTCCTTTGCGTAGCGCTCCACGAGATCAATCGTCGCTTCGTCGCGTCCGGTGCGGCGCATATATGCCAGTGTTTCGTTATCGACCGGGAAGAATCCCATCGTCGCGCCGTATTCAGGAGCCATGTTGGCAATCGTGGCGCGGTCTGCCAAGCCGAGCGTGCTCAAGCCGGGTCCAAAGTATTCGACGAACTTATCAACTACACCCTTCTTGCGGAGCATTTGGGTGGTGGTCAGTACAAGATCGGTCGCGGTCGCGCCTTCGGGAAGTTTGCCCGTCAGCTTGAAGCCGATCACCTGAGGCATCAACATGTAAATCGGCTGACCGAGCATCGCGGCTTCGGCTTCGATACCGCCTACGCCCCAGCCCAACACGCCAAGCCCGTTGATCATCGTTGTGTGGCTGTCGGTGCCGACGAGCGTATCCGGGACGGCTTCGAGTTCGCCATCTATGTTGAACAACTGGACGACTTTCGCCAGATATTCGAGGTTAACTTGATGCACGATGCCAGTGTTCGGCGGAACGACGCGGAAGTTATTGAACGCCTTCTGACCCCAGTGCAGGAATTCGTAGCGTTCGCGGTTGCGGTCAAATTCAACACCAGCGTTGAGCAGGATCGCATCGGTGCGTCCGAAGAAATCCACCTGTACCGAATGGTCGATCACGAGGTCAACCGGAACAATCGGGTTGATCTTCTTGGGATCGCCATTGGCACGCGCCATTGCCGAACGGAGCGTTGCAAGGTCAACAACGACGGGAACACCCGTGAAGTCTTGCAGCACGACGCGGGCGGGCTTGAATGGGATTTCGACCTGTGCGGGACTGGCGGCATTCCATGTCGCTAGGGCGATCACATCCTGTTCGCTGACTTCGAAATTGTCGAGATTCCGCAGCGCGTTTTCGAGCAGAATCTTGATGCTGAACGGCAGTCGGTGAATTTCGGGATACTGCTCCGCCAGTTTACTCAGGCGGAAAATTGTTGCAGACCCGTGCGCTGTTTCGAGCGTGCCGCGCGTACCAAATAAATCGATTCGTGTACTCATGCGTTCACCTTATGGTAAGGTCATCGAGGAATGGACGACCAAGCCTAACAAAGGGATTGGAAGAAGAGATATTGTTCGCTTTTCCCAAAGGATTGGTCACTATTGTACCCCAAGATTAGGATGTTTGTCAGACCGATTTGACCTCGTATGCTTAAGGGAGAGCGAAAGGGACGTCCGAATGACCGATGAAAGCCAATCCGCTTATTTCCGACTGCGCCGCTTGCAGGAACACAATCTTTCTAACATTCCGGCGTTGATCGCGCAGCGCGCCTTGAGTTCATTCACGCTTCAACAAGAGCCGCTGCCAGAAGATATGACCGATGTTCGCGTCTTGGTGTACCCTCAAGACCCGTTTGTGGGTGAGCCGGAAGTCCGCACGATGCCGAGTCCTGATATTCGACCGGGGTTGGTGAATACGCGTATTCGCATCCGCGACTCACAGGGCGCCGCCGCTCAGCCGGATGAGGACGGCAACTATTACTACACACCCGGCTCGTCCGAATTTGATCAGGTGAATGCGTTTTATTACAGCACGTACACCTTGCGCATGTTCGAGCGTTACGCGCACCGCGAGCTTCCTTGGTCGTTTCCGTCCGTGCGGCTGGAGGTTGATCCGCACGTCGGGCAGGGCGCGAATGCGTTTTACAGTGAACAGGATCGCATGTTGGGCTTCTATGGCATGGAATACAACGGCGAAACCTTCATCGCGGCACAAAGCGCTGATGTCGTCAGCCATGAAACTGCGCACGCTGTTCTTGATGGCACGCGCGACCTGCATAACGAATCATTCGGCTTAGGCTCGATGGCGTTTCACGAGGCGTTCGGGGATATGGCGGCGGTGCTGGTCGCGCTCCACGACGATTCGCTGATCACACGCCTACTTGTGTGGACGAAGGGCAATCTCCGCACCGAAAACTTCATAGCGCGGCTGGCTGAGCAGATGTCGAAAGCCTCCCCGCGTATGGAAGACCACATTCAAGATCACACGCTGTATTTGCGTAATGCGATCAATGATTTGCGCTGTATTCCGTTTGAGTCACTCCCTTATCAAGTCTCGAATCCAGAAACCGAACTCGCGCGCGAACCGCATAATTACTCGCGGCTGTTCGCGGGTGCGTTTTATGACATTCTGGTGGGCATTTATGAGCGGCTGCGCCAGTCGATGCATGAGCGGATCGCCATTCACCGCACGCGGCACATTTTGGGTCAGGTGTTGATGTGCGCAATCGAGTCGGGTCCAGTAGGTGAATTCATCTTCGCGGATATGGCGCGGGCATTCTTGGGCGCGGCGCAGTATTTGTACGGCGACAGATACCTTGAAGTGATGGTCAGGGTGTTTGATGAGCGCAAAATCCTAACGGTAAGCGAATCGCGCGCGCATCTTGAAAGCATTCGCGATCTGCCTGATATTCAACTGCCCGATGTGCTGAACTCGGCGCTGTCGTCGGCGCGTTTTCTGGAAGAGACAGTGATGCCCCGGCTTAAGCTACCTATGGATGCGGAACTGACGCCGATGGCGGCGTACCGGAACGGAGCCGGGACAGCTTATTTGACCTATTTCGCAAACCGCCGCATGCTGCTGGAGGGCACAGACTACCGACAGTTCAGCGGATCGCATGTGGATGTGTTTGGCGGCTTGACCCTGATGTTTGACCGTGAAGGCTGGCTGCGGTCCGCGTGTTACCGCCCGGTGACTGATACCGACACCACGCAGATCGCGGCAATGACAAAAGACCTGATCGAACACGGATTGATCGCTAGCCCACCCGCTGGGCGCGAATCGTTGGGAATACCACCGCTGCACTTGGTGGAGAATCGTCCGCGCGGCTTGTGGGTGCCGGATGTGGCAGATCTGCCGCCGCTCGACGCGCCGATCCAAACGGTGCAGCCGAGCAAGATCGTCAAGTTTCCGGTGATTTTCGACGGTATTCCCCATCACTTGACCAGTTTTCGGGAGTACTTGAGCAAGTGGGTTGAGGCGCGCCGCCGCCGTTCGTAGGGAATGCCGCGATGCGCTGTCCCTACGAATCACGATGACGACGCGCTACACTGTACATATGTGAACTCGCTACGAAGGAATAGACGATATTATGTCGAACAATCGCAGCAATCCCCCGCGCCCTGAAAAAGGTGGGCGGACAAACAAAGATGAACCGACTCCGCCGCCAGCAGCGCAAGAAGCGCCAAAGCCGAGCGGAACGCCCGTTTCGTCACGGGCGGCGAGTCGCGGAGCTGCTCGGCGTGCGGCGTCGAGTGCAAGCGGCGAACAGCACCCCGTAGCCAGCGGACCAAGCACACAGGGACGTGTGCGCGCTCAAGAGCGCATCCGTGAACGCGAACAAGAGCGGCGGCGGCAGCAGATCACGACCGGGATCATTATCGCGGCAGTGGTCATCGGATTGATCGCGCTGGCATTCATCCTGACGCGGACGACGGGCGACGCGCCAATTCCTGAAGGTACGGCGGCGCGTTATGACGGTTTGCCAGCAGACCGCAGCGAAGATGGATTCCCGGTGCTTGGTGATCGTGAAACGCGGGTTGAAATCGCGCTCTACTCCAGTTTTGACTGTACGGCGTGCGCTACTTTCCATGAAAATACCATTGCCGGATTGGTCGAACGGGTGCGGCGCGGCGAGATTTCGCTGCTTTACGTGCCAATTTCCGGGACGGGGCAGATCACGAATGGGCGCGGGGCAGCGGCAGCCGCACTGTGCTTGAGCGAACAAGACCCATCGGCATTTTGGGAACTTCACGACGCGTTCTTTAGCTGGCAGGGGCAGTTTGGGAATCAGTCATTCCAAGATACACGTATGCGCGCTGCTGTTGAGGCGCTTGGCGTGGATGTAAGCGCTTGGTATGCGTGCATCAACAGCGACCGCGAGGATTCGATTCTGATCACGGCTTCGAGTCAAGCGCGTTCGCTGGCGAATTACGCGAGTACGCCGACGATCGCGATCAACGGTGTTGTACCGCTTGATGCAGAAGGAAGTCCGGTGCTTGACCCGATTGCGCTGTTCGTGCGCATTGATGAAGAAGTCGCCCGTTTGCAGCGTGCTCCCGCTGAAGCAACAGACGAAGCAGGCGCAGAAGTCACACCTGAAGCGACCGCAGAAAGCACGGCTGAAGCGACCGCAACCCCGTAATCAAGCAAAAAGTACCGCAGAGAACTATCCTCTGCGGTACTTGATCTATTCGCTCACTCGTGTCGAACGAGCATTGCTCCTAAGCGTTTGCCGCCTACGAGATGCATGTGTAGGTGAAACACTTCCTGCCCGCCGTCTGATTTGCAGTTGACGATGAGGCGGTAGCCTTTTTCAGCGATCCCCAACTGTCGGGCGACATTTTTTGCCACAACAAACATGTGACCGAGCACGGCTTCGTCCGCTTCGGTGACGTCATCCACCGTTGGAATCTCTTTGTTAGGGACGATCAGGACGTGGACGGGTGCAATCGGGCTGATGTCTTTGAACGCCGTCACCCGGTCGTCCTGAAAGACGATCTCCGATGGAATCTCTTTGGCGATGATCTTTGAGAAAATCGTCGGCATGGGTCTCCCTCCCTACATCGCAAGTCCGCCGTCAACGGACAGAATATGACCGGTGATGTACGCCGCTTCATCCGAGGCGAGGAACGCGGTTGCTTGCGCCACATCTTCGATTGTTCCCCAACGTCCGAGTGGAATATTCTCGTTCAGCTTTTTCGTGAGTTCTTCCGGCAGCCCGGAAGTTAAATCAGTGAGTACGAAACCGGGCGCAACAGCGTTTACGGTGATCCCGCGTGAGGCGACCTCGCGTGCCAGCGCTTTCGTCAAGCCGATGATGCCCGCTTTGCTGGCGCTGTAGTTGGTCTGTCCCGCGTTGCCCATGATGCCGCTGATACTGGTTATGTTGACAATGCGCCCGTAGCGCTTACGCATCATCGAACGGACGGCGGCTTTGCTCACCAGCCATGTACTGCGCAGATTCGTTTGAATGACGGTATCGAAGTCTTCCGCCTTCATCAGCATGATCACGTTATCGCGGGTTGTTCCGGCGTTGTTGACCAGAATATCGATCCTGCCATAAGCATCAACCGCCGCCTTGATCAGCGCGTCCGCGTCCGCTTCTTGGCTCACATCGGCTTTGACGGCGAGTGCCTTGCCGCCCATGCCTTCGACTTGCGCAACCACTTCGTTTGCGGCGTCTGCGCTGGCGTTGTAGTTCACCACAAGCGCCGCGCCGCGTTTCGCCAATTCCAAAGCAATCCCACGCCCGATTCCACGACTTGCGCCGGTCACTACTGCGATTTTTCCTTCAAATGCCATCTTCATCGTCCTTTTATCGGCGTTCACGGTGTCAGAATGCTACTGTCCTGCCCACCCCAACAGCAGGATTTGACCGCGCAACCCGCTGGTCAGGTTGCCAATATACGCCCCGCTGCTGTTCGCGACGTATACATCGACACGCCCATCCACGCGCGGATTGATACCAGTGTATGCAATAAAACGCCCATCTGGCGAATACTGAGGTTCGCACATGCTTGGCGGGGGATTTGCTGCGGTGATCACATTCAGCGTACTGCTGAGAACCAGCGCACCATACGGACACTGTCCGTCCCGTCCGCCGACAGCGATTCGACTGCCATCCGGTGAAAAATCGGCGGCGGTTCCGTAACGGCTGAACGTAAACGCATCGGTGCGGGCAATTTCGCGTCCATCCACCGAGAGGACGACGAACTCCGTTGAAGTGTCCGAGACGGCTTGATAAAAGACCAGACCGCCCGACTCCGCAAACGTTTCGCCCAACTTGATCCGATCATCTGCTCTACCTGTTGGCTGAAGCGGCGATTCTGCGCCTGTAATGATGTCGCCCATCCAGATTGCGCGACCCTGATCCCCCAGAATCGGATCACCGACAGCATAGGCAAGCGTGCGCGCATTGATAAACACCGGCGGTTCGGTCACATACTGCACACCAATTTGGATCACATTTCCGGTCGCGGTATCGAGGACAAACACGTTGCCACCAAACGGCTGAGGCGCGCCTGTTCCGTCACACGTTCCCGATTCGCTCGGTCGCCAACTGGGGCAGGTGTTCCGGTCGCTGACGAATGCGAGATAACGCCCATCAGGTGACCACGCCGGATAGAACTCATAAGCGCCGTGCTGCGTGAGGTTCGTCGGGTTCGCGCCGTCACGCCCAACCGAATAGATATCGAGGTCATACCCGGAATCGAGCGCGATTGCGAAACGTGTGCCGTCGGGCGACCAGACCGGAGGACTGAAGATGTTTTGCTGGATCAAGTTGGTGATCGGTAGGACGCGCCCATCGATCCCGATTTGCATGTCGATTACATACAGCCCACTCGGACGAAACACGCCTGCCTGCTCCGCGCCGACCGGACGCAAATAAGCGACCGCATCCCCTGTTGGCGCGATATAAATCTGATCACCTGTCGCGCCTGTCGTCACTGCGACGGAAATCGGCGCGCCCGGCGTCAGCGGATTGACGAAGTACAGCGTCTGTGTGTCGTTGACGGGCTGAGGTGTGCCGCCTACGTTTTCGCGGTTGTTGAAGTTGACGAATGCGACCATTCCGCCCGCAAGCTGATTCAGGATACCAGACCCGTCGAAACGTTCCCAACTGTCATATAAGAAGCCGACGACCGGGCGCGGGGTCGTGGTGGGCGGTGCAGGAGCGGTAAACGTCGGCGTCAACGTCAGTGTCGGGGTGATGGTCGGCGTTGTGGTCGCTGGTGGCGTATCCGTTGGGGGCAACGGTGGTGTGCTGGTCGGCAGTGCAGTTTCACTCGGTGTCTGCGTCGGCGGAGCAGTGGGCGTTGACGTTGAGGAAGGAGAGGCGACGAAATTGCACGCCGCAGAAAACAAAATCAACAACCATAAGAGTCGTGCCATAAGCAGGAGTCATCACTTTTGAGTATCCGAAAAATGCCACGACAAGATACCACAAAGGCGCAGAACCAGCTACCTTGAACTCCTACGACTGCTCTCCGAATTCAAGTCGAGAGGATGACGCTATTCGATCATCCTCTCGTAGTGCTTTGTTAAGTGCGCAATCTACCCGACGCAATCTGATGGACAGCTCGTGTTGCTTTCGCCGGGTTCACAAATGTAGTTGCCACACACTGGATCTGGATCGACCTCAACAACAACGGTTGCACTTGAGGCGCGCCCATCGGTGAATGCCATGATGAAAATATACGTCGTGGTCACCATAGGGCATTCTTGGCGGTTCCCATTGAGCGGGACAGGCAGCCCGTTCAGATTTGAATAGCTAATCTCACCCGTTTGATTGACGCCCCATGACAGCGTTGTACAGCCTCCGTATGGGATGCGTATCGGATTCGCGGTCAAGTACGCAGCCAGCGGTCCTTGTTGAAGGGTTGGTGTCACGCTTGGAACGGCGGGGACTGGCGTCGAAGTCGGTGCTGCGGCGGGCGGTGGAGCGACGGTGCGCGGAACACGAAGCGTTTCACCCGCACGAATCGCTGCTGGATTGAGGATGCAGTTTCCTGTCGCCAGCTCTTGAAGCGGCACGCCAGCGCGTCCGGCAATTCCGCCGAGGGTATCACCTTGCACAATTGTGTAGGTAAACGCCCAGTCTGTGCGCGGTGCACATCCGCCCGTTGGAACTTCTTGTGTCACGATCGGGTTGGGGAGGGTGATCTGTCGTTCAAGCAGCGTAAGCGGTAGGCGGCTCATTTCCGCAGGATCGAACGGGCGCACTTCGCCGGGTGGCTCAACAACGGTCGTCCCATTTTCGCCGCCAAGCGGCATCCATACTTCCGATCCCGGCGTCAGGATGCGCTCTTGCCCGAACGCGGAAATGTGACCCTCACCTTCGAGCAGACTGATGATCATCTCGTTGCCGCCGGTTGCGGTCAGATGTGCGGTTGAACCGAGGACGATATCCGCCCCGTTGATGCTCATGCGCACCTGTTGATTGGCGGGCGATTGAATGAGCAGCCCCGACTGCGGCATTTCTTCGCAGGTGATTGACCCCACGCGTGTTTCAACGGTGAAGGCACGCATCGAGCCGAGCGGATTGTTTACTGTGGTATCGCCAAACAGGAGAAAAGTGACGTTTTCGCCCGGAAGGGCGGCAGGCAGATTGACCTGAGCCTTGAGCAGCGCAATTCCCCACGTTCCGGCGGCGGGATCGTAAGGAGTAGTCACAATTCGGCGGAGCGATGCCAAGTCCGCGACATCACCGACAGCAGCGAAGGCAACGCTTCCGGGCTGCAAGTTAGGTCTCAGTTCGACATTGACGAGGTTGTTTCCGTAGCACGCTTGGTTACGCCCGATTTGCAGACACCCCGCGCTCACGCGCTGGAGTGCGACCTGAACATCCTGCGCGCAGTTTGCGCCGGGGACTTGTGCATCAGCGGAGGCGATTGGGGCGGGCAGCGCCGGGGATGCCGACAGCGCAAACCCGATCAACAGCGCGAAGAGCACGCTCATACGGCGGGCAGTGGTAAAGACTCTGCGTCGATTGTTCATAAAAGGTATCACCTGCATTTGTTGACGCGACGTACTTTCAGGATAGTCAAGAATGGCGGTACGTCAAATGGCGATGTCAAACAAAAAGGGCGCTCGAATGCGCCCCTCTACGCTAATCATCATCATCGTCATCATCGTCATCGCCGCCACCGGGTGGACAATCTACACGGCACTGACCGGGATTCTCCCCGTACTGCGGTTCACAAATGTCATTCCCACATGCGCCTCCGTCGCTGCTCGGCGGACAATCCAAGCGGCACTGACCGGGATTTTCACCGAGGTCGCGTTCGCACAAGCCGTTGCCGCAGACTGCACTGTGTCCTCCAGAACCGCCTCCACCGTCGGGACTCTGAACAGGAACGGAAGGCGGTGGCGCGGTGATCTCGGCAGGGACGGCAAGCACCTGACCTACACTGATGAAGCGTGCATCGAGTATGCAGTTTGCTGCTGCCAATTCTTCGACGCTCACCCCTGCTTGAACCGCAATCCGTGACAAAGTGTCACCATGCCGAACAACATACTGATATATGTAGTGGGAAGGCGTAGGGCAATCGGAGGTTTGATCCGCGACTTCGTTGATACCGACCCAATTGCGCTGTTCCAGCACTTCAAGAGGAAGTAGATCGGTTTCCGTGAGCACGAACGGCTGCGGCTCACCCGGCGGTGCGATCACAGTCAATCCATCACTGCCACCGAGCGCCATGTCGGTTTCCGTGCCGGGTATGAGTTCTTGGGTGGTATTCAGCGCTGTGACCACTGCCGATCCTTCAAGCAGGCTGATCGTCAGCGCTCCGCCTTCGTAGGCAGTAATCCGCGCGGTTGAACCGAGCCTCACTTCTGCACCGTTGATGATCAGTTGAATCACGGAGTTTGCCGGAGATTGAATGATCAGCGCCGATTCAGGAACGCCTTCGCACAACATCGCGCCAACCCGGATTCGCACGGATACTACATTCATAGACGGCGATTCGGCATTGAGAGTCGTATCGCCGTACAGGAGGAACGTTACATTCTGACCGGGGAGCGCATCCGGCAGGTTGACCTGTGCCCGAATAAGGGCTATTCCCCATTCGTTGTTCGTTTGATCATAGGGGAAGGTGCTGATCCGGCGCAGTACGCCGAGGTCTGCAATATCACCGGCGGACGAAAACGTTAAGTGATCGAGCGGAATATTGGCACGCGGTTCCGCGACGATCAAATCATTGCCATAGCAGGCTTCGTTGCGCCCAAGTTCACTGCACGCGTCACGGACACGGTTCAGCGCCGCGCGAACTTGGGCTGTACAGACATCTTGTTGATTAGGAGTGGCGATCACAGACAGGGGCGTGACACTGATCACCAGAAGCGCACCGAGTCCCAGAAGCGCCGCTAGTGCAATCGCGTTCAGTCTTGCAGTGTGCGAGATGTGCCGACCGTACTTCATACGGACCTAACCCTTTTAGTATTTATTGATGCTTTATGGTATCGGGTTTGTCGGTGCGGGCACGTCACCCGATCAGCCTATTCTGTAAGGAGCATATAGTATGAGCCGCGCTTCTCCCCATGCTTCTTCAAGATGTTTTTGTTTACGAGATCGACCAGGTCGCGCCGGATCGTTTCTGGATGAACATCTGGGCACAAGTCCTGCAAGTCGCGGTTGGTGATTCGCGGACTGGTCTGCAAATAATTCAGCGCCGCTTCTTGACGTGGGTTGACTAGAATCCCTTTGTACACACCGTTAAACAGGGAGTTTTCCCCTCCGTCTTCCGTGATTGCATCGGTAACCGGTCGATTGAACAGCGTTACCCGGAAACCACCGGACATCTCCTCAAATCGGGGTGGGTACATGCCCTGCTGAGAAAGCAGATCGTAAATGCGGTCGACACCGTACCCTAAGCGCTCGATGAACCTTAAATCGGCAAGTACCTGCACGATCACCGGATTACGCGAAAACCGCTCATCTTTGATATTTGCAATCGTCACTGGACCGGGAAGCCCTCCCGGACTGGTCACTTCCAGCCGATCGCTAAAGATGAACAAACGAATTTCGCTGCCCGCGATGCCATAATCGCGGTGAGCAACCGCGTTTACGACCAACTCGCGGGCGGCTTCCATCGGGTATTCGAAATGCTCATCGCGTATCATCGTACTGCCTAAGGTGACGTTCTTACGCAAATGATCATGCAAGAATGTCTCCGCTTTTCGGATTTGCTCCGGCAGTGTGCCGGTAATGTCAAACCGCGTGAACGTGTCGCTCATGGTTGTGCCGGCAAAGCGCACGGCAGTGATGACTGCACCGCGAATGAACATGCCCGGTTCGCGCCCAAACAGCAGAATTCCGGCATTCGTGGGGCGTAAGCGGTCGTCTTGACGCGCGATACACCCCCGCTTGAGCAGAAGCTGTTCCGGCTCACCTGCAACGTTTACTCCGGCTGCATAATGCTTCACCCGATCCCAATCGAGATCGTCAAGGCTTGCGCCGCGCGCGATCTCCGTCTCGAAAGGTGCGTCACCACGCTCGATAATCAATCGGCGCAGGTCACGCGGTTTGAGCGCGGCGTTTTCTGCCCCCTGACGAAAAAGATAGCGTCCGTCATGCGCGTAGACATGCGGCATCCCCGGCGGAATATGCACCACAACCACCGGACGTTCGCGCAGTTGGGTTGAACGCGGCATCGGAATGATCAGCGAAGGTTCGATGCTGAGAGCGGCTTGCAGCACCCGGTCGATCGTGTTTTCAACATCTTTGACGCCGACGACCGTACCAGCGGGACCCAACACGCCGATCACCAGCATACCGCCGTGACTATTCGCCATCGCAGTCAAGGTGCCGGCGATATGATCAATCGGCGCGTTGTCGCTTAACCAATCCAGATGGGCGCTTCGCCCGGCTTTGAGGGTCTGGGCTAACTCGGCTGGAAAGTCGGTCATTATCCCTTCTCGTCGCGCTCCTTGTCGCGCTCGTCGCGTTCACGGCGAATCTTGTCGCGCCTGAGTTCACCATGCGGCGGTTCGCACAAGACATGCTGGATCACCTGCTCCATCGATTCGACGAAGTCGATCTGCATATCCGCAAGCGCTTCTTTCGGGATTTCCTCAAGGTCTTTTTCGTTTCCTTTTGGCAGAAGCACCTTAAAGACACGCGCACGCCGCGCTGCGAGCACCTTTTCCTTAATGCCGCCAACGGGCAAAATCTTACCGCGCAGGGTGACTTCACCCGTCATGGCGAATTCATGCCGGAGCGGGCGTTCGGTGAAAGCGGAGATCATCGCCATTGCGAGTGTGATTCCGGCGGAAGGTCCGTCCTTCGGGACAGCGCCTTCCGGGATATGGACATGAACATCGAAGTCTTCAAAGTCATCGTGTGGGATGTCCAATCCTTCGGCAATCGAGCGCAGATAGCTCATGGCAGCTTGCGCCGATTCCTGCATCACATCACCGAGCGAACCTGTCATCATGAGCGTGCCCTTGCCGGGCAGCACCTGTACTTCAATAGTCAGCATATCACCGCCATAAGGCGTCCACGCTAAACCAGTGGCTACGCCGACTGCATCCGTATCATTCGCGCGCATTTCGTCAAACGGCGGCACGCCGAGGAACTGACGAACCAACTTCGCCGTCACACGGCGCGGAATTTTCTTCTCTTCCGCAACTAAGCGCGTGATCTTCCGGCAGACATTGGCGATCTCGCGGTTAAGGTTGCGCACACCTGCTTCATAGGTGTATTCGCGGATCACCGTTTGCAGCGCCGCTGTTTCAAACTGAAGCGGGAGATTCTCCAGCCCGTGTTCTTCCAATTGGCGCGGGATCAAGAACTGGCGCGCGATGGCGATCTTCTCTTCTTCGGTGTACCCGTTGAGTTCGATCACCTCAAGGCGATCCAGTAGCGCAGGCGGTAGCGGATCGAGTTCGTTGGCGGTTGTGATGAAGAATACCTTCGAGAGATCGTAGGGCACATCGAGATAATGATCGCTGAACGCGTGATTCTGCTCAGGATCGAGAATCTCAAGCAGCGCCGCCGCCGGATCACCGCGAAAGTCCGCGCCCAGTTTATCGATCTCATCCAGCACAAATACCGGGTTGACCGTTCCTGCACGGCGCATGGTTTGGATTACGCGACCGGGCAGCGCCCCAATATAGGTGCGGCGGTGACCGCGAATCTCGGCTTCGTCGCGCACGCCGCCTAGACTCACGCGCACAAAGCTGCGCCCCAATGCCGCGGCGATGCTCTTGCCGAGCGACGTTTTGCCGACACCGGGCGGTCCGACGAAGCACAAAATTGGGCTGGCGGAGCGTTTTGGCGGTTCAGGTTCGCTGGCGGGTTCAGCTTCAGGCGTTTCGCCTTCCGGTTTCGGCGGTGGCACGCGGCTGGCAAGCACCTTGCGCACGGCGATGTATTCAAGAATGCGCTCTTTAACACGCGGCAGTCCGTAATGCTCGCGGTCAAGGATTTCTTGAGCGCGCTGGAGGTCAAGTTGATCGGCGCTCTGTTTCGCCCAAGGCAGCGACGTGATCCAGTCGATATAAGTCCGCACCATGCCGACTTCAGGCGCAAGCGGTGTCATGATTGCCAGCCGTTGAAGTTCTTTCAGCGCTTTTTCCTGAATATCCGGCGGGAGCTGTGCATCTGCGATTTGCTGGCGGACTTCGTCAAGCTCTTGTTGGAAGAAATCTCCTTCGCCGAGTTCATCTTGAATCACGCGCATCTGTTCGCGCAGATACATCTCGCGCTGGCTGCGATCCATTTCCAACTGGACTTGGCTGGTGATCTCATCCTTCAATTCAAGGACGTTGATCTCCTCGTTCAGCAGTTCAGCGACGCGGTGCAGCCGCGCCTCCGCATCGAGCGTTTCGAGCAGCGATTGACGGTCTTCAAGCGTGAGCGCCAGCGTGGAAGCGATCAAATCCGCCAGCCAGCCGGGGGTTTCGGCGTTCAACGCGTAGAGCAGCACTTCTTCCGGCACATGATCATTCATCTCGACCGCGCGCTGGAACATTGTCAAAACGGTCTGCATCAGCGCTTCGGTGTTGTCGGTTTCCGTGTTGGGTTCTTCAAGGATGCGCGCTTTGGCGATCCAAAACGGTTCGGTCTGGGTAATCTCAAGGATTTCGACGCGGCGGCGACCCTGTACCAGCGCGCTTTGCATTTCGTCCGGCAGACGAATCGTGCGCCCGATCGCAATTTCGACTCCGACCTTAAAGATATTGTCCGGCGCGAACTCCGGGCGGTCAGGATCAAGCAGACTCACAGTGATCGCGGTTGCGCGGTGTGCTGCTTCAATCGCCGCACGCGCCGCCGGATTCACAAGCGGAAGGGGGGAGATCACTTTTGGGAAAATAATCATGCCGCGCAGTGGAATCACTGGGCGGAAGATGATGCCGTCCACATCTGGCTCGGCGTCATGAATGGTATAAAACTCGTTCATCCCTATGGAATCGGTCAACGCAGTCCTCTGTTCACCGTGAATCGGGTAGTCTGGGGTGTAATCCGCCCATTTTACAGGATCGACTGGCAATTTTGTACCGTTGATCCCAAGGAGGGGTTCAGAACACGGTCTGTTCTGAAGGGAACGCATCCGCTAGACTCGCTGTCGATTATGTTGGAACAGCGCGGCGCACGAGCCGCCGCATAAGCAGAAAGAAGTATTTCCCTCTATGCGGATTCCTATTTGGTTGACCCTTCTCGCGGCGCTGGCAGCGGTCGCGGTCGTGATCTTAATCGGCGTGGTGCTGCTGAATCCGCCGCGCGAATTGGTCACGGATGTGAGATTTGAGCCGGAGACGATCACCCCGAATGCGGACGGTGTTGACGATGTGACCGTGATCAGCTATGCGCTGTCGCGTCAAGCACATGTCAGTATCAGTTTGACCAGTGAAACGGGCGAAACGTTCATGTTCCGCGAAAACGAAGCGCGATCCGCCGGTGATTATTCGGTCGCGTTTAGCGGTGTCGTTGATGGATTTACGCGCCCGGATGAGACGGTTGCGGGCGAAGTGCTGCGCCGTTTAATTCCCGATGGCACCTACACATGGACGCTCACTGCGGTGGGCGACGATGCCGAAACGGTCGAGCGGACAGGTACGTTCATCGTGACAGATGGCGACGCACCGCTGCCGGAGATCATCGAATTCACTGTATTTCCGACGCTGTTCACGCCGAATCAAGACGGGATTTCGGATCGCACTCAGGTTAACCTGTTCTTGACCAAAGAGGCGCAGCTTGATGTCTACTTGCAGCCTGTCGGCGGCGGCGCGCTGATCTACATCCCCGAATTGATCGAAGAAACCGAACGTGGTAGCGCCGGACGCCATATGTACGACTTCGACGGCGGCGTTGATATGGGGTCGAATCCGCCGCCGGATGGGGACTATACCCTCGTTGCGTTCGCGCGTGATGCAGTCGGTCAAGAATTACGGCGCACCGTCGATTTTCGTATCGAGCAGGGCGGTAAGCCGCTGGCGCAGATCGTCGCACAGCCGAGCGGCGCAACCGTCGTTTTCACGACGGCTCCTTATGAAGACCGTTTCTATACGGATCGAGATGTTATTGGCGATCTGGTCGATGTGCCGAGCGATCCCGACGATGTTCGCCTGACGACGATCATGATGCCGGTTGGCGATCTGCTGATCTTCCGCTTGACGGTCGAGAATTACGGCGAAGTACCAATCCGCACCAGTGGACCGCCGCCGGGAACGGTGTACGACTGGGATCAAGCGGACAGCACATTCGGCTGGTTTGAGGAAGCAGGTGCGTGGCGGGTCGGGATCGACTGCACGACTGCGTCGCGCGATTATCCTTGGCGCTGGGCAGTTGGCGACGCGGACAGCCTAACCGAAGTCACGGACCCCGATACGGGCAACACCTATTATTACCTGCCGCCGGGGGCGCGCAGCGTCGTTTGGGGCGCGATCCGTATGTCCCGCGTTGAAGCGCGTAATCCGCAAAACTGCTGGGCGGGCTTGATCCATGAGCAGGTAGAGATCGCTGAAACAAATCGTAATGTCGGCTCACGCGAGATCGAGTTGATCCCCACCGAGACGCCGTAACGATATTTCCATGATGCCTTCCATATCTGGTGGATAGACTTGCCACCGGAAATGGAAGGCTCAAATTGGCGGATCAGGGTATGCCGCGCTAGTATTCCTCGTGATCATTGTGTTCATGGACGTTTGCTTTTATCCGAGGAGGGCGGTTGTGCGCGCTTTTCGTTATTCACGTATTGCATTTCTGTGTGCGCTGTTGACCGTATTCGTGGTATCAAGCTGCCGCAGTGCTGGTCCACCGCAGCCGACCGACATCCCGACTGCGACCTATACGCCGCGCTCGACGCCGCTGCCTACTGTGGCAACGCCGCCGCCACCCGGCACGACGGATAACCCGATTCAACTGTTCTTCGTGCGACCAGCAGCCGTTTCACGCGGCACGGTGACGAATGCCGCCCGCGACCTTGAAACCATCTTGAGCGAAACCGCGTCTCTTTCGGTGAACATTGAAATTGCCGAAACAGGCGCGGAGGCGGTCGCCGCCCTGTGTGACTCTCCGGGCGGGGTACCGGCGGCGGCATGGGTAGACAGTGTGACCTACGCGGCAGCGCGTATCTGCGCCGAAAGCTCACTGGCAGTTGTGCGTGAAGATGGTGTAGGCGCGGATGTGTCGATCATCGTGCCGCAGGCATCAGAGGCGGAGACAATCCGCGATTTGGCGGGGGCGGTATTCTGCCGCTTAAGCGTAAACGACCTATACACATGGCTCATTCCCTCGTTGGTTCTGCAAGCGAACAGCGTTTCGCCCACCAGCTTAGGCGTGATTAACGACTACGAGGACTTGGGCGATCTGGTCAGCGCAGTCGGAGCGGGTGATTGCGATGCCGCCGGGGTGAACCTTGCCGAACTCGAAGCAGTTGGCGGAAGCAGTCGCATCCGCGAACTTGGCACATCAATACGTGTCCCGTACCCGATTTTGATGATCGCGCCGTCGATTCCGCTGGGAACGCGCAATGCCTTAACGGATGCGCTGGTGGCGATTGCGGCGGATTCGGTACAAGCTGAACTGCTCGATCCGCTGCTCGATCAGGTGCGGTTCGCAACGACTGAGGATCTTGAAAGCTGGGATGCGTTTTTGCGGCGGACTCGGCTGGATTTCAGTGAAATGGCGCGTTAATGCTTGATTTGGCAGTGATTATCGTTTCGTGGAAGGTGCGCGATCTCGTCGTTCAGGCGATCCGCACCTTGCTCGACGATCTCAAAACCAGCGGCTTGACTGCTGAAGTGTGGTTGGTTGATAGCGCCTCGAACGATGGTACGGTTGAAGCAGTATCCGCCGCTTTTCCAGATGTGAAAATCATCGCCAGCAGCGAGAATCTCGGCTTTGTGCGCGGGAATAACGCGGCATTGCGGGCGATTGGGTTTGGGAGCGAATCGACGGCGCTGCCGAAGGCGGTTTATCTCCTCAACCCGGATACGATCACCACACCCGGCGCAACCCGCGCCTTATACGATGCCTTACTGCGCGAGCCTCAAGTGGGCTTGGTGGGGGCGCGTTTGAGCTATGAAGACGGCAGTTTTCAACACGGGGCGTTCGGGTTTCCCGGCTTGCGCCAGCTTTGGGTGGAGTTCTTCCCCATGCCGGGACGCTTGATCGAAGGTCGATTTAACGGACGCTATCCGCGCCGCTTATATGCGCAGTCCGAGCCGTTCCCCGTCGATTTCGTCCTTGGCGCGACGATGATGCTCCGCTGTGAAGCGGTTGAGCGCACGGGCATGTTTGATGAAGGTTTCTTCATGTACTGCGAAGAAATCGACTGGGCGTGGCGTATCCACCGCGCCGGATTTCGCGTGATGAGCGTTCCTTCAGCGCATGTGATTCACTTAGCGGGCAAAAGTACCGGGCAGATGCGCCCGCAGAGTGCGCTGCATCTGTGGACGAGCCGCCTTCGCCTTTACAAGAAACATCAACCCGCGTGGAAAAATTGGCTTGCCCGCCGCTTGATCGCCGCCGGAATCCGCCGCAAACGCCGCGCCCTTGAACCTCTTACCGCTGAAACCGCACCCCTGGCAGAGGCTTATGACCAGATCGCGCGGCTTGCTGCACAGAAAGAGTGATCGTGACCCTCGCCGCTGTCATCCTCACCTACAACGAAGCACGCCATATCGCGGACTGCATCGCCAGCCTCAAATTTGCCGATCAGGTGATTGTGTTTGACTCGTTCAGCACGGATAACACGGTCGAATTGGCGCGGGCTTCCGGCGCGGAAGTGATTCAGCACCACTTTGAAGACTACGCGCAGCAGCGCAATGCTGCGCTTGATGCAGTTAAAGGACACGTCGATTGGGTGCTGTTCGTGGACGCCGACGAACGAATTTCGCCCGCGCTGGCGGATGAAGTTCGCGCGGCAATTGCGGACGACTCCAAAGCGGGGTTCAAGATTCCCCGGCATAACTTCATCTTCGGAAATCTGACGCTCGGCGCGGGGTGGTATCCCGATTATCAACTGCGGCTGCTGCGTGTCGGCGCGGCACAGTATGATCCGGCGAAGCGCGTGCATGAGGTTGTTGTTTTGCAGTGGGGCGAGGGGACGCTCAACGAGCCGATCATCCATCACAATTATCAGGATGCGCGCCAATTCCGTGATAAGCAGCGGCGCTATACCTCTTACGATGCGCGCATCCTGTATGAGCAGGGCATACGCCCCAAACCGCAGAATTACGTCTTACAGCCGCTTCGCCATTTCCGTTGGCGCTTCATTACCCTAAAGGGCTATGGGGATGGTCTGCATGGGCTACGGCTGTCCTTGCTGATGTCATGGTACGAGTTCCGCAAATATCTGATCCTCACGCGGCTGTGGCGTGAGGATCAGAGGTGATTCGATTTACGGCATGTTTGGCACGAGCATTCCGTAGCCGCCGTTACGCCGTTTGTAGACGACGCTCACGGTTTTCGTCTCATCGTCAAAGAACATGAAGAACGTGTGACCGAGCATCTCCATTTGTTCGACGGCTTCATCCTCTGTCATCGCAGTGAGCGCAACGGTCTTGCGTCGGATGATCTCCAGCGGGTAGTTGCCATCGTGCTCATAGGGATCGGGCAGTTCGTCGGTTTGTGGTGTCGTGTATTCGGCTTCGGTGATCGCCTCTGCCTCGCCAAGCTCTTCAATGCTCAAGCTGAAGCGCGTCTTGCCTTTGCGCGTCCGTTTTCCCTTGAATCGCTCGATACGGCGGTACATGTTTTCCAGCGCCAACGTCAGCGCGCTTTCCATGTTATCGCCGACGACGCTTTCTTCCGCCCGGAGAATTGCGCCGCGGTTGTGCCTGACCGTGATTTGTGCGGTTGAGCGGTCGCCACCATGTTTGCTTTCCTCCCGCACGAGATCGATAGAGACTTCTGCGATGTTGGGTAAGAAGCGTGTCAGACGGCTTGCTTTCCGTGTGGCGAAGTCTTCCACCGCCGGACTAACCCGGAAATCCTTGCCGCGAATGGTGATCTCCATAATCGACACTCCCTATTTTGAGGAAACGAAACAGTTACAGGAGTCCGCGCGCCGCTGTCACCGTGACTGCGTAGACACGCGCCGCGCCTGCGTCAAGTAGGGCGGAAGCACATGCCGCAAGCGTTGCTCCTGTTGTACACACATCATCCACCAATAAAATAGCGCGACCCGCTGCGAGAGTCGGGTCGGCTCGGAAAGCATTTTCAACGTTGATCAAGCGGTCTGCACGGCTCAATCCTACCTGAGGGCGCGTGGCGCGGTGGCGGATGAGCATATGAGGCGAAAACCCAAATGCGCCGCGCTGCGCCAGCGCTAACGCGATTAACTGACTCTGATTATACCCCCGTTCGTATTGACGATCTTTATGCAAAGGTACCGAAATTACCGTGTCAATCTTCCAGTCTGTTCGCTCAATGAGGGTCGCAAGCCTGCCCGCAAGATACACGGCGAGTCCAGCCGCGCAGTAACGGTCGCATTTGAATTTAAGCGCGTGCACGACTCTTCTTAGATCGCCGTCGTGAAGTCCGGTTGCGATCACGCGGTTCAAGGGTGGGGATGTATGGACACGCACAGGGGTAATCGCGGCGTTGAGGCGCTGCTGGCATTCCGCGCAGAGCGGCGTATCGATACGGTCGCACAACATGCATCGCGCCGGAAACACGAGCGCGACTGCCCGTGCCCACAACCGCTCTATTGGGGAAGAAATTAAAAGAAACTCAGGATGTGCCTGAGCTTCTTTTGAAAACTGTCTCAGGTGGTCATCCCACCTACCAACGTCGTCCATTCATGAACCACCTAGAAAACTTGGTTCACTTCGCTGCTGCCAAATAGAATGATCGCAGACGGTCCGAGAAGCACGATCCAGATCGACGGGAAGATCAAGAACACCATCGGGATCATCATCTTGACGGGCGCTTGGTGCGCTTTTTCTTGTGCGCGCTGGCGGCGTTTGACGCGCATCTGATCCGCCTGAACGCGGAGGATTTTACCCATACTCACACCGAGCTGATCCGCCTGAATGATCGCGGCGACAAATGTGGTCACATCCGGCACGTCCATGCGGCGCGCCATGTCGCGGAGCGCGTCACGGCGGCTTTTGCCGAGCTGAATTTCGCGCAGCACACGACCAAAGGCGATTGCCAGTTCGTTATCCCACTTCTCAAACACTTTACCCATTGCCATATCGAAGCCGAGACCCGCTTCCACGCAGATCACCAGCAGGTCAAGCGCGTCGGGGAGCGCCTTGATAATCGAGTTCTGACGGCGCTTAATGCGGCTGCCCACCAACATGATCGGCATGAAGTAGCCGAAAGCGGTGAAACCGAGCGTGAACAGGAGCGCCTGTGTTCGCTCAAACGTGTTTGGGGCGATCACGTAGAACAGGAGGAACGCGCCCAAGCCCATCCCGACCGTCAACATGATGCGGAGCGCGAAAAACGATGCCGGATCGGTCGTCATCCCTGCGAGTTCAAGCCGATGACGGATGTCTTCCAACTGCTTTTGAGGCGTAAAGCGCGTCGTGACGCTGGCGAACTGCTTAACCGTCGGGAGAAGTACACGATCCTTAAACGACAGCGAGAGTTCGATGTCTTCCAACGACTGCGGCATCTCTTTGTCTTCGTACTGCGCAAGGCGCTCCTGTAGTGGATCGCGCCCTTCGTCCTCACGGACGCCCATATAGATGAGTGCCCCGACGATCCCCGTGCCGACAATGGCGATAATAACGACAAAAATCGGGTCCATACTTAAACCTCAATATCCACGATTTTCTGAATGAGCGCCATACCGATGCCAATCATGGCAAGCCCAATACCGAGCAGGGGCCAACCGCACGCCCGGTTCTCGAACAGGTTGCCCATGTAGTTCGGGTTGATCCCGTACAGGAACAGCGCGAGAATGATCGGCAGGAACGAAATCAGGTAGCCTGTGATACGTCCTTGAGCCGTCAACACGCTGATCTCACCCTTCAGCTTGATACGCTCGCGGACGGTGTGACCGATGACGTCCAGAATTTCCGCCAAGTTACCACCAACCTCGCGGTTGATGTTTACGGCGGTCAATACGAGGTCAAGGTCATCACTTTCAACGCGGTTGAGCAGGTGATTGAGCGCCGATTCCATGTCGATTCCGAGCTGGACTTCCTGCACCACACGCTTGAATTCTGTCGACGTGGGTTCTGGCGCATCGCGCGAAATCGCTTCCATCGACTGAAGCACGCTGTAACCGGAGCGAAGGGCATTTACCCACAGGCTCAAGGTATCAGGGAGCTGATTCTCAAATTTCTTCAGGCGTGTTTCGGTCGCGCGGGAAACGTAAATTCGTGGGGCAAAGAAGCCGACGAATGCCGCGACTATTCCCATCACGATTTGCTGCCCAAACAGGACGAAATACCCCAGCATGAAGAAGGCAAACATGCTGACCACATGCAGAATAGCGTATTCGCTCACGGTCAGCTTAATATCGGCGCGGGCGAGTTGCTGTTTCCAGCCTTTTGCAAAGCCGCGATCCGACATCAAATTGTCTAACCGTTCGCGGAGCATGTTTTGGCGGCGCTCGCGTTCGCGCTCAGCGTCTTCTTGACGCTGTTGTTCGGTGATCTGGAGGACTTCTTGCATTTTGCCCTCTTCGTACGCGCCGAGACGTTCTTCAAGAATGTCTTTTTCGGTGCGCGCGCTGATCACGCCGTAGATGATAACCGCCAATGCGACGACGACCGCGCCGCCAATTAAGATGACTTCAATTCCCACAGCGACACCGCTTTCTCCCAAGCCGGTTCTGGTTGGTTTGAATTCTACTCAGCACGTCGAGCGCATTCAATAAATGGTTGCTCCCAATGATACGGTACTTTCGTGCCGCGCATGGTTGGAAGATGAATAGCGCAGGGGTAGATCGACGTTACACCCCTGCGCACTCTGGCTTAGTACGTGCGACCGACGCCGAACACCGACGGGGGCAGGTAGATACCGGCTGCTTCGATGCGGTCGGTGAATTTCGGGCGGATACCGGTTGGGCGCAGACGACCAACGATCTTGCCGCCTTCAACGCCTGTCTGCTCGAATTCGAAAATGTCCGACATGGTGATCATGTCGCCTTCCATACCTTGCACTTCGGTGATCTTGACGACCTTACGCGTACCATCGCGCAGACGTTCCTGATGGCAAACCAAGTCCACCGCGCTGGCGATTTGCTCACGAATAGCGCGGACAGGTAAGTCCATCCCTGCCATCAAGCACATGACTTCCAGACGGGCGATTGTGTCACGCGGGCTGTTCGAGTGGAGCGTGGTCAGCGAGCCATCATGACCGGTGTTCATCGCCTGAAGCATGTCGAGCGCTTCGCCGGAGCGGCATTCCCCAACCACAATGCGGTCTGGACGCATACGCAAGCAGTTCACCACGAGGTCTTGAATAGTGACCGCGCCCTTGCCTTCGATATTCGGCGGGCGGCTTTCCAGCGTGATTACGTGTTCTTGGCGGAGTTGAAGTTCCGCCGCGTTTTCTACGGTTACGATGCGTTCGTCATTGGGGATGAAGCCGGACAAGATGTTCAGAAGCGTTGTTTTGCCCGAACCAGTACCACCTGACACGACGAGGTTTAGGCGAGAGATGATACAGGCACGCAGGAATTCAACCATTTCGCGGCTGATCGACCCGTAGCTGATCAAATCTTCGACGGTGAGCGGTTTTTTGAAGAATTTACGGATCGTGATCGTGGGACCGACAAGCGAAATCGGACGGATGACGGCATTCACACGCGACCCATCGGGGAGACGCGCGTCTACCATCGGCGACTGCTCGTCAACACGGCGACCCAGCGGCGCAACGATGCGATCAAGAATACGCATCACGTGATCATCGTCTTCAAAAGCGACATTCGCGCGCGAGATGTTGCCCTTACGCTCGACGAAGACATTCTTTGGACCGTTGACCATGATTTCGGTAATCGTCTCGTCCGCGAGCAGCGGTTCGAGCGGACCAAAACCCATGATTTCCGCGACAATCGATTCAAACAAGCGCTGGCGTTCGGCTCGTGCCAAAACCATGCTTTCTTCGGCAAGCACAGCGTTGAACAGTTCTTCGATATGGGCGCGGACTTCGTTCTTGCGCGAAAGATCAATCGCTTGGTCAAGTTCAGAGAGCAAACGGTTTTGAACGCGGGTCTTCAGGTCGACATAGGTATTATCCTGACGACTCGCACCTGCACGCCCCGCGACGGCTTGATTGCGCATACGCATTGCGGAGAGGCGATTCTCATCTCCGCCACCGGAATCTGCCAGCGGGCTGGGGCTGCCACCGGATCGAGGGGGCTGGTTATCGCCGCTGCCACCCGATCCACCGCTGCCACCGCTGCCGCCACCCTTCTGGATACGATTTAACAGGGACGAAGACATATCAGTTTCTCCAATTGCCACTCACGCTCTGGGATTGATTCACATTCGTACAGTAATGCAAAAACGCCAACCGCGTCAATTGCTTTGACCATGCGGTTGGCGTTGTTTATCACTTCTCTATTTGCGCAGACCTAAACCGGGCTTCTTTTTGTTCTTGTCGTCATCTTCATCTTTGGCGGCAGATGCGCCCATCAAGAGGCTGAACAACTCATCCGCAAACGCCTGAAGCTCCTTGACGGCAGGTTTGTTGTGTTCGGTCTTTACGGCGACCGCCGGAACACCTTTCATCACCGCGCTAAGGACTGACGCCTGATTGTCTGGGAAACGTGCCTCAACGACACGCTTGAGGAAGCGCTCGATACGTTCGGTTTCAAGCGTCACTCGGTTGCGTGCCCGTTCATCTTCGACACGATTCAGCACGAGCATCACTTTTTCGGGCGGATAGTTCAGTTTGTCGAACAAGTCGAGCATGAACTTGGTATTCTTCACACCAGAAAGCGTTGGTGTTGCGACCAACACAATCTTGCTCGCAATATCTGTGAGCGAAAGCAGCGTTTCATCGAGATGCCGCCCAGTATCAACGACCACGAAATCGTAGTTGTTGGCAACTTTTTCGATGATCCGTGCGACCGAAGTCGGATTTGCTTCGATTTCCTCAGCGAATTCCGGGCGTGTCGGTCCCAGCAGTACCTTTAAGCCGCTTTCATGCGTGCTAACCACCGAGTCGAAGAAGTCCGGGTCGAGGTCTTCCACTTTATCGACCAGATCGGCGAGGTTGGACTGCGCTTGCAGCTTGAGGAAAACACCGACATCTCCGAACTGAAGGTCGGCATCAATCAGCAGCACCTTGATGTTTTTCTTCATCAGACCGCTGGCGATATTGGTCGCAATCGTGGTGCAGCCCGCGCCGCCTTGGGCACTGTACACGACGATGATATGACCGGGACGGATTTCGCCATCACCACCGGACGACGTAGTGCTCTTGACGGGCTGCGCGGAAGCCATCGGCATATCCATCATCGCGCGCTGCTGCATACGAATGGCTTCGTAACTGCGATACACCGCGCGGATGGTGTTGTAAAGTTCGTCTGGATCAATCGGTTTGGTCAAAAAGTTGCGCGCACCCGCTTGCATTGCGCGGCGGAGATAATCCGCATCGTTGTTGACCGACATCATGATCACACCTGCCGTTGGAACGACTTTGGTGATTTCTGCGGTTGCCTGGATACCGTCCATATCCGGCATATTGATGTCCATGATCACGATATCGGGGCGGGTTTCTAGGGCGGCTTTCAGGGCTTCGCGCCCTGTGCCAACGGATCCTACGACCTTGAATTCCTGCTCCTCAAACGCCAGAAGTTTCTTGACGTTTTCGCGGGTTTCGGGAATGTCGTCCACAAGCAGGATGCTGATTTGACTCTTGCTTTCAGGCTGTGCTTGTCCGCCTCGGTTCAGCATGGGTTTTGCTCACAGGTTACTATGTTCATGATCAAGGATTATAGAGCAAAAAAGGGCATGGCGAACGTGAGATTCTGCCATGCCCTTTCTTCGTTCGCTGATGAACTGTTTAGCCGCCGAGCGAAATTTGATTATCCGCCAGCAGTTGACGAATACTACGGATCGCCGGTTCAATCGTGTATGGGCGCTTGCCGGGAAGCTCGATACCGTAGGTGCTCATGATGTAATCGAGTGTAACTTCGGTGGTCGCCGTGCGCGAGTTGTCACGCGCCGAGCGGATCGCCAAGGTTACGGGAACACGTGCTTCGATCAACCACGTCAGCACGACCGCATCTTGCTGTGTTACGCCGAGCGTCACGATATCGCGCGCCGGAGTAGGCGTCGGCGGAATCGGTGTCGCTTCTTCGTCGGCATTTTCAGGCGGCGGGGCAGGTGTGGGCGTGGGGATGCCGATGTAGCGACCATCCGCCGGGAAGTTGCCAACGTGCAAAACAATCGCGTCTTGAATGGTCATTTGCGAGACCAAACGCGGGCGCTGACGTTCCGAAGGTCCCACGATGACCGGACCAAGCGTCGTCGAGTCGGGGCGACCTTCAATTGCTTCGTTCAGGGTAATCGTGCCATCTTCAGCAACCGAGAACAGGGTAATACGGTTCGGGGAAATCGACTGAAATGCTTCGTCAACGTCCACGAAGAGCAGCGACATGATCAAGTCAACACGATCGCCGTCCACGACGCCATACGCGACGCTGGTGAGACGGTCAACCGGGATCGAAACCGCGACCAAGCCTTCGGGAAGGATTGCCGAGACGTCCGAGCCGACACGCGCGATATCGATGAGGTTATCGACCACCATGTTCGTCAAAATGGGTTGTTCACGGAAGATATCCGTGCGCGCGATTTTGCCGACCACATCCTGAAGGTCTGTGATGGCATTAAACGGCGCTGACGATTGGGGCCAAGGGCGGAGAACTACCGCATCTTGCGTGATCAAAAACCCGCGCGGCAGGTCTTGTACCGCCAAAACCAGCGGAACAAACACGATTGGGGTATTAGTGGGAACTGGCGTACCTTCCGGTTCCACGACCACTTCTTCGCCGCCATCATCGGCGGTATCGGTGGGGGGCGGTGGCGCTGGCGTCAGACTGGGAAGCACGACGACAACCACAACCGCAATTGCTAGAATCAGAATGGCGAGTAGTAAAATCAAGCGCAGACGATTCATCCATCAGCCTCCGTCCGGGTTAAAGTCAGGTGTCCGCTCTGCTGTACGCCCGGCATAATCGAGCGTCTGCGCGAAGGACAGCCGCCTGCACAGCAGCAAATGTCAATGCTTTCTTAGTGTAGCCGTTCAAGAGCGATTGTCAAACAGGTCGATTGTACCCTTACATCATTTCGTCGCTTTCGGGCAGTTCCAACCGTATGACGGTGCCGCCCGCTTCACCTTCACCGCTGATGACCTGCATCGAACCGCCCATCAGCTCGAAGCGCTCACGCAACGTGATCAAACCCTGAACGCGCGCGTCTTGATGCCCTTCTTCACCGCTGAAGGCTGCATCGGCGTTGAAACCGCGCCCGTTGTCTTCGACGCTGACGCGGATCCGCTGTGCTGCCATGTCCAGCTTGATGGTAAGTTCTGTGGCGCTGGCATAGTCGCGGGCATAACCCATCAATTCCTGAATGCCTCGGAAAATCGTCACTTCGCGGTGGATTTGCAGACGCCGCTCTTCGCCCAAGATATCAAGTTTTACATTGAGATCATTTTTCTCGCGGAAGGCTTCAACGTAGCGGCGGGTGGTGGGCACAACACCGAGGTCGTCCAACATCATGGGGCGCAGGTCAAAGATGAAGTCACGCACTTTTTGGAAGGTGATGCTGGCAACCGTCTTGAGGTTATCAAGTTCTTCAGCGGCACGCTGCGGATTGCGGTCGAATAGACGCTGGCAAATCTCGCTCTGCAAAATGAAATTGGTCAGTGACTGCGCGGGACCATCGTGCATTTGGCGGGCGAGGCGCTGGCGCTCATCTTCTTGCGCTTGAATGATACGCACGATATTGATCGTTTTGCCACCAGTGGCGGTGGTTTCCGGTGCAGACTGTATGCCTGATACATCGACACCTTGGAGTTTGTTCAGTACGGTGGAAAGAAGCTGCTGCTGACGTTCCAACATTTCGCGCGTCTTCTGGAATTTTTCCATCTGACCGCGCATCGTGGTTAACCGAAAGCGTGATTCAATCGCTTCATCGTACTTGGCGCGGATATCCTGACGCGGCACGGTTTCGATATTGTCTTGGATCATGCGCAGTTCAGTCGCCAAGTCGCCGTTGCGCTGTTCTTCGCGGTCGATGAACAACTGCGTCTGTTCGATTTGAATCTTAAGTTCTTGAAGTTGTCCGCGAACGGCTTTCATCTCTTGCGTGATCGTATCGATCAGCTCATCTTTGGAGCGTGTCGCCTCTGCGCGATAATCGACCATGACTGCTTACCCCCTCGATATTTTCTTCCACAACGACTTGCCCGCTGGTTTTGTGTCACTATCCACGCGCACCCATCCCCGGCTGAGCGCCATCACCGCCGCTTGAGTGCGATCCTCAACGTTCAGCTTTTTCAAAATGGATGTCATGTGATTTTTGACAGTCTGCTGACTGATACGAAGAAAACTGGAGATTTCTTTATTGCTCATGCCATTGGTTACACAGCGTAGGATTTCCATCTCGCGCGGGCTGAGACTGGTGTACGCTTCGTTCGTCTCCGCTGCATATGTGCCACCGGTTTCCGCGACTGTCTGATGAAACCACGCTTGAACCTCGCGCGCATCCATCTTGCGTTCGTCGATGACGTAATACCCCATAGCGACCGCTCGCAGCGTTTCCACGAGATGATCGCCCGGAATGTCTTTGCTGCAATAGGCTTGTGCGCCAGCTTTGATGGCGTACAACACTTGTCCGGCATCGTGGTAGCCTGTGAGCATCACAATTGCCAAACGATCATTTTCGGCTTTCAATCTGCGCGCAACCTCAAGCCCGTTGGTTTGCGGTAGATTGATATCCAGAATCACAACATCCGGGCGGTGTTGAATCGCTTCACGGAGCGCTTGTTCGCCGTTTTCGCAAAGAGCGACGACTCTCAGATCATCTTCCAGTTCCAATGTTCTCACCAATCCGTCTCGTACTACCGGATGGTCGTCTACGATCATGATCTTCAGCGGCTCGGTGCGTCCTCGCTCTCTTTCCATGGGTATCGGTTCTCACTTTCCATGCCGTTCCGTTGTGCGCGACAGCACGGGGCGTCAAATGCAGTTTAATCGTAGCGCTCGTTGAGGATAATTTCACCCTTAACGTTTCGCAGTTTGTCATATTTCTGAAAAATGTAAACTCGTTGCAGTTCAGTCTATGACAAAAGTACCAAGACCAGTATACCCGCGCTTTGTATGGCTGTAAACCAGTGTGGTGGATCGCCTCTGTTCAGAATGCGCGACGAACAGGCATAATATGCCGAATCAGACAAGCGAAATAGGGATGTAGGTGGAACGCCGCGAACACGACAAGCTTGTGTATTATCAGTTCTCATCTTTTGCCGGACTGCGTCATGGTGTTTTTACACGTCACGGCGGGGTGAGCAGCGGCGCATTTAGCACATTAAATCTTGGCGGCAACGTCGGCGATCTCCCGACCGCCGTGCGCACCAATCATGAGCGCATGTTTCAAGCGCTCGGCGTGGACGATGCGCGTGTCTGTACAGTGTGGCAGGTTCACAGTGTCGACACGGTGATCGTCAATGCGCCTGTACGCGGTCGGCGGTGGATCGCGGCGGCGGACGGAATGCTGACGGATAAACTCGATACACCGCTCTCGATGCGCTTTGCCGACTGTACGCCGATCTTGCTTCACGATCCGGTCAAGGGTGTTATTGGCATGGCACACGCGGGATGGCGCGGTACAGTTGCGGGCATGAGCGCCAAAATCGTGCAGACGATGATAAGCGCCTATGGTTCAAATCCGGCGGATATTCGCGCCGCGATTGGACCTTCGATCAGCGTGCAGCGGTATCAGGTGGGCGAGGAAGTTGTCGCAGCGGCGCGGAAGTACTTCGGGGATGTCGATGGGATTGTTCGACATGATCCTAAGGACGGCACTGCCTATTTTGATTTGTGGGAAGCGAATCGGCGCGATCTTCAGCGCGTTGGTGTAGAGCAGGTCGAGATTGCGGGGATTTGCACCGCCGAGCGTACCGATGAGTTCTTTTCTCATCGAGCCGAAAAAGGCAGCACCGGACGGTTCGGCGCGGTGTTGACATTAGGATAGATGATGACAATCGCTGAAAACATTGCAGTCGTGCGCGCGCTGATCGCTCAATCCGCACGCCGCACCGGGCGTGATCCCTCCGAAGTCACGTTGATCGCAGTCAGCAAGACACATCCGGCGGAAACGGTGCTGCAAGCGGTTCAAGCGGGAATGCAACATTTTGGCGAGAATCGCGTAGAAGAAGGCATCGCCAAAATTCCGGTGATTGCGGCACGCGTAGACGCGGCGATTTCGTGGCACATGATTGGGCATATTCAGAGTCGCAAGGCGAAGAACATCCCGCCGCTGTTCGGGACGGTGCACAGCGTGGATTCGGAACGATTGGCGGTCAAGCTGGCGCAGGCAGCGAACGAAGCTCAAAAGCGGATCGACATATTTATCGAAGTCAACGTGAGCGGGGAAGCCAGTAAAGAGGGTTACGCGCTTCACGATTGGAACAGCGATCAAGCCCGCTTGAGCGAGTTCTGCCGAAGCGTTGAAACGCTGGTGATGCTCGACGGGCTGCACGTGATCGGCTTGATGACGATGGCACCGATTGTCGATGCGATGGAGCAGACTCGCCCGATCTTCGATTCGCTGCGGCGGCTGCGTGACGCGGTTCAATCATCCACCGGAATTAAACTCCCGGCGTTAAGTATGGGAATGACGGACGACTATCCGGTTGCCGTCGAGGAAGGTGCGACTCATGTTCGCGTGGGGCGCGCGATATTTGGTGAACGGCGGTCGATGACTGCGGAATAATGGAAGTTGAGGAGACTGGTATCGTGATTCTGATCTACTATGCGCTGCAAATCTACATGCTGATGATTCTGGCACGGGCGCTGCTCAGTTGGCTGCCAAATATGGATCCATCCAACCCGATTGTGCGCTTTTTGTTTCAGGCGACCGAGCCTGTGTTGAAGCCGATTCGTGATCTGATGCCCGCGGGCATGATGATCGACTTAAGCCCGTTGATCGTTATCGTCATTATCCAAGTGGTTGTCATGGTTCTGTTTTAGCGAGGCAGCAGATTCTCATGATAAGATATGAGGAATAGTTGCCGGATAAGACGCATAACTGGCTGCGCAAAGCGCAAAAGAGGGCTGCCATGCCATTGAAACGGAATCTTCAGATCAACATTACCGATGCCCGCAGCGGTGCCGCGATCACAGTGCGGACGATGCCGGGAGCTGCTCAAGCGGAACTTGCCGGACAGCAAGATGGCATCATTAAGGTACGCTTGAGAGCCGCAATCGCGGAAACACCGGAAGCAAACGAGGAATTAATCGCTTTTCTCGCAGCGCAGTTGGATATTCCCGTCAAGCACATTGAGATCGTCGCGGGTGCAAGCGGGCGCGACAAGATCATAAGCATTGAAGGGCTGACAACCGCGCAAGTTGAGGAAGCGCTGCTTTCGGGAACAAACGAGTAAGGGGGATACCCATGAGGCGTTTTCTGCTGACGACGGTGATCGCCCTATCGTTGGTTGCCTGTACCGCTGAACAAACAGAGCAGACACTTGAACCAACGGTGACGCTCATTCCAGCAACAGCAACACAAACGCCTACGCCGATCCCGCCGACAGAGACGCCTGAAGCCACCGAAGCGCCGGGAATCACCATCGAGATCGCCCCGACGGCTGCCGCTACTCCTGTGCCGTCCGACGCGCCGCTTGAAGAAGTTGATCCGGTCGCGGCAGAATTGGTGTTTATCGCACAGGGTTTGGTTGCGGATCAAACTGGACTGCCGACCCGCCGTATTCGCGTGATTTCGGTTGAGGCATTTCTTTGGCGCGATACGAGCTTAGGCTGCCCTGTACCCGGTCAGGCATCAACGCCGAATGAGACACTAGGCTACCGGATCGTGGTTCAAGCCGGGGATACCGAATACCTCTTTCACACGGACGTGGATCGAGTCATCCCGTGTGACCCGGAAAACGAAGTCTTGCCAGATGTGCTACCTGAGTTCACACCGGAGATCACGGACGCTGGCAGTTCGTAATGAGAACGGGGCGAGAGAAAGTATCTCGCCCCGTTTTGATTCACAGCGTACGCACTAGACAGGAGCGGGAAGCGGTTTACCGAGCGCAAACTGCACATCGGCTAAGGCTTCATGGGCAGCAGCACGCACGTTTTCCTGACGGTCACGCAGTGCGCTGTACAGCGCCTTGATCATGATCGTCTTTCGCAGTTGACCAATGTTACGTGCCGCAAGCGCTCGAACGGGGTGGTCGCCTTCCTGCAAAGCGCGCATCAGCATGTCTTCCGCACCTTTTCCCGGTGGAAGCTGTTCGCCGCGCTCGGCTGCCCATTCTTGCAGCCATACGATTTGATCAGGCGCGGGATACAGTCGGGTTGGGATCGTCACCCGCCCAAACTGAATTTCCTCAAAGGCATTTTGAGCGGCACTGCGCACGTACCATTGATCGTCTTCAAGGAATGCGCGATAGATGGCGATCAAGCCCCAGACGGTGTGCGTTTTTCTCAAACCGAACACGGCAGCGCGGCGGATCGCCATGTCTTCTTCGTTCATCGCTTCGTAGAGCACCGGATGTCCCTCATCAGGAAGCAGCGCGAGCTGCTCCGCAACCGCTTGACGCAGGGGTTCACTGCCGCTTGTTAAGGCGATCACCATTGCTTCAAGCGCGGGATCTGTGCCGATTGAACCGAGCGCTGCGCCAGCGGCGACCTGTACCGTGACATCTCGATCTTCGAGCAGGGGGATCAAGTCGTTAACGGTATCAGCTTCGCCAGTCGCACCCATGCCGAGTGCCGCCAAACGCCGCACTTCGGGTTTGAGGTTGCGGACGGATCGGCGGAAGGTATAGGCGGCGTTTTTAAAGTCGCGTGTGCTGATTAGGGCAGCGGCAGCGCGTTCCCGTAACAGCGGGTACTGCGATGGTGCGTTGATGATGTCGGTCAATGCTTTCAGAATTGCGCCGCGCCATGCCGCATCCGGCGGCGCGAATGCCAACCACCGCGCGACATCAAACACGCTGCTGTATAGAAGGTCAGGAACCGCGGTCAAACGATCACGCACGACGGCGTCGAGATTGGTGTGTGCCGCTGCATACGCGAAGACTTCGCGCCACGCGGGGGAATTCGCTTTCGCGCGCTGCACATCCTTCGGCATATCTTTGAGCGTCAAGCCAGCGAGATATGCCGCGATCAACGGATGTTTGAAAAGATAGCGATCACTGCGATAGCGTACAAGGAGTCCACTGCGGCGCAGCAAGCCGAGCAGCCGTCCTTGTGCGGTCGTGAGTTCGGTGTCCTCTTCTTTTTCTTTCCCCTTTTTATCGTCGCCGTTTTCTGATTCTGCGTTTTCGGCGGCTTTTGTCAGTACCGCTGTGGTATCCATTTCTTCGGCGGTGGCGCGTGAATCTTTGATGCCGAATGCTTCGGCGGAGATGCGAAGCGCTTGAAGCCGACCGATTGTGATATAGCCTTCGTCAAGTTGGAGTGCGGCAATACGCGCCAAGCTGTTCAACAACTTCGCCAGTGGTTGATCCGTGCCGCTCAATTGGCGCGCCAGATATGCCAGAATCCAGCCCTCAAAGCCGGGACGCTCGGCATCGCTGGCGAAGTTCGCCCATGTTTTGAGGGTTAGCTCAAACGGCTTGTACGCGAAAAGATTCGCACGTGCAGCGACGAGCGCCGGCTCATCCGGTTTAGTGACTTTGCTGCGCTTCTTCTTGCCGGAAAACTGTCCCCATGCATTCGCCAAGCGCTCAACCGACCAGCGCGAATCCGTGTGTGACCAAGGACGGAGGAACACCGGTGTAAACCCGATCTCCGAAAGCGGCGCGTAACCGACTGCCGGACCTGTGATGATGATGAAATTGTCCTTGTAGTGCTCCAACAAGCCTTTGAGCCATGCAAGCGCAAGCGGGCGTTCGCTTTCGGGCAGGTCGTCGTAGCCGTCAATCAACAGAAGCGTCTGACCTTTGGTGAGGCGTTCATACAAGTAGCGCGGGATCGTGCTTGCCGTCACCCGACCGACACTGTACTGCACAGCGCGCACAATCGGTTCTGCCGGGTCAACTTCAGGTCCGAATTCGGCAGTGTTGCTCAAGTGCAGGTTGCCCATGTGGATGTAGATCGGCATCAAGCGGCTGAACAGAGGCAGCGCATGCTTGAGTTCTTCGGCAGTTTCGGCGTTCCAAACCATACCTTTTTCGGTTGCAAGCCGTTCTTGCGCGCGCTGTTCCATCAAGACGCGCTCTTTGACGCGTACCGCACGCTGTTTTTCGTTGAGTTCTGACTCTTCTTTGTCGAGTTTCGCTTGTACGGTATCGAATGCGGGCGTGAAGCGTAGTTTGCCCAGACTTTGCAGGCAAATCGACAGGAGCGCTGTGGTTTTTCCGCTCCCCGGCGCACCCAGAATTGCAATCGCGCGTTCTCCTGCGGCAAGTTCGTTGATCGACAGGGTATCAATGCTGTACGCGCTGTGCAGATAAGGGAGATCATGAAATTGGGGAACGATGCGCAGGACGTTCGCGGCGTCTTCTTCACCACCGTGCGCAAACTCCGGCGCGGGAATAAAGCGCGGCTCGACAACGATTTCGCTCAGTTTGACGTTTGCGGCTGCCAGATGATCTGATTCGCAAAAGCTGATCAATTCATTGACAAAACGGCTGTCGGCGCTGCGGGTCGCGGACTGTTGTGCCTGCTGCGCGCCTGCTTTTGCCGCGTCCAAAGCGGCTTGAAACGGTTTTCGCAGTTGATAGGCGATATATGCTGTGCCCAGTCCCGCTGCGAATCCTAGCCCGAAGTTCTCCAGATCGAAGCCCATGCGGCACCCTTCCCATAAACCCAACCATAATTGCGTAATCAGTTTCTTGCTTTGTATTATCGCTTTTTCACGAGAAATTCAATTATTGCGCACAAGGTCACAATTCTTGATGACAGCAGTTCAGGTTACAATGTCGATGAGGGAGGGGAACATTGCCATGCCACAGAATACTGCTGCGTCCACAAGTCGTTTAGATGCCGTTGGTACTCGCTATACAGCCCATGTCGCTGCTCACGAGTGGCGTTGGGTCATAATTGTTGGCTGCGCTCTTGTCCTTCTCATGTTTGTGCCGCTGATCTGGGTAGCACTTCGCGGAACTCCCGGCTGGCAGTTCATGGGGACACTTCACAATTATCTTGATGGCGCGACCTATCTTGCCAAGATGCGTCTTGGCAGTGACGGCGAATGGGCGGTTCAGTTCCTTCATACACCGGAACTGCACGAGGGCGCGTTCATCATGCTGCTCTATCCATTCCTCGGAAACCTCGCGCATGCGGTGGGACTGCCGCTGTTGGTCGTTTTTCATGCCGGGCGGGTGATCGCTTCACTGGTTATGTATGCATCACTCTATCACCTTGCGGCGACGATCTGGATGAATGTGACGACGCGCCGCATCTTCTTTACCATTGTTTCGGTCGGGGCGGGATTCGGGTGGGCGTTGATCCCAGCGATGGGAAATGTGGAAGTTCCTGATCTGTTTATCCCCGAAGCTTTCCCGTTTGTCAGTACCTTCGTGAATGTGCATTTTCCGCTCACAATCGCCGGGCTGGCGCTGTTGGTGAGTCTGCTCATCTTGGCTTTTCGTCCAGCAGTGAAACATGACCCCGCAATTGATTCGTTGTGGTGGGTTGCCAGTGGATTAAGCTTCGCGTTGGCGCTTTTGTATCCCCAGTCACTTGTGCCTGTTGGCGCGGCGCTGGCACTGGTCGTCCTTTACGACAGCATCGAACAACGGCGGATCGCACCGCGATGCCTGTTATGGCTGCTGGCGGTCGTGCTTCCCGCGCTTCCGGTTGCGGTGTATTACTTAATGATTGTTCGCACAAACGAAGTGTTTGCACAGTGGAATGCGCAAAATCTTACGCTTGCGCCGCCGATCTGGGCATGGATCATCGGGTTAGGACTTCCGCTGCTGCTCGGTATTCCGTCGATGATTCGCGCGATCCGCCGCCGTGAGCCGGATGGTGATCGCTTAATGCTCTTTTGGCTGATCGCCATCTTTGTCGCCATGTATCTACCGACGAATGTTCAGCGTCGCTTCTCGGTTGGGATCATGCTGCCAATTGCGTACTTTGCAACACGCGCGCTCCGGGATGTGTGGCTGCCGCTGATTTCACGAAAGGTGCAGCGGCTCCTCGTGAGCGGCGTCGTTTTGATCGCCATGTCGCCGCTGTTCTTGCTGTTCATTCCGGCGTTGCCTGCCATGATCGGTAATCCAGACGCACCCGGCGTGCTGTTCCTCGACTCAGATTATGCTGATGCCTATCGCTACCTTGATACCCGCACAGACGAGAATGATGTCGTTTTGGCGTCACCGGACGGCAGTATTTGGCTGCCGGGATGGGCTGGCGCGCGTGTTGTCTACGGGCATGCTTACGAAACGATTGGCGCGGCGGAGAAAGAAGCGCTCGTACTCGGTTGGTACGCCGAAACCGATCCAGAGGCATGCAGCGCCTTGATCGAGCAGTTTAATGTTCGCTACATCCTATTTGGAGCGGAAGAAGCGGCGCTAGGGCAGACGGTTTGCCTTGCCGGACTGCGACGGATCATCAGCTTTGGCGATGTGACCATCTATGTCCCGTAACGCTTGGGGTGCGCTGATCCTTGCCCTGATTTGCGCATTTCTCTTGTTGGGCGGGTTTTCACCCGCCGATATGCCATTCATACCCGGCGCGGCGTTTAGCGATGCGGTCACGTCTCAGTTGCCTGCTGCGGTTCATCTGCGCGAAGCCTTCACCGCTGAGGAAATCTATCTCCCGCTGTGGCGTGAAACGACCTTCGCGGGAGCGCCGTTTGCCGCCAATCCCCTGAACAAAACCGCCTATCCGCTCCAATGGATCGCGCTGATTCTGCCGTCGGATTTATTCCTGAACAGCATGATCGTCGTCCATTTGGTGATCGCCGCTTGGGGCATGTGGCGCTGGACGCGCTCAGTTGGAGTGCGTTTAGAGGCGGCGGCGTTCGCCGCGACCGCTTATGCCCTTTCGCCGCGCTTGATCGCACACTTGGGCGCGGGACACCTCGATATCGTTTACGCGATAGCGTGGTTGCCTTGGCTGATGGAGCGGATCAAGCGGTTTTCGCTTGAACGCACATTTGTAAATGTGATCGCCATTGGCGCTGCCGGGGCGATGCTGGTGCTGGCGGATGTGCGCATCGGGTTGTTCGGTTTAGCGGCGGCTTCCGTGTACGGACTCTCGCTGACGGCGCGAAAACTCCCCGCTTTGCGTGTGATCGGGTTGGGCGTCGGCGCTGCATTGGTGATCATCATCCTATCCGCCGCCGTGATCTTTCCCGTGCTGGCGTGGAGTCCGTATCTGACACGCGCCGCGCTGACACAAGCTGACGCGGGGATCTTCGCGCTCGAACCATTTCAGTTTTTGGGCACGATCCTCCCGATTCAGCGCTCAAACCCGGAAACGCTGACTTACCTCGGAATTCCGGTAGTGGTGTTGGCACTTGGCGCACTCGTGAGGAATTTGCGCCGCCATTTGACATCGATCGCGCTGATCGTATTCTTCGCCGTGTATGCGATGGGCGAATATGGCGGCTTATGGACAGTGCTCACAAGCATTCTCCCGCCGCTGCTCTATTTTCGTGTGCCGTCGCGCGCGTGGATTGTCGCGGCGCTGTTCGTCATCTTGCTGGCGGCACAAGGCGCACACGCCATGATTCAGGCGGTCGAAAAAAGGCGCGCGTCATGGCGTTCAGCGGCGGCGCTGATTCTGATCGCGGCTGTGTTTGCTGAAGTCGTCGTGATCACCGGGCGAAATTGGCTTGAGTGGCGCGGGTGGGATCAATGGTTTGATCCGTATATTCCGCTTGCTGAACGGGTGATGGCGCTTGAACCGGATCGCATTTACGCGCCCGCCTACAGTTTGCCGCAGCACGTCGCACAATATTATCATTTACGCCTGTTCGGGGGCGTCGATCCGTTTCAGGTCAACGATGTGAGCCGCGCTATCCGCGAAGCGGGTGGGATCACTGATGATCGTTACAGTGTTGTAATGCCGCCGTTGATCGGCGTGGTCGATGATGATCTCTCGACGGCAAATCAAGGGGCGACTCTCGATCTAGGTCGCTTGGCATCATGGAGCGTCAGCCATGTGATCGCCCCGTATCTGATTGAGCAAGACGGATTGACCTTGATTGATACGGTGGATGGCGTTTTGATTTACGCCAACGAGCGCTACGCGCCTGATTCACGCTTCTGGGATCAAAATATTCCGCGTTGGTCAGAGGCAGAAGTGCTTCAGCCAGATGCTTTGATGGTGGCGCGTCTAGGGGAGATGACGACACTCGCCCACCTGATCACCGCGTTCGCGTTTGCCGTGTGCGCGTTGGTGGGGGTATATTCTGGGTGGCGAAAACGGCGGGATCACACTGTGCCTCCACCAGAAGCGCCCTAACCCTGCCGCATGCGGCGGCAGTACGCACATCATGGACGAATCGTCATGCTTCGTTGGCTAATCATCTTTGCGGGTGCGCTGGCGGCACTGTTTCACCGCTTGCTCATCGGTGAAGTTTTTTATTGGGGTCTACCGTCGCTGCAGTTCGTTCCTTGGCGTCAGTTTGCGCTTGAACAACTGCGCGCCGGGATTCTCCCGTTGTGGAATCCGTTCAACGGTGCGGGGACACCGTTGTTTGCGAATTATCAGTCCGCGCTGATGTACCCCTTCAGTTGGTTCAGTTTCTTCGCAGAGGATGTTCAAACGCTTGCGTGGGTGATGAGTTTAACGGCAGTTGCCCACCTCGGAATCGCGGGTTGGGGCATGTGGCTGTTAACGAAGCGGCTCGGTTTCAGCCCTTTCAGCCGTGCCGTGAGCGCGCTTGCCTTCGCGCTTGGGGGGTATCTGGTTGCGCGCTTAGGCACATACCCGATGATTCACACGGCGGCATGGCTGCCTTGGATGCTGATCGCCGCGCATGGGTTGATCACACGCGCAACTGTACGCGATGTCGGGTATTTGGCAGGCTGCACCGCTTTGCTGCTCACAGCGGGGCACGCCCAAACCGCTTGGTATACCCTGCTGCTGACCGGGATTTTCAGCGTGTGGTGGGTTACACGTTTCTACTTGTTTGACCCCGAAAAACGCCACCGCCTGACCGCGAAAAAAGTGGAGCGAACGGCGACACGGCTTGCGGGAGCGGCTGCCGCGATCGTGCTTGGCGCGGGTGTGGCATCGCTTCAGCTTGCGGCAACGGCGGAACTCCTCGGTGAAAGTCAGCGCAGCACCGGCGCGGAATACAGCTTTGCGGTCAACTTTAGCTACGCGCCCGCCCGAACGCTCAATGTAATCAGCCCGAACGTCTTTGGAACACCTGCCGATGGGAGTTATCTCACGGAAGGCGCGTATTTTGAAGATGCGGTCTACATTGGCTTTATCCCGCTCATCAGCGCGATCACGGCGGTGATCGTATGGCGGCGCAAGCGCTTAATCAACGGGAAAGCGCGATTGTGGGCTGTCGTTCCGTTCGCACTGGCGCTCGTAATCGCGGGTTATCTGCTTGCGTTAGGGTATCACAGTCCTGTTTTTCCCTTCTTCTACAACAATGTGCCGACGTTTGATCTGTTCCAAGCGCCTGTCCGCTGGCATCTGTGGACGGTGTTCGGTTTGAGTCTGCTGGCGGGTATTGGCGTTGAGGCGTGGGGACGTGATGCGCTCACCCAGAAAGCCGCCCGTTGGGGCGTAATGGGTGGGTCGGGGGCATTTCTTGCCGCGTTGGTTGGACTGCTCATTTTTTCAGGCGCTGGTGACGGCGTGAATGTGCTGGTGCGCGCGGTCATGTCCACTGCTGTGCTCGGCGTGATCGCTTCGCTGCTCACGCTGCGCCAACCAGCTCCCGATGGCGGCGCGCATTGGCGCTGGCAGGGAATTGTGTTGGTGGTGATCGCCGTTGATCTGGTATGGGCGAATTGGGGACTAAATCCGACGCTCCCCGGAAGCGTTTATCAACGTGACGCAGACACGTCAATTGACCGGACTTATCTCCCGGATGAGGAGGCGATCCGCTATGAACAGCTTTTTAAGTTCGATGATTACCGCCTCACTGCCGAACAACTCGGACTCCTGCGTGAGTCACCACTCTCGAATCTGAATTTACTTTCACGGCACGAGGTTTTCGGGAATTTCGATCCGCTCCTGATCGACGGCTACCGCACCTATCAAGACCTGCTCGGAGCGAACGCCGAGTCTGCGGTGCTGAAAACATGGGCGGGAATTCCGAGCGCGGAAACCGAAGCGGCATCGCGCACACTGCTCATCCCGTATAACGCGATCTGCTGGCACGAAAGCGAAGTTGAGCTTGAAACTGATTTGCACGCGGGGGCGCTCGAAGAAACACTCAACGCGGGTGTCGTGCATATGGTCGGTGACGGGGCGTGTCCTAACACTGCCGACGTGATCACAGGCACGGCGCGCATCGTTGAAGATACAGGTAACCGTGTGACGATTCGCGTCACAACGGATCAGCTCGCATGGCTGATCCTACCAGATATGGACTATCCCGGCTGGCGGGCGTATGTCGATGATCGCCCGGTGCCGATATACCGTGCCAACGTTGCGTTCCGCGCCGTGCAAGTGGATGATGGCGCGCATGAAGTCGTGTTCGCTTACGGTCCGGTCTGGCTGCTTCCGGGTGTTTTGATCACCCTCGTATGCACGATTCTTTTCGTTGTTTTGATCCAAGTGCGCGAATTCAGCTCGACGTGAGTCAGCAGTGGGAGTCGAATAGCCGATGAGGAGAGGTTCGCCAAAACGCAGCCGCCGCGTGCAGCTCCAGTTTTCTGAGCGAAAACTGATCTTGATGATCGGCGATATTTCCGCGATATGGGTCGCTGTCGTGATCGGTCTGTTCGTCTGGACGGAGGTCGATCGCAGTGGGCAGTATCGATTCTCGCTTGATTTTCTCCTGTCTCAGATCGTGTGGTTTTTCGTGCTGCCCGCGCTGTGGGTGATGTTGGCGAGCGCATATGACCTCTACAATCTGCGCGTTGCGGCGAACCGTTGGAAGACACTTATTCGGATGCTGATCGTCACGGCTCAGATGATCGTCGTGTATGTGCTTGTATTCTTTCTGTCTCCGGTTGGTGCACTTCCCCGGTTGTTCATGGTGGTTTTTGGGATTGCCGCCTTTATCTTGATCGGATTGTGGCGTTCGGCGCGTCCCGCGCTCGTCGGATGGATGAGCGAAAAACGGCGCGTCTTGATCGTTGGCGACGACGCAGGGGCGGGCTTGATCATCCGGGCGATTCAGGAAAATGCTCCCGCCGAGTATGAACTGCGCGGAATCATCGGTAGCGCGGAGAAGGTCGGGCAGGTGATCGAAGGCGTTGCCGTATTGGGGACAGGCGCTGATCTGGCGAATTACCTGTACCGCGATCAGATACGTGAGTTGGTTGTTACGTCAACCAACGGATTGGATGGGGTCACGTTTCAAGCGGTGATGGATGCATATGAGCAGGGAATCGCCGTAATCCCGATGCCGATTCTGTATGAGCGCATCACCGAACGTGTACCTGTCGAACATGTCAAAGACGAGTGGACGGTCGTATTCTTGCCGGTCAAAAACAGCGACGCGATCTTTGACCCGTATCCGTTGATCAAGCGTTGGATCGATATTGTATTAGGTTTGATCGGCTTGATCGCGTTTCTGATCACACTGCCGCTGGTTGCGCTGCTCATTCTGCTGGATTCTCGCGGTGCGGTGTTTTATTCGCACGAACGTGTGGGACGCAACGGGCGTGTGTTCCGCATTTGGAAATACCGTTCGATGGTGCAGGATGCCGAAAAAGAAGGCGAAGAACGTTTTGCGCAGAAATCCGATCCGCGCGTGACTCGTTTGGGTCGTTTTCTTCGCAAGACGCGCATTGACGAACTTCCACAGGTGATCAACGTGCTGCTCGGTGATATGAGCATCGTCGGACCGCGACCGGAACGCCCGCAGCATGTCACCCGCTTAACGGAAAAAATACCGTTTTACCGCACCCGCTTGATCGTGCGCCCCGGCTTAACCGGCTGGGCGCAGGTGCGTTACGAGTACGGTTCGAATGATGATGATGCGCTGGTCAAACTCCAGTATGACCTGTATTACATCCGCCATCAATCGATCCTGCTCGACTTGAACATCATCTTACGCACCGTCGGCAAAGTCTTGAGTATGAGCGGAGTGTGATGCCCGATGCGATCCCTAACGATTGAACGCGCAATGGGGGTGATCACGTTCGCGCTGCTGTTTGCGCTGGCGGCACGCATTCCCGTCGATACCGATACATGGTGGCATCTGCGCAGCGGCGAACATATCTTGCAGCAGGGGATCATCTACGCCGATCCGTTTTCGCATTCGATGGCGGGTGAAGCGTGGATCGACCACAGCTGGGGATCACAGATCATCCTGTACGGCGTGTGGCGGATCGGCGGGCTGTTCGGGTTGATGGTCTACACGGCGGGGTTGGCGACGCTTGGCATGTTTTTCGTGTGGAAGGCGTCCGCCGGAAACAACTATTTGCGCGCGTTCGCTTTGATTCTCGGCGCGACGGCGGCGGCGGTGTTCTGGTCACCACGTCCGCAGATGATCTCGTTTGTCATGAGCGCTGTGATCCTGTACCTGATTCATCTTTTCAAGCGCGAAGGCAAAGATCGCCTGTGGTTGATCCCGATCTTGATGGCGATCTGGGGAAACTTACACGCCGGATTCTCGATCGGATTCATTTTCCTGTTCGGCACGATTGGTGGGGAAGTGCTGGCGAACGTGTTCAACCCGAAAGGCGAACACGTCATCGGTTGGAGGGGGATCAGAAAGCTCATTCTGATCACTGGTGTCAGTGCGGCGGCATTGGTGATCAACCCGTATGGCTTCGAGATGCTGCGTGTTCCGTTCCAAACGGTTGGTATTGATGTACTGCGCGCCGAAATTGTCGAATGGCAGTCCCCGAATTTTCAAGAACGGCAGACGTGGGGATTCATCTTCCTGCTGCTGGCGGTCTATGGCGCGGCGGGCGCAAGCAAAAAGCGACTTGATTGGGCGGATTTCGCGCTGACGAGCGGAACGGCATTTTTGGCGATGATGACCGGGCGGAACATCGCCGTGTTTGCAGTCGCCGCGACTCCGGTTTTGACATATCACCTTGCGTCCATCGCGTCAGAACGCGGTTGGCTCACTGGAATCGCGCGCACGGTGATTCCGCGCATAGCAAGGTTGAATCGCGCGCTTGTAGTGATTGTCCTGCTTGCGTCCGCGCTCAAGGTGATTCTTGTGATGGAGCCAATCACGCTGCAAGCGGAGATCGACCGGGTGCTGCCGCGCCGCGCCGTCGAATACATCCGCGAAAATCCGCCGCAAGGTCACATGCTGAATGCGTACAATTGGGGCGGCTATCTGATGTACGCGCTGCCGGAATACCCGGTATTCGTCGATGGGCGGACGGACTTATACGGTGATGAATTTTTGACGGCATACCTGCGGGCGGCACGCGGCGGTGATAATTGGCGTGCATTATTTGAGACTTACGCGATTGAGTGGGTTTTGATCGAAACTGGCAGCGGGCTGGCGGAAAATCTGCTCCACGAACCCGACTGGCGGTTGGCGTACCATGACGATCAAGCGAGCTTATATGTGAAGGAAACGCAGTCCTCATGAAACGCGATACACGCCTTGAACCCACGCTAACCGGACTTTTTGCAGACCGTCGCCTGCTGATCATGCTGTTTGTGTCGCTGCGGCTGATCCTGTTGTTCGCCTACCAGCCGATCTTCACGCAGGGAATCGAACGCGGCGTGACCGCTGGCGGCGACCAGTTTTATTACTTTCAACTGGCTGGATTGACGGAACAGGGCGAGCGGCTGTACCCGTTCCAAGACTGGTGGAGCGAGTTTCCACCTGTGCCCGCTTTCCTGTACAGCGGCATGATCGGGCTGCTCGGCGCGGATACGAATTACAGCGCGTTTGCGATGCTCGGCAGCATCCTCATGCTTGCATTCGATGTTGGAAACTTGATTCTCGTGCGCGCCATCGGGATGCGGTTGCATGGTGCTGTCAACGGCACGGCGGTCGCGTGGGTGTATGCGCTGTTCGCCGCGCCGTTGATCTTCGTGTACTGGAATTTTGAGCCGATGGTCGCGTTTTTCTTGCTGCTGTCGCTGAATGTGCTGCTCCAGAAGAAAACCACCCAATCCGCGCTGTGGGCGGGCGTAGGCGCATTGACCAAATTCACTCCGGCGTTGATTCTCGGCGCGGTGTGGCGTTTTCGCTCTGTGCGTGAAGCGGTACGCTTTACCGGAATCACAGCGGTGGTGTTTGGCGTCGTCTACCTGATTCTTCTTGCACAGAACTCCGCGATGACGCTCCCCTCGCTGACGGCGCAGTTTAACAAAGCCTCGTATCAAACGGTGTGGGCGTTGATCGATGGGAACTACCGGACGGGTAATTTTGGATCGGTGCTCGATCACCTTGATCCCGAACGCGCGAACGATTTGCAGGGAAACCCCGCCGTGATTCCCGGTTTCATCCGGCTTGCGGTGGCGGCGGCGATTGGTTTATTTGTGTTCATGCGCGCGCGCCGCTTTGATGATCGCGGTTTGGTGGCGTTTGTCGGGATCACGCTGCTGATCTTCTTCCTGCAAGCGCAAGGATGGAGTCCGCAGTGGTTAGTGCAGATCATCCCGCTGATGCTGCTCTGCTTCCCGACGCGCGACGGCGTGATGGGGCTGATCCTGCTGACGGTGGTCACATTTGCCGAATATCCGTTTTTGTGGGTTCGCACAGGTGACACGGGCGGCGTGATGTCTGGTGCGCTGTTAGCCCCTTTCACCGCGCTTGTGATCTTCCGCACGCTAATCCTGATCGCGTTTGCATTCGCGTTGTACCGGCGGTTGCGTCAAGAACCGATTCCATTATGAGCGCTTTTGTTCGCTACGCGCTGATTAGCTTCATCATTTCGTTTTTGTTCGTGCGCTTGATCAACGCGCCGGGGTATACCGATGCGTTTTATCACTACAACGCGGCGGCTCGGCTGGCGAACGGAGACGGCTTGACCGAGTCGTATTTATGGACGTACATCGGCGCGCCGGACTCGCTGCCAGAAAGCGGCGTCTTTTCGTCGCATCTTTACTGGATGCCGTTCACGTCGGTTGCGGCAGGAATCTCGATGCGCGTGTTTGGGATCACGTATGCCGCCGCGCAAATTCCGCTGTGGCTGATGTTTTGGTTGACGACGCTGATCGGGTGGGGTGTCGGTTGGCGCATCGGCGGGACGCGCCGCCATGCGTGGATCGCCGGACTGCTCACGCTGTTCAGCGGATTTTTCACGCGCTATTGGGGCGCGACGGACACATTCGCGGCGTATGCACTGGCGGGTTCTGCGTGTCTTGCGCTGCTCGGCTTGCTCGCTGAGTCCAGAATACCGCGCGCCGCTATTGCGCTTGCGGCGGGTGTTTTCGCCGGGGTAGGTCACTTGACGCGGGCAGATGGTCTGCTGCTGGTGATCGTTGGCGCGGGGGTCGTGATCCTCTTGAACCACAAAAACACAAAGATCACAAAGAAAATCGCGCTGATCGGCTTGCTGCTTGCCGGATACCTCGCCGTTATGGGATTCTGGTTTGCCCGCAACTTAAACGAGATTGGGACGCCGCTCCCCGTGGGTGGGGTACAGTCGGCGTGGTTTCGCGGCTATGATGACCTGTTCAGCTTTCCGCCGGATGCCTCTCCATCCACGCTGTTCGCGGACGGGATCGGCGTATTTCTGCAATCTCGTTGGGAAGCATTCACAAATAATCTTGGCACGTTCATTGCCGTCGAGGGTGTGATCGCCTTTGCGCCCCTGATGTTGATCGGGTTGTGGCAGCGGCGCGGTGATCGCTTTGTGCTGCCGTTTGCACTGTACGCCATCGGGCTGCATCTCGCATTTACGTTGGTGTTTCCGTTTCCCGGTTATCGCGGCGGACTGCTTCATTCGGCGGCGGCGCTGATTCCATTTTGGGCGGCGTTGAGTGTGGTCGGACTGGATGATGTGATCGGTTGGTGGGGGAAGCGGCGGCGCTGGCGTGTTGAGTCAGCAAGGCGGGTGTTTTCGGCGGCGCTGGTGGTGTATGCTGCCGGGATCAGCGTGTGGATCGGCGGGCGCGGTCAAGTGGATGCCGGAGAAACGCCGGGATTGTATCAATGGCTAAATGATCAGCTTGCCGACGATGCGCGAGTGATGATCAATGACCCGCCGATGCTGTATTTCTTCACCGGTATGGGTGGAGTTGTAATCCCGAACGAAGCGCCGGACGTAATCGCCGAAATTGCCGCGCGCTATCAGATCGATTATGTGCTGATCGAAGCCTACGGAATGCCCGCGCCGCTGCGGACAATCCTCGATGCTCCGCCGGACTTCTTGCTGGAAATCGCGCGCGAAGGTGACGTTATTCTTTATCAGGTTGTGGACAGTTCCTCATCATGAAGAACCGGTGGCTTGTTTTCGCGTTGATCGCTGTGCTTGCCGCGCTGTTCACGGCTGTGTATGTCGGTTCAAGCGGAGGCAACTTTCCGCTGGATGACAGTTGGATTCATCAGGCTTACGGGCGTAACCTCGGCACGCTTGGCGAATGGTCATTTTTGCCCGGTCAGCCGAGCGCGGCGAGTACATCCCCGCTCTATACGGTATTGCTGGCAGTTGGGTATCGTCTCGGCATTGATTTTCGCTTCTGGACTCACGCGCTCGGTGGGTTAGCGCTGGCACTCACAGGAAACCTCGGCGTGCTTCTCACGCGCCGCTTGAATGCGGATGTACGCCGCACATGGGCAGTTGGGTTGGCGTTGGTCAGCGCATGGCATTTGATCTGGGCGGCAGCGAGCGGCATGGAAACCGCACTGTTTTCGCTGCTCACGTTGGTGATGATCGGATTGATCAGCCAACTGGAAACGCTGACGATACGCGGCGGCGCGGTCTTCGGTGGAGTCGCCGGACTGTTGATGCTGACGCGCCCCGAAGGTGTGCTGCTGGCAGGGCTGGCGGGGATCGCGCTCGTGATTCGGTTTGTCAAAAGCGCAGGAATCGTTCGCGTGCTGGCGTTCTTTTTGGCGGCGGCGGCGATCTTCGCTGTACTAACTGCACCCTATTTTGTGTATAACCTGAATTTGACGGGTGGACTGCTCCCAAACACGGCAGCGGCGAAGCGTTCTCAAGCGGCGGCGCTGTTCGAGTTGAGCTATGGGGAACGCTTGCTCCGAATGGTTGTACCGCTGTTGGCGGGCGGTCAACTGCTTCTGATTCCGGGGTGGCTCGTGTTTGTTGTCAACACGATTCGGAGAGGTGAGACGAAGCAGCGTGCGGTGCGCTGGTTGTTGATTGCGTGGGGCATTGGCTTGATCGCGCTATACGCGGCATGGCTGCCGCTGGATATGCAGCACGGACGTTATGTCATTCCTGCGCTTCCAGCGCTGATCACGGCGGGGGTAGTCGGAACTTTGGAATGGGTGCGTGCATCCCGCCGTTCGTTGATGGGGCGGGTGATCAGCGGGGGCGTGAGTATTTCAGCGGCGCTGGTGTTCGCGGCGTTCGCTCTGTTTCTTGGGCGCGAGGCGTATGCGCGCGATGTTGCTATCATCGACGGTGACATGGTGACTGTGGCGGCGTGGGTTGCAGAGAATATTCCAGAAGGTACGCGGATTGCCATTCACGACATCGGCGCGGTAGGGTACTTTGCGCCTCGTCCGATGCTCGATATTGGCGGATTGATCAGCCCGGAGGTGATTCCGATCATTCGAGACGCGGACGCCTTATGGAGCCTCATCGAATCCAGCGGTGCGGAATATTTGATCGCTTACCCGTATCAAACGCCGGGGGAAAACCCCGATGATCCCCGCTTATGTCCCGTTTTTCGGACAAACAATGTGGTGACAGAATTAGCAGGTGGTGTTCCGATGCTGGTATTTCGGATTACAATGGACAGTGAGTGCATATTTTCACAGTAAATTCATGCCGATTTGCGTCATGTTGTCATAAGATGTACGGTGCGCTGTGCGGAAAGGATGCAAGCGTTGGCAGACTTGCTGAAAAAGCTGAATACGCTGATGAGAGCCGGACTGCATGATTTTGTCGGCAGTGAACGGGAACGTGCGGGTGTGCCCGTGCCGCCGGGACGGTTAGGCAAAAACATCGACGGCGAGATTGCCGCGATGCGCGAGCGCATCCGTGATGCGGCTGCTTATGAAGAGAACATGCGCCAAAAGATCGCGGCGCTTGAAGCCGAGATCACACGGTTGGATGAGACGGCAGATGATGCGGTTGAGCGTGGCGATGATGTGATCGCACGCTCGCTGATCGCCGAACTACGCCGATCCGAACAGCGTTTGGTGATGCTGCAAGGCGATTTGTACCAACATCAAGCAGCGGCGAGCGAATTGGCGGAACGTGTGGAACAGCTTGAAGCGATGGTCGATGCGGCGAAGCGCTCTCAAGCGAACGCTGCACCAGCCGAAGAGACATCCGGGCTTCCCAGTTTGTCGGATGTGCTGCGCCGCGCGCGTGAAACGATTACTGGAGTTGGCGAGCAAATACAGGCGGCGGACGAAATCCGGTCACAGCCAGATACCCGGGAACAGACCTCTAATCCGTCAACGGAGGAGCGCAGCTCCGACGAAGACGATTTGGAGCACCGCCGTCAGCGCCTAACGAAAAAGGATTAGTTAGAAAGAATGACGAGACTGCTGGTCGCGGCGGGAAATTACGACATCACCCAGACGGTGAAGATGGCATTAAGCGGAACTTATTATGAGGTGATCAGCGCGTTTTCGCATCGTGACGCGCTGTTTATGTTCCGCACACAAACCCCCGATGCAGTCCTTGTCGATGCTGCGATGTTTGACCGCAATACAGGGGATCGAACCCTAGCGGCACTCAGCAAAGAATCGCACCCGGTGGCGCTCATCGGGTATACGGCGACCCCTGCTGTGCTGCATTCAGCTCAAAACGCTGTTGATCGTTCGCGTGTTATGTTTATCGACCAACTTGACCGCGCTCCGTTGATGAAAGCTCTCAGCGAGGCACTTCGCATCCCACTTCCAACTATTGAAGGGCTGGATGATGACCGCGATCAAGATACAGCGCCTAAGAGCCTGTCGATTTGGCGCGACGATGAAATCCAAATGCTGTTTACCCTGTCGCGATCACTCTTGGAAGTACTTGACCTGAGTGAAGTCCTTCACCGCATTGTACAGGCAGCACGCCACATTGCGGACGCAGAAGAAGCGGTTCTGTTCATGCCGCAGGGGGAAAGCGGGCAGCTCACTGTTCAGGCGGAAGTGGGCGCGTCGGACAACAGCAGCGTGTCACGCGGGAGACAAACCGACCCCTCCGCGAGTCACGTTTATCAAACAGGGGAGCCTGTTTTGGTTGCGACAGGTTTTCCCGGTAAACACAAGCAAACGGCAAACACCAATGCGCTCCTGTATGTTCCGGTGACGGTGAAAGATAGGCGGATCGCCGTGCTCGGTGTGATCAACCGTCAGAAAAAGACGATTTTCAACCGTCGCCATCAAGACCTTCTGGCACAACTCGCCGCCGATGCGGGAATTGCCATCGAGAACGCTCGTGTTCACGGGATGAACCTCCAGCGCACAAACGATCTCTCAGCATTGGTGAACGCAAGTCAGCAGATTAACTCATCGCTTTCACTCGAAACCGCGATGATCAACATCTGTGAGCAGGTCAACTTGCTGTTGAACTGCGGGCGTGTCGATGTCTTTCATTGGAATTCCTTGCAGGATTCGCCCGTTGTATGGGCGCGTTCGCAGCGTGCTTTGTGGCGGGTCGGCTATGCGCCCGAACTGTCGCTCAAGTCACATCCGGGTTTGGCTGCTGGTCTGCGGAACAAAGTGCAGTTGATTTCGGCTATTCGACCGGAAAACTCAGAAGAAACAGAGTACCTTCAGAGTCTTGGTGCTGCATCGCTTGTGACGATTTCGGTTGCGTTTGATGGGCAGCCGCTTGGGCTTGTGCTTGCATACTACGTTGAACCGCAAGAGACCCCACCCTCTTTGGATGCTATTCATCGCGCACAAGCAATCGGGGTTGAACTGCTTTCGCAGCAGTTTCATTCCGGCGATGCCTATCATCGCGCCGAGTTCCGGGCGGCTGATGAGGTCAATCAACTACTCAAATCGAATTGGGTAGAATTTGCGCTGCTGGGGCAGGATCGACGTTCCCTGCTTCGGCTGATCAGCAGCGGTACAGCGACATGGCTTGAAGAACCCTACAGCGATCCTGCTCTGGATGAGTTCGGTAGTTCATTGCATACATTGCGCGAACAGAAATTCATCCGCGCATCCGCCAATGGCGATACAAGTACGCTCGGCACACAGGCAATGCTGGAAGCAGTCAACGGGCGTTCGATGTTGGGTGTCCCTTTGACCTTGCAAGGTGAGACCATTGGCTTCATTTTGATCGTCGACACGGAACGCACGCGTGCTTTTAACGAACGTGAAACACAACTTGCGATGGGCGTGGCGGCTCAAGCAGCGACGGCAATCAAGAATGCGGAACTGATCCGCCAGTTAAAGGCAAGCTATCAGGATTTACAGACTGCTCAAGAGCGGCTTGTAGGTGCGGCACGCCTTTCTGCGATGGGTGAACTCGCGGGTGCAGTCGCGCATCAAGTGAACAACCCGCTGACCACGATTGTCTTGGACGCGGAACTCCTGCTGCTGAAATCGACGTTTGATGAGAAATCGCGTGAAGCATTGGAGGCGATCCTTCGCAGTGGTAAACGGGCGGCGGCAGTGGTGCGACGCTTGTTGACAACGGTTCACAAGGAACGCACATCGAACATTCAACGTGTCAACGTGGTGGAAACAATCGAGGAAACACTCTTCTTGATTCGCGCGCATGTTCAGCGGGAAGGAATTGAGGTGCGTTCCGAGGTTGAGATACATGGTACACCTCTCATGACAGCAGTACGTGAAGATTTGAACGATTTGTGGTTAAACTTGTTACTAAACGCGCATGATGCATTACGCGGTCGCAAACGCGGCACCTTGGGTGTGGTTGTCAGTGACCGACATGCTGACGATCAAATTGAGGTCGTCGTCTGGGATAACGGGATTGGAATCCCACCTGAAAACCTCGACCGGATCTTTGAGCCGTTCTTTACGACAAAGCCCGCTGGTGAAGGCACAGGTTTGGGACTGCACATCTGTCGACAAATCCTTGATCGGCTTGGTGGGAGCGTGCGTGTTGAAAGTCGTGTGGGTACGGGAAGCCGCTTTATTGTTCGCCTCCCGCTAGTCAAGGAGTAGATATCGTGGCACACATCTTTGCAGTTGATGACGAGAATGAAGTGCTGCAAACAGTGGGGCGCGTTTTGGAACATGAGCAGTATGAGATGACGCTGATCAATTCCAGCATTAAAGCGCTTCAACTGCTCGAAAAGCAAAAGCCTGATCTCTTGATTCTCGACATCATCATGCCGGAAATGGATGGAGTTACGCTGTGCCGCCGGTTGCGGCGCGATCCCCGCTTTATCACGCTCCCGATTCTGTTTTTGACGGCAAAAGGGAATGTGGATGATATTGTTACCGGACTCGATGCAGGCGCGGACGACTACGTGGTAAAACCCTTCGAGCTTCCAGAACTTCGGGCGCGAATCAGTGCGCTGCTCCGTCGAGGCAACCGGGAGAAGAATAGTAAAGCAAGCCTCGAAATTGGCGATTTGCGCCTCGATTCAGAGACATTTCAGGCTTGCGCAGCCGATGAGACCGTTCAGTTGACCATGACCGAACACAAGCTGCTCCGGTATTTGATGGAACATCCCGATCAAGCGCTGTCTCCCGGTCATTTGTTGCAGGCGGTGTGGGAGTACCCACAGGGCACAGGCGATCCTGACTTGGTGCGGGCGCATATCCGCAATTTGCGCGCCAAACTTGAGAAGAAAAGCCGACGCCGCTATATCCGCACCATTCACGGTGTCGGATACATGATTTCTTCCCCGTAAGCATCACCTTCCTGCATCAATCAACCTAAGCGTGTAAATTTCATCCCCTTCTCAGACACGAGAAGGGGATGATTCTGATGTGCATCGGTCGATGTTGTGCATTTATCGTTCTTGAGTGTTGAACTGCGTAAAAATTATCAAGTGTGTTGTTGCACATGTAGGTAGATGTATCAACATTCATTACAAATAGTTGGGTGGCGTTGTCATATTCATGAGAAATTCACGATTTGCGCACGAACAGAGCTATATTTCTCGCTATACTGAAGCAAAGGTAAATCGCTTCGGTAGTGAGCAGATTAGCTTAGATTGGTCTCCCTATGACAACCATTCTCATTGTAGATGACGACCCCGGCATTCTTGATATGGTAGAACTAACGCTGCGACGTGAAGGTTATCTCGTGCAGCGCGCTGCGAACAGCGCCGAAGCATTACGCTCAATCGAGATTCAGCCCCCTCAACTTATTGTTGTTGATGCGACGCTTCCGGATATTGATGGATTTACGCTGACACGCATGCTGCGTGAACTCCCTCCCACGCGCAATATTCCAATTTTGTTTCTGAGTGCAACCCGGGACACGCAAACTGCGGTAGACGCACTGAATTCTGGCGGAGACGATTTCCTCCGGAAACCAATTTATCCGCGCGAACTTGCAGCACGTGTGCGCGCGCATATTCGGCGGAGTGCCCAGATTTCAGGCGATGGAAATCCGACGATTCGTATTCAGCCGAAAAGCTATCGCGTTTTTGTCAATGATCGAGAAATTTCGCTCACGCGGGTGGAGTTTGATCTGCTCCTGCATTTATGTCGCATTCCGGGTGAAGCATATTCAACCGAAGATTTGCTCCTGAACGTGTGGAAGTACCCGGATGGGGTAGGCGATGCAGCATTGGTGCGCAATCATATCCACAATTTGCGCCGCAAAGTTGAGGAAGATCCGGAACGCCCGATGATCATTCAATCGCGGCACGGACGCGGCTATATCGTGAAAGCAGCAATCCTGATTGAAGAAGAAGCAGCAATCCATTAAGGTAAACAGAAATAAAACCGAAAGGCGACCTCCCCCAAAGGTCGCCTTTTTATTTGCAGGTTGATTCCCATATGATCGGGGAAACTTCGGACAATTCTCTATCAACTTCTGCACACTTATCGAACTCCGAACCAGAATGCGCTATGGTACACTCAGTTATGGGGAGAGAAAGGGATCATGCAAGGGTCATGGGCAAAAGCGTCTGGAAAAAGCTAATCGAGATCCTCGACGGTGCACCCGCTGTGAATGTCTCTCAAACGGGTGAACAGGGGCAGCGTCGTCCACGCGGGCAAACATTGGTCGAAATGACACTGCTTACCCCGCTGCTGCTGATTTTGTTTGCAGGTCTGGTCGAGATCGGCTGGTTGGCGAACACCTATCTAAATCTGCTGGACATCACCCGCATGGGAGCGCGTTATGCGACGACGCTTCAGGATGACCGCTCTCCGCTGGAGTGGGATAATCGTTCCAGTCCAGTACCGAATGACAACATTGCGCTAAGCTATGAGATGCCATACACGGTCGGACAGGAAGCGACAGAAGCGGACCTTCGTCTGCGCGTGCGCGAAACGTGGCCCCTGCCGATTCAGGGTGGACCGCCTGACCCTCCAGTGGCTCGCGCTTCATTCTCCGGTTGCAGCAACGACGAATTTGGCTTTTATGATGACATCATCTGCCGTATGCTGATTTCGCTTCCCAATATGCGGAATCGACTGCCAACACGGCTCGACCCGTATAACCATGTCGATGACATCATCATTTCCGCGTTTTCGCTGGAATTGGTGGAAGCAGATTACACTGACCCTGCCGCGCGTCCGATTGTAGCCGACGTTCCTCAACTTCTGGTTGTAGGGCGGTATCCCACCAATGTCAATGAATGTCATTTGGATGCAGATTTCAATTTGGATGTGATTGCCTTCGATTTGCGCGATCCGTTTGACTTGAATCGGAGTGCTTCGGTCGATACGCGCGACAGCGAACTCGCCACCTCAAATCCAGCGCTGTATGACTTCAACCCCCATTTTTCCGAAGTTGCTGGTTACGATGCTGCGCCGACGGATACCGCGAGTGCCGAGCGGCAGGTCGGGTTTCAGTGGTACGGAAATCATGAAATACCGAACACAGGCTGCATTGGTAGTGAGTGGGATATTGAGCGAGTCGAACAGATCCTCAACCTTCCCAACTACAATCTGACCGATCCTGCTGAGCGGCGGATGATCCCCAGCCAAGGGCTTGTATTGGTAGAAGTGTACTGGGAACACGAAATGCTTCTTGAGATTCCGGTTCTATCGCCTGTGTTTGAAGCCTTTGAACGGGATGGAAAGCCTGATCTGTATTTGTGGGCGATGTTCCCGCTTCCGACAACTGACCCCTTTATTGAGTTTGTGGATTAGCGGAGTGAGGGTGCTGGATGGCACGTTTACGACGACTCTTTAGAAAGAACGGGCGAGGACGCCTCCAAAGCGGACAATCAATCATTTTGCTGGCGATGGCAATGATTGCGCTGCTTGGTTTTGTCGGCATCGTCACCGATATTTCGCTGCTTTTTGTTCGGTACAGCAGCCTCAGCCGCGCCGTTGACGCGGCGGCGGTTGCAGCGGCGGGGCAGATGCGCCGCGTGGCTGACGATGAAGGCGATCCATTCGACGTGTCGGATGACATAATTGGCGAAGCAGCAAGCATCGCGCAGTTGAATCTTGCGGCACGTCAATTCATCGAGGTCTACGGGATTGATCCAACAACGGTGTTGGTCGAAACCTGCCGCGTTCAGCGCTACCGCGATGATTCCGGCACTCCAGTTGACCGTGACGGGACGGACTTGTTCCTCTCAGATGGCAGTGTTAATACATCCGCCAATCCGGTGGACTTGATGCGCTATGAGCAGCTCTGCACGGATGACGAATTGAAACTCGTCCGCGTGACAGCTCAGATCGACGCGCCAACAGCGTTTCTGCACCTGCTCGGTTACACGACGGTTACACTGACGGTCGAAGCGATCTCGCAGACCGCCGTGTTGGACGTTGTGCTGGTGTTTGACGTGTCAGAAGCGATGCTCAACGAAACGCAGTACTCCGATTGGGAGAGTTCGGGATACGGCTATCGCTACCTGCCACCACATCAAAACCACATCCGCTTGTATGCTGATGAAACCTACTCGCCACCAATTCCAATTGAAGCGTGTTGGGACTGGACGTTTGTGGTCTCTCAAACGCAGACGGAAGTTATGGACGGGATTACGGTCGTTACGCCGGGGTACCATCCTGATGTTGCAACGATGCCCAACTATAACTGTCCAACTGCGCTCTACCAACCGACGGCATGGCTGCCGCCGGGTCTTGTCGCTGAAACGACACCCGACACCGATCCCAATACGCATCGTGAACCGCCGAGCATGACCTGCCGCGTTCGCGTTTGGCCCGCGAGCGATATTTCGCGCGCACGTATTCGCCGCCAATGGCTGGTTGACGAATACATTAAGGACGATGGATCTGATACCGCGCCTTTTGCAACTGAGGAAGACTTGCAGCGGTGGTTCTTGGAGCATGACACCGCGACAGGCAACATTTTCTCACCAGTAGCGTCTGATGAACTGGTTGATTTGGCATACATCGGATTTGTTCCATCATTCGATTATTACGCATGCTGCAATGACCCGAATTCGGACTGGGACTTCAGCGATCTTGTCTGCCAGCCCTTCGGTGAAGCGCGTGACGCTGCTCAGGGCTTCCTTGATCGTCTTGACTTCTTGCGTGGTGACCGTGTTGCTTTCGTGACCTACGACCGCACGGCGACGATTATCGACCCCGATGGAAGTGGTGATCAGTCACCAATGATCGAGACGCAGACGAACCTCTTGGACCCGATTACGAGCGTTCAGGTGCGGCGCGGCGCGGACGAAGTGCTGAATGTCGTCATGGGTGTGCGCGCGGAAACCACCTTCTATCAGGATACCGATCTTGATGGCAACTGGGATTGTGTGGTGAATGGAGCAAGCTGCTTTACCGACCTCGACATGTTCATGACGGAAGCGATTTATGACACTGTCGATCAACCCGTGAACACAGCATGCCCGATGGACGCGGCGGTGCTCGCTCCGCGCTTCGGTGGACCTTATGCTACCTACAAATATACGGGTAATCCGCTCGACCCGCTTGCACCGCGCAGCAACAGCTATGCTGTGCGCGATACGCTGATTGACGACGTTTCAACCAATGATCCGCTCTCAATGCCGAACTGGGTACTGAGCTATGTATCAGGTCGTCCGCGCAACTATGCCTACGAATTCCGCGCGTCGTGCGCGGGCAGTAACATTGGCGCGGCGCTTCGTCAGGCGAACAACCTGCTCAACGACTTTGGTCGCCGTGAAGGTGCGGTCTGGTTGATGGTAATGTTGAGTTCCGGTGCGGCGGGCGCGAGTGACCCGATTGGGCGCTTCAACGTGCGCGGTGCCGCTCCCGCAACAGAACCGCAGCTCGGCAACGAGGCGAACCCGTTCCATATTGGCAATACGTACACGAGCGCAACGTATGGAACTCACCAAGTTTATGAGCCGACTCCCGGAGACTACGGCGCGTTCGGTCTTTGCCCCTACGGTGAAGATCCGACATCGGGCGGCACGCCGGGTGAACTTGTGCGTGATGTGAACTATCCGTTCTGCCTCGATATCTACCCAGAAACGCGGCATTTCTGTGGTTTGGAAAGTCAAGCGGCAGTGCCGCTGCTTGTGGCGCTGGATAACGCTCTCAACCCGGATTGCGAAGAGTACTACGACGTTGACGACTATGCGCGCGACTGGGCGGACTATCTCGCCGTCCGCAACTTGCAGACGGGAACATCGCGTCAAGACTTGATCTTCCCAACCGTCTTCACAATTGGGTTCGGTTTGAACTACGACGCGATTTACGATGTCGATGGCAATATTGCAGGCTACACGTGCGGCGCAACCGATTACAACTGTCAGCGCGGGTATGACGGAGACCCACAGGACTTTGAAAGTCAGGTGCGTGTCGTCGACTTCCTCGCTGAAGAACTGCTGCGCTACATCGCAGACGTAGGGGATAACCAGCGCATTGACAGCGACTATTGGCAGGCGTTTATGCCGGACCGTGTTGGCAACGGAGTTGATGATCCATTGGAGGCTGATGCGCCTTGGGGACCGCGCGGCGCATGCGAAGTGCCGCTCGATGAATTGGGTGGCGCGGGGCGTGACGCCTATCGCCCCCTGCCTCCACGCGTAAGCTGCGGGAATTACTTTGCGGCAGCAACCGCCAGCGAACTCACGCTGGTGTTCAATGAAATCGCATCGCGCATGTTCACGCGCCTTGCACAGTAGCTCGACGGTGGATGTTATACGGTAAGGACGAACGAATGGAACCGATGCACGAAGAACAGGAACGCTATAGACGACGTCGACAAGGGCAAACCCTTGTTGAATTCTCGCTATCGCTCCCGGTGCTGCTGTTGCTAGTTTTTGGCATCATCGAGTATGGGCGCATTTTTCAAGCAGTGCTGACACTCGAAAACGCGGCGCGTACTGCGGCGCGTTATGCGACGACAGGTCAATATGATGAAGAACTGTACGACGCAACGCTGAGTTTCATCGGCGCAAACCCGGCAGCAAACGATCCTGAATCGATGGTTCCGTGCTTGATCGATGATGGTGACACCGACGCCGAGATGTTGCAGACTCGCTTGGAGCAAATCGCGGGTGATCCGGGAGCGCCGGTTTCCACAATTGAGGTCAGCGGTCGAGAGATTGAAATCTTCTGGGGTGCGCCGGAAAGCATCTATGCGACATGGTACGGCGACGGAGATGTTTCTGACCTTGCGGCTACGGAGGACGAGGACTGCGATCCGTTTGATCCGGGCGATCAGAACCGCCGCCGCGACCTCCTGCGCATCCTCTCGATCTACAATGAAGCCCGAGATGGCGCTGCGGGGTTGGCACTCGGTGGTCCATCGGCAGCCGATTCGACCTTTAATCTGAGCAATATGCTCATTCCGAAGCAGTACACCACATCGGACACAAACCCATATGGTGCTCTGACGCTGGCGAACCTCGACGATGTTCCTTGGTATTACGTCTGGTTCCGTCCGTTTGACGCGACTGTAGGCGGATCGACCACGCAGTTTGCACAACTTCGTGGTTCCAACGAACCGGGTTGGTTTGATTTGATGGTCTGTTCTTCGCGCCGCGAAAATGCGGTGCTAGACCCGCGCTTCAGCACACGCTTTGATTTAGGAGTCGACAACGATGAGGCGAGAACAAGCCCACTTGCGCCGGCATGTTTAATGGATGATCCATCCACGCCAAACAACGGTATGCCTTGGCTGGATGCAGGGGGTCCCGGCGATGTTGTCAACTTGGTGATTACGTTTAACCACCCGCTCATTACGCCGATTGTTGGCTGGCTCGGTCTTGGACCGTATCTGCGGCTGGAAGCGCGCCGTACTGCCATCAACGAGACCTTCCGCACTGCCGACGGTCCGTTCCTGACGGTAGACCTGCCGCCTGCTCCGCCGACACCGATCACGCCGTCACCGACCAATACGAACACGCTCGTGCCGACGAACACCAATACGTTTACGGCGACTTCGACGTTTACTTCGGAATTCACGGCGACGGCTTCAAACACGGCGACCGTTACATCGACGGCTTCGCGCACCTACACGCCGACGAATACCGGCACACCCACCGCGACGGCGACGGTTGTCTTCACATGCGAGACGATTACGGTGGTTGGCAACCCCATCTTCTTGTCGACCAGTCAAATTGACATCAACATCAATTACACCTATGTAAACCCGACTGATCTTTTGCGGGCACAAGTGACGTGGGCGCGCAATGACGTGGTTTACCCTGACTCGGCGCTAACCAACATGTTGATGATGGCAGGCGGCACGACGGGCGAGATTTGGTCAGGTGCAGATATTCCGCCGACAACCGATGTTGGAATTGGTGGCGCGGATGGTGGATTCAACGGGACGGGCGATGTTGCTTTGATCCCCGGATCGAACAAAGTATCGTTCCTGTTCTCGGACAGCCCGCTGGATATGGAGCCGTTCGTAAGCAGTATCATTCTCACCTTCGACAATCCGCTGGACGGCGGCGAAGACTGCGTGATCGAGATCGAGATTGATCCCATTCCGACACCCACGCTGGACTGCTATGCAGAACCGGGGATCGAGATTTCGCTCGCAGGCACGGGTGGTAATGCGACCCGGTCTTGGGCGCGCCTCTTGATCACCAACCTGCGTACCATCCCGGCATACGTCGAGCAGTTCAATATCGTGTGGGCAACAGACACAGGGCGGCTGCTTGAGGAAGTCTGGTTTGGCGGTTCAGGTCCATCTATCGGTCAGGGCAGCACGCAGTTCTGGGACGCTGCCGCTGGTGAATCCGATATTTCACCTGTAAACAGCCAGAATGCGGCGCTTGGTACGCAGTTGGAGCCCGATTACGCCATCAACTCCGGCGTGTCGATCTTCGCGTATGTCGTGTTCAGCGGTTGGGCACCCGCTGGCGGCGGTCCCGCGATCATTGTTGGTACCGGTCAATCGACGTTCACGGTCGCTGCTCCGGCGTGTACAATTCCCCCAACCGACGAACCGGTGAATACATCGATGCCGACATTCACGGGGACGTTCACGTCAACCACGACCAATACCGCAACCGCGACGTTCACGCCGACGTTTACGCGGACGTTTACATCGACGTTTACGCGGACGTTTACATCGACGCTCACGCCGACATTTACATCGACGCTTACGAGGACCTTCACTGCGACCTTTACCGCCTCCTCGACCTTCACGGCGTCTCATACACCAACTCGTACATTCACTGCCTCGATTACGCCGACGTTCACGCGGACGTTCACGCGGACACAGACGTTTACGCGCACGCCGACGTTCACGCGGACGGCGACTCGCACCCGAACATCCACTCGCACGGCGTCAAATACGCGGACGGCGACGAATACACGGACAGCAACGCGCACATTTACGGCATCTCGCACGCCGACGATTACGCTGACGCCGTCGATCACGCCGACGTTCACGCGGACGTTCACAGCGTCGAGTACGTTCACGCGCACGGCGACGTTTACGCCGTCCAGCACTTCGACGAACACGCGGACGTTCACGCCGACACGCACGTTCACGGCATCGAATACGCCGTCGATCACGCCGACGTTCACGCGGACGTTCACGCGCACGGCGACGTTTACGCCGTCGAATACGCCATCCTCTACACCGACGTTCACGCGGACGTTCACGCGGACGTTTACGCCGACGTTCACGCCGTCGAACACGCCGACGAATACAGCGACGTTCACACGGACGTTCACACCGTCGTCTACACCGACGTTCACGCGGACGTTCACGCCGACGTTTACGCGGACGTTTACTTCCACGTTCACGCCGATCATTCCGACGGCAACAGCGACATTCACGCCGCTCACGCCGACCGCGACGAACTCGCGCACGCCAACCTTCACGCGCACGCCAACTGAAGACGGCGGCTGCGGAACTGGCGGTTGCTAACGCAGAGTTCTCGTATCCATAAAAGAAAACGCCCACTCGGTTTGAGTGGGCGTTTTCTTTTACAATGTCCCTGCTTGTGGGATTGTCAGCGCAGCGATACGCCGGCGCGCATGAATTTATCCTCGATTTGTTGTGCTGTTTCACGCATGGCAATGTCAAAATGTGGGAACATCAGCCATGCGGTCGAAAAACCGAAGACAATCCCTGTCACAATTCGAAAGATCGGGGTTGTCTCGCGTGGTGCCCAAAAATTGAACGGTGGATAGCCGAGCAGTTGACTCATACCGTCGATCCCAATCGGCGCAAGACCCAACACCAAATACACGAGCGCTGGAATCGGGCGAAGACGGCGGCGAATCACTGGAATGCTGTAGATCAGTGCCCCGGCAAACATGGCGAGATAAATCCCAACATCACGCGCACACAGGGCGGTTTTGTAACCCATTTGCTCATTGCCAACGAACTCACGGGATGCAAACTGAAGCCAAGGCGAAAAAACGTACAAATCGTTGATAGAGGCTCCGTTTTCGAGCGGCGCAAGCCCCATGCGATCACGGTACACCTCGAACCAACTGGCATAGGCACGCTGAAAACTCGGATCAGCGGCGGCGTAGGGTTCAAACGGCGTGAGCGTGTTTTCTTGGCTGACTTCACGCGGGTAAGCGGGCTGTTCCCCAAACAGGAACAGAGAGCGAAACGCGAATTGATGGCAGAACGGACTGTAGACGGTGTACAGCACTTGCGCGGGTGCGGTCAGTCCGAGTTTCATCAGCACAGGCGTCAAAATCGGCAGTGTCGAATACAAGCCGAAAAACACAATCGCAATCTTGAGCCAATTACGCGCTATCCGCCACGTTAGGCGGTTGAGGCTGCGCGCAAACTGGCGGTCGCGGTTGGGCGGAGGGGCATTGTTCATCAGGTTTCTAATCCAAGTAAGGCTCTAATACCGATTCAAGGGCGGCGCGGGTGGCTGCGCCGTAAACAATGTGCAGAATCATGCCGCTGGGGGAAAGGATAACCGTCGTCGGCTGCCCTCGCAAGGCATACAGGCTGGCGACTGCGCCCGATGGATCGAGCACCGTTGGGTAGGTGAAACCGCCGTCTTGCATCCATTGGGCGACATGTTCGGCTGATTCACCGAGATTCACGCCGATCATGTGAACATTCGCATGTGCTTCGTGAAAGGCTTGAAGTTCGGGCATTTCGAGGATGCATGGCGCGCACCATGTCGCCCAGAAATTCACGACGATGGGCGATCCGCGCATCGCTGCGAGGTCGATTACGTCACCTGAAGGTGTGATTGCGTTAAATGGGGGGGCAAGTGCGCCGACTTCCGGGGCGGTGGGCGGCTGACCGGGGGTGATCATGCCTGTATAAACGGCGCGATTGGGAAGTCCGGCGGCGATCACGATGAGGATCGCCGCCAATAGAAAGATCACACTGAGGAGACGTGCAAAGCTGCGCGAAAGCCAGAACACGCTAAAGCGGCGGTTGAATGTTGAGCGTGGTTGGTGCGTCTGACGCGCTCATACAGCCGCCAAAATCCCCAAACCCGATCTCGCCCGATCCAAGCTGGGTCGCGCATTCTTCCAAGCGATACGAAAAATCAGCAAACTGCGTATTCAGGCTTTGGCTGAGGACTTGAAGCTGCTCACTGGCAATCAGCGCACCGACGATGATCAACAGTACACCTGCGACGAGTTCGATTTTGTGGACATGTCTTCCGAGGCGGCGCAAAACGGATGTCGCGCGGTCGAGCAGAAGCGCGGCAAGCAGGAAGGGGATTCCCAAGCCGAGCGAATATGCGATAAGAAGGATGCCCGCTGTACCGATGCTGCCCGTATCGCCGCCGAGTCCTTGACCGGCAGCCATCATCAAGATGCTGCCGTAAATCGGTCCGATGCACGGTGTCCAACCTGCCGAAAAGACCACACCCATCAGCGCCGACGTTGCGTAGCTCTGATGCCCGGCGGCGGTCATCTGGCGGCGTGTATCCGAGTAGAGCGCCACTTGCAGCCCGTTAATGATCTTCGTCCAGAACGGCTCAGGGGTGATCAGCGCGTTGTTGATCACAAGATACAGCCAGAATACCGCAAGCACTGGCAGCGCGATGATGATATCGACAAACGCCCATAGGATCAGCAGCGAGACGAGCACGGCAAATCCAAGTGTGAACAAAGGATTCTTGAGCAGAGCAGGGCGGTTTTGCAGGTAGATGAAGAAGCGCTGAAGCAGCCCCGAGAAGTGCAGCCCGAAGAAGATGATCAAGACCCCGCCCGCCCGCGAGATGATCGTTTTGGCGAGGTCGATGTTGCTCCCGCCGATCACCTGCACAAAGGCAGTGGTCAGCAAACCGAACACGGTAAACGTGAAGGTGAATCCGCCGACGAATGCTAGCCCATGTGTGAGCGTGGTCGCACGCTGGCGGAGCGTCGGCTTGAACTGGTAATCACTTTGAGCGGCGGCGGTATAGGTTGCGCGTCCGCCCATGTAGCTGATGTACGCCGGGACGAGCGGCAGAACGCACGGCGAAAGAAAACTCGCCAGTCCGGCGATCAATGCAATCCAAATAGTCGTTTGTTCCATGAGCGTCGTTCTGTGCCTACTGATTGAATATCAATGTGGACGTTTAGAAGTATGGACGATCCTAAAGAGCGGGAACATACGCGATCAACCGCTAAATGACATGGATTTCCGCGCCATCCGGCAGAAATTGATACAGCGCGCGGGCGGCGTAGATTGGAAGCGCTGTTCCATAGCCGTGACAGTAGTTCTTCGCGCCAAACATACAGCGGAGCGCACTGCCCAACAGCAAAAGACGCCCGTTATGAATCACTGACAGCGGCTCTGCGATGAGCGAGAAATTATTCATTCTTCGTTCGCTTAGTCGGTATTTCCCGACTGGCTGCGCGTAGCCCAACAGAACCGGTACAGAAAATGCAAGCTGATCGCCATCATAGGCGTAGATTGTGCTAGTTTCTCGGTCGATCACGGCAGAACGTGTCACGGACGGCGGTGGTTCGCTCAACTGCATGGCGTGCCAGAACTGAGCCTGTGACCATACAACGCATTCATAGCCTTCGTTCAAATCATAGTGCAGTTCCAACCATGTCACGTCACCCGGGTTGGCTGGAAGAATTTTGTCGGTCACACGGATCGTTTCGCCCCAATAGAGGGAGCGAATTTCGGCTAGCACATTTGGCTTTTCATATAATGGCGCAGCGGGAACAGATGCGCTTACCCATTTGCCGGGGAAGATGCATGCATCAGCCGTGATTGATGTTGGGGGTAGATATTCTGCAGCAGGAATCGGCTGGGCTTGCGTTTTCCTAATCCACCCGAATGGTAAGCGATAGTGCGTTTCGCTGACCTCTAGAATTGGATGAACCGAATCCGCCAAATAGCTGTCTATTGAGTCAAACAAGCGCGCAAGCAGAGCAGGCTCATCCGATGTGGCACGCGGCAAGACCAAACGCGAGAGCGGATCAACAAATGGCACTGCGGCAGCGATGCCTAACACAGACAAAAACTCGCGGCGGGTTAAGCTCATCGGATTCGCACCACTTTATGAATTTGCGCCTCACCCGTCGAAACGTAGATCAGAAAGTCGCCGGGGATATCGGGCGTCCATGTGACCTGCCATTCGCGGAGCGTTCCCGCCGCGCTCGGCTGCACGGAGACGGGCAAAACGTGACGGCTGATCGGTCGGTGCAGACGCGCCGAAATTGGCTGATCGGTGAGCGCTTTCCCGGTGATCATGAGGGGTTGACCGAGCGCGTGGTCTTTGTCCTCGCGCGGATCGTCAAAGGCGAGTGTTGGGAGCAGTTCGGCGCTGCTCCATCCGCGCGATTCCCATACGCCGGGTACAGGATCGGCAGCGAAATGCACGCGCTCGATCCACTTGGGCGATTTATAGCCGTACAACGACGGCGCGATGATCCGGGCCGGATAACCGTGTTCTTGTGGGAGCGGCTGACCATCGATGGCGTAGATCAAATACGCGGCGCGCAGTTGATCGAGCGTCAGGTTCGAGGTGTAACCGTCGGCGGCATACAGAGTCGCACCTGTGACCGACGCATCGATTTCGATTTCGTCAAGCAGTGTGGACAGTCGAATACCGCGCCAAACAGCGTCAAAGATCAGCGCGGGATCGGGTGGGGCGGCGGGTTGGTGTGCGCAGATGAGGGCGGCGGCGCGTTCAACAGGCGGGTACGCTTGGATGTCATCCCAATTCCAGATCAGGGGATGACGTACCGCGCCTGTGATGCTGAATGACCAAAGGTAGGGACTGAGATGGGGCTGGCGTCGAAAATGCTGTGTGTATCGCATTTAGCGCGCGGACAGGACGCTAAACGCGACCGAGCGCCGCTTCGACGCATTTTGCGCCGCTGCTGCCCACAATCGCGCCATGCCGGATTCCGGTCGGAATTTCGATCCGATCCCCAGCACGCAGGCGGACACGGGCATTGGTATCCGGGAAGGACAATTCGATCGTGCCTTCGACCACATACATCACTTTGGTGTAGTTGTGGCTGCGAATACCGTAGCGGTAATTGGGAGCGTTTTCCCAGAAGTACGGGCGCATCGCCTCGCGCTGCATCTGGCGGGTAATTGCAGAAAGAGTAGGATGCTGACCGCCGCTCCAGCGCGTGACGCGCACTGCACTCTGTTCAATCGCCATAAAGTAATTCCTTTGACTTATTTGAGCGTCCCCACACATGTTGCGGTGTTGGGAGTAGAAACATGGCGGCAAATTTTAGCGCAGTAGTAGGGTTTTTTCCAATACCCAACACGGCTCGTGAACGTAACGACTTTTGCCTTCGTGATCAACGTAACTCCAACGCCCTGCATCTTCTCCTATTAATAAGAAGCCATGCCGCTCGTATAATTGACGGGCGCGCGGGTTGTCTTTTGCGGCGGCGATGCTAGCGCTCATGTATCCATAGGCGATTGCGATGTTTTCCGCTTCGTCGAGCAAGCGCGACCCGATTCCATGCCCGCGAAACATATCCATCACGCGCAGCGAATAGAAATACGTCTTACGCCGCGTTTCGCCACCTGTCTGCATGAAAACCTGCCCAATCGGAAATCCGCCGCAGTCCGCGACGAGCATTAAGCGCCGCCCTTGAAGCTGTTCTTTGTACGTCTTGCGGAATACATTCCGAAAGTGGGTGTATTGCCCATACCATTCGAGTTTGGGCAAGTCATCCAAGCGGGCGGTGCGGAACGTGATCGCCAGCCCAACCTGCATTTGAGAAGGGCTGCTGCTTGATGGAAGCTCAATTGTAGTCACGGCAAATTCCTTTTGCGAGTAAATCATCGAGCAGCGCGTGTTCGGCGCTGTCGGTTGTGATTTCCTTGTCTAGTCGCGCCGCGCGTAGTTGATTCAAAATGATCCCGAAGCATTTACTGGGCTTCAACCCTTTCGCCTTGAGAGTCTCGCCGGTTGTAACCGGGCGCACATGCCGCCATTGGGTGCGGAACTGCTCAAGATTGCGGCGGGCGATGTCGTCATCAATGCAAATGGCGGCAGCAAGAAGCGCCATATCTCCGCGTGCGTCCAAAATCTTGTTTTCCAAGTAGGCGGTGATTTGGCTCGCCGGTGCATGGGCATCATGGAGTGCGCCGGGGGTCTGGACAATCTGCGCGCCATCCGTCAGCGAGTCAGTCATGGTTTTGCCGAAGAACAGCCGCTCGAGCCATTCCGGGAGGGCGACAAGCGGGATAAATGCGGCGATCACGTGCCATGCCAACTCAACGCGGTCGATAGAAAGCACATCGGACGGCAGTTCTCCGTGCAGCGCTGTTTCAACGCCTTGTGCCGCTCGTGCAGGAACGACAAATGTCGGGTGAATTGCTTGCAGTACGCCGCGCTCATACAGCAGGGTAAGGGCTTTTCCCGCGTGATGCTCCTTCAAAATGAGTGTGATTTCGTTGCGCACACGCTCACCGGTGATGCGGCGCAGCATCGGAAACGCATCGTGCATGAGTTCAGCAGTGCGCGGTTCAATCGTGAACCCAAAGCGGTGCTCAAAGCGGGCGGCGCGCAAAATGCGCGTCGGATCGTCGATAAAGCTCAGACTGTGCAGCACACGAATTAACCCGTCGCTTAGGTCGCGCACGCCGCCGAATTCGTCAATCAACGGATAGCTGTTGTGCGACTCGGGGGTGAGGGAGGGCGTCTCATTGGATGTACTGAGCTGAACCGCCAGCGTATTGATGCTGAAATCGCGGCGGGCAAGGTCGAGCTTGATCCCACCAGAGTAGGTAGTCGGGAGGGCAGTCGGATACTCGTAGAACTCGCTGCGGGCGGCGGCGAAATCAACATGATCGGGGAGTTCCGCCAGCGGCACGCCGAGCGCGTCCGCAACCGTTTGATCGAGTTTCCATTTCGCTGTGCCGAACGGTTTGAAGCTCGTGACTTTGCCGCCGTAGCGCGCCTTCAATGTATCCGCCATGCGGATCGCAGCACCTTCGTGCGACGATTCAACTACAAAATCGATGTCCAGATTGCGGCGCTCCAGCAGAATATCGCGAACAATGCCGCCGACCATAAAGACCGTTTCGCCTTTATCCACCGCATGCGCGGCGATCCGCTCGATGAGTTCGGCAGGCGTGCCCAACACGCGCGCGATCTGCTCACGGGAAAGCGACTGCGGCATGAGCGCATCGGAGGGCGCGCCGGAAACACCCGGATGAACCTCCGCCCAATGCTTGAGCAGATCGGTGCGCGTGACGATGCCGATCAGGTGTCCGCTTTCATCGACAACAGGGACTTGACCCCAGCCGCTTTCGACCATGCGCTTTTCGAGCAGCGCGGCGGGCGATTCTGGGGTGACGGTGATTTCGCCAGCGGTCATGATAGCGCGCACTGTCAAATCACCCATCTGATGATCAAGAGCGCGGTCAACCTGCCGCCGCGTGAGCAATCCAACAACAATCCCGTTCTCAACGACTGGAAACCCTTCATGACCGAGCCGCCGAAGTTTTCCCGCGACATCACGGACAGGCGTGTTTGCTTCGACGGTTTGCACGCCGTAGGACATCAGGCTCGCTACACGAATCGCGGGACGGACGCGCAAGCTGACCAGTTCCCATATTTGAGTCGTCAGCGACTCCAGCGGCGGGGGATTCGGGATCGGGGCTGACGCGGCGCGGGAATGCCCTCCGCCGCCAAAAATCCGTGCGATCTCTCCGGCATCAATCGCATCATCGGTTGAGCGGCAGATCAAATGAGTGATCATGCGTTCATTCTGCGGCATTTGCACGAATAGAAACAGCGCCGTCGGGTCAAGTGTATCGCGCAGACGATGAGCGATTGCGCTCAGTTCCGCCATATAGGTATTCAGCACGATTGCGGCGATCGTGATCGGGTAGCCTTGGATTGAGCGTGTTTCAGCACGATTGACGAGCGCCTCAAGCACCGCCTGTTGATCGTCGTTCAGCGGCGGCTCAAGGTAGCGGCGGACGGTATCCAGCGACGCACCTTGTTCGAGCAGCCACGCGGCAGCGCGCAGATCGCGCGGGGTTGTGCTGCGATACGACAGCGATCCGGTGTCCTCGTAGATGCCGAGCATCAGCAGGGTTGCCTCAAGCGTGGTCAGCACGAGTTTCTTAGGGATCATGCGCTCCACGAGAAGGGTCACGTTTGCGCCGATGATTTCACCTTCAAACGTTTCGTTGGGCGCGAATTCACCATCGTTCGGATGATGATCGATGATGGTCAGCGGCGTGCTTGGCTTGATGCCCTTTACTGACGGCGGGCGGCGCGTATCAACCACCGTGACGCGCGAAATGCGCGGCGGACGTTTTTCGCTAAACAGGTCGGCGCGTGTAACGAACGGAAACGCGCTCCGGTAAAGCGTCAAAAAGGCGGACACGTTGCGGTTCAAGCGATCCGGCAAGAGTGCAGCCGCACGCGGGTTCAAACGATATGCGCCGAGGAGGGAAGCAACCGCATCAAAATCGGCGTTTTCGTGGGTGACGATCAGGTGCATAAGTGACCTCACGATCGATGAGGTCTATTTTTATCGCAAAGCTAAAAAGACGCAAAGGTGGTTATGGACTTAGACGCGGAATTGGAAAGCCGCCGGGGGTGAATTCGGTTACGGTGACACTGCTGCCAAGTTGATACAGCACGGTGAGCGGGGGCAGATCAATGACGTTGTCCGCGCCAACGATTATGACCCATGAGTCACGCACGGCGGGGTCGCTCCACGAGAAGATCGCCAGATGATAGGCTGTACCCTGAAAGCGGCGCTGCGCTTCTGTCTGCGAGTACGAGCCAATGGTGACGGGGGCGTTCAAAGACTGCCCGTACAGTATTTGTAGATCGTAGCCGATCCGATCGAATCCGTTCACCGCCAGCACATGCAGATCAAAGCCGTCGGGATAACCCGCTTGCGCCAGTACCACACGCGGATCAACCGGTGAAGCGCTGAAACTTTGCCAAAACACGCGCAAGACCGCCACTTGATCGAACGGCGGCGCGGCGGGATTGAGCGCAATCGAGCGGTTCAGCGTATTCGGGGAACGGTTGAGTGCTGAATCGTCAAAATCTGGGTCATCGAACCGGACAAAAACCTCACTGGGGGCGAGATCGACGATTATTCCATCGAGAACTCTGTCTGCGGGTGCCTGTTCGAGGACGAATCCCGCAGTCTCAAGCACTGCGCGATCTGCGTCGGGAACGGCAGTGTCAACGGTGTTGGCAAACAGGAGCCGCACGGCGGTTAGCGGCTGCGGAACGTCCCCGAATTCAAGTGTTGGCGTGGCGGTCGGTGGCAGATCAACGGGAAGCGGCGTTGGCGCATCACTGCACCCCGCGATCAGCAGCAGAATCAGAAGGATCGCCGCCGATACACGCGAATTCATGACGGCAGCACCCAAGGTCCGATGATATTCCGCTGGAACATGCTCACGCTGGTCGCGGCGTTAAAGAAGCACAGGATCGAGAACGCAATTGCGGCATTTCGGTCATCGCGCCCGCGAAGCAGACTGAACAACCCCGGCATGATTACGATCAGCCAGCTCATGTACAGGAGGTAAGTGGTCAAGCGTTCTGGTCGCAAGCCTTGAAGCATCATGATGATTCCGACGAGCAGCACAACCGCCGCCATGATCGCGCTGGTGAACACCGCGCCCCAAAAATTGCCGCTGATCGACTGGCTGCGGATGGCAACTGAGGCGCTCCAAAAACCGAGGACGATTGAAGCAAGAATATGCGCGTTGAACAGAATGCTGTGGATGTCATTCAGATTGAGAGGAGCAGGAGGATTCATGAGTTTCGGGTTTTGATCCGGCTGATGGGGAGCGTCACAAGACGCTCCCGCTTCACAAATGTGCCGTATTGTACCCGAAAATGCGGGGCAGAGATTAGAACACGATCAACTGACTAGCAACTTGTTCCGCCAGCCAAATCAAGATGACGATGTTGATAGCCATGATGAACTGAATTTGAATCGACCCGCTGATTTCGACTGCCTCACCCCCGCGCATGTCGGTACGCGGGCGATAAATCGCTGCCGCGCCGATAGCAAGTGCTAGAGGCAGTGCCAGCCACGTCGGGAACGCGCCTTGAAAAATCGCTAATAGGAAGCAGACCACGCCCAACGCAATCGCGCTGTACATCAACAGCCGCGTATTGCTTGCGCCGACCATGATCGCGGTATTCTTCAAACCAGCAGCCTTATCCATATCGTAATCACGAAGCTGGTTGTAAAGCTGACCATAGGCGGAGATCAACGACGCGCCGATGGCGATCAACCAGACGATGCCGGGTGAAGCGTCATACACGAAGTAGCCCGCCAGCAGGAGCAGACCGCTCAACATGAGCGAGTGTGAAAGGATGTCCGTCACAGGGTACGCTTTCAGACGTACCGGACGCCATGAATAGAGATGCGAAAGCAGCAGGGTCGCACCACCGATCAAAAAGACATGCAAACCACACACCGCGTAAGCGATCAAGGTGACGAGAGCGACTAAACGGCACGCAGCATAACCGAAGCGCGAACCGATTTCGCCTGTTGAGATCGGGTTGCGAGCGGCGCGATCCGGATCGCGGGCGTCATCCGGTGCATCTTCAATGTCGTTGATCATGAAGGCATAAGCGACGGCAAGAATGTTGGCGATGGTCACGGCGATCAGCCGCCAATCCAGTGAAACATTGTTCGGGTGCGCGGCAAGAAGTGATCCCAGTACCGTGAGCGGCAGAACAAATGGGATATATTCCTTCCAGCGGGTCAGGCGGATCAACCCGCGAATCTGTGTGCGAAGGGGTGTTTGGGTCAAGCTCCGACCTCCTTTATCCTAAAAAGAACGTGAGAATCACGTGAGGCAAATACGAGAATGCTAAAAAGATAACACAGGACTGTAAAGATCGTTGCGCATCGAGGCTTGGAACAGGATACTTAAGCTGTTTGGAATCACGAGGATGTGCCACTGGTGACAACCGTTCTTCTGCTACTCACGCTTTTGACCGTTACGCTTTCCGGGTGCAATTTCCGGGCAGTTGAACCTGCACCGCTCACCCCAACCACCGTGCGCGTCACGATTGATCATGGGTCGCCTGTGCCGACTCTGGATGTGCCTGCAAGCCGGGTGTTACAAACCATTCCCACGCCATCTGTCGAAATCGAAATTCCTCCGACCAACACACCGGACGGTGCATGCCCCGGCTCTGGTGCGGATACCCGATCCGAGCATACCGTTGCAGCAGAAGTCGATTACGCTGCCAAGGTTGTCCAAGTGCGACACCAAGTTCGCTGGACGAATCACTCTGGTGATGCAGTGGATACGTTCGTCCTGAATCTTGAGCCAAACCGGTTTTCCGGCGTAGTGACGATGAATGGTGTAACAGTCGAAGCGCTGACAGGCGAGGAGATCATTCAAGCAACAGCGTTTGAACTCACCGGAAGGCGCTTAACCGTTGAACTCTCTGCGCCGCTGGCAATCGGATGTGCGCTGCAAGCAGAGCTTTCGTATCGATTGGCTGTGCCGCCTGTTGGCACAGGTTTAAACGCGCTAAACGGGTATTTTGGATACACCGTGCGCCAGATGAATCTCGGTCATTGGTTGGCAACGGTCGCGGTGAATCGCGGCGGCGAATGGATTTCGCATGATGCGGTACAGATCGGTGAACAGATCGTCGCGGAATCGGCGGATTGGGATATCACGCTGACGGTGAGCAATGCGCCGCCCGATCTCGCAGTCGCCGCCCCCGGTCAGCTTGACCGCCCCGAAAATGCTGTGTGGCATTACCAGCTTGACGGATCGCGTGAGTTTGCAGTAAGCATGAGCGATGAGTTCAATGTCACGCTGCAAGACGCGCCCGATGGCACGATGGTCGAACTGTATTCATTCACAGAAGCCTCAGTAGGAGGGACAAGCGGCGCGGTGGATGGTGCAGGGCACGCGCTTCTAGTCGCAGTCAATTCGCTGGGCATGTACTCGGATCTGTTTGGCGCGTTCCCGTACCCGCGCTTTGTCGTGGTCGAGGGCGACTTTGCCGACGGTATGGAATTTAGCGGGCTGGTATTCGTCGGGCGTGACTGGTTTCGCGGCTATACCGGTGAGCCGGGCGGCTATCTGACGATCATCACCGTGCATGAGGTTGCGCATCAATGGTGGTATGCGCGCGTCGGCAATGATCAAGCGATCACGCCTTGGCTCGATGAAGCGCTGGCAACCTACAGCGAGTATGTTTTCTTCGAGGAGTTCTATCCTGATCTGCGTGATTGGTGGTGGGATTTCCGTGTCAATTCGTTCGTGCGTTCGCAGTCAGACTATATCGCGGCGTCAGTGGACAGTCCGGTTTATACGTTCACGACCGTGCGGCAGTATATCAACGCCGTGTATTTGCGCGGTGCTCGACTGCTCCATGCACTGCGCGAGGATTTGGGGACAGATCCGTTTTTCGATTGGCTGCGACGGTATTCAGAAGCGGGCGCGAACCGGGTGGTCACGCCCGACATTTTCTGGTCGCTGCTTACGCCGGAACAGCTTGAACAGACGCGCGAAACCCGCGCCGAATACCTGACCGACTCGGATTATTGAGTTTTGGGTGGGTAATAGCGGCGCTTGGCGAGTTCTTCCGGCAGAAGTGACTCAGAGCCGTCACTTTTGCCATAGCCGAGGTCTTTCATCAAGCGGGTAGGGGCATTACGGAGCTGCATCGGGATCGGCAGGTTGCCCGTCCGCTGAACATCTTCGAGCGCAGCATAAATTGCCTCGGTGGAGCGCGATTTTGGCGCACTCGCCAGATAGATCGCCCCGTGCGAAAGCGCCCATGTACATTCTGGGTAGCCGATGGTTTCAACAGCGCGGAATACGTTGTTCGCAGTCACGAGCGCGTTCGAGTCTGCCATGCCCACATCTTCACTGGCGAAGATTACCATGCGTCGGGCGATAAATACTGGGTCTTCGCCCGCGTCGATCATACGCGCCAAGTAATAGAGCGCAGCATCTACGTTTGAGGCGCGCATCGACTTGATGAACGCGCTGATCGTGTTGTAATGTTCTTCTCCGGCGCGGTCATAACGTAATTGCTTCGACTGGAGCGCACTTTTCAGATGCTCCAACGTGAGCCGCCGGTCTTTGTCCGTCGTATACAGCGCGGCGGAATTTTCGATCAGATTGAGCGAAAGGCGTGCATCCCCGTTCGCGTAGTTGGCGAGAAAGTCCAACCCATCTTCATCTAGCGACACATTGAGCACCTGTGCGCCGTGTGTGATGATCTGCTTGATCTCATCAACTGTGAGCGCGTTTAGCACATAAACTTGACTGCGGGAGAGCAGCGCCGAGATAACTTCAAAACTCGGATTCTCGGTCGTTGCGCCGATCAGGATGATCGTGCCATCTTCGACATATGGGAGCAGAAAATCCTGCTGCGCCTTGTTGAAGCGGTGAATTTCATCGAGAAACAGAATCGGCGCGGGTGCACTGCGCTGTTCGTCTTGCGGCATCAAGCTGAACAAGTCCGGCGCAGCGTTCGGATCGCGGTAGCCGCGTTCACGGCGCGCCCGCTCAACAATCTGGCGCAGATCATCCTTGCCCGCACTCACAGCAGAAAGTTCGAAGAAACCGCGTCCTGTTGACGCAGCGATGATACGCGCGAGTGTCGTTTTGCCGACTCCCGGAGGACCCCAGAAGATCATCGAGCGCACTTTGTCGCCTTGTATCATCTGGTAGATCGGTTTGCCTTTGCCGACGAGGTGCGCTTGCCCGACGAATTCTGCTAGCGTTGTCGGACGGATGCGGTCTGCGAGCGGTTGAGAAGCAGATTTCGCCATCTTAAACGACCTTAATCACGCGGGTCGGTTTGAGCCGGATGATGACCATGTCAAACTTCAACCATGTTTCGATGTCTTTTTCCGCTTGTTCCGGCGCTTCGTAATAGCGGGTCATCTTCTTCATCCACGCATAGCCGGGGTCTTCTTCGACGGTCATTTCACCTTTAATCAGATACGACGATTCGCCGGATTCGCCGCCGATAGATACCGAGCCTTTTGGGTTAGCGCGGATGTTCTTCACCTTCTTCGTCTTACGCTCCGCAATGAAGATGATCTCATCACCTTCGAGCATGAACCAAACCGGGACGGTATGCGGATAGCCGTCACTATCAAAGGTTGAAATGCGGGCGATCAAGGGCTTGCGGAGGAATTCGCGCGCGGCGTCATCAAACATGGGGCTGCTGCTCCTATTTCCAAAGTCCGCGTATTGTACCTGATCTATATGTCGATTTGACGTCAAAACATGCTTGCCGCCAACAAAAAAGGCGCTGCGAGTTATGCAGCGCCTTTCGGCTGATCGTCAAAACGCGCTTACGCGACTGTCGGCTGTGGACGACGCACAAACAGACGTGCCGCCGCTCCAATGGCGATGGCAATGGCGATCACGAGCGCGGCGGTATCGACCAACCCGCTGTTGAGCGATGACAGCACCTCAAATGTAGGCGTATCAAACGGGCGAGTGTAGATGCCGATGAGCGCCCATACAACCACGAGCGCGTAAGCAATATCGCGCCGGATGATCAGCATCAGCGCCGCAAGCACCGCTGCCACCGCCATCATGATCACTGCCCACACATCCGCCGTGATGCCCAACAACGCGGTTACGTTCCCTGATGTGTACAGCGCCGCCGCGAAGTTGGCTACGGTCGCAACCGTGATCCACCCCAAGTAGATGCTGAAGGGGATATGTACCGCCCACTTTTCGAGCGTGGTCACGCGGGTGCGTCCGATATCGAGGCGGGTGTAGATCGCGAGAAGCGACGCCAATAACACAAGCATCGCAACCGTGCTTTCCCAGATAAGATTATTTAGGAAGAGGATCAACCATGTGACGTTTGCAATACAGCTCACGATGAAGAAGATACTGATCTGCTCGTGAATCGGGTTGTCATAATTGGCGGGACGTAGTTGATAGGTGATATATGCGCCCAGTCCCAAATAGATCACACCCCAAATGGCAAACACGTAGCCCGACGGTAGAAAAAAGATTGCGCGGGATTCGCCAAGTTCGGTTGTGGTGTACGGGAAAATATCCGCTGATTGAGCAAGGAAGTTCATGGCGAGGATCGCCACAAATGCAAGTGTGTTAACTATTGCCAGAGTACGAAATCGCATACAGACTATGCCTTATGTGTTGGTGATCAAAATAAGTCCCTGTAAATGAGTATAGTCCCCAACGCTGTATAAGCCCTGTTTCTTCATTGCAAGTTAAGCCCTTGATTCGCTTTTCTTAATGCGCGGGTTCAGATGCGTATAGATCGTTCAAACGATTCGGTGACGCTATAATCTTGCACGTGCCGCCGAAGGGGAAAAACATGCTTTCGACTGTTCGCGCTTGTGCATTGGTGGGCTTAGATGGGTTCATCATTGAAGTTCAGACTGATTTCAACCCGCGTGCGAGTATTCCTCAGTTTGTCATCGTCGGTCAGGCGGATAACGCGATCAAAGAAAGCCGCGAACGGGTCAAATCGGCGATTCGCAATTCAGGCATGCAGTTCCCGAACAAGGCGTATGTCGTCAACTTGAATCCGGCTTCGCTGCCCAAACACAGCACCGCCTATGACCTTGCGATTGCGATGGGCGTGCTTGCGGCAACCGATCAGGCGCCGCTGCCTGATCTTGAGAACGCGCTGTTCATCGGTGAGCTTTCGCTCAACGGCGAGGTTTGCCATGTAAACGGTATTCTTTCGATGGTTTATGCGGCAGCGCAAGCAGGGATTCGGCGCGTGTATCTCCCTGCGGCAGACGCGCCACAAGCGGCGTTGGTGAGCGATGTGGACATCTATCCGGTCAAGTCCCTCGGTCAGTTGATTGAGCATCTGTACGGGCTTGACCCGATTCCCGTCTTTCGCAGCGATCCGTCGCAGCTCCAAACACTCCCGGATAATTTTGGCGCGATCACCGATTTTTCAGCCGTCAAGGGACAGGAGCAGGTTAAGCGCGCGCTGGAGATCGCCGCCGCTGGAAATCACAACCTGCTCATGATCGGATCGCCGGGGACAGGTAAGACATTGCTTGCCCGCGCGATGCCCGGTATCCTGCCCGCGCTGACATTCGCGGAAGCACTCGAAATTACGCGCATCTATTCGGTTGCCGATCTGCTTGAAGCAGATCACCCGCTGATCGCGTCACGCCCGTTTCGTGCACCCCATCACACGATCTCACAGGCGGGGTTGGTTGGCGGCGGCAGCACACCGCGTCCCGGCGAGACGACGCTGGCGCATCGCGGCGTGTTATTCCTTGATGAAGCGGTCGAGTTCGCGCCAAGAGCGCTCGAAGCGCTGCGCCAGCCGATTGAAGACAAAATCGTGACCATCAGCAGAGCAGGCGGAAGCATGACATTCCCTGCCAGTTTTTTGCTGGTTCTGGCAATGAATCCCTGTCCTTGTGGGTATCATGGTGATCCCGTACATACCTGCTCGTGCTCACCGACCGCAATTTCCAAGTATCAGGCGCGGTTGTCAGGTCCATTACTGGATCGCATCGATATTCATATTTATGTGCCGCAGGTGGATTACGACAAGCTTATGGGGACTGAACGCGGTGAAACATCGGCAGTGGTTCGGGAGCGCGTGGAGCAGGCGCGGGCACGCCAGCGCGAACGATATACGGCGCTGACGGGGGTCTACGCCAACAGCGATATTGGTGTGAACGACATCGAGGAATATTGTGCGATGACTCCCGCCGCAAAAGCATTGTTTGAGACGACTATTCGGCGGTTGAACTTTAGTGCGCGAAGCTATCATCGTATGCTCAAGTTGGCGCGCACGATTGCTGATCTTGGCAACAGCATGTTGATTGATGTGCCGCACGCGGCTGAAGCGATTCAGTACCGCGCCCGTTTGATGATGTCTGAAGGACGCTCATGATCGAAACAAAGCCGACGGGTAAGTCCGGTTGGTTGAAGCGTATGTTAGGTCTGTCGATTTTTGGTCTTTTCGCGGTTGTCCTCACATTGGCGGTAATTGAGCTTGTCGTTCGCGCTGTGCCGCTCTATCCTGATCGGTTTGTCGTGTATGATGCGGCAACGGGTTGGCGACATATTCCCAACTCCAGAGGGACGTATTTGTTTCCGCCGTGTTTAGGCGAATATCATCAGACCGTCACGATCAATAGTCACGGGTTGCGAGATATTGAGCACAGCTATGATCGCACCGATGATGACACATACCGTGTGCTCCTGTTGGGTGATTCACTGGCGACAGGCTTTGAGGTTCCTTTTGAGGCGACCGCATTTCGTCAAGCCGAACTTCTCCTAAATCAAGGTGCCGCATCGCCGGTCGAGATTATCAACGCGGGACATCAAGGGTACAACACGGTGCAGTCGCTTGCCTTTTACATAGCGGAAGGCAGACGCTATCATCCTGACCTCGTGATCCTGCTGTTTGAACCGTCAAATGACATTAACGACAACAACCATGTCTTGCGCACAGGTGGTTCAACGTATCTGCCGTATGTCACACTAGATGAACACGGGCAGCTTGTCTTTCATGACGGCGATCCGACTCAGCCTGATCCATTTAAGGCTGTATTGAATCCCGTTCATGCTGCGCTCTATGGTGCTTCAAACTTGTACCGCTTGCTCTATGATCGGGCGACAGTGGGGAGAGGTTTTACGGTTACGTTGACTCCTGAGCAGTACAATGTAGAACGTGAACACGCCGCGCAAATCACTGCCGCGCTTTTGGATGAACTCCGAAGCGTCGTTGAAGCCGATGGGGCAGACTTCGGGGTGATCGTTGCGCCTCTGAATTGGCAGCGCCTCAACCCAAGCTTGGAAGCGTGGCAAGTGGTCACGCAGTTACTAGAGGAACAGGATGTGCCATATCAGTATCCTCAAGAAGTATTTGACCGTGCATCTGTCTCTCAGAACCCTTTTTACACCTGTGATGGCTATCATTGGACTCCGTCTGGGCATGCGCTCATGGGCACTGTGATGACGGAATTTGTCACTGCGATGCGCTTGGCGCTTTAGGCGGGTTTCCGTAACCACTGACGAAAGCTAAAGAATGAACGTCGATCCCTCATTGAACCCGAAGCCCGGCAAACGAAAGTTCGGACAAACTGCGCTTCGTCTGCTGCTGATCAGCGTCATCACCATCACATTGACACTTGGGATGATCGAAATCGTTATACGTGCTGTGCCGTTGTATCCGGATCATTTCTATGAATACGATCCGGTTTTGGGGTGGCGGCACTCTGCCGGGATGCACGGTACTTATCTGTATGTCACCTGTTTGAGCGATTATCGCCAGAGTGTCACCATCAACAGCCAAGGCTTACATGATATTGAGCATTCGTATGCGAATGATGACGGCACAACCCGCGTTTGGGTTGCTGGCGACTCATTGGCGGCGGGTTTTGAGGTTCCCCTCGAAACAACATTTATCCGTCAGGCAGCACTTCGCCTAAACGCGGACGGCTTTCCCATCGACCTGATCAACGGGGGGCATCAAGGCTATAACACGGCGCAGTCGGTGATCCTCTATGAACAGGAAGGGTTTAGGTACGCGCCGGAGGTGGTTATCCTCGTATTTGAAACTGCGAATGATGTGACCGAAAACAGTTATCTGCTGCGTTATAGCGGCTCAACCTACTATCCATATTTCGTGTTGGACGATGAAGGAGAACTGGTTTTTCACGAAGGTGATCCATCACAGATCGATCCGCGTAAGCCGCCGGTAAACATCGTTCACGACAATTTGTACGATGTCTCGTTCTTATATCGACTGCTCTATGATCGGCTGAGTCTGATTCGCGGCGTTATGCGATTCAACGAAGCGACAGGCGATCAATCCCTCGTGAGTCAATCGTATGAGATCACGGCGGCGCTGATTCGTCGCTTCCGCCAGTCGGTCGAGTCGAACGGTGCACAGTTCGGCGTGATCATCGCACCGCTCAACTGGGAGCGACCGGGAAGCAATACGGCAATTTGGGAGTGGTTGTCGCAGTTTTTGACAGATGAGGGCATTGCTTTTCGCAATCCTCAGCCGCTATTTGATGCCGCTGCACCCGATCAACCCTTGTTTTACCCATGCGATAAATATCACTGGCGCCCTGCCGGGCACACCCTTATGGCGGACGTTCTCGCTGACTTGATCGCTGAAATCACAACAGGTTAGAAAAATGTAAGTTGACACGCACCTTGAAGGCTAATACGATTAGTCTTATGAAGGCTAATGATGATAGTCTTGAGGTGTATCATGATCCTAAATTCAACAAATGTGAAGACGGCTGACCAGAAATCAAGCGTCAGCTTACCGAATGCTCTGCTGCGCATGGAAGCGCTGGTACTGCTCATCGGAGGAATTCTGCTGTTTGCCAACGCTGGGGGGGTATGGTGGGTGTTTCTGGTCTGTCTGTTCGTACCCGATCTATCTGCTATCCCCTACATGATCAATCTGCGCGTTGGCGCGGTATCCTACAATCTCGTTCACACGTATGCGATGCCTCTTGTGCTGCTGTTCGCCGCTTTGAGCAGCGAAAACACGGCATTGGTACAAATCGCGGCGATCTGGTTAGCACACATTGGCATGGATCGCGTAATCGGCTATGGACTAAAATACGCCTCGGGATTCAAAGATACCCACATGCAGCGAGTGTAGCCGATGCCTTATCCGTCACAAGTTCAACGTTCAGCCTTGATCGACAAAGCACGTGAGCTGATCGAGTCTGAAGGGCTTGACCGGCTCACACTTCAATCGCTCGCGGCGGCGTTCGGAATAGCAGCACCATCGCTCTATCACCATTTCAAAAATAAGACGGCGTTGCTGGCGGCTGTTAGCACGGCAACAGCGGGTGCGCTGGTTGACACGATGCTCGATGCTGCAAATCAAGCGCCTGCTGAAGATAAAGTTGACCCAACTGCTGCATTGATGCATATGCTGCACGGCTATCGAAGGTTTGCGCATGCGCATCCGGTCACTTACAGCATGGTGTTTGCAAACACCATATCCGCACTGAAACCCGATCCCCAAACGGCTGAAGCGCTCGCGCTGCCGCTTCAGGAAGTCATGGCACGCGTGGTTGGCGCGGGGAAGGCGCTGCCAGCACTGCGCGGCGGATGGGCGTTGGTACATGGCTTTGTGATGCTTGAACTCGCGGGGCAGTTTCAACGCGGCGGTGATCTTGACGCCGCATTTGAAACCGCAGTCCGTACCTATATTGACGGACTGCGGCAGTCTTAGTGTAAATCGCTTATGCAGAAGGGGTCGGGTCGGTGCCGTTGAGAGGCAGATACACCGTAAACGTTGATCCCTTGCCGACTTCACTGGTGATTTCCAGCACGCCGTCAAAACCGTCGATCAACGCTTTGACCGTTGCCAATCCCAAGCCCGTCCCCATGATCCCGGAAGACTGAGCATTTGAGGCGCGGAAGAACGTCTCACCGATACGCTCCAGCGCTTCTTTAGGGATGCCGATGCCCGAATCGCTGATCTGGATCACAGCTTGATCGCCCTTGCGGGTAATCTGTACGATCACGTTTCCGCCGTTTGGCGTGTACTTAACCGCGTTTCCGACGAGATTATCGAGGATACGCCGCAGTCCTTGGTGCGTGGCGCGGACGGGCATATGCAGTTCGATACCCTGAATATCAAGCGCGACTGCTTTTTCTTTTGCATCATATACAAACGTGTCAGCACTTTCGCGGGCAACCGTTGTTAAATCGAGCCGCTCAAGCGGTTGATCCGCGCGGGTGCGTGCTGCTGCAAGCGCCAGTAAATCGTTGATAAGCGCCAGCAGTGAGTCCATGCGCTGGGAAAGCCTGTTCAGAATGTCTTGCTGCTGCGGCGTGAGGTCTCCGATCAAGCCTTGAAGCAGAACCCGCAGAAGACTCTGCGCGCCGACTACAGGCGACCGCAATTCGTGGGTGACGACATGAACAAATTCGGTGCGCTGCTGATCCGACTTTTGCAGCGCCTCGTAATGGAGCGCGTGGCTGAGCGCTGAAGCTGCTTGGTCAGCGAACTCACGCAGTCGCCATTCATCCGCGACCGCTACTGCTTCTTGCGGGCAAATGCACAGCATCCCGATGAAGTTATCCGCGCCAACTGGCGCACAAGCAAGCGAGTGTTCGCCTTTCATGCGAACGAATTCACCGCTCAGCACTGCGCGGTTGACATCATCGAGCGGCGTGATCGCAGCGCTGCATGAGCCTAACGTCGCAGCACACACCAGCGTTTTTCCGTCCGGATCGAGGCGATAGACCGCCGCGCCATCAGCGTTGAACGCCCGAAGCGCATGTTCAACGATGGTTTCCAGCACCTTTGCGGAAACTAACGTGCTGTGAAACGCAGCGGCGGCTTGATAAAGCGCGCTCCACGCTTCGGGCGGGATCGGGTGCGAATCAGGCATGCTGTTGGGTAAGCAGTTTTTCAACCGCCGGGAGCAGCTTGACCGCGTCGACGGGTTTATCGAGGAACACGTCAACAGGTAAGTAATTCTCATCCGGCGCGAAACGATACGGCATGGTCTCATGCACAGCAGTGAGCATGATGATCGGGATCGTCTTGTAGTCTTTGTATTCCGAGTTTTCTTCAGGACTGCGAAGAACCAATGCCGTCTGGAAACCAGCCGTTGCGGTTTCCATCATCACATCCAAAATGATCAGATTCGGTTTTTCGCGCTTAACCGCTTCCAGTCCTTCGGCGCTGGAGCGGGCTTCAACGACCTGATAGCCAGCGCTTTCAAGGATCAAACGTGCCGCCAGCGCAATATCGGGATCGTCGTCAATAATCAGGATTTTATATGCCATGTTACATCTCCAATTGGAGTCGCAAAGTCTCTACAATGGCGGCGCAAACCGCTGGAACTGCCGCCGCGACCGCCGCACTGAGTCCGATCTCCCATCCGATTTCTTCTGGCTGAATGCCGAAGATAAAAATCTGCGGTGGGAGCATGTTCATCGCTTCGCCGAGCGCAAGTGCCTCAGACAATCCGGCATAGTGCATTGTCCCGCGCAAGTGCATATCGCGCGCTGCCAACTGCACTTGTTCGGGCGAGAAGCGCCGCCAAGTTCCCGGCGCTTCTCCCATTTCAGCCGCATCAATGATTATCGCACAGTCTGTGCCTTCAAGCAGCAGCACCGTCTCTAGCCCGGCTGTGCCGCCGTCGATCATTGTTACGTCCGCGAGTTTCTTGTCCTGAAGCGCTTGTAGAACCGCCGCGCCGACTCCATCATCACCGCGCAGCGGATTCCCAAGCGCTAGGATGAGCGTTTTCGTCACCTTCGCTCAACCCTTACTCGAACTTCACATCAAGCAGGTGCGTCGAACACGAAATGCACGGGTCATAGGCGCGCACGAGCATTTCCAACGCTAGCGTGATGTCTTGCTGCGACCGATCCAGAATCGTAGGGACGAGTCCGCGCATGTCAGCTTCGATGTTGGCGAGGTTCTGTCCGGTCGGAATAATGCAGTTTGCCCCGACAACTTTTCCATCTTCGATCGTATATTCATGGAACAGCGTCCCGCGCGGCACATCCGCCGAACCCGTGCCCGTTCCCGACATGCGCGTTGGCGGAGCGGGCGGTTCTGGCTTGATGCCCCGCACCAGCAGTTGATCGATAATCCCGATTGCATCTTCGATGCAGTGGACAATCTCGACGACCTGCGCCGCTGTGTTCAGATACGGATTGACCGTAATCGGCTGCAAGCCGAGCGCCGCCGCTGCGTCTTTCGCTTTCGGGTGCAGTTGATTGTAGTTGACGTTGAAGCGCGCCAGCGCACCAACCATATACGATTGGCGCTGATTCTTCGCGTGTTTGGCGGACGAATGCGGAACAATCTGCTCGTTTGTGACTTGGCGATATTCGGAAATATCCCATGTGCCGCCGTCTGTGCTGGCGATCACGCCGTCGATGAAGCAGTATTCATCGTCTTTGTGCAGCGCAATAAACTCGGTGTCACGCTCGAACGCCGGGAACTTGAGCGTCGAGAACAACTCGACCGTCGCTTCATAGTCGGGGCGCAGCGCGATCAGCCGCTCACGGAGTTCGCGCAGTTCTGCAATCTTCGGGAATGCTGTGAAACCGCCAACCGTCATTGCGATTGGGTGGGTGTGGCGTCCGCAGATTGCTTTACACAGTTCGCCTGCCACCTTTTTCATGCGGAGTGCCCGCAAAACCACATCCGGCGCGCTTTTCGCCAGCGGGATCACGCTGCCGACGCCGAGGAAATCCGGCGCGATCAACATGTAGGCGTGTAGGATATGGCTGTCCAAGATTTCGCCGTGAAAGTTCAGCTTGCGAAGCATCACGGTTTGAGGGCTGGGTGTGACTGCAAGCGCGCGTTCGGTGGCGCGTAACGATGCCGTCGCATGACCTACCGCGCAAATACCGCAGATGCGGGAGGTGATATGGGAGGATTCGTCATAGGGGCGACCGCGCAGCATCGCTTCAAAAAAGCGCGGAGTCTCGACGATTTGCAGCTCACACTGCTTGAGTTCGCCGTTTTGCACGTCTACGACGATATTCCCATGCCCTTCTACGCGGGTGAGGTGATGAACGTCTACTTTCACCGTAGTCATTGGGCGGCTCCTTCTTTTTCCATTTGCTGGTAGGTCAGGAACATCGTCATCTTCGCGTCAATTTGATCGTCGGTCATGCCGCGTTCACGCAGCGCATTTTTCAACGATGTGACATTGCCATTGGGTACTAAACCGCGACAGCCTTCGCATCCGTCCCCGTAGGTTGGGCAGATTGCGTCGCAGCCCGCACGGGTGATCGGACCCAAACACGTTTTGCCGCGCAAGAACATGCACACATTCTCTTTGAGCTTACATTCGATGCACAGCGGGTAATCGGGAATGTACGGCATGCGCCCCTGAAGCAGATGGGTTACTGCGGTGACGAATTCTTTCTTATCAATCGGGCAGCCGGGGATTTCCGCATCCACTTTGATGACTGCGCCGATCGGACGCGCGGGGTAGGTATCAAACCAGTCTTTCTTTTCACCGTACACGTATTCGCGCACGCTTTCGAGTTCCTGACGATTGCGGATCGCGTTGATGCCGCCCAGATGTGCGCAAGCGCCGAGCGTCACAACGTAAGTGGCGCGTTCGCGGATTTCGCGGATGCGCGCCTCGTCGGATGGGCGCGTGCATGAGCCTTCGATGAAGGCGATGGCGTAATCTTCGCCCTTTTCAGACATGGCTTCGCGGAACTGCACGATTTCGACCACATCGAGAAGTTCAGGGTGATCCTGAAGCGAATCGACGACGGTTAGCTGGCAGCCTTCGCAGCTCGTGAATTCAAAGAATGCAATCTTAGGCTTCATGCGAAAGCCTCCTCTAGGTGTTTCACTTCCGCATACGAGAACGCGGGACCTTTTTGACAGGTATAGATGTGATGCAGTTGGCAGTGTCCGCATTTGCCGACGCCGCACTTCATCTGGCGTTCAAAGCTCATCCAGATATTGCCTTCCGCAATACCCTTTGCCAGAAGCTCGATCAGCACAAAGCGGTACATGACAGGCGGACCGACGACAGCGGCGATGGTATTGCGCGGGTGAAAGTTGATTCGCGGAATCAGCGTGGTAATGACGCCGACATTCCCGTTCCAATCGGGGGCGGGGCGATCCACTGTGACGTGAAATTCAATATCACTGCGTTCTTGCCACTGGCGCATGTCGTCTTGGAACAAGAATTCCTGCGGGCTTCGCGTCCCGTACAGGATGGCGATTCGCCCATATTTGCCGCGCTGATCCAACACTTCGTTGATCAACGAACGGAGCGGCGCAAGTCCAAGACCGCCCGCCACGAAGATGATGTCTTTCCCACGAAAACGTTCAATCGGGAAACCGCGACCGAACGGACCACGAACGCCGATCATGCTGCCCGGCGCAAGGTTGTGGAGCGCATTGGTCATTTTACCGACACGTCGCACGCACAGTTCAAAGGTGCCGTTGCTGCGCGCGGGGCTGGAACAGACACTAATTGGCGCTTCGCCTACGCCGAGGATTGAGACTTCAAGGAATTGACCGGGACGATGCGCAATCGAATAGCCGCTCGGTAATTCGATCTTGAACCACTTTTCAAGACGTGTGAACTGCTGTGTCTCGATGACGCGTGCCGGGGTGGGCATGTAGATCGAGCTGTTCTCTAGAGTTTCTTTCAGTAACGTTGTCATCGTTTCATCCTCAGCCCGGCACCTGCGCGGCAATTTCGGCTTTGATCCGCTGCGCGTGCAGACGGTTGAACGTATCGACTGGGGTAATGTGAACCGGACAAGACAACGCGCAGCGTCCACAGCCGACGCAGCCCATCAAGCCGTAGGCTTCATACTGATACTTCCCTTTACGCATGAAGCGGTGGCGCAACCGGCGCGCGCGTGAACTACGGAAGTTGTGACCCCCTGCGACAACCGCGAACTTCTCGATTAGGCAGCTGTCCCATGCGCGGACACGTTTCCCATTCGTGAGCGTAAGATCGACTTCATCCGTCACATCAAAACAATAACAGGTCGGGCAGACCTTTGTGCATTGTCCGCACGCGAGACAAATGTCTCCGAGTTCATCCCACACGGAGGCTTTTGCTGTCGCGGCGAGCAGTTCGGGCAGTTCTGTGACATCGAAGTTCAGGCGATATTCAAAGTGCTTCCACTTTTCCGCCATCACCTCGTTAATTCTTTGGAAATCGGCGTCACGAGGCTCCCAGAAGCCTGTGAATCCGTTGATGAGCGCTTCACCGCGTTCCGAGCCGATATCGACAGCGTAGCGGTCGCCGAGATCGGTCAGGTGAAGATCGAACTGCTCAGGAACCGAAAGCGTTCCCATACTCTTGCAAAAAGCATGTTCCATGCACGGTTTCACACATTCAATGCTGATCCACACTGTTTTTTCACGGCGCGCCCGGTAGTGCTGGTCGGTGTAGCCGGTGCTGTGAATCTTGTCGAGAAGCATCAACGAATGCATGTCACAGGTGTGAACAGCGAAGATAACGGTGGGAGGGATGTCTTCGATGATGGGGTTCATTTCCATCGTCTTGGCATTAAAGCTGAACAGCTCTTCGTGCGGCGGAAGGAGATACTTCTTCGGGGGTAAGACGCTGGTTGGATACTGGAGCGTTATTGCCTCTCCAGCTTCAACCTCACCGTATATATATTGACCGTACTCTTCTCTGGGGGCTACAATGCGGTGCGTGGCATGCAATCGATCCACCCACGCCTGAAATAAGTGCTTCGGAAGAATCTTTAGGCTCACTAGAACCTCCGGACTACATTTAATCTAACTTTAAATGAAGCATACCGACAGTAAAATCTGGGATGCAGTGATATTTGCACTTCACTTTTGCCCACTTGTCACCTTTTCTTTGTGATCAAACCCCCTAACCTATAGCTGACATGATCTTCGGTGTGACCTGAAGGAAAAAACGATGCACGAATTGTCAATCGCGCACAGCTTAGTCGAAGTCGCAAACAAAGCAGCGCTGAACGCAGGGGCGGAGCGTGTTGCGCGCGTGCATATGCGACTTGGGCTGCTTTCAGGCGTGGTGAAGGATGCACTCTTGTTCTGCTACGATATTGCCGCCGAGGGAACAGTCCTTGAAGGATCGATCCTCGAAATTGAAGAACTCCCTGTGATTGTTCATTGTGCGGCGTGTGGTGCAGATACGACGCTTGACACGATTCAGCGGTTTGCTTGTGGGAACTGCGGTGCGCTGACAGGGGATATTCGGCAGGGGAAAGAATTGTCAATCGATTATCTGGAATTGGAGTCAGATGATGCAGCCGAGAATATTGCAGATTCAGCAGGGCGTACTGAGCAAGAATGATGAGCTTGCACGCGGACTGCGTGACCGGTTTACCGCCGCTGGCGTGACGACAATTAACATCGTCAGCAGCCCCGGCAGCGGCAAAACCTTGCTGCTGACCAAGACGATTGAGCGCTTGATCGCACGCGGGTATCGGGTGGCGACATTGGTTGGCGATTTGGCGACGGACAATGATGCGCGCCGTCTCGCTGAAGCAGGTGCACCGGTGCGCCAAATCGTGACAGGGGGGAACTGTCACCTTGAAGCGCATATGATCGAGGAATATCTCGGTGATTGGGATTTGAAGAATTTTGATTTCCTGTTCATCGAAAATGTTGGCAACCTCGTGTGCCCATCAAGCTATGACTTGGGCGAAGCTTTTCGGGTTGTGATCCTCTCTGTGACGGAAGGGGAAGACAAACCGCTGAAGTATCCGCCGATGTTCAATTCATCTGATCTAGCGGTGATCACGAAGATCGACATCGCGGAAGCGGTCGAGTTTGACCGCGATGCTGCGCACGCGAGTATCCTCTCGGTACGCCCCGGCATGACGATCCTTGAAGTGTCAGCAAAGACGGGCGAAGGGGTGGATGTTTGGGTTGATGCATTGATCAAGCGGCATGAAGGTGCATAAGTAGTTTTGTCGAATCATCAAAAGACGCTCACATTGGGCGTCTTTTTTAATTGATTCTTCGCTTAAACCGCTCGTATGACAGCAGTTCTTCCTTGCCATTCATGGAACCAATCGTTATGATGCGTTACGTTGTGCGATCACAACGCGGATTAGGGGATCAGCGAGCGCATGGACTCGGTACACACCGAGTTGACGAGGTGGCGGTTGTCCTTCACAAGAGGGACTTAAGCGCGGAAGAATCCGCGCGAAAATCGAGAGATCAGCGGATGCCGCCGGGGTGAATCCACCATCCCATCTGTATATTCCCCTCCTAATGGATGCCAACCGTGAAAGCCGCCGGGTAACCGGTGCGACAAGCGGGCGGCAGCGTGGAACGTCTTTCAAAAATCTGATACCAGCTATAGGGAGACTCTGCCATGTGTGGGATTGTCGGTTATATCGGCTTGCGTGATGCCACCCCGATCATTATCGAAGGTCTGCGCCGCTTGGAGTATCGCGGTTACGATTCGGCAGGCGTCGCGGTGATTCAATCGGATCAAATTCAGATTCGGCGCGATGTTGGCAAGCTGTCAAATTTGCAGCGGCGGTTGGAAGGCGACCCAATAAGCGGCTCAATCGGAATGGGTCACACGCGCTGGGCGACGCACGGCGCGCCAGTCGAACACAACGCGCACCCGCACATCAGCATGAACGGCGAGTTTGTCGTCGTTCACAACGGGATTGTCGAGAATTATCTTGAACTGCGCGAAGAATTGGCGGCGGAAGGTGTCGAGTTCCGCAGCGAGACGGATACGGAAGTCATCGTCCAGTTGATCGCGCGGTTGGCAGCAGACGGAGCACACGGGGATGTCGCAGAGGCGACTCGGATGGCGGCGGCGCACTTGCGCGGCGCGCATGCGATTGTTGTCATGAGCCGCAAGCAGCCAGATCGGTTAATTGCGGTGCGGATCGGGAATGCGGGCGGTGTTGCAGTCGGGATCGGCGAAAACGAAATGTTCGTCGCGTCGGATATTCCGGCAATTCTTGAACAGACCCGCCACATGATCTTTCTCGAAAGCCGCCAGATGGCGGTGATCACCCAGCAGGGTGTGACGATTCAGACGCTTGACGGCGCACTCATCAAGGCGGAGGTTCACAATATCCCTTGGGACCCGGTGAGCGCGGCGAAGGGCGAATACAAGCACTTCATGCAGAAGGAAATCTTCGAGCAGGGGCGCAGCATCACCGATACGATTCGGGGGCGTGTAGACTTTGATCACGATAGCGTATTCCTACCCGATTTGAACCTAACACCAGAGCAGGCGAGATCGCTGACTCGCATGGTGATCGTAGCGTGCGGCACGAGTCATTACAGCAGTTTGGTCGGAAAGTTCTACGTCGAGCATCTTGCGCGCTTGAGCGTCGAATGCGACTACGGGAGCGAATACCGCTACCGCGATCCGATTGTCGATGACAAGACGGCGGTGCTAGCGATCACCCAAAGCGGCGAAACAGTGGATACGCTCGCCGCGATGGAAGAAGCGCGTCATAAAGGTGCGACGCTGTGGAGCATCGTCAACGCGCTTGGAAGCCAAGCAATGCGGGTCGCTGATGGCTATATCACGATGAACGCCGGACCGGAGATCGGTGTCGCATCGACGAAAGCCTTCACCGCCAGCATCGCCGATCAATATCTTTTGGCACTGCGGTTGGCGGAACTGCGCGGAACGCTAACGCTGGAAGCGCGGCGGACGCATGTGCGCAATCTGGCACACCTACCCGATTTGATCAGCCGCACGCTCGACGGCGATCCGGCAGTCGCGGTGCTGGCGGAGCGGGTGTACCAGTATTCCAACTTCCTGTACTTGGGGCGCGGCATCAATTATCCAATTGCGCTCGAAGGCGCGCTCAAATTGAAAGAGATCAGCTACATTCACGCCGAAGGCTATCCCGCAGGCGAGATGAAGCACGGTCCGATCGCGCTGATCGACCGCAATATGCCCGTGCTGGCGATTGCGCTCAAAGACAGCGTGTATGAGAAGATGATCAGCCAGATCGAACAGGCAAAAGCGCGCGGCGGCATTGTGATCGCAGTGGCAACTGAAGGGGACACATTCATTTCTACGAAAGCGGATCATGTGATCTATGTGCCGGATACGCCGGAACTGCTCTCGCCGCTGGTGACGGTGATTCCGCTGCAACTGCTGGCGTATCATGTGGCGACACTGCGCGGCGCAGATGTCGATCAGCCGCGTAATCTCGCCAAGAGCGTGACGGTAGAATAAGCAACGCTTAAGGCATTAAACCGCAGAGAACGCAGAGGGATGATTTTCGCCCCTCTGCGTTTTTTATGTGTGGACGGTGCTGCGTTGTTTACCCGACAGAAACGACGATGTCGCAGATTACGGTATAGGTCAGGCGGTCGCCTGTGATGCGGAACGTTCCACTTTCGGCTGTCCATGTCGTCGAAAACGTCCGAATATAACGCCCACTGCCTATCGCAATCGGTGCGGAAACTGTCGGGCGAATGCGGCGGTTTTCGATGAAGATGCGCCCCGGATCGATCCGCGTGGCGTTATTGGCATCATTGATGTTGTCGTAAGCGGGCGGCACAAACTCAATCGTCACAGTTTGTCCGGCGCGGATTGGTCCGTTCGTGCTTTCGCACGTCTCCAAAATCAACCCGTTAAAGTTCGGCGCATCAGCGCGCCCGGTGACAGGAAGCGGATCGCAGTTTCCGCTTTCTTCGACGTACGCCGCGCTGATCCAACTGCTGCTCGGCAGTTGATACCATAGATCGCCGTTGAGATCAGGCGCAGCGACAACCGGATAGATCGTTGTACCAGCGGCAAGGCTGTTGACGATTTCGTAATTTGTTCCCGCTCCGGCGCGGAGATCGGTGTTAAAGCGCACCGTGCGGCGGCACGCGGCTTCGATGGTTGGATCGGGTGGCGGTGGGGTTGGGGTGGCAAAGCGCGCTTGATAGGCGGTCAACGCGGCGGCGTAGCCCTCTTCGGTGATCGGTGCGGGCAAGCGGAAGCGTGCCGGTAGGTTGTTGATCGGCATCGCGGCGAGGCTGGCGGCGTCGAAGGGTTCGAACGTGGTGGAGCTGCCAAAGCGATACAGCGCTCCTGCCGGAAGATACATGCCGTCCTCAAGTACGACCTCACCCGTGAGAACGCTGATTTCAAGCGCGGCGGGGTTGGATGCTTGTAGGAACACAGTTCCCGCGATTGTCATCACCTGCCTGTTGATTGTGAATGTCACCGGGTCAGTGATATTTGGTGTTTGCAGCAGAATTCCGCTTTCTGGTGTTCCAGTGCATGGCGCATCGTCCATCTCGGTGCTGACCTCGATCACCTCAAACGGATGCAGGTAGCGCTCAGTTTCCGGTTCGCGGATTACCGTGAGCATATTTACATCTCCGGTGATGTTGATCACGTCCTGTGTCACCCAGCCGACGAGATCAGGTTCTCCGCGCTGAGGAACGATCACGCGCAGCCACGAGTTATCGCTGATCCGTCCGTTTGCCGTGAGCGAATCACGCACGCCAACTTGCGTCAAAATCGGCGCGGTCGCGTTCGGCTGTGTGCGCACATTCAATGTCCCGGTTGCGCTGATCAGGATTTCGTTCATCGGCGGCGCAAGGTTGGTGATCTGCGCTGTGCCGAACGCGAAGATCACGATGCTCTGCTGGTCGGCTGTGGGGAGCGTTCCTTGAATACGGGCAATCGCCGCGCTGTATTCACTGCCGCCACCGACCTGAAGCGTATTGATTTGCTCCGCTTCGACGATATTCCCCGGTTGTGAAAAGAGAGATTCGCCGCCAAACCCCTGTGCGGTGACCGAGCCATTGCCGAAGCACGCTTGATCGCGCCCGGTGTTCAAACATGCCGACCCGGCGCGTGCCAGCGCGAGGATCACATCGGCAGGGCAGGACTGCTGTGCCGTGATCGGCGCGGCAGAAACGATGATGAACGAAAAGAGGAGCAAAATCATCTTTTTCATGGCGGTGTCCTCCGACGGGTGGTGCGCTTTTTTCAAGCATACTGTAAACGCGGAGACCCGTAGGGGACGCGGCGGGATTCCGTTTGTATGACGTTAAACAGCGGCGTGGGCGCGATTTTTTGTTCCCTTCTATACTGCAAAGTAGAACCTGCGGATTAAGCCCGGACGGACAGTGATTGTATGAAACGACTATTGCCTCTGTTGATCGTCCTTTTCGCGTTTTCGATCGGTATCTTTGCCCTTTCGGGAGCGGCATTCGGGCAGACCGGTACAGACGAGATTCTCCGCCCGTACCGCGAAATCGGGCGAGAGCGCCCGACAGGCATCCTTTACGACCCCAATTTTGACCGGTTCGCTTGGACAACCCCCGATGGGGAACTTGTCTTGGTGGACGCCCGCACTTTTCAACCCATCCGCACTCTATATGAAACCTTTGATTATGCCCGTCATTACGCCTTCAGCCATGACGGGAGATGGCTTGCTGCGGCGAACGGTCGCGTGGTCGATCTGATCAGCACCGAGTCGGGCGAAGTTGTCGCGTCGATTGAGCCGAACGGTTCACGCGGGATCGAATCGCCGCTGATCTTCAGCGACGACGATACGTATCTGTTGATGAGCGTGGTCGTGCCAGAACGCCCGGAACTCCGCCGCAGCGAAAATGACACGACAATCACCCCTTGGCTGTGGGATCTGCCCAACGCCCGCGATGAGGCGCGTTCGACACTGCCGAACCGAGTCGATGCGCTGCCGTTCTTCGACAATCGCAACGGCTTCGTCCTCGGACCGGGAAATATCATCCTCGCGGCACTTCCCCGACGGCTGCAAATCTTTGATGCTGACGCGAGTCTTTTTGAGCCGCTCGGTGAAATCCAGACAGAACGCTTGGAACAAGACCCGGTTGATGTCTGGTTCAGCGCGTTTGACGACTTGATCTATCACCGACCCGTCAACAGCCGCACGATGTATCAAGTCGATGGGCGTACCGGAACGGTGACGCCGATTCCGCTCGGCACGGCATTGAGCGCCGCCGGAATGCGCGCCCTAAACGCGATCCGCTTCGGAAGCAGCGCACAAATCATCGGTGAACCCGCCACCCAAACCGGAAATTCACTGCTGCGCGCCCTGCTTGGCATGGAGTACCAGCGCAGTTACGGCGATCACCCGCTCACGGTGATGCTGATCGACCAGCTTGAGCCGATCACCATCTCGTCGGATCAAACCGGGCTGTTGATGTATATCCTTGATGAGACGACCGGACGCGGCACATTCGACGTGATCCAGCCGGGTGATGCAATCCGGTACGCCATCAATGAAGATCGCACCAAGATCGCCATCCGTGAATCGAGCGGCTTGCAAGCGGTCACGATTTACGATCTGGCGACTGGGGCATTTCTACGCCAGTTCATCCCGTCACTGCCGGATAACGGTCGGCGCGATCTCGTTCAATGGTCGGGTGATGAGTTGATCGTCGGCATGGAGCGCTTTAACGCCGACACGGGCGAAGTCATCGCCGCCGAATTGGAATACAGCGAATTCATTGATTTCACCTTCAGCACCGACAACCGCACGTTGATCACATGGGTTCCGCGTGCCGATGGCAGCGCCGCATGGTGGCGTTGGGACCTAGAAACCGAGCAGGTGATCCAGCGCGGCATGCCGAACGCTTACGGCAGCCCGATCAGCACGCTGGGGACGCTTGGCGAACGCGGTCTGTTCTCGATTCAATACATGCAGCCGGATGGATCGGTCTTGCGCGGCGTCGAGATTGTTGATGCGCTGGAAGATACCCGCGAGTCTTTCTTCTTCGAAGAATTTACGGATCGCTCGATTGAGCTTGTCCAGCCGAGTCCCGATTGGCAGCATTTTCTTGTCGTATACGGCGAGGATTACCGCAACCGTGAACCCGGCGTCGAAGTCGTGATCTACCGCTTTGGCGACGGCATGATCTGGCACTATGCCGGGTCAGATTTGCCGTATCGTTCGAGTCGTGATTACGGCTGGATTGACAGCGATACGGCGTACATCGCCGGGCAAAACTTCGGGGACGAACTGCCGGATCGCGTCTATGGGTTGGATTTTGATCCGTCCGGCGTCCCGGCATGTTTGGTCGATGCGTTCCCGAATGAGTGGACACGCTGGCGTGATCTGTGGGAGCGTTTGACGCTGACGATCTCGTCAAACCGGCTGATGCTGCTGGCGCGTGAATTGTGCGCCGCGCTCCCGACTGATGTGGAAGGCGTGGAAGGGGTATTCTTCCCAACCCCGACGCCGACGCACCCGTATGCTTCCCCCACGCCAGCCGTGATTGCGGGTGTGCCAGCGTGCTTGACGCAGCGCTATTCGCGCGATGCAATCGGTTATGCGCAAAGCTGGCGTGAGATGACCGCCGGATTGACCCCGGAAGAAATCGCGCAGCTTGAAGTGCTGTTGTGCGAAGGTTTGGGGAGCGGTGAAGCGCCGCCTTCTGATGCCTCCGGAAGCGATCCGCTCACACAGGTGTACCTGATCGATGTGAACACGGGCGAACGTGAAGCCGGATCGTATGTGCCATCGGTTGCGCGCACATTGGCGGATAACGTGAACGTGATCGCCGATTACTACCGCTTGATCGAAGGGCGTGCGCTGTACGAGCCGGTACTCAGCCCGAATCGGCAGATACTCGCCTCGTTTGACGGCTCGTACAGCCTCATCACCGTGTATCAAGTGGTGATGCCGTATGAGACGATTTCCGCGTATGCGACCGCGACCGCGGAACCGCGCACCGCCGACGATCCGCGCCGGATCGGTGTGCGACCCACAGCAACACAACCGTTTGACTCGATTGGCGGCGCGCGCCCAACAACCACGCCGACGATCACACCAACCTCACCGCCGCCTGCCGAAACTGTGCTTGATTTGGCAGATCTCAGCCGACGCACCGAAGTTTGCGCCGCATCGGTCAATACGACGGATGATCCACCAGCAGACTATGCGCCGCCGGGTGAAATTCTCGTCACGCTGATGGACAGCCCATATGTTTGGCGTCTGAACCCGCAAACGGGCGAACTCCGCCCGGATGAGACGATCCCGCCGTGCGGGTTTGGCGTGCCGTGCGAATTCTCGCGCGATCATCAATGGGCGCTGATTGCATCCGATTTCGTAGCGGTATTCCATCCGGACGGCTCAGACGAACAGGTGTTGTTCAGCGGCGGCGAAACATCAGCCGTCTACAATGTTTCGTGGCACGATGACCGCACGGTTGAATTCCGCTATGAGGGCTATCTGCCTGACCGCCGCGATCCGGTTACGCTGATCCAAACCTACAATGTCGAGACGGGCGAATACTCCGAACCGTTCGAGCCGCGACTGGGCTTCCGTATCAATGAACTTCCGGTCGATATTGTCAGCGCGCAGCCACCATATGGTGATCTTGTGCTGGGGCGGCAGAGCTTCAACACGTTGGGCGGCACAGGCTATAAGTATTTCCTGATTGACCGCACGACAGGCAGCATTGACTACTTCGCGCGCCTGTACGATCCGTCGAACAATAACCTCTGGCATGAGTGGCATCCGAGCGGCGATACCCTCTATTACTATCTGCCCGGAATCGAGGATGTGTTCGTCTACAACGTTGCGGAACGCACGCATTCGCGGATGGAGTTTCTCCCCAGCGGTGACTGGTCGCCGGATGGTCGCTATCGTGCGGAATGGTCACATGATCTGACAGTAGATGAAATCGAGGATCGGCTTGAAGCGGGTGAAAGCATCCCGACGCTGCGCATCTGGGATCGGGAGACGGGCGAATTCCGTTATCTTTGTATCCCCGGTACGGATGATGAAGTGCCCTACATTCCGGTGATCTGGTCGCCTGACAGCCGCTATATGTTCATGCGCTTTTTCGCGCTGGATGAAGCCCTACGCTTGGAGACAGCACGTGCCCGCACGTTTATTCTGGATACGCAGACGGGCAGCCTAACGGAGATCGTCGGGACGCGTGCGCTCGACATCGAGCAGTTTATCGTGTGGTGGATGCCATGAAAGGGGAGGCGATGCGCGTACTGATCCTAGCAGCGGTGCTCTTGCTCATCGCTGGAGCAGTGGCGGCACAAGAGGGGGAGATCACGCCGACGCCCCCGCCCGTGCCGGACACCGGAGTGTGGGTGACAACACAGGACTTCGTCTCGTTCCGCGCGGGTCCCGGTCAGGCATTTGAGCGCTACCGCGTGATCGATCCGGCGGTGACGATGCCTGCCATCGGACGCGATACACGCGGCTCATGGATACAGGTGCAGTACGAAGGGCAGAACGGCTGGATTTATTCTGAACTGCTGGTGTGGAGCGGCGATATTGTTCAGCTTCCGATTGACGGTATTGATCCGAATCCGTATGTGCGCGTCTACCGGTCTCAGGTATTTGTTCCGGCAGGGACGCCGTTCTACTACCGTCAAGTAACGCCGGAAGACCTGTGCTGCTATGCCCCCGAAGATGACACCGTCGAGATCACCGCGCACTTGGGCGACGGCTATTACTACTGGGTGCAGATCAATTATCGCGGCACGCTGTACTGGACAGGCTCATGGGCATTGGGGATCGTGCGGCTTGGTCAAAATACGTTCAACACTGCGTATCTATACGGTTACAGCCGAATCGCGGATCAACTGGAGGAAGACATCCAAGCTGTATCGCGGCGGATCGATGAGATCAACAGTATTTGGGTGCGCCTCTCGGTGGGTGACAGCGTCTCGTGCGGCGTGATCCCGGCATATGTGCAATCGAGCCGCGCCTTAGACGCAGAACTTGGCAGCGAACCCGTATTCGCGCCGCTGGTGCGCGCACTGCGCAGCGCGATTGACAGTGTGAACCGGGCGATCTCGCTGTTTGCGGATGCGTGCACCCGCCCACCAGATCAATTCTTTATCACCCAGACGGAAGTTGTCACGGCATTTCAAGAGATCGACAGCGCCGGACGCGATCTCGTGCTGGTATCGTCGATGATCGCGCCGCTGCGCCGCCGCGACCCGGTCAACGAAATCCTGAGCGGCAGCAATCCTTAATTTGATCGTCACGTACTCAGAGGAGAACTCGAACTATGAAACGTCCCTTCATCGTGATCGTCTTGATCGTCGCGTCGCTGACCCTTATGGCGGCTGCCGTTCCCGCGCTGGCGCAAGACCCGACACCTACGCCCATCCCGCCGATCTGCCTGAACTATGTCGGGCAACCGGATGACATTCGCACCAGTTATTACATGGGCGAAGGTTTGGGTTATTACGCCAGCGGCGAATTCTCGCGGGCGATCAACAGCTTTACCTGTGTGATTTTCGAAATCGACGCGAATTATGCCCCCGCTTATATGGCGCGCGCGCTCGTCCTCACACAGCGCAGTGACTACGAACGCGCGCTTGAGGATTACACCCGCGCGATTCAGCTTAACGGTGATCTGGCAGCATACAATAATCGCGGTATCGTCTATACGCTCCAGCGCGAATATGACGAAGCGTTGGCGGACTTTAACCAAGCGCTCGAACTGGACTCGCGCTCGGTGGTGGCTCGGAATAACCGTGCCGTCGTGTATGCGCTTCAAGGTGAGTACGAACTGTCGATTGCTGATCTACAACAGGCGATTGAGACGACGGGAATTGATGCCGTTCTCGCGGACTTACAGGATCCCGAACGCGATCAGGACGCGCCGCCGATCCGCGATTACGACTTGATCGAAGCGCAGCCTTACGCTCTCTTGGGGATCATCTATTCGGCGTTCGCGCTCGACAACTATCAGGCATACCTGCGTTTGACCGGATCGAATGGTGATTTCCGCATTCAAAGCGCGGCGGGTGCGCTCGAATCGCGCTTCACGTTTGATCTGCGGCTCGATGATGGGACATGGCTGCTGGTCGCGGATTTCGCGCCGGAAGGGTAGGCGAGATGCGCCGAAACGGTCTGATCGGGACGGGGTTCGCCTCGTCCCTCCCTCTGATAATGCTCATCCTCTTGAGCGGCGTATTTGCGGCTGCCGCTCAAGAGACCCCCGATGATCCGGTGGGGGTCACGGTGGAATCGTGCCAAGCACTGACCGAACGGGTGTCAAACGCGCTCTCGATTCGGGCAGATGCGGTCGCGCCGTTCTTCATCGGATTGGGGGATGCTGCCTTTGCCGACGACGATTTCACTCCGGCGATTGAGGCATATTCATGCGCTATCCTTGCCGATGCGACGTATGCGCCCGCTTATATGAACCGGGGCTATGCTTTGTTTGCGCAGCGTGCTGATCCGCTGGCGTTGGCGGACTTCAACCGCGCCGTCGAACTCGATCCCGCGCTTGCACAGGCGTATAACTATCGCGGAATGCTGTACACGGTGCAGGGGAATTTCGGTCTTGCGCTCGGTGATTTTACGGTTGCGATCACGCTCAACCCGGATGATGCTTCGGCATATAACAACCGCGCCGTCGTTCACGCTGCTGAAGGTAACTATGATCTGGCGATGTTCGATATCGACAGCGCGCTCTTGATCGACCCGGAATATCCCGCCGTGTATGCGACTCGCAGCGCGATCTATACCGCGCTGGCGCTGATCGACGCGGAAGCATACCGGTCACGCGCTGGCGAAGCAGCACGCTACCCGAACGGCAGCCCGGTCGAGGTGATGGGTGGGCTGGAAAGCAGCGCGGAAACCGGAAGTTTTGCGACGTGGTTAGCATTCCTGACGCGGAGATGAACCTATGACCGCACGTCATCTCGGTTTCGTAATCGCCGCGCTTCTGCTCTACGGCATGATCGGCGTGAGCGCGCAAGACTCACCCGGCGGCGGTGTGATCACGGAGGGTAATCCCGCCGGATCAGAGAATTTCACAACCTTCAACCCGCTCTTATGCGATACGACCGCCTGTACGCGCATCACGAATCTGTTGTTCCCCTACTTGATCGGCACGGACTTGGAGACGGGAATACCCGGAGCGTTTGGCGGAATCGCGGCGCGGTGGGAAGTGAATTACTCCAGTGATCCTCCCTCGCTTGATGTGTATGTGCGCGATGACCTGACATGGAGTGATGGCACACCGATCACCGCCCATGATGCGCTGTTCAGCTTTTCGGCGTCGCGCCTTGTGAACAATGGCTATGGTAGAACGCAGGGGACGTTCACGCAGGCGGAACTGGTCGATTCCTATCATATCCGCTACCTCTTCCGTGATCCGGTGGCGTGCAGGGGTATCACCGATGTCAATACGCCGATCATTCCGGCGCATGTGTTTGACGCGAACTATGCGGACACGGTGACGACTTCGAACACACGTGATTTTCAGTACGATTACACGTATCTGCTGACACATCCTTTCAACCGTGAGCCGAGCGTCACCGCCAGCCCGGTTGGGATGCGTTATGAGGATATTAACGCGAACGATTCGATTCGGTTGATCAGCGACAGCGGCACAGCTTACGAGTACGTGAATGTGCCCAACCGTGACGAAGAAATCGACCGGTTTCTACGCGGCGAACTGAACTTTACCAGCAACCCGCCGTTTGAGCGTCGCCCGGACTTAGCGGCGGCAGCCGAACGCGGCGAAGTCGATCTAGTTACCTATCCGGGCAGCACGTGGTACGCGATCAACTTCAATATCGCTAATCCACTCGTCGGTCCGTACACGGCGTTTGATGATGATGGCAATCCGATCGAGCAGGGTGTTCACCCGATCTTCGGAGATGTGCGTGTGCGCCGCGCGGTTCAGCTTGGCATTGATGTTCAAGCACTAATCGATGCGAGCGTTTACGGTTATGGAACCGTTATGGCTGCCAATCAAGTCCCCGGTTCGTGGGCGTTTAATCCTGATCTTGCGCCTGTGCCGTATGATCCGGTTGAAGCGGAACGCCTGCTAATCGAAGCAGGGTGGGTCGATGAAGACGGAGACGGCACGCGCGAGTGTATTGGCTGTCTGTACGCCGATGAAGGAGATTGGCTGGCGTTCGATTTGTGGTATCCCGATGTCGCGCGTTATGGAATCATCGTTTCGATGATCAGCCAGCAGTTAAGCCGCATCGGATTCTCTGTGAACGTCAACAGTACCGATGACATCAGTCAAATCGGGGAGTTGCAGTTGTTTGACGCGGTGTTTCGCGTTTTTGTCGAGTCATACCCGATCGAACCGGATCAGTACATGCTGTTCACTGCGGCGGGGGATAATTTCGACTTCAACGGCAATTACGGATCATATGTAAACCCCGAAGTCGAAGCCCTGCTGAGCGCCGCACGCACCGAGCCGACATGTGATCTAGATGCCCGCGCCGATCTGTATCGTCAAGTGCAGGTGATATTGCAGGAAGACCAGCCGTATGTGTGGCTGTTCGTCGTCGATCAAATGCTGGCGGTGCGGGCGGGGGTTGAGAATTTCGCGCCGTATCGTCAGTACCCATTCTGGAATCTCGATCAGTGGTTCGTGACCGAACCGTAAAGGGGGAGTGATGCGCACCATAAGACTGATCCTGATCGTGCTCATAAGCATTTTTGCGCTGGCGTTCGGCGCTGCGGCTCAAGATGACGGCGTTGATCCACTGCCGAGCGCCACGCCAAGCCTGACTCCCGGCGCTGAGTCAACTGTCGAAGCGACGGCAGAACCTGCCGCGCCGCGTTTGCCTCGCGCTGAAGTAGATGTCGAAAGTGCATTCGTGCGCGTGCTGCCGGTCGAAGACGCAGAACCGGTCGCCTCTGTATTTGAGGATGAAAGCCTTGAAGTCGTCGGGCGCAGTCTGGATGGCTTTTGGCTGGAAGTGCGACGCCCATACCGGATGACCAATCTCGGATGGATCTATTATGCGATGCTCGATTACGACTTCGAGCGCACGTCGCTTCCGCTCACAGAATTCCGAGCGGGCGCGACGGGTACGCAGATTCTCACGCGTGATCCGGGTTATGCGGTCGAGATGATCGAAAATGGGAATCTGCGTTCCGAGCCGTCGGTTGCCAACAACACAATCGGGTTGATCCCGATCTTCGCGGTCGTTCCGGTCATTTACCGTAATCAAGATGGCACATGGTTGTATGTGAATTACCTCGGCACGGAAGGTTGGGTGAGCAACTACAACTTCAGCGCGGGCTTTGATGTGATGGCGCTCACCGTAAAACCGGGACTGCCGCCGCTTCCCTCCGTCAATGTGATCATCATCCCGCCGGAGCTTCAGCTTGAGCAGGTGCGGCAGCTGCGCGAGTACATTACAGTGAAGCGTGATGTCGCGGTTGGACTGTCCGGGTTCTGGTTCACGGTCAGCCGGGGGACGACGATGCCGTGTGAGCCGCCGCCGTTCATTCTGGATTATCTGTATACCGTTCAAGATGTGCGCGAACTGCCGGAGCTTCAGCGGATCGTGCCGCGCTTGGGCGATGCGAATACCCTGCTAAATACGTCGATTGAACTGCTCACGGTATGCGGGGCGTTTAATGTCTCGGTGGTGATGACGGCGCGCAACAGCGCGATCAACGCCGCGAATATCTACAGCGCGGCGATCCTCACGCTTGAGGACGTGGAGAACATCATTCGGTAAAACAGGAATGAGTAATGAGCGTTGTTACACACTCGTTACTCATTCCTCGTCACTTTTGTTTCATCCCCCTGCCGCACGAGCGGTTGCCGTCGCCGGGTAGCCGGTGAGTGGTTTTTCAAATGTGCCGCCTGTGCGGAGCAAACACACCTGCTGCCAGTTATAACGATACGTGCTGCTCGTCCAATACGGGGCGACGCGCCAAGTGTACGTGCCTGCCATCGAGGGCAAACGCGCTAACTCAATCACTGCGGTGGTCGTCTCGCTGTCGAAGGCGGTGCGAAAACCCGTCGGGTCGATCACGATCACGCTGTACACGGTTGCGCCTTGAAGTCCGGGATACGTCACCGTCAGCGTTTGATCGCCCGTCATGAAATTCCCCGTGAGCGTCATCTCGCCAACCCATTGATCACAAATATAGGTCGAAAGGTTGAATACTTCCGGCACGCGCCCGTCGGCGTTGCGCGGGAGCAGCATGCCGGTGGGGAAAATCGAATTAAAGGCTTGGCTGGTGCGCACGAGGCGCGCATACACCCATGCGTTGCGGTCGCCGTACACGATTTGCAGCCATTGGCGACCATCCCATGAGCGGTAGAAGTCGCCCGCCCGTCCCAAAATCTCAACCGATGCGTTAAGCGGCAAGCGCCCAATCGAGTCATACGCAAAATCAGGTCCCACGCGGACTTCGGCGTTATCAACGGTAATCAACCCGTAAATGCGATCACCCGGTTGTTCATCTTGCTGCGTGGGCTGCGCCCACAACGGCAGATAAAGCATCAATAAAAACAGTGCGAACACGGCAACAATCATGACCGTAAGCAAGCGGGGCTTTTTCATCGGTTCTCCTCATTGAGATGATGATCACGTTTGCTGTGATTCTGGCACGGAATTTCCCAACGTACCCGAACTATCTGTCAAGCGTAGGGACGGCGTAGAACTCTTTGTATAATAGGCGATGACTACGTTCTTTGCCGCCGGGAATTGATACCATGCTTGATCTGCTTACCGAGCTTCGTCAACTGCTTGCACCGTTTCAGACCGAGATCGTTGATCTGGCGCGTGCGCTGATTCAAACGCCGAGCGTCAACGGTGTTGATGATGAGATCGCCCTCGCTCAAGTGATTGATGCATGGGCGCGGAAGCACAACCTTTCGTCTCAAATCGTGGGTATGGATGACCGCCGCCCTAATGTGATCGTTCAAGTGGGGAAGGGCGAACCGGGACTGCTCCTCACTGGGCATTTGGACACTGTTCCGGCAGGTGATCCAAGCCGCTGGACGCATCCTCCGTTTGATGGTGTGATTGCTAACGGCAGACTTTACGGACGCGGCGCAATTGATACCAAAGGCGGCATGGCGGCGGCGTTGATCGCGCTGGTGACGCTGAAGTCATGGGGTGGTTTGCGCGGCTCGGTGCGGTTTGTTGGCGTACCTGACGAGGAAAGCGGCGCAATCGGCACGTTGGGGATCAAATGGTTGCACACAAATGGACTACTCAAAGGCAAGGGCGCGATCTACTGCTACGGTGGGCGTGAGATCATCGTCGGACATCGCGGCGTGTACCGCTGCAAGATTACGTGTTCCGGCGAGTCAGCGCATCCCGGCTTCTCCGCAACACAGGAAGGCGTGATCGGCGCAAATGCGGTCACTGGTATGGCGCGTCTGCTTCTCCTGCTGGAGGATCGCAAGACAGCTTACTCCGACACGCGCTATTTTGAGAAATACCGCACGATGATCAGCGCAGGGACGACGATACAAGGCGGCACATCGCCCAACATCGTGCCGGATCGCTGTACGGCGACGGTCGATATGCGCTTGATCCCCGAAATCAGCACGCACGAGGCGCGGCAGTGGATCGATGTGGCGATTGCGCAGATTGCCGAACGCTATCCGAAGCTGTGCTTTACCGTAGAGACGATTGCCGAGCTTCCGGCGGCAGTCAGCCCGGACGACGCGGCGATCTTCGGCGCATTGGAACAAGCCACCATCGCCGTAACCGGCATAGAACCGCCGCGTACGGCGGCGGGTCCCGCAAATGAAGGCTATCTCTTAATCGAGCGCGGTATCCCGACCGTATGCGGATTTGGTGCGCACGGCGCAAACGCGCATGCGCCAGATGAATATGTTGAAATCGAAAGCCTACTCGAAACGGCGCTGATCTACGCGCTGACGGCGGTCAAGCTCGATGAAGGTGTTATGTGAGTGGACCGATTTTGCGCCGCGCTCGCCCGGAAGATGCAGCGGAATTGACCGCGCTTACTATCCGGTCAAAGGCGTATTGGGGCTACAGTCAAGAATTCATGCAGAAAGCGCTGTTGTATCTCAACGTGTCGATTGAGCAGATTGAGACGGAGCATGTGTATTTGATCGAGCGCGGTGGAAGGATCGCCGGGTATTACCAAATGCACGAGCGATCCCCCGGCGTGATGTGGCTGGAGAGTTTGTTCGTTCTTCCCGAAGAAATGGGCAGAGGCTTTGGCGCTCAGTTGATGCACCATGCGATTGACTTGGCACAATCGCTCGGTTATCAACGCATGGAGTGGGAGAGTGATCCACATGCCGAAGCATTCTACGTTCGCTTTGGCGCAGTGACGTTCGCACAGCGCGAATCGGGGATTCAAAAAGGGCGGATGCTCCCGCAAATGCGGCTTGAGCTAAATCCGCCCTCCAAAGCGTAAAACCTTACGCGATCTGCGCGTGATCGATGCACCACTGTAAGCGCGCTTCGCGTTCGGCGCTGATGTCCGCGCCTGCCGAGTTCGCCAAGCCAAAGTTTTCAAGCGCGAAACTCGCCGCCGCAGCCCCGTAACATCCCGCCAGCTTCAGGTCATGGGTGCGATTCCAGCCGACGACAAACCCGCCGCAGTAGCAGTTTCCAGCCCCCGTTTGATCGATGATTTCCGGCACCGGAACAGGTGGGATTTGGATCATTCCCTCCGCCCCTTGCGCGGCGACGAGTGAGCCGTGTTCGCCCATGCGCAGCGCGACGATGCGCGCCCCGTCATCGAGCATGCGCCGGATGATCGTTTGCGCGTCGTCGATCCCGTAAATCCGCTGAGATTCGATCAAATTCGGGGAGACGATCTCCGGCAGCGAGAGCGTTTCGCGGTATTCTGCCAAATTTGACGCATCCATGTAAAGCGAATCTGGTTCCCACAGCATGGTGACGCCGCGATAAAAGCTGCGCCACTTGCGCGCCCCAATCGCCCCACGCAGCACCGTAGCGGCTTCCGGATGACCGTACTCTGCCGGAATGTGGTCGGGATCGGGGAAGAACGCAAATGGAGCCATATTCTCGGTGCGGAAGATCTCTGTGCGGCGGTTGTCCCACTCAAAAATCTGCCATGCGCGCCCTTGCGGAACATCGACCTGCTGCACTCCTGCGAGGTCAAAATCACGCTGGAGCTGCTGCCATGCGCTTTCCGGCATGCCTGTCCCCGCATTGGCGATCAAGCCGGGGCGTTCGCCCCACACGGCGACACCCGCCGCCGCATGGGTTCCCGCGCCGCCCAAGATCGCCATTTTCGTCCTGCCATCAGGGAAAACGATGTCATCAATGAAGATGCTGCCGACGCACACATAGCGCGGGATGAACGGCTCGGTCACGGTCGCAAGTCCTCGATCATATTGCTGTCATAGATGCGGCTTGCGCCCTGTGCCCAATCAACCGTGCGCCCGCCGCCGAACCCTTGGAAGTATTCAGACCCAACTGCTTGAGCACGGGCGGCGGCAAACATCGTGCCGGGAATACTGTAGATGATCGACGCAAATGCCTCGCGGATTTGGGCAGGAACGGGAATCACTGTATCCACCCATGCGCTGATCCGTCCTTCGCCCTGCGGCAGCACGCCAATCACGCGCCGCTCGATGCTCTGTGCCGCGCGGGCGACTTCTGCCATCCGGTCAGCATCGTTTCCGTCCGCGTCGAGGAGAATCGTGGGGATGCGCGGCGGAGCGGCGAAATACTGAAGATGCGCCCATTCTTCGGTTTCTTGCGCGTAGGATGTATCGCCGCTTGCTTCAAGGATTTTAGCTGCGCTGAACATCGCCGCGCCGTACAGCGGACCCGCGCCGACGAAAACGAACTCGTGCACGTCGTTCCATGCTGTCACGATCTGCTCGGCAATCGGTTCGCAGATGTGGATCAATTCCTCCATCACATCACCGAGCGCGAGCAGTTCAGCACGCAGTTGATCGGCTTCTGCTGTGGTGATGTGCCCGCGCACCTCACCGATTCGAATCGCGGCGGTCATCAATGCGACCTGTGATGCCAAATACGACCGTACCCCCGGTACGATCATGCCGCGCATTTCATCGGGGAGGGGTGGGACGGTTGTTGTGAAAACCTTATCGGCACTTTGCGCCAGTTTTGCGTTCGGGTTGCCAGTGAGCGCAACGCCAACCGCCCCCGCTTTGCGCGCCAGCGTGAGCGCTTCGATTGTGCGCACGACCACGCCGCTGACCGATACTGCGATTGTCAAATTGGTGTTCGGTCCGGTTTTGGGCAGGTGCATCACGTTATAGCGCCCATACGTGAGAGAGCTGAATGCCTGAGTCGGCACGCCGGTGAATTGATTGAACGCGAGTTCCGCGCCGACCGAGGCGTGATGACTGTCGCCGCAGCCCACCAGATTGATCCGCTTGATGCTGGTGCACAGCTCAAAATCGAAGGTGTTGCGCGCGGACTGGTCAAAAGGCTTGACGATGTCGCGGAGAAGCTGCGGTAGGGTGTCGATTTGCTGCTGCATGTTGGAACGGTCTTGCATGGTCTACACTCCTTCTATTCGCGCCATTGGCGTCATTCGATCATGCGGGCGTGTTCCAGCGCGACCAAACGCGGGCTGTCCACATCGACAGCAACGTTCACGCGCGGGCGGTTCTGCCAAGGCGGAAGCACAACTTCGCCCAGCGCAGGCCACGTTTTGCCCCGGCTGATTCCCATCGTTTCGACTCGGATGCTCCAGCTTTCGGTGCGGAAGAGAGTCGGGTCAATCACGTAAGCGACCGCAGATGAGTCGTGTATGTAGATTCCGTCGCTGCCATATGCTTTTTCAAAATAGCCTTGATACACGGGCAGCATACGCATCACATGATTGGTCATCGCGCTGCCAACTTCGGCATAGCGGGCAATATCGGCGCGGGTCATGTTCACGCGGTGGGTGACATCCAAGCCGATCATGGTGACGCGCCAATTCGCGCCGAACACCAAATCCGCCGCTTCGGGGTCGTTGTGGATATTCGCTTCGGCGGCGGGGGTCGCGTTGCCGGGGACGATTGCATTTCCGCCCATCAAGACGACTTCATGCACGTTTTCGGCGATGCGAGGCTCAAGCCGCAGCGCCAGCGCAATATTCGTCAGTGGTCCAATCGGCACAAGTGTGATCTCGCCGGGGTTCGCCATCACCTGTTCGATGATCCATTCCGCCGCTGTTGTGTCGAGTGCTTTGGATGCGGGCAGCGGCAGATCAAGATTGCCTTGACCGTCGTTCCCGTGCACAAACGGAACGGGTCCTTCGTACTCGGCGGCGATCGGATTATCCGCGCCCTTGATCACCGGAATATCACTGCGGTTGGCGATCTCAAGCAGGCGGAGCGCGTTCGTGGTCGCCAGTGTGGTATGGACGTTGCCAAAAATCGTGGTCAAGCCAATTACATCGAGTTCCGGCGAGCGCAGAGCGAAGAAGATCGCCATTGCGTCGTCAATGCCGGGGTCGGTATCAATAATAATCTTGCGCGGTTGAGCGGATGTCATGCTGTTTTTATCCCGGAATCAAATTGACCTGCACTTTGCGGGCGCGCGGTCCATCGAACTCATAAAAGAGAATGCTTTGCGAACCGCCGAGCAGGAGATCGCCCGCTGAAATCGAAAGCAGAATGCTGTGACCGATCAGCGCGGCTTTGATATGCCCGGCGGCGTCAGCAGGGGTATCGTATTGATGCTGGAAATCGACGCGCTTGGGCACAAGCCGGTTGATGTCGGCGATGATGTCGTTGGGCGTTGCCGGATCAAGCCCGCTGTTGATTGTCACAGCGGCGGTGGTATGCGGAATGATCACCGCGCACAACCCTTCGCTGATTCCACTTTCTTGGACGATCTGCCGCACGCCGTCGGTAATGTCAATGAGCGCGTCTCCGCGCGGAGTCTGTACGTTCAGATACTTCAACATTAGAATGCCAACCTTGTGCCTTTCAGGATCGCGTTGACTTCGTCGCGTGTAGGGACATTGCGCCCCGCGCCGAGCTTCATCGCAGCCGCCGCGCCGACCGCATTTGCCATCATCGCCGCTTCACGCACGCCGTGACCCTGTAGGATCGCGGTCATATAACCCCCATCAAAGCAGTCACCTGCGCCGACGGTGTCCACGACCTGAACGCGAAAACCGGGGAAGTGTTCTTTCATGTCCCGCTGAACAACCGTGCAGCCCTGCTCACCCTGCTTGATCACCAGTGTGTGAGCACCCTTGCCCAGCAAATAGCGAACAGCCTCATCACCTGAGCGTCCACCGCTCACACCGGGAATTTCGTCTTCGGTCATCATCAGCACATCGATGTATTCGAGCGCCTTCACAATCGCGTCACCATCCACGATGTGAAGCGTCGGACCGGCATCCATGAAGATCGGGATTCCCGCTTGTTTTGCCCGCGCCATTGCCTCGAACATCATGCCAACAACGCGGCGTTCATAAAGGTTGTAACCCTGCACGAGCAGCGCGTTTCCTGACTGCACCAACCGATCCACACCCTCGGTATACACAGCGTCGTCGCCTTCGCCGTATGCGCCGATAAACGTGTGAACGTGTTTCTGGGTATCCGTCAGCACGAGCACGAGCGTAGTGCGTGAATTCGCCGGATGCTGCACTTCACTTGTATTGCTGCCTTCAGCATTGAGCATGTCGAGCAGTGTTCCACCGAATGCATCCGCGCCAACAGCCCCGATTGCACTGACCTGTGCGCCTAAGCGACTTGCCATGATCATCAAATTGCAGCCGCCGCCGGGTTCTACAATACCGCCCTGACCATCTTGATGTTTGCCCGGAACGACTGGCAGCGAAACCGGAAAAATCAGATCAACGACGAGATCGCCGACTGAGATGATATGTGGGGTTGTCATTTTCTTTGCTCGATAAGCCCTTGAATACCCGCCGCAATCTTCCGTACCTCATACGCCGCGAACACTGGGTCTTGATCGAGCTGCTGCGTAACTGCCGGATCGAATGCTTCAATGCCACGCAGAGTTCCTGCCATAGCACACGCAATCGCGCCTACCGTATCTGCGTCTCCGCTCAACGCGGCGGATAAGACCGCTGCACGCTGCGGATCGCCGTTTGCCATCACCAACACCCCGAACGCCGCGCCGACCGTCTCGGTAATCGCAAGCGACGTGCCGACCACGTCGTACAGTTCACGCAGACGGGCTTTTTCGTCCGTGCCTTTGCGTGCGATGGCGACCGCGCCTTCGATCTTGCGCGTGACGCTTGCCCCGATCCAAGGCGTCCCGTGTTGGCGCCCGATTTCCGCACCCATCATCCCCGCCGCGATCACGCCGTCAAGGGTGGCATAGGGATGCATCGCATATGCAACTGCCGCAGCGACCGCACACCCGCCGCTGATAGCGACGTTTGTTCCGTGCGTAGGTAGACAGGTAATGATCGCATCTTCAATCGCGCCCATCGGATCACCGGGGTGGAGCAGACCCACGACTGAAATACGCATGGCTGCGCCGTTTGTGTCTCCCGCGCGTCCAGCGATGCGTGGGTCTTCGCCGCGTTTCAACGCTTGAACCCCGCGCCGCGTGCTCGGTCCCACATAGCGCGATTGATCGCCGCCCGTGCGGTCATACCAATCGACGATGGCGCGCACGGTTGCGTCGAGCGTGACGCCGCCCGCTGCGATGAACTCTCGCGCCAGCGAAAATGCTTGTTCGCTGTCGTCGGTGATTCGCGCGGCAGGCAAGCCGCGATGGACTTCGTGATCATCAGGTGCAGGAAGGAATTCCTCTATCCATCCGAACTTCGCCCATGTTTGATCTGGATCGAAGTAAGCAGGCATCGCCCATGCGTCGCCGAGCGCTTGCCCATATAGACCGCCAAGTATTTTGCTTTGGTATGTGTTCGTGCTCATGCCTGATGCCGATCAGTGTCAACTGTAAGCGATTATGTTCTGAGACTGTAACGCAAAGGAGCGGTCAATGCTATGACCGCTCCTTGCTCACTACCATCTTCTATGATTCGTCATAACTTCACGGTGAGATGGCTGTGTTTGGTGTCGGAGACGAATATAAGGTCGGCGTTGGCGTTTCAGTTAGGATCGGCGTATTGGTTGGGAACACTGCGTCAGACGTCGGCGTTGCTGTCGCGGTGAAAGTTGCTGTTTCGGTCTCCGTCGCGCTTGGCGTTGGGGACGGAGTTGCACTTGCGGATGTTGTTAGGGTCACGGTCGCTGTTAGCGTGCTCGTGAAGGTGATTGTCACTGTAAAGGTGCTTGTGGGTGATGAAGTGCTTGATGCAGAGGCGGTTGCGCTGGGACGCGCTGTGCTCGTGCTCGGTACCCGCGTCCGCGTTGGCGGCACTGCTGTGCGCGTCGCGGTTGATGATGGAGTCGCTGTGCTTGTCAGCGTTGGTGTTGCGGTCAGATCGGGGCGCAGATAAGGTGTCAAGCACGCTTGAGCGGATTCAGCCAGCGCAAGCAGCTCGAAATAATGACGCACTTCGAGCGGCTCAATCGGTGCAAACGACGACAACGCCGCCGAGTTGGGTAAGTAGATCGCCTGCTGTCCTTCTGGAATGATCACGTCCGGTTGTTCCGCAAAACCACGCGAAAGCGTACACGTTCCGGCAAAACAGGAGGCGACAAGCATTTCCGCCGAAATCATGTGCAGACTCACGCACCCATCGGCGATGCTGAACACTGACGGACGCAGATTCATATATTCCATCGACACAACGGGGGTGTTTGCATCCGCAATCACGAGTAGGCTGCTGGTTTGCGCAAACGCCGCAGTGATCGCTTGCTCGCTGACCGTATGCAGATCAACAAACGAATTCGGCATCAAGAATATGCTGGCGCTCTCGAAGCGAATCTCGCGGATCATAAGATCAAAAGTCGTGACGGGGTCTAATGCGCGCGTCAGCTCGGTTGATCGCACACCTGTCGTATCCCAATCGAGGATTTGGATCAGCTCGGAACTGAGGACTGCGTCTGCTGTCTCGGAAGGTGTCGGCGTTATTGAAGGTGAAGCGGTCGGAGATATGGTCGGAGTCGAGGTTATGGTTGGCTCGGCTGTTGGAGGCAGCAAAGCGACTGTCGACACCGCCGACGGCGTGATGCCTGTCACAACAATATTCGTCGGCGTGATCACTTGAGTTGATGTTGCAGTGATAGGGGCTTGGGTGCGGGTTTCGGTCGCGCGGATTACCTCTGGCGTGCTGCCACGATTCGCAAAAATGAGAACGATCAGCCCGATCACGATTGCCAGCAGTACAATGCCAAACAAAGTGGGTCGTGTGCGCGGATTCAGAATCGAGCCGCCGCGAATGTGCATCGTACCGACAGATACAGTGGTTGGCGGTTTTCGGTCAATGGCAACATCGACGAGGATTTCGGCGGCGCGCATCCCGATGCTTTTGCTCAGGACTTCCGCGATTTCGGCGTCCGAGACGAAAGGCACACCCGATGGTGAGATTCCATACACGGTTTGCGTACAAATCAGTATGGCGTCTTGTCCGCGAACGGGAATGCCTTCATGCCCGCGCTGTTCCGCCTCTACCGCCTTGGAAGAAACATCATAGACTCCGATGTCTGGCGTGCTTTCGGCATCCATGCCGAGCGCATACCCAACCAAATCAGAATCAGGGCGTTGGCGCGCGCGCGCCGGGGACTCACCGCGCTGAATCGCAAGATTGCCAACGGTGTGATCCATCGTAAGCTGCACGAGTCCGCTTTCACGGCGTAGAAGGTAGATGCGCGTCAAGCCGATACTACCGATATACAGCGTTTTGCCGCCGTAGACTAGTGCAATCGCCATTGAGCAAAGCGCATTTCGCCCGGTCAAGGATTTGTGGTGCTGAACTGCGTGTGAAGCAGCGGCAAACGCGGCAGTAATGAGTTCCGTAGGCGGACGGTCAATGGAATCTTCCAGTGCATCGAATGCATTCCGCGCGGCGACTTTTGCAGCGATGGTCAGCGTTACTTCCTCAGCAAGAAGCGTTTCCGCGAGGACTACAGCAGCGACCGATTGCCCTTTTCGCGTTCTGAAGACTCCGGTGAGTACGCTCGCAGTATCGTAACGTCCATGCTCTGCGTTTGTGAATGATCCGAGAATAGGTGATGCCATGCTTCACTCGTAATTGTGTAATCACAATGAGGGGCGTTACACAAGAACGCCCCTTCGCAACATGCTGCTGATTGTTGGTCTTGCCGGATTTAGATTAAGCTGGTGCAGCCTCAGGAGAGCTTCCGCGCAGCATGCGCCACCCCCCAAGCACCAGCCATACTGCGAATGCCAGCACCGACGCGACCAATATTGCGGGAATAGTATCGAAGAACAGTGAGAGGAACAACCCGAAATATACTGTCAATGATAATGTGGATACGGCTGCACTCCACATTCCTTGAGCTGTAAGCCGTTCTACCCGGCTGATGAACGGGATATTCATCACGATGAGCAGAACCGACACGATTCCGATGATCACGCCGATTGGGTACGCTGTCGCAGGTCCACCAAAGCCATCCGGAGCGCTGAAAAGACTGATGGTGATGATGATGCCGATCACGGCTATCATCGCCATGAGGACATGCAGCACACTCAAGCGGCTGACCACGCGCCAGTACGACACATCAAAGTGAATGCCCTCAACCGAACGAAGCGCACGCACGCGGAGAAGCTGGCGGGTTTGCAGCGCGTAGATCACCAACGCCATCACAACCGCGATATACGGGATCATCTGCGGCAGCATCGAAGGAAGTTGAAGCGAACCGATACGGATCGCCAATGCGTCGAAGAAGCCGAAAACCAGCGAGGCAATCCCCGTTCCGATGGGATTGTTGCCGCCCAACAAGGGCGTTGCCAGCGCGATGAAGCCGCGCCCGCTCGTCATATCACGCTGGAACAGGCTTAGATAACCCATGCTGAGATGGACGCCGCCGAACCCGGCGAACATGCCGCTCAACGCCAGCGCCGCATAGCGCACGCGCGTCACGCGAATGCCGACTGACTCAGCCGCACTGGGATTTTCACCGGCGGCGCGCAAGTGCATCCCAAATGGGGTGCGGTAGAGAATGAACCATACGGCGAAGATCGAGAAGAATGCGATCCACGTCATTACGCTTTGATTGTTGAAGACGGTATAGAAGAACCCGCCGATGAGCGGAATGTCGTTGATGAACGACGGCAGTTGAATAAATGGCATTTGAAGGCTTGCCAGATCGCCGCTATCGCCTCGGTTTCCGGTCAATTCGTATAGGATTGCGACCGTCGCCGCTGAACCGAGCACATTCATCGCCACGCCAGAGAGGATCAGATCGCCCTTGAAGCGTAGATGAAACAAGCCGAGCAACAGCGCCATCGATACCGAAACGCCGCACGCAGAAAGCAGCCCAACCCAAGGCGCAAGCTCAACACCAACGACCGGAGCGGAAAACGCGCTGACGACTGCGCCCGTGAACGCTGCGCCGAGCATCATCCCTTCAAGTCCGATGTTAATAACGCCAGCGCGATCGCTGATCAGTGCGCCAAGCGATGGAAGCAGAATCGGCGTAGTGACGCGCAGAATTGCCGCCAGAAACAGCGCGCTGAAAATGCTGTCACGAACGGTTTCAAACATTTTTCTTCTCTCCTGCCGACGATTCGATGATCAAGCGCGGCGATTCCATCGTCGTTGTCGGTGTGCTGGGTTCAGCAGGTGTGGCGAGTTTACGCCGACTCTGCACGAACGCGAGCAGCGCTTCAGCGGTAATCAAGAGGATAATGACCGCCTGAATGATACGCACGATCTCAAAGCTAATATTGGCATCGCGTTCCATGAACTGCGCGCCTGAGCGCAGATACGCATAAAGCAGCCCTGTGAACGGAATTACAAGCGGGTTATTGCGTGCCAGCAGCGCGACGACGACGCCTTCAAACGCTAACCCCGTTGAAATATTCAGGATCAACATGCGGTGAATCCCCATGCCGAGATGCGCGCCCGCCAGCCCTGCCACGATTCCGCTCACCGCGAGCGAGAGCATGATCGTGCGTTTGGTGTTGATACCGCCGTAATTGGCAAACTTGAGGTTGCTGCCTACGGTGCGGATTTCGTAGCCCAGCGGCGTGCGGGTGATCAACAACCAAACGGCAATCACGGCAATAATCACGATGAACACGGCGATCGTGACCTGTGTGTTCGCCACCAGTACCGGAAGCTGACCGCTCACCGGATAGTCGGCGGACGCCGTATATCCGGCTTCCGGCGGTTGAAGTTGGAACGTCAGGACAAGTTCATAAAAACGAACGGCGATCACATTTAGCATCAACGTGCTGACCAGTTCGTTCGCGTTGAGGTACGCCTTCAGAATGCCCGGTAGCAGTCCCCATAAGAATCCGGCGGTCATCGCTGCGATCAACGCGACTGGAATGATTATCCATCCGGGCAGTGCACCTCCGCTCAGGGCGATCACACCGCTGACGAGCGCGCCGAAATATAACTGTCCTTCCGCGCCAAGGCTGAACTGTCGCGCACGGAACACAATCGAAATCGCAAGCCCGACGAGGATCAGTGTGAGCGCATCCTGAATCCATACAGCCCAACGATTCACGCGGCTGACTGCGCCCAACAGGAATGCCTCATACGCGTTGCGTGTGTTGCCGAGGGCTTCACCCAATATCGTGCCGGTCTGCAAGTCCTGTGGGCGAGTATGGATCGTATACAGCCCATCGGCAGGCAGTGTGATTCCCTGAATTACGGCATCGCTTACGCTCTGCAAATCGTCGAACTGCTCAACCTGTTCGTCGGTGGCGAAATTCGATGCGCCGATACTTGTCCCATCCGGCGCGGTCAATTCAACCTGCAAATCGACTTCGGAGCGGCGGTTGGCAGCATACGCCAACACAGTGATCAGGTCGCCTTGCCGTCCGGCGAACGTGTACGAGGCTTCGCTGATCGGATTGCGTACGCCTTGACGGTTGAAGTCATCGCCGCGCGCTTGACCGTACTCCATATCTGCGGTTTCATCCTCAACCGCTTCGGCTTCGGTGACGACAGAGACACGGAATTCGCCGCGAATAAAGCGGTTGGCGCTGTCGAGATTGAAGATGGTCGTCATGATGAAGCCGAAAATCAACGCGACGACCACTGTTATGGTGACGCGCAGCGCGACCCGGCGTAGTTGAACGATGAACAGCGCAACACTGATACCGACGAGCGCATTAATGAACAGGATGGCGGTGAAGTCATTCGCTTCGGTCTGGCGATCATTGATCGCCTGCATCACAGTGTCCAGCGCGTCTCCGCCGAAAATGCGATAGGTGATGAACAGTGTCACCCCAATCGCGAATACTGCCGCTAGAAGGGGCGCGATCAAGCGTGCAACCGGGGCTGATGGGGTGGTGCGGCGCGGTGTCGAAGTCATCGCAGCCCTTCCATTTCTTCTGCGTTCTGGCGCTGCGCGCCGAGCATGTACAAACCGAGCTTTTCTTCGGTCAAATCAGGCGTATTCGGGAAAATTGCCGCGATTTCACCGTTATACATTACCAGAATGCGATCACTAAGCTTCATCACTTCTTGGAGGTCTGCGCTTACCAGCAGGATTGCAAGCCCATCACTGCGCTTGTTGACCAACTGCTGATGGATGAACTCAATCGCGCCGATGTCTACCCCGCGCGTCGGTTGAGCGGCGATCAGCAGGCGGGGCGATGAACTGAACTCGCGGGCAACAATCACTTTTTGCATATTGCCGCCGGAGAGCGACGCGACAGGTTGATCGCCACCCGCCGCGAGAATACCAAACTGTTCGATGAGTTGTTCGCCGTTACGCCGAATCTGAGTGAGATTGAGCAGTCCGTTCCGCTTGAACGGTTCTCGATAGTAGCGGTCAACGATTAAGTTGTCGGCAATACTGATATCACGGGCGACGCCGTTGGTGAGCCGGTCTTCTGGGATGTGCGCGACTTGTGCTTCACGCATTCCGCGTGCACCATGCCCGGTGACTTCCTTGTCTTCGACCAGAATTGATCCGCTCGTCGGGGCGCGCAGTCCCGTCAGAACTTCGATCAACTCTGTTTGCCCGTTGCCTTCGACGCCGGCAATACCGACGATCTCCTTTTCGCGTACCGTGAAGCTGACATTGCGTACGATTGGGCGTCCGGCTTCGTTCGTAAAGGTGAGATTGTGTACCTGAAGCACGGGTTGACCCGGCGTGACCGGGGGACGATCCACCTGCATAAACACTTCACGACCGACCATCATGCGCGCGAGTTCGGCAATACTGGTTTGGAAGGTGTTGACCGTTCCAACGTGTCGCGCGTCGCGCATCACCGTAACGCGGTCGCTGATTTCCATGACTTCACGGAGCTTATGAGTGATGAAAATGACGGTCTTGCCTTGATTGACGAGACTGCGAATCGCGGCGAAGAGGTCGGTGGTTTCTTTCGGCGTGAGCACCGCCGTTGGTTCATCGAGGATCAAGATTTGCGCGCCGCGATACAGTGCCTTGAGAATCTCGACACGTTGGCGCATTCCAACAGGGATATCACCTACTCTTGCGGTCGGTTCAACATTCAAACCATACTCGCGTGCCAACTGCTCGGTATCGGCGATGGCTTTTTTACGGTCGAGCGCCGCACCGCGCACGGATTCACGTCCCAGCGCGATATTTTCGGCAACTGTGAAAGAGTCCACCAGCATGAAGTTCTGATGAACCATGCCGATTCCGAGGTCAATCGCTGTCTGCGGGTTGTGGATAGCTACAGGTTTATCGTCCAACAGGATAGAGCCGCTGGTGGGTTGCTCTAGTCCATAAAGCATCTTCATCAAGGTGGATTTACCAGCGCCGTTTTCGCCGACAATTGCGTGAATTTCGCCCTTGATTACGGTGAGATTCACGCCGTTATTAGCGATGACGCCGTTCGGGTAGACCTTGACGATGTCTTTGGCTTGTAACAAGGTCATCGTAGTGTCCCAAAGGAATTAAAAAGCAGGGCGCACAGCAAACCACTGCGCGCCCCAACATTAACGTGTCTTTATACAGGCTGCAAGCTGTTTGCGCCTGTAATAGTGATTAACCCTACATACCACCCATAGCGGCTTCAACGTTGAATTCGATAGCGGGCATGGCTGCGCAACCCTGACCCACAACTGCTGCTTCGCCTTCCGGCGCGAACGCCGTATTGACGCTGATTTCACCCGCGATAACCGCTTCCTGAACCGCTGCAATCAGGTTCTGGACGCCTTCGGGCGTGTTTCCCGTATAGATATCATTGATCGCCAGACCAACACCGCCTTCAGCGATGCCGAGTGCTTCCATTTCACCAACCGGAAGCGCGTCTTGGAAGTACAGATCCATCGCGCGATACAGCGAATTGTCGACGTTCTTCATCATGCTGGTGAGAATGCGTGCTGCCTGATCAGGATTGGTATCCATGATGATCGTCGCCTGATCGCTGTCAACGCCGATTGCGAAACGTCCTTGTTCTTCCGCCGCTTCAAACACACCAACGCCCGTACCACCCGCGATCTGGAAGACGATGTCCGCGCCCTGCTCGTACATTGCCAGTGTGATTTCTTTGCCGCGTGCCGGGTCATTCCAACCACCCGCGTACTGAACGATCACATTGCTTTCGGGGCTGACGAGGCATGCACCCTGCTCGTACCCAACGATGAAGTCGTTGATCACGGGGATGTCCTGACCGCCAATCGCGCCGAGCACGACGGAAGCCGGATCAATGCCTTCAATGCCGTCCTGAATCGACATTGCTGCCGCATACACGCCAGCGAGGAACGATCCTTCATTCTGGAGATAGGTGATGCTGTAGACGTTCGCGCAGCCATCCACGCAGATGTCCGGATTGTCATAGGCGACGCCCGCATCGTAGGTGACGAACACTTTGTCCGGATACTGATGCACGCGCGCACCGAGAAAGTCCACCATCTGGAACGTACCGACGATGAGGAGATCATAGCTCTCGCTGTCGCTCATTGCGTCGTCTAGACCACTTTCCCAGTTCGCAGGATCGACGCCGAGTTCAATCGTGTTGACTTCGATATTGAAATCTTCCATCGCGCGATCCATACCGCGCTGCGCCGAGTCGAAGAAGGATTTGTCACCCAGCACGCCGTTGATGACCAACGTCACGCGAAGTGGCTCATCCTGCGCGACGATCGTCCCTGCGGTGATCGTGAAGACAAGCAAGACCGCCATTGCCAAAGTAAGCAGTTTTGAACGAGACATTGCAGCTCCCTTTTACCCAATTAAAAACGCTGAACAAATTATGGCGAGGTTAGGCAAGGTTAGCAACAGATTGTTTGTACAAACCTACCGAAGTTGAGGGTCTCGGCGCATTCCCCAGAATACCGGACCGCTCCGCTTGATCTGATCTTCCTTGACTACGCGGAATCCATGTCTTTCGTAAAGGGCAACATTCCGGCGCGTGCACGTTTCCAAATAGCACGCTTTGCCTGCTGCATCCGCCTTCCGCACACCGATCTGAATCAGCGCGCTGCCCAGTCCGCGTCCTTGTTTAGCGAGGTCAACGCCGAGGATCAACAGATGCCAATGGTCTTTGGTGTTCATTTCTGCATAACGGACTTCATCAAATGCAGTCGAACACTGTACGAGACGCAGAAATGCTGGAATCCCCCAACGCAGCGGAAGGATACTCATACCGGCGCGCGCGCCATGCCAAAACGACACATCAACCTTATCGGGAGGCAGCCAGATGGCTGCACCTTTGCCATCTTCTGCAACATAGGCATCGCCTTGCATCAGCCCGATGCGAAGCAGCGACCGAAAGAAAGGCATCAAGCGTTCTGGTCGGCTGTCATTGGCTGGCAACACATATGTGTACATTGGATCAGACTCGAATGCCCGACTGAGTGCTGCGGCAGCCTGCTGGATGTGGTGAGAAGTGAGCGATGCCATATGAAGTTGGGCTGACAATTCTGTGTCCCTTATCGATTTGTTGTGTCGTTTCGTTTGGCGTGGATTCTACCGCCAAAACTGGTCATAACCGCATGGGAGCGTTCAATATTACTGCTATAATTGTCTATTAGGTGAGCCAAAAAGCTGCTTCTCACCCCTAGTTAAAGGCTCAAACATGCGTCTGATCATTGATACAGATGCAGGCGTTGATGATGCGCAAGCACTCCTACTCGCACTGGCGCATCAAAATGTCCGCATTGAAGCAATTACTGCTGTTACCGGAAACATTCATGTTGATCATGTTATTCGCAATGTTGCCAGCACGCTCAAAGTCATGGGGCGTGAACAAATTCCGATTTATCGCGGGGCAGATCGTCCGCTTGTGTCTGAATGGACTCATCAAACCGCGTTTATTCACGGTGAGGATGGCTTAGGCGATTGGGCAGATCGCCCGGTAAGTCACAAAGCGGCGGAATCCGAACATGCGGCGCTCGCCATGATCCGCCTTGCCGCGCAATACCCCGGCGAGATCACGTTGGTTGCGCTGGGACCGATGACGAACCTCGCTTTAGCGATTCGGCTTGACCCGGAGTTTCCGTCACGGATTAAGCAGCTCGTGTGGATGGGTGGGGCGGTGAGCGGGTTTGGCAATACTGAAGTTTTCACCGCTGAATTCAACGCGCAGGTTGATCCCGAAGCCGCATTTATCGCGCTGCACGCCTTCCCGAATTCCATCATGATCCCTTGGGAAACCAGTGTGCGCCATGCCATCGCATGGGAGCGGTTGAATACCCTGCTTGATGTTGCGCAGCACTCCAGTCACCCGGTTGCCCGGTTCTTTTTGGGGATTACCGCATTTACGATTGCGACGTCGCGGCAGGTTCCGGGGCTGCACGGGCTGATCGTCCCTGATCCGATCACGATGGCGGCGACGCTTGTGCCGGACATCGTAACGGCGACCCAACACCGATATGTAACAGTCGAGTTGTGCGGTTCACAAACACGGGGCATGACCCCGGCAGATTTCACGTACATGAGTCCTCGCCAGCCAAATACGCACATCGTGACGACCATCGATCAGGGCGAATTTGAGGTGATGATGACTAAACTCTTGACGAAAGGCGCGTTGTGACCGATTGGATTGACCTGCTGCAAGCGCTGACCGCTGTTCCCGGTATTTCTGGGCATGAAGACGGGATCGCCGCGCACATGGCGGAGTCGTTTCGTCCTTATGCTGATGACCTGTGGATCGACCCGATCTTCAATGTAATCGCGCGTATTGGGAATGGTCAGGGCAGGAAGATTGCGGTTTGTGCGCACATCGATACCATCGGCATGATGGTCAAGAGCGCATCGCCAAACGGCGTGCGCGTGGTGCGAATCGGCGGGATCAACTACAAGGCGCTGCCGGGAATCCCGGTGCGTTTGCATACCTCCGCCGGGGATATTGTCGGCGTTATCGACGTCCGTTCGGCGCATCAAGCGCGCCCCGGTGATGAGGCGGTACGATCCGATGAAGATATCTGGATATACACGGGTGGGAATGCCTCCAACATTGAGATCACAACCCCGATCAGCTATGCGCCTCAGTTGATCGCGCTTGCCAACGGCTTTGTGATGTCGCCGTATCTCGATGATCGCGCCGGATGTGCGGTGCTGATCTCGCTGGCGGAACGCTTGAAGCAGAGTCCGTCACCGCACACGGTTTATTTGATCGGGACGGTGCAAGAAGAAACGAACGCGATTGCCGCGCAAGCCGCACTCGCAGCCGTGCAACCTGATCTTGCGATTTTCGTCGATGGCACGGTGAGCTATGATACGCCGGAAACAGCCGGGCGCGGCGAGACACACTTGGGTGGCGGTGCGGTCTTGACAGCCTTCCTGTACATCAGTGGGATCGGCTCATGGCACGCGCATCCGCGTTTGCGCCAGCAGTTGAAGGCAATTGCCGGACGCGAGGGAATTCCTTTTCAACAAGATGCAGTTCACGGGTTGATGGCGGACTCGCGGGCGGCGATTCCGCTGGCGATCCCATCCGCCGTGATTGGGCTTCCGATGCGCGCGAAACACTCACCTTCCGAAGTGGTCAACACTGCTGATCTCGACTCTGCACTTCGGTTGCTGCATGCCGCGCTGCTCGATCCAATGGAGTTATGATGCTTCAATCGCTCATCGCCGCCTTTCCAATTTTGGAGTCCGGTGCGGCATTTCCGTTTAAGACGGAATCTACTGCTGCGAATCGCCCGCTGATCCGTTTGATGAATGCCCACGCGCCGCGCGCGGGCTGTACGCTTCCCGGCGCAATCGGCGAAGTGATCAGCGCGTTGGCAGCGGAATACGGACTCAGCCGCTTCTATACGCCGAACATCGGCAATACCGGAAACGATGCGCTGACGATAGGCGCGGACAAACCGCAGCCTGATCTGTTGATCGTCGCCCATATGGATCGTCCGTCATTTCGCGTGCGTGATCACCTGACCGGTGAGATTTATCCCGTGTGCGCGCTTCGCTTACCGGAAAACGGCTACACATGCGCCGCGAGAGCACTCCGCTATGATCCTGCCTCACGTTCGATGGTCGCGGCGGCGGCGGGTAAGTTCCGCGCGGAGGGCGGTTCGCTGCGGTTTCTGGCGGAAACAGGCAATCTGCTCCCGCTTGATACCGTCGTTATGGATGCCGAACCGCGGTTTGAGGATGGCATCATCACGGGGACAGGGCTTGATAACACCCTTGGCGTTTTGACAGCGCTCGGCGCAGCGTTCGCATTTGCCGCTGGCGTGAATCGCCTAAACGCCGAGAACAAGCAGATCATGATCGTATTCACCGACGAGGAAGAAGGCATTCCGGAGGTGTTTTTCGGTCACGGTGCGGCGCGATTAGCCCAAATCGTGCGCCCAACACTTGGCGCGATCATCTGCGATGCGCAGACGGTCGGCGACAATACCCCGATTCAGATGGGATCGGGCGGGGCGCACGGCGTGATCAGCGGGGCGGGTAAAGGCGCGCTTGTGCCGCCGAATGCCGCTGTGCTTGCCGCTGATCTGATCACCGAAATCAACCAATGGAAACCCGGCACGGCTCAGTTGAACACAGGCTATCTTTCGCGCAGTGACGACATGGGTACGTCGCGTTGGACTCGCGTGTTGGGCATGATCGGCGTGCCGATGCTTGATCCGCACACCGCGCATGAATCCGCTGTACTTGCCGATGTAGGGAATGCCGCACTGTGGCTGACGACCTACGCTGCCGCTGTTTTGGGATTGTCACCCCATATCAAGCAGATGTATCGCTTGTAGATGCGCCCCATCCGCCGCCCCCGGGTGTGCTGATCCGCAGTCGATCCCCCGCCTTGATCGTTCCTGTCCACTTGCCGGGTAAAGGCGTTATCTCCCCGCCGCGAATCAATTCATTGACTCCGCACATGCCAGCGGCGCCGCTGTTCAAGCCATACGGCGGACGAATCCGCCGCTCACTGTTGATCGTCACCGTCGCGGCGGTCAAGAACTCATATTCGCGGACGATTCCATCGCCGCCGTTATGATTCCCCGCGCCGCCTGAGTCATTTCGCAAGTGATAGCGCGTCACCCGCATCGGCAGTGCCAATTCAAGCGCTTCGACGGGCGTGTTGCGCGTGTTGGTCATGTGGCTGTGGCGACCGCTCAAGCCAATGCCCTCCGCGCTCGCGCCGTGACCACCTGCAATCGTCTCGTAGTAGACAAACTGCTTACTGTTGTGAATGCCGCCAATCGTGACGTTGTTCATCGTGCCTTGACTTGCCGACGGAATCCGATCCGGCAGGGCAAGCGACAGCGCACCCAACACCACGTCAACGATACGCTGACTTGTTTCCGTATTGCCGACCGCGACCGCCGCCGGGAAATGCGGATCGAGAATGCTGCCCGGTCGCGTGATCACGGTGACGGGCGCGAAACAGCCGTGATTCACCGGCAAATCCTCACCGATCAGCAGACGCACGGCGTACCACGCCGCCGACCGCGCGATTGCCGTCACCGCATTGAGATTGCCCGCCGCTTGTGCGTCACTGTGGCGAAAGTCAATCGTCATCGCGCCGCCGCTGACTGTCACTTCGGCATGGATGCGAATCGGTTGTTCGCTTTGCCCGTCCCCTTCGAGGGTATCCTCGAAGCCGTACACGCCATCGGGAATAGCACGAATCGCCGCTTCGGTGATCCGCTGTGCATACGCCATCAATGCGGCGGCGTGCGCCTCAGTGCGTTCGAGTCCATGTGTGGCTGCGATTGCCTTCAGCCGCGCTTCACCGATCCGCTGTGCAGCAAGCTGCGCCTCTAAATCCCCCTGCCGCTCCTGAGGCGCACGGCTGTTGGCGGTGATCAGCGCCAGCAAATCGCGCTGAAGTTCACCTGCGCGGTATAGGCGAACGGGCGGCAGGATAATTCCTTCCTGATAGAGTTCGGTGCTTAACGGCAGCGAACCGGGCGACATCCCGCCCACATCGGCATGATGGGCGCGGCTGGCGGCGAAAAAGCGCGGCTCGCCTTCGACAAACACGGGCGACACCATCGTGATATCGGGTAGGTGAGTCCCGCCTGCATACGGATCGTTCAGCACGATGACATCACCGGGCGAAAATGGCGCGCTGGCGCGGATCGCCGCCTCGACCGACGCGGGCATACTGCCGAGATGCACCGGAATGTGCGCCGCTTGTGCGATCATGCGCGCCTGATGGTCGAACACGGCGCAGCTAAAATCGAGGCGTTCACGGATGTTCGGGCTGAATGCTGCCCGCTGAAGCGTCACGCCCATTTCTTCGGCTGCGCCTTCAAAGAGTGCGCGAAAAACGCCTAACGAAATTGCATCAACCGTCATCATGGCTTGCCTCGCGTGAGGATTAAATTGTGATACGCATCGACTTCCGCATTCCACTGCGGCGGAATATACGTCGTGCTGTCCATCTGCACGATCAGCGCCGCGCCGGAGAAGCGTGCGCCGGGGATCAAGCGTTCGCGCTCATATAATGCGAGGTCGCTCCTTGATGATGCGAGCATGGCGTCACGGGCATCGTTTGGCGAGATTGGTGCGGGTGTGAACATAGGTTTTTCGACACTGCCGACCGCCTCAAGACGAACAGTCACGATCTCGACCGGGCGATTAAGTCGATATCCATAAGCGGCTTCATGCGCGGCGCTGAACGTCTCCGCAAGCGTGTTGGTCATCGGGATAGTAAGTTCATACGCTTGACCGAGATAGCGCGCATCGATCAGCGGGAAGAAATGACGCTGTTCCGGTGGAATGCCTTCACGATCAAGGTCGTGGTTTGCCTCACGCATGAAGCGCTCGACCGCCTCTGCCGTCTTTGTGAGCGCATCACCGCCTGTCATCAGCACCGAGTGTCGGTATTCAAGCCGCACATCTGCCGCCAACAGCCCAAACGCGCATAGGACTCCGGGTGCGGGTGGGATCAAGACGCGAGGAATCTCTAACCGCTCCGCTACTTCACAGGCGTGCAGCCCGCCCGCGCCGCCAAACGCCACCAGTGTAAACTGACGCGGATCGTGCCCGCGCGCGACCGAGACTCGGCGTACCGCACGTTCGATGCTGGTGTTTGCCAATTGGATTACGCCAAGAGCCGCCGCCGCTTTCGTGATTCCGAGCATCGAGCCGAGCTGTTCAACCGCTTGGCGAGCGTTGGTTGTCTCCAAGCGCATCGTACCGCCGAGAAAATGTGCCGCGTCCAAACGCCCTAATACAAGGTTCGCATCCGTGACCGTAACCTGTGCGCCGCCGCGTCCGTAGGCGATTGGACCCGGCTGCGCGCCTGCGCTTTGTGGTCCAACTTGAAGCGCGCCGCCGCTGTCGATACGCGCAATCGATCCACCGCCCGCGCCGACTGTTTCGATGTCGATCACGCGGGTGCGCAGCGGCAGCCCATCGATTGCGCTTTCGGCACGGGTGATCAGGCTGCCGGGGATCAGCGCGACATCAGTCGATGTGCCCCCCATATCGAGCGTGATCACGTCATGAAAACCGGATGCTTTGGCGATCAAGTGCGCGCCGATCACCCCAGCGGCGGGACCGCTCAACGCGGTCAAGATCGCGTGTTTGCGCGCCTCACTCGCACTGATCACGCCGCCGTCCGACTTCATGATCAACAGCGGTGAGGGAATCGCCTGCTCCAGCGCACCCAGATAGCGATTCATCACCGGGCGGACGTAACCCTCAAGCGCGGTGGTGCTGGCGCGTTCATATTCGCGGAATTCCGGCAGAACTTCATGCGATAGGACGATCTGCTCGGCGCGGAACAAGCCATGCTGAGCAGCGCGGTCACGGATGTGCTGTTCATGATCAGGATGGGCATAACTGAACAGCAGACACACCGCCAGCGATTCGTAGCCTGCGCTTGCCAACTTCTCAAGGAGTTTATCCAGCGCGGCGATATTCAGCGGCGTGATCACGCTGCCGCCCGCGCCGATCCGCTCCTCAATTTCATAGCTGTGTTCGCGGGGGATTAGTGGTGGGGGCAGGGTGGGATGCAGTGCATACAAGTCTGGGCGATTCTGCCTCCCGATCAAGAGGAGATCACGGAATCCCGCCGTCGTGATCAGCGCGGTTTTCGCGCCTTTGCGCTCAAGAATTGCATTGGTTGCGACGGTAGAACCATGCGACACCTGCTCAATACGCGTGAGATCGCCGCCGCTGAGAATTCGCAGCCCCTCCAGCATCGCCCGCGACGGATCATCGGGCGTGCTGGAGAGCTTATGGATGCGGATTTCGCCGTTATCGCTGAGAACAAGGTCGGTAAATGTGCCGCCAATATCAACGCCGATTTTCATAGAGGATCATCAAGTGCCGATGCGCTGCGAAAGCCGCGATTATACTCCGGGCTGCCATCTTGGGCGCGGTTGATGCGGCGGCAGCACGGTCATCGACTTGGCGATTGCCTTCAGATCATCTTGGTTCGTGTTGCCGGTTGGCAGCACGACATAAACGGTGATGTGACGCTCCTTCAACTGGCGGATCACCTCCGGGTGCGGCGCGCCTGTATAGCCGTCGGTCACGATGAGCACGCGGTGGACGGTCGGATCGGTTTCTAGGATATGTTTCGTGACGCATGCGATGTCCGTCCCCTGTGTCGACCGAATCTTGCCCGCTTTGAGTTCTTCCAGTTTCATCGGTTCGACTTTGGTCGAAAACTGAAAGACCGACGCATCGCCGCGCTTGACATACGGGATCATCATGCCGAGCAGATGCGGAAGCAGGCTGTTCATCGAGCCGGAAACATCGAGGTATACATGGGCGCGGCTTTTCACCGCAATCGAACGTGCGCGCACAACCCCCGGCTGATACCACAGCAGCCCTTGTACCTTGAGCTTGGAGCGCGCCGGGGCGAAACGATCACGGGCATTGGGCATCACGCCCATTCCGGTGATACCGGGGATTAAGACACGCGCCCGCCGCTGTCGATTCCCGTCGCGGTTGGTCAGCGCCCGCTGCAAGATCACGGCGAACGCGCGCCGCGCTTCGTCCGCCGGACTTCCAACCCCCGACAGATATTCGTTCATGTTGTCGCCGCTTCCCCGCTGGCGCGACATAAACGGCGCGGGGGGCCATTTTTCCGCCACACGGCGAACAACATCCCCGAAGAAATCATCCTCAATCGCTTTGGTGTCGTTGCTATCCTCGTCGTGGTCGCCGAGCAGGAACGGCACCGGGACGACCTCACCGCGCGCAATCTTTTCCTGCAAATGCTTTTTGAGCAAGTTCAGGATGTCCTCGTACAGCGGCGGCTGCCAGCGCCCGAATGGTGCGGGCGGATACAAACGCATGATGATTTCCAGTGCGCCGGGGGGATCATCGATCTGAGGGTACTGCGGGCTGTAGGGCCAGCCATCCGGCGGACGCAGCAGGTTTGCCGGAAACTCGTCAGCTTTGTAGAGCGCCTCAAAAAAGCCGCGATACTCTGGGCGAATGAACTGGCGCATCAACCCGGCATTGATGATCGCATCAAAGGCGATGTTGTGCGCCAGCGTGGGGCGCGGGTAAAGCTGCGTGTGCGCAAGAATGATGTGATAAAGCTCGTGCATCACCATCAGAAAGAAATGTTCGTCGCGCACACAGTATTTCTTGACAAAATCCGGGTTGATCAGCATCCGTGACCGGAAACCGACTTCTACCGCCGCTGTGGGGATCTCGCGTGTCGCGCGGATTCCCGCCAAACGGCAGAGCGTTTCCATTTCAAACGTTGCCGCCTGCACACAGTTGAGCAGGCGTTCGACAAGCGCATGACTTTCCGGGTCTTCGTGCATCACGCTCGAATGACGATACAAACGGCTCATTTGTCGTCCTCGTCGAAATCCTCAAACACATCATCTGGCGGCGGGGGAGGTACCAGCGAATCGACGATGTGCTGCCCCGCCGTGACCACCGACAGCAGGCGCGGATCATCCGTCATCACGATGCGTTCAAGGAACGGACGGTCGAGCGCCAGTGCAGCGCCGTGAATCAAGAGGTACGACCGCGCCCGCGCCAATACGTTCATGATCAACATCGGATCGGCGGCGCGGATGAAGTTCGGGCGCTGTTTAGTTGCATTCAAGCGGTTCGTAGCTGCCTGTTTGACTTCTTCGCGCCAATCGTAGACGTGAACCGCGCCCACGATCTTGAAGTCCCCCCAGAACTGATCAAGCTGAACACGGAGCGCGCTCGACAGCGCCTTATCTTTGTCCAGCGTGGCGATCAACGTGCGCGTATCAGCGGGATCAGGTGTGCCATCATCTTTGACAGGCGGTGCGATGCCAAGCATTTCGTAAATCGCGGGGGCAGCATCATGCATGTCAAACATCACGAGCATGTCGTGCATCGGGACGTAATCATAGGATGCCCGCGCACCCAAACGCGAGAACAGACTGCCCGGCGGCGCTGATGAAGGGCGTGGAGGCGATCCTCCCGGTGCGCTCGGCTGCGGGCTGAAGGGATTTAGGCGCGGCGGCGACGATGGCGTTGAGCCGGGGGGTGTTGGAGGTGTACTGGTCATCGTCATCATCCTTTACAGGTTGAACAGCGTCATGTCATCGCGGAACTTGCGGAGTTCTTCTTTCCAGTCGTAGCGCTGCCACAGGTCAGGGAAGCCCGAAAGAACGAAGTTGCGTTCCAGCCGCGCGGTGATCGTATTGCAGTCCTCCAGCGACGGCAGCCAATTGTTGATCTCGTTCCAAATATCTTGGATTGCGCCGGGGCGGAGCTGCGACGATGACGCACGTGGCGTCAACACACGCGCCGCCAATTGCATGAGCGGTTCCCACGCGGACGGCGAGAGATCGCGCCGCTCGTTGAACGCGACATAGATTGCTGTTGCCAACGCGACACGACGCGCATCGTTCTGTTCCGAGCCGAGCGCTTGCGTGATCAACTGCGAAATATCGCTGTCTGGTAGATTGAGCTGATCCGCCAGCACAATCCGTTTCGTCGGGTCGAGTTCTTCCAAGACCAAGCGACCGGGATCGCCTTCCGGCATGCTGGCGATCTGCCACGCTTGCTTGTGGATTGCAACCAGTTTGGCGGATGGCGCAGGATGCGGCGTCGCCGTATACGGCATGCAGAACATCAACGTGTATTCCGCGCTCGATTCAAGATCGGCGTCGGTGTTGTACAGCACCATACGCGCCGCCTGAATCGCCAGCAGCGCATCAAACATCGTGCGTGCGCGGCGGGCACTGACCGGAAGCCGCGCCTGATGCAGAAGTTCAACCACGCTCACCGTGTAATCGGACAGCCAATCATGCAGTTCGTCTCGTATTGCATCAATGGTTTGCATGCAGCGCGAAACGAGATCAACCAACCAAGGCTGCGTAGTCAACACATGGGCACTGTTCGTCGTCGGGTCTTCGCCCGAAACCAGCTTCTTCTTGTCGTCGCGCGTGAGTTCGCGCCACGCGGGGACGGGGACGATGAACGGAAAGCGGTCGATCAGTGCCGGATCGAGCGGTTCAGCACCAAAATACAGGTCGCCTTCGGTCATGTCGGCATCATCCGGCATCGGCGGATTCATCGCGCCCCAGCGGTGACGCAGTTTTGCCAATTCAATACCGGCGACCGTGCGTTCATGAACAATCGGAAACATTTTATTCTGTAAATCGGGGCGGCAGCGTGAGACTTCATCGAAAAAGACGAACTCAGCATCCCAGATCGATCCCGGCGCGGCGACGAACCGTAAAAAGTTTGTTCCTTCGTTGGGCATCGGGATGCCAACCAGATCGTCGTAGTTGATCAACGACGCATTGTAATGACGCATATCCAGCCCCATGGCTTTGCCGAGTTTTTTGACCAGCTCGGTTTTGCCTGCCCCGTGCCCGCCGACGAGCAGCAGCGGCATATTGGTTGCGAGCGAGGCGAGGATTACGGGATCGAGGTGTATCCACCCGCGAATCCCCAGTGATTCGGTGATACTCATCACAGGCTTTATCCCCTTTTGTCAAGGAATTGTCTGTATTATAAGATCGTTTTGCCTTTTCTGTCACCTAAGTTGTGAAGAATGTATAAAGATTCTGTGCAAATGTGTCATGTTTGCGGCGGATTAGGACTCAAAACCCAGATCGTTCGATCAAGCAAATTGAGGTAGGCGATCCGCCCTCCGTCAGCGGAAACCGACCAATCTCCATCGGCGACCGCAATCGGAAGTCCTGTAATCTGGCGGTCTTCACCCGTGAGCAGATCACGATAACGAATCACCTGCCGATCCGATGCGGGATCAAACGGGATGTAGAATACGCTGTGACTATCCCGCCACCGCCAAGCGCCAAACCAGTCTTGTTGAACGGCTGTCGCTCCCTGCACGGTTTCAACAGCATAGACGCCGCTCAGAGCCGGTTCCGTTTGTGCGAATAAATAGAACATTAGGCGATCCCCGCCGGGGGAGACGGTTAGCCCGCGCAGACGATCCCACGCCCCCACGACAAACGCATTGCCCGTGTCCGCTTCGTAGATTCCTAACGTCGTCGTGACTCCGACCCGTCGTGACAGAAGAAACCGTGAGTCGTCGAGCCACTGCGCATTCAGTCCGGCTTCGGCGGCGATCATGCGCGCACCCGCGCCGTCCGCATCGCTGATCCAAATTTCGTTCGTCGGTTCGGTCTGCCCCGGCGCGATCACCTGCCCTTGGTTGACCCATAACAGGTGCGAATTGTCTGCGCTGAGCGCCGGAAACGCGCCGCCTGTGCTGACTTCCCATACAAATCCGTCGTGCTTGCGCTGAATAAGAAAGCCGTCGCCGTATCGTGAGATCGTATGTGTGCCATCTGGCGATTCAATAGGCTGCGGGGCTTGCCCGATCAAGTTGACGAGCGATCCGGTCTGCGTATCCCATTGAAAGACTGCCGCGCGTTGATTTTCGCTGCCGTCGATCACAAAAAGCTGAGTTGGTTCGGTCGGATGCCACCACGCATTCGCGCAGCAACCATCGAGCGTAAGCCGCTGCTCCGTCCACGCCCCATCAATCAGCGGGACGGCTTCGCGTTCTGATGGGGGATTCGCAGGTGGTGAACCCGCAGCCCAGTCCGGGTAGGTGGCGGCATAGGCATTCAGCGCCCGCCCGCCAAACGCGACGAACGGCTGATCGTCAATGCTCATCCATTGGCGCGCGTGATCCAAGTCTTGTTGAAACGCCGGATAGCGAAATTGACCGACCAGCGAGAGGGTGTGCCAATTCGCGTCGATGTAATCGACCGGATTGTACGCGACGAAATAATCCAGTGAGCGGATTTCGAGATGCAAGTGAGGGCGCGAATCACAGGTGATGTCGGGATCGCCGGAATAGCCGATCACATCTCCCTGATTGACATATTGACCCGGCTGCACAGGGGCGCGACCCAGCAAATGTCCGTACAGCGAGATCACCCCAACATCGTTATGGCGGATTAAGACGTTGTGCGGACCTGATCCAAAGCCGAGATCGTCCACAAATAACACATCCCCCGTGCCGATGGCGATGATGGGTGTACCACAGGGCATCGAAAGATCGATTCCGAAGTGGAGGCGCTGACCGGCTGAATACCAGTCCTCGCCGCGCAAATACGCGCCAATCGTGTTGCCGTAGGGCTGACCGAGAAGCCATGTTGAGGCACTGGCTGGAACAGCAGCAGGGAGGATGAAAGGCTTATCTTGAGCTTGGGTTGGGGGAAGAAGTGCGTAACAACCAAACAGGAAACTGCATACGACGAGCAGAGCGATCCGCTGCATCACTGCCTCAGACTATCTAACCGTTGAGACATTATAGCGGATATTTTTGGGGAGTATGACTGCCATCAGGTTTCCAGCCATTCTTGGCAGGCAACCCCGACAAAATTCCACAGCGTCAATTGCATATTTGAGAGAAAAACACCGCGGAAAATACCATATGCTGGAGAGAATTTGCAGCAGGGGCGCTGGGGAAAATTTACAAATTCTAGCTTCCAGACTATAGCGGATTTTTCCGCAAAATTCAAGCGGATTCGAGGTTGCCCAAGAACCGCCCGTCCTGAAAATCAAGCGCCGAACTGACGCAGAAATCGTGGACGAAGACCGAAAGTTGAACCTGAGGAGACTTGGGCGAGCGGAAACCTGTTGAATGACCCGCCCAAGTACCCCCAAATTATCGATACGTAATTCACGTGACGTTTTTATCCCGCAAGCTGCGTGATGACCGTCTCGCGGAGCTGCCGCAGCCCCAGACTTTTCTCCTTGCGTACCAGTTCTTCACGGATGCCGAGATGATCCGCGATTTCGCTGGTTGTGTATCCATACTCGTACAACATGATGATTCGACTGCGCCGAGGTGGGAGCATGACCAAAGCGCTCTTGAGAACTTCGTATTCGCGCCACTGCTCCACGAAATCGTGTTCTCCTGTCTCCTCCGTGATGTACTCGCTGAAGTCATCGAGTGAAACGCTGCCTACGTCGCGTCTCGATGCTTCCATGATTTTGTACCATGCGATCTTCTTCAAGAACGCGGTAAACGGGATGCTGCGATCCTCGTATTGCCCGCGCTCCACCTTTTTGTATGCCGTTAGCAGCGTTTCCTGCAAGATTTCGTCATCATCCGCGTTTGTGCCATTGCTCCAGCGGATGAACTTCAAAACTGGATCGCAACCGCCGCGCGCTAACCATTCGTTCCAAGCGACCAGCCGATCTTCTGGATTCGGGTTAAACGTGGGCATGAAGCGCCGCACATCAGCAGACAGAGGAGTAAGTTGCATGAGCTAAACCTTCCTGATGAAAAGAGGGTAAAGCGTCTTGATCTGTGCCTGTTCAGGACAAAGATGCGGTGTTCCTGTTCGGTTGTTAAAGAGCGCGCCGCGCGCATCGGGATGGGAACAGAGAGACGAAAAACCCGACCGTGCGACCGTTCGTTTGCACGTCGTGCAGAGCTTTATGTCACTTGCATGCCAGAGTGTGATGAGATTACGTCAAGATCGTATCATGAGAACTATTGTTCTGCAAGTACCAATTTTCAAGCGATGCGAGACGAACGAATTTTCGCAATCCAAGACCGTACCACTGCCCTGAGTTCGTGGATTGCGAAGGGCTTTCGGAGCACGTCATTCATCCCTGCATCAAAGTAGCAGTCGATCTCTTTTTGGGGCAGCACCCCCGCCGATAACCCGATGATCGGTACTTCTGCGTAGGCGTCACCCAATACGCGTATGCGGCGGGTCGCTTCTAAGCCATCCATTTCCGGCATATTCACATCCATTAGGATGAGTTCAGGGGTCATATGGCGCGCTGCTTCAACGGCACTTGCGCCGTTTGAGGATGTCTGCACAATGCAGCCAACCGTCGAAAGTGCGCTCACAATGATCTTTAAGTTCAGTTCGTTGTCGTCGACCGCTAAAATTCGCGGCGGAACCCCTTCGATTCGCTCGATTGGCATGGGCGGCTGACTTCTCAACTGCTCAACCGCTTGCGATGAAACCAGCATCGCCGGGAGTGTCACACCGAACAGGCTGCCTTTTCCTTTTTCGCTGATGACATCAATTGTGCCGCCCATGAGTTCGACCAATCGGCGCGAGATCGTCAGTCCCAACCCCGTGCCGCCATAGCGCCGCGTGATCGAAGTATCTTCCTGAACGAAACCATCGAACACCCGCCCCAAGTGTTCGCTGCTGATGCCGATGCCGGTGTCTTGCACTTCAATCCGGATCACGATCCGATCATCGCTCTGCTCAAGCACGAGTATTCGTGTATTAATCTCGCCTTGCTCGGTGAACTTGACGGCATTACTGACCAAGTTTTCCAAAACCTGCCGCACACGATTGGGATCGCCAAGGACTTCGTCCGGTAAATCAGACGTAACACTCACGTGAACCGTGATTTGCTTCTTTGCCATGTTGGTTTGATGCTGGTCGATGACTTCTTGCAGCAGTGCTCGTGGGTTGAAGGGAACAGTTTCCAACGCCATCCGGTTATTTTCCAAGCGCGAATAATCGAGAATTTCATCGAGCACGCGCAGCAATTTGCGACCACTTTGGCGCGCGAAGTCCGAAAACTGGCGCTGTTCGTCGGTCAAATCTGTCTCTTGGAGCAGTTCTAACATGCCGAGCAGCCCACCCATTGGCGTTCGCAGTTCATGACTCATGTTCGATAGAAACTCGCTGCGCGTGCGCGCGGCGAGCAGTGCAGCATCACGCACCTCGATCAAGGCGTGCCGCTCACTTTCGAGAAGCGTCTGTTCACGGGCGATACTCGCTTGAAGCGCCGCTTCTTTTTCTTCGGCAAGTTGATCCCGGTAGCGCGTCAATCCATAAAGCGCAAACGTCATGATCACGAGAAAGACAATGCGAAAGAACATGACTTCGTGCACGAGAGGTGAATTCGAGGTCACCATGATCAACGAAATCAGTGCAATCTGCATGCCCAGCATGTAGAGCATCGCATGTGGTCGATACAAAATGGCAGCAAGCACTGAACTGATCAGCAAGAAATCGGCGACATCGAAGAACCCAACCGGATCAAGAAACAGTAGCGTGAAACACACGGCAAACACGAACACGATGACGAACGTATTTGCCAGCTTGAAGTAGCGTGTGCGGCTGACCACATATGCGACGATGATGATGGCTGTGCTTAACAAGATGATCACATGAATCTGAAGGATGGCAAGCGATTCTCTCAGAGCAGCGATGAATGTGATGAGTTCGGACAACAGCGTGAACAGCGCAGTTGCGAGTAGGACGCTTGCGGTAAATCTGGCTGCACGGCGGTCTTCCGGGGATTTGATCTGAGGCAAAGGTGACGTCCAACGACCCCATATCGAAAGCAGGCGCTGAGCGAAGGATTGGGTCAGTGTAGGGTTGGTCGTCATGGACAATTACCTGATACTGCGTCGTGTCGTATACTGATTCAAGCATACTGCAAAGGGTGTGGGGAATCTGCACTCGCTCCATTAAGGTGGTACCGTGTACGACGTTTTGGTGTTCGGTGACTATTTCTTTGACATCATTTATACCGGGCTTCCTGAGTTTCCATCCTTGGGGCGCGAAGTCTACAGCCGCGCGATGACATCTACCGGCGGAGCGCTGTTCATCACAGCATGCGCGCTCCGGCGGCTTGAGGTCAATGTGGGATGGGCAGGGCAGTTTGGAAACGATGCCTACAGCCAATTTGTACGTGGTCTTGCGACCGAAGAGCATATCGACCTAACGCTTGCGCGCATCATGGATCGCCCATATCAACGGGTGACAACCTCAATGCCGTTTCAGGGTGAACGGGCATTCGTCACCTACGCCGACGAGTCGCCGGATGACTGGTTTGATTATTGGATGGGGATCGCGCGGAGCGCTTCGTATCGTCACATGCACTTGGGTGGGCTGCTCTGCCTTGACCAAGCAGAGCCGCTGTTTGAATTGGCGCGCAGTCACGGTGCAACGATTTCGATGGACTGTCAAGACGTGCCGCTGCTCGCCGAAGGATGCGATTGGAAACGACTGCTCGGTTTGGTCGATGTATTTTTGCCAAATGCCCGTGAAGCGAAAATCATTGCGGGTACGGATGATCTACAAACCGCGATTCAACAGATCAGCAGTTGGATGCCAACACTCGTTGTCAAGGACGGCGGGAATGGCGCATGGGTGGCACAAGGAAAGACGGTGACTCACGCGCCTTGTGTGTGCGCGGGTGAGGTGATCGACACCACAGGCGCGGGGGACTGCTTCAATGCGGGATTCTTGTACGGCTTGATCGTTGAGCGTGTCGATCCGCGCACGGCGGCGCATTTTGGGAACATCTGCGGCGGGTTGTCGGTGACGGGAGTCGGTGGAGCGACAACTGCGCCTACCAAGACGGAACTTCAAGCGTGGCTGAATCCGGTGTGACACAACAAATCGGGGCGGGACACGTAGTCTCGCCCCGATTGATAGGATAGCGGAACTACAGTTCCAACTCAACACGAATGATGTTGTCGCGCTCCGTATTCATCGCCACAAACCCAAGCGCTTCCGCAAGGTGCAGCATTTCCTTGTTTTCGGAGTACACCGTACCGTAGATCATGCCGACCTTCTCATCGCGCGCGATCTTGATAATGCGCGTGAGGAGTTCCTTACCGATTCCTTGATGCTGATATTTGTCGCTCACCAGCATGCCGTATTCGGCGGCGGCTTTGGTATTCGGCGTCAGGTTGCGCAGTTTGGTCAAGCGTCCAATGGCGATGATCTCCGGTTCGCCGTTGGTGGTAGTGTCACGGCGGACGACAACCAGCGCGATTTCGCGGTCATAATCGATGAAGCTCAGACGCGACAGCCGATCATGCGCTGTGCGCTGTGACAAATTCATCGCATGTAGGTAGCGGTTGAAAACAGATCGCTCGGACAGCCCTTCATGGAACTTGATCATGAGTGGTTCGTCTTCCGGGCGGATCGGGCGGATCGTCACCTTTGTGCCGTCGCGGAGCGTCCAAGGGTTGACCAACTGCGTTGGATACGGGCGAATCGCCGGACGCGGGAGTTCTTGATCTGGAATTCCTGCCGGGTGCGTCACGACACGCGCATCAAGTGCGATCAAGCGCTCATGCGAGGCAAGCAGCGGGTTAATATCAATTTCGCGGATCAACGGCTGTTCAACCACCAATTGACTGAAGCGGACGAGAATCTGCTCAAGCGCCTTGATGTCCACCGGCGGACGACCACGCACACCCTTCAGCGCGGTGAAGATTTTTGTTTCTTCCATCATGCGCATGGCGAGGGTTGTATTGAGCGGCGGAAGACCCAGTGCGCTGTCCTTGAACACCTCGACCATCGTGCCGCCCGATCCGAACAGCAGAACAGGACCAAACTGCGGGTCAAGGCTGCTGCCGACGATCAGTTCGTAGCCGTCTAGCTTCGCCATCGGTTGCACGGTCACGCCTTGGAAGTGTTCCGCGCCCGCATGCTCGGTGACGTTCTTCTCGATCAACTGGAACGCGTCACGCACTGCTTTTTCGTCGCGCAGATTCAACTGAACGCCGCCCACATCCGTTTTATGCGTGATTGTAAGGCTGTTCAGCTTGAGCACGACCGGATACCCGATCTCGGCTGCTGCTGCTGCTGCTTCATCAACAGTCGCCGCCAAACGGGTTTCGACCGTTGGAATGCAGTAGGCGCTTAGAACCTGCTTGCTTTCGTACTCAGTCAGGATGGTGCGACCGCTGTCACGCGCAGCGCGCAGGATACCTTCGACCCTTTCACGGTCGGGTGTCTGCGCATCGCTGTCGAGCGGCAGCATCGGGGTTTCATAGATTGACTCAAGGTTGCGGCGGTACTGCCACATGTAATTAAACACACGCGCCGCCGTGTCAGGGAATTGGAACGTCGGGATGTTCGCCTCATTCAGTACCTTTTCGGCACCCGCAATGCTGTGACTGCCCATGAAACTGGCGATCAACGGTTTATCCGGGTTGCGGGGCATACTGGCAACCAACTTGGCGATTGGCGTAGGATATGTCATCGCCTGTGGTGACGTGACCACGAGCATACCGTCGCTGTTTTCGTCGCGGCTGACGATCTCAAGCGTTTTGGCGAATGTTTCAGGCGAAGCATCACCGAGCATGTCAACCGGGTTATTGTGACTCCACGCAGACGGGAGCAGAGCATTGAGTTCCTGCATGGTCGTGTCGCTGATTTCCGCGAGTGCGCCGCCGCCGCTGATCAAGGCGTCCGTCGCCAGAACGCCGGGACCACCTGCGTTGGTGACAATCGTCAATCGGTTGCCGCGTGGAAGCGGCTGCTTTGCCAGCACTTCCGCCATGTAGAACACATCACTGATGCGGTCAACGCGCAAAATGCCGCTGCGCTTAAACGCGGTGTCAAGCACTTCATCGCTGCCTGTCAGTGAACCTGTGTGCGAAGCGGCAGCTTGGGCAGCCGCTTCGGTCACGCCCGCCTTGATGATGATGATCGGCTTGCGCAGCGCGACTTCACGCGCTGCCGAAAGGAACGAACGCGCATCACCGACGCTTTCCATATAGATGACGATGCTGCTGGTCGCTTCGTCTTGACCGAGGTAGTCAATTAAGTCACCCCAGCCGACATCCAGCATCGTGCCGACGGAGATAAACGCGCTGAATCCGACGTTTTGATCTTTACTCCAGTCGAGAACCGATGTGAGCAAAGCGCCGGATTGACTGATGAAGGCAACCGCGCCGGGGGCGGCATTGCCTTCAGCGAACGTCGCGTTCATGCCGGTGGTCGGACGCATCACACCGAGGCAGTTCGGTCCGATGATGCGCATTCCGCCGCGCCGCGCTTCCGCCAAGACTTGGCGTTCGAGCGCCACGCCTTCCGCGCCGACTTCTTTGAACCCGGCGGAGATGATGACCGCGCCCTTGATGCCGAGATCGACCGCTTCGCGGATCAGCGCCGGGATCGATTTCGCCGGCGTGACAAGCACAACCAAATCGATTTTATCAGGCACATCCTTGAGGCTCGGATAGGCGCGCACGCCAAGGATGCTGTTGCGTGTAGGATTCACCGGATAAACAGTCCCTCCAAACGGACTGCTGATCAGGTTCCAGAAGATGGTGCGACCGACACTTCCCTCACGTTCGGTTGCGCCGACGACGGCAATGTTTTGAGGGTGAAAGATAGGATCCAGACCGGTTGGAATTTTGGTCAGAACATTTGCTTGGTTTTGCATGTCCCGCCTCAGATGAGCATTTGACAGAAAATCTTGTCCATCTTAGCGCGGAGGGGCAATAATAGCCATGTGCGGGACGACAGGTTAACAAGGGGAATAACGTCATGCAAATGGGGTTGATCGGGCTGGGCAAGATGGGCGCGAATATGAACATTCGGCTCGTGCGCGGCGGTCATCAATTGGTGGTGTTTGACCGGAATCATGAGCTTGTCGATGCAGCCGAGAAAGTCGGGTCTATCGGTGCTGCCTCGTTTGAAGACCTCGTTAGCAAACTGAGTGCTCCCCGTGCCATCTGGGTGATGGTTCCTTCAGGTGATCCGACTGAACAGAGCATCCGGCAGTTGATGGAATTGCTCGAACCGGGCGACATCATTATCGATGGTGGGAACAGCAACTATCATGACACCATGCGCCGCGCTGAAATGCTCCGCGCGCGCGGGCTGCATTTTGTCGATGTCGGCACATCTGGCGGAGTCTGGGGACTTGCTGAAGGCTACAGCATGATGATCGGCGGTGAGAAAGAAGCGGTTGAGCGTCTGCGTCCCATTTTCGAGACGCTCGCCCCAGCAGCCGACCAAGGATGGGGGCATGTTGGTCCGAGCGGAGCGGGGCATTTCGTCAAAATGGTGCATAATGGCATTGAGTACGGCATGATGCAAGCTTTCGCAGAAGGCTTTGAGATCATGCACGCCAAGACCGAATTGAACTTGGATGTCGCGCAGATTAGCGAGATTTGGCGTCATGGGAGTGTGGTTCGCTCGTGGCTGCTCGATTTGACGGCGAATGCACTCCGCGAAAATAAAGACCTTGACGGGATCGCGCCTTGGGTGGCGGACAGCGGTGAGGGTCGTTGGACGGTACAGGAATCTATCGATCTCGATGTGCCGTCGCCTGTGATCACCCTTTCGCTGATGATGCGCTTTGTGACTCGTCAGGGAAACAGCTACGCCGCGCGGCTGCTTGCTGCCATGCGCAACCAGTTTGGTGGTCATGCCATCAAGCCGAAGGATTAACTGAGTCGATTAGCCGCTCGAGGAATCTCATATGGGTGTGTCCACTTCGATTGTGATTTTTGGCGCGTCTGGCGATCTTACCAGTCGTAAACTCCTTCCGGCACTGTATCATTTGACCCTCAAGAAACGACTGTCGGCGGACAGCCAGATCATTGGGTTTGCGCGCCGTCCCTACAGCCATGAGGGTTTTCGCCAACTGATGCGCGATGCGGTTGCAAAAGCGCACGGTTCAGCCTTTGATCCGGCATTGTGGGAAGAATTCGCCGCGTGCATCTGGTACGTGCAGGGCGATTTGGATACCGCGGACGATTATAGCGTGCTGGACATGTTCCTTCGTGAACGCGAAGCGGACGATGCGAATCGACTCTACTATCTGGCGACCGCGCCGAACTATTACGATCCTGTGCTTCTGCATTTGGCGGCGCATGACATGACGACTGAGCAGGCTGGATGGCGGCGCGTGGTGATCGAAAAACCGTTCGGCGTGGATTCGCTGTCGGCGGCGGCGTTGAACCGCGTGGTACATGGTGCATTCCAAGAGCATCAGGTCTACCGCATCGATCACTACCTCGGAAAAGAGACGGTGCAAAACATCTGTTATTTCCGGTTCGCCAACACGATTTTGGAACCAGTGTGGAATCGGAACTATATCGATCATGTGCAGATCACGGTTGCCGAGTCGGTCGATGTTGAGCATCGCGGTGGTTACTATGACACGGCGGGCGTGCTGCGCGACATGTTCCAAAATCATCTGCTTCAGCTTCTCACGCTGACGGCGATGGAACCACCCTCCAGCATGGAGGCGACCACGTTCCGCAACGAAAAAGTGAAAGTTCTCAGCGCACTCCGCCCGATTGCGATCCGCGATACAGTGCGCGCCCAGTATCATGGCTACCGAGAAGCGCCCGGAATCTCGCCGAACTCTGACACGCCGACGTATGCCGCGCTCAAGCTGTACGTGGATAATTGGCGCTGGCAGGATGTCCCGTTCTACTTGCGAAGCGGCAAAGCGCTCGCGCGCAAAGCGAGTGAAATTGTGGTGCAGTTCCGCCGACCGCCGCGTTTGTTCGAGGAACTACCGCGCGCGCGCCGCAGCGACCCGCCGAATATCTTGTCACTGTGTATTCAGCCGGATGAGGGTATTCATCTTCAATTTCAAGCAAAAGTGCCGGACAGCGTCAGCGAGATGCGCCCTGTGGATATGACCTTCCATTACGCTGATTCGTTTGAGGATCGCGCTATTCCTGAGGCATACGAGCGCCTGTTGATGGATGCGCTCGGCGGTGATGCCTCATTGTTTACGCGCGAGGACGAAGTGATGCTGTCGTGGCGGTTGATCGATTCGGTGCTTCAAGGTTGGCAAATGGCAGACGCGCCGCCGCTCGTCACGTATGCCAAGGGCGGTTGGGGACCAGACGCGGCGGACGCTTTGCTTGCAGGTGAAGATCGTGTGTGGCGCGTGGCATGTGGAGATCACGATTAATATGGCTGTTGACATCCGGGTTTATCAATCGACGCTGGCGCTCAGTCATGCGGTTTGTGATTATTTTCTAGATTTGGCAGACCGCGCTATCACCACACGCGGTCGTTTTACGGTGGCACTGTCCGGCGGCAAAACGCCGACCCCGATCTTTGATATGCTCGCCAGTCGGGATTATGCCGATCAGATCAACTGGAATTATGTCCATGTGTTTTGGAGCGATGAGCGCTGCGTGCCGCCAGATGATCATGACAGCAATTACCACATGGCGCGCCACTTACTGCTTAGTCGGGTGCAGATTCCGATTGCCAACATATACCGCATGAAAGGCGAAGATGAACCGGAGGTGGCTGCGACCGCCTATGATGCCGTACTGCGAGAATTCTTTACGCGGCGGTTGGGTATTCCTCGCGCTCGCTTTGATCTGGTGATGTTGGGGATGGGGGCAGACGGACATACCGCCTCCCTGTTCCCCGCTATGAACGCGGTGCGTGAGACAGAAAAATGGGTGGTGGCGCAGCACGTCGCAAAACTCGACTCGTGGCGGTTGACGCTGACCCCTGCGGCGATCAATGCCGCGTCGAACGTCGCGTTTGTCGTAACAGGCGCTGAAAAAGCGGACACCCTCAAGCGCGTGCTCAAAGATCCTCCCGACCCGAATACGCTTCCGGCTCAAGCGATCAACCCGGTCAATGGGAATTTGCGTTGGTTTCTCGATGCCGGGGCTGGCAAAGGATTAAAAGAGCAGTCATGATGGGATAGGTTGCTCCCTGTCCCATCATGATGACATTTACTGCGCCATAACCTCGGCAAGGCGGAATAAGTCCGGGTCGATGCCTTTGGTTCGCCCGACAACTTCGGCGTAAGGGGTTGTCGCAAGCGCGCTCTTAATCAATCCCACCACACAACCGCGTTCACCATGAATAAGGCGTTCGGCGGCATTTGCGCCTAATCGTGTTGCGAGGATGCGATCAAATGCACCCGGCGCGCCGCCGCGCTGAATATGTCCGAGCGTCGTCGCGCGCATTTCAAACCCGGTTTTGTGTTCCTGACAGAACTGAATCAGCGTTTCGATATTCGGTTTTGCGCCTTCTGCAACCACCACGATTCCGTTCGTTTTGCCGCGTTCATAGGATTCAAGCAGTCGATCAACGAGAATCGCCGGTTCTTGCGGGATTTCGGGGACGAGGATCGCTTCCGCGCCGCCTGCGATTCCCGCCATCAGCGACAGATAACCGCAGTTGCGCCCCATGACTTCAACCAAGAAAGCGCGGCGGTGTGAAGATGCCGTCACTTTCAAACGGTCAATCGCTTCGAGCGCAATATTGAGCGCTGTGTCCACGCCGATTGTAATATCAGACCCTATCAAGTCGTTGTCAATCGTGGATGCAACGCCGATTGTCGGGAATCCCATCTCGTTAAGCTCGCTTGCGCCCGTCTGTGAACCGTTGCCGCCGATGACGACTAGTCCTTCTATGCCATGACTTCTCAGATTTTCCAGCGCGTGCTGCCGTCCTTCAACGGTCATGAATTCCTTCGAGCGTGCGCTCCCAAGCATCGTGCCGCCTACATGGATCACACCGCCGACATCGCGCAGCCCTAACGGTGCGATCTTGTTTTTCATGAGTCCATCATATCCGTCGCGCACGCCATATACCTCGCAGTCGAGGTGAATACCCATGCGTGTCACCGCGCGGATCGCCGCATTCATCCCCGGCGCGTCGCCACCGCTGGTCAATACCGCTATTTTCTTGAGCATCCGAACTCCTCCCCATGCCATTGGGTAAGTGATTGACTTGCCCGTCGCCTCCAACGGGAGTTTACCCCGCCATTGTACGCGCAAACTGAATAGGAGCAGAGTGTTTAACAATCGGATAAAGTAAAGACGGTAATCTGTCACCTCTTTGAGACGACATATCGCGCTCACCACGAAACAGGATGGGGGATAACGTAAACGACTATGGCTACCGCCAGCGTTCCATTGAATTCATCAGCGGTTGACAGTGCCACCTACAAGCGCCGTGTACGCGCATGGACGCTCTATGATTGGGCGAACAGTGCGTTTGCTACAACAATTCTTGCCGCCGTACTGCCTGTTTATTTCAGTCAAGTGGCAGGCGCGACGCTTCCCAGCGAAGCCGCTGCGACCGCCTACTGGAGTCTCAACCTCAGCATCTCGTTGTTTATCACGGCAATCCTCGCACCTATTCTCGGCACAATCAGCGACGTATCGCGCGGGAAAAAGAAGTTTCTCGCGTTCTTTACGGGTATTGGCGTGGTGGCAACCGGGCTTCTCGTGCTGGTCAACACAGGGGACTGGGTATTAGCGTCTATCTTGTTCGTGTTTGGGCGTATCGGATTCGTTGCTGCCTACACATTCTACGATTCGCTTCTGCCGCATGTCGCCAAGCCCGAAGATCAAGACAGTGTCTCGGCGCGTGGCTATGCGATGGGGTATCTCGGCGGTGGGCTGCTGCTGGCGATCAATGTTGTCATGATTTTCGTGCTGCCGGAGAACTGGGGACCGCGCCTCTCTTTCTTGAGCGTTGGTATTTGGTGGGCTGTGTTTAGCATCCCGATCTTTCGTCAAGTTCCTGAGCCGCAGTCTGCGACCGGCGAATTGAAACCGGGTCAAACGGTGATTGGCGAAAGCTTCAAACGGTTAGTTGGCACGTTTCGGGATATCCGGCATTACAAAGAATTGTTTAAGTATCTTGTCGCCTTTTTGATCTACAACGACGCCATTGGGACGATCATCGGCGTGGCGACAATTTACGGCGCGGAACTTGGTTTCGGTTCGGTTGAGCTTATCCTCGCGCTCTTGCTGGTGCAGTTTGTCGGCATTCCGTTCAGCTTGATCTTCGGTCGGCTGCCGAGTGCCGAAAACAAGCGCCGTCCGCTGTATCTATCGTTTATCGTGTTCAACCTCTTCGCGCTGCCTCTGACGGGAATCGCGCTGCGCGGCTTGCTTCCGACTGACATCACAGGCGATCAGCCGCCACCCTATGAATCAACCTTAAGCGAAGCCGGACAAGGGACGTATCTGGTAACGGACGTTTTCAGCGCCGCTGAGGGTGAAGAGAGCCTCGTTCCGCTCTTCCTGAACGGCAATTGGACAACTGAAACGATCAGCGCATCTGTGATCGGTGAAGCTGAGGATGTGGTCTACGCGTCGACCGGTGAAACCGCCGCCGAAGGTAGTGAGTCCCAATTCTTCTTCGTAGGGCAAACGGTTGCACTTACTTATGCGACCCGCCCGGACGGTGGCATTCTGCATATCGAGTTGATTCCTGATCCTCAGTATGAGTTTTCAACCGAAGTTCAACCCGTTATCGTCGATGTAGATACCTACAGCGAAACGATTCGTTACGGTGTAAGAGAAGAAATCAGCGGCACGGAGCCGGGTCAATATATTCTGAATTTCCGCAATTCTGGCGAAAACGCGGAGACCAGCAGCGGCACGGTGATTTCGATCGCACAACTCCGCGTGCTTGAACCCGTCCGCGAAAACAGCCTGCCGATCATCATGGGCTTGCTGCTTGCGGTGCAGGCTGTCGGGTTGTTGTTTGCATTCACCATCGGCAAAGGACTGTTCGCGGGCTTGGCGAATACGATTGACACGCGCCGCGCGATTATGCTGGCACTCGTTGTTTACGCGGCAATTGCGATCTGGGGCTACTTCATCAACTCGACCGTCGAATTCTGGTTCTTGGCGTGGATGGTGGCGATTGTACAAGGTGGTAGTCAAGCACTCAGCCGCAGCCTGTACGCGAGTATGTCACCCGCAGCCAAAAGTGGTGAATTCTTCGGGTTATACGGCATCATGGAACGCTTTTCGTCGATTATCGGTCCGCTGCTGTTCGCAGGTGCGGTCGCCGCATTCGGGAGCAGTCGTCCGGCGATCATCAGCTTGATCGCGTTCTTCATCATCGGCGGATATCTGCTTTCACGGGTGAACATCGCGGAAGGTCAGCGCCTTGCCCGTGAAGAGGATGCCGCAATTTTGGGCAGATCCGCCTAACCGGATATATTCGCAAAAAGATAGGTAAGGGGCATGACTCGTTCATGCCCTTTTTGATTTAAGGTGACGACACATCAGCATGGTTTGTCAGGATAGGGATAATGGCGGTCACGGGACTGGATACGCTCAAGCGTAAAGCGATGGCGATGCACGAAATTTTGATCAAAACCTATGGTGAGCGCCCGCTCAAACCGCCGCGCCGTCCGCCAATGGTCGAACTGATCATGACAATTCTCTCGCAGCGTACAACCGCTGCGAACGAAAAACTGGCATTTGATCAGATGTGGGCGCGCTACGGCTCATGGGAGGCGATCCGCGATGCGGACGTGAATGAACTCACGAGCTTGATTGCGCCATCCAATTTCGCCGAAACGAAAGCGCCGCACATCAAGGCGACTCTTGCCCGCATTATCGAAGAACGCGGCGAAGCGAGTATTGATTTTCTCGATGACACAAACGCCGAAGACGGGCTAATCTGGTTGATGTCGCTTCCCGGTGTGGGGATCAAGACGGCATCACTCGTCTTGCTGTTCAACTTCTCAAAACCTGTCATGCCAGTGGATACCCATGTTCACCGCGTCAGCCAGCGCACGGGCTTGATTCCGGTTAAGATGACGGCAGAAAAGGCACATGTCGCACTGCTGGAAATTCTACCTGCCGAGCCGCACATCCTATTCAACTTTCACGTAAGCTGCTTGCGGCACGGGCAGCAGATTTGCACGTTTGCCGCGCCAAAGTGCCCGAAATGCCCGATCAAGCACCTCTGTGATTACCATCAGCGGGTATACATACCCAAAACCTAGCGCGCCTTGACCGTAATTTTCGTTATAATCGGCTGGAGAGATCTTTACGCGCAGGAGCATATTTTCATGACTCAAGAGACGTTTTCGCCGCCAACGGGTGAATGGTACACCCCCTCGGAAGAGATTAAACAGAACGCTTACATACCGGATTACGATGCGCTCTACGCCGAAGCCGTCGCCGATCTGGAAGGCTTCTGGGCTCAACAGGCACAGAATCTCCATTGGTTTGAGCCTTGGACGCAGGTGCTCGATCGCTCGAATGCACCGTTTTATAAGTGGTTTGTGGGCGGCAAAACGAATATTGCGTACAACGCGCTGGATCGCCACGCCAAGACTTGGCGCAAAAACAAGCTGGCGTTGATCTGGGAAGGTGAACAGGGTGATAAGCAGTCGTACAGCTATCATAGGCTGTACCGCGAAGTTAACAAGTTCGCCAATGTGCTGAAAAGCATGGGCGTTCGGCGCGGTGACCGTGTGACGATCTACATGGGACGCATCCCCGAACTAGCGATGGCGATGCTCGCATGCGCGAAAATCGGTGCGGTTCACAGCGTCATCTATGGCGGCTTCAGCGAACAAGCCCTCGCGGATCGCATCGAGGACGCGCAGAGCAAGGTCATGGTCACCTGTGACGGGGCATGGCTGCGCGGCAACATTGTCCCGCTCAAAGATATTGTTGATGCGGCGGTCAAGCGCTCACCAGTTGTTGAAACCCTCATTGTTGTCAAGCGCACCGGGCAGCCGATTAACATGGAGCAGGGGCGCGACTATTGGTATCACGATCTGATGGCGCTTCCTATCGCCAGCCCGGTTTGCCCATCCGAAATCATGGATGCGGAAGACCCACTGTTTATTCTGTACACGAGCGGCACGACCGGCAAACCCAAAGGCGTACTGCACACGCACGGCGGTTACTCTGTTTACACATCGACGACGCTGCAAATGGTCTTCGACATCCGCGACGATGATCGCTATTGGTGTGCCGCCGATCCCGGTTGGATCACCGGACACAGCTATATCGTCTATGCGCCGCTGATTCTTGGCGCGACCAGTTTCATGTATGAAGGTGCGCCGAACTTCCCATACCCGAACCGCTGGTGGAAACTCGTCGAGGAATACGGAATCACGATCCTGTACACCGCGCCGACCGCGATTCGCGGCTTGATGCGCTTTGGGGATGCATGGCCCAACCGTCACGATTTGAGCAGTCTTCGTCTTCTTGGCTCGGTTGGTGAGCCGATCAACCCGGAGGCGTGGCGCTGGTTCCACCGCGTAATCGGCAAAGAGCGCTGCCCGATCATGGATACATGGTGGCAGACCGAAACAGGCGGTTTCATGATAACGCCGATGCCGTCTGTGCAGCTCAAGCCGGGTTCAGCAACGCGCCCGTTTCCCGGCGTTCAGGTGGATATTGTGGATGATGAGGGGAATCCTGTGCCTGATGGCGCAGATGGCAACCTTGTGATTCAACAGCCTTGGCCCGGTATGCTGCGGACGGTGTACGGCGATCCCGAACGCTACAAACAGCAGTACTGGAGCAAGTACGCTGCTCAAGGCTGGTACTTGACGGGGGACACTGCGCGCCGCGATAAAGACGGCTATTACTGGATCATCGGACGCAACGACGACGTGATCAAAGTAAGCGGCAATCGCCTCGGAACTGCTGAGATTGAGTCTGGGTTGGTCAGTCATCCGTCGGTCGCAGAAGCGGCAGTGATCGGTGTGCCGGACGAGATTAAGGGAAATGCGGTATTTGCGTACTGCATCTTGCGCGCCGGACACAAAGGTGATGACGCGCTGCGCGAAACTCTGAAAGCGCATATCGCGCACGAGATCGGCAAGATCGCTGTCCCACAGAAGATCGAATTTGTGGATGTGCTGCCCAAGACCCGCAGTGGGAAGATCATGCGGCGCGTGCTGCGCGCCCGCGCAATGGGGATGCCTGAAGGCGATCTTTCGACGCTGGAGGAATAACGATTGATGTTTTGAGGTAGGGGTTGCCCCTACCTCAAATATGATGCGCTATTTGCCGCCGCCGCACTTCGATTCGTCGGCGTTCGGGTCGCTGCAATCTACTGATACGCCCGCACCGCTCGACACCGTGAGGACGAAATCGCCTTCGCTGCTGCCATTCTCGCCGTTGATGCGGGTTGGCAGAATCAAGTAGTACCCGCCCTCTTCAAATGTCCATGAGACGGTAATGGTATCACCCGTCAAACGATCCACTTCCGAGTCGATGATCAAGTCGGCTTCTTCATCAAACAGGCTGAACGCGGGTTCGAGATCGCCGCTTACTGCCTCCATCGTGATCGTCAGCGTCGCACCATCTTCAATGTTGAGGCAGTACAGCGCGAAGAAATTGAACGAATCAATCGTTCCCTCTAGTGTGCTGTCCATTTCAAGAAGCGGGACAATCCCCTCAAGCTCCGCAATCGGGCAGTACACGACACGATCACCGGGATTCTCGCGGACTGCGCGCACATCGGTAAGTGCCTGAATCGCCGGAGTGAAGCTCGGCTGAAGTTCAAGCGCGCGCTCGTAATCCGCGATTGCTTCATCCCACATGCCGATATTGGCGTACTGCGATCCCCGGAAGGTGATCGCGGCATAATCTGTCGGGTTTGTTTCGATTGCGACAGTGTAATTGCGGATCAGGAATTCGGCACTGCTCAGGTCAAATGCTTCCAAGTCTGCGTAAAAATGATAATCCGTGTTCATGTCGATAGCGCGCTCATAATCTTCGAGCGCCGCGTCATGATCTCCAACCATCACATTCATCATCGCACGATCAATGAAGAAGATCGCATCGCTCGAATCGGACTCAATCGCCCGGTTGAGGTCTGCCAGCGCTTTGGCGAAATCACCCTGCATATAGCGAATCCAACCGCGCCAGTCATAGGCAAAGCCAGCGCTGCTGTCATTCGGTGCGATCTCAACCGCGTCGTTGATGACCGCGATAGCGGCTTCGAAATCGCCCTCAAAATACAAGGCGATCGCTTCGTCCATCAGGTCGATAAATTCCGTGTCGGCGGACTGCGCGAATGTGGGGATTGCTGCTCCCAACCCGATGACGACCACTACCAAGACGATCCACAAACGCCAATTACGCATTAGAGTTTTCCTCTCCTCTCGAATGAACTGCTCTGTTTAGCCAAGAGTTACGGTATCGTGCAGGTGGACTTCGCCCATGCCGCGATGAATCACATTTTGACCGAAAATAACACCTGTTACAGCACCGCTTCCCCGCCGGAATGTTTCTAAGGTTGCCAGCGGCTCACCTTTGACCGGGATTGTTCCCGTCGCCTGATCGACGGTGGTGATCGGGCAGCGGGCGCACGGCTTGGGGACTTCAAACCGGATACCGCTGACCGTGATCCATGTCCAATCGTCTTCTGCCCACGCGGACGCGCCGCTCACGACAATGTTCGGGCGGAAGCGGTTTATTGGCACAGGGGGTATGCCGCGCGTTTCAAGTCGTCTATTTAAATCGGCAAGTGAGCTTTCGTTAGCGATCAGGATCGGGTAGCCGTCCGAAAATCCAGTTTGCGAGGGTTGATTGGTGTACTTCATGCTGACGGGGCGCGTACTCGCGTCGTCAAAGCGCACCAGCCTGAGCGGAGCGCCGAGAAAGTCGCTGAACCACTGCGCGATCAATTCGTTTTCACTGGCGGCGCGCAAGGTATCTTTCCACACGATTACGTCTCGATCTGCTGCGTGTTCCTGCCGAAGCGAAACCGGCATATCCGGCATATCCGGCGCGCTGATGTGCAGGCATTCCGCATCGACTCGTGTTCGGATCAGCGCCATCTTTGGAAACTCGCGTTGTGTGACGAACATTCCCGCGCGGGGTTCGTCATCCCGCACCACCATCCACTGCCGGTCATATTCAAAACCACGATCTGTCAGCGATACCGCGTCATGGCTTATCCCGCCGCATGACTTGATTGGGTAGGTGTGCAGCCCGGTCACGGTGATCACTTGCATGTAAAACGCCCCCTCATCAACTTCTCAGCGTGGTTTAGGTGAATGATCATGTCATTCTGTTCCATTATAGGGGTAACTTGGACTGAGAGCGATATGACGAGCACCTCCCCTGATAACCTTCCAATCACATTTGAGCATCGTTCGACGATTGCTACGACGATGGACGCGATGATTGCCTTTCACGAAGACCCGGCAGCCTTCAGCCGCCTCACGCCGCCGCCGATCTTCAGCCAAATTCACCGGCGCGATTGGCGCTCGATGCGTGATGCCGAAATCGAGTTCACGCTTTGGTTCTTGATCGTGCCCCTTCGTTGGGCGGCGCGGCATGAACCGGGTCCAACACCGACCTCGTTTGTAGATCGTCAGGTGAAAGGACCCGTCAAGGTGTGGGTGCATCGCCACTTATTCGAGCAGACGAACGACGGTATTCTGCTGATCGACCGCTTGACGATCCTGCATCACACGGGGATTCGCGGTGTTTTCACCCGACTGCTGTTTAACACGCCATCGCTGCGCCTGTTATTCCTGTATCGACATCTGCGGACGCGGTTTGGCGTCAAGCACTTTGAGCATCTTTCTACAAACGCATGAATGTTCCTAAAATCGTGATCATCGGCGCGGGCGTCGGCGGGCTGACGACCGCCGCTTTTCTCGCCAAAGCAGGCTTCGATGTGATGGTACTCGAAGCGCAGTCGTATCCCGGTGGTTCTGCCGGAACATTCACGCACAAAGGCTACCGCTTTGATGCGGGCGCGACTGTCGCCGGAGGGTTTCAACCGAACGGACCGCATGCCATCGCGGCAGAGCGGCTCGGCATCCGGTTTGATGTACGCTTGCATGATCCGGCGTGGGTGGCGCATCTGCCGGATCGTGAAGTCGCGTTCACCCGTGACAACGCCGACATGCTCAAGCAGTTTCCACACAGCGCCGGATTCTGGAACGAGCAAAGCGCACTCGCGGACTTAGGTTGGGCGCTTTCGGCGCAAGGACTCCCGTTTCCGCCAGCGGATACCGCTGAACTGGTTCAGCTTGCGCGGGTGGGACTCAAGAATTTCCCGCGTGACTTGCGCATAATCCCGTTCGCATTCATGACTGCGCACCAATGGTTGAGACTGCGCGGCATGGCAAGTGATCCGGCGTTTGTCCGCTTGATTGACGCACAGTTGTTGATCAGCGCGCAGACGACCAGCCGGAACGCGAACGCGGTATACAGCGCGACCGCGCTCGACTTGGCGCGGCAGGGGGTGTATCACGTCGCGGGCGGGATCGGCGGCATCAGCGAAACGCTTGCCCATGCAGTCGAAGCCTTCGGCGGGCAAGTGCTGTACAAGCGCCGTGTTCAGCGGATCGTCGTCCGGGATGGGCGCGTGACCGGCGTCGAGACGACTCGCGGGATGCGCGGAAAAGCCGTCGAGAACTTCCCGGCGGATTTCGTGATCGGCAATCTCACACCTTGGTCACTCGATCAACTGTTGGGCGACGACAGTCCGGCAGCGCTCCGCCGCGAAGTCAGCACGCGGGGGGCAGGCTGGGGGGCGTTCGTACTGCATCTAGGTATCCGCGCCGATGGGCTGGAAGACTTCCCTGATCATCATCAAGTCATCAGCGATTATGATCAGCCGCTTGGCGAAGGGCAGAGCATTTTCTTGTCGATGTCCCCTTCATGGGATTCAACACGCGCGCCGAGTGGGTATCGCGCCGTTACCATGACGACTCACACGAATGTCTCACACTGGTGGGAAGCGTTCAAATCTGATCCCGCCGCCTATGATGCACGCAAAGCCGAATACGCGGATCGAATGCTGACCGCCGTCGAACGTGCGATCCCCGGTTTTGGTGCGCGGATCGGGCTGCAAATGACCGGATCGCCCGTTACGTATCAGTTTTATACCGGGCGGCATCTGGGCATGGTCGGCGGTTTCCCGCAGATGTCGCTTTTCAGAGCACGCTCCCCGCGCACGGGGATTCCAAATCTGCGGCTCGTCGGTGACAGCATCTTTCCCGGTCAATCAACGGCTGGCGTGACGCTCGGTGCGATGCGTGTCGCCGTTGATGTGATACGCCATCTGCCCGCGCCACGTGCGCGAACGATCCCGCTGGCGGCTTCAAACCCTGTGTTTGAGAAAGAGAGCATCCCGTGAGCGACACGCCGATCATTCATTGGTTTCGCCGCGATTTGCGCTTGACGGACAACACCGCGTTACGCGCCGCGATCAAAACGCGCCAGCCCGTGATCGCCTTGTTCATCTTCGATCCGGCGTTTGAACGCAGCGTGTACTTCAGCGCCAACCGCACGGCATGGCTGATCGAAAACTTGAAAGCGCTCGATTCCATGCTCCGCGATCACGGGTCGCGCTTGGTGATCCGCCGGGGTGATTCGGTGCGCATGCTGCGTCAGTTCGTGCGTGAGACACAAGCCGACGCAGTGTACGCCAACGCCGACTACACGCCGTTCAGTACGCGGCGTGATACGCAAGCGGCACAAGCTCTCGGACGGACGCCGCTGCATTTGTTTGATGATCTGGTGCTGCATGCGCCGGGAACGGTGATGACCGGATCGCTTAAGCCATACAGTGTGTATACGCCGTTTCGTAAGCGCTGGCTTGAACTCTCCAAACCGGAGCCGCAAACCGGGCGCATCGACGGGCAGCGCTTTCACGACCTGACCGGAATTGAAACGCCCGGTATCCCAACGGTTGTGGATTTTGGTATACGGGATCGCGCGATTGATCTGCCGCCAGCGGGGGAGTCTGCCGCTATGCGCCGCTTAAGTGAGTTCACGGGTAGCGCGATTTTCGAATATCGCGCCCGCCGCAATCGCTTGATCCCTGATCCATTCAGCGATCGCGCGCCGCTTGGCACGTCCTATCTTTCGCCGTATCTGCGTTTTGGCGTGCTGTCCCCGCGTCAAGCATACGCGGCGGCGGTCAGCGCTAAAAAAGCGGTGGGTGACGACGAAGATGCGCGACTTTCGGTGGATACATGGATCGCGGAGCTGGCATGGCGCGAGTTTTACCTGCATGTCATGTTTCACTTTCCGCATGTGCGCCATTCCAACTTCAACCCGTTGTTTGATCAGGTGGATTACCGGACTGCGCCGGAAGAACTCCAGCGTTGGCAGGAAGGTATAACAGGCTACCCGGTTGTGGATGCCGCCATGCGCCAGTTGAAAGCAGTTGGATGGATGCACAACCGCGCCCGGATGATCGTCGGTAGTTTCCTCACCAAGAGCCTGTTGATCGGCTACCACGCCGGGGAGCGCTTCTTTATGCGTCATCTGCTTGACGGTGATCCGGCGGCGAACATTGGTGGGTGGCAGTGGATTGCAGGCGGCGGCACAGACGCGCAGCCGTATTACCGCATCTTCAACCCGGTTTTGCAGTCGCAGCGCTATGATCACAATGGGGATTACATCCGCTTCTGGGTTCCCGAACTGCGCGATCTATCCGACAATGCGATCCACGCGCCTTGGGAACTGCCGAACCCCCCGAGCGGCTACCCGCCGCCGATGGTCGATCATAAACTGGCGCGAGAACGGGCTTTGAATGCCTTTCAGAAAATAAGAGAGAAGCAAAACGATGAAACTTAAACGAATACTTCGCGCAATTGGGTTGATCTTGCTTGCCCTACTGGTGATTTTCCTCGCTGTTCCGGTGGTTGTTCCGCTGCCGGTGATTGGCGCAGACCCGGAACAGCTTGCTGACGCAGATGGGCGTTTTATATCCGTCAACGGCTTGGAGACATATGTCCGCGAAGCGGGTGATCCCGCTGGTGAACCTGTGATCCTACTGCACGGGTGGGGCGGGTCAACCGTGACGTATGATCTGACGATCCCCGCGCTTGCCGAAGCTGGATACCGTGTGATCGCGTTTGATCGTCCGCCGTATGGGTTGAGCGCGAAAGTCGGGGACGATCTGCCGCTTTCCATTACCGATCAGGCGCATTTCACGATTGCGGTGATGGACGCCCTCAACATCGAACGCGCGACACTGGTGGGGCACAGCATGGGCGGCGGCGTGATTGCATACGCGGGCGTACTTTACCCGGAAAGGATCGAACGGTTGGTGTTTGTTGATGGCGCGGTGCGTGTTGTCGAGAATGACGTCATCGGCGCGCAAGGTTCGCCCGTATTGACTTCAATCGTCAATTTCTACGCGGTCGAATGGTGGGCACGCTTGGGAATGCGCGCTTTCTTGCGCCCAGATTCGTTCGCGGGTTTTCAACGGACAGCGTACTACGATCAATCCGCCGTCCCTGATGAGACGATTGACGCGTATGGGCGGGCGCTGCAGGTTGAAAACTGGGATCGCGCCGTTCTCGACATTTTCTTCCGTGATCCAAGCCAAGATATTCCGCTCACAGGTGATCAACTGCGCGCGGTAACGATTCCATCGCTGATCGTTTGGGGCGAAAATGACACATGGGTTCCGCCCGAAATCGGCGTCACGCTGCGCGATTTGCTCCCGAATAATTCCTACGTCACCTATCCTCAGGTGGGGCATCTGCCGATGGAAGAAGTCCCGGCGCAGTTCAACGCGGATTTAATCGCATTTCTCGCAAATGAAGCCGAATCGGAAATAGGTGCATAGATGGCGAACCAACTCAATATCGGGGATCACGCGCCGAATGGGCTGGTGCGCGATGTACAGGGAAACGAGGTGCAGATTGCATCTTTGTGGGGTAAAGGAACGACTCTGCTCACATTTTTGCGGCACTTCGGCTGACCCTACTGTAAGCGTTGGCTCGCTCAGTTGGAGCAGCATCATCAAGAACTTGCAGACGTAGGATTAACCGTGCGCGCGATTGCGGTTGGTGAGCCAAAACACGCCGCCCGCTATTGCCCTGATCTCGCCCCACATGCCGAATGTTACCCAGCGGGTAGATTCCCAAAACTCTATGGTGAGTATGGGATTTCCCGCAGTCCACTCCAGCTACTTGACCTGAAACTTGGCGCGGAAGGGGCGAAAGCGGCGAAGGAGGGGTTTTTGCCAGAAATGCCAAATGGTGATCCATTTACCCAGCCTGCGACTTTCATTGTTGATACGGCGGGGATCATCCAGTATGCGTATTATGCACCCAGTATTGCGGATCACCCGGATTTGGCGGACATCATCGCCGCGGCGCAGCGTATCAAATCGCAGTAAATCAGGCTTGTTCGCCCGGCTAGAGCCATAAAGCAGCAATTCGCACAAATCGATTTGTGATTTTTGTGGCTCTATTGTTTCTTTCACCTTTCTTAAATCAACGTTATCTTAGACACTTAATGTCAGTTCAGTGGCAAAACGCCTCGCAGCAAAGAAAGAACATGTATCATGGCGAAAGACAGCATCAAGAAGATCGTGCTTGCCTATTCTGGCGGGCTGGATACCTCGGTCATCCTCACGTGGTTGAAGAATAACTACGGGGCGGAAGTCGTGTGCTTTACGGCTGACCTCGGTCAAGAAGAAGAACTCGACGGACTCGAAGAAAAGGCGCTCAGAACAGGCGCAAGCAAGCTGTATATCCGTGACTTGCGCGAAGAGTTTGTCCGCGATTTTATCTTCCCGGTGATGCAGGCTGGGGCAGTTTATGAACGTGAGTACCTGCTCGGTACATCGTTCGCGCGCCCATTGATCTCCAAGCATCTCGTCGATATTGCCGCTATTGAAGGCGCGGACGCGATTGCGCACGGCTGCACGGGCAAGGGTAACGATCAGGTGCGCTTTGAAGTGACCGCGATGGCGTTGAATCCGCGCTTGCGGGTGATCGCCCCTTGGCGTGAGTGGGATTTGCGTGGGCGTGAAGATTTGATCGCTTACGCACAAGAATTCAATATTCCGATCTCCAGCACGCTCAAGTCGATTTACAGCCGTGACCGCAACCTGTTCCACCTCAGTCACGAGGGCGGACTGCTGGAAGACCCTTGGAATGAACCAGAAGAATCGATGTACCAGCTCACGGTTAGCCCGGAAAATGCGCCGGACGAAGCGGAATTTGTCGAAATCGAATTCGTGCAGGGCGTTCCCGTCAAGCTCAATGGTGAGCGTCAATCCCCGGTTGATCTGTTCATCGCGCTGAACCGCTTGGGCGCGAAGCACGGGATCGGACGTGTCGATCTGGTTGAAAATCGTCTCGTCGGCATGAAGTCGCACGGCGTATATGAAACCCCCGGCGGCACGATCCTCCGGCGCGCGCATCAGGCGCTTGAAAGCATCTGCCTCGATAAAGCGACGCTGCACTACAAAGACATTCTCGCGGTCAAGTACGCGGAACTCGTTTACAACGGGCTGTGGTATACCCGTCTGCGTGAAGCGCTGGATGCATTTGTTCAGGTGACTCAAGAGAATGTTACCGGTACTGTGCGCCTCAAGCTGTACAAGGGTAATCTGATCATCGCCGGACGCAGAAGCCCGCTCAGTCTGTACCGCGAAGATTACGCCTCGTTTGGTGAGGAGAATGTCTACAACCAGCAAGACGCGGAAGGCTTCATTAAGCTGTTCGGCTTGCCCATGAAGATCGAAGCGCTGTTAGGGATGCAGATGAGCGAACCCGGCAGCCAACCCGATTACAGCGACTTCAAACGGGACTAGGCGCGATGACCTTGTGGGGAGGCGCGTTTAACGAACCGTCCGACGCGGACTTGCGGGCGCTGAATGACAGCATCGGCTTCGATAAGCGCATGTACGCCGTTGATATTGAGGGGAGCGTCGCCTATGCAGGGGCGCTTTCCCTTGCCAAGGTGATCACCGACGAAGAAGCGGCACAGATCATCAACGGATTAGAAACGGTTAAAGCAGAATTCGACGAGGGGCGTTTTCAGCTTCAGGTCGGGGATGAAGATATTCACACCGCAGTTGAGCGCCGTTTGACCGAGTTGATCGGCGCGGTAGGCGGTAAGCTCCACACCGGACGCAGTCGAAACGATCAGGTGGCGACCGATCTTCGCTTGTGGACGATTGACGCGCTGCATCGAATCGATTCCTTGGTTGCCGCGCTCCAAGAAGCGTTGATCGCCGCTGCCGAACCGCATGTTGAAACGCTCATGCCGGGGTATACCCATCTTCAGCCCGCCCAACCGATCACAGCGGCGCATTGGTTGATGAGTTTCTTTTGGATGTTCGCCCGCGACCGTGCACGCCTATCGGATGCGCAGTCGCGCACCGAGATTCTGTCGCTTGGATCAGGCGCGTTGGCGGGATCACCGTTTGCGATTGATCGGGATTTCCTCGCGGGTCAGTTGGGTTTCGAGTTCGTCAGCGAGAACAGTCTTGATGCGGTGAGTGACCGCGACTACGTTGCGGAGGCGTTATTCGCCTTTTCGATGATTGGCATTCATCTCAGTCGTCTTGCCGAAGACCTGATCCTGTACAGCAATCCAGCGTTTGGTTACATCACGCTGAATGATCGTTATAGCACCGGATCGAGCTTGATGCCTCAGAAACGCAACCCCGATCCGATGGAATTGGCACGCGGCAAGGCGGGGCGGTTGATCGGAAATCTCACCGGACTCCTGACCACGCTCAAGGGACTGCCAACGAGCTATAACAAAGACTTGCAAGAAGACAAAGAACCGCTGTTTGATGGTGTTGATACGCTTGAGCTGATTATTCCGGTGATCGTGGCGGTGCTTCGCACGCTCAAGTTGAATCCTGACCGGATGCGCGCGGCACTTGACGAGTCTATGTTGGCGACCGATCTCGCGGATTATTTAGTTGGCAAAGGCGTACCGTTCCGTGAAGCGCATCATGTCAGCGGGCGCGCGGTGAGGCTCGCGAGCGAAAAAGGCGTCACGCTCACGCGCTTGACTGTCGATGATCTGCGCGGTTTGTCCGATCACTTCGGTGACGACGTGGAAACGGTGTTCGATTTTGCGGCGTCAGTCGCACGGCGGCGCGCTCAAGGTGGAACAGCGCCCGATGCTGTGCGTGAGCAGATCGCACGGGCGCGGGAATGGCTGGCGGACGAAAGCTGATTCGCCGTGAATCATCGGCGGTTGTGCAGGTTGTCCGATGAAAGTTAGCCGCAATGTACGAACTTTGCGAAAATCATCCCAGTTGCATCGGTAGGGGTTGACAGGCTATCTGAAGCCCGATACGCTCTATTGTAATCTTGAATACGCGATCTATGAGCATGATGACCAACCGAACTGCCCTGATTAGCCTTATTAGCCTTATTGTAGTCGTCCTTATTACGGGGAACGAGAAATAACGGCTTGGGTTGATGCGGTGCAGTAAAACGGACGCAAACAACAAAAACCTCCCAAGCCGGGAGGTTTTTTTGTTGAGTGGCTAGTCAACGAAGGAAACAGATACCATGAACCCGAATCGCAGCGACGCACAACATCTGACTCAGAATCAACCTCCCAAATTCACCAGTCCTTGGACGGAAGCGTTCCAATCGACGCCTTACGCCCAGTCTGAAGAGGCGGCGCAAACGCGTGATCAAGAATTGCAGCCGACCCATGACGCGCTTTCCGACATCTATAACCGGGGTTACCGGGAGTAGTGAAGCGGAAGGCGCGTTTTGTTTTTAGACCGCAGCAAGCAAAGGAGATGCATGACGAATGCCCGCAGAATGGATTTGGCGTAACGGAGAGATGGTGAAATGGGCGGACGCGACAGTACACGTCACGACGCACGCCCTGCATTACGGCAGCAGCGTCTTTGAGGGGGTTCGCGCATACAACACGCCGCAAGGTCCGGCTGTTTTTCGGCTTCAGCCGCACACACGCCGCCTGTTGAACTCCGCCAAGATCGCCCGAATTGATGTTCCTTTTACTGAAGACGCGCTCAACGAAGCAATTTTGGAAACAGTGCGCCGCAATGGTCATGAAGCCTGCTACATCCGTCCGCTTGTTTTTCGCGGCGCGGGCGTACTCGGCGTTGAAGGGCGCAAGAACCCGACCGAAGTGATCGTTTTCACGCTCGAATGGGGACGGTATCTGGGCAAAGAAGCAATCGAAAACGGCGTCGATGTGCAGGTCAGCTCATGGCGGCGGCTCGCGCCGGATACGGGTGCGTCGATGGCGAAGATCGGCGGGCAGTATGTGAACAGCCAGCTCATCAGCATGGAAGCGCACGATAACGGCTTCGCTGAAGGAATCGCGCTCGACTATGCCGGAACGATCAGCGAAGGACCGGGTGAGAATATTTTCGTCGTCATGAACGGCGTGATCTACACCCCCGGAATCGGCGCATCGATCCTACACGGGATCACCCGCGACAGCGTGATCACACTCGCGCAAGAAATGGGCTATGAGGTTCGCTTTGAAACGATCCCGCGTGAAATGCTTTACGTAGCAGACGAAATTTTCTTCACCGGAACGGCGGCGGAAGTCTCGCCCGTTCGCAGTGTGGATCGCATTCAGATTGGCGCAGGCAAGCGCGGACCGATAACCGAAGCGCTGCAAACCGAGTTCTTCGCAATCACCAGTGGTGAAAAACCAGATCGTCACGGTTGGCTGACGCCTGTGCGTCAAGCTGTGGCGGGTGACTAACAATCAAAGGACACGTTATGGCTATGCTAACGGGCGCAGAAATCATTTGGGAATGTATCCTCCGTGAGGGGATTAATCTGGTATTTGGGTATCCCGGTGGAGCAATCCTCCCCACATACGACGCACTGAGTAAATACCCGCAAATGCATCATGTCTTGGTTCGGCATGAGCAAGGCGCTGCACACATGGCGGATGGCTATGCGCGTGCAACGGGCAAAGTGGGCGTCGCGATTGCAACCAGCGGACCCGGAGCGACCAACCTCGTGACGGGCATCGCTACGGCAATGCTGGATTCGACTCCGCTGGTGTGCATCACCGGACAGGTGCCGCGCAGCGTGATCGGTTCGGATGCGTTTCAAGAAATTGACGTGACAGGGATCACGCTCCCAATCACGAAACACAACTATCTCGTGACCGATGCCGCCGATCTCGCCTACACCATCAAAGAAGCCTTTTTCATCGCCCGCACGGGTCGCCCCGGTCCGGTGCTGGTGGACGTGCCGAAAGATGTGCAAAACCAGAAGGTCGAGTTTGAATATCCCGAAGGCGAAATTCGCCTACCGGGTTATCGTCCTGCGATGACGGCTGCCGATGATTTAGTCGCGTCCGCTGTTGAGCTGATCAACAAAGCCGAACGCCCGATCATCCTCGCCGGACATGGCGTGATGATGAGTGGTGCGGTCGCGGAACTCCGCGAACTGGCGGAGCGCGCAGGTATTCCGATTGCGCTGACACTACTCGGCAAGGGAGCGATGCCCGAAGAGCACCCGCTCACGTTGGGCATGATGGGAATGCATGGCACGGCTGCCGCAAACCACGCGATCCAGCAGTCCGATGTGTTGATTGCGCTCGGCATGCGCTTTGATGATCGCGTGACCGGGAATATCAAGACGTATTCGCCAGATTCCAAGAAGATTCACATTGATATTGACCCCTCCGAACTCAACAAGAATATCCGCGTCGATGTCGGCATTGCGGGGGATATTCGCAGTGTCTTGACGCAGATTCTTCCCGGTGTGCAGCGCACACAGCACGGCGCATGGCTGAATCAGATTCGAGATTGGCAAGAAGACAGCGACGAACGTGACATCATCAAGCGCGATACGGGAGACACGCTTTTCGGCGCTCAGGTGATCAATGACCTGTGGAAGTTCACCGAAGGCAGCGCAGTCACAGTGACGGACGTTGGTCAGCATCAAATGTTGTCCGCACAGTATTACGCGCATCAGCGCCCCGCCACGATGATCACGAGCGGCGGATTGGGGACGATGGGCTTCGGTTTGCCGGGAGCAATCGGCGCGAAATTGGGGAAACCGGAAGAAGAAGTCTGGTCGATCAGCGGGGATGGCGGTTTCCAAATGACGATGTGCGAACTTGCTACCGCCGTACAGGAAAATGCCGCGGTCAAGATCGCTATCATCAATAACGGGTTTCTCGGCATGGTGCGCCAATGGCAGGAACTGTTTCACGGACGGCGTTACAACGAAACCGTGATGTTCAGCCCGGATTTCTGCAAAGTGGCTGAGGCTTACGGCATTCCTGCCCGCCGTGTGACCACCCGCGCCGAAATTGAAGAAGCGGTCGCTTGGGCGCGTAGTATTGAAGGTCCAACGCTGCTTGAATTTGTGGTCGAAAAAGAAGAAATGGTTTACCCAATGGTTCCGGCAGGCGCAGACCTACACGCGATGCTCCGGCGTCCGAAGCCGGACGAAACAGAAGGGGCGAAATAGCTCATGGTGTACGCACAACAAACGATGGAAGTGCAGCCGCGTAAAAAGCACATCCTCGCGGCATTGGTCGAAAACAAACCGGGCGTCTTGAACCGCGTGGCAAGCCTGTTTCGCCGCCGCAACTTCAACGTTGACAGTTTGACCGTCGGACGCACGCACCGTCCATATATGTCGCGCATGACAATTGCCGTTGACGCGACTCGCGGTGACGCGAACCGAATTCGCCAAAACTTGTACAAGCTGATCAACGTGATCGATGTCGCCGTGATCAGCAGTGAACCGCACGTCAGCCGCGACCTCGCGCTGATCAAGGTGCGTTCGGATGATGCCGACAGCCGCAATCAACTGACCGAATTGTGTGAACGCTATCCGGCGCGCATCGTCGATATTGGTCCCAAAGTGGCAATCGTTGAGATCACCGCGCAAGAGGATATCGTCGAAGCGCTGATCACCGCGCTTGAGCCGATTGGGATTGTCGAGATGGTGCGTACAGGCGTCGTGGCGATGGGGCGCGGTATTCGCATTCTGGATAGTGATTACGAGCCGATGCTGCCGAGCACTGCGAACGGGAATGCGGTCAGTATCGTTTAAGTCGCGCAAGTTAAAAGTTGAAAGTCAGCAGCGCACAAGCAGCCTACTTTCAACTTTAACCTTTTAACTACCTTTCTAGGGGGACACAGAAGCAGCATGGCAACAATGTATTACGACAAGGACGCCGATCTTTCGGCACTTCAGGGCAAGACGATTGCGGTCATTGGGTATGGCAGTCAGGGACATGCGCACGCGCTCAACGCGAAAGACAGCGGCATGAATGTAGTGATCGGCTTGCATGAAGGCAGCAAGAGCCGCGCCAAAGCCGAAGCTGATGGGCTGAAGGTGATGTCTGTCGCTGAAGCAACCGCTGCCGCCGATGTGGTGATGATCCTGATCCCGGACACAATGCAGGCGAAGGTGTATTACGACTCGATTGAGGCGAATTTGAAACCCGGTGCGATGTTGATGTTCGCACATGGCTTCAACATTCATTACGGGCAGATCAAGCCGCCCGCCTCAGTGGACGTGACGATGGTCGCTCCGAAAGCGCCGGGGCATCGCGTCCGCGAAGTCTTCAAAGACGGCGCGGGTACGCCCGGTCTCTTGGCAGTCCATCAGGACGCGACCGGACAAGCGAAAGCGCGCGGTCTGGCGTATGCACGTGCGATTGGCTGCACCCGTGCGGGCGTAATCGAAACCACGTTCAAAGAAGAAACCGAAACCGACTTGTTCGGTGAACAGGTTGTCTTGTGCGGTGGCGTAACCGCGCTCGTCCGCGCAGCCTTTGAAACGCTCGTCAAAGCGGGCTACCAGCCGGAAATCGCCTACTTCGAGTGTCTGCATGAACTCAAGTTGATCGTTGACCTCATGTATCAAGGCGGCATGAGCTACATGTGGTACAGCGTCAGCGATACTGCCGAATACGGCGGCTACACGGTAGGCGATCAGGTAGAGGGCGAAGTCAAAGAGATGTTCGCGGGTGTACTGACGCGCATTCAAGATGGTTCGTTCGCCCGTGAGTGGATCGAAGAGAATAAAAACGGGCTGCCGAACTTCAAGGCACGGCGCGCCCAAGAACACAATCAGATGATCGAGCAGGTTGGCTCGGAACTGCGCGATATGATGCCGTTCTTGAACGCCAAACGCATCAAGCAAGAGTAGGAGAAAGCTCGTGAGCACGGTCACTACCTATGATGACTTCGCCGCCTTTTATGATCGCGTGCGCGCTTTTTTGATGGAAGATGAGACGGCGCATACGCTGCCGCTCGGTTTCCTTCATTCGTGGGCGATGACCGATGTTACGCCGGATGAACTCTATTTGGCGTGTGCAGAGCAGAACGGAGATGTTGTCGGCGTAGTGATGCGTGTAGGCGGGTTTCGCGCCATCGTGACGCAAGCGCGCTCACTGGAAGCGGTGAGCGCACTCGCGGAGCGGATGTCAATTGATCAGCCTGATACCCCCGGCGCGGTAGGCACTCAAGCGGAAGCGCGCGCATTTGTCGAACAGTGGGCACGCTTGAGCGGCTGTAACTATACACTCAATCGTGCAGAGCGAATCTATCGCTTGGAGCAGGTGAATCCCGTGAGCGGGGTAAACGGCTCGTTCCGCGTAGGAACATTGGCTGATCTCGACCTGTTATCGGAGTGGCTGCGCGATTTCGAGTTGGAAGTGGATCCGGTGGCTGTGCTCGCACCCATCGACAACTACCGCCGGGGTATTCGCTTTCGTCTGGAGAGTGAGCCGCGTGTACGCGGTATCTGGTTGTGGGAAGATGGCAGCAAGATCGTTTCGATGGTTGGGTATTCTGGTCCGACTCCAAACGGGATTCGTGTCGGTCCTGTGTACACCCCGCCCGAATATCGCGGGCATGGCTACGCTAGCGCGCTGACGTCGGTGGTCACGCAGTATTTGCTCGATCAGGGACGGCGGTTTGTGGCGCTTTACACCGATCTAGCGAATCCCACCAGCAACAAAATCTATCAAGCTATCGGGTATCAGCCCGTCACCGACGTGGATGAGTATATATTCACGAGGAACTCCTCATGACGAAGAATGCAGCAGACCCTAATGTAGTCCTGTTCTTTGATACAACTCTACGCGACGGTGAACAAAGCCCCGGCGCAACCATGAGCAGCGCCGAAAAGTTGGAAATCGCCCGCCAGTTGGCGCGGCTCGGCGTCGATATCATCGAAGCAGGCTTCCCGGCAGCATCCCCGGACGATCTCGCGGCGGTTCAGCGGATCGCCCGCGAGGTGGGAACACCGGATGGACCGACAATTGCAGGCTTGGCGCGCGCAGTTGAGCGCGATATTCGCATCTGTTGGGAAGGCGTGCGCGATGCCGCAAAACCGCGCATCCACACCTTTCTAGGCACCAGCGATATTCACCTGAAATACCAGACCGGGCTGACTCGCACGCAAGCGCTTGATGTAATCCGCAGCATGGTTACGTTAGCGCGCAGCCTGTGTGATGATATCGAATTCAGCCCGATGGACGCCGGACGCACCGATCCCCAGTTCTTGATCGACGTGTGTACACTGGCAATCGAATGCGGCGCGACCACACTCAACATCCCGGATACAGTCGGCTATGTCACCCCAACGGAGTGGTACGAAACGATCTCGACGTTGATTGCGGAGACTCCCGGCGGCGGTGTCGGGAGTGGTATCGTCTGGTCGGTTCACTGCCATAACGATCTCGGTTTGGCGACAGCAAATACACTGGCGGGCGTCAAAGCGGGAGCACGTCAGGTTGAAGTCACAATCAATGGGATTGGCGAACGAGCCGGAAACACTTCACTTGAAGAAGTGGCGATGGCGCTGCAAACCCGCGCGCCATTCTACGGCTTGCAGACGCATATCAACACCCGTGAGATCGTCAAAACCAGCCGCTTGGTGAGCAATTACACGGGCATGCACGTTCAGGCGAACAAAGCCGTCGTCGGTGCAAATGCGTTCGCGCATGAAGCGGGCATTCATCAAGACGGTATGCTCAAGAACGCCAGCACCTATGAAATCATGACGCCGGAAAGCGTCGGCTGGACTCAAAGCCGCCTTGTACTCGGTAAGCACAGCGGACGCCATGCGCTCAAAGTGCGCTTGGAAGAACTGGGCTACAACCTCGATAAGGAACAGCTTCAGCAGGTATTCGAGCGCTTCAAAGTGCTGGCGGACGCCAAGAAGAACGTTACCGACGCCGATCTTGAAGCGCTGATGACGGATGAACTCGCGCGCCCGCAAGAATTCTTCAAGCTCGAAGATATGCAGGTGGTCGCCGGAACGATGGGCATGCCGACCGCAACCGTAAAACTGTCCACAGCCGAAGGTGAGACGATCATTCAAGCGGCAGTTGGCGTTGGTCCGGTCGATGCGTGTTTTAAGGCAGTCGATGCAGTTGTCAAACTGGACAACACACTGATTGAATACAACGTGCATTCCGTCACCGAAGGCATTGACGCGCTTGGTGAAGTGACCGTGCGTATCAGCACGCCGGACGGCAAGCGGTCGTTTGGCGGATATGGTGCGGACAAAGACGTAATCGTGTCGAGCGTGATGGCGTATCTCGCGGCGCTCAACCGGATGATCGCGGGGATCGGCTTGGGCGAGAAGAAGCCCGAAGGCGACGCTGCGACGGTAGCGATTCAACGATAGAGGAACAGGTTGAATGAAAACCATCGGCATGATCGGCGGGTTAAGTTGGGAATCGTCGGTTGAGTATTACCGGCTAATCAATCAGGGCGTGCGCGACCGTCTCGGCGGACTGCACTCCGCGCAGTGCTTGATGTATTCGGTCGATTTCGCGCCCATTGAACAAATGCAGTCCGAAGGACGCTGGGACGAAGCCACACAGGTCATGGTCGATGCGGCGCGGCGGCTTGAAAGCGGCGGTGCGGATTTCATTATCATTTGCAGCAATACGATGCACTTGATGGCACCACAAATCGAAGCAGTGGTCAATGTACCGCTGCTGCACATCGCAGATGCGACGGCGGAGCAGATCAAAGCTGCCGGGATCGAATCCGTAGGGTTAGTCGCCACCCGTTACACGATGGAGAAAGCATTCTACGTTGGGCGGCTGAAAGAGAAGTACGGGCTGGATGTGATCATCCCCGACACGAACGACCGCGAAATCGTGAATCGGATCATCTACGATGAACTGGTTTTGGGGAAGATCAACGAAAGCTCGAAAGCGGAGTACGTGCGCATTCTCAACGCGCTGATCGCGCAGGGAGCGCAGGCGATCATCCTCGGTTGCACTGAGATTGGGCTGCTGATTAAGCAGGGGGATGTTGCCGTACCCGTATTCGATACCACGCTGATACACGCACACGCGGCGGTCAACGCCGCGCTGGAGCGCGTCGAAACACGTCAGGATTAGGTCAACGAGTAGACAATGACACCAAAAACGCTGTTCGAGAAAGTATGGGAAAACCATCTGGTGCAGCCGCAGACGGACGATCTGCCCGCCGTTCTGTATATCGATCTGCATCTGGTACACGAAGTCACCTCACCGCAAGCGTTCACCGAACTCCGCCAGCGCGGGCTGCCAGTCCGCCGCCCGGATCGCACATTGGCGACGATGGATCACAGCACGCCGACCACGCCGCGCGGGCTTGACGGGATCATTCCGGTGACGGATACGCAGGCGGCAGCGCAGTTGAATGTGATGCGCAAAAACTGCGCCGACTTCGGCGTTCCGCTGTTCGATCTGGGGACGACTAATCAAGGGATCGTCCATGTGATCGGACCGGAACAGGGACTCACGCAGCCCGGTATGACGATCGTATGCGGCGACAGCCATACCAGCACGCACGGCGCATTCGGTGCGTTGGCGTTCGGGATTGGCACAAGCGAGGTTGGGCATGTGCTGGCGACACAAACACTGCTTCAAAACAAGCCGAAAACGATGGCAGTCACCGTCAATGGGCGGCTTGAGAACGGCGTTACGGCGAAAGACATCATTCTAGCGATCATCGCCAAGATCGGGATCGGCGGCGGTACGGGCTACGTGTTCGAGTATCGCGGTGAAGCGATCCGCGCGCTTTCGATGGAAGGGCGCATGACGATCTGCAACATGTCGATTGAAGGTGGCGCACGGGCAGGCATGATCGCGCCCGATGAGACGACATTCGACTACATCAAGGGTCGCCCGCGCGCGCCGCAAGGCGAAGCATGGGATCGCGCCGTCGAATATTGGCGCACCCTGCCGACCGACGAAGGCGCGGTATTCGACCATGAAATCGTTCTGAACGCCGATGATCTTGTCCCGATGATCACGTACGGCACGAATCCCGGTATGGGCATGCCGATCACGGCGACCGTTCCCGACCCGGAACGCGCCGAGGATGCCAGCAGCCGGATGGCGTTGGAAAAAGCGCTCCGTTATATGGACTTGCAGCCAAATCAACCACTGCTCGGCAAACCAGTCAACGTGGTATTCATCGGAAGCTGCACCAACAGCCGCATCGGCGATCTGCGTGAAGCCGCGAAGATGCTGCGCGGGCGGCGCGTTGCCGAAGGCGTGCGCGTGATGGTCGTGCCCGGTTCGCAAAACGTCAAACGTCAAGCGGAAGCCGAAGGGCTGGATCAGGTTTTCCGTGATGCGGGCGCGGAGTGGCGCGAAGCCGGATGCTCGATGTGCATCGCCATGAACGGCGATCAACTTCAACCGGGTGAGTACGCGGTCAGCACCAGCAACCGTAATTTTGAAGGTCGTCAAGGCAAGGGGGGACGCACCTTCCTTGTCAGCCCATTGACAGCGGCAGCGACGGCAATTCGCGGTGTCGTCACCGATCCGCGTGAGATCATGCGCGAAATGGAGTACGCATAACCCTATGGAACCGATCAGCAAATTTACCGGTCAGGTTGTCGCCCTGCCGATCAACGACATCGATACGGATCAGATCATCCCGGCGCGCTACCTCAAAGTCACCGACAAAGCAGGCTTGGGCGCGGCATGTTTCAGCGATTGGCGCTATGAGTCCGACGGTTCGCCGAAACCTGAGTTCCCGCTCAATAAGCCTGAGCATCAAGGTGCATCCGTTTTGATTGGCGGTCACAACTTCGGCTGCGGCAGTTCGCGCGAACATGCGCCTTGGGCACTCGTCGGCGCGGGCTTCAAGGCGGTGATCAGCACCTATTTCGCGGACATCTTCCGCAACAATGCGCTGAAAAACGGGCTGCTCCCTGTCGTGGTCGATCAAGAAACGCATCGCCAATTGATCAGCCTCGCGGAAGAAGACCCGACGACCACCGTTACCGTTGATCTTGAGTCACAGACAGTCATCCTTCCCGATGGGCGCGCGGTTAGCTTTCCAATCGACGGATTCTCGAAACACTGCCTGCTCAACGGCGTTGATCAGCTTGGGTACTTGCTCAATCTGGGCGATAAAGCAGAAGCTTATGAAGCCGAACATCCGGCGCGCGTGAACACGCTCTAGCGAAACCATCTCGACTGCCGGGAACACGGAGCGCGCAGAGTCGTCATCGTACGGTCTTTGCGCCCTCCGCGCTCTCCGCAGTTCAAAAGCGCTTCAGATTTGAAAGGGTTTTCGATGACAATCGCTGTATACGATACAACACTGCGCGACGGCACGCAGCGCGAAGGTATCTCCCTTTCGGTCGCGGACAAACTGCGCGTGACCGAACTCCTTGATACGCTCGGCGTTGCCTATATTGAAGGTGGCTGGCCCGGCTCAAACCCAAAAGACGCCGCCTATTTTGACGCTGTGCGGAGTTTGCCGCTCAAGCACGCGAAAATCGCCGCGTTTGGATCAACCTGCCGCAAGGGGAGCAATCCGGATAATGATCCGAATATTCAGGCGTTGGTCGATGCGCACACGCCCGTCGTGACTGTCGTCGGCAAAACGTCGATGCTGCATGTGACCGATGTGCTGCAAACAACCCCTGAAGAAAATCTGCGCATGATCCGCGAGAGCATCGCGTATCTCAAGTCACTCGGCAAAGAAGTGATCTATGACGCCGAACACTTCTTCGACGGGACGAAGCTCGATTTTGAATATGCGTTTGAAACGCTCCATGCGGCTCAGACGGGCGGTGCGGATTGCCTCGTGTTGTGTGACACCAACGGCGGATCGATGCCTTGGGAAGTTGATCAGTTTGTTCGCCGTGTGCGCGAAGCCTTCCCCACAATTCAATTGGGGATTCATACGCACAATGACGGCGAACTTGCGGTCGCAAATACGCTTGCCGCCGTGAATGCGGGCGCGGTGCAGGTGCAGGGCACGATCAATGGTTATGGCGAACGCTGTGGAAATGCTAATTTGTGCAGCATCATCCCCGACCTTGAACTGAAGATGGGGATTCGCTGCTTACCCGAAGGCGCGCTCCGCCATCTCGTCACGCTGTCGCGCACCGTCGCGGAGATCGCGAACCTAGCGCCGGATAATCATCTTGCCTACGTTGGTAAGAGCGCATTTGCGCATAAAGGCGGCATCCATGTCGCAGCGATGCGCCGCAATATCAACAGCTACCAGCACATCGAGCCGGAGCAGGTCGGGAACGAGATGCGCATTCTTGTCAGCGACTTGAGTGGGCAGGGCAATCTTCTCAGCAAAGCCGAAGAATTCGGGCTGGACGTTTCCAGCGCGGAAGCTGTCAAGGTGCTGGAAGACATCAAACGGCTGGAGAGTCAAGGATTTGTGTTTGAAGGCGCTGAAGCGTCGGTCGCGGTGCGACTGCACCGGGCAAGACCGGGCTATCAACCACTGTTCACACTGATCGATTTCACGGTCATCGTTGAAGAACGGCGGGGACGCGGCTCGGTTGCCGAAGCGATGGTCAAACTGGACATCGGCGGCGATATCTATCATACTGCCGCCGAAGGGAACGGTCCCGTTAACGCGCTTGACCTTGCGCTGCGCAAAGCGCTTCTGCCGATGTATCCGCAAATCGCTGAGTTCCAACTCGCGGACTACAAGGTGCGTATTTTGGACGGCGGGAACGGTACGGCGGCAGTCACCCGCGTGTTGATCGATACGCAGCGCGGCGCGCAGCGGTGGAACACCGTCGGCGCTGGCGCAAACATTATCGTTGCGTCTTGGTTTGCGCTGATGGACAGCGTCGAATATGGCGTTCGCCTTGCGCCGCACCAGATCACACTTGCCACCGAAGATCAACAGCCCGCGTGAGCGGTGTTATTATTCGGTCTTTAAGACCACATCCATGAGGCAGATATCATGAAAGCAAAGATCACCGTACTTCCCGGTGATGGTATTGGCGTGGAAGTGACCACCCAAGCCATCGCCGTCCTTCAAGCAGTTGGCAGCAAGTATGGGCACGAGTTTTCATTTGAAGAAGCGTTGATCGGCGGCATTGCCATTGACAAGACCGGGACGGCGCTCCCGCCGGAAACGATCACCACTGCCGAAGCCAGCGACGCAATTCTGCTCGGTGCGGTTGGCGGGTACAAGTGGGATAACCCTTCTGCTCCCGTTCGACCCGAACAGGGCTTACTTGCTATTCGCAAGCACTTTGGCTTGTTTGCGAATCTGCGCCCAGTCAAAGCGTATCCCACCTTGGCGAGTTATGCGCCGCTCCGCGCCGAACTGCTCGAAGGGGTGGATATGTTGTTCGTCCGTGAATTGACGGGCGGCATCTACTTTGGGGCGCGTCAGGAACAGGGCGACAACGATTTCGCCTACGATACCGAGTTTTACAGCGTCCCGGAAGTCGAACGGGTTGCCCATATCGCTTTCCGCGCGGCACAAGGACGGCGCAAAAAAGTCGCTTCGGTCGATAAGGCGAACGTTCTCGCCTCAATGCGCCTGTGGCGCAAGACGGTCACGCGTGTGCAAGTAGATTACCCGGACGTAGCGCTTGAGCACGTTCTTGTGGATAGCTGCGCGATGCACCTGCTCACCCGCCCCGCGTCGTTTGACGTGCTGGTCGCCAGCAATATGTTTGGCGATATTTTGAGCGATGAAGCGAGCGTCCTTGCGGGATCGCTGGGGATGCTTCCGTCTGCCTCGCTCGGCTCTACGCGCATGGGGTTATATGAGCCTGTGCATGGGTCAGCGCCGGATATTGCGGGGCAGGGCAAGGCGAATCCAACGGGAGCGATCCTGAGCGCGGCGATGCTGCTTCGCTACAGTCTCGATCTCGAGGTCGAAGCGAAGGCGGTTGAAGCGGCGGTCGAGAAAGCGCTTGCCAATGGTGCGCGTACCGGCGACACCGCCCCGCGCGGCGCAAAAGCACTGAGCACAAGCGAATATGCCGCCGAGATTGTGAGTAACCTCTAGCTGGCTTTATTCGAGAGGAAATGGGCGGAATTAACTTTCTAGGGGTGTTCCGCCCATATCAGTATCGGTGTCAAAACCGGTGCGACTCGGTCGGGTCTGCAATTCATGGAACGCGAGCGCGGCGGTGTACAGCAGCAGACGACGCCCACCGACTGACATCGTATCCCATGTGATGGCGCGCAGACTGCACATCGCCAGCGCAACTTGATATTCACCCCATTTGTCCGGCGTATTCAGGCATTCCCCGGCAATCGAGCGGATCGCGATGATTGGACGGAATGCCAATTCGTGATCAGGATTGCTTGACGGAAGCGTTTCGCCCCGGTTGATCGCGTACAGCCCGCGCGCCGCTTCGCGCACGCTTTCCCAGTTTGCGCCGTAAACCGGCACGACGAACTCCGCGAGAGCGCTCATCTCAAGCGATGCCCAATCCATCAAGACATGCCCCATGCGTGCCTCAGCAAAATCGATCAGGAACGCCGCTTCATGCGTCCCAACCAGCACATTGCCAAGGTGCAAATCACCGTGAATCTTGCTCAGCGTGCCGTTGACATACTGCTCAAGCAGGGCGGTGTAGCCCATGAGTGGATTCGGAAGCGGATCGGCTTCTGGGATGCCGGGGAGGATTGCCGCGTGGGTGTCAAAATCGGGATAAATCGCTCCGGCGGACGCATGGAGCAGTTCGTCGCGGTTCTTCCATACGCGCCCAACGATGCGCTCAATCGGCTCACCGCGATAATAGGCTGTATCGCTCAAGTTCATGCCGCGCACACTGATCTTATAGGCGCGTTTCGCAGCATCTGATCCTCTACCATTAGCGATGTGAACGATACCTTTATCCCGGAACACACGCTGGACGGTAAATCCTTCGATTGCGATTACGTCCCCGTACTCGATTTCCGCCAGCTTACCGCGCCGGATCGGATCACGGAGGACATGTTTGGGTGGGTTCGCCGGGTCTTCCTGCTGGAATTCAATCGTTAGGACGGGAGGGAGCAGATAGTCGTACTCTGACCATACCTGAAAGCGATAGCTGTGGCGCTGCATCCACCATGTTTTTCCAAACGTCGGGAATAATTCTGACTTTAACCACTGCCCGATCTTCTGCGCGCCGAGCTCACGCAAGGTCATTGGGCTGCCATCCCGCCCGTTGGGGGGCGCGACAAACGTATAGCGCAATCCCGCGACCTCACATGAGTCGGCGGTGGTCGGCTTATCCTCAAGGCGCGCCGTCAGCGACGGAAGCGACCCGCGCACATGCAGGTCATAACGTTGTGCCTCGTCCAAAATTAGGTCTTGAGCATCAATCTTGGCGACAACAGGCGCTTCTTCCATACCTTCGTTGTTCGTCGGCGTGATCAACAGGAGAACGGCGGATGAATAGCCTCCCGCGAGTTTCTTTTCGATGCGGATGCGATCATGACCGTAAAACATGCGCCGCAAGATGAACAAGTGATCATCACTGAGCGCATCAAGCGCGGAAAAGCTGGGCGCGAACTCGATTTGTACGTAAGATTGCCGTCCTTCGTATTTCGGCTGGCGGTTGGCGGCTTCGCGCTTCAAGATGACCGTATCGACATTCAGTTTGCGCAGAACGCGGAGCGGTACGCTGTCGTTTTCTTCCATCACGGCGAGCAGCAGATCGCGTTCGCTAATCTGATCGACGTCCTTCCCGCGTTCAATGGCTAAATCATTGGCGATACTCAAGACGATATCGGCGCGCGGGCTGTTTGGAAGTCCTGCCCACATGCGTAGTTTGACGCCTTTACCTGTGGCGCGGCGGATGGCATCGATCAGGTAGTCAGGTGTCAAACCTTGTTCTTCGATGAGTGCGCCTGTTAAGCCGTTTTGCAGGGCAAGCATGCCGATGAACAGGTGTTCTACGCCGATATAATAATGCTGCATTCGGATTGATTCTTGGCGGGCATTAATCAAAATATCGCGCAGCGGGTTGGTCATGAGTACCGATCAGGAGAGTAGTCGTCGTCAGGTTGAATACGCAGCCAAGTATGACCTAGGCAAAACAGTTGATTCGCATCAATCGGGATTGTGCCGAGCACCCGCGCATCATCTACACGGTCTTCGATGTACGTTCCGTTGCGACTGCTGCAATCCTCCAGCCACCAGCGCCCCTCGCGCCAGTGCAGCCGGGCATGATACCGAGATGCGAAGGTATCATTGCGCAAGCAGATGTCATTGTCATCCCGACGTCCCAACGTCAAGAACCAATGATCCCCTTCGAGATTACCATCTTGATTGGCAGTTGAGCAGGTGATCACCTTCCCGTCATCAACCCCACTCATGATCATCAGGCTGACTTTCATATCCACTACGGTCTACCTTGCTCACTGGAACCGTGTCTTCGCTATCAGTATAGCATCGTTTAGCAATCGCTTGCTTTCGTGTGCGCGTTGTGTTATTCTGCCCATCATGTGCGTTGACAACTTCATATTGCGAACTCTTATCAGGAGCGAGGGAGAGACCGGCTCGACGATCTCGCGGCAACCCCCTAGGCGTAGGGAAGGTGCCAAATCCGGCAGCAGTAGCCTGGAAGATGAGAGCGCACCTATGGATCGCAATGCCGATCCATAAACACGATGCGCAAAGACTTCACGCCGAAGTCTTTTTCGTTTCCTCAAACCCGACTCCATGATCAGGGTTCGCCGCTCTAGGTTGTATGATGAGCTGTGTGACGAAGAGGAAATGATGACCGACCACCCCCTGAATCAAAATGTGCAAGATGAGCTGGATCGTGTCAGCGTGGATGCTGCATCACGCTTGCAGGGAAGCAGCACGCGCGCGGTCCATGGCGGCACGAAACGAACGAAGCCTTACGGCTCGCTCACGACTCCTGTCGTGCAAACGGCAACCTATACGTTTGCCAACACGCAGGAATTGATCGAATTTATGGAAAGCAAGTCGTGGGGTGACGGCGCGGAGCGCGAGGAATACGGGCGCTACGGCAACCCGACGGTCACGGCGGTTGAGAAAAAACTCGCCGCGCTCGACGGTGGTGAGGATGCGGTGCTGTACGCCAGCGGCATGGCAGCAGTCACATCCCTTCTTCTCACAATCCTGCCCTCTGGCGCGCATATCGTGATGACCGATGACTGCTACCGCCGCACCCGCCAATTTGCGCTTAATTTCCTGAAGCGTTTTGGAATCGAAACGACAGTCGTCCCGATGGGCGATTACGCGGCAATGGAAGCGGCAGTGATCCCGAAGAAAACGCGGATCATCATCAGTGAAAGTCCGACCAATCCGTATCTGCGCATCGCCGATCTTGAGCAGATCGCCCGCATCGGCAAGACACACAAAGTCCTGACGTTGATCGACAGCACGTTCGCCACGCCGATCAACCAGCGCCCGCTGGAGTGGGGGATCGACTTTGTGCTGCACAGCGCAACCAAGTATCTGAGCGGTCACAATGACATTCTCGCCGGAGTTGTCGTCGGGCGCTCGGATCGGATCAAGGCGCTGCGAGATGCACGTGGGATGCTCGGCGGCATTGTCGATCCCGGTGCGGCGTATTTGCTAGATCGCGGGATCAAGACACTCGGCGTGCGTGTCGGTCAGCAGAACGCGAGCGCGCTTGCTGTCGCGCAGTATCTCGAATCACACCCGGCGATTGAGCATGTCTGGTATCCCGGTTTGAACTCCCACCCGGATCATGAGGTCGCGGAAACGCAGATGGTTGGGTACGGCGGTGTGGTGACGTTCCAAGTGCGCGGCGATCTCAAGACGACGAGCGACTTCATTGACCGTCTGCATATCCCGTACATCGCGCCGAGCTTGGGCGGTGTTGAAAGCCTAATCGAACAGCCCGCACTGATGAGCTACTTCGAGAAAACGACCGAAGAACGGCTGGAACTCGGCATGTTTGATAATCTTGTCCGCTTTGCCATTGGCATCGAAGACACGGACGATATTCTGGAAGACCTCGATCAAGCGCTGGCGGATGTGCCTGCCGCGAAAGCGCACCAGCGGACGCTGGTCACGTTGTGGGAGCAGCGCTTCCGGGATTAGCTCCTATACCGGGTTTAGCTTTTACAGAACGGGCAGCGGTGAAATCTCACGCTGCCCGTTTTTGCTTGTATCGCTCGAAGCAACAGTGACGAATGACGCGAGTATTCCTGTGATTCCCTCAATAGTCATGGCGTGGTTCGCTTCTATAATTAAGCTGAGACGGTTAGAAAGCCGTTTGTAGTGCGCCGGTGATAGCCTCAAGCGCAAGGAGACGACACGCCAATGGATTTTTATGATGTGATTCAGACAGCAGGCACGGGACGTTATTACAAAGAAGACCCGATCCCGGATGATGTTCTCGCCCGCGTATTGAATGCTGCGCGCTGGGCACCACAGGGTGGCAACCGCCAACCGAATCGTTATATCGTGGTGCGCGATGCGGCGAAGAAAAAAGCCCTTCGCGATCTCTATTTCCCGTTCTGGCGTGATTATCTCGCGGCGGCGGGCATCGGCGGTATCCAGATTCGTGGTAACGAAGTCCCGAAACTCCTGCAAGATGCAGATATTTTCGCCGACAACATGCACAAAGTCCCCGTGATCGTCGTCGTGTGCGCGCTCATGGAAGCCATTCACGCAACCGACCTCGAACTTGAGCGTGATCCGGTTGTGTACGGTGCGTCGATTTACCCCGCTGTACAAAACATGCTGCTCGCCGCCCGCGCCGAAGGACTCGGTGGGACGATGACGACCCTGCTCTGCCACTCAGAGCCACAGGTCAAAGAACTTCTCAGCATTCCGGACGGCTACGCGACCGCCGCGCATGTTGCGCTCGGCTACTTAAGCGTGCCGTTCCCGGCGAAGCTCACCCGTATGCCGCTGTCCGAAGTCGTATTTGCGGACGAATTCGGCAAGCCGATGTACGAATAATTAGGGCGCAAATTGCAGAAAGAAACGGGTATAGTGGAGATCACCATACCCGTTTTAATCTGTAAAGCTGACCATGATGAGTGACAAGAAAAAGGGCCTGCCACGCGGCGTTGAACGCGAGTATTTGACCCGGCACACGCTGCAAGAATGTACAGCAATTCTCAAGTCACTGGATGGAACCGCCGTCAAACCCGGGAGTATGAGTCGCTATCGGGTTCGGTTCGGTAGGCGAAATCGAAATGCAGATGAGGCAATCATCATTCGGATCGGGACAAAACAGCGCAAAGGGTACGAATGTGAAGTTGAGGTGAACCTGAAGGAACTTCACGGTGAGCACTTCCTTACGCGATTGACTGTTCGTAACAGCGCAAGCTATAACGTTGGTATGTTCGCCGCCGCTGCATTCCTGCTGTTTTTCCTTCAAGTGACGGGGGATTTCGTGCTGAAAACCCCTGAGAATGCCCAGATTCTCTTGATCTTTATGGTGCCGCTTTTTATCGCTCTCTTAGCATTGTTCTTGATCGCAGTTATGCGCTTGATTCGCAGTTGGATCGGCATAGGCGACTACGATCACTATGTGACTTTTCCGCTTGATGCAGTGCGTGATACTTAGTGGCTGTGAGCCATGCCGGGTTAATTTATTATTACTCCATCGCTCTAGTGGCTTGCCGCTGTATTCCCGTTCAAAATCCCCACAATCGACTCGATACTCGCATCCGCCGTGTAAATCCGGTTCGGGTGAACCGGATGAATATCCGGGATCGCATCCTCATGATACGCAATCGTCACATCCGGATCTTTCAAAACGTGCCCGGTGAGTAAACCGACTACCGTTTCATTCGGCGCGATGATTCCACCTTCAACCAGCTTCTTGATCCCTGCCAGTGTGCACCCGGACGCGGGTTCACAGCCGATTCCCTGTGCGTCGATCAGCGCTTTCGCTTCCATCGTCTGCTGATCTGTCACCTGCTCGACAACGCCGCTTGTCCATTCGAGCGCGCGCACGGCTTTTGGGTAATTCACGGGATTGCCGATCTTGATCGCCGTTGCGATGGTTTCGGCATGAACGGGGTGATATTCCTCAAATTCAGTCAGATACGCGCGATAAAGCGGGTTTGCGCCTTCTGCTTGAATGATTGCCAGACGAGGAAGGCGGTTGATCAAGCCGAGTTCGCGCATCTCCCACAGCGCTTTCCCGAATGAGGAGCTGTTCCCTAAATTGCCGCCGGGAACGACGATCCAATCGGGAACGTTCCAGCGAAGCTGCTGAATCGCCTCGAACATGATCGATTTTTGCCCTTCCAACCGGAACGGGTTGATCGAATTGAGCATATAAATATCGGCGGTCGCGGAGAGTTCTTTCACGAGTTCAAGATTCTTGTCGAAATCGCCATCCACGCGGATGCACGTCGCGCCGTAGGCAATCGATTGGGAGAGCTTACCCTGTGCGATCTGCTTGTTCTGCATCAGGACGATCCCCTGCATGCCGCTCCATGCCGCATACGCCGCCAGTGATGCTGACGTATTTCCCGTCGAAGCGCACGCCACGCGGGTCATCCCCAACAACCGCGCTTGTGTGACTCCGCCCGTCATCCCGCGATCTTTGAATGATCCGGTCGGGTTCTCGCCTTCGTGTTTCAGATAGAGCTTCTCAACACCCGCCCATTTTGCCAATTTGGGCACATGATAGAGATTCGTGTTGCCTTCGGGACGGGAAATGATTTGATCGTCGCGCAGATACGGCGCAATCAGTTCTTTATAGCGCCAAACGCCGCTGTTATACGGGGCGTCAAGCGTGCCGAGTCGCGAGTCAAACGTGGCGCGGGTGATGGTGCGTTTCAGCGCATCAAGATCATGAGTGACATCGAGAAGCCCGCCGCACGACTCGCACGCATAAATGACTTGATCGATCGGATACGTCTTGCGGCAGCGCATACATTGAAGGATACTGTCCATCTTCTATCTCAGGTTGAGGGTTTTCGGCGCGTTAAGCACTCTAGCATAACAGCGCCGCGACGAAACATCTACCCAAGAAAGCAGATCGATGAGCATCACAGCCGCAGAAGCCTACGCGCCCGCGACCGTTGCTAATCTCGGCGTTGGGTTTGATATTCTTGGATTAGCGGTCGCGGAACCGGGGGATACGATACGCGCCGAATGGAGCGATCTTCCCGGCGTCACCATCGCAGACATTACCGGAGATGGTGGGAAGCTCCCGCGTGAAAGTGCGAAAAATACCGCGTGTGTCGCGGCGCAGTCCGCGCTTAAAATGGCAGGGGAGACGCGCGGCGTGCGGTTGACGATCCATAAAGGACTGCCATCCGCCAGTGGACTCGGCAGCAGCGCGGCAAGTGCAGTCGCCGGAGCGGTCGCCGTGAATGCGCTGATGGGTGAACCGCTCTCACGTGGAGATTTGCTGCCGCCCTCGCTTGATGGGGAAGCTGTCGCCAGCGGATACCATCCGGATAATGTTGCGCCATGTTTATTCGGCGGGATTACGCTGGCGGTCGGGTTGACGGCGGATCGGGTGTACAACCTGCCTGTTCCCGCGAATATGCACCTCGCATTGGTCACGCCTCACATTGAAGTGGCGACAGCTCTGGCGCGTGCCGCACTTCCGAGGGAAATTCCGCTCAAGCAAATGGTCAGCCAAACGGCGGGCGTTGCCGAGCTTATCCACGCGCTCTATACGGGTGATCTCGAACATATGGCGGCAGCGATGGAACGTGACTGCATCATCGAACCTGCGCGCGAACACCTGATGCCGTTCTTGCGCAATGTGCGCGCCGCAGCCAAGCGGGCGGGCGCATTAGGCATGGTGATCAGTGGTGCGGGTCCTACGTTGATGGCACTATGCGACTCGCAAGCGACCGCCGAAAACGCTGCCGCTGCGATGAAAGCTGTGTATGAAACCGAAGGTATCGGCGCGACGGCGCAAGCGTCGAAGGTCGCTCATGACGGCGCGCGCGTCGTGCGAATCGAGCGTGGATAGCGGTTTGTGAAATCGTTGACAAAGGCACGAGCGATCCTTATACTCCGCAAGCGCCTTTTTGGAAAGAGGTCTATTAATGGCAGCGCATGTGAAAAATTACATCGGCGGCGAATGGGTTGCGGCTCTCTCCGGTGAGGTGTTCCCGTCTTACAATCCCGCAGACGAGTCTCTCTTGGCGGAAGCGGCAAAAAGCGCCGCCGCCGACATCGACGCGGCGGTGAAAGCCGCCAAGACCGCTTACAAAGACTGGCGGCTTGTCCCTGCGCCGCGTCGTGGTGAAGTCCTCTATCGCGTTGCCGAGCTGTTACAGACGCGCAAAGAAGACCTTGCACGGGTGATGACTCAGGAGATGGGTAAAGTCCTGAGCGAAGCGCGCGGGGACGTGCAAGAAGCCATCGACATGGCGTACTACATGGGCGGCGAAGGTCGGCGGATGCTCGGATACACTGCTCCCGTCGAAATGCCCGAAAAATTCGGCATGGCGATCCGTGATTCGGCGGGCGTCATCGGACTGATCACCCCTTGGAACTTCCCGGTTGCCGTTCCAAGCTGGAATATCCTTCCGGCGTTGGTGGCGGGGAACACAATGGTGTGGAAGCCGAGCGAAGATACACCGCTCACCGCCGCCGAATTCGTCAAAGTGTTTATTGACGCGGGTCTACCGCCGGGGGTTTTTAACCTCGTTCTCGGTACGGGTGAAGCAGGCGCGGCGTTGGTCGAACATCCCGACGTGCGCGTGATCTCGTTCACCGGATCGACCGAAACAGGGTTGAAGGTCTACACGAGCGCGGCGCAGCGCGGCAAAAAAGTCTGCCTCGAAATGGGCGGCAAGAATGCGATCATCGTCATGGACGACGCCAATCTTGATCTGGCGATCAAGGCGATCACATGGAGCGCATACGGTACAACCGGGCAGCGCTGCACCGCGACCAGCCGCTTGATCGTGCACAGCGCCGTCAAGAATCAATTGGTCGAAGCACTGGTCGAACAAGCGCGCGCGCTCAAGGTGGGCAGCGGTTTGGAAGACGGCGTGCAGGTTGGTCCGCTCGTGAACGAAAAGGCACGCGCCAAAGTTGAAAAGTATGTCGAAATCGGGCGGAGCGAAGGCGCGCGCTTGATGGTCGGCGGCAGCCGTGTCGCGCTTGATCGCGGATTTTTCTATCAGCCAACGCTGTTCGCGGATGTCGCACCGGATATGCGCATTGCCCGCGAAGAAATCTTCGGTCCCGTCCTGTCAATGATCGAAGTCGATTCGCTTGAGCAGGCGATTGAGGTCAACAACAGCGTGGTTTATGGGCTTTCGAGCAGCATCTTCACCGAAAATGTGAACGCCGCTTTCCGTGCTATCCGCGATTTGACGACCGGAATCGTGTACATCAATCATGGGACGACGGGCGCGGAGATTCAATTCCCGTTTGGCGGCACACGCGGCACAGGCAACGGACTGCGCGAAGCAGGGCAGACTGCGCTTGACAGCTTTACCGAGTGGAAATCGGTCTATATCGATTACAGCGGACGCTTGCAGCGCGCGCAAATCGATAACCGCGAATAGCTAAATGTGAGATAAATAAGCGAGACGCCGATTGCCAAAAATGGCACAAACTGCGGTAAAATGGTGGGATGAGCGCCAATTTGTTTGCCAATCGGCTGTACTGGGAATCCACCTTCGAGATTGTTTTGAGCTTGAGGGCGGCTTATCCTTCAACAGATGTTGAATCGGTCGGGGAAGAGGAGCTGTTCAACATGGTGATCTCCCTACCGAATTTTGCAGATGATCCGGATTTGGTCAACGAAGGAATCCTCAAGGATATTCTGCGTGAATGGTATGAAGAGGTAAATCCATGAGTGAACTTGATCTCCGTGAACTGCATACCACGGAATTCCCGGTTCCGGCGGATATGCAGAATAACGTCGCCATTACCAGCCTCAGCCGCATCTACAACTGGAGCCGCCGCTCCTCGATTTGGCCCATGCTGTTTGGGCTGGCGTGCTGCGCCATCGAGATGATTGCGACGGCGGCATCCCGTTACGATACGGCGCGTTTTGGTATGGAAGTGATGCGCGCTTCACCGCGTCAATCCGACCTGATGATCGTCAGCGGTACCGTTACCAAGAAGATGGTCGTCCCGATTGTACGTTTGTACAACCAGATGCCTGAACCGAAATACGTTCTGGCAATGGGCGCATGCGCCAGCGGCGGTGGTCCCTTCAAGGAAGGGTATAACGTCGTTTCCGGCATCGATCAATATGTTCCGGTTGATGTATATGTCCCCGGTTGCCCGCCGACCCCGCAGGCATTGATCTACGGTTTGATCGCGCTTCAGCGCAAGATCGACGGTCAATCGCTTGCGAATATGGACGATGTGCCTTGGTACGGTGTCGGTCCGAGTGACCCCGTGCCGATTCCGATTCTTGGACCTGACATCATCGACCCCCGCCAGATGGAACTGATCCGCCAGCAGGCGGAGCGCGCCGCTGGTGCCGCTGGCAAGGGTACGCGCGACCTTCCGCCAGCCGTGATGAACATCGGCAAATCGCGCGCCGTTCCGACGGTCGAATCGGTGGCGGCTGAAGTCAATCAAGAAGCGGGAGTACCGCCTGCTGTTCCGGCGGTCGAAGCACCGAAGGCAGAACCTGCCGCGGAGCTTGACCCGGAAAAAGCGGCGCGGATGGCAAAGCGTGAAGCGGCGTTGGCGCGTAAGCGCGCGGCGCAGGAGAAGGGTGAGAACTAAGCATCATGGTTGACCAAGCGATCCTTCCTGCCGCGCTCGATTCGGGCGATGTGCAGACCGCTATAAATCACCTAAAAGAGATGTACCCCGGCAAGGTGCAAGATGATACCCGGCAGGGGTACAGCGGCGTGATCATCGACCGCAGTTTGTTGGTGGATGCAGCAACCGCCATCCGCGACAAACTGGGCTTCAACTACCTATCCAGCGTGACGGGTGTGGATTACCTCGGTTTTGGTGATCACCTGGAAGTTGTGTATCACGCCTACCGCATTACGGGTGGTCCCGCCCTGGTCTTCAAGGCACAGACCCCGCGTGAAAACGCTGAAGTTCCCTCGCTCATCGAAGTGTATCCCGGCGCTGATATGCAAGAGCGCGAAGCCTATGACTTGATGGGCATTCGCTTTCACGGACACCCGAACCTGAAGCGAATCCTGCTTTGGGAAGGCTTCAACGGTCATCCGCTCCGCAAGGACTGGAAAGAAGCGTACTACGAGCAGGAACACAAGCCGTTTGACAGCCGCTGGCCCGCTGGGTACGCGCGCCGCGCCGAAGAACTCACCGTGTTCGGTAAGAACGTCCAGTATCCGGCAGACCTCGACCTGAGCCGCTTGAGCGATACAACCGAGTCGCAGTTGTACAGCGGCATGGGTTTGGGTGTGGATGTTCAGGACGAAGTGACCAGTGAAGGCATCAAGACGGATCGCCTCGTGGTCAATCTAGGACCTCATCACCCCAGCACGCATGGTGTTTTCCGCATGGTGGTTGAACTTAACGGCGAGACGGTTGAAAACCTTGAGCCGGTGATGGGCTATCTGCACCGCAATCATGAGCAGATCGGCGAACGGAACGCGTGGAATCACAATATGCCGTTCACCGACCGCCTCGACTACATCAGCGGTATGAGCAACAACCTCGGCTATGCGCTGGCGGTTGAACAGCTTCTCGCGCATGGTGCGCGGTATACGCCGCCGACTTACCGTGCCGAAGTGATCCGCGTGCTGATGGTCGAACTCACACGTGTCGTCAATCACATGTGGGCGATTGGCTTCCTCCTCAATGACTTGGGCGCGTTCTTCACCCCGGCACTGTACGCAATCTCTGAACGTGAACGCATCCTCGACTTTTTTGAGGCGACGGCTGGCAGCCGCATGATGCCGAATTACATGCGTTTCCAAGGGGTGGCGAGAGACATTCCGGAGCGCATCCGCAGCACCGCGAATCAACTGAATGACCGCGTGCGCGACTTCAACACGATGGACTACCTAACCGAGTTGATCAACGAGCGCATTCCGAGCGCAATTGACGAACTCGATCGCTATCTCTCGGATAACGAGATCATCAAAGCGCGTACCATTGGCGTTGGCTATCTTCCCAAAGACATGGCGATTGCCTACAGCGCAGCGGGTCCCGTTCTGCGCGCCAGCGGCGTACCGTATGACGTGCGCCGAGCCGAGCCATACAGCATCTACCCCGAACTCGATTTCGATGTCGCGGTGCGGTACAACGGCGACATTTACGACCGCTATCTGATCCGCCTCGATGAAATGCGCGAAAGCGTCCGTATCTTGAAGCAGGTGCTCCCGCGCTTGGAAGCGACCAAAGGCGAAAGCGTGTTCTCCGGCAACAAGGCGATTTACATGCCGCGCGTTCCGCTCGGCGAGGCTTACGGGCGTGTCGAAAACCCGAAGGGTGAACTCGGCTTCTACGTCGTATCGCAGGGTGATCCGAAGGGACCGCAGAATCCTTGGCGCTATCACGTTCGCGCACCAAGCTTCATTAACCTGACGGCGCTTGGACAGATGAGCAAGGGTCATAAGGTGGCGGATATTGTCGCTATCCTCGGCAGCATTGATATCGTTCTGGGTGAGACTGACCGTTAAGCGCCATGCCGTTCCGTAGGGAGTGACACTGCGTACTCCCTACACGGATGCAAAAGGAAAAAAAGATGTACGGAACGGGAATCCTCAAAGGTCTAAGTGTTACCATAAAGCACTTCATCGACACTTACGTCGAGGACATTAAGTATCTCGGTCGCCGTGTTCTCAAGACCGGCGAGTCGTTCCAAGAGCGACAGGGCGTAGCCTCACGCGGTCTGTACACGGTGCAGTACCCCGAAGAAAAAATCGCCGTTCCAGAGCGTTTCCGCTTCGTGCCCTTCCTCGTCGTCGAAGACCCGGATCACCCGGAGCGCCCCGGCGATGATTGGTGTACATCATGCGGTATTTGCGCGAAAGTTTGCCCGCCGCAGTGTATCTGGATCGTGCGCGGCGAAGACCCGGTCACCAAGCGTCCGATTCCGCAGCCCGAAGCCTTCTTTATCGACATTGACATCTGTATGAACTGCGGCTTCTGCGCGGAATTCTGCCCGTTCGATGCGATCAAGATGGATCACGATTACGAACTGGCGAGCTATGACCGTACCGACCACCACATCTATGACAAGACGAAGCTGAGTAAGCCTTTCAGCTATTGGTATGGCATCGCACCGACGACCGCGACCGAAGAAGCAGTCGATCGCGGTGGTTGGGAACACAGCGACGTGCTCAAGGACATGAAGAAGAAGGGGCAAACGCCGACTCCGGTCAGCGTCCCGTATCCTGAAGTCCGGGCTGACTGGGCGACTGCCGCTGCAAGCGGCGCTCCTGCGGCAGCAGCGGTTGTTGAAGCGGCTCCCGCCGAAGACGAAAGCGAAAAAGTGGCGCGTCTTGAGCGTCGTCTCGAAGCGCTGGCGCGCAAACGCGCCCGTGACGCACGACTCGGCATTCAGTAATCCCGCGTTCCGTTCCGCTGATATGAGGGTGTTCGCTTCTGCTAGGGTGAACACCCTTTTGTTTGATGGCATCCTCGTATGTGAAGCGTCTCTGCCGTCATCAATGTGATAGACGTCATCGGGTAATTACGCTGATGTGCGTTATAATAATTTCAAGCAGTGCCGCAGTACGCGGAGAGGGATTAAAACAAGCATGACGGACCTAACTCAGCAGGTCATGAACGCACTTTCGACGGTGATTGAGCCAGAACTTCACCGCGATATTGTGACGTTGAATATGGTGCGCGATCTCACAATTGACGGTGATACCGCGAAATTTACGATCGTGTTGACGACGCCCGCGTGTCCGCTTAAGGATGTGTTTGTACGGACGTGCAACGCGGCGGTGATCGGCAAAGTACCGGGGATCGCCCAACTTGAAATTAAGTGGGATTCGCAAGTGCCGACGGATAAGAAGATGCACGGTCGGCTTGAAGTCGGAATGCGCAGCATCATTGCTGTTCACAGCGGCAAGGGCGGCGTTGGCAAGAGCACGGTTTCCACAAATCTCGCGGTTGCGCTGGCGGAGCTGGGGGCGAAAGTCGGCTTGATCGATGCCGATATTACTAACCCCAATCTGCCGATGATGACCGGACTCGGCAATGGTCGCCCACGTGTAGCGAATAACAAGATGCTCCCAATGGAAGCGTATGGCGTCAAAGTGATCAGCACGGGATTCTTGATCGACCCGACTAAGCCGATGATCATGCGCGGTCCGATGCTGCACGGCGCGATCCGCCAATTCTTCACCGATGTGGAGTGGGGCGAACTTGATTACATGATTGTCGATCTGCCGCCGGGGACAGGCGATGCCCCGCTTTCGCTGGCGCAGTCATTCCCGCTTACGGGCGTAGTCATCGTCACCCAACCGCAAGAAGTTGCCGTGTCGGACGCGCTGCGCAGCGTGGCGATGTTTGAAACGCTCAATGTGCCGACGCTCGGCATTGTCGAAAACATGGCGGGTGATTTCTTCGGATCGGGCGGTGGTGAAAAACTGGCGGAATTGAAGAAAGTACCGTTCTTGGGGCGTATTCCAATGGACGCAGAAATTCGCAAGGGTGGGGATTTCGGTCGCCCGGTCGCTGCGACCGCGCCGGAATCTGAATCCGGCAAGGCGTTGATCGCGATGGCTCAAGCGGTTGCGGCGCGTGTGAGCGTGATTATGCTTGCAAACACGGACGTGATCCCGCTCACCATCATTGGTTAGTACTTCAGGGCAGGGGATATCCCTGCCCTGATCTAGTCGTCAAGCCCATAGACCTTAATGCGATCACTGCTTCCTACCGGGTTATAACGCCCAATCAGCACCCAGTAGAAGAAATTGATCAGCAGTGCCAGTACCACCGCGATTGCCGCTTCGGTATGCACATCCCGATACCAGATGTAGCGGCGGATTAGTTCCAGCGGGATCAGCGTAAGCAAGAAAACGACGAACCGTCGTTTTGGCTCACTCCGTTGGATTAACATTAGCGGAGCGCTCACCAGCACGAGCAGAAATAGAAACGTCGGGAAATCCATCTTGAAGCACCTTTCGCAGGAATTCTCGCCCGCGCAATCGACGAATTGCCCACGATTTTACAGCACGCGCATGAGTTCGGGATAGAATTAGAGTAAGCGTATCCGCTGCGCTTTACTTTCGCTATAATCAAGCCATACATCGCATGAAGGCATGCGGGGGATAAGTGGATATGATCGAAATTTCGACTTCCGAACATGGCACTGTCGCCGTGATCGAAGTCAAAGGGCGGGTAGACAGCGTGACCGCGCCGCAGTTTGGTGAAGCACTTTCGACACCAATGAGCAGCGGTTTTCGTCACCTCGTCCTTGATCTTCAACAGGTCGATTACATGAGCAGCGCCGGACTCCGCGAGTTGGTCAACGTGTATAAGCGTGCCAACAAAAACGCGGGCGATCTGCGTTTGGTGCAGCCTTCGGAAAGAGTGCAGGAAATTCTGGAGATCGCCGGATTGGACTCAGTTTTTCGGATATTCCCAACACAAGTGGACGCGATCGGCAGTTTTTAAACCACAGCTTCCGACGGGGCGAGTATGTTGACGGAACGACGCATTCGGGTAGCGGCATTGGTTGAAAATGTGCCGGTCGTGTGCGAGTTTGTGGTCGAAGCGGCGCGCGATGTTGGACTGGACGAACGTGGGATTCACTACTGCCGTTTGGCGGTCGATGAGGCGTGCACCAATATCGTCGAGCATGCTTATGGCCACGACGGCGCATCCAACACGTTTGATGTCACGTGCTGTCAGGATGACGATCAACTCGTTATCACGATTGAGGACTCTGGCGAAGTATTCGATCCGACCACGCAGACTGATCCCAAACCGAACCCGGCGATTGATGACCTCAAACCCGGTGGATGGGGCGTCTTCTTCATCAAAAAGATGATGGATCAAGTTGCGTATCGCCGGGTCGATGGTCAGAATGTGCTGACTCTACGAAAGCAAGCGCCGCGTCCATCTGTGCAAATGCCCGCCCCACTGGCGATCAATATGAATGCGATCACGCCCCAATTGGTGACGATCACACCCGATGGGCAGATTGATGTGTCAAATGCCCGCACGCTCGAAGCAGCCTTAATGCAGGCGTTGAGCGGAGGTCATCGGCAGATCATTCTGAATCTGGAACGTGTGAACCATCTATCGAGCGCCGGAATCAAGGTTATTGTCACGGTATGGCAGCGCGCGCGCGACGTGAAGGGCGATGTTGTACTGGTGTCCCCCACGCCGCGCGTCCTAGAATTCCTGAATATCGTCGGGCTTGATCTTGTGCTGACGATTCTGCCCTCGCATGATGCTGCGCTGCATCACTTCAAAATCAAGCGCTAAACCGCCTCAACTGCCGCGCCAAGCGTCGATATTGTTGAGGTCAACTTGACCATATGGCGGCGAGAAATTCACGCACTCATCGGCGTATTCGGGTATATCGGTGCGCGGCGCGATCAACGGTTCTTCCGGGTTGAAATAATTCCACGCCGCGCGCGAAATTCCTTCAACAAGGGGCCAAGCAGTCGTGTACGTGAAGAATTCGATATTTTCCCACACAAATACCGCGATCACATAATGGCGACCGTTCGGGCTGAACACGATGCCCGCGTCACCATGAATGTTATCGAGCCATCCGTTTTTGTGCGCGATCTGAACATCAGATGGAATCCCCGCTTGCAACAGTCGCTCAAGATCGTTGGCGCTCAAGATGTTGATCATTTGGCGGCATTCCTCTTGCGTGAACTCGCCATTGGGATAGGCAGCCATCAGCCCTGATCCATAGTATGCACAGTCGTAGATCATACTGAGCAGCGTGCCCAAATCCTCCGTCGTCGTCTGATTAAACGGGTCGGGCGCGGTGCTGTAATCCGGGTTCGGGCTGATGGCTGGCGCGGGAATCGAGCCTAAAACTTGATCGCCGCCCAAATATAGCGGCGCGGAGATGAATGAATTGCGCGCGCCGAGATACTGCACGGTATTTGTAACGTCTGCGATTCCGGAGAACAAATCATCCCCGCCGATGATCTGCATAATCAAGTTTGACGATGAGTTGTTGCTGCATAAGAGCGACTGCACCATCAAAAAGGCTTCGTCTTGACTTGGCGCAAATGTGAGCGAACGGAAGTAGTCGATTAAGATGCCGATCTTGACCGTGCTTGCTGCGCTCACGGCAACATCACTCAAGATGTTCATCTCTTGCCCCGTCTGCAAATCCATCACGAACACGGACGCAATCGTTGATTGTCCGTCGTAGATGAATCCTTCAGAGTCGAGGTACGACGTGATCATTTGGCGCAGAGTTTCAAGTCCTGCCCGCGTTGAGTCCGTTTCACTGACGGGCAGTACAACATTTCGATCCGTTGGGGAGCGGAGCGCGGCATCGATCAAGCGAACGGCTTGTTCGGCATCCATGACATAGCCGATGTTTCCGGGGCGCACTGTGAGCGTGCTGATATCATAACTGGCGGCTCCAGCAGGGCGGTCATAACGCAGCGCGATTTCGTCGACAAATGTGCGCAGCGCACCCTCTTGATATTCCGCCGCCAGCGGCACATTGACCACGCCTGTGCGCTGACGCCCCAGTAGGTAATCGAGAAAACGCGTCCAGAATGCTGCTTCTTGTTCGCCTGTCGCTTGAGCAGCGGCGAGCATCGTTTCGCGGTTCATGCGCCAGTTGACTGCCGCCGGGTCAAGCTGGATCGGACTGTCGGCATACCAGATTGTGACCGGTTGGGCGTATGCCTGCTCGACGCGGGTGATCGCTTGTGCTGAGGACAGCCCGCCGACATCCACCCCCGCAATCGTCACATCACCTGTGAGCAAGCTGTTCTGCTGACTGAAGCGGATCAGCTCGAAGAAGAAGACGCCGAGCGCGCCTGTCAGCAGCATCCACGAAATCAGTCCGATAATCGGAAAGCGGCGGGAGCGTCTCCGATTGCCTAATCCACTGCTTAAACTTGACATGGGTATGGGTGATCCCCCCACTGCACTATTTGACGATCTGCATCCGAGCTGCCGCATCGAAAATCGCACGGTGTTGAAAATCCGGAAGTTCGGGTAGTTCGGCAAGACTTGTCCAACGGTAGGCGTTCAATTCAAACGAGAGTTTCCCGACAGCGCCGCGTGCCGCGCACCAATATGCGAAGTCGAGATGATTTCCGTAAATGCGTTCCACTGCGAGCACCTGCAAGGTTTCCGCGTCGAGTTCAAGTTCTTCCTTTAGTTCCCGAATCAATGCGCGATCCGGGTCCTCACGGCGGTCAACATATCCGCCCGGCAATCCCCAAGGCGTGAATGCGTGAAAGATATGCTCAACCAGTAAGACTTTCCCCTCGTCATTGAAAATCACCGCGACTGCTCCCGCTGTGTACTTGGGACGGGTGAACCGCCACACACGGCGGATTAAGTCGAGCAGAAGCGGAAATCGTTGTAGGTGAACGAGGAAAGAGCGGTTAGAACGGTTAATCGTCATCTGTGGTCGTCCTGCATACCGGAAACCAGTGTAGCCGACGACTGCGCGAAATTCAACCGCTCAACCATCCCTAAAGCCGCGCAAACTCGCAATAAATAGTACAATAGGCGCAGCGTGGAGAGGTAAACATCGTGACCGGCACTCCGATCGATTTTATAAACATCTTTGTTCGCCCGCCCGGTGATCTGCTCTATTATCTGGCGGTGATAGCGATTGCTCAAACCAGCTTCTTCATGGCGCTCGGTCAGCGGTTGCGTCGGCGTGGAGAACGCCCACCCGGTCGCTACTTGATCGGCACGTTGGGGGGGGTGGTCGTCTGGGCGCTTCTGATGATCGGCGCGCTTTTTGCGCTGCTCGGCGGCGAGTCAGCCGATGCCCTCCTGCCGCCGCTTGAACGCGCCGCGCAGATGATCACTCTGATTGTCTTGGGGTGGGCATTCTTAACCGCCGATCATGAGCCGAGCGGCAGAGCCGGAAATTTGGTCGCGCTTGGACTGATGACGCTGGTGATCTTCGGCTATGTGTACACGGGCATGGAGTGGACGAGTCTTTACGCCCGCGCCGAGTTCAACAGCAGCGGTTTCGGCGTCGCGTGGACGTTTATTTCAGCGCTGATGGCTGTCACCGGAATCATCCTCAGCGCGGCATATTGGCGCTATGTGACCGACGCACCGCTGAAAGTCGTCTATTTTACGATCATTCTGATTGGCTCGGTTGGCACATTAATGAGCATTTCGGGTGGGGACTTTCCCGGCAACTATGCTGGAGGGATGCGTCTCACCTTTTTAACTTCACTCTTAATTCTGCCGACGCTGATCTACCGTGTAATCGTGACGACTTTAGAGATGGAGATCGAAAGCCTCTCTGGAACAGCGCCCGTCGTCGTACCCGCATTTGTGCCGCCGACACCGCTCGAATATACCGCGCCTCCCGCAGAACGCGAATCGGCACAGTTGATGCGCGCACTCGGCTTGATCCTCGAAAAAGCGACACCCGACGCAATCCCAGAAAAGATCATTATGTCGGCGCTGACCGTCCTCAAGGCGGATATTGGTGCGATTCTCTCGACCAGTTCGCCCCATTATGCTGATGTGCGGGTTGGGATCGACCGGGCAATGGGGCGGAATATCGTCGGCAACACGATCAACCTAGACGAACAGCCGACGCTGGTCAACGCGATTGAACGGCGGCAGCAGCGCCCGCTTTACCCGGATCGAAACTCCGACGAACTGCGCGATCTCTATACGCGCATCGACATTGACGTGATCGGACCAACATATTTTCAGCCGCTCGTCAGCGAAAAAGAACTGCTGGCAGTCCTGATGATCGGTCTGCCCTATGCCGGGCGCGAACTCAGTGGCAGTGAACAGGAACTCCTGAAAGGGATCGGCATCATCGCAGCGAGCCTGCTTGCGCTCAGCCAATCGGCGCGTGAAAGCCGCATCAGTGCGGAAACACGCGCGATTCAGGCGATGCTCAAAGAAGGTGCGCCAGAAGGTGCTGAGCCTGATTCGGTCGTCGCGGCATGGCGTGACACCGAAGGCGCGCTTGAAGCGGCACAGGTTCAGATCGTCGCTTTGTCGCAGCAGGTGACACAGCTTAAGCTCGAACTGGACGACGAGCGATCACGCGTTGCCGCCCGCTTGAGCGATACGCAAGAAGGTTTGAGCATTTCTCAGCGGATGGTGGCGATGTCCGCCGAACAAGAGCGTCTGCGTGCAGAGGGTGATCACCTGATGACACGCCTCCGCGAAGCTGAAGCCGCGCTTGCCAGCGTAAGCCCCGGCGATAACGAAGCGGTTTACAAATCGCTGATCGAGGCGATCAACCGGGAGCGCGATGATCTCAAAGCGCAGCGCGACCGCTTGCAAAACGAACTGCGTGAACTGCGCGCTGCGGGTGCTGCGCCGCTGCCATCACTCGTCCAAGACATGATCACGCGCATGAGTGATGAAAAAGCACGTCTTGAAGTCGAACGCGATTCTCTTGCGGACAAGCTCACCGATCTCGAAGTACAGCTTAAAGCGCTTGGCGTTGAAGAAGGCGCTGGCGGGATTGTCCAAGTGATCGGTCAGATGGTCGAGCAGCGGGCACAGGCTCAAGCGCGTTTTGAGCATGCGAAAGCCGAGCGCGATGCCTTGGTTGCGGAACGAACCCGCTACCAACAGGCAATCCAGCGCGAAGACGAACGCGAAGCGCGCTTGGTCAGGCTGCAAAACGAGATCAAGAACCTTGCCGCCGACCGAGAAGCCGCGCTCAAGCAGCGTGACCGTCTGCGGAATGAACGCGAGGATATGCTCGCCCGACAGGAAGAACTTCGCCAGCAAGCGAATCGACTGCTTGCCGAAGCCGTAGGTTTTGAAAAGGAACTCAGCGATTCGCAGGAAGAAGCGGCGGATCTGCGTCAGCAGGTGAAAGGACTTGCCGATCAGTTGAGTGCGCTCAACAGCGAACGTGACCGCTTGATTGCAGAACTTCACGCCGCCGAAGCCGAGCGCGAGGGGCTTCTTGCACGGGTCGAAGGCGACCGCGACCGAATCACACAGGCGGGAACCGATGGCGTTGGCTCGCTCACACGCATGATCGAGCAGATTTCGACGCAAAAAGGCGAACTCGAACGCGCATTGTACGAATCACGTGCCGCGCTTGCGGACGCAGAGAGCAAGCTGCAAACGCTTCAGGTTCGCCAGAATGCCGCGCCGATCACGGTTGGGTATCAGCCGGAAAATCCCGAACTAATGCTCGGTATGCTGCAAGAACTCCGCACGCCGATGACCTCAATTGTTGGCTATGTCGAACTCATGCTCAACGAGTCGGCGGGTATTTTGGGCGAAATGCAGCGCCGCTTCTTGCAGCGTGTGAGCGCGAACATTACCCGTTTGACCTCGATGATCGATGACTTAATCCGTGTCACGTTTTTGGATGCGGGCAGCGTCACATTGGCACAACATCCGGTTGATGTCGTCGAGGTGATCGAGGATGCTTTGACCGCCGCCGCGAACCAACTTCGAGAGAAAGCCTTGACAGTTAATCTGAGCTTGGACGACGATCTGCCGCCCGTGCGTGGTGATCGTGAAGCGATTAGTCAGATCATCGGGGAACTCCTGACCAATGCCTATCTCGCGTCACCGCCGGGGAAAACGATTTCGGTGACAGCAAAGCTCTACCAGCCGACACCATCGGCGCGTACTGAGAACGGGAAGCATGCGCATAGCGTGTTTATCTCGATTGCGGATAACGGGGGTGGCATTCCGTTAGAAGAACAGACGCGAGTATTCGCGCGCAAATACCGCGCCGAAAATCCACTCATTCAGGGACTGGGTGATACAGGCGTCGGCTTATCCGTCGCTAAAGCCTTAGTTGAGGCGCACAGCGGTTCGATCTGGCTGGATACCAAACCCGGCGTTGGCAGCACGTTCTATATCACCCTGCCGTTTGATCGCTCGGGTAGTGATCAAGCCGAGGCGGTTCCATGAGGCGCGATTTAGGCGGAGAACTCCTTGTCGCCGTCGCCGTCGTTGGCGTTTTCGCCTTCGCCTTGATTTTCGGGATCACTCTGTCGCTCTCAAACCAGAGTACGACGGTTGAAACCCCGACTGTTGAACAGACGGATGAAGTCGAGGTTGTCGCTCAGGCACTTGATCCCACGGTAGTTGACAGCCCGACGGTGGCTTCAACCGCGACTGAACGCGCACTGACCGTGATTCCAACGTTTACACAAACAGGGACGCCTACAGGCGTTGTTGTCCCACGCGAGCCGACGGCGACTCGCACTTTCCCTATCCCTTGGACGCCGACACCCTCTGCGACGGACACAGCGGCTGTGGTTACACCTTCTGCAACGCCGACTATCACGAGCACGAGTACGCCGACAGAGACGGAAGCGCCACCTGCTGCACCGACATTAACGGCGATTCCGCCAACGCTAACTGACAGCCCAACCGCGCTTTCACCCACGCCGTCACATACGCCGACCACATCACCAACATCGACACATGCCGCGCCGACTTTGAATGCTCCAACAACTTTGCCGGGCGTTTGCCTTGCGCCGTCGGAGTGGGGAACATACGCTGTAAGGGCAGGGGATACACTGTACGCGATTGCGCGTGCCTATGGGACAAGCGTTGGCGCGCTGCGGATGTTCAACTGCATCTCGGTTGATCGCGTTCCATCTGCTGGTGATCGGCTGCGCGTGCCTGCCGAACCGCTTTACCCGGTTGCGACGGTACTGCCCTTGATCCCACCTGCTGGACAATCCTACAGCGTTCAAGGCTGCACAAATTCCGATGCGGCGATCACCAATTTAGTGCCCGGTCAAGAGATCAGCGGCGTGATCAGCGTCGAAGGCGCGGCTGTGCTGCCTGATTTTGCATCCTTCCGGCTTGAGGTGCGCCCGCTCACCAGTGATTCGTTTGATTTGTACGTCGTCTCAACCGACGCACGGAGCGGTTCGCTTGGACAGGTCAACACAGCAGATTACGGAATTGGGCTGCATACAATTCGGCTGGTGGTTGCACGTCAAGGAACAACAGCCGTTGAAACGTGCGCGATCCCGGTGATATTCCGCTGATTCTGCGGAGTGTTCGTCACAGCGGCGCGTATTCGGTATAGTGAACGTGTCGAAAGGCGTAGACGATACGCCTTTCTTCGTGTGCTGCACATGATGGAGTTATTATGTCATCCCAGAAACCGAAACATCCGAACCGGCTGGGCGTTGTGCTGTTTGATCGCGTGATCCCGGCAGTTTTACTCGTCGGGGTGATCGTATTGATCACGCAAGCGGTCGGTCTGCTCCTGCGCTACAACGAAGAAGCCATTCGTGCTGAATCGCGGCGTCCAGATTATCAAGCGACAGCGACCGCGCTGGCGGAGGCACAGCCGACGGCGACCATCTCGCCGACCGAGACGATCACGCCAACGCCAGTTGTCTTTCAGCCGTATGCGTTTGCCAAATTCAGCGGCGCGGCGCGTCAGGTCTTTGCGACGAATACGCCTCAGCCGCCGCTGGTGATCACCACCAACACGCCTTTGCCCGCGCTTGAAACGCCCACGCCTATGCCTGTGATCGTTGAACCGGGTGTGGCTGCGACGATGCGTCCCCTTCCAACGCCGTTCTTTTATGGCGAAGCGCCGGCTGATGCGGTTGCACCGACGGCTATTCCTTCGCCTGTGCCGTTGATCGATCGCCGCTACCCGCTCATGAATATCCTGTTGTTGGGCAACGATGGCGAAATCACCGAAGATGGCTTCTTCCGCACCGATACGATGATTATCGTGTCGATCAATCTCGAAACGAATACTGTTTCGATGCTCAGTTTGCCGCGCGATCTGTATGTGTACATCCCCGGTTGGACGATGCAACGTTTGAATCTCGCGTATGTGCATGGCGAGGCAGTGGGCTGGACGGATGGCGGTTTCGGGTTGATGCGCCAGACGATCTTCTACAATCTGGGGATCAACGTGCATTATTACGCGATGGTCAGCCTTGACGGTTTCCGAGCGATTGTCGATGCGGTCGGCGGTATTAACCTTGCGGTGGACTGCGCGATCCAAGACCTGCCGCTGATCGGCGCGGAAGTGCCGCATGATGCCGTGCGTGTGACCGACGACGGCGAATATGCGCTGCCAGTAGGGTATTACACGATGAACGGCGGGGAAGCGCTCTGGTATGCGCGTTCGCGCGGGAACAGCTCGGATTTTGATCGCGGGCGGCGTCAGCAGCAGGTACTTCGCGGTGTCTGGCGGCAAGCGCGCGACAACGGTCTGCTCGGCAGTTTGCCAACGTTGTGGACAGAATCGCAGCAGTATATCGAAACGAACCTGACACTGGATGACCTGATCCCGCTCATTCCGCTTGCCGCCAACTTGAACCCGAATCAGATCGAAAGCTATACGTTCAACCGCTTGTATCACACCACGCCTTGGACGCCGCCCGACGGCAGCAACGTCCAGCTTCCGAATCCCGAACAGGTACGCGAACTCATGATCGAGTTCTACACCCCCGCCACCGAAAGTCAAACCGCAAACGAAGCGGCGACCGTGCTGGTGTACAACGGGACGACGATCCCGAATCTAGACTTGGTCGCGGCGGAGCGGTTGAACTGGGAAGGAATCGCCGCAGTGCCAATGGGTGCGGCTGAAACAATGGATTATGTTGATACCGTGTTGATCGACTACACCGGGCGGAGCAAAGCCAGCAGTCTGGGCGATATCGTACAAACGCTCAATGTTGTGGGCGAAAACATACGCGTTGAGCCGTCACCGACGCGCGACGCTGACTTCGTGGTTATTTTGGGAGAAACGTACAACTCGTGCACCGAAGGCGGCGTTCTACCGGTAGAAATGCCGCCTGCCGGAGGTTGAGAGCATTACCAGCGGTGATGCACCAGCGGCTTGATTCGCCGTTCGTAAATATCCCGTACCGCCGCCATCTGTTCTGCCGTCAAAGCGGGCAGATCGGCGGCGCGCGTGTTTTCTTCGACCTGTGACGGGCGCTTGCCCCCCGGAATTGCACAGGTGACCGCATCAAACATGAGCAACCAGCGCAGCGCCAACCCTGCGAGTGTCTCGCCGGGGCGCACGAGCGCTTTCAGTTCTTCAACCGCTTCGAGCGCTGCCTCGAAATCGACGCCGGAGAAGGTTTCCCCCATGTCGAACGACTCGCCGTGACGGTTGAACTTGCGGTGATCATCATCCGCGAAGGCTGTTTCACGGGTGATTTTGCCTGTCAGCATGCCGCTGGCAAGCGGTACACGTGCAAGAATCGCAACTTTACGCCGCTGCGCTTCAGCGAAAAACAACTCGGATGGACGCAGACGGAACATGTTGAAGATGATCTGGATGCTCTGCACGTTGGGGTATTCAATCGCCTTGAGCGCCTCTTCGACTTTCTCGACGCTTACCCCATAATGGCGAAGCTTGCCAGCGGTCACGAGATCGTCCAACACGCCGAATACTTCCGGGCGATAGTAGACCTCGGTCGGCGGGCAGTGAAGCTGAACCAGATCGAGCGCTTCAACACTCAGATTCTTCAAACTGCGTTCAATGAATGCCGTCAGATTGTCCCGATTATAGCCGTCAGCGGTGTGGGGATTCAGACGCCGCCCCGCTTTGGTGATCACATAAAACGGCTCGCTCCGTTCGCGGCGAAGCTGTGCCAACAGACGCTCACTGCGTCCGTCGCCATACACATCCGCCGTATCGAACAGATTGATGCCCAAGTCAAGGCATCTGTGCATCGCCGCCAGCGATTCACGATCGTCTACGTTTCCCCACGACCCGCCAACTGCCCAAGCGCCAAAGCTGATCTCAGAGACTTTCCAGCCTGTACGCCCAAAATCACGATACTGCATACGTCATGCTCCGATGTTGGGTGCTGACTAGTCCTTAGCAGTCGGGTCAAATGCGTCCCGGATACCATCGCCGAGGATGTACAAGCACAGCACGGTGATAAAGATCATCAAGCCGGGGAAGATCACCAGATGGATGCCATAGACGAAGAATGCCTGCGCACCCGTGAGCATGTTGCCCCAACTTGGCGTTGGTGCTTTGATTCCCAGACCGAGATAACTCAGCGCCGCTTCCGCAAGGATGAGCGCGCCAATATCGAGCATCAGCGTGACGATGATGACCGAGAACAAATTCGGCAGAATATGCACGAACATGATTCGAAGCGGAGACGCGCCGACCGCACGAGCGCTGATGACATATTCGCGCTCACGAAGCGAAAGGGTTTCACCGCGTACCAGACGTGTTGTACCCGTCCAACCGAGCAGACCAAGCACGAGGATCAACGCTGTAGGTCCGGCGAAGGGCATGACCGAGGCGACAATCAGCAGCAGAAACAGTGACGGAATCGAAGTCAACGTGCCGATCAGCCAGTTTACAAAGTCGTCTACCACGCCGCCGAAGAATCCTGTCGTGATACCGACCGAAACGCCGATCGTGATCGCAAGACCTGCCGCCAAAAAGCCGACTGCAAGAGAAACCTGACCGGCATAGAGGAGACGGGAAAGATGATCACGTCCGAGGTCGTCCGTTCCGAGGACATGCGTAGCTGCTGTACCGTCGCGGTTGAGCGAAGCACTGAACAGCGGCAAAAAGGTTCGATCCGCGCTTGTTTGCGTCGGGTTGACACCGAGAGCGTCACTGATGACCGGTGCGAAGATTGCCAGCAGCGTCATCGTGATGATGACAAAGATGGCGATCAGCGTAAGGGGGTCTTTGCGGATGCGGCGGATCGCCATCTTGGTTAGCGATTGACCGACGTCCTTGTTCCCGCGCTCGACCTTGAGACGTGCAACGGGTTGTGCTTGCGTTGCCATAATTTTCTCTCCTGTCCTAGTCGAAGCGGATGCGCGGATCGATCAGCGCATACAGAATGTCCGACAACATGTAACCGAATAGTGTTGCCACCGCGCCGATGATGACGACAGCCATCACAACCGGATAGTCCTGTGAAGTGACTGCTTGGAGTCCGAAGCGTCCTAGTCCGGGCCATGCGAACACACTTTCAGTAATCGCAGCGCCGCTGAGAAGCCCTGTGATCGCCGGACCGAGGAAGGTCGCCAGCGGGATCATTGCATTGCGCGCGCCGTGACGGAACCAGACCGCACGCGAAGCCAACCCCTTCGATTGGGCTGTTCGCATATAGTCTTGACTGATCACGTCCAACATCGAAGCGCGCATGTAGCGGCTGTAAGCGGCGATTGCTCCCGTAGACAGCACGAACGTCGGCAGAATCAAGTATTGGATGCGTTCATAAATTGGCGGAATACCACCGCTCAGTTCGCGCGGCGTTCGCCCTGCGATAGGCAAAAGATCGAGTTTGACGCCAAAGATTAGGATCAAGATCAGGGCGAGCCAGAAAATGGGTATCGCATTAAACACGACCGCGAGGATGCGCGTTACGTTGTCGAAAGCGCCGCCTTTTTTGACTGCCGCGTAGATACCGACGGGTACTCCGATGATTAGCCCCGTGATGAGCGCCGAAATGCCCAACTCTAGCGTTGCCGCCACGCGCTCACCGATCATGCTCATGACGGGGCGACGGTAGAAGAATGAGCGACCGAAATCGCCGCGAATGATTCCGTAGCGGTTGCCGGGAGGGTATTTTTCGTCATCAGCGATGACGCCATCACCGTTTCCGTCAACGCCAAGCGGGATCAGGAACGAACCATCCGAAATGCCGTCACCGTCGCTGTCCCAGCGCATCCAATCGTTGCCAGCCAGCCAGCGCAGGTATTGAACGATGAAGGGATCATTGACCCCCAGACGTGCGGCTTCACGTTCACGCTGCTGAGGCGTGATGCGCGGGTCAAACGTCAGCGCTGCTTCGGGACCGCCCGGCGCTGCCGCCATCAGAAGGTATGAGAAGAGCGTGATTCCAAACAAGGTTGGGATCGCCTGCAAGAGCCGGCGAAGGGTGTACTTAATCATAGGTGTGTTCTGCTTTCATACGGCGCGCAGGTGGGCGGTAAATTTCCGCCCCCAATGCAGAGCACCGGGGGCGGAAAATACTGCACAGGACTTTTTCGCCGTTGTTAGGGGCTAACCCAACTTACGGGGTCGAAATCGTCCAAGTGTCGATGTTCCACAGCATCACCGACGGATACGGATCGAAGCCGTTCACGTTGGCGCCTGCGGCGTACATACCATTGATCGCGAACAGCGGCAGGTAGGGCAGGTCTTGCTGGAAGATCGCCTGCATTTCCTGATACAGCGGCGCGCGTTCGGCAGGATCGCAGCCCGGCAGGCTCTTCGCCTGATCGTTCAGCGCCATGAACTCGGGGCTGTTGTAGCTGGTCATGTTGCTGCCCGCGCCGACAACGTCGCTGGCGGGGGAGAACAACTGCGTCGCATCCGGATCATCCGGGTAGCCGTTACGCCAACCGAGGATGAAGGTGTCGAACGTCTGGCTGTCCATGATGTCGAGCAGCGTGTTGAAGTCGATGGTCTGGAAGTCAACCTGAACACCGAGCTGCGCGAGGTTATCCTGAATGACGACACCGATCGCCTCACGGCGGGTGTTGCCTTCGTTCGTGTACAGCGTGAAGGTCAGCGGGGTGCCGTCTTCAGCGTACATCGCGCCCTGCGCAACGCGCGGGGTGCTGGCATCGCCGTCATCATCGATCCAACCGGCATCGTCGAGAAGTGCGGCGGCGGCTTCCGGATCATAGGCAATCGCCGGGAGTTCGCTGGCATACGCCCACGACGCCGGGATGATGAAGGAGGTCATGCGAACGCCTTCACCGAAGACTGCCGACTGGATAATCGCATCCACGTCAACCGCATGCCCGATCGCCTGACGGACACGGACATCACCGAAAATCGGGTGGTTGCCCTGATCGATCACGTTACCGGCTTCGTCCAAACCGTTTTGCGGGTTGTTCGGGTCGGCAAGGTTGAACGCCATGTAGTCCCATGCGTTGCCGGGGTAGCTGTAAACCTGAGCGGTGCCAGCATCTGCCGCCGCGTAGAATTCAGCGCGACGCGCAACAGCCGGACCGTCGATGATATTGGAGTCGCCCGCGAAGAACGATTCCACGAGGACGTTCGCATCCGGCAGGTTCACATAGATGTAACCTTCGGGCACAACGCCGCCTTCAGCCGCATCGAAGTAGGCTTCGTTACGGACGAGTGCGACCTGTTCGCCCGGACGGAATTCGCTGAACGCGAACACGCCGCCCGAAACCGTCGGGTTTAGGTTGAAATCGGCATCGTTCAAGCCAGCCACATCTTCCGGAAGAGCATGCGATGGAGCGGGATACAGAACGCCAGCGTTGCCGAGGGCGGTGCATTCCGCAGTCGCGAAGGTGACGACGACGGTGTATTCATCCGGTGCTTCCACGTTCAGAATACCAGTTTCGCCCGTCGGGTCGATGACGAATGCGAGCGGGCTGTCTACGATACCTTCAGCAGCAGCCTGAATCGCGTTCCACGTATAAACCACGTCCGCGCTGGTGATCGGGGTGCCATCGCTCCACTGGAGGTCTTGGCGGAGATTGAAGGTGTAAACCGTACCATCTTCCGAAATCGTCCAGTCTTGAACGACAGCGCCACCCGCCAAAGGCGGATTGCTCGGCACGATGACCGCCTGCGAGGGATCAACAGCCAAGAAACCGGGATACAGGAAACCCGTAACGCGGCGGCTCGCAGTATCGCTGGCGATGATCGGATTGAAGGTTGCCGGGTCGCCGCCGAGGTTACCCTCGATGACAATACCACCGTCATCCTGAGCAACCACAGGTGCGACCAGCAGTGCTGCGACCAGCACGAGGATCGCCCCGACCAGAATGGTCTTGAGGTTCTTCATGTATTACGCTCCTTGCAACAGTTCTGCCAAAAAGAGTTTTACCGATTGGGTTTGCACCACGCGGCAGCGTAAGTTTTACCCATTGTTGGCACTGCTGTAAATACACAGTTGCCAAAAAGAGGGTTCAATTTTTGAGGAATGTTCAACAGGACTTTACAAAATGATCAACAAAAAAGGCATTCCACGCGGAATGCCTTGTGATTCTGAGGTCGGGGTACCCGGATTCGAACCGGGGGCCTCTTGCACCCCATGCAAGCGCGCTACCAGACTGCGCCATACCCCGTAATAGATTACTGGCAGTATAGCGGAACTTTTGCACCCCTGCAAGCGTGAGTCTATAATCGCGGGCGGGTTACCATTTGTTTTTGTTAAGGAAAGGGTCAGCGAATGGCGGTCAAATTGACTGCGCTTTCGTCGTGTGCGGGTTGAGCTGCAAAGCTCGCTCCGGCGGATTTGGCGCACGTGCTGCGTCCTTTACAAGGGATATTTACAACTGAAGACTTCCCGGCGCTGCTCGTAGGACTGGATTCACCGGATGACGCCGCCGTGTATCGCATGAACGGCGATCAGGCGATCGTGTCAACGCTCGACTTTTTCCCGCCCGTCGTTGATGACCCCTATGATTACGGCGCAATCGCGGCGGCAAACGCGCTAAGTGACGTCTATGCAATGGGCGGTACACCGCTGTTTGCGATCAACCTCGTCGCGTACCCGGATGGCTACGGACTTGAGATGCTGACCGAGATTTTGCGCGGCGGCGCGGAGAAAGTCCGCGAGGCGGGGGCAGTGATCGCGGGTGGACATACTGTGACGGATAAAGAACCGAAGTATGGGCTTGCGGTCACGGGTGTCGTTCATCCTGATAAGGTCATCACGAAAGGCGGTGCGCTCCCCGGCGATCGCTTGATTCTCACCAAACCGTTAGGGTCTGGGACGATTACGACCGCACTCAAAGGGGATAAAGCATCGGCTGACGATGTGAATGCGGCAGTCAAATCGATGAGTCGTCTCAACAAGACTGCCTCCGAAATCGCGCGGACGTATCCGGTTCACGCGATGACCGATATTACGGGCTATGGGCTGATTGGACACAGTCATGAGATGGCGCACCTGAGCGGCGCGGATTTCATGTTTTCGTTTAGGACATTCCAATGGCTGCCGGGTGCGTTTGCTTATGGCGAACAGGAGATTTTCCCCGGCGGGATGGTACGAAACCGGATGTACTACGAGGAATGGGTGCGGGTCGAGGCGGAACTGCCAAACTATCAGCAGTCGCTTTTGTATGATCCGCAGACATCCGGCGGCTTGTTGATCGCCGTTCCCGCGGAAACTGCTGAACCGATGTTGGCGGAATTAGTCGCGGCGGGCGAGTCGGCGGCGATCGTGGGTGAAGTCGCAGCACCCACGAACTTGGGCGGTGCTATCCTCATTCGTCAATAGAGTTAGAGGAATCAAGCGATGACGAGCAGTTTTCAGCGCAGTTACGGTAGAACCGTGAGTCCATTCGCGTGCCTCAAGCCAAACAGCGAATCTGTATTGCTCGGTGGCATCGGAGATGATGGCGAACGCTGGACGCGTGTCGTGACCTCGCGCGCCGCTCGCTTGCTCTGGTATCACATCGGATCGATGCTTGACCCTGAGCGTTTTGCCCAACAAGTCATCGGATTGGGGACGGTGCCCATCCGCAGTGCAGGTCTGCCCAATATCACCAGTGACTTCCACATCGATTTTACCGACAGCGGCGGCTGCGAGGTGCTTGGTCGCGGCAGTGGATCGGATTGGTCAGCGCTTTTTGAAGCCGAAAGCGTGCGCCACTTGTGGACAGCCCTTGACGATCTCCTGACAGCCAGCGAATAAAGGTTGCCATGACGAATACGCCCGCTTCAGTGCCGAAGCCATCTCCGGCGGGGCAACCGCGTTATGCGATTGCACTTACGCGGATGGCATTTGCGAATGTGCGCAGTGGTCCGGCGACACGCTACCGCGATATTGCGGATCTTCGTAATAACACACCTGCCGTTTACTATCCCGATACGCGCACAACCGACGGATGGGTGTGGGTTGAGCAGGGGGGCGCTGCCGGATGGGTTTCCACGAATGTCGTCACCTTTGAGAATATCGTTACCCCATCCGCTGTCGAAACTCCGGTTACACCGTTTGACGATCAGCTAGCGCTGTGGCACGAATGCGGCGATCACTTGCCGCCGCTGACGCTCAACGAGTACGCTGTGAGTCTCAAACATGCTGCGCCGAATTTGACTCAGGTTTGGGTCAAGGTGTGCGATTGGTCGCCGCAAGCGGGCGCGCAGTGGATGGGATATTGGGATACACGCCGCGCGCTGGCGATTGACCGCGCAGAACGTATTGATGCGTGGATCGATGCGCTTGCCGAGCACAGCCTTAGTTTTTGCGCGTGGGCAGCGCCGCGCTGTGGTGATCCTGACGCCGAAGCGGAGTTGATCGGGTTGGCGGCGGAGCGGCATGGCGTCAAAGCACTGATCCTTCACCTTGATCCAACACGCTCCGCTTGGGCGAATGAGCCAATACGAATCGAACGATTCTTGAGTGCACTTGGGGAAGCAGTGAGTCCGCAGATGCACATCGGGATCAGCTTTGACATGCGCGACTCGATGTCCTCAAAACTATGGTTGGGGCGTTGGTCACGTGTGGCAGCGAGTTTACACCCGCGCATTTTGTGGAGAAACACCCGTCGATCACCAGCATCCGCGCTTGAGTCGGTATGGCAGCGGGTTGGATCAGTTGACAAACCGATTATTCCAACCCTGCAAGGCGATGCGCCGCCGCTCGAAATCCGTGAAGCCGAGACGCTTGCCGCTTTTCGATACAAAGCACGTGGACTCAGTTTCTGGCGGGCAGGGACAATTCATCCGGGGGCATGGAACGCGATCCGCGCGCATTCATGGAACAGCACAGACGCCAAGACCGCGCAAGTTCCGGTTTTTATCGGGCATGAAATCGTCATTCGTCCCAACGAGGTGAATGCTGAACGGCGTGCGCGCGATGTTGAACCAAAGACACATACACATCTCATGGGATGGGAAAGTTATGCTGCCCCTCTTGCGTCAAATGTTTCATCGGTTAACATGACATGGATGCCAAAGCTTCCTGCCAGCGGGCTGTATGAAATCGCGGTGTTCATCCCCATGCGTCATGCGAATGCGCGTGAAGCGCTGTACACGATCCAAGCGCGCGAACTGATTCGCGTGATGATCGATCAATCCGCGCATCGTTCGCAGTGGGTGACGCTCGCGGTTGCCGAACTCGATATAGATGCGCCGAATGCTGGACGGGTAACTCTGTCGAATCTTGGCAGAGGACAAGGTGAGATCGGGTTTGATGCGGTGCGCTGGCGTCAAATCGTCGAGGGTTCGCCTAAGTTTGTCGCAGACGGCTATGATATGCCTGTGGGAACGTCGGCAGAACGCAGATCGCGGGCTGTGTGGGGTGGTCAGTGGTTGGATGCCAGTCCATTTGGAAAGCTGTATTTCGTGGGAACGCACGATGAAGCGTATCACACGGGCGCTGATCTAAACCTGCCGCAAAACGCTGACGCGCACGATCCTGTGATGGCAGCGGCAAGCGGTGTCGTGACTTTCGCGGCGCGTTTACCGGAATGGGGCAACGTGATCGTGATTCGCCACGATCCACTGGCGACTGATGGCATGGTTTTGTATGGGCGTTACGCTCATGTAGAGGAGTTGCGCGTCAAAGTCGGTGAGCGTGTTGAGCGCGGGCAGGTGATCGCCCGCATTGGCGACGGCTTCGGACGATGGGCATATCTACTGCATTTTGATCTGAGTCCGACGACGATTCTCGAAACAAATCCCGGTCATTGGGGACGTACTGACCGGGAGGCAGTTTTCAAGCATTATCTTGATCCGCGTGAGTTTATCAGCGCGAACCGACCGATTTAGAACAAGCCCCAGTCATCCGCTGCGCCGTCTTCCATCATCGACGGGTCCCACATCTCAAGACCCATTTCGATGGTCACAGGAACACTGAGGAACTCTTGCGCGGTGCGGCGGCACTGCTCAAGCAGTTGAGGGGCATACGGACAAAACGGCGTGGTCATGATCATCGTGAGGTGAGCGCGGTCGTCGTGAATTTCGACGTTGCGCAGCAGGCCTAACTCAATGACATTCATGCCGATTTCGGGATCAGTAACAACACGCAGTGCCTCGCGCAGCTGCTCTTCTTTGGTCAGTTGGGGAATATCCGCCATTGCGTATCCTGCCGCTACAATCGACGCTTATGACAGTCAGAATAGCATACCCTTTTCTCTAAGTCAATTTTTATCAAACTCATCATAAAAATGTTGACTGACCCTCTGAGGGCTGGTATACTGACCCTAGTTTTATATCGGTTATGCGGAAAAATTAACCGTTGTGAAAACTTCCGCAGTACAGGAGATAGATGCCGGAATGGTTGCGTCACTCGAAATTCGCAATTTACATGTCAGCGTTGAGGAAAAGCCGATTCTGCGCGGCGTCAACCTCACGATCAATCAAGGTGAAGTTCACGCGCTGATGGGTCCAAACGGGTCAGGCAAGAGCACCCTGTCGAATGTGATTCTCGGCAATCCCGCCTACGAAGTCACCGACGGCGAGATTCTGTTTGACGGCAAAAACCTAATGGAAATGGAAGTTGACGAGCGCAGCCGCGCCGGACTCTTCCTCGCCTTTCAGTATCCCGTCGCGATTTCCGGCGTCACGCTGGCGAACTTCCTTCGCTTGGCGATCAACAGCCGCATGAAAGCGAATGATCCGAACAGCAAAGGCATTTCGATCAGCGATTTTCGCAAGCTGATGCGCGCCAAGATGGACTCACTCCACATGGATCACAGCTTTGCAGGACGCTACCTCAATGATGGATTCAGCGGCGGCGAAAAGAAGCGTGCCGAAATCCTTCAAATGGCAGTCCTTGAGCCGCGTATTGCCATCCTTGACGAAACCGACAGCGGTCTGGACATCGACGCGCTGCGCATCGTCGCGGAAGGGGTGAGCAGTCTGCGTGGTCCCAACCTCGGCATCCTCGTGATCACCCATTACCAGCGCATCCTCAACTACATCAAGCCTGAATACGTCCACATTATGTTTCAGGGGCAGATCGTCGAGAGCGGCGGCGCTGATCTTGCGCTGCATCTCGAAGAAGCAGGTTACGATTGGGTGCGCGAGAAGTTCAGCACGACCACTCCATAACGCAAAGCGCGCTGCATCTTTCGTCCGCACGTGTTTGACGTGAAGTTTTAGGGAGCATTCGGCATGGTGGATCAATATGTCCCCAGCGAAAAGCAGTTGACAGAAGCAGAATCCGCGCTAAATGATGTGCGTGGCAGCTATGAAGAGCGCTATGGTTTCCATGACTCGGAAACAGAGTACGCCTTCAAGAGCCAGAAGGGGGTGAATGCCGACATTGTGCGCCAGATCAGCCAGATGAAGGGCGAACCGGCATGGATGACCGAATTCCGCCTCAAGGCGTATCAGATTTTCACCGAAAAGCCGATGCCTGACTGGGGCGCTGACCTGAGCGGCATCAACTTCGACGATATTTTTTACTACGTCCGCGCCACCGATGGTCAAGGACGCAGTTGGGATGATGTGCCGGAAGACATCAAGAACACGTTTGATCGTCTCGGCATCCCCGAAGCAGAGCAGAAGTTTTTGCAGGGTGTGACGGCGCAGTACGAAAGCGAAGTCGTCTATCACAGCATCCGTAAGGACTTGGAAAGCAAGGGCGTGATCTTTACAGACATGGATACCGCCTTGCGCGAACACCCGGAACTCGTGCGCCAATACTTTGGCACGGTGATCCCTTCCAGCGACAACAAATTCGCGGCGCTCAACAGCGCGGTGTGGTCGGGCGGTTCGTTCGTTTATGTGCCGAAAGGCGTTCATGTCGAAATGCCGCTTCAGGCGTATTTCCGCATCAACACGAAGAACATGGGGCAGTTTGAACGCACCTTGATCATCGTCGAAGAAGGTGCATATGTGCATTACGTCGAAGGCTGCACCGCACCGACCTACAGCGAAGACAGCCTGCACAGCGCCGTTGTCGAAATCATCGTGATGGATGGCGGGCGGTGCCGCTACACGACGATTCAGAACTGGTCGAACAACGTCTATAACCTTGTCACCAAACGCGCGATTGCGTACCGACGTGCAACGATGGAATGGGTGGACGGCAACTTGGGCAGCAAGGTTACGATGAAGTACCCCGCCGTGATCTTGGCAGGCGAAGGCGCGCATGGCGAAGTCCTCTCGATTGCGTTCGCCGGTCCCGGTCAGCATCAGGACGCGGGCGCGAAAATCACACACCTTGCGCCGAACACCACCAGCCAGATCATTAGCAAGTCGATCAGCAAGGGCGGCGGACGTGCCAGCTATCGCGGTCTGCTCAAAATCGTGGAAGGCGCGGACAACGTCAAGAGCAACGTCGTGTGTGACGCGCTCCTGCTCGATGATCACAGTCGCTCGGATACGTACCCGACAATCGAAGTGGATGCCAAGCGCGTGACGATGGGTCACGAAGCGTCGGTCAGCCGCGTGGGTGAAGATCAGTTGTTCTACGCGATGACTCGCGGGATGAGCGAAGACGAAGCCAACGCGATGATCGTCAACGGTTTCATTGAGCCTCTGGTCAAAGAACTGCCGATGGAATATGCCCTTGAACTCAACCGCCTGATCCAGATTCAGCTTGAAGGCTCGATCGGGTAAACAGGAGAAACACGCTGTGACGACAACGACCCGGCGGGGGAGTGCCCCTGCCGCGCCTCTTTATACCCGCGCTGATATTGAGCGCATGAGTGATGCCCACAATGAACCTCGTTGGCTGCGCGAAAGCCGTCTCGCCGCGTGGGAGATTTACGAAGAGCTGCCGATGCCGAACCGTGACAGCGGCGAGGCATGGCGGCGCACCGATTATCGCGGCATTCGCTGGGATCAGGTTAATCATCTGCCGAACGGCGGTCAGCCGAGTCTTCAAAGCGTACCCGCGCCTGTGCTCGAACCGTTGATCGGCGATGAGCAGGGCGGAACGCTCGTATTTGTGGATGGCAAGCTGGTTTCGGTGCAGGTTTCTGATGTGCTCACCGCGCAGGGCGTGATCTTCACCGATCTGCATACCGCGTGCCGCGAACATGAATCGATTGTCCGCCCGAACTTGATGACTAAAGCTGTCAAGCCGAGCGATGGTAAGTTCGCCGCGCTCCACGCCGCGCTGTGGACGCACGGGCTGTTCCTGTATGTGCCGCGTAACGCCGTCGTTGAACTGCCGCTCCATGTGGTCATGTACAACACCGAAGCCGGTTCTACGCTCGGTCATGTGCTAATCGTGTTAGAAGAAGGCGCACAGGCGACGCTTCTGGTTGATTTTCAGTCCGCGCGCCGTGATGAACAAAGCGTCGCAATCGGCGCAACCGAACTGCTGGTCGGGGATGCTGCTAACTTGCGTTATGTTGCGCTCCAAGACTGGAATCGCGCCACGTATGAGTTTAATCATCAGCGCGGACGGGTCGGCATTGATGGTCAGCTTGACTGGATCATCGGCACGATGGGCGGTCAGTTCGTCAAGAACTTCATCGAAGTTGAACTGGATGGGCAGGGCGCGAATGGTCGCGTGAGCGGTATGTTCTTCGCGGATCATGAACAGCTTTTTGACCACGATACGCAGCAGAGCCACAATGCGCCGCTCACCGTGAGCGATCTCCTGTTCAAAGGTGCGGCGAAGGATGACTCCCGCTCGGTGTGGCAGGGGATGATCAAATCGCTGCCGAAGATGCAGAAGATCGATGGTTTTCAGGCGAGCCGCAACCTTGTTTTGAGCGAAGATGCTCGCATGGATGCGATCCCCGGTCTTGAAATTGAAGCCGATGATGTGCGCTGCACCCACGCCGCGACGTTTGGCACATTGGAAGAACAGCCCGTGTTCTACCTGATGAGCCGGGGCATCCCGCGCGCCGAAGCGGAATTGATGGTCACGGAAGGATTCTTTGAAGAACTCCTCGAACGTGTTCCGTTTGAGCGTGTGCGTGATCGTCTGCGCGCCTCGTTGGAAGCGAAGATCGTCGGGCGCTACGCCTGATAAATGTCATCCACTCCCCCTGATTCGTTCTCCTAGAATTGGGGGGGATGAGGAGTGCCCCAAAATGAACCAACCCACTATCACGACTGCCCCCTACGATGTGGACAGCATCAGGGCGGACTTTCCTATTCTTCTTCAAGAACATCACGAAGGTGTGCCGCTCGTTTATCTTGATAATGCGGCGACCACCCAGAAGCCCAACGTCGTCATTGACGCCATCACCCATTACTACCGTACTTATAACGCGAATGTGCATCGCGGTGTTCACTTGTTGAGTGAACGCGCGACCGCGGCGTATGAAGATGCGCGGCAGAAGGTACGTAAGTTCATCAACGCTGCCAGCCGCCGCGAAATAATCTTCACAGCAGGTACAACTGCGTCGATCAACCTCGTCGCGGGGTCGTGGGGACGCGCCAACCTGAAAGCAGGCGATGTGGTCGTCGTCACCGAAATGGAGCACCACGCCAATATCGTACCTTGGCAGCTTGTCGCTGCCGAAACAGGTGCGATTGTGCGCTACGTTCCGGTTACACCGGACGGTACGCTCGATCTCGATGCTTTTGCCGCTATGCTGAAAGCAGGGCGGGTCAAGATCGTCGGTGTGGCGCACGTTTCGAATGTGTTGGGAACGGTTAATCCGGTCGAAGAAATGATCAAACTGGCGCATGAGTATGGCGCGCTGGTTGTGGTGGACGGTGCACAGTCCGTTCCCCATATGGCGGTGGATGTTCGCGCGCTCGATGTCGATTTCTTCGCGTTCAGCGGGCATAAGATGGTCGCGCCAACAGGAATCGGTGTTCTCTATGCCAAACGTGACCTTCTTGACGCGATGCCGCCTTGGATCAGCGGTGGATCGATGATTTCCAAGGTGACACTTGAGGGCAGCGAATGGAACGAACTGCCGTACAAGTTTGAAGCGGGAACGCCGCCGATCTCGGAAGCGATCGGGTTAGGCACGGCAGTTGATTACTTGAACATGCTCGGTATGGACAAGATTCACCAGCATACACAGGCGCTTACCGTGTATGCGCTGGAAAAACTGCGCACCGTCGATGGGTTGAAGATCCACGGCGCAGCAGAATCACGCGCTGGCGTGATCGCGCTCACGCTCGAGAATGTGCATGCGCACGATCTCGCATCGATGCTCGATGCGGAAGGGATCGCTGTGCGTGCCGGAATGCACTGCACCCATCCGCTGCACACCTGTTTGAATATTCCCGCGACGACACGCGCGAGTTTCTATCTCTACAACACCTTTGACGAAGCGGATCAGCTTGCTGCCGCTTTGCGTAAAGCGCATGCGCTCTTCCACCGCGCGTAAGAGAGGATGATTATCATGGATGCGATGTACCGCGAAAATATCATCGATCACAGTGCGCATATGCGCAACAAAGGTTTGCTTGATCCGTGCAATATCGATTATGAAGCCAATAATCCGCTGTGCGGTGATCGCTTGCGTTTGACACTCCGACTTGGTGACGATGGACGTATCAGCGAAGTGGGATGGGATGGCGAAGGCTGCGCGATCAGCCAAGCCTCTGCCTCCATGCTCGGTGAGCAGTTGGTCGGCAAGACGCTTGATGAAGTTGCAGAGATTACGAAGCAGGATATTTTCGATCTGCTCGGCATTCCGATCGGCATGAACCGGGTGAAGTGCGCGCTTCTATCCTTAAAAGTGCTCACGGTCGCGCTGTATGGGCTGAAAGCATGGGAAAAGCACGAGGACGAGGAAGACTAAGCAGCATGGCTGACTTTCAAACGGTCGCCCGCGCGAGCGAGATCGCGCCCGGTGAGCGGATCGTCGTTGAGTTTGGGCGCGATTGGGTGGTGATCTTCAACATAGGTGGAGAATTCTACGCGGTTGAGGATATGTGTTCCCATGAAGAGTATCCGCTGGCGGATGGTGCGCTTGATGGCTATTCTCTGGAATGCCCGAAGCACGGCGCGTTATTTGACGTGCGGACGGGGGCGCATTTGTGTCCGCCCGCCGTCAGCCCGGTCAAGACGTATGATGTGCAGGTCGAAGGTGAAGAAATTCAAATCATGCGCAGGAAGAAATAGCCTTTTCACCTCACAGAGGAAACTCTATGCCATCGGTACAGGACGCATTCGCGGGCGGCGGGACGCTCGTGTTTGGACATCGCGGGGCGTGCGGACATGCGCCGATGAACACGCTCCCATCGTTTCAAAAAGTAGTTGAGCTTGGCGCGGACGGCACCGAATTCGATGTGCGGTTGACCCGTGATGGTCATATGGTGATTCTTCACGATCCGACGGTTGACGATACCACCGATGGCAGCGGCGTGGTCAGCGAAATGACGCTTGCGGAAGTTCGAGAATTGGACGCGGGCGCGTGGTTCGATGGTGAGTTTCGCGGAACACGCATCCCAACCTTGGATGAAGTGCTGGAGACACTCGGCAAGTCGATTTTGATCAATATCGAGATCAAGTCAGAGGTTTATCATCCTGACGGCGTTGAAGCGAAGGTCGCGGACGCGATACACCGGCACGGGATTGATGATCTCACCATTGTCTCGTCATTTAATCCACTGGTGCTGCGGCGTTTCTATCAAGCCGCGCCGCACGTTCCGATCGGGTTCTTACATCATCCGGCGGAACCGTTTTTTCTCGCGGATTTCATGCGTGGGCTGCCGCATGCGGCGCGCAATCCCCATTACAGCGAAGTCAACCCGGTCTATATGCGATGGGCAAAAGCGCACGGCTACCATGTGAACACGTACACGGTGAATAATCCTGAAATGGGTCTGCGCCTACGTGATCTTGGCGTAAGCAGCATCATCAGCGATGTGCCGGATGTGATTCTTTCGGCGCTTCGGGGTTAATGCTTTGAAGATGAGCGCACCGCTTAGGGCGTGGTATGGGCTGGTCAGGGTCGGTTTTCGACTGCTGTACAACGAATTTGCCTTCACCTATGATGCAGTGAGCGCGGTCGTCTCGTTAGGCGCGTGGCGCTGTTGGGGACGCGCCGCGCTCCCGTATTTGAATGCTGCTCCCGGCGATCCTGTGCTGGAGATCGCGCACGGAACGGGAAATCTCCATCTCGACTTGCACGCCGCCGGATACCGCGCGGTTGGCATCGATCTTTCACCAAATATGGGCGCGATCACTCAACGCAAACTAAAACATGCGAATCGTTCCTCGACGCTGGTCCGTGCGCGCGCGCAAGCACTCCCGTTCAAAGACGCGCAGTTCAAAGCCGTCGTCAGCACATTTCCGGCGGAGTTTATCGTCGTGCCGGAAACCCTGTATGAAGTCCACAGGATTCTCGAACCCGGCGGGCGGTTTGTGATCGTCCCCAATGCCGGCTTAACGTCAAAAGGGTTAGGCGCTCAAGGGCTGGAATTCCTCTACCGGATCACCGGGCAGCGTGAAGAGTCGCCAACAGGCGAGGATACGCGCCCCGCCGTTGATGTGGTGCGCTTCTTCGCGGATATTGGCTTTGATGCCGAGATTCATCATGTGCCGTGCCCGCGTAGTTTGGTCACGGTGATTGTCGCTGAAAAAGGGTCTGGAAATCGCTGAAAAATCCTGTTACACTGATATTCAATACGGTGGCTATAGCTCAATTGGTTAGAGCGGTTGATTGTGGATCAACAGGCTGAGGGTTCAAGTCCCTTTAGCCACCCCTAAAAAGCCGTCTCACGCGTGAGACGGCTTTTTTGTTTCCATTTCTTCTATTTTTCAAATTGTGGAGGTTGCCATGACACCCGATCAATGGGCGGCGGTCGATCACTATTTCGAAAGCCTTTTCATCCCATCCGATCCGATATTGTCATCCGCGCTCGACTCATCCGCCGCCGCCGAGTTACCTTCAATTCAAGTGTCGCCCAATCAGGGGAATCTGCTGCATGTGCTGGCGCGAACGATGAATGCGCGCCGTATTCTGGAGATCGGCACGCTTGGCGGTTACAGCACGATCTGGCTGGCGCGCGCACTCCCAAGCGACGGACACCTCATCTCTTTGGAACTTGATCCAAAACATGCGGCTGTTGCCCAACAGAATCTTGATCGAGCGGGGGTTTCGTCCCAAGTCGAAATCCGCATCGGGCGCGCGGTCGACTCGCTCGAAAAACTGCATGCGGAACAGCCCGCACCGTTTGATCTGGTGTTTATCGATGCGGACAAGCAAAGCTCGAAAGAATACGTCGATTGGTCACTGCGGTTGACTCGACCCGGCAGCCTGATCATTCTCGATAACGTGATCCGCAAAGGTGAAGTGATCAACGCCGCGAGCACGGATGATCGGGTGCATGGGATTCGCCGAGCGCTCGCCGCGATGGCATCCGAGCCGCGCCTTGTGTGTACAGGGGTGCAAACCGTAGGCAGCAAGGGGTATGATGGGTTCGCGCTGGCATGGGTCAAGTAGGAGAAGAACACGATGAATACATCTGCTGAAGCCGTCCGCTTGCTGAACGAAGCGATCACCAATGCACGTGCCGCTAGAGCTGTCATCAACGATTTGATTACGGCACACGATTATCAAGACGTTGCGGAACTCGTCACGATGGCGGCAGCATCCCTGCTGGAGTCTGCCTCCTTGTTGATGCAGAATGACGATGAAGGGGCATTCGGCGCGCTCGACTCCGCTGAAGACGCGCTCGACAGTGTGTATGCGATCATTGATGGTGATATGGATGAAGACGAGGACTGACCCCGGAACAAAACCGGGATCAGTGAGGAGTTAGGAAGATGAAGGTCGGCGCAGTCGCACGATCCGCCGCCGATGAAACTGCCGCAATCCCATACGCGGCGGTTGAACCTCGGCTCTCAGCGCGGGGCGCTGTGCCGACTTTTCGCCTAATGCGCGCATTTCTTGAGTTTCACTTGGGCGGGGGAGCTTGAAGACTTCCCAAATGCTCGCCGTATCGTCATCAACTTCGGGCAAGGTCGTATCGCGGATCACTTCTGGCGGAATTGGCGTAAACGCACGCGGAGGCGCTGGCTCCTGTTCTGGGATCAGGGCGGGCGAGGGTGGTGTAGGTACTTCGACGGGCGCGGCTGGCACTTCTCCGCTCATGACCGCTGCACGCGAAACGGGTGTTGGTTCAGGATCAACCGCGATTTCTGCTTCTAGTATATCCGGTGATTTGATCTCGACCGCAGCCTCGATTGGTTCGGCAGTTCCCGGTTTTTCTTCAACTGCCTCATCTGCAAATCGCGGTTTCGTGTCATCTGGCGCGACGGGTGGCTCTTCGATGCTAATCGGAGCGGCAGACGGGGGAGGCATGAAGCGCGCATCCTCCGGCTTCGGTATCTGATCTAATTCATGTAAGAATTCCGGCTCTTCAAAAGGAACAGACGGCGCATGGGGTTCTGCTCGTGTGACCGGTTGCTCAAGCGGGACGACGGCGACGCGCGGGCGGGTATCATCTTCCACAATCGGCGGTTCGCTGATCAGCGGCGCGGAAGCGGTGGGAATCCAGCGGTTATCGCCATCTTCGAGCGGTGGTTCGCGCATGAAATCCGGTTTTGCGTGGGGTGCTGGGCTCGCACCTTCTTCCGGTTTTGCATCAGCCGATGGGTGGCGCGGCTTATAGGTCGCGCGCGCTTCAACGCCGGGGTCATCGCGCATCAGCGACTTTGCTTCAAGCGGCTTGCGCGGCGCACTTTCTTTAAGGAGCTTGTACAGTCCCTTGAGACTGTCTTCGATGGTGCGCTCAACGCCGCGTTTGCCACCCGCGAGCACTCCCTTTGTTTCAAAGCTGAATGTCCACTGAACCATCGTGCCTTCAGGAAGTTCTTGCAGCCGAATACGCCCGACGTTCTGCTTGTATGGCATCCCGTCGATATAGGTGTATTCATAGCCTAGTCCGTTGTACCACGCCGTAACCTGCACAATCGCATCATGCCCCTTGCGGAGCGTGCTGCGCCAGCGTGTACCGGGTCCCTGCCGACTTTGGCTGATGAACGCGACGTGTTCGCAATCCGCCATCCACTCAGAATTTCGGCGAATGTCGCTAATCGTCGTCCAGACCGTATCTGGCGGCGCGGGAATGAGAATTCGTTGATCAATCGTCTGCATCATAGAAACAATTATAAACCAGCCAATTGGCTGGTCAAAATCTCAGTAAACGTGTTACCATTCCGTTGTTGTTCCGCCATTGTACCGAAGGTTTTTCGTTTGCCCAGTCCAATTGTCACCTTCTCCCTGTTGATAGCGACCCTGTGTGGGGCGGTTTTTCACGTCATCGTTGGTGGGGATGTGCGCCGCTTCGCTGCATTTATCTTAGCGTCGTGGATTGGTTTCGGGGTAGGGCACGTGGCGGGCGTCGTGTTCGAGGTTCAGGTATTTACTATCGGTTCGCTTCATCTGCTTCCAGCCCTGATCGGGGCTGGCGTAGCGCTCCTCTTCGTCTACGCCCTCATGACGAGCCGACCCGCTTCATCTACCCGACGCGCGCGGCGACCTGCGCGCTAACGCTGATTGGGGCAGTCCCGTATGACGGATAAGCCAACTACCAACGCATCACCCGCACCCGCTGAAGAAAAACAATCCTCCATGAGCGGTCTGCGGCGCATGATCATCATCGCCGCCGCCATCTTGATCGGCGCGATTTTGCTTCTTTTTGTCTGCGCGGTTGTGATCGCCGCGACGAGCAACATTGAGCAAAGCGGAACGGTGATCCGCCTGATCCGCGACCTTGTGATCATCTTCCTTGGGCTGGAAGGTATCCTGATCGTTCTCAGCCTCGCCATTCTAATTCTGCAAATCGCGCGGTTGATCAATTTGCTGCAAACCGAAGTCAAGCCGATTTTGGAAAACACCCAGCAAACGGTCAAGACGGCGCAGACAACGGTCGAGTTTGTTAGCGCCAACCTGACACAGCCCGTCGTTCGCTTGAGCGGCTTCTTAGCAGGATCAGCAGTTGTTCTGCGTGAGGTGTTTGGCTTGCGCAAAGCCGTCCGCCGCACGACAGATCGGGCAAAACCTGAGAAAGAAGGCGCGAAATGAGCCGAGAAACGCGCGAACTTGACAGCGGGCTGCTGGTGACCGGTATCGTTTACGGTGTCATCGTTGGTGGTATCGCAGCGCTGCTCACGCTGCCCAAGAGCGGCTTGGCGCTGCGCCGCGAAGTCCGCGAACGGGTCGAATTGGCGATCCCGCGCGACCCGGTTGCGGACAGCATCGCGGAGGGTAAAGCCGCTGCGCGCCGCCGCCTTGAAGCCGCTAATCGGACATAAGGATACAACGCAAAGACGCAAGGGCGCAGAGGACGAAGTACCCCACCGCGCCTAAGCGTCTTTGTGTTCATGTTTCATCAGTTATTCGAGTGACGCGAGTACCGCTGGAATTGCCTCTAGTACATCCCCGGCGATCACAGCGCGTTCGCCGCCGCGTATCCGTGCCGCTTCCAGTCCTGCCATCCCATGTAAGTATCCCGCCAGCACCGCCGCATCGAACGGTTTGACACCCTGCGCGAGAAAACCCACGATTAAACCGCTGAGGACATCCCCTGTACCCGCCGTCGAGAGCGCGGATGTTTTGAACGGCAGCACGGCAGCGCGCCCGTCGGGATGTGCGATCACCGTATGCGCGCCTTTCAGCAGCACGACACAGTTCCATGCCGCCGCTTTTTCTGCTGCTAGTGCAAAGCGATTCGCCTCAACGGCTTCACGTTCCAACCCTGCCAAACGTGCAAACTCGCCCGCGTGTGGTGTGATAATCGTTTCCCGCGGTAAGTACGTCCACCATTGATCGATTTCGCTCAATAGATTGAGCGCATCTGCATCCAACGAAAGCGGCGGGAGCGGTTTGGCTGCCGCATCTGAGTCCGCATTGGCTTGCTTGGATGCGACGAATCCGATCTGGGGGCGTGCCATTTTCGCGCCGCTTGAGAACAGCACAGTTAGCAGATCGCGCGTGGTCTTTTCGCGGTTGATTCCCGGTCCGATCAACAGCGCTGTGTATGCCTCCGCCTCTTTGCGGATCAGCGGCGCGGCGGAGTCCGCCAACACGCCCATTTCGGACGGGAAGATCAGCCACGTGGGTTCAACTAATTTGGCGGCGAGGGATGCTGCGACCGAGGCAGGCGTTCCAACAGTGACCAAGCCCGCGCCGCTGCGATAAGCCGCAAGCGCGCTCATCGCGGGAGCACCGGAGTAGTTGATCGAACCACCAACGATCAACGCTTTACCGTATGAGCCTTTGTGTGAACTGGTTGAGCGTTCGGGGAGCAAATCGCGCGCATACGCGGCATCGACAAGGAAAAGCTTTTCGCCCGTCAGCGCGGGAATTTTCGTGTTTTCGGGGACGCCGATGGTTGCGACGGTGAGTCTGCCGACGTGTGCCGCACCCGGATAGGTGAGCAGTCCCGGCTTCACGGCGATAAATGTGATCGTTTCGTCCGCTGTCAGCGCGTGCGAATCGATTTCGCCCGTATCACAGTCAAGCCCGCTTGGACAGTCTACGGCAAACACATAGGGGCGTGTGATGCGTTCGACTGTGAGCGGGTCTGTGGGGTGGAGGATACTACCCTCTAAATTTTCTTCTCCGCGTTCGCTGCCGTTGATCGCGGCGCGGGCGGCGCGCAGCAGTTTAACCGCCTCATCACGGAGCGGGAGTTGGATGCCGATTCCGAACAGCGCGTCGATCACCAGATTGGCGCTGGTGATCATGTGTGAGAGCACGCGATAACGCTGATCATCCTCGGCATCGGCAATGAATAATCCAGCGGATTTTACAGCGACGAACAGCGGATCATCATCCGGGCGTTTCTTGAGCAGGTACACGCGCACTTGCGCCGGGGAAAGCTCGGCAAGCACACGCGCGGCGACCAATCCATCGCCGCCGTTCTTCCCCGGTCCGATTAAGACCGTGATTTTTGCTTCGGCGGGATCAGCGAGGCGGAAACCCTCAAGGAGTTGGGCGGCTCGGCGCGCGGTGGCAGTTCCCGCGTTCTCCATCATCAGGTCGTAGGGAAATCCCCCGTCATTTGCGGCGGATTCGATGTCCCGCATAGCTGCGGTCGAGACAATTTTAATCATGGGCGCATCCTCAATTGATGTGGGCGCGATTTTGAACCAAATTGGCATATCCGGCAAACGGATAACAAGCGTAAAAAGCCGTCGAATCACAGGTTTCTAGGTTTGACACACCCTAACCCCGATGATAATCTTGATCTGATTGTCCTCACACAAGAAATCAGACGTGCATGAATGCTGTCCAACACCTAAAAAAAGTGTTTATGTTCGGGATCGGGGTCAAACGCTGGATTCTGCTGTTATTTGGTGGGATTGGCATGACCGCACTGGGACTAGCGCTTGGGTTGTTGAAGTTCTTTCTCGTCACTGAAACACCGATTGCGTTTGGCATCATCGAAATCCTCTTTATCTTTGCTGCCGGAATCTCGCTTGTGATTATGGCGGTCGTCGGTCTTTCTGGAACGCTGCTTGCGCCCTATCGCCGGCATCAACCCGGTTCAATTGTGGATGCCGTGTACTCGCACAGCCGCCGCCAAAAAGGAATCAAAGTGGTGGCGATTGGCGGCGGAACGGGACTTCCCGCCAGTCTGCGCGGACTCAAATCGGTCACGAACAATATCACCGCTGTGGTGACGGTGGCAGACGATGGTGGCAGTTCGGGGAGACTCCGCCGCGAGATGGGTGTACTACCTCCGGGTGATTTGCGCAATAATATCGCGGCGTTGGCGGACGATGAAAGCCTGATGACACGTCTGTTTCAGTACCGCTTTAACACCGGGGATTTGAACGGTCACGCGTTTGGCAACCTGTTCATTTCAGCGTTGAGCGGTGTAACGGGAAGCCTCGAAACGGCACTCATCGAAACCGAGCGCGTACTCAATATTCAGGGGCGGGTATTGCCCTCCACCATGACCGATGTAAATCTCGCCGCCGAAATCTACCTACCGTCTGAAAATCGTACCGTCACAGTCGAAGGTGAGTCGTCGATCAGCGACGTTGGGGGACAAATTCAGCGTATTTGGCTGATGCCAGAAAAAGTCGCGGCGTATCAAGGTGCAGTGCGCGCTATCCTCGACGCTGACCTGATCGTGATCGGACCGGGAAGCCTTTACACGAGCATCATTCCTAACCTGTTGGTACGTGAAATCACCGAAGCACTGCGGGCAACAAATGCTTATAAGGTGTATGTGTGCAATATCGCGCAGCAGCCGGGGGAAACCGACGATTACACCACTGCCGAGCATGTCTTCGCGCTGGAACGCCACATCGGACGCGGCGTATTTCAAGCGGTAATCGCCAATAATGTCTACTTGAGCGGCGAAGGGGAAAATCGCAATACGCGCTACGTTTTGCCCGCGCCGGAACATCACGAGATTTTGCAGCGCTACGATGTGTATTACACCGATCTCATTGATGTTCAGCGTCCTTGGCGGCATGATCCCGAAAAGTTAGGGCGCGCCATCATGACCATGAGCGAAAGCGAACGAAAACGCGTCGCGTTGATCAAGCCCGCCCTTGCTACATCCTGAACCCGTTCGCTGCGGGGGATAGGAAAGCTGTCCTCCAATATCCGTGATGAACCGCGTCGAAAAAACCAAGAGATCACGGTATCCTTAGCGATCGAACTCACCTGCTTAGTTGATCCTTGTGCGGTCGGGCGCACCGCTTGATCCACATTGACTTGAAATCGGAACAGTTCAAATATCAAGGAGACTGTCTCAAATGGCGAAAGTACGCGTTGGTATCAACGGGTTTGGGCGCATTGGGCGTCAAGTTTTGCGCGTTTTACGCGAGAATTACCCGAATGATGTCGATGTTGTCGCGTTCAACGACCTTGGCGACCTCGAAACGATGGCGCACCTGTTCAAATACGATTCGACCTACGGTCGTTATCCCGGTACGGTAGCAGTCGGCGAAAAATCGCTGGTTGTCGACGGTGACGAGATTCGCGTGTTGAGCGAAAAAGACCCGGCGGCAATTCCGTGGGGCGATCTCGGTTGCGATATCGTCGTTGAAAGCACGGGACGCTTCACCAAGAAAGAAGATGCTGCTAAGCACCTCGCTGGCGGTGCGAAGAAGGTGATCATCAGCGCACCCGCGAAGGGTGAAGACATCACGATTTGCTTGGGCGTGAACGAGGAAAAGTACGATCCGGCGACCCACCATGTGATCTCGAATGCCTCGTGCACGACGAACTGCCTTGCGCCCGCCGCGAAGGTTGTTCACGACAATTTCGGCATCCAGCGCGGTTTCATGACCACGATCCACAGCTATACCAACGATCAGCGCTTGCTCGACCTGCCGCACGACGATCTCCGCCGTGCGCGCGCCGCTGCACTGAGCATGATCCCGACGACGACTGGCGCGGCGAAGGCTGTTGCGCTCGTGATCCCCGAACTGAAGGGGAAATTCGATGGTCTGTCGATCCGTGTTCCAACTCCGACCGTCTCGCTGGTTGACTTTGTTTGCCAGCTTGAGCGCGAAACCACGACGGAAGAACTGCTCGCCAAGTTCCGCGAAGCCGCCGGTGGTCGCATGAATGGCATTTTGGGTGTCAGCGATGAACCGCTCGTCAGCATCGACTACAAGGGCGACCCGCGCTCCAGCATCATCGATGGCATGAGCACTCAGGTGATGGGTAATCTCGCCAAGGTTGTGACGTGGTACGACAACGAATGGGGTTATTCGTGCCGTGTCGCCGACCTCGTCCATCTGGTCGGTTCCAAGCTCTAATCCGTTACGGCGGAGACTGCCCTCTGCGTCAATCACACTCCAGCTTAAGGGCGTTCGCATGAACGCCCTTTTTGCGAACTCTCCATCTCCTAGAAGGAGCAATTCACATGAACAAGAAGACGATCCGCGATTTCGATCTCAAGGGCAAGCGCGTTCTCGTTCGCGTCGATTTCAATGTGCCGCTCGACGGCTCAACCATTACCGATGATACGCGCATCCGTGCTGCCGTTCCTACGCTCAAGGCGATCCTCGAACAGAAGCCGCGCTCGGTGCTTCTGATGTCGCATCTGGGGCGCCCGAAGGGTGGACCCGATCCCAAATACACGCTCGCGCCTGTCGCTCCCGCGCTCGAAAAATTGCTCGGCGTTCCGGTCGCGTTCGCGGCGGATACCGTCGGCGAAGTGGCGGAACAAGCCGCCGCCAAGCTGCCCGAAGGCGGCGTGCTCCTGCTCGAAAATACGCGCTTCTACCCCGGCGAAGAAAAGAATGATCCTGACCTGAGCGCGAAGATGGCGGCGCTCGGCGATGTGTTCGTCAACGACGCATTTGGATCGGCGCACCGTGCGCACTCGTCCACTGTTGGCGTGACAGCGCATCTTCCGGCGGTCGCGGGACTGCTCATGGAGAAAGAAATTGAATACCTGAGCAGCGCGATTGATACGCCGAAACGCCCGTTCGCGGCGATCCTCGGCGGCGCGAAGGTCAGCGACAAGATCAAGGTGATCGAAGCGCTCTTGAGCAAATGCGACAAGCTCCTAATCGGCGGCGGCATGGCGAATACTTTCTTTGCCGCAAAAGGCTACAAGCTCGGCACGTCGCTCGTTGAAGAAAGCGCGGTTGAGACTGCGCGTGAGTTGATCGCCAAAGGTGGCGAAAAACTCGTGCTGCCGACTGACGGCGTGATCGGTGACAAGTTCGACAATGACGCACAAACGCGGGTGATTCAGGTGTCGGACGGCGTGCCGGATGGTTGGGGCGTGTATGACATCGGTCCCGAAACGCTGGAACACTTCAAGGCAGAACTGGCGGGCGTGAAGACCGTCGTCTGGAATGGTCCGATGGGCGTGTTTGAAAAACCGACCTTCGCCAAAGGCACGAACGCAGTCGCCGCGATCCTCGTAGACCTGAGCGCAAATGGCGCGGTGACGATCGTTGGCGGTGGCGATAGCGCGGCGGCGGTTGAAGAGAGCGGACTTGCCGAGAAGATCACTCATATTTCGACGGGCGGCGGCGCAAGCCTCGAAATGTTGGAAGGGCAGGCGCTCCCCGGCGTTGTTGCCCTTATGGATCGCTAATCCAGAATTGTGCGTGAGCGGTGGGGATGCCCCTGCCGCTCACGCCGTGAGTCCCCCTTCAAGATCAGGATTTGCACGTTATACTTACGTTCATGCGTGCAGCCATGCAGCCGCGCTGGAGGGGAGAATCGATGTCTGCGCCGGAAAACTGGTCGATTGGTGTGTACGAACGGGTGCAGCCGCTCGGACAAGGCGGGATGGCGACCGTGTTTCGGGCGTATCACCCGCGCTTGAATCGGTGGGTGGCGCTCAAGATGATTCAGCCCGCTCACACCAGCGATCGAACATTTATCGCTCGCTTTGAGCGTGAAGCGCAGATCGTCGCGGCGCTTGAACACTCGCACATTGTCCCAATCTACGACTTCTTTGAGCATCAGGGCAAATGGTGCATGGTGATGAAGTTCATCGACGGCATCACTTTGAAACAGGCGCTTGGGGATGGCGCGCTCCTCATGACCGATGTGCTGAATATCATGATGTCCATCGGTGCTGCGCTGGATTATGCCCACGGGGAAGGCGTTTTGCACCGGGATATCAAGCCGAGCAACATCCTGCTTGATGCCAAAGGGACGCCGTATCTCTCGGATTTTGGACTTGCCAAGTTCGCCACCGCCGGAGAAGCCTCGATTAGTCAGAATATGCTGATCGGCACCCCGTTCTATATGTCTCCAGAGCAGGGCGAATCAGGGCGAGAGATCACGGCGCGGAGCGATATTTACGCGCTTGGGGTAGTACTGTACGAAATGCTGTTAGGGCGTGTGCCGTTCAACGATGGAACGCCTTACGCGATCATTCACGATCACATTTATAGACCACTCCCAATGCCGAGCGATCTTGATCCGAGCATTTCGCCGCTGCTTGAAGGGATTTTGCTCACGGCACTGGCGAAGCGTCCTGAGGATCGCTACGGATCGGTCAAAGAAATGATCGATGCGCTCAAGTTTGCGTTCGCTGAGGTTGTCGCGCAGCCCATCAATCAAGTTTCGGTTGTGCAGCGGCATTCAGCCGCAGAATCGATCGCACAACACCGACTATCAGAGATGACGCTGCCGCCAGCCAATACGCCCCATATGACGAATACGGCGATATCAGCCGCCGCAACCGAGCAGCACCCGGCATCGGGTGCGTTGCGCCGCTTGCAGATCATCGCGCTTGTTTCGTTTCTCGTGATTGCGCTTCTCGTGGGCGTGATCATCGGCACGCGCGGGAATACTCCAAATAATACGCTGCAGCCGGGGGCGGGGCAAGGCGGCGCGGGGGTCAATCCGAACTTGTACCCTATCCAAGAAATGTCGCTGCAAGACGCAATCGCCTTTCGTGACCGTGAGCCGAACAACCCATCCACCTATCTGACGCTTGCGGGTGCGTATCTTCAAGCGGGTATGCTCACCGAAGCTGAAACAACTGTACGTGAAGGCGCAACGCATGCGTCGGATGATGTTTCCTATTTCGTGCAAGCTGGACTGCTCGCAGCTTCTCAAAACAACCCCTCGGCGGCGCTGCTTAGTTTTGCTGCTGCATTACGATTGGCATCCGGGAATCAAGAGCTTTACCTGATGGTGCGCGGTAGTGCGGGTGAGCAGCTTTATCCACTGATGAGTAATCCAGATGCGTTCACGCCGCTGCAAATCCGCGCATTGGGTGCTCTGCGCGAACGACAGCCCGATTATCAAGACGACGTGATCACGACGATGATTGCGCGCGCGCTAAGCGTGAATCGCATGTACTCGCAGGCACAAGAACTGCTCAATATCGTATTTGAAGGCGATCCGATTTTCCCGGAAGCTGTCTTGGTGCGCGCAGAAATGTCACTGGTACAAGGTGATCAAGCAAGTGCAGTCACTGACCTAGAATCGCTGCTCAGTGGACGCCGTGTTCCGGATTGGATTGTCGAGCGTGCGCAATCGATTATTGCCAACCTTGAGACTGAGTGATCGGGTCATCGATACTCTGTCTATGTTTCGCTGTATAGATCGAACTCAACGAGGATAAACAACCATGCGTATGCCCATCATCGCGGGAAACTGGAAGATGTATAAGACTCTGCGCGAGTCGATTGACTTCGTGCGCGAACTCGCTCCAAAACTTGCCCCGCTCACATCGGTTGAGCGCGTCGTCTGCCCGACCTATATCGCGCTTTCGTCGGTAGCAACGGTGCTCGACGGCACGCGGATTAAGGTGGGCGCGCAGAATCTCCACCCGGAGAAGCAGGGCGCGTTTACGTCGCAAATTTCGCCCGTGATGCTTCAAGGGTTGGTGGAATATGTCATCATCGGGCACAGCGAAGTCCGCCAGTATCTCGGTGACACCGATGAATTGGTGAACAAAAAGGTTCACGCGGCGCTTGCGCACAGCTTGAAGCCGATCATGGCGGTGGGCGAAAGTGCCGATCAACGCCAGCGCGGGGAAACGGATGTGTTCGTCAGCACACAGGTGCGCGAAGGACTCAAGAGTATCACCGCCGAGCAGATGGCGAGTGTTGTGATCGCGTATGAGCCTATCTGGGCGATTGGGACGGGATTAAACTGCGACCCCGACGAAGCGCAGCGCGTGATTGGCGCGGTCATTCGCGGTACACTGCGCGAATTGTATCCCACCGATGTTGCAGAGGGCGTTCGCATCCAGTATGGTGGCAGCGTCAAGCCGGATAACATGGAAGCGTACATGAGCCAACCGGACATTGATGGCGGATTGGTAGGCGGCGCATCTTTGAAGGTGGATGATTTCACCCGTTTGGTGGAAATTGGCGCAAAGGTGAAAGGCGCTTAACCCTGACGCTTGTCGATCTTCTGCTGCCTTGGGCGCTGGCATTTGGGCTTCTCATTCCGATGAGAAGCCTTGAACGCTGGTTGCATCAGCATATCTTCAAGGTCGGGTGGCTGCTGACGAAGAACCTGCACACGACCACGATCCTTTACTACACGGTCTTTCTGCCGGGTGTATTTCTGCATGAATTGATCGTGTGGTTCACAGCAGGGATGCTCAATGTGCGTGCGACGGGAGATTTTAAATTTCCCGATAAACAGGAAATCGCGGAACTCAAGCTGAATTTCGTCAAGTATGACGTCAAAAAGACGGGGGCATTCCGGTTGTTTGTGATCAACCTGATGCCCCTGATCGGCGGGATGGCGTTTATCTGGTTTGTTGTTACCAATGTGCTGCAAACCGATCTGCTGATACGCGTGCTGCAGATGGACGCATCGGTGACCTTTGAGCAGGCGTTTTCGCGCTTGATTGCCTCGCCTGACCTGCTCCTGTGGCTTTATCTTGCATTCACGGTGAGCGCAACCATGATCCCGAATCCGGCGACCCTGCGCGGCGGACGACTGCTGTTAATTCCGGCAGCGGTGGCGGTTATCGCGCTGTTCGCGCTCGGCGTGGGTGTTCAAGTGCTGACGAACTTCTTCACGCAGATCGCGCAAGGGGCGAATCTGCTCACGGGGGTGTTCGTCTCCGTGATCGCGGTCAACTTGTTCATGACGGGCGTTTTGGGCGTGATTGAGTCGACGATTGAGCGGATCACGGGTGACAGCGCAACCTTTGAAAAAGGGAAGCTCATCGCCATGCGCCGAGAAGATATTTTACGAATGCGCGCTGAACAGGCAGACAAGACGCGCAAGGCGATCACGCGGCAGGACAAACCCGCCGCCAAGCCAACGGTCACCGGACCGCCGTCGATTTATCGCCTACCGCTCCCAATTCCAGATCCACCCGAAAAAGAAGTTCCCGCGATTGCCGCTCCGTCTGCTTCGCCCTTGTTAGGGCAGAAACCCGCTTCGGCGCTGCCCGTTGGCGCTCCCGCGCTCAGTTCACCACCGTCGAGCGTTAGCGCTCGGTCCTTGTCTGCTGCGCCTTCGTCTAAGCCCGCTGAGCCGCTTACCGCCCCGCGACCGTTCCCCCCTGCTCCCAGCGGCACACCGAGCGCGCCGCGCGAAGCTGAAAAGACCGCCGATGTGCGCAAGGTCGAGCCAAGCCCGAAGCCCGACGAGGATGAGGTAGATGAAGAAATAGAAGAAATCGCCAGCGACGACGAGGAAGAAACACTCGAAGATGCCGACGATCAAGAACCTGAAGACGACGAAAAAGCAGACTAAGGCGCTGCGTGCCGTCGTGCGTCTATTTTCGTGACGATCCACAAACCAAGCATGACGAGTATGATCATCACACCGAGCGCGAGGAACTTGTACAGTTCACTTTCCACGATTAGCGCCAACACGCCGAAGATCGCGCAGAAATAGTAATACCCCATCACGATCTGCCGCTGAGTCAGTCCCATATCTAGCAAGCGAAAATGGAGATGTCCCCGGTCACCGCGAAACGGATTGCGTCCTCCACGCGCACGGGCGACGACCTGCCACACCGAATCGACGAGTGGCAGCCCCATCACGAGAAGAATCGTCGCCATTTTTGCGCCGCCGATGATGCTTAGTGTGGCGAGGAGAAAGCCGAGATACGGCGCACCGCCGCCCATGATGATTCGCGACGGGTTGAAGTTGTACAACAGAAAGCCAAGTGCCGCGCCAACAAGCGCGAGATGTAGGAGACTGACGCTGGTCTGAGCGGGATCAACCCGGAAAGCACTGTTGACGAACAGCATCACCCCGGCGATCACACCAACGCCTGCCGCCAAGCCGTCCAGCCCATCCAGCCAGTTGACTGTATTCATCATCCCAACCATCCAGAAGAACGACAGCCCAACCGTCACAATTTGCGGAAAAGCGTCGGTTTGTGCGCCGGTGAACGGGTTGGTCACATATTGGATGAAGATTTGGAATAGAATCGCCACGCCCGCCGCGATATATTGCCCGAAAAACTGCGGGAGCGCGGGAAACTCAAAAATATCATCGAGAATGCCCGTGATGAAGATAATGGTTGATCCGCCGAGCAGTCCGATCAAGCGGATCACTTCGTAAGGGTCTTGACGCGGCACGGGAAGAATCTGCGCCGCAATCACTGCGACGGTAAAACCGCCGTACATCGCAATTCCGCCGAGGCGCGAAACCCGGCGAATATCGGCGTCGTTGGTACGCCGCGCATCGATTTTCGCACGCACGCCATAACGCGTCCCGAGCCACATGGCGACGGGGATCAGCAGCAAACACGTTCCAAAAGCGAGCGTGAATACGATCAAATACGCGGCAGTTGCAGACATAGTCTTTACTCTGGGATTGTCCCGAACTGCCGATCACCCGCATCGCCCAGACCCGGCACGATGAAACCCACCTCATTGAGGTGATCATCTTGCGCGGCGACATGAATCGGGACATCGGGGTGCGCTTCGCTGAGGCGTTTCACACCCTCTGGCGCGGCGATCAAGCCGATGTACTTGATACGTACTGCTTTGCCTTCGCAAGACTTCTTGAGCAAATCGACTGCTGCAACCGCTGAACCGCCCGTCGCCAGCATCGGATCGAGGATCAAGAACAGGTCAACCGACGGCGGATTAGGCAAACGGTTGTAGTATGTCACCGGGCGGAGGGTCTTTTCATCCCGGTACAATCCGATGTGCCAAACTTGAACGCTCGGCAGCATCATCAGCGCGCCTTCCACCATACCCAATCCGGCGCGAAGAATCGGCACTAGCCCGATCGTTTCCTGCGCCTTGAAACCACGCGCCGCGCCCATCGGCGTTTCAACCTCACGCGGGGAAAGCGCTAGATCGAGTGTGGCTTCGTAGATCAGCAGAAGCGCAAGTTCGCGCATAAGTTCACGGAATGCTCGGAAATCGGTGCTCTTGTCACGCAAGACCGCCAGTTTGTGCTGAACCAGTGGATGACTGGAAACATGTAGGTTCGACATCGTGTGCAATTTCCCTTCGGGTGAATCCCCAAAAAGCCGCGCCGATTTTACGCGCGCTTAGAATGCGTGTCAAAAGCCGCTGTCTATTTCAACAGTTTATGATCGCGTTTGGGCAAGAACCAAGCCGCGATGCCCGTGTGACCCACACGAGGATAGTGCATTACGGGTTATGCGCCTATTCTGGTGACCTCTATAGTTCAGCGTACACAAAGAGCGGTTGTCGAATGGAGTCGATGCACGATGAATCGCTTGTTCATGAGTTTGGTTTTAGCGCTGGCAGTTGTAGGATGTACCAGCGTTCCGACCGGAGTCCCGACGGAAAACACGGTCACGCCGATTGGTGCGGAACAAGAAGTTGCAGCGGAAGCGAATAACCCAACGGTCGAAGCGGGCGGACTGCCGTCTATTCCCGTACCCACACAGCCTGTACCTACAGGTGGAAACGTCACACCTGTTGCCAACATCGGCACGCTCGAATCGCCTAACACGGTTTTGGTGACAGTCTTTGACCGCAATTTCTATCTCGATCTTGCGCCCGGCTGGCAGCCGGATGCAGGGCTAATACAGCTTCTGCCGATTGGGGAGATTGTACTGCGCTTTGGTAGTACCACCGATCCGGTAAGCGGCGATCCGCTTGAGTTGGTGCAAATGGCGGCAGGTGCGTCCGCGATTGTGCAGGAACATGACATGGAGGGGCAGCCCGTCTACGCAACCGAACAAGCGGAGCGGCGCAGCTATTATCGTATCGTTGGGGATCGACTGATTGTGGTGCATGCGCATACATCTACGCCGATGATGATTGACGATCATGAGCAGGAGATTCTGTCGATGGTCGCCAGCATAAGCCCCGCTGAATAGTTGAGCATTGTCGGGGCGTTCCAGTGAGGCGCGCCCCCATATTCTGCGCTCCCCCGTTCACATTCGGCGGATGTTGAGTTATACTCCCCTTAGAACATTTATGTTATTCTGAGGCTTGCCATGTCCGACGATGGACGGATCATCACGCCCGCAGTGCGCAATGAAGACCGTGATAATGTTGCGCTGCGTCCAAAGCTCCTAAAGGACATCGTGGGTCAGGATCGCGTGCGCGAAAACTTGCGGATCATCATTGATGCCGCCAAGCATCGCAAAGAACCCATCGATCACACGCTGTTTTACGGACCGCCGGGGTTGGGGAAAACATCACTGGCACATGTGATCGCGAACGAAATGGGTGTCAATATTCGCATCACCGCTGGACCGTCGGTCGAGCGCGCCGGAGATTTGGCGGCAATCCTCACCAACTTGAAGGCGAATGACATCCTGTTTATCGACGAAATTCATCGTTTGGGGCGCGCTGTCGAAGAAATCCTTTATCCGGCAATGGAAGATTTTAAACTCGATATTGTGGTCGGTAAGGGTCCCGGCGCGAAGAATATGCGCTTGCCGCTCCCACGCTTCACGGTAGTTGGTGCGACGACTCAGCTTGCGCTTCTTGCGAACCCGCTCCGCGACCGCTTTGGACTGCATCTTCGCCTTGACTTCTATGACCAGAAGGCGCTGGAGCACATCATCGTGCGCGCGGCTGCGATGCTCAATGTTGAAGTACGCCCGGAAGGCACGAGCGAGATCGCGCGCCGTTCGCGGGGGACGCCGCGTATCGCGCTGCGTTTGCTGCGCCGCGTCCGCGATTATGCTCAGACACGCGCTGATGGGATCATCACAGGTCCTGTGGCGGGCGAAGCGCTCGAACTTCTCCAGATCGATTTTCTGGGGTTGGATGAGGTTGACCGCCGTATTTTGCACACGATTATCGACAGTTACAGCGGTGGTCCGGTAGGTTTGCCCACGATCGCAGCGTCAATTAGTGAAGATCAAAGCACCATCGAGGATGTGTACGAACCCTATTTGATTCAATTGGGTTTTCTGAAGCGCACCCCACGCGGACGCGAAGCAACTGCCCGCGCCTATGAGCATATCGGAAGATCGTATCAATCGAAACAAAACGGTACGTCACAGCCTCCACTCTTTTGACGAGGAACTCTGTTGACCCAACTTGCTTTAAGCGATTTTGATTATCCTCTGCCAGACTCTTTCATTGCCCAATCTCCGCTTGAGCCGCGCGACTCTTCACGTCTGATGACACTCGACCGCGCCACAGGGGAGACTGGGCATCACATCTTTCACGATATTCTGGACATGATTCAGCCGCCGGATGTGTTGGTGCTCAACAATACACGTGTGATTCCGGCGCGTTTGCATGCGACCAAGACCGAAACTGGCGGCTCAGTCGAAGTGCTGCTTCTGCGCCAACTCGACGAGACGCGCTGGCATGTTCTTGTCGGCGGTCGGCGGGTGACGACCGGGACGGAACTTCGCTTTGGAGACACGGGCGTTACCGCAAAAGTAACCGAAGAACTGGACGAGTCAGAGCGCGTGATTCTGTTCAGCGAACCGATCAACGATTATCTGGATGGGATCGGTGAAATGCCGCTTCCGCCGTATATCCATGAGCCGCTGATCGACCCGGAGCGCTACCAGACTGTATACAGCAAGTTCGCGGGTTCAGCCGCCGCGCCGACCGCCGGACTACACTTCACGCCTGATCTGCTGATCGCGCTGCGCGAAAAAGGGGTTCGGCTGGCGGAATGCACGTTGCATGTCGGATTGGGAACATTCAAGCCCGTTAACGTGGAGCGGATTACCGATTACAAGATACACAGCGAATATGCGGTACTGCGCTCAGATGATGCGCGAATCATCAATGATGCGAAACTTGCGGGTGGGCGGATCATTGCTGTCGGCACTACCGCCGCACGTACGATCGAGACAGCGGGCATCCTCAGCGAAGGCGGCGATCCGGGCGATCCGTACCAGCCTGTGAACGCGTGCCCTTGGCGTCCTGTCACCGCGTTTGAGGCGGACACGAACCTATTTATCTATCCGGGCTACCGCTGGCGTGTGGTCGATGCGATGATCACGAACTTCCACCTGCCAAAGTCGTCGCTTCTGATGATGGTCAGCGCGTTTGCGGGACGTGACTCGATCATGGCGGCGTATGAAACTGCCAAACAGCAAGGTTATCGCTTCTTCTCGTTTGGTGACGCGATGTTCATTCGTTGATAGGTCTTGGAATCAAAACGTGCTGAGTATGGGGAGCATTCTCCTTACTCAGCACGTTTTCATTTTAAATGGGGAACTAGAACTGCCGCTCGATCACCAGATGCGCTAGGTCGATCATTGCGTCTTTATATGGTGAGGTATCCAAGATGTCCAGTTGGCTGACTGCCAACGCGACAAGTGCTTGCGATTGGCGGCGGGCTTCTTCGAGCGCGTCACCTTGCAGTACACGCCGCTTGATGGACGCCATCGGGTCGGCAGCATCGACCGCCGCAGTTCCGTCTTCCGGCTTGTAGGCGGCTGCAAACCCGCGTCCTTGAGCGAGGTCGATCCCGCTGGTCTTGCCAAGCTGTTTTTCATCGCCAATGATATCGAGCACATCATCGACGATTTGGAACGCCAGCCCGATATTGAAGCCGAACTCGTACAGGGTTTCGGTTGTCGCTTGCTCTGCGCCTGCCATGATCGCACCCATCTTCGCCGCCGCGCCGAACAATGCCGCCGTTTTCTTTCCGATGATCCGGGTGTATGTCTCGCGGGTGAAGTTGTTCTCTTTGACTGCCTGTGCCTGAAGGGTTTCCCCTTCAACCAAAGCGACCGTCGCATATGAGAGCGGCACGTTGAGATCGCCGTAGGGTGCCATCAGCTCATAGACTTTGGTGAACAGAAAATCACCGGTCAGCAGCGCGAAGGTGCGTCCCCAGATGGCATTTACGGATGGGCGACCGCGCCGCACAACGCCGTGATCGTTGATATCGTCGTGGACGACGCTTGCGGTGTGAACCAATTCAATCGCAGCGGCGGGCGATACTACACCCATGATTGCGGATGGATCGCCGCCATTCGCAAGGTAGCTCAAAACCATGAGGCGGGGACGGATGCGCTTTCCTCCCGCGCTCAAAATGTGGCGGCTGGCGTCGCGCAGTGTGGACACGTCGCTGTTGACGATTTCGTCCATGCGCGCTTCGACCGCGTGCATTGCTGTATCGAGAATATCCGCCGGGGCGGTTCTTATCTCGGTTTCCTGCGCCGCCGTCACCGCAGCGCTGAACATTTTTTCACCCGTCAGCGTCATTGAAGCCCCTATCGCGTCAATCCTGCTTACAAAGTTGCGTTTGTAACATTTAGAACAATCTGAATGTTGTGAACCATTGTATCGCTGATTAGAAACGACTGTCAATCATTCGCAGCGCAGACCAAGAGATTTTCCGCACGTATCCCCTAAAAATCGGGGGCATATGGAAGCGTAAATACAAATGTACTGCCCTTTCCCGGTTTACTTTTGACAAGAATCTCTACTTTATGCCGCTCCAAGATCAAACGAACGATAGCGAGACCAATTCCCGCACCGCTGAAGCGCCGGGTTGCGCTGCTGTCAATCTGGTAAAACGGCTCAAAAATGCGCTCTACTTGATCTTCAGGAATGCCGATCCCGTAATCGCAGATTTCGAAGCGCATGGCATTCTTGATGCGAACCACCCGCACTTCCACCGGGAGCGGATCTTCGCTGAACTTCAACGCGTTATCAACCAAGAGCTGAAGCACCGTCCCAATTGCTTGAGCATCCATGTTCACGGGCGGTAAATCATCGTCCATGATGATCCGCACGCGATCCACGTGATCCTTATGTGCCCAACTACGGCGCAAACTACGCATCGCTTGATCAACAGAAGCGCGCGCCGGAGACGGTACACACTTGATTTCCATACTACCGGCTAACAAGGTGATGTTGCGGATGATCCCCTCAAGGCGTGCCGTTGCCGTCGTCGCATATTCAATTAGACGATTCTCACCGAACTCTTCTTTCAAATTTGCGACTGCGGCTTTGACGTGGAGTAGCGGCGTCTTCATTTCGTGCGAGACGTTGTTCAGGATCGCATTGCGGAGGAGATCGAGTTCGCTTTCTAATCGCTGCTGCTGCGCAAGCTGTTCGCGTAGGCGCGTATTTTCGGCGCGCAGCTTTTCGACTTCGGCGCGGAACTGCACCACCTCATCAGGAATGATTGTTGATGTAGGAGGAGCGCTCGGAAGGGGCGACGCCTCATCTAAGGGGGATACCATGCGCTATTCCTTTGGTGGGTCGGCGTCATCATTCTCAAGCGCTTGCCAGAAAAGATCGAGTCCGGGGCGTTCTTTATTGCAGCGTGGACAGCCAACATAAGGATCGTCAATCGTGACCATATGCTTGAGGCAAGTGGCATGGATTTCCATGCGTCGCCCCAAGCCAAGCAGCGTCGGACGAATCGTGAGCGCCAGTTCCATATTTCCGCTGCTGTTCGCATTCAAGATATCGGGGATCGGACAGCGCGAACAGTCGGACGGCTTCCACGCAAGCGACTCCGTATTCCCCTTCACCAACCGGCACTCTTGAAGGCTCTTGCCCCGGTGAAAATCTTGATAGTAAAAGCGACACTCTTTGCCCGCAGGTGTGCGCATAGCCTGTGTTACCTCATACTTGCTGCCAATCCTAGCATGAAAGCGCGCTGCGCAATATTGGTTAAGCGATTCAGCTTCGGTACGGATTCTGTTATCGTTTCATCAGCCAATCGACCGCCGCGCTTGGCAGCGATGCCAGCGGAGCGCGCTTCACGGGTGCATCGGGCAGCGCCGTCAGGAAACTCTCGCCGTACCCCTTGGTGATCACCCGATTGTCGAAAATGGCGACGATGCCGCGATCAGTATTGGTGCGGATCAACCGCCCGAACCCCTGCCGAAAGCGCAGAATCGCATCGGGGAGCGCGAACGTATTGAAAGAATCCGCGTACATCTCCGAGCGCGCCGCGAAGATGGGTTCATTCGGCGCGGTGAACGGAAGACGCACGATCACCAGCGCGCTGAGCGCTTCGCCGGGGATATCCACCCCTTCCCAGAATGAGCGTGTGCCAAGCAAGATCGAACGCGGGGTGTTTTTGAAGCCGTCTAGTAGGGCTTGACGGCTGCTCCCGTCACTTTGATCAAACACGACAATGTTTCCCAGTGCAAGCCGGGGGGTGATCGCTTGCGACGTTTGGCGAAGCTGTGCATAGCTGGTGAACAAAACCATCACGCGACCGTTGAGCGCCGCCGCTAGTTCGATAATTCCGCGTTCGACCGCTTGTTGATAACGCGCCTTGTCGTTCGGTTCTGGCATATCGTTTGGTACAAAAACGAGCGTTGAATCGCGGTAGTTAAACGGTGATCCGACTTCCATTGTGGTCACATTTTCCGCACCAAGCCGATCCTTGAGAAAGTCAAAGCTGCGGTTGGTCTGCAAGGTGGCGCTGGTCATCACGACGGATTTTTTGGCATTCCACAAATGCTCAGTGACCAGCTTGCCAACGTGCAGCGGCGCAGTGTTCAAGCCAACATAATCGCCATCGCTTGAGGCGGCGATCCAGTAGATCGTGTTCGTGTCCGGCGTGGTGAAAAAGGAATGTAACTGCGCTTGTGCTTCTGCGAGGTAACGCCCGGCATTTTCGACCGCGCTCAACAAATCATCATGATCCGGGATATGCAGCGGTTCGAGCTTCCCTAATGCACGCGTAAGCTGGCGCATCGCCTCGCTGATCGCCTCGAAGAACTCCGCGACGGTTGTCCACGCCGCTTGTACTTGAGCGAAGGTTGCTCTGCGGCGCACCGGCTCGATCACGCGAAGCTGATTCATGGTATCGCTTGTCGGCACACCTGCATCACTGACCAACGCGCGGATCGCCGTGAACAATCCGGTGAGATGGGCGTCCATCGCGCGCACCGCGTCGGCAATCGTTTCAATTCCAATCTCCAGTTTGCGCACATCTTTTTCCGGCGCAGTCGAGCGTACCGCCGTCAATACAGCGCCGAGCAAACCGCGCCGTGTTGAACCCAAGTCCGCTAACCGCCGCTTGAGCGCACCTTCGTCGATACGGATGCTCAAGCCGCTGGTGGTCGCTTCTTCGAGATGATGCGCTTCGTCAATGACGAGGTATTGATAATCCGGGATTACGCGGCTGTCCGATACGGCGTCGCTGACCAACAGCGCGTGATTGACGACGACGAGATGCGCTGTCTCGCTCGCTTTGCGAGCGCGGTAGAACGGGCAGATTCCGCCCATCTGGGTACGGCAGCGATCCGGGGAGCAGCCTTCGTCCTCAGCGCTTAGGCGGTTCCATGTCATCTGCTCATCACCGCCGCGTAGGCTGATCTCGCTTTTGTCGCCGCTTTTGCTTTCTAGCAGCCACACGAGAATCTTGGCGATCATGCGCAGTTCGTCGATGCTTGTGGCGCGACGGCGGCGGGCGCTGGCGAGGCGGCGCGGACACAGATAATTCCCGCGTCCTTTGAGCGTTGTCGCCCGTACAGGAAGATTCAAAGCGGTGGCAAGCGCGGGAATATCTTTGTCGAGGAGTTGATCCTGTAAGTTGATCGTGTTCGTGCTGATCACGACCCGTTCACTAGTGCGCATTGCCCATAAAATCGCCGGAATCAGATACGCGACCGATTTTCCCGTTCCCGTTCCCGCTTCGATCAGGGCGTGTTTGCCTTCGTTAAAGGCATCCGCAACAGCATGCGCCATTCTAATCTGCGGTGGGCGGTGTTCATAATCGGGCATCGTGGACGCGAGAACGCCGTTTTCTCCGAGTGTTCCGTCGATCTCGGCGGGTGTGATCGGCTGTGGTGGTGATGTTCGTTCGTTGGGGTGTGGTTCGGGGGCGGGATTCTCACCAAACAACTCAAACACGGATGGAGGAAGGCGCGGCGGTTCGGAAGCGCGATCACGCAGCGCCGCTTCAAAGACACCTTTCGCATCCCAACTCAGATCGGCGGCAAGCTCGGTGATTTCGCGGATGATCGCCAGTGGCAGCGTGAGCAGACGATTCCACAACTGCCAGTATAGGAGCGCGGTCGCGCGCGCATCAAACAGTGCGCGATGTGCCGTTCCGATGTCGATTGCGAATTCACTGGTGAGGCTGGTTAGATTGTAGCGTGCCGCTCGTGGGAGCAGGACGGATGCAAGTTCATAGGTGTCGATTCGTGGATTCGCTTGTAGGATGCCTTGACGATTCAAAAAACTGGCGTCAAAGCTGATGTTGTGCGCCATCCAAGGTGCTTTGCCGACAAATGCTTTCAAGCGGGGGAGCACAGTGGCGATTCCCGGCGCATTGTAGACATCTTCGTTGCGGATACCTGTGAGTGTCGTGATATTCGGGGGAATCGGTCGTTCCGGGTTGATCAAGGTGGCGAATTCATCGACGATTTGTCCGTCGATCATGCGCACCGCGCCGATTTCGATAATCTTATCTCCGGCGGGATCAAAGCCGGTTGTTTCTAAGTCAACTGCGACAAGTTCGCCGCGCATGGCGGAAGCTCCATTCTAAGCCGAGATTAGCGGCGGGCGTCGGCAATAGCGCGAAGCCGCTCCTCGAAGGGGGGACGTATCACCCCATATTCGGTGATGATAGCGGTAATGTAGGCGTTCGGTGTTACATCAAATGCCGGATTGCCCGCTTTCGCCCCGTCCGGCGCGATTCGTTCCGACCCGATACACAGTACTTCATCGTCACTGCGTTCTTCAATCGGAATCTGATCCCCATTTGCCAAGCTCAGATCAACGGTTGAGAACGGCGCCGCAACATAGAACGGAACATGATGCGCATGCGCGGCGAGCGCCAGATTATACGTTCCAATCTTGTTGGCGGTATCTCCATTCGCGGCAATACGATCTGCGCCGACGATGCACAGATCAACGCCGCGTGTGCGCATGTAATGCCCACTTGCGCCGTCCACGACGATCTGATGATCAATACCCCAGCGCAAGAGTTCCCAACTGGTCAGCCGAGCACCCTGTAAGCGCGGGCGCGTTTCATCAACCAACACAAATGGCTTTTTCCCCTGTTCATGCGCGGATCGGATCACACCGAGCGCCGTACCCCAATCGACGGTCGCTAACGCCCCGGTATTGCAGTGGTGATAGATGGTCGCGTTCTGGGGGATGAGCGCCGCGCCATGCGCTCCCATCGTCTGATTCGTTTGAACATCCTCGTCTGCAATCGCCTGTGCTTCTGCGAGGAGCGCCGCGCGCACCTGATCGAGGGGCAGATCGGTGAGCGTGCCGAGGCGGTTCATCATCCGGCGCAGTGCCCAAAACAGATTGACAGCGGTTGGACGGGATTCCGCGAGGACACGCTCGGCTTCTTGGAGTTCACGCTGAAGTTGTTCAAATGATGTGGCGGTGCTGTTTTGCGCGGCGACCGCGATTCCAAACCCTGCGGCAGCGCCGATGGCGGGAGCGCCGCGCACAACCATTGTGCGGATTGCGTCGGCAACGGCAGTATATGAATCATACGTGTTGATGTGGAATTCGTGGGGGAGCCGCCGCTGATCGATCAGGGCTACCTGTCCATCTTGCCAAAAAACGGTGCGGATATTTTGAGTCATTCGGGTTCTCAAAAGGGATGAAAAAGCGGGGGCAGATCATCCACCCCCGCATTTTTCTTTCGAACGTGGTTAGCTTCCCGCCGCTTCGGTCGCTTCGGCGGTTGCTTCTGGAGTGGCTTCCGCTGTGGCGTTCGGATCGGGGGTGGCTTCGGCGGCGATAATCGCTTCTTCGGTCACAACGGTGTACAGACCTTGAAGTTCGGCGCGCAGTTCCGCGAGATCACCGAATTCCAGTCCCGACAGTCCGCTGAACTGAATTGCGAGATAGTTCTCATCACTGAGCGCAAACCACAGAAGCGACTGAACCTGCGGTTTTGCCAACGATGCGCGGTTGATCACCAGTGTGAATGGGCGCGAAATCGCATAACTGTTGTCCGCGATTGTATCTGCGGACGGCTCGACGCAGCCCGCGCCGCCATCCACTGAAACGGGAACGAGATCGGGATAGTCTGCGAGTGCGACCTGCCATTCAAGGTAATTGTAGACTGACAGCACGCCGGGATTACCCGCCGTCGCGGCGGCGCGATACAGCGGATCATCATTGATCTGCGCGTCGGAGCGTCCGGGATCATTTGCGCCAGCCGAGCGGAGCAGCAGTAGATTGACGACTGCATCTCCGTATGACGGTTGGAACACAAACAACGGTAGATCGGGGTACGCTGCGTCCACTTGATTCCAATTCGTCACCGTGCCGCCTGCCGCAGACCCAAAGATCGTGGCAAGCTGTGTCGTCGTCAAGCACTGCGCGAAGCTATCGGCGCTGTTGCGGGCGATGATCACGCCTTGACTGCCGAGCGAGATCGGATACGGTGTGATATTGTTCGCCGTGCATGGTGCAAGCTGTTCTTCGGTCAGCGGTGCGAACGTGACAAGAATATCCAGTTCGCCATTGCAGAAGCGGCGTGCTCCTGCTGTCGCACCTTCAACGTTGATATCGGTCGTCACGCCCGTGTAGGTGGTGGTGAATGCCGTCGTCAAGTCGGAAATGTAGGCGAATTCGTTCGCCGCACCGCCAATGGTGATCGCACCGGTGACGCTCGGCAAAATCGAGAATGTTGTTTCGACGCGCGAATAGGTGCGTCCGGTCGTGCCGTTTTCCAGCGCACTTGTCACTTCGGCGCGTGCGTCAGCGGTGGGGAAGGTGAAACCCGCATTGGCGACAGCTTCTGCCGCTGCATCGCTCGCCGCATAGCTGACGAATCCGTTTTGCTCCGCGCCGCTGACGGCGTTGGAATAGAACAGGATTGGCTGGCTGGCAATGTAGGTGTTGGCTTCAATCGTTTCAGCGCTGGGCGCAACGCACCCGGCTTCGGCGGAATTCAGTTCGACAATGCGAACGCTTTCACCTGCTGCCGCTGCGACTGCATGACTCACAATACCGACTGCGCCGGAAGTCGTGGAAACCGCCGCGACAACCGCCGCTTCGTCGGCAAGAGGCGTCGTATCTACACGCAGCCCATCGCCTTCGACGATCTGATCAAGGACGTTATACGCCGGAGTGGTGTTCGGTGGAAGAGCAATCGTGATCGCCTGATCGACGAATGTTGGCTGCACTTGATTCCACACAGACGCAGTGGCGCTGGGTGCGAACAAGGTCGCCAAATCTGCTGTGCTGAAGCACTGTGCGAACTCCATGCCGGGGTTCACGATCAATGCGGCGGCGGAATGCGCGATCAATGCCTCGCTAAAGATGACTCCATTTTGCACGCACAGCGCTTCTTCTTCGGCGCTGAGTTCGCGGGTGGTGACGACACCGGAGACACGACCGTTGCAGAATTCGGTGATCCCGCTGGTCGTTCCGGTGACCTGTGTTGGTAGATCAATGGCAGCGGCGCTCACCAAAGCATTAACGAGCGGCATTGCTAGACCCGATCCCACGACTTGGAGCGGTACGCTGACGGGAACGGCGGTCGCCTCTGGTGCAGGCTCGGTGACTTCCGGCTGCGCGGTCAACTCAGGGGCGGGGGTGGTTTCAGGTGTTGCGTCCTGTGCAAACGCCGCTATCGGCGTGAGTAAAAGGGGACAAATCAGCACTACTGCCGCAAGGAAAAGGCGCGCGCGCCCAGTTTTCTCCCCGACGCGGCGCGAGTTCAAGCTCATCGCCAAAATTCCCTTCTGGTCAACTGGTTCAAGGTTATAATACAAAGCGTTCCCCATTGTACTGAGTTGGCGGGGATTGTCCAGCTATAATGTAACGTGAAAGAGTGAAAGCAGGAGCGCGATGACAAGCGGCGAACCTACGCTCTATGAATTGGTTGGTGGAGAGCCGACATTTAAGCAGTTGGTGGATGTGTTTTATGCGCTCGTCGAAGCAGATGCGGTGCTGCGACCGCTGTTTCCCGCCGACCTTGATCCCGGTAAGCGCTGGCAGCAGTTGTTTTTGATGCAGTATTTTGGCGGTCCTGCCGATTATCAAGCGGAACGCGGACATCCGCGTCTGCGAATGCGCCACAACCCATTTCCAATTGGGCATGAAGCGCGGGATCGCTGGTTGGCGCATATGCTGACGGCGGTTGATCAAGTCGGGATTGCTGAACCGATGCGCTCAACGATGCGCGAGTATTTCGAATTTGCGTCACGAGCCATGATTAACGTCGATATATCACTCAATCGGGATAATCCATGACCCAGACGAATAACTTCCCTTTGCGACGGCTGACCCTTCGCATTCTTCGCCTTCCTCGGTTGGCGCGCATCGTGATCGCGGCGCTGTTCGCGTTTGCGGCGGTTATCGTAGTCGACCGCGTTTTTGCGCCAACATACTACACCAGTGCAGCGCAGTCCTCCTCCACGATTTCGGTGATTGTTGGTGTTGCAGTGTATTCATTTGGCTGGTGGGCGCTGATCGGGTTTACAGGCGAAGAACGCCAACCCAGCCCGATCATTGGGCTTTATGTGCTGCTAAGTGTGATTCTGCTGTTGATCACACTCGCCTTGGTATTGGGCGGAATCACGGTGACATATCTTCCGTCGTCTTAAGACGCGCCGGGAGTATTCTTCAACACATAAAGCTCGAACGCTTCTGCTGTCCAAGGAAGCGCTTCGCGGAAGAATTCGTGGATCGCGTTCGCGTATGCACGGATTTCGTATTGGGCTTCCTGCGCCATGCGCAGCCTGAGAAAACGCATTAAATTGTGCGCGTCGATCTTCCATACACCGGTGTAGTAAACGCTGAAACCGGGGAGGAATAGACGCGCCATTTCTTTCGAGACGCCTTTTCCCAGCGCTTGTTCGTACAGCGCATAGGACTGCTCGTAATGCGCGATCAGCTTGCGGGTGAGTTCATCGCTCTCAGCAGGATCGAGTTCGCCTTCACTTGCCTGTTTGTTGTTCTTCGACTGTTTGCGCCACACAGAGGGCACATAAAAGTCGTTTTCTTCAAACGGGGTATACCGACCACTCTGGAGATTCAGATTTGCGGTTCTGTGTCGTACCAACTGCCAGTAGGTAACAAGCGGGCAGCGCAGCCGAAACTTGAACTCGACCATTTCAAATGGGCTGGTGTGCTCGTGGCGGAGCAGATAGAACAGTAGTTTCTTATCCGCTTCGCCGCCCTTGCTGTCGCCTAAAAAGCTCACGCGAGCCGCGTTAACAATCGCCAGATCGCCAGAAATCCCCATCGCCGGATGCGGCATCAGATCGACCAGTTCGACAAAGCCTTTGTCCAGTACATCAATGCGCCGACCGATCAAATCCTGTGCCGTCATCTGCCGATCATCCTTGTTTTGTTCTACCCGCTGATGAAGTAACTGAGAGCGGCGCGCATGCGCCCTTCAAAGTCTTTCGGCGCGTCGTTGGGGAGTGCAGCGACTGCCGCTTGTGCTTCGCTTGTGCTGTAGCCGAGCGCGATCAGTGCTGAGATCACGTCCATGTTGACGTCGTCCGCAGTGCCGCCCGTCGAGATAAGCCCGCTTGCGCCTTTCAGCTTATCTTTCAGCTCAAAGATCATCTTTTCGGCAGTTTTGCGACCGATCCCCGGCACACGCTGGAGCAGGTCCGGTTTGCCGCTGGCGACCGCGTTCCGTAAGCTGTCAATCGAAAGCGTGCTCATCACGGCAAGACCGGTTTTTGGACCAATTCCGCTGACGCTGATCACGCGCTCGAAGATTTCCCGCTCACCCGTGCTGAGAAAGCCGTAGAGCGATAGATCATTTTCACGGATGATCATCACGGTATGTAGGTGGATTTCTTCGCCTTCGCCGCGCCCCAACGCGTTGACCGGGACGAATATCTTGTACCCAATCCCATTCGCAACCACTACCAGATGATCCGCGCCGCTGCTGCCGACAATACCTTGAATGCTGGCGATCATGATTCGTCCATGTACGCTGAATAGCGAGCGTTGTGCAGGTCGGTGATCGCAATCGCCAAACCGTCGGCGGCATCATCCGGGCGGGGGATGCTATCCAGATTCAACACCATCCGCACCATTTCCTGCATTTGTTCTTTTTTTGCCGCGCCGAATCCCGATACACTTTCTTTGATCTCGGCAGGTTTGTATTCATGGATCGGCAGTTTTGCATGGGTGAGCGCCAACAAGATTACGCCGCGCCCCTGTGCCACCGTGATCGCTGTCGTGACATTTTTGCCGAAGAACATCGCTTCAACGGCTGCACGCTCCGGTTGAAATTGCGCGATCAGGTCGCTTAACTGCGTGTAGATCATGTTCAGCCGCTCGGGCATCGGCAGGGACGGCGGCGTGATGATCGCCCCGTAAGCGACCGCTTCAAGCGCGCCATCAGGGGTCTCATGTACAAAGCCGTACCCTACCGTTGCTGTGCCGGGATCAACCCCCAAAGCCAGCATTATGCTGTCTCGTAAGCTTCAAGAATTTCGTCGGTGATCGACAGGTTCAGTGCGACCGCCTGCACATCATCGAGTTCTTCCAACTCACTTTGAATCCGCAGATTCGACAGTGCTTTTTCCACAGGGAGTTCAGTTTCGTTCTTGGCGAACCACTTGATTTCCGCTTCTTCGATCGGATAGTTGTTCGAGCGCAGCGCATCTTCAACCGCCGCCAGTGCTTCGCGCGGCGTGTAGATTGTCACAGTGCCGTCTTCTTCAACCACATCATCCGCGCCCGCTTCTGCAGCGACCATGAACAATTCGTCGAAGTCGAACTTACCTTCACCGAGGACGATTTCGCCCTTCTGTTCAAATTGAAATTTCACTGATCCTGCCGATGCGAGACTGCCGCCGCGCTTGTTGAATACGTTCTTGATCAGACCCAGCGCGCGGTTCTTGTTGTCCGTCAATACATCAATGACGAAAGCCACGCCATCCGTGCCATAGCCTTCATAGGTGATCTCTTCGAGTTCAGCGCCTTCCAGCTTGCCGAGTCCGCGTAAGATTGCGCGCTCGATGTTTTCCTTCGGCATGTTGTTTTCTTTTGCCTTCTGGACGGCAATTACCAGACGCGGATTTCCAGATTCGCCGCCGCCTTCACGGGCAGCTTGGCTGATGTCGCGTCCTAATTTGGTGAATAACTTGCCGCGTTTCGCGTCTTCCGCGCCTTTTCTGCGTTTAATATTCGCCCATTTGCTGTGACCGGACATGGGTGTTCTCCGTAAATACTCAGGGGATGCTTACAGGATTGTATCCCCGCATTATACCGAACATGGTGGAACCCGTACAGACGAATCGGGACACATCAGGTATAATCAGTGCCGCTTGTGCGGTAGATAAGAAGGTAGGCAGCAGTGGCAGATTCAGCAGCGATACAAGACATCCCGGGCGACGAGCGGCGGTTTGACGCGGGACATTTGGCATGGGGCATCTTGTTGATCGCGTTTGCCGTCTTCTGTTCCCTATGCGTTGTTTTCGGCGTGGGGTTGAACTACTTCCTGTTTCAGTCCACCGTACCGATGCAGACTCGGCTGATAGTCGGGCGTGGTACAGTCACATGGACGGATGCGACGTTGATCTCTCAAGCAACGCGCACCCAAGTGGACTTGTTTTCCAGCGTTGTGATCAGCACCGATGGGATCTCTCAGGCAAACTTGACAGTGATGGATCGGTATCATGAACTCAATATCGCGCGCATCACGATCAAGAGCGGTTCGTCGTTCGATCTTGATCAAGCGGCGCGACCGCGTTTTGACTGGAGTTCAGCACGCTACACTGTTTTACTTGAAAACGTGCGCGGTGAATTTGATGTGATGATTCCCCGCGATCTTGGTCGCGAAACATGGATTACATTTCGCACGCCTGAAAACGCGATCGTGCGGTTGGTTCGTCCGGGTCAGTACACAGTGCGCGCTGTCGGTGATCAGGTACAGGTGATCAACTATGTGGGTGAGGCGCAGATCACGCTGGGCGGCGATAACCCGAATTATGCCGTCCCTCCGGGGCAGCGCGGGACGATTCAACTCAGCGACAACAGCTATGCGATGCAGCCCGCGCGTGCGAATTGGTTGGGCGGCATGTCGTTTGATACAACTAACGTGATTGACGCGGGCACGAGCGGCACGCCAAACATGCAGGTGTGGGGCTGCAACAATCTCCAAAACGAAATGCCGAGCGGATATTTTGCGCTCACAGACATTGACGGGATTCAAGCGCTGATGATGGAGCGCGGCGGCGGCGCAAATAGTCACGGTTCGACATCGTGCATTCAGTACATTGTCGGTGAAAGTGGTCAATTGGGGCGCGATGTCTCTGGCTACTCCTATCTCGGTGTACGCGCAACGTTCCGAATCTCTGGACATTCACTGAGCGTATGCGGCGCAGATGGCAGCGAATGTCCGCTGATGCTGCGTATGGAATATGTACCGATGAACGGCGGCGTAGCTAAAGAATGGATTCACGGCTTCTTCACGCGCATTATCGCTGGATACGACGAATATCCGATGAGTTGTGCCTCTTGCACGATTGATCACGAGATCGTCAATGAAGGCGCGTGGTACACCTATGAAAGCGGCAATCTGCTCACGCTCATGTCGGAAGATCAGCGCCCACGCAGTATCCTCAACTTCCGGTTTTATGCGTCCGGTCACGAGTACGACGTGGCGGTGAGCGAAATGGCGCTGCTTATCGGGAACGCAAACCCAACTTCATCCAACTGATCGGTGCATCACATCAATCCGAGGTCATGCAGCGATACCCATCCTTCGCGCCCGATAATCAGATGATCGCGCAGCGGAATCGCAAGCAGTTTTCCGGCGGCGGCTAATCCGCGCGTTGCCTGCACATCTTCGGGGGATGGCTGCGGTGCGCCGCTTGGGTGATTGTGTACCAGAATGATCGATGCACTCCCTCGTAAGATCGCTTCGCGGTAGATTTCTGCTCCGCGCAGTGCGGACATATTCAGCGTGCCCACATAGACCGTAACAATATCCATTACGCGGCTTTGAGTGTCGAGCAGAATCACGCGCACCTGTTCTTGAAGCAGATCACCCATATCGCGCACAAGCGCTGCCGCTTCTTCTGGTGTGCGGATAACCATGCGTTGGTTCGAGTTCTGCGTGTTGAAACGCCGCACGACATTGATTAAGCCGATGAGGCGGTTCTGTTCGCCACTATCCAATTCTGCAATCGCACGAATCTGAGTGTCTGTTAGGTGGAACAAACCGCCGAGTCCTCCGCTCAATTCTAGCACGTGCTTGATTACATCAGGGTGAATATGGAGTGCTACTGCAATCACTTCGTCCAACGAGAGGGTGGCAGCCCCCGTCGCGGCGAGTCTCTCATTGAGCGTTTGAATGTCGGTCACGAAAGCGCACTTTCATTGAAAACCAGCTTTAACATATCTGCATTGTAGATGACAAAGATATGTGTAAGTCTAGTCTTACATGTTTCTGTAAGGCGGCAGCTTTGCTGTTTTGCGCAGCGCACAGCAGGCTGTTATACTGCCGCGTGATGCAATCTTCACGTAGGATGGGTAGGCGCGCAATGGATCAAGGCGGCGGGTGGATCACCATTTTACTCGTCTATGGGGGAATGGTGGCAGCGGCGGCATGGCTGGCGATGATTATTTGGACGTTCCGCGACATGCGCGCACGTTCGCGCGATCTGCTGGCACAAGTGGTTGTTGCAGCGATGGTAGCAGTCCTGACGATTCCGGGCTTGTTCATTTACTTGTTCTTACGACCGCGCGAAACGCTCGCTGAAGCCTATGAACGTTCGCTTGAAGAAGAAGCACTGCTGCAAGAAATCGAAGAAAAGCCGTCATGCCCCGGTTGTCGTCAGCGCGTTCATGCGGACTGGCAGGTATGTCCACAGTGTCACACCCGCTTGAAGAAGGCATGCACCCGCTGCGGAAAAATGCTGGAGCTTTCGTGGGATATTTGCCCCTACTGTGCGACAGCGCTGGCAGTGTATTCAACAGACGTACCAACGTATGAAGAAATTCCGACGGAGCGCCCAGAGCGTCCAACACGCGCCGGACGGGATCGTAAGCGGACACCGTCTGAAGGATCGGGAAGCAGTTTGCAGTTTGTGGACGGGGAATAAAACGGGGATAGAAATCGTTCTATCCCCGGCAACTCATTACGTGCCCGGTTCGAGTTCGCCGCTTTCGCCTACGGTGTGAATCTTCAGGAAGTTTGTTTGACCACCGACGCCGAACGGCACACCAGCGATCAAAACAAGCTGATCCCCCAATTCAACCAACTTTTGAGCATGCGCCGCCTGAACGATCACGCGGATCATTTCGTCAATCGAGTTAAACCCCTCAATCATCAACGGGAACACGCCCCAGACCAACGCCATCCGGTTATACGTGACTTGATTCGGCGTCACGCATAGGATCGGCGTTTGCGGGCGCTCACGCGCGACGCGGCGCGCAGTGTAACCCGTCAAGGTTGCGGTCACGATGGCTTTGCAGCGCAGCGTCTCCGCGATTGCCGTTGTCGCATGGCTCACGGCATCGGATACCGCTTCACGCCCTTCGAGGGTGCGTTCACTCTTGATTGCTTGCGGAGTGAGGATATTGCGCTCGGCAATCGAGGCGATGTTGACCATCGTTTCGACCGCGCGCACCGGATACTGACCGCTGGCGCTCTCGTTGCTCAACATGATCGCATCCGTGCCGTCGAGGATCGCGTTATAGACGTCGCTCGCTTCAGCGCGGGTTGGTCGCGGATTATCGACCATTGAATTGAGCATCTGTGTCGCCGTGATAACTGGCTTTGCCGCTTCGTTGCACAGACGGATGATACGCTTCTGATGATATGGGACTTCTTCAGCAGGAATTTCGACACCAAGATCGCCGCGCGCCACCATGATCCCATCGGATGCAGCAATGATGCCTTCGATGTTCTCAAGGGCTTCGTGCTTTTCGATTTTGGCGATGATCGCCGCCCCGCCGCCTAAATGCCGGAGCAACCAGCGCATCTCGCGGATGTCGTCCACCGAACGGACGAACGACATGGCGAGGTATTCCGTACCCTTCTTGACCGCGAAATCAATATCGTCGCGATCTTTGTCGGTGATCGCCGATAGGGTGAGCTTCGCGTTGGGCGCGCTTACGCCTTTACGAGAGGTCAACGCGCCGGGGACGACAACTTCGCAAACTAATGAGCGCGAGGTCGTCGAGCGGACGACAAATTCAAGTTTGCCGTCATCGAGCAGCAGCGGCATACCCGCCTTGATATCGCGCAGAAATTCCGGATGTGGAAGCTGAACCACATTGTTCGTCCCATCAGCCGAGTCCAGCGTCAGGGTGATCTTATCCCCGGTCGCCAGTTGGATCGGTTCTTGGGCGATTTTTCCAATGCGGATCTTGGGACCCTGAATATCACACAGAATTGCGACGACCGCCCCTTCTTCTTGGGCGATGCGGCGCACCGTATCGATCGCTTGCCCGTGCGTTTCGTGATCGCCGTGTGAGAAGTTGATCCGCGCCACGTCCATACCGGCGCGGATCATTTGGCGAATCACCTCTTCAGAACGGGATGTAGGACCGATCGTAGCGACAACTTTCGTCCGTTTGCCGTTGAAGCGGTTTTGTGTCATTTGGCTAGATGTCCAGATTCAGGTTCGAGAATGCTGCAAAGCCTGCATAACGCGCCGCGCTGCCAAGTTCTTCTTCGATGCGCAGCAGTTGATTATACTTCGCAACGCGATCCGTGCGAGCAGGTGCGCCCGTCTTGATCTGCCCGGCGTTCATGGCGACCGCGAGATCGGCAATCGTCGTGTCTTCGGTTTCACCGCTGCGATGGCTGGCGACGACGGTCATGCCGTGACGCATGCTCATCTGTGCGGCGGCGAGCGCTTCAGTCAGTGAACCGATCTGATTCACCTTGAAGAGGAGCGACGTCGCAGCTTTTTCCTTGATGGCGCGGCGCACCTTTTCGACATTGGTCACGAGCAGGTCATCACCGACGATTTGAACGCGATCACCGATGCGGGCGACGAGACGTGACCAGTTCGCCCAGTCATTTTCGGCAAGCCCGTCTTCCAGCGAAATAATCGGATAGCGTGTGCACCAATCTGCCCAGAATTCGACCATCTCTTCACCAGAGAGGATGCGACCTTCGATATCGAGGTGATATTTGCCATCACGGTAGATTTCGCTGGTCGCGGGATCGAGGGCGATGCGAATCTGGTCACCCGGTTTGTAGCCCGCTTTGACAATCGCTTCCATGATCACATCAAGCGCGGCTTGGTTCGAGCCAAGGCTCGGCGCGAAACCACCTTCATCACCGACGGACGTGCTGTGACCGTTATCGTGCAGTACTTTCTTGAGCGCCTGATAGACTTCGACACCCCACTGGAGCGCTTCACGGAATGAGCTTGCGCCGACAGGCATCACCATGAATTCTTGGAAGTCGGTGCTGCCAACCGCGTGCTTGCCGCCGTTCATAATATTCATCATCGGCACGGGCAGCGTGTGAGCGTGAATGCCGCCGATATAAGCGTACAACGGTAAGCCGACGTATTCAGCGGCGGCGCGTGCAGTCGCCATCGAAACGCCGAGGATCGCATTTGCGCCGAGACGGCTCTTGGTTGGCGTGCCATCGAGCGCCAGCATGGTTTCGTCGATGAGTTTCTGTTCGGTTGCGTCCATGCCCATGAGCGCGTCCGCAATTTCACCGTTGACGGCTTCGACCGCCTTCAAGACGCCTTTGCCGCCAAAGCGGTTCTTATCGCCGTCGCGCAGCTCAAGCGCTTCGTGTTCGCCGGTGGAAGCGCCGCTCGGCACTATTGCCTTGCCAATTACGCCATCGGTGACTTCGACTTCGACTTCGACCGTTGGGTTGCCGCGCGAATCCAGCACTTCACGACCATGAACACGTTCAATGTAAGACATGTTGAATCCCCCTATTCAGGTGTTTGGGATGGTAGAGCGATGTTGAGATTTTCGGGACGATAATAACGCATGAATCCAGTGCGCGCACAGGGGGGAGAATGATTCATCCGATGAAATCAGCACTGACACGCAAGACGGCATCCGGTAAAATAGACATTATTCAGCATTATTCCATGAGGAGAATCGTCGATGAAGCGCCAAACCATCTATCTGGATTATTCGGCAAGCACGCCAACTGATCCCCGGGTGGTCGAAGCGATGCTGCCGTATTTCACAGAAATCTACGGCAATCCGTCATCGGCGCACCATGTGGGGCGGCAGGCAGAAAACGCGGTTGAAGAGGCGCGGGCGACAATTGCGCGAATTTTTGGCTGCAAACCGAGCGAAGTTGTGTTCACGAGCGGCGGCACGGAGAGCGATAACCTTGCGGTGCGCGGGGCGGCGTATTCCAATCGCGCGGCGGGAAATCATCTAATTACCACGCCCATTGAACACAGCGCGGTGATCAAGACCGTACAGCAGTTAGCGGATCACATGGGATTCACGCGGACGATTCTGCCCGTTGATCAGCAGGGGATGATCGATGTGGAGGATTTCACGGCGGCGTGTACCGATGGCACGATTTTCGCCAGCGTGATGTATGCGAATAACGAAGTTGGTTCGATTGAGCCGATCCCGCAGTTGGCGGCGGCGGCACACGAGCGCGGCGGGCTGTTTCACACCGACGCGGTGCAAGCCGCCGGACAGCTTAACCTCAACGTCTGTGAGTTGGGCGTCGATCTGATGAGCATCAGCGCGCACAAGTTTTACGGACCGAAAGGTGTGGGCGCGCTTTATGTGCGTGAGGGGATTGATTTGCTGCCGAGTCAAAGCGGGGGCAGTCACGAGGATGGACGGCGTGCCGGAACGCATAACACGCCGGGGATTATTGGTATGGCGAAAGCGCTCGAACTGGCGTATGAAGAACGTGATGTCCGCCTCGCGCATTATCGCCGACTGCGCGACATGCTGATCGATGAAATTACCACACGCATTCCCAACGCGATCCCGACCGGACACCCCGATCAACGGCTGCCCAGTCATGCCAGCTTTGTGTTCGATGGGGTAGAAACGAATACGCTGATCGTTCATCTTGATCTGAAAGGCGTATGCGCGTCGAGCGCGTCCGCATGTAAGACGGGTAATCCCGAACCGTCCGGGGTGCTGCTAGCGATGGGTTTCCCGCGTGAGCAGGCGTTAGGAAGTTTGCGCTTAAGCGTTGGCAAAGACACCACCGAGGATGAGATCGCTCAGGCGGTCGATATTTTGGCGGAATCAATCGCCAAGCTGTCTCGAATCAGCCATTCGGCATAGGACAGCCAGCCAAAACGCGCGCAGAATAGACTCCGTTGGGGGAATAAAGGGGCAGCGGGTGAACAGTCTGAGCGCGAAGCTGGTGGAATATCGGGAGACACAAGCGGGGCGCTACGAGGCGCTCGATCTATTGAGTGATGCTGATCTCGCCTTTGCGCTGCCGGGGAATCCGACCGTTGGCGTGCTTTTCCGGCAAGAGGGTGAGTTTGAACAGTCGTATATCGATTCGTTCAAACGGATGCGCCAAGACTTCTTGTATCGTCATGATGATCCGTCCGTCGAAACCAGTGTCGAGGCGCTGCGGGTATGGCTGAAAAGTCTTGATGCTGCGCTCGAAAAGGCGATTCTCGGCATGACCGAGGAAGAAATTCAGACGCGTTTGATTGATCGGGGTGGGTGGACAATCCTGCCGAAAGAACAGCTTCAACTGTATGTGGAAACGCTTCTGATATTCTATGGAAAACTGAGCGTGTATCTCCGCGCTTTGAACAAATCGCTGCCCGAAGCGTGGATGACATGGATCGGGTAGTGTGAACCGTCAATGAGACCGGGATTTACAGGATGAGCAACGCAGATATTCGCGTCGTCGTCGCCATGAGCGGCGGGGTAGACAGCTCGGTTGCGGCGGCGCTGCTGGTCGAACAGGGTTATGACGTCGTCGGCATGATGATGCGGCTCTGGTCGGAAGAAACGGCAAACGGATACATACACAACCGCTGCTGCACACCGGAGCAGATGGACGACGCGCGCCGAATCGCAGATAAGATCGGCATTCCGTTTTATGTGCTGGATAGCAAAGACTATTTTCGCAGCACAATCGTCGAATACTTCATCGATCAGCACCGACAGGGTGTTACGCCGAACCCATGTCTTGAGTGCAATCGGCATGTCCGCTTTGAGTGGCTGTTGAATACCGCGTTATCGCTGGATGCGCAGTATTTAGCGACCGGGCATTACGCGCAGATCGGGCGTGACGGGGCGGGGCGGTATACGCTGATCAAGGGTGTGGACGAGGCGAAAGATCAGAGCTACGTCCTGAGCGTGCTCAATCAGGATAAATTGAGCCGCGCCATGTTCCCGGTCGGCGATTATCCTAAGCCGCAGGTGCGCGAAATCGCCGCCCGGTTTGGTCTGCCGACCGCCAGTAAGAAAGATAGTCAGGACTTGTGTTTTTTGGGTGATGGCGATTACCGGCGCTTTCTTGCCGAAAATGCCCCCGATACGATCAAGATCGGCGTGATCACGCGCCGCGATGGAACGATCATCGGTGAGCATCAAGGTTTGGCGAATTACACGATTGGACAGCGGAAGGGGTTAGGCGTGCAGTCTGCCGACCCGCTCTACGTGATCGCCATGAATCCGCTCACAAATGCGCTGATCGTCGGCACGGCGGAGGAACTCGGCAGTATGGACTTGACCGCGAAGCGCATGAACTGGATCGCGGGAGAGTCGCCCGCCGAACGATTCCGGGCATCGGTCAAGATACGCTACAAGGCGAAGCCCGTCCCGGCGTGGATTGAACCACTGGCGGACGAGCGCATGAAGATCACGTTTGATGCGCTGCTGCGCGACATCACACCCGGTCAGGGGGCGGTTGTGTACGATGATGATGTTTGCCTCGGCGGCGGCATCATTGAGCGGCGTCAGTAACCGCGAATCGCATAGGCGATTTCGTTAGCGTAGAGCATCATCAAGACGGTGGCAATCACGATGTACTGACCGTAAGGCAGCGGCGTAAACATGCTGTAACCCTTACGGCTCAGGTTGCGGGCGATCAAATAAACGATTGCGCCTAATGCGCCGAGAAACACCGTGATGAACATCGCAAAGATCAGCGACCGCCAGCCGAGGATCAGTCCACTCAAGGCGATCAGCAGCACATCACCGTAGCCGAATGCAACTTCGTTGATCTCGCGCTTTTGTACGATTGCCATTACATGAGTGAAAACAAATCCACCGATATACAACCCGAAAAATACGCCAAATCCCAGCGCCGCGCCGAGCAGGTTATCACCAAGCGTTTCGCCGTGCGTGGTCACAAGCGGGTCGATCAGCGCGATGACATACGATGGGATGATCACCACAAACAGAATCAAGCGGTGTTCGAGATCAATCACGGTGATCGCCATGAAGATTGACAAATAGGCAATCCAGAACACGAACTGCACAGGTTCCATCAGCGGATCATCGGTCAAGCTGAACACCGCGAGGATCAACAGCGCGGCAGTGCCGATTTCCGTTAACGGGTGACGGCGTGACAGTTCGACGCCGTTGGGCGACTCATGTTTGCGGAATAGGTATGCTGTGATCCCCAACCATGCAATAAAGGGGCGCGGCGTATCATCGGGATAATGAGGGAGCGAAGGGCGTCGGCGGCGGGGGAGATCGTCCGCCAGCACATTGATCACCCCTCCGGCAAGAATGCCAATCAAGCCAACGATGATCAACGGCGCAAGCAGTGAACCAGTTGTGAACATGGCGAACCTCTAGGGAATGATGTCGGGCGGCGGTGGCAGAAGCGCCAATGCCAGCGTCAACATAAAAATGAACGCGATTGCAGCCGAAATCAATGCAGCGTAGGGATTAACCCGTGAAGATGACACAATCTGCGGTCGCCCATCGCTGATGTGAATTTGTATCGGGGTCACATCGCCGTGACGGATGTCCCATGCGGCGATGTCCGTTTTGCCGATAATCAGATATGCCGTGCCGGGATAATATGCACGGCGGATGTCTTCGAGGGACGGGATCGGATCACTGTCAGGGTGGCTGTGATAGATTCCGACTAAAGTAAGCCGCTGTGATTCGAGCGCCATCATGGACTGGACGAGACTTGATTCGTCCATGACGAAGTGTGTACGCGGTTCCGCAGCGCGGTTTGGAATCGGTAGAATCGCTGCTGCGCGCAGCAGCTCCCCATCAATCGCGCCGCCGATCAAACCGCACGCTTCGTTGGGGTTTTCATGCTCGACAGATGCGCGAATGGCGCTCAACTGCGCCGGGGTGAGCCAAAGATGCACCGATTACGCTCCGGGACTGGACTCATCTGCGGGTGGGATTACAAAGGTTTCGACACGGTGATCTTGCGGCGGGTTGCGTGTTTCATAGAACAGATCAGCCGAGAATGTGTAGTTGCCCGTCGTGTTAGTTTTGCCGCGTAGGTGCATCGTGAATTCCATGTCATGGTGCATGGTTTCGATCACGCTTAACTCTGCCGTGATGCGATCCTGTTCATCGCGCACCACCAACAGCAGATTCGGGCGTTCTTCAAATAAGCTCACGCGAACATGCACATACAACCGGATGCGATCCGGATACGGCTGAAGCTCAATCTGTTCGATCCGCACGTCTTCTTTGGGGAGCGGATGCTGCCCATCGGCATGAAAAAACACATTCATTGGGAATTTACCTCGTCAACTTCTGCTTGAGTTGTTCGAGCGCCGCGATTGCAGCATCAAATTTCTCCTCTGGCACAAGCAAATGATCCCGTGTATACGCGCCGAGTGGAAGAATCCAGATACCCGCGTCCGCAAGGGTTTTGGCGATTAGCGCCATGAAGCCGATCAGGTCCGGTGAGAGTTCGCCGTCAAAGGTGATCAATCGGTAATAGCGCCCGGTCGTTTCATGCCCTGGGAGACGCTTGGCATAGTCCTCAAGATCGTCTGCTGACAGTACCAGCGAGACTTCGTCCTTGTCGATGAGGAGCGCCGAGAACGGTTCACCGATTTCTGCGATGATCGCTGCTGCTACCGTGATCGCTGCGGCGGGCAGCTTGATTAGCGCATACCGCTCACCGTCTGAATACAGAATCGCCGTTTTTAAGGCATCTTGCGCCGTTTGGGTCATGAAATTATCCTAAAAAGGTATAGTGCCATCGCATGATCGCGGAATGGTCACATGATGCCTATGGTACACTAGTGAAGTTGAGAGTCTAGACCGCGCTTTCCAATCATGGAGTCCTCACAAGGAGATGTCGCTGGTGAAGGTTGCCCGTGTTTTCATCATTATTTTGATGGGATTATTGATCGCTGCTCCGCTTGTGGCACAGGACGAATTGGCAGCATCGTTGGAAGTGCTTTCCGCCGGTGTTGAAGTTCTGCGGGTGAACACTACGAACTGGATTTCCGTTAACCTCGAAGGTATCGTCGGCGTGGGGGATGTAATCCGCACCAATGCTACCGGGCGCGCCCGTGTCACCTTTTTTGCCGACGGCACAGATACCGAAATTCTACCGAACACAACCTACCAGATCACGGAGTTTCGCGGAACAGCAGATCAATTCCACATTTCTGCGGAAGTCCTCGTCGGTCAAACCATTCAGCGGCTGACCCGCTTGCTGGACGCTGCTTCCATTTACGAGATCACCACGCCGGGAATGTCGCTCGGTGCACGCGGAACGACATTTGCCGTGCGGGTTGAAGACAGCGGGCGCTCCGCCATGCTGGTCAGCGAAGGCACGGTTGCCGCTGGTAATGCAGATGCAGAGGCTCCCGTTGAACCCGGCTTCGGCATTCGCGCTGAGTCCGAAGGCAGCCTAAGCGATGTCGTGCGCGCCACGACGTTTGAAGAACTTGATGCGGCGTTGGATGGTTGTTCCGCCAGCCTCACCACGCCGGATGACGTCAGTTTGAATGTTCGCTTGGGCGCAGATACAAGTTTTGATCGTGTGGGAACGATCTCAGCGTCAGAAATCACCACGCTTTTCGGTGTGGTCGACTCCGGCAATTGGTATCGCATCGAATTCCGGGGCGGCTTCGGCTGGATTTTGTCTTCAAATGCGACAGTTGACGATGCCTGTGTGGGTCTGCGTGAATTCCCAGACGGTTTCGGTCCTGAAGATGCGACTCTTTACAGTGCGCTCGGCGATCAGTTTGAACTCGAACTGCTGACGCCAACGCCCGGCGCTTAACGCGGCATCTATGAACCTCCAGCGCTGGAACATGCGGCTGCATTTCTCCGCTGATTTTTGGAATCATCTCCGTCGCAGTTTGTGGATTGGTGTGAGCGTGGCGTGCGTGCTTCTGCTCATCCGAAGCGGGCAGTTGTTCGCTACTGCCCGCTTGCGATCAAATGATGTTTATTTTGTCGCCAGCCCTGCTACCGACACGATTCGTTTAATCGCATTGGATGATGCCAGTTTTGATCGGTTTGGGCGCTCGCTCAACGAATGGGATCGCTCCGTATTTGCCGATTTGGTGACGTGGCTGCAAGGTGCGACTCCCCGTGTAATCACTTTCGATGTTTTGTTCAATCAACCCGCTTACGCCGATCCGCAGTTTGCTCAGGCGATCCGCGATGCGCGCTCCGGTGATGCCCGTGTGCGCACCGTCATCCCTGTTGTTGGCGCTGAAATTGATCGGTCGGCATCGGTGGATCAACGCCTTCACTTCTTCGAGCTTGTTTACCCGTCGGATACGCTCACTGAAGTCGTTGATTATCTTGGCGCAATCAATGTGTTTCCCGATGTAGATGGTTCAGTCCGCCGCCAGATCACGCAAATCGGCGTTGGGGATGACACCTACTATTCGCTTGCATTGGCGACCTATTTGGCATATCTGCGCGTGCCTTCGAGCGCAGCCGCGCAGATCATCAGCACGGGAGATCAATCTCTGACGGTTGGTGGTGATCGTGTGCTGCAAATCGACGAAAACGGCTTCTGGATGCCAAATTACTTCTATCACCCAGATGCTGAAGAGAACAACGACATTTACCCAACGTATTCGTTGGTGGATGTGCTCGATGGTCGTGTCGATGCGTCGGTGTTTGCGGATAAGATTGTGCTGATAGGCACACTCCACACATCAGCATCCAATGACTTGTACGAAGTGCCGACTTCGAACAATGGGCGGCGTGTCGCTGGCGTCGAAATCCATGCGCACGCCGTTGAGACGCTGATTCAGAATGCACCGCTCAACGAGCAGCCTTTCCAGATCGAATTACTGACCATCTTCGTGTTTTCGATTATTTCGAGCCTTTTATATGGTCAGCTTCGCTGGTATTGGATGCTAATTGCGGGGGCTTCGATCAGTGTCACATGGATTTTGATTGTATTCGCCAGCTTCAGTATGCAGCGGGTTCTGATTAACTTCCCTTTATCCCTGCTTGCTTTGCTGATACCGATGGTGGTCACGTTGATTGTACATTTCGCGCATGAAGCACGCCAGCGCCGCGAAAACGAATTCTTCCTCAACAGCGTGGTCGATGTTTCGCAGCAGCAAATGGCACTGGATCGCATTCTGCCGCGCGTAGGCGATGATTTGCGTCGTTTGCATCATGCGGCAGCGGTGGTGATCTGGATGCACGACGAGCTAACAGGAACACTGCTTCCTATCCACACATGGAAGAGCGGGGAAGCGTTAGCACTGCGTCCCGTTCAGCAGTTGGCGCAACGCGTTCGGACAGAACGACAGACCATCACCGACGGGAAGTGGCTGGGTATACCCGTGTTGTGGCAGGGGCGAGTTCTTGCGGTGTTCACAAGCTGTCGAAGCCGCTCAGCCGGTCTGAAACAGCCAGCGCTCAAAATGATCGAGACCTTGGCAATGCAGATCGCGCCAAGTCTGGATAACGCCATCCTTTTTGAGAAGGCACGGCGGCAGAATACCCTGCTGGAAGCGGTTTTCGCTGGTTCTCCTGCCGGCTTGATTGTCCTTGATGCTGACCTTCGCTTGACGCGCGCAAGCCGCGCACTTGACGAGGCATTTGGCGTGCCATGTGCGGAATGTATTGGTGCGCCGTTGGATGATCTCTTCAAACGCGCGGAGGTTGCTGAGGAAGTGGCGCAGGTGCTGAGACGGCACATTGACACATGGCAGCCGTTTCGGGAGCAGATCAATCATCGCCGCCGCACGTTGATCGTCGACGCTGCCCCGTTGAACGACCTCAGCGAGTGGGTAATTATCTTCAATGACGTAACGTCAATTGCAGACCTCAGCGCATTCAAGACGCAGATGATTCGCATGGCATCGCATGACCTGAATAACCCGCTCACAAATGTGATTGCGACCGCCGAGATCATGCTTGATCCAGAGTTTGGTCAGCCGATGAACAAAACTCTGCATGAAGCGATGGAACGCATCCGACGCAACAGCCACCACATGCGCCAAATCATCGAAGACATCCTGAATTTGGAACGCGCGCGCGCACACGTCCTGAATAAAGAGGTTTTTGACTTCGGAGAGATCGTCTCCGAAGTCTGCCGCCAACTTGAACCCGAAGCGCAGCTCAAACGCCAGCAACTTGATGTCGAAATCGAGCCGGAACTCGCATCGGTAGACGGTGATCGTGCACAGCTTCGGCAGGTTGTGCAGAACTTGATCGGAAATGCGATCAAATACACACCGGATGACGGAAGTATCTGTGTGAGTGTTTCCAATGACGTTGACCGTCTGCTGATGGAAGTCGAAGACACCGGCTATGGCATCCCTGAATCAGCACTGTCGCACATCTTCCGCGAGTTCTTCCGCGCAAAGTCAAATGCGACAGCCGGTATTGCGGGCACGGGCTTAGGCTTGAGCTTGGTCAGGTCAGTCGTTGCGGCGCACGGCGGTCGCGTGTGGTTTCGCAGCAGCGAAGGCGAAGGTAGTACGTTTTTCGTTGAACTTCCCTTTGCGGAGGAGTCGGAATGACGAGAAAAAACGCAGCGAAGATCAACCTTTGCGTGATGCTGATCCTTTTCGGCGCGTTCGCTGTTTATGCGCAGCAAACTGCCGCTGCTCTTGAGATCGCCGCTGAAGGGGTGAGCGTGTTACGTGCAGGCGCGGTCAACTGGTTGAGCTTGCCGGATGATGCGCTGACCCCGATTGGCAGTGGTGATCTCTTGCGCACGGATGGTTATGGGCGGGCGTTTGTAGATTTCGGCACGGTGCGCGCCTACATCCTGCCTGACTCCGAATTCGCTGTCACAGAATTTTCGCCGGAACGCATGCACGCGGATCTTACTGAAGGGCGGGTGATCTTCGCGTTTGATACGCTTCCCGCGCTGGATTTTCGTCTGCAAGTCGGGCGAATGGTGATTGAAGAACCGTCTAGCCTTTTTGCAGTGCAGGTTCACGACGGCGTGATCTGGCTGGTCAGTGCTGAGGGTGTCATTTCCGGCTTGATCGATGGTGAACCGTTCGCCGCTGCCGCTGAAGAAGGCGTGCGCATCGGTGAGGCTGTTGAGCGTGTGATACTGAACGGTGGTGCCATGAGCTTCGCGCGGATTGACGGGTTGCTCGACGGTTGCCCGGCGACGATCAACGGACGGGGAGAAGCATCCTTGAACGTGCGCGTCGGTCCAAGCACTGCGTATGATGTGTTGGGCAGCGTTCCGGACGGCTTGAACGTGTTCCTCATGGCGACCAACCCGGACGACACACGCTATCGCATCCAATTCTTAAACGGCTTCGGCTGGATACTGTCTAACGCGGTTGTCCATAACTGCGAGAATCTGCTCGAACTACCGTACAGTGCAGGCGAAAGCCCAGTGCGCATTGTGCGCGCTTCACCGGACGAAATCGCGCTGCTACGTCCGTTTTTCGGCGCGCCGGAAGATGATTTGATCTTCTACATTCTGCCGCAGCTTGAAGGCTGAGTTATTCGTCGAACAAGTAGGTTGCTTCGGCGTAATAGCGCATCTGTCGTTCGCGGACTTTCATTTCCATCCAGCGCCGAAGCTGATCGTTTTTCTCCTCAAGCGGCGTAATCGGGTCGCGCAGGATTTCGAGTGGATAATTCACGCGGAGCGCGCGCCCCTGCACGATGTGACGGGTGATTCCCGGCGGAATAAAGGCGCGTTCGCGCGCGGCGGCGATCACGTCAGCAGGGCGGTAGCGCGGAAAAACCACCAGCGCGATCCCATCCGGGTGACTTCCCCATACACCTTCCGGTTCGATCAATGCGGTGCGTTGAAGGACTGCGTGCTTCTGATAGAGATGCACGAAGCGAACCAACCGTTGATTGCGTTCGACAATTTCACGCGTGGGGGTGGAAATCGTGATCAAACGCTCATCGCGGAACTGAATCGACGCCAACCCAAACGCTTCAAGGCTTCCACCTTCGTGCTGTTCGATGTTCTCAAGCGAGTCGAGATGCGCGAGAAAATCCGCTATACTCCATTGGCAAACGACGTGATGCCATGTCTCTAACTGCACCATCTCGCTGCCGTATTGGACAACCTGCACGAGAATATGCGGGTAGCCTAATTCGGTAAAGGCGGAGGTGCGATTCGCGCCATCCAATACGACGAAATGTTCGCCTACGTCGTCGATTGGCGCGACGATCGGCGGGTTGATCATGACGGCTTCCCGTTTCAGGCGTTCCACGAGAGGACGCTGCCGCTGTGAGTCGTGTTCCTCGTGTGGGATCAGGCTGCTGGTCGGGACGATTCGCAGGTCTGGGATTGGCGCGCTGATGGGGGCAAATGGCGTCATTTGTAAAACCTATCCAATGCGTGATGGGTGACGGACTTGTGCAGATCGATATTATCATGCCCATGAGTGTTTTCACAGAGAAGGACTCAGGATGGGAGCATCAGAACAGGGCGCGGATGCGGTAGAAGGACGTTGGCTCGTCATCCCGCGTACGCTGATCTTTCTGACCAATGGGGATGACGTGCTGTTGATGAAGCGCGCCGCCCACAAACGGATCTTTCCAAATCGCTACAACGGCGTGGGCGGTCACATTGAGCGCGGCGAAGACCCCATTACCAGCGCGCGGCGTGAGACATTGGAAGAAACCGGGTTGGATGTGCCGACTCTCGCCTTGCGCGCCGTATATCACGTTGATGCGGGTGCAGAGACTGGGATTGTAGTGTTTATCTTCACTGGCGAGTCGCCGTCGCGGGATGTGATCGACTGCACAGAAGGAACGCTGCACTGGGTCAACCGGAATCAACTGGATACGGTGGATTTAGTCGAAGATATTCCGGTTTTGTTGGAGAGAATTTTGCACATGAACGCGAGCGATCCCGTTCTGTTTTATCATCTCAGCTATTCCAGCGGTGATGTGCTGCAAATGCGCCTTGCCGGAAATTAGGAACTTGTCATGACTTCGACTGCTCCGCCCGCCGTCAAGCGCAGCACTTGGGTGCGTTTCCTCCCACTCCTAATTGTGTTTGTCGTGTGTGGTTTCACATCGTGCTTTGCGATTACGCTTGCCGCGCAGGGCGAGATCACGATTTCAACCGGAAGCGCACCCGATCAAGTGCTGCGCATCTGGCTCGTCATGGAGGCGCGTCAGCGTGGAATCGGGATTTCGAGAGGATCAGCAGCTTTCGCCAGTGAGAACGCGGTCGCCGTGACGACGACGGTCAATTACCTGATGTGGCAGGGCGAGGGCGAAGCGACCGAATACTGCTTGTTTTACACTCGGATGAATGCCCAATCGGAATGGGTGCAGCCCGAAAATTTACTCAGCCCTTGTACATCACCGTAACCTACCTTTGGAAGAACTCTTATGGACTTCTTGCAGAACCTTGACCCCAATACTGTCACGTTGATCGTTTTAGGCTGCGGTGTTTTGTGTGTGGTGGGTATCGTGCTATTCTTCCTGTCGCAGATTATGGGCGTGCTGGGCGGACTTGTTACGGCGCTCGGTGGATTCGCCGCCGATCCACTGTCGTGCTGCGGCTGCATCGTCGTGATCGCGCTCGTGGCGATGTGCGGCGGTGGTGTCTTGATTATTGCGAACGCGCTTGCCGCTTGCGGAACACCCGCCGCTACGAATCTGTGTACGCTGCTTGGTCGTTAACGTGTGAACAGCGCGTAGAAATCTTCAAGACGATCCGCGACGCGCGCACCCGCATCGCGGAGGGCTGCCAGTTTGGATGCTGCGCTCTCTTCGTCTGTTGAATAGTGCGCACCAGCATGCCCCATGCGCACCCCCGGCGGAGCGCTTCCTCCCGTGATCAGGGCATAAACGGGTTTGCTCATGCGTGACTTGATGAAACGGGCAGCGTCCAGCTCCATTCGTCCGCCGAGTTCACCAATCAGCACGACCGCTTCGGTTTCGTGATCATCCTCAAAGTGTTCGAGGATATCCACAAATGACGTCCCCACAATCGTATCGCCGCCGATGCCGATCAACGCCGACTGCCCCAATTCGCGGATCGTCAATCCATAAGTGACTTCGTACATCAACGAACCACTGCGCGAAACCACGCCGATTCCGCCGCGTGTGGCGACATACCAAGGCATGATCCCAACACTGCATTCACCGGGGATCAGAATGCCGGGGGAGTTTGCGCCGAGCAAGCGTGAGGAGGTTCCATGTACATAGTCGATCAGGCGCATCATGTCCTGCATCGGAATGCCCTCGGTGATGCAGATGATCAAGCGGATTCCAGCGTCAACCGCTTCATAGATCGCATCCACCGCACGCGGCGCATCCACCGCAACGACACTGATATCCGCTTCGGTCGCATTAACGGCGGAGCGCACGGTATCAAAGACCGGGCGACCGCGCACGCCCCATTCGCCGCCTTTGTGGGGTGTCACCCCACCGACGACGTTTGTGCCGTAGGCGATCATGTGGTCGGTGAAGGTGCGTCCCTCGCGTCCGGTCATGCCTTGCACCAGCACGCGCGAATTTTTACTCGCCAAGATAGCCATGTTCGACCTTTCGTTCGTTCCCAAGGTGAACAGCACGGCGTGCGGCATCGTCGAGATCGAGCGCGGTGTACAGATTGACCCGCGCCGCCTTATCGAGAATTTCCTTGCCGTCCTCGCTGTCATAGCCTGCCATGCGGACGATCAACGGCACGGAAGGGGCATCTTCATTCCATCGAAGAACAGCACGCGCGATATCATCGCAGTGGGTCATCCCCGCGAACACATTGAGGACGACGACGTTAACGCGCGGCAAACTTGCCGCATACGTGAGCGCAGGCGCGAGCTTTTCCAGAAGTGAACCACTGCTCATATCAACCATACCTGCTGAAACCCCGCCGAAGCGCGTGATCGCGTCCGCCGTCAGCATCCCCAACCCCGCCCCGTTGACCACACTGATGATGTTCCCGGTGAGCGGAACATAATTGATTCGCTCCGGGGGGAGTGGCATCTGCGGGAGCGGCGCGCCCGGTTGGCGATAATACGCGTTTGGATCAACCTCGATCACGCCGCCATACGCGATCCACAGATCATTGTTGGTCAGCACGAGCGGATCGAGTGCGGTATACAGTGAATCCGCATTGAGGTGACAGTTATACAGTTTGTGCACGATCTCGGTGAAGTCATCCCAAAGCTGGGTTGGCACATTGACACCGAGCGCCAGCGCTCGCGCCTGAAAGTCGCGCACCCCAATCGACAGCGTGACGACTTCAACGACGGGCGTCCCCAGCAAAAGTGAACCGCCGTCCCGTACAGGAGACAGCGGCGCGGCGGTCATGTTGATCTTACCTGTGTTCCGGTCATTGGCGGCACTCAAGCGCAGTGCCAATTGACTGTCGGTTTCCCAGAACGCCTCGGTTTCGATGGCGATTCCGGCGCGAAGAAAATAATCGCGGGCAAATGTCCGGCTCGTTTGGGTGCTGTACCTATGCAAATCGGTATGATAGTTATCCACGCGCTTCGCTCACAAGATTTCGATTTGCTGATCGGTGACGACGACATCGCGGGCGTTTTCTTCCACCCATTGCAATGCTTTAGAAATGACCGAGTTCGCGTGTGCACTGCTGTTCGCAACCGCCGCGAACGCGATCACGGCTGTACCGAGATCATCGTTGAGCGCGATTTCGGCTGCTGAAACATTGAATGTGTTGTGCAGCCGACTCAAGATCGATTTTAGAATACTGCGCTTCTCCTTGATCGAGGTTAGATCGGGAAGCTCAAGGTAGACAGTGCAGACTCCAACAATTGCGTGTGCCATTCGTTGTCGCGCATCTGGGAGATGCGTCCCCAAACCAAAAATAGACCATTACCCAGTTTATCGAGACTAGCTTATTTGTGATAGCCTAAATACTTGTGGTACACTGCGCTGTACAGATTGTACGCTCAACCTCTACGAAACAGCGGTAAGGGATAGCTGATGGCGCTGCGTGTCCTCTACATTGAAGATGAACCTGATATGCTGGAGCTAGTTCGCTTGATCGTCTCGCGGCGCGGGATTGAATATCATGCAGCGACTGGCGGTGTCAAGGGCATCAATATGATTAACAGCGTGCGCCCGGACTTGATACTGCTCGACTTAATGATGCCGGACTTGGACGGTTGGGAAGTCTACGATTACGTAAAAGCCACCCCCGAAGTCAGTCGTACCCCAATCATTATCGTGACTGCGCGCGCGCAAAGCGACGAGCGTTTGCAGTCGGTTCGGGCAGCAGCAAACCCGGATGACTATATCATTAAGCCTTTTGGACCATCGCAGCTCCTCGAAATGATCGATAAAGTTATGATACGTGCTAACGAGAGCGGTTAAACCAGCCGTCGCGAGCGGCTGCTGCTGAACTACTGGTTCGTTTTCCTAACACCCGGCATGGGAGATGTTCATGAGACGGTTACGATTTGTGGGTTCCCTGATCGCGCTGTTGGCTGTACTTATGCTTGCGCTGATAGGTATTCAAGCCCAAGACGACGGCAATCTGCTCACTAACCCGGGATTTGAGCCTCCGTTCCCGATCGCCGCAGGGCTGCCGCCAATGCAGGTGGCGAACGGCTGGTTCCCGTGGTATATCGGTACACAGCCGCAGTATTACGCCTCCTCCGATACAGTTGAGGGCGTGGGCGTACCTCGTGTCATTGACGGCGATGGGCAGCAGTTCTTCACCTATTACAGCGTCCATACGGGCGGTGTTTATCAGACGGTGTCGGGCGTTACCCCCGGCAGCACCTACACCTTCAGCGTGAATGCGTATGTGTGGTCAACCAGCGGCGGCGATCCGAATGTGAGCGCCGAACCGGGTGGTGTGATCGTACAGGTGGGTATTGATCCGCTTGGCGGTTCGGATGGTGCAAGCGCCGACATCGTATGGTCTGCACCGATCGAACGCTACGATGCATTCAACTCCTATGAAATCACCGCAGCGGCAGCCGCCGACACGATCACCGTTTGGGTGCGTTCGAGCGTGACGACGGCTGTTCAATACAGCGTTGTGTACCTCGATGATTCCGCGCTCACTGCCAGCGTTCCGGTTGCGGAAGTAACGGACGCAGCGGAAGTCACCGAAACTGCTGTAGAAGTGACGACGGAAGAACCCGCCCCGACCACAGCACCTGAAGCAACGGATATCGTAGTTGTCACAGAAGAACCCGTTGATGTTGCTACTGATGAACCGATTGCAACCTTAGAACCGGCAGTCACCGACGTCGTGGTTGATAAGACCGATGAAGTTCCTGCCGCGACAGCGACCGAAGTGCCGCCGACCGAGACTCCGACGCTGCTTCCACCGACGGAGACTCCAACCGTACTGCCGCCGACGGAAACTCCAACCGAAATACCGCCGACGCCTGTTCCGCCAACAGAAACCCCGACTGCACTCCCGCCGACAGACGTTCCAGTTGAAACGACTGAAGTGCAAATCGAACCTACGCCGACGTTGAACACAGTGGAATTCCCGTTCACGTTCTCGTACACCGTTCAGACGGGCGACTCGATTGCTGAAATTGCGGCACGGTTTAACAGCACGACCGACGCGATTTTGATCGCCAACGGCTTGAATATTGACAGCATCATCTACGTGGGGCAGGGCTTGATCATACCGCTGCGCCAAGCGCCAGAGACACTTGCTGAAGCAACCGAGGGCGTTGTCGTTCCCAATCAGGATACGTCGGTTGATCCGCTGCTGCTGACGGCGACCGCCGTGTTCCAGAATGCGACGGCACAGGCAGGCGGCTCTCCTGCCACAGCAGCGCCGGTAACAAGCACGACCGCCAGCCAATGCTACTACGTTCGGTATGGCGACACGCTCGGTATTATTGCGGCTCGCTTGAATACGACGGTCACTGCGCTGGCACGCGCCAACAATATCCTGAATATCAACCTAATTTACGTCGGGCAGTGCATCCGTGTCCCGTCGACCGCGACACCTGAGCCTGTCCAGCCGACCGCAACGCCTACTTTGGCACCGCCGCCGACTACCGTGCACACCGTAACTTACGGCGAAACTCTGTATCTGATCGCGCTGCGTTATGGCGTCAGCATTCGCGCGTTGATCGAGGCAAATAACCTGCCCAATCCGAACGTGATCTATGTTGGGCAGCGCTTGGTCATTCCTCAGGTGGGCGGTTAAGCGTGGCGAAGACCTCGCCATTTCGAATTTTGCGCAGCACCTCGTCCGGCGAGGTGCTGCTTTCGCGTGCGAAGTTGTGCATCAGCTTCCTCTGTCATTTGAGGGGGCTGATGTTCACCGCTTCGATTCCGAAAGACGCCGGACTATTGTTTGTGACCCCCGGCGAAAGCAAGATGAACAGCACGATCCATATGTTCTTTATGCGCTACCCGATTGCCGTGATTTGGATGGACAAACACGGGCGCGTGGTCGATAAGCAGCTTGCAAAACCTTGGCGTCCCGCTTATGCACCGAAATCACCCGCGCAGTTCTATGTTGAGGCGCACCCCGATTTGCTCAACCATGTTCAGGTGGGCGATCAGCTCACATTTGATGAGACTGCCACCCTTTAAGCCTGACAGCTTGGATCACGTCATGACATTCCGCCGCCGACTCCTTCGCTTGTGGGTTCTCCTGATTCTTGTCCCGTCACTGTTGACGCTCCAAGCGCAAGAAGATGAACCACCCCCCGGACTCACGATCCATGTGGTGCAGCGCGGGGAAACCCTCTTTCGCATCGCCCAGCACTACGGCTTGACCATCGATGAATTGGTACTGTTGAACAGCCTCTCAGACCCGAACAGCATTCAAGTCGGTCAGCGGTTGCTCGTTCCAGCGCAGCCTACCGCGATTGGCGAAACGCACACCGTTCAACCGGGGGAGACTCTGCGCTCGATTGCGGAGGTGTACGGCGTCTCGGTTGACGATCTCGCGCGTTGGAATTCCATCACGAATGTAGACAGCATCTACGCGGGACAAGTGATCGTTGTGACGCTGGTTGAGTTCATGGAAGATGCTGCCGAAACACAAAGCCCAGCGCCGACCGTTCTCCCCACCAGCGCGCCTACTGTGCCGCCCAGTACCGCTGTCGCAAGCGCGGAGGAACTAGGCGGTGAGGTGGTATATTCTACGGTGATTCACACCGTTGCGCGCGGCGAAACGCTGTACCGGATCGCCCAGCAGTACGGCGTAACGGTAAATGCGATCATGCGCGCGAACCAGATCACGAACCCGGACACGATCTATGTCGGGCAGCAGTTGGCGATTCCCGGCGTAGGCGAACCTCAGCTTGCAACGACGCTCCCCGCGCCACTCACGGGTTTTGAGATCGTGCCGCTGATTTTGACCGAAGGGCAAACGGGGCGGATTCGTGTTACCGCCAGCACACCCGTGACCATCTCCGGCACATTCCTCGATCGCGCGCTCAATATTGCGGATGAAGAAAGCGGCTTACGCAAAACAGCACTCGTTGGCATTCCGGTTGGGACAACTGCGGGGATTTACCCGCTCAATCTGACGGTCACAGGCGCGGACGGAGTGCCTGTCAACGTGGCGATCAATGTGCAGGTCATCAGCGGCGGCTATGGGCGTGAGTCGATCAGGCTGTTGACGGGACGCGAAGACCTGCTCGATGAAGCGACCGAAGACGCAGAAATGGCGATCCTTGCGCGTGTGATGAGCGGCTTTACGCCTGAACGCTATTTTGATGCACCAATGGGTCTGCCTGCTGCCGCGCCGATGTCATCACGGTTTGGCAACACCCGTTCGTATAACGGCGGCGCATTTGAGCGTATTCATGCCGGGACGGACTTCGCTGGTGGACCGGGGACGCCGATCCTTGCACCCGCTCCCGGTTGGGTTGTCCTCGCCGATGATCTCAATATACGTGGGACGGCGACGGTGATCGATCACGGTTGGGGCGTGTATACCGGATATTGGCATCAGTCCGCGCGCTACGTTAGCGTCGGTGATTATGTCGATACCGGGCAGGTGATCGGCGCAATTGGCAGCAGCGGACGAGTGACGGGCGCGCACCTCCACTGGGAATTATGGGTTGGCGGCGTCCCCGTCGATCCGATGCAGTGGGTCAGCGTCAACTTCTCGTAGCGGGGTCATTTTCAGACGCAGTTTGCGGGGTTTTGGCAACAAAATAGGCGCTCCCTTTCGAGGCGAGCGCCTATTCTATTCGAGTGGATCGGGCTTGTTTTAGTCGGTGTATGCCTTGTCGAGCACCTCAAAGTCGGTGAACAAGAAGTGATCGTGATAGTAGTGAATCCACAGGAACGAGAGGATCGCCGTGTAGTACGCGATGTCAAAATGGTGGTTGCTGTCAATGCCGGGGCGGACAACGGGAGCGATCAGATACACGATCCCGAACACGGCGAGCGACCCGACCAGCATCAGCGTGCTGAGCACGAACAACCCCTTTGAGTCCTTGGATGTGCGGCTGAAGCGCGCCACAACCGGCGCTTGTTTTTCCAGCGTTCCCATTTCTTGGCGAATTTTGATGATGTAGAACGTGATCGCCAAATACTGGAACGAGTGCCACGTGTTCAAGCCTTGGAATGCCGTATCAAGGTTGTCGAGCATCGGGATCGTGAAGGCAACGCCGACGGTCAGAACGATGAACAGCGTTTTGGGGACATTCAGGATGCCGCCGCGAACTTCGCGCACGGTCTTGACCACCCATAGGAACGTCGCAACCCCAAACAACCCGGACATGACGATAAAGAGCCACGTCGCTTGGAAGAAGTCCGGGATCACGGAGGTGAGATCGTTTGTGCCGATGTCAAAACTGCCTTGGCTGATCTTGAGCGCAGCGAATGGGAAGAGGCAGGTGAGGATGACGGCATAATCAATCATGCGCGCCATCGGAGACACTGCGCTGCCCTTGCGCACAAAGGTGGTTTCTTTGTGGTTATACAGCTCAACAATGTAGGTGATCTGGTGCAGCACATGGAGCGATGCCCAGAAGAAGAAGATCGTGAGAAGAAGGTTCAGGTTCAAGAACGCCAGCGAGATAACCACGATTGGGATGATGATCGACGAGCGAATCAGCATCGGGTAGCGCTTATTGAAGTCCTTATCCAACCCGGTACGGAGGAATGTGGACATCATATGAGGACCACCAACCGCGATAGCAACAAACCCGTTGACGGCGTTGCGCCCTACATCCGGGTCCATCCCTAACTGCACCAGCAGCAGATAAACCATGTACGGAAGTGGGACGAAAATCACGCTCATTGTAATGAACATGAGATCCCATCGGCGGCTCCGCAGCCACATCTGCGATTGGCTGGATGCGGCGGGGGATGACGGGGATAATCTTGCGGTAAGTACACCCATGATCAATCTCCTGACGAGCTATACGAATTGTTTTGTGAAGCTAAACAATTCCTAGATTAATCGGCTCTCATTCTCAAGTCAAGTCCAATTGCCGAAGGCGACCCCGGAACTTGATGATGTTGGCGGCATCTCGCCTCGTAAACTTCATGCGCGCCGACCATGATGATAGGATCATCGTAATGGGCTGGCTTACCATTGACGAGCCGTTGGGTGCGTGTTGCGTTTTCGCCGCACACAACGCAGATTGCGTGCAGTTTGGTTACTTCCTCGGCACGGCACATCAATTCGGGAATGCTGCCAAAGGGTTCACCGCGAAAATCCATATCAAGTCCCGCACAGATCACGCGCAGTCCGCGATCCGCGAGTGATTCGACCACATCGACGATTGTCCGGTCGAAGAACTGCACTTCATCGACAGCGACGACGGTTGTGCCGGGTTCGATTAAACCGGGAATTTCGTTCGGCATGCTGATCGCCTGAGCGGCGAATGCCTGACCGGTATGGCTGTTCACCGCTTCTTCGCTGTAGCGGTTATCAATTTTGGGTTTAAAAACTTGAACTTTTTGTTGGGCGATAACGGCGCGGCGCACACGGCGGATCAGCTCTTCGGTTTTTCCGCAGAACATACTCCCGCAGATGACTTCGACGCGCCCACTGCGATGTATCATGAGCTTGTTACCTCGCTTGTAAACAAAAAGGCAGGCATGACCGAGGTCACACCTGCCTGAAATCGCGCTGATTGAGGGGTTACTGCTGTGCCGCTTCGTCGGCTTTTGGCAGCTCATAACCACGCGCACGAAGCGCGCGTTTCAGATCGCTCAACACCTTGCGACCGATGCCGGGGATTTCGAGGATAGCTTCGTCGCCCTGTTCCAGCTTGGCGATCAACTCGCCCGCCGTCGTGATGTTCTGCTCAGTAAGCAGGTTGACGTAGCGCTTTTCGATGCCCAACTGGTTCACTGGCAGGTTCGCCGGGGTCTTGGCGGCTTCACGCTTCTCCAATTCAGCGCGGCGGTCGGTCAAGACCTGCAAGCGCTTCATGAAGCGATCTACCTGACCTTCGGTGTCCACGATGCGCTGTTCGCCAGTATAGAACGGATGGCAGCGCGAGCAAATATCCGTGCGGATTTCCTTGACCGTCGCGCCCGTCGTCCACGTGTTACCACATGCACACGTCACAACTGCCTCAGGATACCATGTCGGATGAATCTGTTCCTTCATTCTGTCTATTCTACTTTCTGAGGGTCTGAGCCTCACTGTTGCGTGAGTCGACCTGCGTGGATCAGTCGCCGCTGGCGGTAGGTGCTGCGGCGGGCTGTTTCGTCGGCAGTTCGGGATACACGCTAATCTGCTTCCGACCTTTGCGACCCTTAGCGGGTTCAAACACCACGAATCCCTCGACTGTGGCGAAGATGGTGTAATCTTTGCCCATCCCCACGTTCACGCCGGGGTGAAACTTCGTCCCAACCTGACGCACGATGATGTTTCCGGGGATCACATGTTCACCGCCGAAGCGCTTGACGCCGCGGCGTTGAGAATTGCTATCGTGACCGTTGCGGGCACTGCCGCCACCTTTTTTGTGAGCCATTGCCTAAATACTCCCCAAAAGCTGCTTCTTAAACGATGATCTCATCGATCCGCAGCCGCGTGTAGTATTGGCGATGCCCACGCTTGCGGCGGAAGTTGGTACGTTGACGATACTTAAACACGATCACTTTTTTGGCGCGGTACTGAGCGACCACCGTCGCCTTGATCTTCGCGCCTGCGATAGTGGGCTGACCGATCTGGGTATTGTCCCCGTCACCGATCAACAAGACTTCGCTGATTTCGACCGCGTCGTCTACGGCGTTTGGCATCCGTTCCACGTCGATCATTTTACCGACTTCGGCGCGGAACTGCCGCCCGCCCGTGCGCATGATGGCGTACATTGTATTGTGCTCCAAGTCTCACTTGCCACCGCCAGTCCGCTGCCCGTTCACGCCGGGGTGATTGGCGGGGAGAGTTGGCGAAAATTTGAACAGCAATGGTAGCCGTCGATAGGGGAGTCGTCAATCTCCAACTTCGGGATCATGGTGCAGAAGATCAGACGTATTTTCACGAAGCTTCTTACGCGGATTTGGGATTTTCAGCCTTGACGGTGCGGCGCGGCTTTTATATACTGTTGTTCATCAATGGAGGCGTGGTGTAGCGGTTAACATATTGCCCTGTCAAGGCAAAGATCGCGGGTTCGAGACCCGTCGCCTCCGCTCTGGCTACTTATTACGATGCCGTTAACGGATTGTAAGGTAGATTGAATGGCGTCTCTCAATTCGGGGGGCGCTATTTTATTTTCCCCAAGAGCTTCCGAATCATCTCCTTTTGGTCGTTGGCGGATTGAAAGCTGCCAATTGGCTCGAAGCGCAGTTCAGCGCGCACAGGTGAAAGTTACACACGGCTGAACGATTCAGGCGCGCGACTAGTTTAATAGCTAGCGCCACGAAATAAGCGGCTTCGGGTGCAAAATGAGATCGCGGTCTGGCAGGGCAGCACTAGACTGCCCCGCCGTTACAGCTATTCCATTGGGTTTTCACGAACAAGAATGAGCGTCCCCGGCTCGAGCAAGTTTGCACAGGTGAAGCCGGGGAACTCCGGCACGGAGTACGAGCCGATAATCTCCGGGTGACGTGGCATCCCGCTTGCCTCTAGCCAGATCAGCGTGCCTTGACCGCGCAGGCAAAACACCGCACCGCCAGCCGCCAGCGCTGAAGATGTCGATCGCCTGAATCATGCCTAGATCGGGCAGCCCCGGCACGCCGAGGTTCCCCCTCGGTGTACAGCGCCCCGCCTAACTATGTCGTTGAACTGCCGCCTTCGCTGAAGTTGTGATGTTCGCCGTCTCATCGTCAAGATTCGTAACGTTCGCATCTGTCGCATCGATCCCGCTGTAACTCGCGTCAATGCTCACCGCCGCTGCCGTGATGATCTAGTATGCTTGATCGCCATCCGCGAACGGGTCATCCACCCCGGTGATCGTAAATGTCTGCGGCTGATCCCAAGCCTAGCCCGCCAGCTATCAGCCGATCAACTGGTCGAGCGATCGCACGAAAGTCGTGGTATCGAGCGGTTTCGGGCAGTACGCATCGAAGCCGTTCTCTAGGGCGCGAACCTTTAATTCGGGGGTGTGAAACGCCGTGATTGCAAGCAGTGGCAGGTGGCTCAATGCCGGTGTTTGGCGGATCACCTGCATGAGTTCAAAGCCATCCATCTCCGGCAAAGCAAGATCGACGATCACGGCTTGAAATTCGTCCGGAGACTGCTGCAAGCGGGCAAGAGCGAGTTCCGCATTACCCGCAACCACTGCGTCTTTGCCGGTGGCGCGCAGCATTCTCATGACCAAATCTGCCCCATCGGGTTCGTCTTCCACGATCAGGATGTGCTGAGTCATTTTGATCTCCTATAGCTTACGTTACGAGCTAGGGTTCACGGCAGGTGACACATTCGCGTCATCCGAAGTTACGTTCTGGGGTTCAGGGTACCGGTTCGGTTCGGTCTTATCCTCAGATTGGGTAACTGGCTGCATTTGCAGCACTTTTGCTTGCAGTCGTTCACCCGACTGAGGGATATCCACGAGAATAGCGACCAACTGCATGATGAATTTTCGTGCGTCGAGCGGCTTGGTTATGTAGTTTATGAACCCTGCTTCGATTGCGCGCTGTCGATCTCCCGGCATGGCATGTGCGGTCAGCGCAATCACCGGGATGCTTTCTGTGGCGCGATGCGTGTTCAATTCATGCATCAACAGCCATCCATCCATTTCAGGCATTGAAAGGTCGGAAAGGATGCAGTCAGGTTTGTGTTCATGCAGCAGGCTCAGTGCCTCCTGACCGTTGCTTGCAGCAAGCACCACTGCCCCGGCTTTCGTCAACAGCCGGTTGGCGACATCCAGACTATCTTCCTCATCGTCTACAACGAGGACAGTCCAGCCCTCAAGTAACTGCGGGATCCGCGACATTCGTATGCTCCTCTCGTGCCTTTTTTGCGGATGGCTGCGATTGTTCGAGGGTCACCCCTGTGCGAAGAGGAAAGGTCACAGTGAATGTGCTGCCGCTTTCCAGTTTGCTACTTACACTCACACTGCCGCCCATAAGTAGGCACAGCTTCTTTACAATCGATAAGCCAAGTCCTGCGCCGCCATGTTTCCGTTTGGAACCACTGTCAACTTGGCGGAATTCATCAAAAATGAGATGCTGCCATGTTTCGGGGATTCCTTGCCCTGAATCCGACACGATGATCTGCCACTCATTCTTCTGACGGCGGACTTGTAGCCGGACAAAACCGCTGCCCGTGAACTTGAACGCATTCTGAAGCAGGTTTGCGGTGATCTGCGTGAGCCGTTCTTCATCTCCGATGATCACCGCAGGGAGTGTCGGATCGACTTCGACATCAAATTGCAGCCCCTTCTCGTCTGCCGTGTGTTTGAAGTCGGAGTGCCACGATTTGACCATCGAGGTGAGATCGATGGGACGCGACAGGATTTCGACACGGTTGGCGTTAATACGCGCAATGTTCAACACATCGTTGATCAGGTTCAACAACCGGCTTGAATTGCCTTCAATGCGCTGGATCATGTAGCGCACATCATTGTCCAGTTCCTCCTCTTGGATGAGTGCTGCATAGCCCATCATCGCGTTTAGCGGTGTGCGCAGCTCATGACTCATCGTGGCGAGGAACTGGTCTTTGAACAACAGCGCGTCGCGCAGTTCGACGATCAAGCGATCGCGTTCTCGGTTGGATATCTCCAATTCGCTGACGTTTCTTTCTAGGCTCTCAATCGAGACGTGCAGCTTGGCAGTCATATCGTTGAAGGCGTGCGCCATCACGCTCAATTCCTGCGGTCCTGTAGGCGACGCTTGCTTAGAGAAATCTCCACTTTGAATTGCCTGTGCAACCTTGACCAAGCTCGCCACCGGGCGAATGATGCTGCGCGCGACGATGAAGGCAGCCACCGACCCGACGATAACTGCCACCAGCGATACGCTGATCCAACTGCGCTGTATGCGCTCAAGCAGGCTCACTGCTTCCGCGATCGCGGTATCGGCATCAGCTTCAATGGTGTCTTGCAGATCTGCCAAGCCTTCACTAAAGCGGCGTTGAAGTGCTGCCAGTTCGGTGTGGCGGTGGGCTTGGGCGCGCGTCCAGTTCGCGGCTTGTGCTAATTCAAACAGTTCGGTAATGGTCAGGTTCAAGTCTTCGACCAATGCCGCAAGCGTCGTCAGCGACGCCGACGATGCAGCGATGCCCTCGGGCGTACTGCCCGGCGGTTCGGCTTGCATGGCGGCAACCCGTTCATTGAAGGCTGTGATCTGCTCTCCCAAACGCCCTTCGATCAGGTTCGTTTGGCGGGTAAGCAGCATGTAGTCCACGCTCGCGATGACCTGATACCACGCGATCTCAAGACCCGAAGCGGCGCGCAGTTGATCAAAGGCGTGCCCCGACGCGTCGTTCGAATCCGCGAAGGATTGGCTGAAAAGCAACCCCGTCCCGGTGGCGATCAACACGAGCAGAATCATGAGCACAAACGCGAATGTGACGCGCTGCGCAACCGTAGTACGTGGCAGACGCATACCTACTTCCTTCCTACCCGTCAGCGTGTGATCAACGCCAGATCGACCGGAATGCTGGCTGCAACGGATTCGCCGCTCAGATACGCCACAGCGGTTTCGATTCCCAAACGCCCCATTTCGGCAGGCTGCTGGGCAATGGTCGCCTGTAGTTCACCGGCTTCGAGGGATGTAAGTGCATCATCGACCGCATCAAACCCGACGAACCGGATTTCTTCAAGTCGACCAGCAGCGCGCGCCGCTTCGATTGCGCCGAGGATCATCTCGTCGTTGTGCGCGAAAACACCATCGATATCCGCATTGGCTTCCAAGAGCGCGGCGAAAACGGTTTCGCCTTCTTCGCGGCTGAAATTCGCGGTTTCGGCGGCGATAATCGTGATATTTTCATATTCGGCGAGCGCCTCGTTGAAGCCTGCGCCGCGATCCTGCGCAGCCGAGGTTCCTTCGATCCCTTTAAGTTCGACGACATTCCCGCTCTCGCCGAGGATGTCGGCAAGGTAATCTCCTGCCATTTCACCGCCTGCGCGGTTATCGGAGGCGATGTGTGCGACGACCTCACCCCCCATCGCGCTGCGGTCAATCGTGAACACGGGAATTCCGGCAGCATTGGCGGCTTCAACCGACGCAGTAATCGATTCGGAGTCGACCGGGTTGATCAAAAGCGCGTTGACCCCTGCCTCGATCAAAGACTGAATTTGTTCAGCCTGTGCCGCAGCATCATCGGCAGCATCTTCAACGAGCAGCGTCACGCCGAGACGATCAGCGGCTTCAGCAGCTCCCTCTTGGAGTGACGCAAAAAACGGATTTGCCAAATTGGAGATCGATAGTCCAATCCGCACCGTGTCTGATTCTGCGGTGCTCGATTGACTGCTAGTGTCAACGGTCGGAGTCGCCGGTTCAGGCGTTCCGCCGCATGCGGCGAGAAGAATCACCAAGCTGATAACCAGCGATACGCGGTACACGAAGGAGAACACAGCCTTGATTAGTGTTGAGGAAAGTAGCATAACCGAATCTCCCGTTAACTCTATTTCATTTATTGTCAACCTAAATGTCGTTGCAGAATCTTTACGTTTTTCTGCATTGGATATGCGTTTTTCAGGATATGCGGATTGGTGGGGAAACAAACGGCATTCTGCTAATCTAGCAGTGTAAACGAGGCGTGCAGCATCCACTGCTCGTCGGATCAGTTCTGTTCGCTTGTGAATCTATTTGGATTCGGGTAGTACTTCTAAAAGGCTACCCCGCTGGGGAGCTTCGCGGCGGGGCAGACTTCACACGCTTTGAAGCACTCTCAAAACGTTTGGTGAACATATCGATAGCGACGGCGGAAACCAACACAATGCCTTGTATGATCTGCTGCGGGTAAGACTGCACACGCAGGAGATTCATCCCGTTGCCCAACACACCCACTAACAGCGCACCCACGACTCCACCGGGAATATTGCCAACACCGCCAAAGAGGCTAACACCTCCCAAAACGGCTGCGGTGATCGCTTCTAGTTCAAGTCCGGATGCAGCCTGTGGTTGTGCGGAATTTACGCGCCCGGTGAGCAGCACACCTGCTAGCGCCGCGAGCATTCCGCTAAGGGCATAGCACAAAATCTTGACACGATCGACCGGAACCCCTGCCAACCGCGCAGTATCCTGATTGCCACCCACTGCATACACATGCAGTCCAAAACGTGTTCGGGTCATCACCAATGTGAAGGCGAGCACAACGATTACCCACACGATGAACGGGGTTGGGATGTCGCTTATGCTGCCGCGTCCCCAAAAAGTGTATGCCTCGGTCAAGCCGGAAACAGGTCTACCTTCGGTGTAGTACAACGTGAGTCCGCGCGCAACGCCGAGCGTCGACAAAGTTGCGATGAACGGTGGCAGCTTGCCAAAAACGACCAACGCACCGTTGATTGATCCAATCACGAAGCCGAGCGCCAATCCGAGAAGGATGCTTGCTTCGGCGGACAGTCCATTGCGTACCATCAGCCCTGCCGAAATCGCCCCACACAGCGCCGCCACCGAACCGACCGAAAGATCGATGCCGCCGGAGATCATGGTGAGTGACATGCCCACGGTCACGATAATGATGTGAGCATTTTGCACGAGGATATTGGTTAGGTTGCGATCTTGAAGAAAGCGGTCGGATGACAGGCTGAAAAAGATGAACAGCCCGATCAGGAAAATGAATACGGTACCGCGTCGCAGGATAGTTACCACGATGTTTTCGCTCCCGTTGCTGCCCTCATGATCTCGTCCTGAGAGGTCTGGCGAGTGTTGAACTCAGCGACGAGATGACCTTCCCGCATCACGAGAACACGGTCGGTCACACCGAGCACCTCCGGCAGCTCTGAGGAGATCATGAGGATGCCTACGCCCTGCGCGACGAGCGCACGCATCAGGCGGTGAATTTCGGCTTTCGCTCCCACGTCAATTCCGCGCGTCGGTTCATCGAGGATCAGCACACGAGGCTGAAGCGTCAGCCATTTGGCGATCACAACCTTCTGCTGGTTACCTCCGCTCAAATTTCGGACGCGCTGCCCAAGCGACGGAGTGCGAATATTCAGTTTATCGACAAACTCTGCGCCAATCTTCTTGACTCTGCCACCGGGAATGATGCCGAAGCTCGCCAGCTTTGCGAGCAGTTTCATCGTGATATTCGTGCCAACGCTCATCCGCAAGAATAAGCCCTGTACTTTGCGATCCTCGGTGACCAATGCTATTCCCTGTCGAATCGCCTGTGCCGGAGAGTTAAGCCGTAGTGCTATCCCGTTCAACAAGACTTCGCCGCTGGTGGGCGGATGAACCCCAAACAGTGTTTCAGCGAGTTCAGTGCGTCCTGCCCCGACCAGCCCGGCGATACCGACGATCTCACCGCGATTCAAGGTGAACGAGATGTTTGCAATTGCATCGCCGCGCGTGAGACCCCGTACCTCCAATATTGGGGTGGGTGCGTCTACAGCGGGGGTATCCTGTTCATCACGCATGTAGATGTCGGCGACATCACGCCCGACCATCATGCGGATTAACTCGTCCTGCGTGAGTTCACTGATAGGTTTGCTGCCAACCAGCATGCCGTCGCGGAGTACGGTTACGCGCTCAGCAACCGTGAAGATTTCGTTGAGGCGATGCGAGATAAAAACAATGGACACCCCCTGCTCTTTCAGGCGTCGCATTTGCGCGAACAGGGTTTCAACCTCGGTATCCGTCAAGGAAGAGGTTGGTTCGTCCATCACGATCAGCCGCGCATCAAGGGAAAGCGCTTTTGCCACCTCGACCATCTGTTGTTGGGCAATCGGCAGATCACGCACTGGCGTTCGCGGATCAATCGTCATGCCGAGGCGCGCCAACTGCTCAGACGCATCACGGTACAGTTTTCGCCAGTGGATCATCCCCGGCACGATGCCTCGCGGTTCGCGCCCCAGATAGATGTTTTTGCCAACATCCAGATACGGAATCAGCGCGATTTCCTGATGAATCATGCTGATGCCGATTGCTTGGGCGTCATGCGGTGAGCGCAGGTTGACTGAATGTCCCTGCCAGATAATTTGACCGCTGTCCGGGTGGAAAACGCCGTCCAGAATGCGCATCAAGGTACTTTTGCCCGCACCGTTTTCGCCGAGCAGCGCCAAGATTTCACCCGGATGAACGATTAAATCAACCTCTTTGAGCGCTTGTACACCGGGGAAGGATTTGTGAATCGCACGCATTTCCAGCAGCGGCGCAGACGGGTTGGATGATGTAGACATGAACGGTCAGCTTTTCTCAAAAGAACCAAGCGGTAAAGGGACGAGGCTCGTCCTCGTCCCTAGATTTAGAGCAATTTTCGTTACTGAGTGACCAGCGCCAGCGGAACCGGAATCGCCTCGGCAACGCCCATGCCGCCCAGATACGCGGCAGCGGCTTCGACACCGAGATAACCAATTTGATCCGGCTGCTGCGCGACCGTCGCGGCAAGTGCGCCCGCTTCAACAGCGGCAACCGCATCATCAACCGCATCGAAACCAACGAAGACGATGCCTTCGCGTCCGGCAGCATTCGCCGCTTCAATCGCGCCAAGGATCATTTCGTCGTTGTGCGCAAACACGCCGTTGATTTCCGGCTGCGCCTGAAGAATGTTCTCGAACACGGTCAAGCCTTCGGCGCGGTTGAAGTTCGCCGTTTGACGCGCCACGATGGTGACACCGGGGCATTCCGCGCTCATATATTCGTTGAAGCCTGCACCGCGATCGCGTGCTGCTGACGTGCCCGCGATGCCTTCGAGTTCGACCACGTTCCCCGTGCCGCCGAGTTGTTCGCACAGGAACATCGCCGCCATACGTCCACCCGCGATATTATCCGACGCGATGTGGCTGACAACTTCGCCGCCGTTCGCGCTGCGGTCAATTGTGAAGACGGGGATACCTGCTGCGTTTGCCGCTTCAATCGACGGGACGATTGCATCGCTGTCGGTCGGATTGATCAGAATGGCATCGACGCCCTGAGCGATCAGGTCTTCAATATTCGTCGCTTCAGTCGCAGAGTCATCCTGTGAATCGACAACGACCAGTTCGACCGCCAGATAATCATCTGCGGCAGCCTGTGCACCATCGCGCAGCGTGACGAAGAAGGGGTTGTTCAGTGTGGAGAGCGACACACCCAAGGTCAACTTCTGAATCAAGCGCAGATTGACCGGGACATTCGCTTCGACGGTTTCACCACTCAACGACGCGATGGCAGCGCGGACACCGAGGTCACCCATCAGCGCGGGCTGTTGAGCAACGGTCGCCGCAAGTACGCCATCCACAACCGCTGCAACCGCATCATCAACCGCATCGAAACCAACAAAGACGATGCCTTCGCGTCCAGCAGCATTCGCCGCTTCAACCGCGCCGAGGATCATTTCGTCGTTGTGCGCAAACACGCCGTTGATCTCCGGCTGCGCCTGAAGAATATTCTCGAACACGGTCAAGCCTTCGGCGCGGTTGAAGTTCGCCGTCTGACGCGCCACGATGGTGACACCGGGGCATTCCGCGCTCATATATTCATTGAAGCCTGCACCGCGATCGCGTGCTGCTGACGTGCCCGCGATGCCTTCGAGTTCGACCACGCTCCCCACGCCGCCAAGTTGGCTGCACAGGAACATGCCCGCCAGCCGTCCACCCGCGACGTTATCCGACGCGATGTGGCTGACAACTTCGCCGCCATTCGCGCTGCGGTCAATCGTGAAGACGGGGATACCTGCTGCGTTTGCCGCTTCAATCGACGGGACGATTGCATCGCTGTCGGTCGGGTTGACCAGAATAGCATCGACGCCCTGAGCAATCAGGTCTTCAATATTGGTCGCTTCAGTCGCCGGATCATCCTGCGAATCAGCGATAACGAGTGTGATACCGAGTTCATCTGCGGCAGCCTGCGCGCCATCGCGTAGTGTGACGAAGAAGGGATTATTTAGGGTGGAAAGGGAAAGCCCGATCGTGAAGCTGTCTTGGGCGACAGCGGCGAACGCGCCAACAATCAACGCACACAGCATCAACACGAACACTAATTTGCGCGACATTGTATGGATACTCCTTAGAAGTTGCGAACGAAATGCATGAGTCTATCTAGCTGTATTTGGATATGGCAGCATCACCCCCTTAGCGAATCGCTTTGTAGAACAGAAGCGCCAGCGCGATCACGGCGCCCTTTGCGACATCTTGGAAAGGCGTTGGAACGTTGAGCAGATTCAACCCGTTGTTGAGGACAGCGATGAGGAGCACGCCAAGCAGCGTTCCCCAGATCGTTCCTTCACCGCCGTCAAAGCTCGTACCGCCGACCACCACAGCAGCGATCGCATCAAATTCGTACCCTACGCCGCCCGTCGGCGCGGCGGAGTTCAGCCGACCGATCAAGATCGCACCGGCAAGCGCCGCGCATGTGCCCGACACTGCGTACACGAACAGCACGATGCGATGTGTAGGAAGCCCGGTGAAAAGCGCCGCCCGATCGTTGTCTCCATATCCGAAGATGTAACGCCCAAGCGGAGTATGGACGAGTAGGACATAACCGACTAAAAAGATCACCACCGCAACAATGATCGGGGTGGGAATTGGACCGATGAAGCCTGTTCCCCATGATCGAAAAGCGTCCGGCAGTCCTGTGATCGGCTGTCCTTCAGTATAGGAGAGCGCCAATCCACGCGCGACGGTCATCATGCCGAGGGTGGCAATAAACGGCGGGATTTTGATGAAAGTGACTAACGCGCCGTTCATCAACCCCAACAGTGCGCCAACAAGTAAGCAAAAACCGAGTGCCGCCAGCGGATCGACGCCTTGTTGAAGCTGATCGGCAGTCATCACAGAAGCGAGTGCCAAAATCGAACCAACCGAGAGATCGATTCCACGCGTGAGGATTACCAGCATCATCCCCACTGAAATGATCCCGTTGATAGTCGACTGACGCAGAATATTGAGCCAGTTGTCCGCTGTGAAGAACCGGTCAGTTGCCATCGTCAATCCGGCACACAGCACCAGAAATGACACCACCAGACCGTACTGCTGAAGGAAAGTGCGCGGTGTCAAACGTACGGTCATCAGAAGACGACTCCAGCGATCAAGATCACGTTTGCGTAGGGCGTGAATTCTCCGGTACGCACAATTGCGCGCGCGTCAGCGCTTTGCACCTTGAACTGGGTATGTGGAACGGCGGTGATTGGGATTGTCTTGAGCAAACCGACAAGTTGTTGATGCATTTCAGGACTGCGGACCGCGAGTTCTTCCGCGATGATCGCACCCTCAACTTGCATCTCTTCGAGAACCGCGCGTAACACATCAAGGAACGGCGGTATATTTTTGCTGACTGCGAGATCGATCCGAGGTGTGTGTAACGGAATCGGCAGCCCAGCGTCCGCAATGACGAGAGAATCGAAATGCCCCATACCTGCAATCACTGCGGAAAGAGGTTGGTTCAGTAATCCAATCTTTTTCATAACCCCATATCCCAAAAGTGGTACAATGTCCCAGTTCGGTAAGCCAACTTTTACACATTCATGCCTATTTTAGCGCGGTTGAGACGACTGGGGGCAGTCCACTTGCCGAGGAAAATCACAGCGGTAGTATGAGTTTCTGTTTGTACTCCCTCGTCTTTTGTCATCTGGTTCTTCATCCTCTCGTGTCCCACAGCCTTTGACGTTTTAAAGATTGTGCGCCTTTCGCAGCACACTCTGCTGTGTGAGCATATGCTATAATTTTGCTTACCTTCCGCTTGTGAACGCATAGAAAAGCGTACTTGTGCGGCAGAACATCAAACCCACACATATTCTCTCCGGCATTGTTGGGCTTTCTCTGCTTCTGCACGCTGCTTTCGCGCTCATCTTGCCGCAAAACAACGCTGCAGTGCTCCTGATCGCCAGTTTGCAAATCGGTGTGACAGGTGCGCTGCTTTCACGCGGCTTAGGTCTGCTTTCCTCTCCCCATCCGGTCGTTAGACTTGCGCTCATTCTCACCTGTGGTCTCATCCCCTTGATCGGAATCGGTGCGCTGTTCCGGTTCTTTCAGCTTCCCATCGCGGTTTACATGGTGACCATTCACGCGATCATGTTCATCTTCTCGCGGCTTTCCGCCCGCCGTGCCGCGCCGCTGTATTGGCGCATGCCGCCCGTGCGCGCGTTCCTGTGGGGAACGACTGCCGTTTGTGTAGCGGTTCTCCTCGTCTTCACCGCCGAAACCAACCGCTACCGCTATGAGGGCGAACTCAGCGACCGGGGCTTGTTTGCCTCTCTCACCGAATGGCTTATAAACGGAAGCGGCGACGAAGGCTTGTTCAACCGGGCGGTCGGGCAGTCGAGCGACTTCCGGCTGAGGATCGATGGCTGGACGTATATGACGGCAGCATGGGTGGGGACGTCACACGGGGAGGCTTATCAATACGTGTGGTATCAGCAGTCGCTGATGCTCGTCTGGATGATTCCCGTAATCCTGTTCGCTCTAACGTACCAACTCACCCGCAGTGATTGGGCGGCGGCGATGGCGGTCGCCCTGCTCACGGTCTTTGCGATCCACACGACTGACGTGATCGGCTTCATGGGGATTTACCAGTCAGGTCGCCATCCTGTTTTCGATCTGCGCACACTGAGAGAGATCGGGTTAGGGGTGCTGCTTCCGATGTCGCTGTTCGCCCTCGTCGTGTGGATGCGCAACGGGACGCGCGGTGCTGTGATCTTGATCGGATTATGTGCAGCGGCGCTCGCTAGTGTGCATCCACGCGCGCTGCTGGTGTTCATGCTGTTTATCGCCGTCAGTGGATTAGTCTCCATTGCGCAAAGGCGGCTTCGACTCACGCCGGTGCGCGCCGGAATTCTGCTGCTTTGTGTGGGAATTTTGGGAATCGCTGCGCTCGTGCTTATCCGCACGCGCTTACCCGAATTCATGAGTGCATCCCCCGAAACGGCAGTTTGCACGAGCGAAGCGGGCAGCGAACAAGCGACCATCATCGCTCTGCCGCTTATCGGGGAAACGTATTTTCTGTCGATTCCGCTTGTGTTTGCTCATGGTGTGCTTGTATTTGGCGAGATCGCCAGTTTGTATCTCGCGATTCTCCTGCGCACGCGCAGGATGTTCGCATTTTATGCAGCCCCCGCACTGATCGCCGGAGCGCTGATCGTTTCACCTGTGTTATTCAAAGCGGTGAGCAGCATTTTCGGGATTAACCTGCTGATCGGCGATGTGTGTCAGCTCGGACTGCCGTTTGTCCGCAATATTCTCGAAAACTTGATCGGCGCGGCTCAAGTCAGCCTATTACCGCCCGTGATGATCGGCGCGGCAGCGTGGGCGCTGCTTCGCCGCTCATGGCGAGTCATGCGTACTGCCCGCATGCTCACTGCCCCTGTCGTGCTGATTCTGCTGGTGCTGACGCTCTTTGAACCAGTTCCGATCCCGTACAGCGCCCGCGATCAACTGCGTACGATGGATGACTTGCAAGCCCCTCTCGCTGTTGACATAGTGCATACCCGTTTCGCAGATGCGGCTGCCGCAGTCGTCAATACCACCCGACCGCAGCGTTTTCTTGCCGATTCGCACCTCGCTGCCACTGTTATTCAACAGATTCCGAATGCGCTCACCGCCGCGCCTGTCAGCGGCGCGTACCAAGCACAGACGACGCGTTTCTTCAACCTGACCGATCCGCCTGCACCATTTTTGGATGCGCGCGACATCGAATTTCTGCAAGCCGCGCGCATTGACTACGTGATTCTGGAAAGTTTCGACACACGCTATCCGCAGATGATTCTGGATACAACTCGGTTTGCCCTCGTACTCCAGATGAACGGGATCGCGCTCTTTCGCGTGGTTGACAGTGACTCTGCGCCAGAGGACGCCTTGTTTGCGCAAATGAACAACGCGCTCACTCGATCCGATGTGCGGACATGGGTTCAGTCAGGCATCACCGCGCAGTCGATTTTGCCGATCATCGATCTCACGCTTGCAAATCAACTTCGCGGTACATGGGATGCACTCCCGCCTACACCAATCCGCACCTACGGATTGGCATATCTCAATCTGCTGAGCGGGCAGCCTGAAGCGGCGGTTGAGCAGTGGCGCACCTTGTACGCACTTGCGCCTCAATTTGTGGAACACTACGCGTTCGCGCTTGCCGTTAATCAACAGGCGGTTCTAGCGGTTGAGGTGCTGCGGGCTGCGCTCGAAAATGGAGCGATTGAGGTACGCCTAACTGCGGCGCGTGCGCTCCTCACCGAGCGCTATTTTTATCTACTTTCGCGCGATGACGTGTCTCGCACTGCTGCCGTCATCACTGAGGAACAAGTCGCGTGGCGTGCCTTGACCCGACATGATACGGCGGGCATGGCACAAACACGCATTGAGCTGCTCATGGCGGCGGGTGAATGGTCAACCGCTGCCGAGTGGATCACATGGATCGCGCCGCTCGAACTGCGGGCGGATCAGCTTGCGATGCGCGGGATCGCGCTGCTTGCGGCGGGGGATGTTCAAGCCGCGCTCGACACGTTGAGGGTTTCGGTCGATCCTGATTGGCTGATGCCGCGTATTCGGCTGCATGCGGATCGTTGGGAGAACAATACCGCCGCTCAAATTTATCATATGCTTGGTGGAAACATCGCGGAACGCGGCGGTGATCTGGCAGCCGCTGAATCACATTACAGAGCGGCAGTCGACTATGGCTCACAGTGGGCGGGGCGGGCATTCCTCGCTCAAGTGACGCAAGATACCGCATTGATGGATCAGGTTGTGTTGGAATGGGGTGCGCTGCATACGATACCCTTCCCTGCACTGAGTCCTCTACTGGACATCGCAGATACCGGTCAGCTCTATGTGAGTTACCCCGCGATCACCCGCACTGAGTCCGAAACAATGCTCGAAGTGTCAGCGCGATTTGGCACTACTTTTGAGCAGCAGTATCCGGTGCGCATCTGGACTGCTGCTGTAGGCACACGCGACTTGATCACGAGGTACACAGGACTTCGGGAGGTGGCGCGGCTCATACCCGGCGCGCTCGTCACACAGGCTGTTCCGCTGCAAGTGCCGCCGAACCTGCCGTCCCTATCTCCGGCGATGCTGCTGGTACAAGCACAGCATAATCCGGCGGTGATCATGGGGAGTGACTTATTACCTTTTGTCTTGAATCGACCCGAAAGTGCATTGATTCCACCGGATGCCGTGCCGTTTGATGCTCACTTTGCCGATTCGATTACGCTCACACATGCCCGGATTGTGCAGCAGCAAGACGGCGTAGAGGTCACGCTGTACTGGCAGGCGAATCAGCCGCCGACGCAGGATTATCAGGTATCCGTTCAGGTGCGTGATTTAGCGGGAAATATTCTTGACCAACAGGATAACGCACCGGTCGGCGGTCAGTACCCGACAAGCCAATGGCGCTTACACACAACAATAGAGGACGGCGTTTATCAATTATCTGTGACACAAGGCGTTTCTAGTCTCGTTGTGCTTTTGTACTCATTGGATGATTTTGGGCGGTTGCCGGTGCGCCTTTCCGATCAGGTGGGAGCGTTGGAAGATGTCCGGCTGATGACCTTCGACCATTGAGCCAACAAGCCCGGTGGTTTACCGTTCAGCGCGTTGATCAAGTGCAGTTTGGTGAACAACAACGCGACTTCGAGAACCGTGTATACCACGCCAATTCCGATACTGCCGTACCGCGACCCCGCCAACCCTCCGAACACGATCATCAAAACAAACGCGACTAGATCGACGGTGGCTTCGATGGTCGGGCGGTTTTGGGCGAAGAAGAAGATGCGATACAGATAGTTCATGCCCGACGCTGCCATGCCTATCGAGAGTACCCGTAGAAGCGGTGCGGCGGCGCGGTATGTGCCGCCTACCCACACATTGAGCAGTGGTTCAGCAAAGAAGAATAGGACGAGCGCCAGCGGCAGGATCAAGATCATGTTTAGGCGGATCATGCGGGTGTACAGCTTGAACGATGACTCCGGGTTCGCTGCTGCTGCCGCCAAACTGGGGAACAGCGCATTCGTCAGTGCCATTGGCACGATCAAAAAGATGTTGATTAATCCCAACGCGACAGCGTAGAAGCCCAGTTCTTCCGCGCTCACTACCGACTGGGCGACAACCGTGCTAATCTGCATATACGACACAGACATGACGACCGCCGCGCCGATGCTGATCCCACCGACGATCAGCCGCTTGAACAGCGCCGGATCCCACCCTCGATCCGCGTCCGTCCGCTCGAACGTTGGGCGTACCCACACCCATGCAATCAGCGACCGCATCACGTTTGCGGCAAGCAGCGCCAACAGCAGCGCTTCCGCCGTGTGAAACACCACTGCCGTCAGGTGAATCGCTATAACATACAGCACGCGATCAATGATTAGGATGATCGCCCCGGTATCGACGCGCCCACGCCCGAAGAACACCCAACTGACCGGCTCTGCGCCGAACTGTGACACCGCCCCTAATCCGGCAAGGAAAAGCAGTCGCGTTTCCTGCTGCCAAGGCGGGAACAGCTCCGAGAATGCGACGAGGAGTGCAAGCGCCATAATTGATAGAATGATGCGCAGAATGACCGAATGCCGAAACACCGTCCGGCTGCGGCTGGCATCCAGCGCGATCTCTCTAATCGCAACATAGCGCACGCCGAGTTCCGCCAGCAAGCCAAAAATCACGGTGGAAGAAACCGCAAATCCAAAACGCCCCAACTCGGTGATGGGGATCGTGCTGCTGATGCGCGAAAACGCGAAGATACCGACGCCAGCCGCGACGGCTTGAGCCACCAAAAGCGCGATGATGTTACGTGTCTGCTGGCGGTTGTTCCTCATACGGCTCACGTCCTCTGATGCGGGCGAAGAAGATATCCCAGCGTCTTAACAAGACGGTGCCGCGAAGTAGATGCCGGATGTAGCCATAAAAGTACAGCGGGCGCATCGCCGTCCAGTGACCGATCCGTTTGAATAGGGCGGTGATTCCTGTGAACGTGTAATTCAGCATCGAACCAAACAGCGCCGCGATGGAGCGTGGAATGCCTGCGAGATTCGAACCGCCTGTAAGCGCGGCGTGTTTAGCATCGCTTATGCGCTGCATGACTGCACGGCGGCGCGACTTGACACGATCTGCGACGAGGGTGCGCTGCGGTTGCGAAATATCCCATGCAAGCCGGGTCGCTAAATACGGGAAAATCACGCTTGTCTGTACGGCATGCAGCGTGCTTTTCCAACCGCGATAACCGTGTCTGTGCTCTGACAAACGCCAGTATAAGGTGTCGAGCGCTTTCACCGTCTCATCCAATGTGAAGCGTTCCAGCATCCACTTTCGACCCGCCCGTGCATAAGCCTTAGCGCAGTCCGGGTCGCGAAGGAGAGTCAAGATTCCCTCTGCCATTGCGGCGCCGTTGAGCGGTTCGACCAGAATACCAGTTTCATGATCGCGGACGCTGTCCACCATGCCGCCGACACGGGTTGCGACCGTTGGAACTTCCATCAGCAGCGATTCGATTGTGCCGCCCAAGTTTTCGCTGACTGAGGCTTGCACAGCGATGTCAAGATCGACCAGTACGTTGTTCACGTCGGCGCGGAATCCTGCGAACAGAAGGTGATCGGCTAACCCGGCTTCGCTCACCTGAGCGATCAAGCGCTGCCGGTGCTGTTCTCCCGCTTCGCCCCACCCAGAGCCGACGAACACGATTCGCGCTTCGGGGCACTCTTTGAGTATCAGCGGCGCGGCGGCGATAACATCCTCGTGACGTTTGTTGGCGCGGTTATGCAGCGCGGGTGGCGTCCATCGACCGGGGGGAAGCGGCGGATAAAAGTACGACACCATCCCGATCAGCGGCGTATCGGGAGGGAGATGGTACAGTTCGCGCAGCCTCGCCGGTTCTGTTTGATCGGGATCAAACTTGCGCGCGTCCGGTCCGTAGTAGATCACATGCAAGCGGTCATCCGGGACGCCCGCCTCCAGATAAAGCTGGCGGGTGTAGTTACATGACGGGATCAGCGCTGTTTCCATCCAACATGTCGTGGTGTCGATCCAATGCGGCGTAGCCGCCTCCAAATGGTAAGGTCCGGCGATCATTGCTAATCGCACGGGCACGTCAGCGAGCCAACCCGCTAAACGTCCCATCACCATCGAATCAAACAGATGGGTATGCACTACATCAAAACGTTCACGGCGGAACAACCGTGCCAGTTCGATCACACGGGTAGCGAGGGTATGTGCGCGACGCGGTGACGATATAAATGAGAAATCGAACTGGTGAAACGGAATACCCTCGCGCTGGAGTTTGTCGACTAGCCCGCCGCTTCCTTGCCCGATAACTGCGCTCACTTGATGACCAAAATGATCGCGTAAATCACGAAGTTGCTCAAGCATCCATGTCGCGCCTTCGGTTGTGGCAGCGACGTGACAAATCTTTAAAGGCGAACGGTTAGCTTTAGACGCGGACATTACGTTTTTTTCGCACCCTGCATTCGATGACGCCCTTCTGGAGATGATCACATACGTAATCGACTTGTTCGCGCGTCATCACGCTGGAAAACGGCAGCGCAAGGGATGTCTCGCCCGCGTATTCGGTATGCGGGAAATCCCCCCGTCGGTAGCCGAATCGTTCTTGATAGAACGACTGCAAGTGAATCGGCGCAAAGTACGGACGGGAAGGAATCCCCCGTTCTTCCAGATACTTCATTAATGCATTCCGATTGGGAAGCATACAGCGAATCACATATACAAACCAACTCATACGTGTGGTGTTAGGGCTGATGTACGGAGGTGTAATCCCTTCCATCGCCGCGATCCGCTCGTTGTACCAGCGGGCGACCTGTTCACGTTTGGCGAGCAGTTCATCCAAGCGGCGCGCCTGCGCGAGTCCCAGTGCGGCGCTCATCTCATCCAACCGGTAGTTGTAACCTAACCGCGAATGGTTCAGCCATGAATCGAATACATCCCGCCCTTGATTACGCAAACTGCGGAACAACTGGGCGAGATCTTCCCGGTTTGTGACGATCATGCCCCCTTCACCGGTAGTCATCTGCTTGTTAGGATAAAAGGCGAATACGCCGGACTCGCCAAACGTCCCAACCTGACGCCCTTTGTATTCCGCGCCTATCGCTTCGCATGCATCTTCGATCACCTTTAGCCCGTGCTTTTGGGCAATCGCAAGGATTGGATCCATATCGGCGGGCTGCCCAAAGGCGTGAACCGGCAGGATCGCTTTGGTGCGCGGGGTGATCGCTGCTTCGATCCGCTTGGGATCAAGGTTTCCGGTCTTTGGGTCGATATCCACAAAAACGGGAACGCCCCGCTCGTACAAGACGACGTTGGCGGACGATACAAAGCTGAACGATGGCGTGATCACTTCGTCGCCATCTTGGATCCCTGCCGCGATAACGGCGAGATGAAGCCCGCTCGTGCCTGAATTCACCCCGACGGCATAATTCGTGCCGCAGTACAACGCAAATTCGCGTTCAAATTCTGCGATATAAGGTCCAATACTGAGATAAGAGGTTTGTAGGACACGGTTGACGAAATCGATCTCTAGTCCGGTTATATCGGGTGAAGACATGGGTATCTTCATGGATGCCGCCTTTTGCTGCCCCAGCGCAGCAGTTCACAAAGAAAGCCAATCGTACGGATGGTGTTTCAGAATGCGTCCCGGTACGCCGACGACCGTTGTGTTTGCAGGGACATCATGAAGAACGACAGCGCCAGCGCCGATGACAGCGCCAACGCCGACAGTGCAGTATGGGACGACCAACGCGCCCAAACCAATCATTGCGCCATCGCCTACACGCACCCCACCAGCAAGGTGCGCCCCCGGCGCAATATGAACAAAGCTGCCAATGGTGCAGTCGTGATCGACGCTTGCTGCCGTGTTAATGATGGCATGATCGCCGATAGTGACATCAGGATTGACCACCGCTCCAGCAGCGATGACCGTCCCCAAACCAATGGAAACCGACGCCGCGAGGATCGCTTGAGGATGCACAGCCGAAATCCAACGCGTTGATTCACGCTGCTGTTCGATTCGCACGGCTAGTTGACGGCGCACATGATTCGTGCCGATAGCAACAATCAGCGCAGAATCAGGGTGTTTGATGTGCTCAGACGTGCCACCGATGACTGGATAACCTAAAATTATCTGCTGACGCAACGCAGTGTCATCATCCAAATAACCGAGGATAGCCTGCCCGCGTTGTTGGAAAATATCGGCTATAACTTTTGCGTGCCCGCCTGCGCCCACGATGAGAGGTGGAGTCATTCAGGCTCTGAACCCGTGAATTTGGTGCTGAACAATGCTTCGCGGCGAAGGTTTGACAGCTTTAAGCTATTTATTAAAGTAATCAAGATTATATATAAATCAAGCTGAAATGAAACATGATCGACGTACCATACATCCAGTCTCAAGCGTGCTGACCAAGGGAGTTGATTCCCACCGCGCACCTGTGCTAAACCCGTGATTCCCGGCAGTACTTCATGTCGCCGTGCTTGCGACGGCGTATAGCGCGATAAATACTCAACCAGCAGCGGACGCGGACCGACTAAGCTCATATCGCCTACCAACACATTGAACAACTGCGGAAGTTCATCAAGATGCATGCGCCGCAGGAGCGCGCCAACTCGGGTCAAGCGTTCCTGATCAGGTGCATCTGCGCATGAATCCTCAACTGTTCGCAGCGTCCGAAACTTATTGAGCATGAAACTTCTACCGTGAAGCCCCGGACGTTCTTGCCTGAAAAGGATCGGACGCCCGATAAACACGAACACGATTGCCGCTGCTCCTAGCATTGCAGGCAGCAGCAGAACCAATAGAACAGCGCTCATGACGATGTCAAAAAGGCGCTTTCCATACTTGTGGTAGAATCCCGGTAGCGGCGGTGATGATGAAGTGGGGGATGTATTGGCACTATCCCGACTCATTTTACCATGCTGTTTAATTCGTGTGTGAATTCTCCTCAGACTGCATCCTTTTGCAATGGTACCATTGATTTTGTAACCTACGTTCCACCTACGCCTCGAAGACTTGTTTCATGTTCGTCAGTACTTGAGCAAGTTGTCTGTCTGCTGATTTCGGCGGTGAAAGCGTCGGGACACATTCTCATTGTGACTCATAAAGGGTATTGAGCCACGCTTCAACGATACCGGCTTGAGGTAAGCCCCATTCCTCGCGCATGTAGTAGTGGGCTTCTTCCAGCGGCGCTATATTGGACTCAAGATAGGCAATATTTGCTTGAGTCAGCATAATACCTGCTTGATCGTAGAACTGACCTCGCATCTCCTGAAGTCGGTCGAACACGGGATAAGCGCCGTTGGCGTTTTCGCGCATGAACTCGACCGCACCCATGTTATGAAGCTGAATCGTGAGTTCCCAAAAACGCCCCAACTCCTCAAACACGCGGATCGCTTCTTCAAGGTGCGCGGCACTCCCAGAGTAGTTGCCCAGAGCCGCGAGTGCCAGTCCCTGCATGCTGTTGAGCGCGGCATAAAGATCGGAATCGTCTGTCTCGTTGAGCGCGGCACTGAGATAGCCCCCCATCGACGCATAATCACCGCTGTTTAGACTGTCACATGCCGCCGAGATACTGGCGAGGGTGTTCATATACGCGCAAGGACCACCAAGCCAACCGCGCCAATCCAGCAAGATCCATGATCCTGAATCGTCCATTTGCGGTGCAAGCGCGTCGTGATCAACGGCGATGTTGCCCGGATCAGCTAAAACGTGGACATGAATCTCTGTACTGCTCACCTGCGTAACGATCGTGCCGTCTTCCGGGTACGCGACCAAGTTGACTTCGGCGCGGACATCAAATTCGCCTACTTCATCGGCGTACACCATCACGATGATGGTATCGCGTGACGTAACGGGTGTGTGATCGGTGGCAAGCGTCCGCTGGTCATCGTCGTACAGTTCCCAAGGGGTTGCAGTATCGCTGCGGCGGTAGACATTCAGGCGCAGTAGGGCATTACTGCCGGGGGCATCAAACCATGTCGCATCATACTCCACTGCCAACCACAGTGCGCGATACTGGAGCATGTAGACCGGTCTTTGATCCGTTTGCATGAAAAGCTGTGCGCTGACACGATCTGGTTCGGTGAACATGATGCGAGGCGCTGCTTGTACGCGCCATACGCCATTTCCGGTGAAGTTATCCAACGGCGGCAGACCACGCGGCGCTGCCGTGATCTGGACGGGGGTTGCGATTTCCACGCGTACCCCGCATCCCGCAAGCAAAAACATGAACAGCCAGAGGCAGCGCTTTATTTGGGCAGCCATAATGTCATCGTCGTCCCTTTGCCTACGGTGCTTTCAGCGGTGATCTGACCGCCGTGCATTTCAACGATCTTTTTGACAATAGACAACCCTAGCCCGCTGCCGCTTTCACGCGGGCGTGCACGCACAAGCGCCTCAAAGATGCGATCCGGTAGGAATTCCGGGGGAATCCCCTCACCCGTATCAACTACTTTGATCACATAGTCGTCTTCGCCTGTGGTCAGGCGCATGGTCACGCTTGCGCCCACCTGACAATACTTGAGGCTGTTATCCACGAGGTTACTCAAGGCGCGCACCAACAAATCACGATCTCCGTGAAACGGCGCGGATTGGGAAGGCGTTTCCATGTCAAACGATTTTCCTTCGCGCGTGGCGCGTTCATCGTGTTGAAAATACACCTCTTCGATTACATCCGAAAGATCGAGCATTTCCAGTGCAAGCGGGACATAAGACAAGCGCGCATCGAACAACATGCTGTCTACCAGCCGTGTCAAACGCTGCGCCTCATGCTCTATCGTACGGGCGGTGCTTGCCTCTGGCAGCCCCGGATTATGCTGCAAGTTGCTGGCGTGCGCGATGATCGCCGCCAACGGGTTGCGCATATCATGAACGAGGCGGCGGATGAAGCGTTCGTAGAATTGGCTGGAATCATTTTCAAGCGGGCGCGTCAAAACACTGATCGAGCCATCTTGGAGCGGGACAGCCTGCACATTCACGCGCAGATTCTCGTTGATGACAAAACTCTGTGCGGCGATCCGCTTGGTATCGGCGGCACGTTGGAGCAGGGGACGCAGCTCATCCCGCAGTGAATCGAGGAGGATGTGATCGGCGGTATTCGCCCACCACATATGCAGGCGCGGCGTATAAAGCGCGATCCCCTCGCTCAATTGATCATGCACAACCGACATGAGCTGCTCATGCGCTTGCTGTTCCCGACGAAAGCGCCGAAAACGCTTGCCGATCAAGGCGATGGTGAGCGCTGTGCCACTCAACGCAAGGATGAGCCATAACAGCGAAAGCGGTGATTGTGCGCGAAGGGTGATCAGCGGACGGCGTGAAATTAAGGGTGGGATGATCCAGAAGATGGCGCAGACGAGCAAAACTAGCACTGCGGTTACAAGTGAACGCCTTGAAACGGTGCTGCCGCCGTGCCAGCCAAACAGGAAAAACAGCGTGCCAGACGCGGAGAGCGCCAGCGCCAGCCAAATCGCCGCCAGTAAGTTGATCGCCAGCACGGTAACGGACACCGCCAGCATAAGCGGCATGATCCCCCATAGGAGGATGAGCACAATTGGGAAAGTGACAAGAAGGCTGCGCATTGCTTAGGGAATCAGCCGGTAGCCTGTACCGTGAAGGGTTTCGATCAATTCATCACGCCCCAGTTTGAGCTTGCGACGCAGTGCAGCGATATGACGGTCAACGGTGCGCGGGAAACCAACCCACTCATAGCCCCATACCTTGTCGAGAAGCTGTTCACGCGTCCATTCGCGGTTCGGGTTGCGCGCCAAGAATGCCAGCAGCGCAAATTCAATCGGCGTCAGGTCGATCTCATGTTTGCTGCGAAAGACCCGGTAGTGCATGGTATCGATCTCGACATCCTGTGCCCGGATCATGGCAGGATTTTCCTCACGCTGTGATTCTTTGCGGATATGGGCGACCGCGCCGAGCGTTGCCCGCACTTGGCTGAGGAGTGCATTTGCGTCCCAAGGCTTGGTCATGAACGCGATTGCCCCTTGACCGAGACTTTCCACCTGCCATTCAGTGTATGACGTGAGCATGATCACAGGAATGAAGCGCTCCAAAGCCCGGATTCTGCGCAGCACGTCCAATCCACTCATGCTCGAGGGATCGCTTTCATTCAGCACGACATCGAGCAGCACTAAATCGGGGAAATGTTCGCGCACGGCTTCAAGCGCTTCCGCGCCGCTGCTGGCGAGACTCACGGCGAAACCTGCCCGCCCCAGCAGTGTCGCAAGGGCGGATCGGATCGCTTCTTCATCATCGACGACGAGAATTGCAGTACGCTCAGACATGCTCTCACCTTGCGGGGCATTATAGCGCTAACGGCTTGCACCCGCCTCCAGAACGACATCGTTCTCCACGTCAACCTGCGCGAAGAAAAGCTCTTCATCCCCGGCAGCGAATTCGACTGTCCAGATACCACCGCCGAGGTGTTCGCTGTAGGTCGTCCAATCATCGTAGCCTTCGAGCGCGGCATCAACGCCGTCTGCCGTGTACGCTAGCGAAATCGCTTCGCTGCGTGCATCTTCAAATGCGGTTTCTTCATCAAAGACATTCGGATCGCCGATGCTGTCGATACTGAAATAGCCATCTTCGGGATTGTACGTACAGATGACTTGGATGGCATTCACGCCGCGATAATAGGAGACTTCCCATACGCGATCCCAACGATTGAAATCGACGTAAACATCCCACAAAAGCGGCTCGACTAAGCGGGCTTGCACTTCTGGATCGTACAGCACCAGTTCGGTTACGCGCGCCTGACCTTCTTGAAATTCGTCCGGGGGGAGTGGGCTGGGGACGAGATAATCCGCAAATTCTTTTGTGACGATGTTCACCGTTGCGTAGCCGAGCCATTCCTCCCAATTGGCGCTGTAGAACTCGACATACCAATAATCCCCGTCGCTCTGCCACGCCTGCCCGATCCAGTCTGGATAATTCGCCAGCCAGTCCGCGAATTCCGGGCTGAGGGCGACAAGCTCAACGAGACGGTCTTCCACTGCTTCTTCGTCTTGCGCTTGAACGCTGAACAGCGCGCCCGTGAAAACGATGGAGAGCAGAATCGTGATCCATAAAACGCGAATAGTCCGCATGGTGTTATTCCTTTGATACCTTGCCCATTCAACGCGGTACGATCAATCCGAGCGGCGTGACCGTATGATTCGGGAAAACTTGCTCCAGTGCCGGATTCATCAGCCGCAGCGAGACGACTTCCGCCAGCACGTCCCGGTAATCGGTGGTGATCGCCAAGTCGCCATCGTTGAGCGCCTCGGATGCGAGGGTTGGCCATTGCGCATAGACCTGACCGCCGCTCACACCGCCGCCCATCAACAGCATGAAATTGCCATGTCCGTGATCCGTACCGTGACTGGCGTTTTCTTCGACGCGCCGTCCGAATTCGCTCATCGTCACGACGGTGATGCCGCCCATCCGGTCTGCCATATCGGTGTAGAATGCCGCCAATCCCCGACTGAGCGTATCGAGCATAGTGTTGAAATACCCATCGATCGTGCCTTGATTTTCGTGCGTATCCCAACCGCCGAGATCGACACACGCGACCTCAAGCCCGACGTCCGCCTTCACAAGCTGCGCGATCTGGCGGAGTCCCATACCAAAACCCATATCATCATCAGGATATGCCGCACCGTTGGCGGGCGTGTAATTCTCGGCGCTCAACGATTGCAGCGTATCGACCGCGTCAAACACCAGCCGCGCTTGTGAGCCGAGCAAGTCCTGCGGCGCTTGGATGGTGTACAGGTCTGCGAGTATCTGCTCAAGCTGACGCAGTTCGCCTTCTCTGCCGCGCAGATGAAAATCGGCTATTGAGCGCAGCGAGAGCGGCGATTGTGACCCGCGCAGTGAGCTTTGAACGAGCGCACCCATCCCTACAGCGCGGAAGGGTGAGTCGTTCTGCCATGCCGCTGTCTGCAAGTGCCGTCCGATCCAGCCTGTGCCGGTGGTCTTGCTGCCGGGTGTTCCGTATTCCATGAACTGCATCGCATCAAAATGAGAGCGGCTTGGATCGGTTGATCCGGTGGCATGGACGACGGTTAGCCCACCCGCTTGAAACACCTCGTGCAGCGGCGCAAGCGCCGGGTGGAAGCCGAAAAAGCCATCCAGATCGAGAACGCTGCTCTCTGGTACGGAGAGCGTGGGGCGGCGGTCGTAATAATTGCTACCTTCGCCGTAGGGGACGACAGCGCTCAGCCCGTCGATGCCGCCGCGTAGAAAGACGCAGACAAGGACATCCCCCGCAGCCGCCTGACCTGCTTGACGGAATGCGAGACGCGGCATCCATGATGGAAACAAGGATTTGCTCACGCCGACCGCGCCAAGCGCCGATAAGCCACCCAGAAATGAGCGCCGCGACATCGTTCCTGCTTCTGGCTTGTGCTTCATGCGATCACCTCCACTGATAGGTGGGCGCTGCCAGCAGCAGCCCAAACAACGAACCGAGTTTGCGTGCTATCACATGAGGCGTGACCGGGGCATCGCTGCCCGCTCCATCGGAGACAAATGCGATGTAAGGCGAAAGATCGTTCAGCGGCGCGCCATATACCTGTTCGGATGCACGGCTGACCAACTCGCCAACCGTTGCGGGTTCGCCCACACGCTCGATCAGATGCGATGTCATAATCGACTGCTGATCCGGGTCACTGAACGCGCCGTGTGTGAGCGCCATTGCGATATTCCAGCGTGCCAGTAAGCCGCTGCTGTTCATCCATGCTCCTGCGGTGTCGGGATAGCCGTCCGGCGGTTCCCACCCGTAAGGTACTTGTGCCAGATCGGATAGCATCTCATCAAGCGCCCAGAACTCTCGTACTTCCGTACCCGTCGCGCGGAGCGTGCCAATGAAGAAATCGAGTGGACGGCGCAGTTTTTGACCTGCTGAGCCGCGAAATTCTTCTGACAAGAAGATGTGCCGGAGTACCGGGCGAATCTCGCCTCCGGTTTCGATCCAAACTTGTGCGGCGCTTTCGACAAGGCTTTCCGGTGGATCGTCGCTCACGAAACGGCGGCATAACTTGAAGCACAAAAAGCGTGCCGTTTCAGGATGATTGTTGACGATGCCGATCACATGCAGCCCGTCTTCGATTCCGCGTCCAGCGGGGAGTTCGTGACCGAGGATGGTTTTTGCGTCTGTGTCGTGAACACTGGGATCAAAATAGAACCCGGTATCCGATGCGTCGTTGATCGTCCAGCCTGTAAACGCCCGCGCAACCTCGTACACATCGGTTTCGGTGTATCCACCGTCTACGCCCAAGGTGTGCAGTTCAAGGAGTTCGCGTGCGTAGTTTTCGTTCGGATGTTCAGCGACGTTGAGGTAATTGTCGAGATAGTACAACATAGCAACACTTTGGGCTGACGCAAGCAGCATATCGCGGAAACTGCCCATCGCATGACGGCGGATCACATCACGTTGAAACGTGATCATCTCTGGACTGAGATCGCCGCTGCCGATATTAAAATGATCTGACCAAAATTCGACCATTCGCTCCAGCAGTTGACGTTCGCTGTGAACCGCGCGCGCGATCATGCCTTTGATCAAGGCTTGGTACGAGCGGTAGTACGGTTCGATCAAGCTGAACACGGTACGCCGATCCATTTGAAGCACGGGCATGGTTTCGAGAATCGCATCGAGCGCTGAATCATCGATCTGTTCAGGATTAAGCTGTTCCTCTAGATATGCCTCATAGCCGACCGCGTTCGCATGTTCCACATCTTGCGGACGCGCGCCCCATGTGAGCCGGTTCAGCAGATGCAAAATTGGGCTGTTTGTGGACTGTACCCGCTGCCATCCGTTGAGCGGAAGTGGAACGAGCGATGCGGCGGCGCCGCCTGCCATCTTTAGAAATTGTCGTCTTGAAACGTTCATAAGCAGCCTCCTTTACCTTTGGTTATATGCCGAGCTGCACGTGCATGTGTGACCAAAATGTGACGATTTCGTCACACGATTGTCTGTTGTCAAAAACATTGAAAATCCTCATGTGATGCTTTACCCTACCGACTTGCGACTACAAAGACGGGTGAGGCGAGATGAAAGATCAGATTCGCGCGTTTATCAGCCAACAACTGAGCAACGATCCCAAATATAGCTTTTCGGATGATGAACCGCTGATCTCCGGCGGTTGGGTGGACTCGTTTGATTTGACCAAGCTCGCCGTGTTTATTGAGGAAACGTTCGGCGTGCATTTTGCCGATCCTGAACTCACGGTCGATAACATGGACACGCTCAATCAGATCGTGCGCAATATTGAGGCGAAGCTCGCCCGATGAACGCTGTGCCGATTACGCTTGACGCGAAGCCGGAGACGCTGCTCCATCAAGTGCGCTGGCTGCTGGAACACTGCATCGATCAACGCGCCGTGACCGTGATCAGCGGCGATGTAGAGCGATCTTATACGGTAGGCGAGTTCTTCCATTATGCCGCGCGCTACGCGCACGCGCTGGACAAAATCGGCGCGCTGCCGGGTGATCTGGTGGTATTGATTCTGCCGCAAGAAGAGAATGCGCTCTTTGGCTTCTGGGGTGGGATGCTGCTTGGCGCTGTTCCGTCGATGTTCGCATATTTGACGGATAAGCTCGATCCCGCACGTTATTATGAGAGCGTTCGCAAGCTTGTACAGCATGCCAACGCCCGCTTCGTGATCACCGACACGGCGTTATTGAATCCTCTTAGTGTCGCTTTGGATGGGCTGGCAGTCGTGATCAGCGCGGATGCACTACAACCGGGGGGCGAACCCACCGAGTATCTCACGCGTCCGCTGCCCAATGCCGACGCAACGGCATTCTTGCAGCATTCGTCGGGCAGCACCGGATTACAGAAGGGTGTGATGCTTTCGCACCGTGCTGTGATCAATCAATTGGCATCTTACGGTCACGCGATTGAACTTGTGCCAGACGATGTGATCGTCAGTTGGCTGCCGCTGTATCACGATATGGGGCTGATCGCCGCCTTTATTCAGCCGATCATGCAAGCGGTTCATCTCGTGTTGATGTCACCAACGGCATGGGTGCGCGCCCCGCAGATGCTCTTGCACGCGATCACCCGCTATCGCGGAACGCTGATGTGGCTGCCAAACTTCGCCTACAACTTTTTAGCGACGCGCATCCGTGAGTCAGCGCTGGAGGGGATTGATCTCTCCAGCGTGCGCGCCGTGATCAACTGCTCCGAGCCTGTTTACGCTGAAAGTCACCGGGTATTCGCTGCGCGGTTTGCTCCGTTCGCGCTGCGCGAGTCGGCACTGATGACCTGTTATGCGATGGCGGAAAATACGTTTGCGGTGACGTCAAGCCGGATGCGCACGATCCCAAAGATCGACCGCGTGGATCGGCGGCGGCTCGCGGAGGAGCAGGTCGCCCAATTGACCGATGGGGACGCGTTTGAGGTCGTCTCGTGCGGCGTGCCAATCGGCGGATGTCAGGTTCGGATCGTCGATGCGGATCGTCAGATACTCCCGGAGCGCGCCGTCGGTGAGATCGCGCTGCACAGCGATTCGATGCTTTCAGGTTATTACAATCAACCGGAAATCACCGCGTCGGCGCTGATCGACGACTGGTACTTCACGGGCGATATGGGGTATCTCGCTGACGGGGAGCTTTTCATCACCGGACGTAAGAAAGACTTGATTATCGTGGGCGGGAAAAACATCTACCCGCAAGACATCGAAAACCTGATCAACGATATACCGGGGATACATCCGGGACGCGTGGTTGCATTCGGCGTCGATAACGCCGAGTTGGGCACACAAGACATCGGCATTCTTGCGGAAGTTGATGATCCCGCCGATTTGGAAGGGGAGCGGCGCGCGGTGATCGTCCGCACAATTCGCGCCCGGATCGCGCAGTCCACCGATGTTAGCGCCCGGTATGTTGATCTAGTTCCGCTGCGCTGGTTGATCAAAACCAGCAGCGGGAAAATCGCGCGCGCTGCGAACCGCGACAAGTACTTCGAGATGCTAAAGAGCAGTTAAGCACAAAGGCACAAAGATACGCAAAGGGGTTTCTTTGGGTGTTCTTCGTGCCTTTCACGTATGATTAGCCTTGTAGAAGGCTCTGTGCGCCGTCGATCCACATCTCCGTACCGGAGATATGCCGTGCCGCGTCTGACGCCAAGAACAGGACAAGTTCAGCCACTTGTTCGGATGTACCGGGCTTTCCATCCGTCAGAGGGATTTGTCCCTCTGGATATTCGACGGGTTCTTTTTCGCGTTCAATGCCGCGCTTCTCGGTGTTTTCGTCGATATTTGTCTCAATCGCGCCGGGGCAGATCACGTTGACGCGAATCCGGTGTTTCGCCAGTTCGAGCGCGGTCATCTTGGCGAATGCGACTTGAGCCGCTTTCGAACAGGCATAGGCGGTCGCTCCGGTATTGCTGAACATGCGCGTTCCGTTCACCGATGAGGTGATAATGACTGCACCGCCGTTCTGCTTGAGATGAGGTACGGCGTACTTCACCGTTAAAAACGTACCCTTCAAGTTGATGTCGAGTGTGTTGTCCCATTCCTCCGGCGTGAGTTCTTCCAGCGGTGCCCACACGCCGTTGATCCCCGCATTGGCAAAGACCACATCCAATCGCCCATAGGTATCGACCAACTGCCGCACTGCCGTTTGCATTGCAGTCGGATCAGAGATGTCAGCGATCAACGGCATGACTTCTCCACCTGCTTGTTGAATTCCGCGCACGACATCGCGCACATTGTCATCCGATCTGCCGAGCGCGCCGACCTTTGCGCCTTCGGCGGCAAACTGCCGCGCTGCCGCTGCACCGATCCCCGAACCCGCACCCGTGATCAGTGCGACCTGCCCACTAAATCGCATTCGTGAGTATCCTTCTGAACCGCCTGAACAATGCACATCAGCCTAGGGGTGGTCACTGGCGCATAACACTGTTAAATGGCGGATTAGCAAGTAGGTCACTCGGTTGGATCGTTCTTGTCAAAGATTACGGGCTTGTTATACTTCGACTGTCGTATTCGTATGCCCTTAAGGATTTGGACATGAAAAAGACACTCCTTTTCATTTTGTTGGTCGTTTTGTTGAGCGCTAGTGTGGTCAGCGCGCAGGAAGCCCCGATGACAGCCGTTGGGGAAGGCGAAGGCGCGCTGAGTATTGTTGCGTGGGCGGGGTATATCGAGCGCGGCGAAACTGACCCGGCATACGACTGGGTGACGGATTTTGAAGCAGCGACGGGCTGTATGGTGAGCGTTCAGGTTGCGGCGACTTCTGATGAGATGGTCGCGCTGATGAACGAAGGCAATTTCGACCTCGTGACGGCGTCGGGCGACGCGAGTCTCCGTTTGATCGCGGGCGAACGCATTCAGCCGATCAACACTGACCTGATCCCCAGTTGGAGCACGGTGGACGAACGTCTTCAAAGTGCACCTTGGCATACGGTTGACACGGATGGCGACGGCACAGCCGAACACTACGGTGTTCCTTACCAGTGGGGCGCGAACGTTCTTGCATACAACACAGAAGCCTTTGGCGATCAAGCGCCGACGAGCTGGAGCGTCGTGTTTGAAGAAACCACGCTGCCGGATGGGCAGTCGAACAGCGGGCGCGTTCAGGCATACGACGGTCCGATCTACATTGCGGATGCGGCGCTGTACTTGATGGCGAATAATCCCGAACTCGGCATCACTGATCCATACTCGCTCGATGAAACGCAGTATCAGGCGGCGCTGGAACTGCTCCGCCAGCAGCGTGAACTCGTGGCGCGTTATTGGCACGATGCCTTTATTCAAATTGACGACTTCACGAATGAAGGGATTGTCGCGTCAGGCTCGTGGCCCTTCCAAGTGAACCTACTCGTCGCGGCGGGTGCTCCGATTGCCAGCGTGATCCCGGTGGAAGGCGCGACGGGGTGGGCGGATACGACGATGATGCACAGCGATGCAGAACACCCGAACTGCGCGTACATGTGGCTTGAGCACTCGTTGAACCTGAACTTGCAGGGCGACCTTGCCGCATGGTTCGGCAGTGTGCCATCTGTTCCCGCCGCCTGCGAAGGCAATGCGCTGCTGGGTGAGACGGGCTGCACGGTCAACGGCTATGAGAATTTCGATCAGATTTATTTCTGGCGCACGCCGACCACCACTTGCGCGGACGGTCGCGGTGATATTTGTGTACCGTACCGCCGCTGGGCGACGGACTATGTGGCGATCCTCGGTGGTCGTTAATCGACGGTAACGCTTCATGATGTCGGGGGGCGAGGCACTGCCTCGCCCTTCGTGTTTCTCATGTCCTCTGTTTTCTTCTGAGAAAGACACCCATCAATTATGAAAACTTGGAAACTTTGGATCGACGGCGCATGGGCAGACAGCCAAGGCGGGGCGCTCACATCAATTGAAAATCCCGCTACAGGCGAAATGATTGCACAAGTGGTGGATGCAAGCGCGGCAGATGTGGATCGCGCGGTGCGTGCCGCTCATACTGCCTTCTACGATGGGCGTTGGTCACGGTTGACCCCATCCGAGCGTTCGCTTGTGCTGTGGCGGTTGGCGGAAAAGATCGAAGCGAATGCTGCAGTGCTGGCGCGTGCTGAAAGCGAAAACACGGGCAAACCGTATGCGTTCGTCAGCTTAGGCGCGGATATGCCGTTCGGCGTCGATAACATGCGCTTTTTCGCCGCCGCCGCGCGCGATACGCATGGTTATTCATCGGGCGAATATGCCAAAGGATTCACTTCGATCTACCGCCGTGAGCCTGTCGGTGTCGTCGGTCAAGTGACACCTTGGAATTACCCGTTGATGATGGCGATTTGGAAGATCGGTCCGGCGCTTGCGGCGGGCTGCACCGTCGTCCTCAAACCCGCGCCCGGCACGCCGATTACCACGCTGATGCTGGCTGAACTCGCCGCCGAAGCGGGAATTCCCCCCGGTGTGCTGAATATCGTCACGGGCGGCAATGCCACCGGACAGACACTTGTCGAGCATCCCGATGTACGTATGGTCAGCTTGACCGGATCGACCGGGACGGGCAAACAGATCATGCGGACTGCCGCCGACACGCTTAAGCGTGTGCATCTGGAATTGGGCGGCAAAGCGCCGTTGATCGTGTTTGATGATACCGACGTTGAAAACTTCGCCGCCGTCGCCACGCTGACTTCGACGTTCAACACCGGGCAGGACTGCACCGCCGCCACTCGCGTTTACGTGCAGCAGAGCAAAGCGAATGACGTCCTTGAGGCGATTATCGAAGGGATGCGCGGCGTCAAAGTTGGGCAGCCATTTGACGATGGTGTACAGATGGGTCCGCTGATTTCGGCGCGTCAGCGGGAGCGTGTGCAGGGTTTCATCGAACGCGCCAAAGGTTACGGCGCGAAGGTGCTGACAGGTGGCGTTGTTCCGGCGGGCATGGATCGCGGCTACTTCTTCGAGCCGACCGTGATCACCGATGTCGATCAGCGTTCGGAGATCATTCAAAGTGAGGTGTTTGGTCCTGTGCTGACGATCAGCACATTCAAAGATGAGAGCGAAGCGATCCGCTATGGCAATGATGTGCTGTACGGGCTTGCCGCCAGCGTGTGGACACGCGACATCGGGCGCGCGATGAACGTCGCCCGTGAACTCGAATTTGGTACGGTGTGGATCAACGATCACATCCCGCTGGCAAGCGAAACCCCGCACGGTGGTTTCAAGCAGTCCGGCTTTGGGAAGGATTTGTCCGCCGAAGCCGTCAACGACTACCGCATTACCAAGCATGTGATGGTGAAAAACGGATGAACGTGCGCGGAACCGCCGTCCGGCTGACGCGCCTCAGCCGGCATTTTGGCGAGGTCAAGGCGCTCGACGCGGTTGATCTGGAAATCTACGATGGCGAATTCTTCTCCATGCTCGGACCCTCTGGTTCTGGCAAGACGACATGTTTACGCTTGATTGCCGGGTTTGAGCAGCCGACGAGCGGTGCGATCGATCTCAATGGCGTTCAGGTAGCGGGCATTCCGCCATACGAACGCGACGTGAATACGGTCTTTCAAGATTACGCGCTGTTCCCTCACATGACGGTTGCCGAGAACATCGGCTACGGGCTGATGGTGAAGAAAGTCCCGAAAGCCGAGCGTCAGAAGCGCGTGGATGAAATGCTGGAGATGGTGCGCCTGCCGGGATTCGGCGGGCGCAAACCGTCTCAGCTTTCTGGCGGGCAGCGCCAGCGTGTGGCATTGGCGCGCGCGCTGATCAATCATCCGAAAGTGCTGCTCCTCGACGAACCACTTGGCGCGCTTGACCTCAAACTGCGTCAAGAGATGCAGGTTGAACTCAAGGCGATTCAACATCGGGTCGGGATCACGTTTATCTTCGTCACGCACGATCAAGAAGAGGCGATGACGATGAGCGACCGGATCGCCGTGTTTAATCATGGCAAGATCGAGCAAGTGGGGACACCTGCCGAGCTTTACGAACGTCCACGCACGCGCTTTGTCGCCGGTTTCGTTGGCACATCCAACTTACTGGACGGCGAGACTGCCCAACGCATCACCGGATCGGATGCGCCGATCTCCGTGCGACCGGAGCGTATCCGATTGTGCGACAGCGGCACACCTGTCCCGCCCGACTCGTACAGCGCGGAGGGGATAATCGAAGATGTCGTTTATTTAGGCATGACCACACGCTATACCGTCTCGCTGAACAGCGGCGGTACGATCACCGTGACCGAGCAAAATCTCGAACAGCATGCGCATGATCTTCATGCGGCGGTGGGGCGGCGCGTCATCTTGATATGGGCGAAGGTCTTCACGCGGACGCTAGAGGAGGTCTAATCATGCGCCGCGCCGTCAACTACTTCTATTCCCATCCCAACCTAACGCTTCTGCTGCTGCTTTTGCTGCCGATGGCGTGGCTGGTGATCTTCTATCTCGGTTCGCTTGCGACACTGCTTGTTCAGAGCTTCTACACGCTTGACGACTTCAGCGGGCGGGTGATCCCCGAATTCAGCACGTACAGTTATCAAGAACTGCTGAGTCCCGCCAATTTCGACATCATCGCGCGCACGGCATTGATGGCGGCGGCGGTTACGGTTGCATCGGCAATCGTGGCGTTTCCGCTGGCGTATTACATGGCGCGTTTTGCCAGCCCACGCATGAAAGGCATCCTCTATCTTGGGGTGATGCTGCCGCTGTGGTCGAGCTATTTGGTGCGCGTGTATGCGTGGAAGCTGATCCTTGCGAACGAAGGCATTCTTACGTGGACGGCGAACACGCTCGGATTAGGCGGCGTGTTGGATTGGGTACTTGGACTCCCCGTGATCGGCGGCGCGTCGCTGTCGTTCAGCTTGTTGGGGATGTTCGTGGTGTTCGTGTACATCTGGCTGCCGTATATGGTGCTGCCGATCAACGCAGCGCTTGAGCGCGTCCCGCGCTCCTTGACGGAGGCTTCTGCTGATCTCGGCGGTCGCCCAAACCTGACGTTTCGCAAAGTGATCCTGCCGCTGGCATTTCCGGGTGTCGTTGCCGGGTCGATTTTTACGTTCTCGCTCACGTTAGGCGATTACATCATCCCCAGCATTATCGGCGATTCGAGCCGCTTCATCGGGTCGGCGGTGCAGTTGTATCAAGGCACAGCGGGTAATCTGCCGCTGGCGGCGGCGTTTACCGCGGTGCCGATTGTGATCATGGGCGTGTATCTGCTCGCTGCGCGGAGATTGGGGGCGTTTGATGCGCTCTAGAGATATTCATCACGCGGGTTTTGGGTTGAAATTCGCCGCCGGGTTGGTGCTGCTGTTTCTGAATTTTCCCATCTCGGTGATTATCCTGTACGCCTTCACAACAGAAGAAGCCTCGTTCCGTTTTCCGCCGCCGGGGTTAACGCTCGATTGGTTTCCGGCACTGTTCAGCCGCACCGACTTTTGGGATGCGTTCGGGTTGTCGCTTCAGGTGGCGATCACCGCGACGATCATCGCCATCATCCTCGGTTCGCTGGTGTCGCTTGCGTTGTACCGCACCTCGTTTTTCGGGCGGGATACGCTCTCGCTGTTCGTGATCCTTCCGATTGCGCTTCCCGGCATTGTGAGCGGTATCGCGCTGCGTTCGGCGATTGGTGTGCTGGATATTCCCTTCAGCACATGGACGATCATCATCGGTCACGCGACGTTTTGCGTGGTCACTGTCTATAACAATGTGGTCGCGCGCTTGCGGCGGATGCAGCAGTCACAAGTTGAAGCGTCGATGGACTTGGGCGCGACTCCGCTTCAAACATTTCGTTTTGTGATTTTCCCCAACATGGCGACAGCGCTGCTAGCCGGGGCGTTCTTGGCGTTCGCGCTCTCTTTTGACGAAATCATCGTGACGACGTTTACCGCAGGGCAGCAGGACACCCTGCCGATCTGGATCTTCAGCCAATTGACCCGCCCGCGTGATCGCCCGGTCACGAATGTGGCGGCGGTGTTCGTGATTTCGATCACGCTGATTCCGATATTGCTGGCGTATCGCTACACGCGGAATGTCTCAGAAACGTAGAGATTGAACCGCAGCGAACGCAGAGTATCGTGTTTTTCTCTCTGCGTTCGCTGCGGTTCAGTGTTACTCCATCCTCAGCACTTCGAGCAGTGCCTCAGCCGCCAGTTGATGCGCCAGTATGCCGGGGTGCGTATCAAAGCTGTTGACGATCAAACTGGTAGGCGTGTGGCCGCGTAGATGATCACTCATATCCACGACTTCGATTCCGCGTTCGCTGAAGTAATTGACAACTTGCTCAACGGCGGGCGCAGAAGCATCGATCCCAACCGGATTACACCACACCAGCGCGATCAAGCGCATATTGTTGCGCTCGGTGTAGGCGATCAAGCTGTCAAGCTGCATCACCTGTCGCCCCCATGTTTCCGGGTTCAAATGTGCATCGACCAGATCGCCCAAGAAATTCGAGTTTCGCTCGGCAGACGTGAACTGGAGCAGGTTGTAATACAGGTAGTTGGGGACGAAGAAGTTCAGCACGAACCACGATCCGAGTCCCTGCTGCGGAAATTGGAAATTGCGATCCGGGCTTTGATCCGGCGCGGTTAGTGTGTAATCAATGTCGTTCAGGTAGTACGACAGGATTACTGTATCCGGTTGATAGGGATACAGCGATAAGTTGTACTCCTGCACATCCGTATCCCACCCCGTCTGCGCGATCACATCGACATCCGTGCCATCATTCAATCCGCGCTCGATGCGCTGCGGAAATGTATCGTCGATGTTGTTGATTCCCTGCCCGACAGTGAACGAATCGCCTAAGACCGCGATCCGGTGCGGCGCATCGGGGATCGGTTCGTAATCACGGAAGCCAAGCGAGTTGAAACTGGGGTAATAGAAGTTTTGATACCACCAGTAGTTCATCGCCGTGAACGTGTAAGCGTCGGTTGTGATGTAGAAAATGCGAAGATATGCCTCCGCCCCCGCGAACAGGAACGCGATTGTCGTCAGGGTGATCATCACCCCCGTTAGCGCATTCTTTGCCAGCTTGCCGCCGAGTGCTTTCGCTTCTTCCCGTGAGCCGTTGTAGAACAGAAGGAACAGCAGTCCCCACAAAATGAGCAGCAGATACGCCGCTTCAAACGTGGTGATCCATTTGCCGTTTGTCGGCTGAAAATGCACCACCCATGCGCCGAGCGCAAACGTCAGGTAGACGAGGATGATCAGCCAGAACAGGATTGGGATACTGCGCAAACGATGCAACGGCGCGGCGATCACGCGGCGCACGGGAGCCAACCCCGAAGTAGGAAACAAACTGATCGCCGTGACGACCCAGATCACGATTACCGCCGGGAGTAGGAGTGGATGATCTCCCCAAATGGGCTGCGCTTGCACTGCAAAGAACACCACACCAAAAGCGGCGATCACCCACAAAAAGCCGGAATATCGTCCCATGTTGGTCACCGTGAAAGTGCGCAGCGGAAACCGATAAACCAGTCGCGGTCACCCGGCGGCATGTTGAATCGAGTATGCGCGCTCGCGCCGAAGTCGATATAGGTGTTCACGCCGCCCCGGAATACGCGCGGCAGTTCAGTATCGTCCGGGTTTTCGCGCCCGTCCGCGCCATCATAGGGGTAGCGGGCATAAATGCTGCTCACCCATTCAAAGACGTTGCCCGACATATCGAGCGCCCCAACCCACGATGCACCCGCCGGACGACTGCCTACATCCGCCGTTTCGTTGTTGGAATTCGAATCGACTACGGCGTTATCTACGATGAACTCATCGCCCCAAGGGTAATGCAGATTGCTCGGACCGCGCGCCGCGTATTCCCATTCGGCTTCGGTGGGGAGGCGCATGCCCTTGCTAGCGCAAAAATCACGCGCTTCAATCCAAGGTAAGTTTTCGCGGGGACGGTTATCCCCAGCGAAATTTCCTTGACTGCCAAACTGCGCATTGGTGACTTCGGTGCGCCCGATGTAATACGCCTGATCGAAGCACAATTCAGAGGCGGGGCGCTCGTCGCGGCGTCCATCATCGCTGCCCATCATGAAGCATCCCGGCGGAACCAGCACCATCTCCAGCCCGTTGATCGTTTCGGTGATGGGCGTCCAGTCGGCGTTTTGCGTGACGGCTTGAATCGGAACCGGGGTCTCAGTTGGCTGCGGGAGCGTCGGGGTAGGTTCGGCTGCGGGGCTGCATGCCGCCAGCATCACCAAACCGGATAGGATTATGAAGTGTCTTATTTTCAGCATCGTCAACTCCATTTCATCATGACGATTGTAGCAAGCCTGACGGGTGAAGTCTCATATTGAAGATTGCCCCTAGATGGATTATGGTTAAGCGTTCATACGAGAGAAGAAAAGGGTTTAATGCTTTGCCTCTCCTGATTGTGACCGGCTCCAGCGGCTTGATCGGCTCGGAAGTCGTGACTTACTTTGATGCACTTGGCTGGACGGTCTACGGCGTCGATAACAACATGCGCCGCGAATTCTTCGGTGAAAAAGGCGATACGCGGTGGAATCAACACCGCCTTGAAACTACCTGTCGCAGCTTTCATCATGTCGAACTTGACATTCGGGATCGGGTAGGGGTTCAGCAGCTCATCCAAGAAATGAAACCGGATATGATCGTGCATACGGCGGCACAGCCGAGCCACGATCTCGCCGCCTCGCGCCCATTTGATGATTTTGACGTGAACGCGGTTGGCACGATGAATCTGCTTGAAGCAGCGCGCCAACATGCCCGCAACGCTGTTTTTGTTCATATGAGTACCAATAAAGTCTATGGGGATCGCCCGAACACGATCCCGCTGGTTGAACTCGAAACCCGCTGGGATTACGCCGATCCCGCGTTTGCCGACGGGATCCCGGAATCGTTCCCAATCGACGGCTCAAAACACAGCTTGTTTGGCGCGTCCAAAGTTGCCGCTGACGTGATGGTTCAAGAATACGGACGCTACTTTGGCATGAAAACTGCGTGCTTGCGCGGCGGGTGCTTGACCGGACCCAATCACAGCGGCGTCGAGCTTCATGGCTTCCTCAGTTATTTGATCCGCTGCAACGTCGAAGCGCGCGAATACACGATCTTCGGCTACAAGGGGAAGCAGGTGCGTGATAACATTCATGCCTATGATGTTGCCCGCGCCATCGAGATTTTTTATCACCATCCTAGCTCTGGCGCGGTGTTCAACCTCGGCGGCGGACGCGGAAACACCGTCTCGATCTGGGAGGCATTTGCTCGCGCTGAAGCGATCACCGGAAAGCCGATGCGGTATCGCTACGACGACACCGCCCGCGCAGGCGATCACATGTGCTACATTTCTGATCTCGCGCATATGCGCCGCTCACTGCCGGGGTGGAACATCACGCGGACGCTGGACGATATTTTCGAGGAAATCGCCGCCGAATGGCAGCGGAGACTCGGCGTATGAAACTCTCGATTGTGATTCCCGCCCGCAATGAAGTCGATAACATCGCGCCGACGCTTGAAGGACTGCGCGAACATCTAGATCGGGTGGCGATCACCAATTTCGAGATTCTTGTCGTCGATGACGGCAGCACCGACGGCACAAGTGATGTGGTGCGCGCTGTTGGCGAACAAGATGCGCGCGTTCGTGTGATCCGCAATGATGGGCGGCATGGTTACGGTCGTGCGGTGACTTATGGCTTGAGCCATTTCACCGGAGACGCTGTGATTATTTACATGGCGGATGCTTCAGACAGCCCCGCCGATGTCGAAAAGTATTACTACATCTTGCGCGATAAAGCCGACTGCGCATTCGGGTCGCGGTTCGTGCGCGGCTCAAAAGTTGAGAATTACCCGCGTTTCAAGCTGATCATCAACCGGATCGCCAACGCCGTGATTCGTACGATGTTTGGTTTTCGTTTTAACGATACCACGAACGCATTCAAGGGCTACCGCGCCGACGTGATCGAAGGCTGCCGCCCGTTTGTCTCGCCGCACTTCAACCTAACCATCGAACTTCCGCTCAAGGCGATTGTGCGCGGCTACACCTACGCCGTTGTGCCGATCCGCTGGCGCAACCGGGCGCACGGCGTTTCGGCGCTCAAGCTAAAAGAGCAGGGAAGCCGCTATCTGTATACGCTGCTCACAGTCTGGTTTGAATGGATGCTCGTGCGGCATGATACGCGCCGCGCCGAAGGCGAAGTGTTCATCCCTTGGGATGCGCGCTCAACATCTGAAGTCAATGCTGTTCCATTGGAGCATCAATAAATGCGCGTACTCATCACCGGAGGAGCAGGGTTCATCGGCGGGCATCTGTGCGAAGCGCTCCTCAACGCCGGACACACGCCGATCGTGCTCGACAACCTCAGCACCGGATCGCTTGCCAATATGCCGAACGGGGCAGCATTTATTCGCGGTGATGTGCGTAACCCTGATGACATCGCGCAAGCCTTTGATCACGCGCCCGACGCTGTGATGCACGTCGCGGGGCAGGCGTCGATCCGGCTGTCGTTTCTCGATCCCGCCATCGATCTCGCTGTGAATACGCAAGGGACGATCAACGTCTTGCAGGCGTGTCTTGCACGCGGCGTATCGCGGTTGATCTTTGCCAGTTCGATGACGATTTATGGGAACGGCGCGCCCGCGCCCACGCCCGAAACCAGCGCGCCGAATCCGGTCTCGTATTACGCGATCACCAAATATGCCGCCGAACGCTATGTTCACACGACCGCCGCGCGTGCCGATCTCGCATCACCGCTCAATGTGACCTCGTTCCGCATGTTCAATGTGTACGGCGAACGCCAGAACTTGAATAATTCGTATCAAGGCGTGTTCGCCATCTTCACCGGAAATATCTTGCGCAGCGAGCCGATCAATATTCACAGCGACGGTGAACAATCGCGCGATTTTGTGCATGTCGAGGATGTTGCCCGCGCATGGGTGAGCGCACTCGATAACCCGGCGGCATACGGGCAGGTGATCAACCTCGGTACGGGGGTCGAGCAGTCGGTGAATCACCTGTGTGATGCGACTCTTGCCGTGTTTGGACTCAACCGCCAAACCTACCCGATTGTGCATCATCCCGCGCAGCCGGGGGATATGCGCCGCAGCGCCGCTGACATCCGCCGCGCTCAAGACCTGCTCGGCTGGCAGCCGACGATCCCGTTTGAAGTTGGCATGATGCGCTTTATCGACTGGGCAAAGCAGGCGATCAAGGCGTAATCTGCTTACACTCCGCTGAACGCGCTGAATCCGCCGTCGACTGGGACGACGATACCCGTCACAAAACGCGAGTCATCACTGGCAAGCCATAACAGCGTGCCGATCAAGTCTTCCGCATCGCCAAACCTGCCGAGCGGCGTATGCTCGATGATCGTCTTTCCGCGCGGGGTCAAGTCGCCCGTTCTCTCGTCATACAGCAAATAACGGTTTTGATCGCCGACGAAGAATCCCGGCGCGATGGCGTTGACGCGGATCGATGTGCTGTATTCTTTGGCGAAATGCACTGCAAGCCACTGTGTCAAGTTGTTGACTGCCGCTTTTGCTGCGGCATATGCCGAAACGCGGGTGAGCGGGCGCATCGACGCCATCGACGAGATATTGATGATTGTGCCGCTTTTTTGTACCGCCATAATCTTGCCAAATACTTGAGACGGAATCAGCGTTCCTTTGAAGTTGAGCGCCATCACCGAATCAATCGCGGTTTCCGGTAGATCAAACAGGGAAAGCGTTCCCGTCGTCGCATCCGGGCGGTTGCCGCCTGCCGCATTGACCAAAATATCGACTTTCCCGAATGCGCTCATGATCACATCAGCGGCGGTTTGAACAGCGGTGCGATCCGTAACGTCTGCGGTAACGCCCATCGCCATCCCGCGCGCCGCCAAAATGGTATTGACCACTGCATCAATTTTCTCGCGCGTGGTGGCAAGTACCGCCACTTGTGCGCCTGCATCTGCCAATGCGCGGCACATCACTGATCCTAATACGCCAGAGCCGCCCGTGACGACTGCCGTCTTACCTGTTAAGTCCATCGTAAATTGTCCTTGTTCCGCCGCACAATCAACCCTGCTTGCCTTATAATAGCGCGTATGACACTTCGTAACCTCTGGCATTCTGTTCACAAGACAGGTTGAATGATGCTTGATTTTTCGCAAACTGCCGCGTCCGGAGCGGTGTTTTCTCCTGAACAATTGACGGAATACCTGTCATCCAGCTTAGGTGGTAGATTCAGCGGGGCGCGCGTGCTGGTGTTGATCCCTGATGGCACGCGAACGATGCCGCTTCCGTTTTTATTTCGCCAATTGGTGACGATTTTGCACGATACCCGCCAGCTTGATTTTATGGTCGCGCTTGGCACACACCCCCCGTTGAGCGAAGAAGCGCTGTGTAAGCTCGTGGGGATCACACCGGAAGAACGCACGACCATTTACGCGAAGATCGGGCTGCTCAATCATGCGTGGGATAATCCCGCCGCGCTGACACAGATCGGCACAATCACCCAAGATGAACTCAAGCAGATTGCCGACGGGCAATATCATGAATCGTTGGGCGGTGATGTACCGGTGCGGATCAACCGCGCGGTTCATGCATACGATCACCTGCTGATCGTCGGTCCGACGTTCCCGCATGAAGTTGTGGGTTTCAGCGGCGGCGCGAAGTATCTCTTTCCGGGAATCGGCGGCGCGGACTTCATCAACGTGTCGCATTGGCTCGGTGCGTTGATCACCGTCCGCGACATGATCGGTATCGCCGAAACGCCTGTCCGCAAACTCATTCACCGCGCCGCCGAGTTTGTGCCGACACCGATCACCCTTGCCGCGCTTGTCGTTGAGCATCATGGCGTATCGGGCGTGTTCGTCGGCGATCACCTGTCCGCGTGGCGCGCCGCCGCCGATTTCTCCGCGCAGCGTCATATTGTGTGGGTGGATCAGCCGTTTCAGCGGGCGCTGTCGGTAGCGCCGCCGATGTACGACGAATTGTGGGTCGCGGCGAAGGCGATGTACAAACTCGATCCGGCGATGGCGGACGGCGGCGAAATCGTCGTTTACGCGCCGCATTTGGGTGAGATCAGCGTGGTGCATGGCGAATACATCCGCAAAGTGGGCTACCATGTGCGCGATTACTTCTTGGGGCAGTGGGAGAAATTCAAGGATATTCCGCTAGGAGTCATCGCCCACAGCACGCATTTTCGCGGATCGGGCACGTTCATCAACGGCGTTGAGCATCCACGCATTCAGGTTACGCTGTCGAGCAAGATTTCGCGTCAAGAATGCGAAGCGCTGGCACTTGGCTATCATGATCCCACGCAGATCAACCCCGCTGAATGGCAGGGACGCGAGAACGAAGGTGTTCTCTATGTCCCCAAAGCCGGGGAACTCCTTTACCGAGTCAAACCATAGCAGCGAAAGGGGGGATCGAATTCGATCCCCTGTTTTGTTCTTTTCGAATGTTGTCTTACAGCCCGGACGATTTCGCTTTTTCCGCCGTCCAGCCGCGATCTTCTTCGGACGCTTGTTTTTGCAGCACCGGACGTTCGAACACCGCGTAGCCGCACAGCATCAAGAATGCCAGCGCGAACGCGCCTAACCCAAATGCGACTGCATTCAAGAAGCCCGCGCCGCTGAATACCTCAACCAGCACACCGGGCAGCGCCGTGCACAGCACAATCGCGCCAAGCGCGTGAAAAACTTTGCCGGTTGCGCTGCCTTTGATCTTCTCATGACGGTTCGATACAACCGACACGTACAACCCAAACGGAATCCCGATTGCTAAACCGATCAGCAGGGCTAAACCCAGTGAGTCCATGTTCATCGTGTTTCCTAGAATAACGTATAGATGAACGGTGAGGTCGCTGGATTGCTGCTCAAGATGATCAACACGCCAACAATCACGATCACAATGACCATCGGCACAAGCCAATACAGCTTGCGCCGCCAAAGGAACTGCATCAGTTCACCGAGAATGCCCATCCGGGCGAAAAAATCACGCATTAGTCAGCCTTTCTTACTCCGGCTTCTGCACGACGCAGTCACCCAAAACGAGAATATCGATGTCACTGTTTTGGAACGTATTCCACGCATCACGCGGTGAGCTAACGATGGGTTCACCACGCAGATTGAATGAGGTATTGAGCAGCACCGGCACGCCCGTAAGCTGACCAAACCGTTCGATGACGCCGTAATAACGTGGATTCGTCTCGCGCTCAATCGACTGCAAGCGCCCCGTCCCTTTGTGACACACGGCTTGAAGTTGATCCTGCTTGTCCGGCTTAATCGGCGCGACCATTAGCATATAGCGCGGCGCTTCATGCTCTGCGACACCCGGATAATCGAAATACTCCGCCGCGCGGTCGCGCAAAATCACAGGCGCAAACGGGCGGAAGGGTTCGCGGAACTTGATTTTGCTGTTGACGACTTCTTTCATTGAGTCAAAGCGCGGATCGGCGAGGATGCTCCGGCTGCCGAGCGCGCGCGGTCCCCACTCGAAACGCCCTTGAAAGAAACCGACCACTTTTTCACGGGTCAGCTTTTCAGCCAGCATGTCGAGCATGGCATCGTCGCGTCCGCCGAAATCGGTATATTTCACACCCTTTTCGAGCAAGAACTCACGATATTGGGCATCGGTGTATTCTTCGCCCCAATATGCGTGCGGCATCACCCATGAGCGCGGCTTGTTCAACACGAGATGATACGCCCACAGCGCCGCTCCGAGCGCTCCGCCGTCGTCGCCCGCCGCTGGCTGAATGTAAATCTCATCGAACGGCGTTTCGTTGAGCAGACGATAATTCGCTTTGGTGTTCAAGGCGACGCCGCCCGCCATCACCAGCTTTTTCATGCCTGTTTGGGCGTGCAGGTGATTGGCGATGCGAATCAGCGCGTCTTCGGTGACATGCTGGATGCTCGCGGCAATGTCGGCATAGCGCTGGTTTTCCGCCATCGCCGCCGCTTCTCCTGCGCGTTCCGGGTTGGTTTCCATCGTGAAGAAATCCGACTCGGCGGGGCGCGGCGCGCCGAATAGATCGACAAACCGCTGGTTGTATGTCGCGTCGGTAGAGTGATGATAGCTGAAATACTCCATGTTCATGCGAAAACTGCCGTCGCCGTCTTGCTTGAACAGTTTTTCAACCTTGTCCACGTAACGGGGTTCGCCATACGGGGACATGCCCATCACTTTATATTCCCCGTTGTTGACGCGGAAACCGAGATAGGCAGTGAAGGCGGAATACAGCAGTCCGAGCGAATGCGGGAAACGTTGTTCGCTGAACAGGTTGATTTCGTTCTGTCCACCCGGCGCATCGCCTTCCCATGTGCTGCGCGCAACGCCGAGCGTTGTCGTCGTCCATTCGCCCACGCCGTCAACTGTCAAGACGGCGGCTTCGCGGAACGGACTGGCAAAGAACGCGCTCGCGGCATGGCTCATGTGGTGGTCAGCGAAGAGCACGCGGTCATAGCGTACCCCGACTTCACGCTGAATGATGTTCTTAATCCACAGTTTTTCTTTGAGCCACGTCGTGAGCGCATCACGCCACACATTCACTGAACGTGGGAACGTGTTTAAGGTTGAGAGCAGAATACGCTCGAATTTGACGAGCGGTTTCTCATAAAACACGGCGTATTCGAGATCAGCGCCTGTGATGCCCGCTTGGCGCAGGCAAAATTCGATAGCGTGAGTCGGGAAACTGTTATCGTGTTTCTTCCGGGTGAAGCGTTCTTCCATTGCGGCAGCGACGAGCTGACCGTCCTTGATCAGTGCTGCCGCTGCATCGTGGTAAAAGCAGGCAATCCCAAGAATGTACATAAGGGGTCTGGTTATCCTTGTCGCAGTGCGCCGTCAAGGCGGTTATCGACGGGTTCGCGCTTCACCCATGATGGTTTGGCGTTGTCGCCTTTGCGCTGAAGCGGGTCTGTCAGCAAGATGGAGATGAGTCCAAACGGCACGACTACCGTGAAGTACAACAGGGTGGTGATTATGCGCCCCTGAATGTCTCCGATGATTGACGTGATGATGGTCATCCGTTTCCAAGCAAGTTGGGGAATCGACGGTGTATTCAACGGTCAAGCCCTCAGTGATTATCCTGCCCGATTGTATGGGAGGGATTCAAGTCGATCAAGATGAGAAAAATCGCTCGTACAACAGATCGCCGACATAGTGATGAAACGCTGCGCTCGGATGGGTGTCACGAGCGGACACCATGCGATCTTGCGGCGTCCATGCCGCTGTTGCGTCAAATAGGCGCAGTACATCCGAATGACCGTGCTCCTCAAACACTGAGGCGACCCGATCCACGTAGGGGATGCTGCGGACGGGGTCGAGCATGTTTGGGAAGATGACGACGATCAAACGCGCGCCGATGGTGTCTACATAATCGATATACGCTTCGATTTCGGATCGGTGCGCCTCCCAGATGACGGCATTATCATAAGCCGCATAATTGTCTTCCCACCAGTCGCGCATATACGACGGATCGACCAGCCGCCCAATCCAGCGCGTGTACAAGAAATTCGCCAGCGCCGATTCCATCGCCCATGACGGGGTTGGGGTCGCAGTTGGCAGCAAACCCATGCTCAACATGGTGTAGTTGATGTCGTTCAAAAAGTACTGCATGACCACGACATCCGGCTGCGCGAGTGGATACTGACGCAGTAGATCAAGCTGTTCGGGGGTGTTTGTGCCGTACACCCCCAAGTTGACAACGGCATATGATCCGCCAAGATGGGACGCCAACACATCCCCAAAACGATCCGCCGGATTTTCGATGCCCCAGCCCGCCGCGAACGAATCACCCGTGATCATTACCGTTGTTTTGCCGGTCAGATCGGCTTCTGACCACTCGTGATCACGGTAGCCGAGTGTGTTGGTATGCCAATTTCGCGCCAGCCAGTTGGATGTCGCCCATGTGATGACATTCTCGCTTTGGGCAAAGATATAACGGAAATAGAGTTCGCCCGCCAGCAAAATCAGCCCAAGCGTGAAATAGCTGATGAGCAGCCCTCGGCTGATTGAGCGGACGACGGCGGATCGCTTCTGTACAGCAAGCGCGATCAAACCCGCGCCGATGGCTGCCCAAATCAGGAGAAAAATCATCTATCCGGCTCGTTCCAAACGAAGCACATCACCTTTGTAATCAACGAGGTAGAGTTCACCCGCTTCGTCTTCGCCAAAGCTGGTGATCTGCCGCGCGCTCTGCTGGAACAGACCCACCTGCCATTCGCCGCCTTCTTGCTGCTGCGCTGTCCAGATGAATCCGTTGCAGTAATCGCCAAAGAAGTAGACACCTTGCGCTTCAGGAAGTTCCGTTCCTCGGTAAACATGCCCGCCCGTGACCGAACAGCCTTCGTTATGCGAATACTCAATCGTGGGCGTGAAATAGCCGTCTGTGCTGGTGTTTGCGGTGCGCGGGTTGCTGCTTTCAAACAGATTCCAGCCGAAGTTGAATCCCGCGCCTGTTCCGGCGGGCAGAACGTCAATTTCCTCCCACAGCCATTCGCCAACATCGGCAATGTAAAGATCACCGGTCAGGCGATCAAAGCTGAAGCGCCAAGGATTGCGGAAGCCAATCGCCCAAACTTCGGGCAGGTACGCTGGATCGGTGCTAAACGGATTATCCGGCGGCGCAGTGTATCCGTCTTCTGTGACCTGAATACGCAGTATCTTGCCGAGCAGTGAACCGGGGTTTTGAGCGTAATTATGCGGGTCGCCCTGTAATCCGCCGTCACCTAGACCGATATACAAATACCCATCCGGTCCAAACGCAATGTGACCGCCGTTGTGATTCTCGTAGGGTTGGTCTTGTGTGAGGATGATCAGGGCGGTATCGCGGTCTGCGCGGTACGGGTCATCAGCGCTCACTGTGTAGCGCACGATCACGGTATCGCCGTTACGATCAGTATAGTGCAGATAGAACCAACCGTTGTTCGCGTAATCCGGGTGAAAAGCCATGCCGAGTAAACCTTCCTCGGTATAGCCGCCCCGAAAGACAATGGGATTCATCAAGAGCGAAATATCAATAAACGGGTCGAATGGAACGGAGCCATCGGGCATCACTACCCAGACCATGCCGTTTTGCTGCCAGACGAAAACGCGACCACTGCCATCAGGTGCATATGTGAGTCCGACCGGAATATCAAATCCGTTCGCAACGACTGTCCATTGATAGGCAGTGCCATCGACCGCGCCGGGGTTGTAGGAGATCAGCGGGGGCATCGTCGGGGTGGGGTCTTGCGCGTAAACGGTCAAGACGGATGCAAGGAGGATCAATGCAGCCGTGAAAAAGTGGAATTTGTGACGTGCGAATCGCATCAGAAACATCACTCAGGCTAAATGAACGAAGCGATTGTGAAGTTTACCACGACCACCGTATTTCTCCACCGCCGCCCGATCTACGGTGGTGCAATCACCGGGATGCGTGACGCATCACCTTGTGTCACGCCAAGAAATGCCGCTGCCCAGACCGTGCCATTCGATGCTTGCAGTTGAACCCATGAGCCGTCCGCTAGAATCCCGATTATGGGCGCGCTGTTGTTCGGCGCGAGCTGCCCGATCACCTCACCCGTTTCCGTGTTGGGTGCGGTGCGCAGACGCACATACTCAACCGCTGTGAATATTGCTCCTGTTGGCGAAGCCCTCAAACGCGCGTGTAGTTCGTCACTCGCAACGCGGACTTGAGGGATTGGTGTAGGGGTTGGCGCGATTGCGTCGGTAGGAGGGCGCACAAATGTCAAAACTTGTAGATTCACGGACTCGACCCTCTGAAGCCGTTCGATCAAAATCACCGGTGCGCCGCCATTAGGAATGATCCCTGCATCCGGCGGCTCTCGATCTGTTTCGCTGGGTTCAAGCTGAAACGTATAGCGCCCGGCGTTCGCTTGAATGCGCTCGACACCGTTAAGGCTGTAGAGTTCTGCATGATCATCATATGCAGGATAATTCAGGTTGATCGGTCGATGCGTGCTGTTCCACAGAACAACGATCCGCTCATCGGTTTGGGGGCGGCTGAACGTGATCGTGACAACGCCGTCATGATAGCGTGTATCTACCACACCACGCGGACTAAACGGTAGTGTCCCGAAAACATCCCGCACCAGTTGATAGGCGGCTGCAACGGGGCGGGGGCTGCTCGGATGGGGATGCTGCGAAAAACAAACCGAGCCGGGCGGATTCGAATAAATACCGAATGCTTCGCCGCTGCAAGGGCGATCCCCTTCGCACAAGGCTTCGGCGTTGGGCGGAAAGTCCGTCCCCGCAGGTTGATTCCCACAGTCGTCATGAAGCTGAAAATAAAACACGACGTCTGCGCTTTCAGCAAATGCCCATGCTGCCCCCTGTACAAACAGGTTCGCGGCTTCTTCGCGCGTGACCGAATGTGCGCGCGCTAACGGGTGATCCGCAAGCCATGTTCCGCCCGGATAATCATCCCAGACCGTTGCCCCGCTCTCATTCAACCAGATCGGGCGCATGATCCCGAATTCAATCATGGTTTGCCGCACGTAGAGCGTAAGCCAACCGCTGCGCCATGCGTCGGTATAGCTGTGAACGCCGACCGCGTCGAAATACCAGTTATGCGCCTCGTGCATCGGATCACGCGCGATCACGCGCATGACTTCTGCAAGCCAATTGCGATGTGTGGGGTAGAGCAGTCCGCCAAACATCACCATCGCATTCGGATCAGCCTGCTTGATCACGAGATACGCCACTTTGAGCATGCGCGCATAATCATCTACACCGCCTGACCAGAACGGCTCAAAGTCAGGTTCATTCCAGACCTCCCATACACGGATACCGCGTTCCGGTTGCCAGCCGTGCTCGCGCGCAAGTATCCCGTCCGGCATGTAGCGCGTCACAGCGGCTTGAACAAAATAGGCGAACGGGTTTTCCGGGTTGATCGATTTTCCCGTGCCCGGTTCGTCCGTCCCATCGTTGAAAATCGGCGCGTGCAAGTCTTGAATCGTTTCGCCGTCGCGGTATAACTGCGGGATGCCGAGCAAAACCGCATCAATCTGAAGTCCGGCATCAAGGTCGGCGGATACCAGCTCGTCGTAGCCATCCCATACGAATTCCGACTCGGATGTTTCGACTGCGTGCCAATACAGCGCCCAACGATTCCATCCAGCACCAAGTTCAAGCGCGCGGCGGTAGCGATTTTCGTCATAGGGGATGTCAATGCCGCTGATGTGGTTGATCCCCAGATGGGGTGAGCGCGTGTAGGTTACGAAGCCAAGAGGTTCATTCGTGGTTTCTTGAGCGACGGCTGGAGTAAGGAGGAAGAACAGAGTAATCAATAATGCCGGAAGTCGTCGCGGCGTCATGGTGCAGTGTTCCCGGAAGAATTATAAGAGGCAAGGTGAGTGTCACCTTGCCCGATTTATAAGAGAATACTCGCAAGTTTGACCGTGCAGAATTGAGATTATTCGCCCGGTACGAAGCTGTTTTCGTAGCGGTCTGCCGTTGCGGGGCATCCCGTCCAGCGGAGTTCGTAAATCTTGCCATCCTGATGGCTCGGACCGTAGTTCACTTGGAACTCACCGGAGGTCAGGCGGTACAGCGTAATCTCAAAGTAGCTTTCGATTACGGTGTTTTCGGCTGGGCTATCCCCAACGGCGTTGATTTCGGTCGCGGAAGCGCGGAAGGCGCGCCGGAATTCGTTTCCTGTGATCAGGTACGCATCGATGTAGCAGTTCCCGCGTTCGGTCAAGCGGGTGTACACAGCGTACTCTTCGATACCTTGGCAGTTGACGCGGTCATCATCCGGGCAGTCGCACGGATTGCACGCATTGACGGATTCGGATGGAACGGCGAATAATGCCGCCGCACCCACGATCAGCAGTCCACTCAGGACGAGCAGCATAACGAAGCGAAGCAGGGTTTTGTTCATAGTGGTCACTCATCTGTTGTTTGTCATGTCTTGTCGCAGATTATATCGGTTTACCCCTAACGAACAAGCGTCGAATCGCGTACAATCCCGCCGCGAAACGGACGATTGCTCGATGGATATTCGATGAGACGCAAGTTTTGGCTGCATGGTTCGGCACTGATTTTCTTCGCAGGTTTGGCGATTCTCATCCTGTACCCGATCCTGATTGGGAATGGCAGTCGTGTCGCTGGCTTTGATTTTTTCAACTACAACTGGAATTTCTGGTGGATTCGCCATGCGTTTTCGACACCGGGGTTTAGCGTCTACCAGTCCGATTTCGTGTTTTTTCCGATCTTGAACAATTTCGGGTATCACGCGCTGACTGCGTTTTGGTATCCGGTTTGGGCAGTGCTTGAACCGCTGTTCGGCACGCTGACCGCCGTTACGGTGATCATCTTCATCGGCTGTTTCTTGAATGGCTATCTGCTGTATGTGTGGATGCGCTCCGAAGGTGTGCGCCCCGTGCTGGCATTGATCGGCGGCGCGGCACTGCAAGCGCTCCCGATTTCGCGCTACTTCTATTACAACACGCACTTGAACCTGATGGATTGGTTCTGGCTTCCGGGGATGCTGCTGCTATGGAAAGCGATCGTCGTTTCGGCGGAAGCGCGCCGCTACCCTGCCGCGCTTGTTTGGGCGCTGATCATGGGCGTAGGCATCTGGGGCTTAGGTCTAACCGATCTTCAGTTCCCGATCTTTGCCGCATTCGTCGTGATTCCTTACGGATTGTGGACGCTCTGGCGCTCACCGGGGCGGTTAGCCTTGATTCCATTAGGGATTGCTGCCGTTTTGGTCGGCGGATCGCTGCTGTGGTTCGCGGGACCGCTCTCTCACATGTTGCGGTTCACGGGAGTGCTCGTGCCGGGTCCCGCCGAAGAACGTCCGGGGATTCCTTTTCCAATGGGGTTCCTGACGATGAACGCGCAGTGGTGGGAATGGAGTCAGCCATCGACCGGCGCGTTTGTAACGATTGTCCTGCTGATCTCACTCGCGGCATGGAGGCTGATCAAGCCGCATGACAGTTCCAAGCGTAACGAGACGTTACGCACCACGCCGCTTTTCTGGTTGATCGTTGCCTTGCCGCCGTTGCTGCTCTCACTGGGGGCGGATTTGCATATCGGCGATCTGGTGATCCCGATGCCGTATCGCTTGATGCACGCGCAAACGAACGGAATGTTTCGCATGCCTTGGCGGTTAGCGCCGATTTTCGTGATCGCGGCGATGGTGTTTGCGGGACAAGTTTGGACGCTGAGATTTCCAAAACTGAACGAGTCAGTCGGGCGGCGGATCGCGGCATTGACGGCAGTATTTCTGTTTTTGGTGATCAGCGTGCGCTTGTTTGAAACAGCGCCGCTTCAAGAGGCGCCGCTGGATTACCGGAGCTATCACGAAATCGCGGCGGAGCGTGGCGGCGACTATGACCGCCAGATGATCTTGCAAGTACCAATTGCGGTAGGGACGGGCGAAGTCTTACTGGGCGATTGGCGGGCGATTCAGCTTCAGTATTACAGCATGATCACGGAGAAGCGCGGACTGAACGGTTTCGTTTCGCGCGCGCCGATTGATCCGCTGTGGGAGATTTATACGCTTGATCCGCTGTGGGCATGGCTCGGCGGGCGCGCACCATTGGACAGCGACCGCATCACCGAACTGCTGCGGGACAGAATCTTTAACTACCCCATCGGCTATATCGTGATCCACAGCGATTTGATCGGCACGACTAGTCCGGCGTTTGGCGAGATGATCGGCTATTTGAACGGTCAGAATGATCTCGTATGCCCGCCATCCACCGAAGGCAATTTGATTGTGTATCGTACGCGCTGGCATCCCGATGGCTGCGCGCCGCGCACCCCGCCGCAGACTCACGCCAATACATGGCAGATCGATATTGGCGGTGAGGACACCGCATATTTGGGGATGGGGTGGCATTGGCGCGAGTCGATCTTTGAGACGACAGTGCGCTGGGTGGGTGCTGCCCCCGAAGCGGAGCTTTTCATTGATTTACCGCCTCGTGACTGCGAGATGCGCTTTAACGCACAGTCTTTCTGGGAACCGCGCACCCTGACCGTGATGCTTGACGATACTGTGATTAGTGATCTCCTGACCGTTGCGCCCGACTCGATGCAGTCGTTTGCGGTTGACCTGAACGCTTCAGCGCTTGGGGACGGCGTTCACCGCCGCATACGATTTGTCTATGATGCGGCAGTTGTACCGGTCGAAGTTGGGCAGAGCGCGGATGAGCGGGCGTTAGCCGTGATGATTGATACGATTGACTTCATCTGCCCGTAAGACTTGGGAAAAACTCGTCATATTTGGGATATATTGCGCGCAGAAGCATGTCCGATGTCAAAGTGTTGGGATACGGGAAACAAAGTGACCAATAACGAACGATTCGCATGCGAATTGTTAACAGTATCCCAATATATCCCAATGTTATCCAAACGCTGACTTAAGAGAGGGCGACCTTGAAGCGGATTACTTCTAGCAGGCGCTGGATGCTGGTGATCGGTTTGTATGCGGCACTGGCGGTGATCGCGCTGCATCAACCCCTGTTCAAGATCGCTACTCACATGACAGGCGCTCAAGCGACGGACTATTATTTTTTCCACTGGAATTACTGGTGGATACGTCATGCGCTCACCCACGGACTCAGCATCTACGAAACGAATTATGTGTTCTTCCCTTTCGTCTCCAGCACGGTTTATCATGCGATGGCGGCGTTTTGGTATCCCGTCTGGGCACTTGTCGAGCCGCTGGCGGGGACGTTTGCGGCGTTCGGTGCGATCTTCACAGCGGCGATGACGTTGTGCGGCGTGTCGTTTTATGCACTGCTCCTGCGTGAAGGCGTATCACATGGGCTGGCACTGGTAGGCGGGGCGATGCTGGAGCTTGCGCCGCTGATGTTCTCCGCGATCTACTGGTCGATGACGAGTTTGATCGCATGGTTTTGGTTGCCGCTGGCACTGCTGACATGGGGTGAGTTGGCTCGCAGTCGGTCATGGCGTGGGGCAACTCTGTGGACGGTACTGCTCGGCGTGACGCTGTGGGCGATGATGATCACCGACATGCAGTATCCGATCTATCTTGCCTTCTTGATCGTACCTTATGGGTTGTGGACGCTGGTGCAGCGTGGCTCACCCGTGCAGCAGATTGGCGCGGGCATGATTGTGGCGGGGATCGCCGTCGCGCTTCTGTACGTAGGCGGAACACTCCCGTCGATTCTTGCCGCCGATCAAACAGGATTTTCACCAACGCCGCCGGAACGCGCCGTAGCGATTGATTTCCCGCTCGGCTTCATCTGGCATACGACAGGCGGAAATGTCTCACTCGGTGCGGTGATCCTGCCGCTCGTCGTGATTGCGTTCACCGTCGGGGCGTTCATGCGGCGCAGACAGCGCGAAAGATCGACTGCTCCCGCGTGGTTGTGGGGTGCGGCATTGATCGCGCCGCTCGTGCTTTCAGCGGGCGCGTCGATCACAATCGGATCAACCGAAATTGTGATGCCGTATCGTGCTTTTCATCAGTTGTTCGGCGGATTGTTCCGATACCCGGAGCGGTTGAGCGCGGTGATCGTGATCGCGGGTGGGTTGTTCGCGCTCAAGGTGCTGTCGCGCGCGCTGGCGGATCGGCGCGGACTGCGGCAGATCGTCGCGCTGGTGCTGTTCTTCGTCGTGATCGCGGATTCGCGGATGTTCGCGTCTGTGCCCATTCAGCCACAGCCGACCCGATATGCGCTGTATGAGCAGATGGGGCGTGAACCGTATGAATACACTGTGATCGAAGTGCCGACGGGCGCGAGCAGCGGCGAAGGCATCGTCGGGATACCCGAATACTCAGCGCTTGAGTTCTATGGGATCACGCACGGCAAGCGCATGATCAACGGACATTTATCGCGGGTCGACGTGAATCATTACTGGTGGATACGCACCGATGACGCGATGATGGCATGGCTCGGTCAGCGGCGGTTTTTAGAAAGTGCTGCCGTCGCCGAGCAGTTACGCGAGCGTGTAACCAGCTACCCGATCGGGTACATCGTGATTCATACTAACTTGATCGATCCGTACGCTCCGACGCTGACCGAGATCACCAGCTTTTTGAATACACAAGCGGATGTGTTGTGTCCACCCATGATCGAAGCGGATCTGATCGCCTACCGGACGCGCTGGCATCCTGATGGATGCATGATGCGCACACCGCCTGAACCCTCCTCCGGTGCATATGTGATCGATGTGGGGAGTCTCGACGACATGCGTTATTGGACGCGCATTTCGGATGATCAGCCTTCGACGATCTACCCGCCGGAATCGGTGTTTGATCTGCGGGTGCGCTGGATAGGCGCTCAAGCGCGGTTGGCGGTCGATCTGCCGCCGGGAGCATATACAATGACGCTTCGCGCTCAAGCGTTTGATCAACCGCGTGTGCTATCAATTCGGCGTGTGGGTGAAGAGGCGCCGCTCGGAACAATCACAATTGCACCGGGGACGCTGACGGATTATTCCGTTGAGATCGCCGGAGGATCGCTGATGCTGGACTTAATCAGCGACGGAACGCGATCGCCCGCTGACGCCGAACTCGGTGACGATGTGCGCGAACTTTCGATCATGCTCGATGCGATCACGTTCACGAGAAAATAACGGCGCGTCGGATCGCGTCGAGCGCTTGCAGCGTAAGCAGGTTTCTCAGCGTGCCGCCGTACTCCTGCTGTGCTCCGGTGAAATCGCAGAAACTGCCGATGTTTGCGCGCAGATGCGAACGATCTGGACCGATGCCGACATCGGGGAGCGCTTGCGCCGCCGCCCATAAGTTGATGACCGGAATCTCGTACAATTCTGCAATATCCAGCAGCATCATGTTGAACTCCAGCGAACGCGGGTAAATATCGCGCTCTGGCAGCACGACGAAAGTCGTCAGGATCGGAATTACGCCGCTGACGGCGGACTGCTCAACAATGCGGGTCATGTTGGCAGCATAGGTGGCGGTGCTCATCTCTTGAACATCCCGCCCGCCCAACATAATCACGCTGATTCCCGGACGGATGCGCCGGAATTCGCATGAAAGGGGTGATTCGCCCGCCGTGCACATTTGCGGAGATGCCCAAAGCGGATCAAAGACCGAGGCGCTGGTAAACCCTTCTTCGGCAGCGGCGCTGTCGACTGTGAAAGCGTTCTGCGTCGTGCCGTCGATAGGCGTGCGAAAATAGCTCACGGTGTCGCGCAAGTAGTCAAACTCGCCGAAATCGCATACATCTACCGGTGAGCCGAACGGCACGAGAAAATCGCCGTTGGTGCTGTTGCTGTCGCCCACGACGGCGAACACATCAGCGCGCATGCCCATCTGCTGACCGCGCGCATAGATTGCGCGCACATTCGGCGTATCCATCTGAAAGAGGAGCGGCGTTTCCATCAGGCGGCGCGCCATCGCGGGAATGTCGCCGAGCGAGATAGGTGTCACAAGCGGCGAATCGGTTGGAGCAGGCGGCTGCGGCACTGAGGCAATTTCCAACGGATAGCCCCATGTGCTGACCGGCGAAACAATGATCACGGGGGAAGCGGCACCCGGCAGTCCCCGCACATAAGTCGCGGCGAATACCGGATTTAGAGTCGCGGAGGGGGTGAGTGTCACTGTAGAGGTTGGCGTCACTGGGGGAATAAGCGTTGGCGCGGCGGTACATGCCGATCCGATGCTGAGAGTGAACGCTACCGCGAAAAAAAGTCGTCTCATGCCGCCTATTTTAGAACGGGGAGCGTGGCAAAAAAAGTCCCCGCTCCAAGGTTGCCAAGACCGCGCTTACGGGCGCAGATCGGAGTCTATGGATAGTTTTGTGTAGGGAAAAGTGACGCCATCAAGCAGATCGGGGATTAGTGTGAGCAGACATGCTGTTCAAATTGGCTATAGTGCCAATCTGTGAATGTATGCGTTGACCGCGTAAAATGTGAGAAAAGTGTTCAATTGAGTGGCAGGGAAAACCTCCTGATACGCCTCGACTCTCTTCACAATCGGATTGATCTCCACAGTATCCCCTTTTCTGAGCGTGGATCGCGTATTCTCGTGTTTAGGGGCGAAAATCATCTGTACGTTCGACTGGCTGAACGATGGGTGAAGCAGGAGCAAGTACTCGGACATTACCGTGAGCGTGTCCCGATTGTTGATGGACTCGTGTTTTTCGGCACAGATGAGACGCCGCTTGAATGCACATTTGATACCACCCCAGATCGGGTTGATGTGCATACGGCGGTCGGAACTTTTACGCTCGTTTTTCTGGATACGGAAACGCTGCTGATCCGGCTGCCGGAAGGTCAGATTGGAATTCGATTTGATGCGCTTTGCGATTCGGGCAAGATGGATCGCCGGGGCGGTGTCCTGCGCGGCGTGCGCAACGTAGCCTATACGACAAACGCGCGCATCCTCGAAAACATGCTCGATGGAAGTTCGGAGCATCATCAACAGGTCAGCATGCGGCTGGATGCGGAAGACGATAATGTGTTGATCCTCAATATTACGCCGCGCTTGGGTTTCATGCGGTCGATACCCGATCCGGAAAGTGCAATTGCAGAAGCGCGGGCGCGCTGGGAAGCGTGGTATGCGGTGCTGCCGCCTGTGCTCGATCAATATCACGATCAGTATGCGTATGCGTGGTGGGTGATGCGTGCAGGACTCCTGAGCCAACGCTATTACTTTACACGCGAGGCGCTGATCCCGTCCAAAGTGCATTATGTTGGTGTGTGGCATTGGGATCAATTCTTTCATGCGCTGGCATATCGCCACATTGATCAGCGGTTGGCGGAGGATCAGATTCGTATCCTGATCGATCATCAACAGCCGAATGGGATGCTCCCCGATGCGATCCACGATGAGGGACTTGTTACGCATCTGCAAAAACCTGTTGATGCGGATGTAACCAAGCCGCCGCTGATGGCGTGGACGGTTCTTAAACTGTATGAGACGTCCGGGCATCAGGATTTTCTTGAGGAAGTATTTGAACCACTGACGCGCTGGCATAACTGGTGGTTCGCGGAAAATGGGTCGATTGACGCACCGGGATTAGCGGTGTACCGCCATCCCTTCTCATCCGGACTGGATGATAGTCCGCTCTGGGATGAAGGTATGCCTGTCACCTCACCAGATTTAAATACGTACTTGTGGCTGCAAGCGCGATCATTGGCGCGAATTGCGGAAACGATTGGTCAGCCGGACATGGCGCGCGAATATTGGGCGAAATCTAATGAGATTTCCGACGCGATGCTCCGCTACTTATGGGACGAAGAAAGTGGAATGTTCCTCGCGCTGCACAACGGCAAGAAGATTCGCACATGCACACCGTTTTCACTGCTGCCGCTCTGGATCGATACGCTGCCATATGAGGTGACGGCGCGCTTAATTGAGCATTTGACCAACCCGGATGAATTCTGGACACAGTATCCGCTGCCGACGGTTGCACAGAATGATCCGAAATTCGATCCGCTCCGCATGTGGCGCGGACCAACATGGGTCAACATCAACTTCTTGTTCATCGAAGCGTTGATGCATATTGGTCAGCACGCCATCGCAGATGAACTGCGGACACGCACGCTTGACCTGCTCAACCAGCCGCGTGATATGTACGAGTATTACCACCCCGTCACCGGGGAACGTCCACCGAAGTCTGCACCGCTGTTTGGGTGGTCGTCGGCTGTTTTTATTGATCTTGTACTTCAGGCGACGCGCGCGGCTGATGAGCTTCAAAATTCGCGCACGTTGTAAATCGTTAACCTCATAACGTGAATTGTGTTCACAGGGGTGATTTCCATCGGAAATCGCCCCTTGCTATGTCAAGTTCTAAACGGGCACGTTGAGCGTCAAATGCGGGGCAATTTCCTCCCACTCGATGGCGGTTTGGCGTCCGGCGTCAAATTCCGCCGTCACCCACGCGTAAAGTGTTGTAATCTCTGGGTGATCCTTCGCCAATTCAATGCCGAGATGCTGCCTGATCAGGAAGACAAGCCCGCCAGTGCCGCTGTCTTTCGTGATCGAGACTTCGAGCGGTCGCCCGATCAAGTCTGGCACATTGAACGGCGCGTACATCCACCAGAATTTGTTCAGACCATCGGCATGAACCCCGGCGCGGGTGCGGTGCGCATCACGCCCATAAAGCGGGTATTTCGGCGGGATCGGTTCGCCCATTCCGGCGTAAAGCGCGGCTAGATCGTTGAGGGCGGTAAAATCAGGCGGCACGGCAGCGAAATATCCCATGCCGATCAAGTGCAGGATTACCTGCTCCAGCGGCGCGTTGCCTGTACGCTCTCCTTTGCCGAGCGAAGTCCCGTTGATGACGGAGCACCCTGCCCGCACCGCCGCCAAGCAGTTGGCGACGACCAGCCCCGTATCATTGTGTGGGTGAAATTCGAGTTCTTCCGGGCGGACACCTGCTTCACGCAAGAGACGAATCATGCGCGGAACACTGCGGGGGAGTTCCACATCGTCATAGGGCAGCCCTAAACCCATCGTATCGCACACACGGATTTTGGGGCGTAGTGCTTCGCCATAGGGCGTTGTGATCGCCTGAACCGCGTCGATAAACGGCAGAATAAAGTCGGTGCTGGCACGGGTGGCGTCTTCGAGATGGATGCGCGGTCGGATTCCGGCGTCAACCGTCATGCGTACCGCATCGAGATAAGCAGCAGCCGCTTGACCACGCCCACCGGGCTTAAACTTATGAAAGGTGTGGTAATCAGATGCAGAAGCGAGCATGCCCGTTTCTTTGACGCCCAACTGACGTATCAGCTCGACATCTTTGACGGCGGCGCGAATCCATGTTGTCGGTTCGATGGGGGCGCCGCTGCGGTAGCGTTCGAGCGCTCCTTCGAGGGCTGCGCGATCCGATGGACGGTAGGCGAAAAACTCCGCCTGCCGGATCGCACCCGAATCCCCGGTGAACCTGCACAGTAAATCGTAAATCTGCAGACTTTGTTCGGCGGTCAGCGGAAGCCCACCTTGCTGACCGTCCCGATGAGTCGTCTCGGTTGTCCATGCGGCGGTCGGCAGTTCGGCGGGGCGATTCGTCCAGCCAAAACGCGGAAAGGCGTCGCGCGGGAATATCTCAAGGAAGTACTCCGGCTGTGCGGGTTCTGGAAACATGTTACGTTACTCCTGACAATCAAGAATCAAGCGGCGCGCTCCGCAGTTTCAGACTACGATAGGTTGATTGATGGAGTCAATCTTGATATAGGAATCAATATGTCGTCGCAGCGAATGATGAGCGCACGAGAAGCTTGTGAGGCATTGAGCATCGACCGTGCGACGCTTTACAGTTATGTCAGCCGAGGATTGATCCGCAGCGAGGCGGCGAACTCGTCGCGGCGCGAACGCCAATATTCGGCTGAAGATGTCGCTAAGCTCAAGGCGCGCAAGCATAGTCGTCGCGATCCCGAAGCGGCTGCGCGCGAGACACTGCGCTGGGGGATGCCCGTAATGGAATCAGCGCTGACGCTGATCACGCCGGACGGGCATTATTATCGCGGCAAGAACGCACTTGAGTTGGCGCAGCACGGCACATTTGAACACGCTGCGTATCTTCTGTGGGGAGAAGAACAGAAAATAATCGAACCACAAAGAACACCAAGAACACAAAGCGGGATAGGCTCAGATGTTAGCGTCATCGCCCGGATGATTGCGGCATTGGTGAACATGCGCGCCCATGACCCGATGAGTCTTGTTTGGGAATGCGCAGGAGCATTGATCGGAGTCTTCGGTGATGACTCAATTGCAGCGGAAGTGGCTCAAGCGTGGGGAATCGGCGCAGAACAGATGCGCTTGATCGAGGCGGCGCTGATTCTGTGCGCAGATCATGAATTGAACGCATCGGCGTTCGCGGTGCGGGTGGCAGCATCAACCGATGCTGACCTGCGCTACGCTTTGATCGCGGGATTGGCAGCATTGAGCGGCACAAAACACGGCGGCGCTGCGCAGGAATCGCTGAAGTTGTTTAAGACGGTGCATTCACCGGAGCGGGTGGGGGATGTCGTGACGGATATGCTCAACGCAGGCGAACGGATTCCCGGCTTCGGGCATCGCTTATACCCGGATGGCGATCCGCGCGCACGGCTGTTGATGCGCTTGATCCGCGAGGCTTATCCAAATACGCCGGTTGTCGCGCTGGCGGATGCGATCATCAACTCGGTGAGCGCGATCACTAGTTTGTATCCGAACGTCGATTACGCGCTGGCGCTGCTCGAACGCGCGGCGAATTTGCCCAATGGAAGCGCGGTCGGATTGTTCGCGTTGGGACGTTCGGCAGGTTGGATCGCGCACGCGCTGGAGCAGTACGCGGCGAAAACGCTGATCCGACCGAGGGCGCGGTATACTGGCACTGCACCGGAGGCAAAATCATGACGAGCTTTGGACGAGATGTGTGCGGCGATCCGAGAATCGCGTTTGAAAAAGAATGGCTGGTCACGAACGGACTTGGCGGCTACGCGATGGGAACGATCGGCGGGGCGCTGACCCGGCGTTATCACGGACTGTTGATCGCTGCGCTCAAGCCGCCTGTTGGTCGTTCGCTGCTCGTGAGCAAGGTCGAAGAAACGGTCGAATACGACGGGCAAACCTATAAGCTGTACTGCAACCAGCGCGCCAAAGATGATTATTCGGATGCGGAAGGGTGCAAACACCTTGAAGCATTCCGCAATGACTCAGACGTCATTACATGGGAGTATCGGTGCGCCGACGCACTGCTCGAGAAACGGGTGTGGATGGCGCATGAGGCGAACGCGACTTTTGTAGAATATGACTGTTTCCACAGACAAGCGCCGATTTCACTGACGGTGGATGTGTGGGTGAACTGCCGCGATCATCATGGTGATACGAAGCAAGACAGCGCAACGTTTACGGTCGAAATACTTCCGAACGGGGTCAAAATCACCCCGTCGAACGGCGCACCGTATTATGTGCTCGGTTTCCGAATGCAAATCTTGCATGATGAGCCTTACGTAGTATGGCAGGGCAAAGCGGAGTTCACGCTTGATCCGCGATGGGTGACGGGGATCTATCGTATGGAAGAGGCGCGGCGCGGCTTCGAGCCATTGGAGGATTACTACCGTATCGGTTGGTTTAAGTTCGGGTTTCTTTCGGACGGCCGGGAGACTATGAGGCTGGTGTTCAGTACGAAACCCGTGACGGCGGCAGACGCCAAAACCGGGATATTGAACCCCGCCGCTGACGATTCACGCCGGAAAGCGAGAAGGCGAGCGGTAGAAATTGCGCTGCAATACGTGACGCTCGAAGAAGGGGAAATGCTCGTCGCTGCCGCCGATCAATTCATTGTTAAGCGCAGACTGCCGGAAGGCGACGACGGCTATTCGATTATTGCGGGCTATCCTTGGTTCAGCGATTGGGGACGCGACACGATGATCGCGCTGCCCGGTTTGACGCTGGCGACGGGACGACCGGAGATCGCACGGTCGATCTTGCTCACATTCGCGCGCTATGTTGATCAAGGCATGCTGCCGAATACGTTCCCGGAAGCGGGCGAAACGGTGATGTATAACACCGTCGATGCGACTCTGTGGTATTTCGAGGCGATCCGCGCGTATCTGGAACACACGGGTGATCTCGACCTCGTCCGTGAATTGTTCCCGATCCTCGAAGGCATCATTAACTGGCACCTCAAGGGGACGCGCTATCAGATTCATGTCGATCCGGCAGACGGGCTGTTGTACGCGGGCGAAGCAGGCGTTCAGCTTACGTGGATGGATGTCAAGATTGGCGATTGGGTGGTGACGCCGCGCACTGGGAAAGCTGTTGAGATTAACGCCCTGTGGCACAATGCGCTGATGTGTATGGCAGGGTTCGCGAGGGAACTCCGACTGCCGGGGGAGCATTGGATCCCATTCGACGCGTTGGCGGAACGAGTCCGCGAGGCATTCGGGCGGTTCTGGTGTAAAGAGACGGGCTATCTGTACGATGTAATCGATACGCCGGAAGGCGTGGATGATGCATCGATACGCCCGAACGCCGTGATCGCCGCATCACTGTATTATTCACCTGTGACACTGGAGCAGGCGCGAGCAGTGTTCGATGTGGCAGCACGTAAGCTGTATACGTCGCACGGGCTGAGGAGTTTGTCACCCGATGATCCGCGTTATGTAGGGGTATTTGAAGGCGATCCCGTTCAGCGCGACAGCAGTTATCATCAGGGGACGGTGTGGGGGTGGCTGATCGGCAGATTCGTGGAATTGGCGGATCGGTTGGGAGATCGGACTGCCGTGCAATACTTGGACGGAATGCGCCGCCAGTTCAGCGGCAAGTGCGTGGGTACACTCAGCGAAATCTTCGACGGCGATCCACCCCATACGCCGAAAGGGGCGAGCGCTCAAGCGTGGACGGTGGCAGAGGTTTTGCGAGTGCTGGCGAAACTAACGTCGCAGTCCCTTATATAGCAAGCAGCATGCGGGGAAAGGGCAAACCTTTGCCCGCATGCTTTGCACGATCAATCTCTCGTGCGGTGATGCTCGTAGGCTTCCATCGCCGCGCCGACTATCCCCGCCTCATTGAGCAGTCCTGCCGGAACGATGGGTGTGCGCGTGGTCAGATATTCTGAGAAGCGGTCGAAGTTCTTGCTCGTGCCGCCGCCGAGAATGAACAGATCAGGGTAGAACAGCGTTTCGACATAGAGCAGGAATTCGTCGAAGCGCTTCGCCCAATCTTTCCACGAAAGGTCTTTCTCGACGCGCACGCGATCACTGGCGCGCTTTTCCGCATCTTTATCACGAACCTTGAGATGCCCAAGTTCGGTGTTGGGAACGAGCGTGCCGTTGATAAACAATGCCGAACCGATGCCCGTTCCGACCGTGAGCATCATCACCACGCCGGGATGTTCACGCCCTGCGCCAAAGCGCAGTTCGGCAAGCCCTGCCGCATCCGCATCGTTGATCAGCGTAACCGGGCAGTCGGTGACCTGCTCGAGTAAGCCGCGCGCATCTAGCCCAATCCAACCTTTATCCACGTTCGCCGCTGTTAGGGTATACGCGCCGTGCCGAACGACGCCCGGAAAGCCCACGCCGATAGGACCCTGCCATTGAAACGCGCGGACAATTTCGGAAATGACCTCTGCGCACGCTTCCGGCGTAGAGGGATCGGGTGTTTCAATACGTATCCGTTCTGCTAGGAGCGTTCCCTGAAGGCTGTCAACGGGCGCGCCTTTTATTCCCGTGCCGCCGATGTCGATGCCGAGTATTTGCATGGAAAGGAGTCCTATTTTCGCTGATCCACAAAAGGCAGTGCGTCAAGACCTACAACAAGTTTAGCGTATTTGACCGCTCTGTCACCCTAAAGATCGTACAAGTTTTCGTTTCACTGGAAAACTTTTGATGGAATACTGTGTTGTAACATGTGGAGTAGTGGGCGAATCTTTCGGGGACAAAAAGCGGATGGCGGAAACTGTGCCACCGAACTACACGCCGCAGTGGGGAACTTGGACGCGGCAGCTTATGACTGTGGTGCTGATCATCGCGGGGTTGTTTGCGCTCACCCTGCTCAGCGCTGTTGTGCAGATGCTAACGGTGGCATTTCTGCTAACGTTTGTATTGTATGTTCCAGCACGGTCGCTGACGCGTCGGGTGCATTTTCCGTGGGCGTTCAGTGTGTTTATTATCTACTTGACGCTGCTGCTCACGACAACACTGGGAGTCGTGTTGGTGATCCCGGCGGCAGTACAAGGCGTTCAGAACCTTTCTAACAGCCTGTCGGAAGGCGTGGCTGGGCTGGAGGATGAACTTGTGCCCTACCTTCAGGAGGGCGTGAATGCGATCGAGGTTCTCGGCGTACAGGTCGATATTCAGTTCATCCTTGATCCGGTACGGCAGGCGCTCAACGCGATCAGCCAGATCGATGACGCTGAAGTGGGTACTGGCACGGAGACGATTCCCGATCTATCCGGGCAGGGGGATGACACGCCGACGCCCGGAGCGGTGATTTCGGCAAACGATCTGCGTACGCTAATCAACAGCCTGTTGAGCATCGCGGCGACCGTGACCGAAACACTGACAAGCGCGATTGCCAGCGTTACGGGGTTGTTCACCAGTCTGCTGATCGCTGTATTGATCTCGTTCTTCTTACTGTTGGATGTTCCCACGCTGTCGCGCACGATCACGCTGTGGATTCCCGAATTGTATAACCGGGAATACGCGATCCTTACGAGCCGAATCGTTCGCGTATGGAACGGTTTCTTTAAGGGACAGGTGATCATCGGGTTGATGATCGGAATCATCACGTTCATTCAGCTTCAGATGATGGGCGTACCGAGCGCGGCGCTTCTGGCGGTGCTGACCGGAACAATCTCGCTGATTCCGACGATTGGCGGCTTTATTGCGTTGGTTCCGCTGGGTACGGTGGCGCTGTTGAGCGGATCGACTGTATTCCCACAGATGCCAAACGGCGTGTTTGCACTGTTCGTGATCGGTGTGAACGCCGTGATCGCTCAGGTGATCTGGAATGTAGTTGCGCCCAAGATTCTCGGTGACGTGCTTGACTTGCCGTTAGTCCTCATCATTGTGGGCGTGTTCATCGGCGCGGCGGTTGGTGGTGTGCTCGGGGCGTTCCTCGTTGCACCAATTATGGGGACGATCCGCATCTTCTTGCTGTATATCGTCGCCAAGATTGGGCTGCGCGATCCGTTCCCCGGTGAAACTGCGCCGTTTGAGCTAGGAGAACCGCTTTTTAAGCGGCGACCACGCCCGCTGAAATCGTCCATCGAAGCTGAGGATGATGACGACTCAGAGCAGTCATCCGCGCCCGCTCCGTTGATCGAGCGCGGATAGATAGCCTCTAGAGCGCCATGATCCGTTCTAGGCGCGGCAAATAACCCGAATCTTCCAGCGGATCATATATAGGCTGAAGATGCCGGTTGATGAAATGGGCGGTGGCGTCCGGCTTGATCGTGTTCAATCCGCGATCCGCTTCCCACTGCGATTCTCTCAACAATAGGGTCGCTTGACCGACATCAGCAAGCATGTCCGTTAGGCGGCGCACATGCGCCTGCTGCATGACAGAATCGCTCGACACAAGACGCGCGATCATCGCGGCGGTGCGCTCGACCGCTGTCTTAACGACTGCCGCCAGCGGGATGAGCGCTTCGTCGCGGATTCTGCTTAACTCCTGCTGCATCCACTCAAGATAAGGCTCGTGAATGCGGTACTTGCCCATATCGCGCCAGATTTGGAGCGCAAGGACGTTGTGCGTGCCTTCCCAACTCTCGAGGACGATCACATCCCGGTAAAGGCGCGGCAGAATGCTAAATGTCTCGATTGCGCCGTTGCCGCCAAAAACCTCAATGGCACGGTGAATGGCTTCGTTAGCACGCACGCTGGTGATGTATTTATTGGCGTTGACCAGCAGACGGTAGATCGCTTTTTCGGCGTCAGTTGCTTTGCCCGTTTCGATACGGTCAAGCAGGTGCGCAAGATACAAGCCGCTGGCGACTCCTGCGTATGCCTCCGCCATGATGTCCGCCACCGCTTCCTGCACCATCGGGTATGATGCAATCGGCTTACCGAACGCCTCACGCGAACAAGCATACGAGGAGGCTTCGATATACGCCCGGCGGGTGATTCCCGCGCAGCTTACGGCATTCATCAAGCGCGACGTGTTCAAGACCAACTCGACCACAATTTTGAAGCCTTGATCGAGCCGCCCGATGGGATAGGCGACGGCATCGATAAAGTCGACTTCAGCGCTGGCGAGCGTGCGCGTGCCGAGTTTGTCTTTCATGCGTCGCAAATAGAACCCGTTTGGCGTTCCGTCAGGCAGCAAGCGCGGGATGACAAATGCGCCTAATCCTGCTGTCCCCGACAGGCTTTCGCCCTGCTCATTGACGGGGCGTGCCGTGACCAAAAACTGATCGGCGTTGATATTCGAGCAGAACCACTTTTCACCGCTGATCCGCCATGTGCCATCGCCCGCCGAAACGGCTTGCACGCTGTTCGCGCCGACATCGCCGCCGCCCTGCACTTCGGTGAGAAACTGCGCCCCGTGCTGCATATGTCCAAAATCGGGGTCAACCAGCGGCGGGAGAAACTGATCACGGACTGCGGGATCGGCGGCAGTTTGCAGCGCGCGGATCAGCCCACTGGTGCAGGCGATTGAGCAGCAGTGACCCGCCTCGCCGTCGTGCGAAAGCAAATAAAACAGCGCCATCTGGGAGACGGTGTTTCCCGGCTCATGCTGAAGGCTCAACATGCCGGACTGCCAGATCAGCGCGCCGGTGGCATCGTGATTTGGGTGAAACTCGATTTGCTCAATGCGTTCGCCGACGCCACTGTACCGGTTTAAGCGCGGGTGATTGCCGATTTCGTCTTCGACTTTGGCTGCGCGATCAATCGTAGTCGCGCACGCCTCACCAAACGCATCAAGCCGTTTGGCTGCCTCGGCATACCGGTCGCCTAAGTACATTTGGAGGATGTGCTGTAAGTTCACATCCGACCGAAAGAAATTACTCGGTTTGCTGTCTTCCCATGCCCGGAGGGCATCCCGCGCCCTTAAGTGATTATTCTGTGTCATTCAATAATCCTTTTTGTGAAGTCGGGACAGGACTGCCTCCTGTCCCGATGGAGTGCCGCTGATTAATAGCCGGAGGATGTCACGCCATATTCACCGGAGCTGTAAACAAACACGGGCGTTGAGATGTTTCCGTCCGCGTCGGGCGTGTCATCGCCCGTCCACTCGAATATCCAGCGCGCATCGCTGATCGTCAAATTCACGCATCCGTGACTCTGACGATAGCCGAACAAGTCATGCCAGTACGATCCATGCAGACTGATTCCACCGTCAAAGTACATCACCCAAGGGACGGTCTGCAAAGCGTATGCGCCGGGCGCGCCGGTCGCACCGCTCATCGGATCGGATGGCATACGTGCCCAGATATTAAACAAACCTTCGTTGGTTTCCGTGCCATCCATGCCGGACGATACGAGTGTCGCAAAGACGGGCGTATCATCTTCGTAAGCGACGAGGGTTTGCTCATAGAGATCGACCGCGATCCATTTACCGCTCACCCCTGCAGGACGGGCAACCGGGGTGACTTTGGCGACGAAGCGCTGTTCCACCCATTGATTCGGTCCGATCATGTACCAGCGCCAGCCCTCGTCATCATAGGCAGTTGCATAGATGTTCACACGCTCGTATCGGTCGATCCAGCGTCCGGTTGAGGAATCCCACTCGCCGCCGGGGTAACGCGAGACGTAAATACGACTCAAGTCGAGCACCCAAGCGAACGGAGTGACTGTGTTTTGAGTAAACGTGACGCCCCGAAAATACGACGGATTCGCGGCGGTGGCGCGGCTTTCTTCGATCCACTGATCGCCGGAAATCTGAATCCATCCCGATGTGCCGAGATCAACCGCGTTGACGAAATTGAATCCGGCTGGAATCTCACCGATGACATTGCCGTTTGGCGCGTCAAACGTGGGGGTGGCATCCGGTCCAACGCGGAAAAAGGTATAGGTGCTGAGGGTGTAGCCGTCGTATGGAATTTCCTCAACGACGGGGCGCGGAAAGCGGGCGATCATGTCTGCACATTCGGCACTCAACTCGCGTCCATCGGTGAAGTCCGCGCATACGCTCGAATCAAAGCCGCTGGGAGAGGTGCGAGGGGGTAGGGTTGCAGGTGCGGTTGGGGTGATCTCCAAGCGCGGGGTGTTGGTGGGGAATGGCGAATCTTGCGCGATTACGCGGTCATTAAAGCCGCTGTTTACTGCCGCGACGATCAGCATCATCATCAGCGCAAGAATCGTCACGCGACCGAAAAGGCGAGTCATCCAAACTCCTCGAAACTGACTGACAGATTTGTGAATACGGTAATCAAAACTCATTTTAGCGCAAGTGCGGGTGTGTGCGGAAAAACGGAGGGGACTTGCCGCAGCAAGCCCCCTAAGCAGCGGTTGCATTACTGCCAAGTGGACGGGATGCCTGCCGGATGGAAGACGCGGTTGTTCGCGCCGACCATATTTTGCCAGTCAGGGAGGAGCGGGAAGACCAACTCCGCGACGCGATAGGCTTCTTCAAGGTGCGGGTAGCCTGAAAGAATAAATGTATCCGCGCCAAGTTCGACATATTCCATCAAGCGGGCGGCGACGATCTCAGGACTGCCGACGAGCGCCGTGCCAACGCCCTTATTGACCAATCCGATACCTGTCCATAGGTTGGGGCTGACTTCGAGTGAACTGCGATCACCCCCGTGCAGGGATACCATACGGTTTTGCCCAACCGAGTCAAAACGGGCAAGCTGCGCTTGATTCTTGGCGATCACATCCTCAGAGGCGTACTTGAGAAGGTCATTCGCCGCTTTCCATGCTTCCTCTTCGGTTTCGCGCACGATCACATGGAGGCGGACGCCAAACCGCATGTGACGACCGTGTTTCGCAGCGGCAGCGCGCACGCGGTCGAATTTCTCTTTTGTGTCTTTTGGCGGTTCGCCGAGCGTCAAATAGACATCAACATGCTTCGCCGCGACTTCGATTGCTGCCGGGGATGACCCCCCAAAGAACAGCGGCGGATAAGGAAGCTGTGCAGGTGGGAAGGCGATGCGCCCGCCCTTAATTTGAATGTGCTTACCCTCAAAGTTAACTTCCTGCCCGGTGAACAGCCCTCGCCAGACTTCTAAGAATTCATCCGTGACTTCGTAGCGTTCGTCGTGACTGAGAAACATGCCGTCGCCCGCCAATTCGACCGGATCACCGCCCGTGATGATGTTGAGGAGAAGGCGTCCATCCGAAAAACGGTCGAACGTTGCCGCCATGCGCGCCGCCAGCGTCGGCGAAAGACTTCCGGGGCGAAAAGCGATCAAGAATTTCATGCGCTTAGTGAGCGGGATCATCGAGCTTGCCATCACCCATGAGTCTTCACAGCCAAATCCCGTCGGATGGAGCGCGCCGGAAAAGCCGAGTGCATCAATCGTCTTGGCAACCGTTGCCAAGTAATCATGGCTGGTATTGCGGCGGGTATTTTGTGTTCCAAGATAGCGTGTGTCACCCATTCCGGGGACAAACCAAAGAATATCTTGCAGCATGGCGTAACTCACCTCTTCAAATGAACCGTCTTAACCAGAGTTTACTTGATTACAGTAGTGCCTGACTCAGTGAATGGTACAAATCGCGCGCTTTTTCTTGCAAGCTCTCCGAAATACCGAATCCTGAACCGTCTTCGTGCTTGACAAATTCACTGTCGATCAAAAATGCACCGGGGAGGATCACCGATGCGCCGAGCGCCGCCAGCACAGGTTTGAGCGCGTAATCCAGCACAAGGGCATGATTCGCCCACCCGCCGCCGACGATAGGCAGGACAACCTTTCCCGCGAACGAATTTTGGGGTAGGACGTCCAAAAAGACTTTGAGGACGCCCGTATATGCCGCTTTGTAAACTGGAGTAGCGATGATCACGGCATTTGCCGCGCTGACTGCTGCCAGCGCCGTCTGGATCGAATCCGCGTCGGCTCGTCCTTGTAGGAGCGCAGACGCATCCAAGTCGCGCACGCGGACAGCCGTTACCGTGTGGTTATCGGCTTCAAGTTGGCGTTGGAGATGATCGAGCAGCGTGTTGGTGCGCGAGACTGCCGAGGGACTCCCCCCGATGGTCACGATGGATGCCATTCGTCCGTCTCCTTTGTGCTAAATGCGCTGACCGAGTTTACGTTCGCGCCCTTCGCTGAGGGCGATGATATTTTCGCGGTGACGGTAGAATACGATGAGCGGCACAAGCAAATAAAGCAGGAATATCGGTGCGAACGATCCCTGCACGACGAGCACGATCACGGTTAGCGCCACCAACCCCGTCGTCACCAGCACGGCGAGAGATACATACCGTGTGATCACCACGATCAACACCCAAATTGCCATTACCCCCGCGATCATGAGCGGCGGAAAAAATGTCAGCCACGTGCCGATTGCGGTTGCCGCCCCCTTGCCGCCGCGCAGTCTCCCCGTGATCATGGCGACGAAAACTGACCAATTATGCCCAACGATTGCCCCGACTGCGCCGATCACAGTCGCCAGCGCGTATTCCTCTGCCGGAGCAAGCGCACGAATAAGCAAAATCGCGCCGATTCCTTTCATACTGTCCAGAAACCATGTTAATCCGCCCCAAAAATAGCCCAATTTGCGCGTGATATTGTTCGCGCCCATGTTGCCACTGCCTTCGTTGAAGATGTTAAATCCGTGCGCTTTGCCAATCAGGTATCCGATTGGGACTGAGCCGAGCAAGTACGCGATCACGAAGTACAGCAGTGCTGCAAAGACGTTCATTCCTGACCCCTGCATCTCTGTTTTGTGCTTTTCTACAGTACTAGAACACAGCACCGGTGACGATGATGCGCCTACATCACGGTGAAAAGCGTAAGAGCGGCAGGAATTGACGGGGCAGCGCTAACCGCAAATACTGAATCTGATTGATGTTCACATTGAATGGGATATCGTCCGCGAACGGATCGATATCTTGCGGCGGTTCGATCTGGAATGTTCCTTGTTCAATTCGTTCCAGCGGAATTCCCAGCTCACGCATCTCCGGCGCGAGCATTAGTGCAGTGCGTATCGCGTTAACGGCGTCGTCTCGCCTGCCGGTCGCCGCATACAGTCCGCCTAAGTTTCCCCATCCGGCGACGTATTCCGGCGCAAGCTGCGTGTAGCGTTCATACGCACCAGCAGCGTGTTCGTAATCACCTGCAACGGCATACAGATAACCCTGCTGCTGATGATAAACGGACATGAGCGGATCGAGCGCGATCACGGCGTCGAGCGCTTGGGCGCGTTCGCCAGCATTGACGGCAGTGACTCCGCGCAGTGTGTTGACATACATGCTGTAGGTGATCGTTCCCAACCAACCCGTAAGCAGCAGTGTCGTTACGAGGGCTGCGGTTGCCCATCGGGTTACAGGGCGGCGGAGCGGTGACGGCTGAATCGGGATCATGCACGCGCTGAGAATGATCAGCATCATCAGGAAAATCGTCGGCATCATTGCAGGCAGGTCAAGGAGATGATGCACTCCAAAACCGACCAATGCAGCAGTTCCGGCACGTAGAACGCGCTTATCTGATGCCGGAAAGCGGTTCAAGTTGGGCACGACGGTGCGCACGATGGCGATCCCGGTAAATGCCAGCGCCAGCAGCCCGATAATTCCGTTTTCGGCAGCAGTATTAAAGATCAGGCTGTGTGCATGGCTGTGCGGCTCGGTCGGCGGGGTAGAGTTTAGGCGAGCGAGACCACCGCCGAAGGTGAAAACGCCATGTCCGGTGATCGGCTGTTCGTTGAACATGGTGATCGCCGTGTCATAGATAAACGAGCGCAAATCAAGCGTGCGCCCCGGAATACTCAATGAATAGACGAGGAACACGGCGACAGCCAACACACCGAGCGCCCCGACCAGAAAAGCAAGGGAGATCATGCGCTTCTGCAACGGAGTCAAACGCTCACGGTATGCTTCACGTCCGTCTCGCGTGTGCAGCTTGTATTCATAGGCGTATACGGTGATCCGCGCCGCGACTGCCGCGCCGAATGCAAGAAACGCAGATCGGGATTGCGTGAAGAAGAAAAGGATAATTCCCAACGTTGTTATGATCGTCATCACCGCGCGGGACGACGGACGATGCGTTCCCATACGCTCGATGACGAACGGCAGGGCAAGAACTAGGAACCCCGCGAGCGAGTTGGGATTGCCGATCACGCTGCCGGGACGGACTAAACCCGCGCCGATATTGGCGTAGACCTGAACCCACCCGAACAAAATCACAAACGCGGCGGTCACGATCAAGCCGTCAATCAGCGTCTCGCGCTTGACTGCGCCGTTCATGAGCGCATCGGCAAGGGCGTACCACACAGCAGCATACAGCCCCATATACCACAAGCCGAGCATAATCCGCCGCGCTTGATCAAGATTCACGGCGGTCGAAACAGCGAACGCAATCGCCCACAGCAGGAGTGCGCTATCGAGTGGTGTGCGATGCCATCTCCACCCGCCGCGCGTGCGGATCGTCAACCAGAACGCCGCGCCGAGGCTGATCACGATCATGCTGATCAATTTGATTTCCGGGTTCAACATCCCGTTGAATGTGCCACCGATGAGCAGCACATACGTGATCAACAGGATGAAAATGGGCTGCATTAAACGGCGCGGCATTACGGACTCCCTTCGAGCGTAGTTAGCTGCTCTCGCGCTGGTATGTTCGATGGATATTGTGCGAGGAATAGACGCAGCACTTGTGCGGCGGTTTCGCGGTCGCCAGCGGTGGCGAACTCATAAGCAAGATCAAACCAGACAGCAGCAGCTTCGGTTGTGGGTGGTTCCCCTGACCATTCGCTGACCCGGTAAAACTCCGCACGGCGCCCCTGAAACAACACACCTTCAAAATTCTGATCGATGTAGCGGCTGCCAACGAGTTGGATGCGAAGCCTGAGCAGCATTTCCGGCGTGTCCGCGAGTTCAATACGCGTTTGAAGCAGCGAGTCATAGGTTGTGCCGAGGCGTTCCGCGACTACCAGTGCGCGATCGCTTTCCGCCGCATCGTCGCGTCGTGCCAGCGCACGCCAGACGTAAAAATCGCCGCGTGCCGGATCGCGCTGGATCGCGTGTGTAAAGGCAGTATTCGCCGCAGTCGCATCGTTGAGAATTGTGAGCGCGTGATGTCCGGCGATCCACCACTCTATCGCAGTTTCTGGCTGCACAGGGACAAGCGCGGCGGCACGGTCTGGGAAAATTGCCGCGTAGGTGCGGTAGCGAATTTCTAGCGGTTGTGATTCTGCATATTGAAGGATCGCTGCTTCGCGTATGGGTGTTTCCGTCCAGAATTCCCTATTCGTGGGTGGGCTGATGATAGAACGCGCATAGGCATCCGTGATTTCGTCAGGAGAGGCGAGGCTGTACTGCTCGCTCAGGTACGCCCAACCGAACCACGCGCCGTTCCAATTGCTGATGGTCGCGGCGCGTTCGAGTGCATCATGGGCACTTTCGATGTCATCCACCCTCACATAGAGCGGGGTAAGGTTGATCCATCCGGTATCCCATGTGGGTTCGAGCGTGACTGCCTGTTCGTAAGCGCGTATTGCTTCATCTGTACCCGTACTGGGGTCAGTGGCGATCAGGTAAAGCCGCTGGAGTTCATACAGCCGAAGGTAGGGGTCGCTGACCTGCGCTTCTTCAACCGATTCGAGCGACCGCATGCGAACACTTGAATCAAACAGCGATTGAGCGCGGTCGGAGATTGCTAACCCCACGCCAAAGCCTAGAAGCAGAATAGCAAACATGCCCGCCATAATTTGGCTGCCTTTGACTGGAGGATCAGCGGCGGTACGCGTGGGTGTGCTGATGTAGGCGATCAAGACGAGTGGAAGGAGGATCGTGTTGGTCAGGGTGAATGTATCAAAAAGGCTCTGAACCGCAAACCCGATCAGCGCTGCGCCCGCCGCTTCAAGACGCAGCCGCCGCCCATCGGACTCCGCATTCCGCCACTGCTGCCACCACAGACGCACACCGACGACGGCTAACGCGATAAGGATGCTCAACCCGAGAATTCCGGTTTCAGCAGTGGTGTTCAAATACAGGTTGTGCGCCGTGCCGAGTCGATCATCGACGTAGGACGGATCGCGGTAGGTGCGGTGAGCGCGCCCGAACATACCCACGCCAACACCGGTCAGCGGATCATCTTTCGCGGCTTCAACAGCGGTCGTCCACAGATCGACACGCAGCACGTCACCGCCCACACGTGAGGCGTCCCGACTGATCAAGAAGATCACACCGCCAAGGATGCCGACGCCAACCAGCGCCGCAAACCCGACTGGAATCAGTCGATTGAGCGACGGACGATTCCATAACCGGAGCGCGACCAAAACGCTTACGCTTACGCCAAGCGCAACAAAACTGCCGCGTGATGTCGTCAAGATGAGAATAAGCGTCAGCGCGGCGGCAAGTCCCCAGAGCGGCGGGCGATAATCGCGGCGGCGCACGGTGAGCGCCCAAGCGACAGCGATCAGGATCAGAGGGGCGGCAAATGCGCCCAACCATGTCGTCACGCCAAACGGTTGATCAAGCCGGGGAAGGATAGGCGGGAACGGGAGTTCGCTGCTGAGGAGCGGCAGCCAACCAGTCAGCCATGTGATGATCTGCGCGACTGCCGCAACGACGATCACTGTGCCGATCAGAAACACTGTTTCCATGACCACCCTGCCGCGCCCCGCTTGAAACAGGGCGGTGATGTAGAAGAAGATCAACACATGCGTGATGGGAAACCACGCACTCTCGAAAGCAATGCGCGGATCAAGCGCGAACGCGGCGGAGATCAGCCAGACGCCGACCAACGCAGTCAGCAGCCAACTATACGGTGTTCTAGGCAGTCCAACGCCGCGCCGGATACGCACGATCAACCAGATCACCAAGAGCATGGTCATGATCGCGTGATGGGCGATGCGGATCAGGAACAATTGGGAATAGTATGCGCTGCCACCTAAAAAGATCAGGTAAAATGCCAGCATGAGTGTCGGCAGTCGACGCATGTTTCGCCTTTGCTTTGTCTCGCTCGATCAGGCACAAGATTATCCTACATTCCGTTGTGATGCGTAACCAATAAGGACTGCTCCATGGCTTATCGGCTTGTTTCGGTTGTGATGCCCTCATTTAATCAAGCGCAGTTTATCCGCGAGTCGATCATGAGTGTGCTCGATCAAGACTATCCCGCGCTCGAATTGATCGTGATGGATGGCGGTTCGACCGATGGAACGCTCGACGTGTTGGAATCGATCCGTGATGCACGTCTGACGTGGGTGAGTGAGAAAGACAAAGGGCAAACGGACGCGATCAACAAAGGGATGCGGCGCGCAAAAGGCGAAATCCTCACGTACCTGAACTCGGATGATCTGCTGCTTCCGGGCGCTGTGCGCTTCACGGCAGAATACTTCGAGGCTCATCCCGATATAAGCGTGATCTTCTCGGACGCCAATTTAATACAGGGAGATGGTGCAGTTTACAGCGATTTTCGCGCGCGCCCTTACACGCTCGTGAGCGCGATCACGGGTGGTCAGCCGAACCCGCAGCAGGGGACATTCTGGCGGCGCGCGGTGATGGAGCGGATCGGGTTGTTTGATGAGGCGCTGCACTACTGTTTAGATTATGACTATTGGATTCGCATGGCGTTGGCGGGGTACGAAATCCGCTATGTGCCGGGTTTTCGGGGCGCGTTCCGCCTCCATGCGACGAGCAAGAGCGTAAGTCAGGCATTCAAGTTTGAAAACGAGATGCGGATTGTGATCAACCGGGTGTTCGCAGAGCCGACGCTAGCGCCAGACGTGCGTGCTGTGCGCGAGGAAGCTGAACTGTATCTCGATTGGCGGATGCTCAAACATTATTACGTTCAGGGGAAGCGTTCGGAAGCACTCCCCTTGACCGGGCGGTTTATTCGGGGAAAGCGGAACGGTCGGCGTGTGCTTGCCACCGCCATTGCAGTTGACTGCGTGCTGCACACCTCATTCGCCGCCCTGCTAGATAAGCTGGTATTTCGTCTAAACCGGGGGAAACTGCTGCCGGATTAGTGAGATGACGGACACCCCGGTAAGAAATCGCTGAACTAGGTTCTTGTGGCGGCACTATAAATGGTTTCTAAACGCCGCACCAGCGCTTGTTCACTGAACTGATTCACGCAAATTTGATGCACCGCGTGTGGGTCAAATCGTTCGTAATCCGTTCGGATGGTCTGCATCGCGTTTGCCAGTGCTGCTGGATCACCCGCTGGAACGAGGATTCCACTTTCAGGAGTGACATAATCCTCCGGTCCGCCGCTGATCGTCGACACGACTGGTTTACCGCATGCCATACCTTCGGCGATGCTGACTCCAAATGTCTCAACATAGCTGGAAGACGCAATCACATGACTCGAACGGATGAAATCGCGCAGTTCCGGCATGGTCAGCCGTCCGTGAATGCTCACCTGTGACTCAACACCTTCTGCCCGAATCATCGCTTCAATTTCATTTTGCATGGGACCATCGCCCCGTATTTTCAGATACACATCTTGACCGCGAAATGCGCGCGCGAAAGCGGGAATAAGAATGTCAAACCCTTTTCGGCGTTCACGGAACTGCGCGATTACACCAAAAACGAACGGTGAATGCGGAACGGGGGTATCACCGGGCGTGAAGAAATCCGTATCGATAACGTTGCCGACAATCTCATAGGTGCTGCCGGGTGCATAGCGCTGGAGCGGCGCGATCAATGAACTGCCCACCACGAGGCGTGCATGCGTGTGAGTCAAGACATAGTGTGCGATCTTGCCTTGTCCCGGAAAAATCACCAACCCTTCAAGAAAACTGCTCGAATGTTCGGTGAGAACCACCGGGATTCCGTATCGTTCGCCTAAACGTACTGCCAGATAACCGCCGTAAAATGTGTTGTGCGGATGCAGGATATCCGGGCGACCATGCACTTTGATGTACTGCTCGAATGCGGATATTCCCGCTTGTTCGAGCAGAAAAGCCACTAATGGCGGAACAGGACGAGGACTCCATCCCCAGTGCATACGGTAAACCGGAAAATCCTTGAAGTAGGTTTCATGCGTCACCGTGCGCAGCGAGGTCAATCCGTGCATCAATGCACGTTCGCGTGTTGCGCTTAACCGGGGTGTGATCAAGATACCGACCTGATGCCCTGCTTTGTGAAGCGCTTTTGCCTGCTTTTCGATGAATGTGCCCGTCACCGAGTCGCGTTCTGTGGGATAGAACGAGGGGATAATCAAGATATGCACAGTTAATTCCCTTCAAATAGGCGGCGGTACAACTCAAGAATCTTGCCGATCTCGGTTTCCGCATTCGTGAGCTTGGCAGCGGCGCGGGCATTCCGGCGTTTCTCGCGGGTGTCGTCGATAGAGAGTGCGTTCAAGGTGCGCGCCAAATCCGCTGCCGTGAAGCCATCTGCCACCCAACCAGCATTCGCTGTACGGATGACATCCGCCATTGCGGGCGAAGGCGCAACAAGTACGGCTAACCCCGCCATCATCGACTCAAAGATTTTGTTAGGAAGTGTCATCAGCCATGTGTAGGTGGTTGGTGCCATGAACGCGACTTGAATATCGGCGTCGGCAATCGTTCGTACGACATCGGCATACGGGACAGGATCACGGAAGACCACCCGATTCGGAGCGATTCGTTCCGCATATTGGCGCAGCTCAATCAGATAGCCCGTCTTGTCTGCCGCAAGCATTAAGTGGAGCGTGTAACGTGGATCGAGCAGGGCTGCCATTTCGATCAACGTCTCCAATTTGCGGTCGCGGAGCGCCGATCCGTGATGAATCAGGATAATGTGATCAGGATCGGTGTCATGATCTGGCGATTCGGCGTAATAAGGGGCATTGGTAGCGAGGATCGGTTTCCAACCATGTTCTTTTTCGTAGCGTTCCGCAAACGGGCGCGAAACCGTGATCGAGGCATCGACGTGGTTTTCGTATTTCTTGAGCGTATAGCGGATCAACGGCGCGAAGAACCAGAGCCAAAGGCGGTTGGATTCGTCAAACAGCGCCCAATATTCGTCGATGTCGAAAACGACTTTTGCGCCTGTCACCTGAGCTGCACGCGCCGCAACTGCGAGCGTTGCCCAATCCGCTGCGTGATAGGCATCCGGGCGCGCCTCAATGGCGGCGGCGAGAGATTGACGGTAACGGGGTCGCGTCCAGAAATACATCTCATAGGCGTATGGGATCACGCGACCGATGATTAGTAAGAACATCTCAAACAAGCGTCGCAGTTTTCCAGCGGATACCTCGACCTGCTTGTATACGATTTGCCATGCAGGCGATGGCGTTCCAAAACCGATGAGGGTAATATCGAAATGCTGGCTTAGCACTTCAACATGTCGCCCTGTGCGCGGATCAATTTCAATAGGAAGCGCGAGTGAGATCACGCAAATGTGGTGTTGTTTCATCTATGCGCGCTCCTGCGTGCGCGGACTGAATCCACTCGATAGTGTCAGCCATTGGAAGGTTCGGAGAATACCGTGACTCAGCGTAGAATAATACACGCAATCCCCCTCCTGATCACTGCGTCGTTGGTTTTGTTGGTTGCCTTTGTGAGCCAACAACTCTTTCAGCCGGAATTTCGGCAGGTGGTACACTCCATCGCCATTTCTACGGCGGTATCGACGCCAGCCGCGACAGCAACCCTTTCAGCGGCGGATTATGCGTTTGATGCGACGCCGGGACCGGATGTGCCAACCCTTCACGAAATCGCAGTGGCGGCGGGCGCGCAGACGGACACGGAAATTTTGGATGCCGCTGTCGCCTATTATGCCGAAAATCAGGATCGGTTGGCGGTATTGTGGCGCGAAGATCACCCGGATCGCTTGGCGGGGCTGTTCAGCATGTATCTGATCCACATTGGCTATGTGTACGGTGTCGCTGATTTTCCTACTTCGCTTGTAGACTTTCTATCGCAGGAACGTGGTCACTGTGCGACGGTGACATACGCACAGTTCCGCCTTGCGGAACGGCTGGGACTGACATGGCGCGTGCTCGTCTCTGACGCCGAACACGCATGGCTTGAAATTCGCATCGACGACCAATGGGAGCTGTTCGACGCCACAACGAATACATGGATCAGCCGCAGCGGCTTTGAGATGCTGGATCAAGCGGTTCGTGAGTATCGCTACTTCTATACGCCGCTGTTGGATGTGAACCGCCCTGATGCGCGCCTGCATCTTGCTGAAGGGTATGATATGCAGTGGTTCCGCCGCCGTCTGCCGCTGATGGGGTTAAGCTACTTTCCGCCAAATGAACCGTATGTGCAGTTTGACAGCACCAATTGGCGTGAACTCTTCCCCGATCTTTAGAAATAGACCTCGCGGCGGGTGCGCGCCGACTCATACAGGGCGCTCACGAGTGCCAAGGAGCGCCGCGCTTCACGTCCATGCGTCGATGGACGGCGGTTTTCGCGGACGGCATCGAGCATCTCGATGATCTGCTCACGATGGCTGTATCCGTAGACCGTCGGCGGATCAACCGCTTCACGGGTGAGAATTTCGCGCTCGCGTTCGATTTGCCCCGCAACTTTCCAGAAGATTTTGCGGTTGAGCGCCGTTCCGCCGACCTTCACCGAGCCTTTTTCGCCAAACAGGGCAATCGACGCTTCGAGGTTTTCCGGGTAAGTCACGGTTGAGCCTTCGATGGTCGCCAGCGCCCCCGATTTGAAGCGCACAACACCCACGCCCACGTCTTCGGCTTCCATCGTGTGGACGAGCGTTCCTGTATACGCGAATACACTTTCAACATCACCCATCACCCACTGAAGCGCGTCGACGTGATGGATCGATTGGTTCATCAGCGCACCGCCGTCCATCTCCCATGTACCATGCCACCCATCCTCATAGTATTCTTGCGGACGATACCAGCGCACGGTAATCCCGCCGAGGACGATTTTGCCGAGATCACCTGAATCGACCAACGCACGGAGATCGCGCATCGGCGGGTTAAAGCGATTTTGCAGGACAACGCCAAGCGTCACGCCCGCCGCATCACAGGTGTCGATGAGTGCGTCTGCGTCGGTTGTGGTGAGCGCGATTGGTTTTTCAACGAGGACGTGCTTACCCGCTTTCGCCGCATCAATCCCGATTTGCGCGTGCAGCCCGGAAGGAACGCATACCGTAACGAGGTCGATATCGGGGCGATCCAAGATTGCGCGGTAATCCGTGTACACATCACCGCCGAACGTATCTGCGAAGTGTTTGGCACGCGCTTCGATGACATCACATGCGGCGGCAATTTCGACCTGATGCGATTCGCGGATCGTTTCGATTGCCTGTCCGTGACGAGGCGCAATGCGTCCGCACCCGATAATCGCTAGTTTGAGAGGACGAGGACTCATACGTGTTTGTCTTTCGGTGCGTGTTGTTTCAGATGTAGAGCGTGTTCAAAGCGTTCAACGTAGCGTGATTTGACGTGATCCGGCGCAAGATGATTTTCGGCATAGGCGCGCGCATCCGTGTGCATTTTCTCGCGCAGGGCTGGCTCATCTGCAAATCGCTGCAAAGCGGCGATATAAGCGGCAGCATTCCCGATTGGAACGACGATCCCCGCGCCTGCTTGCTCGATGAGCGCAGCGCCTTCACCACGTATTGCGGCGACGACGGGCGTACCCGTCGCTAAGGATTCGTACATCTTTGCGGGGAGCGTTCCGCCAGCAACCGAGTGATCGCGGAGGGCGATCAAACTGGCGTCGGCTGCCGCCCAGATTCCGGGCATATCGGCATGGGGGAGCACTCCGGCGAAGATGATGTTTTTCAAGCCGCGTTCCGCTGCTTTTTTACGCACATCGGCTTCTTGTGAACCGCCGCCCGCAAACAGAAACGCCATAGTTGGGAGTGCTGCGGCGGCTGCAAGCAGAATATCAAAATCATAGGTCAAGCTCATGTTGCCGACATGCACCGCTGTGAACTGCTCCCCGATTCCGTAATTTTCGCGCACCTCGCGGCGCAGTTTGTCATTTCCCGGCTTGAAACGCTCCAGATCGACAGCATTTTGAATCAGCGTCACCCGATCTGGGTGTGGATACACATGCAAAATACCCTCGTGAACGCCTTGCGTCATCGAGACGATCTGGGCGGCATCGTGGTACGCCCATTTTTCGATTCTGGACGCGATCTTGACCATGCGGCTGTCGGCGCGCAGTGCACCTGTCGCAACCGCCGATTCGGGCCACAAATCGGAGACGTTGAGGATGATTGGGGCGCGCTTGACGCGCTTCAACCAACCTGCTGCCAACACAATCGGTAGAGGGTGCGATTCAACAAGTAGCACATCCGGACGCGCAAGGAATGTCCCGCGCAGCGCTGCCATTATCAAAAAGCTGAACTGGTTGAGCAGACGGGCGCGGGCGCGCTTCGATGGGGTGGCATACACCCACACGCGGCGTACATTCACACCGTCAACGATTTCTTGCTTGAAGATTTTGCGACGGTATGGAGGATGGATCACGCCTTCGGGATAATTCGGCATTCCCGTAAGCACTGTAACCTGATGTCCGTCTGCCGCCAAAAGACGCGCCAAGCGGCTCAGGCGTACGGCTGCTGCGCCGAATTCCGGTGGATAAAACTGGGTCAGAATCGTGATCCGCACGTCGGGTTATGCTCCAGTTTGCGCGGCGTACCACATTTCCGCCGTGATTAACCGGTAAATGGTGTGATTCAGATCGCGCGTGCCGTTCTGGTGCGCGTCCCAGATGTTTTTGATGGCGGCGGGGTCGATCCATGCGCGGCGGGCTGCACCGTCGAACAGGATCGCCTCGGCATCGCGTTTGAGATCGCCGCGAAGCCACTGCGCGAACGGCGTTGGATAACCGAGTTTATCGCGGCGGTCGATGATCGCATCAGGCAGGATACCCCGCAGAGCGCGGCGCATAAACCACTTGGTTTCGATGCCGCGTATTTTCTGCTCGGCTGGTACGCCGAGCGCGAATTCGACCATGCGGTGATCCAAGTAGGGCACGCGCGCCTCGATACCGTATGCCATACTGTTGCGATCTTCGTAGTGCAGCAGTGACGGGATGCTGTCGCGCACAATCGCGCCGTACAGGAAATTGTTGAGCGCGTCCGCACCCGCAAGCTGGCGGCGCGGCGTCGCCTGCTCACGCTGATCGGCGGCGGCATGACAATCCGGTTTGAGGACATTCAACGGGCGGCGACCGTGCCGGACATAGTGGATGATCCGATTGACGAATTCTCGTCCGCTCAATGAAGCGTTGAAGCGTGAGCGCAGTCCGGCGATAAATGCGGCTTCTTCGCGCAGCCAGCGGACAGGATCACGGCGGCGAAGATCGCTCAAGTAGTAGACGACATAATTTAGGTATCCGGCGAACAATTCATCGCCGCCTTGACCATCCAACAGCACGGTGACATTGCCATGCGCCAACTCCATGACGTGATGCTGCGTGTATAGGCTGGCGGAAGCGGTCGGGATATCTTGATGCCATGTGATTTTCTGCAAGCGGGTGAAGAAGTCAGCGGGGGCAGGTGTGACCCGATGCTGAATCGTATGGTAGTGATCTTCGACCAACTCAACGAAGTGGGTTTCGTCTAGCCCTTTGACCGGATACACGGACGAAAAACTGTTCATGCGTCCGCCGTTGAGCTGTGCGGTACTGAGCGCGACAATCGTGCTGCTGTCCAGTCCGCCGCTCAAGCAGGTGCCGACCGGGACATCGCTGCGAAGCTGGAGCTTGACCGAATCGCGCATCAGGCGGAGGAATTCACCTTCGGGGTCAGCATAGTTGTAGGTGGCGCGGGCGCGTTCGAGATCAATATCCCACCAGCGCACCGGATCGCTGACCTGACCATCTTGCACGATCAGGTAATGCCCACCGGGGAGTTCATGCACGCCCTCGTAAAAGGTGTGCGGTGCGTTGTAAACCATCCCATAGCGTAAGAACCAGATCAATTGATCGTGATCCGGGCGGAGCGCTTCCGGTGCAAGCGCTTTGAAGGTTTTCATCTCGCTGGCAAATGCGAATTGATCCGGTGCGGAAACATAATAAAACGGCTTGATCCCCATGTGATCGCGTGCGCAGAACAACCGATGGTTTGCTTGATCCCACAGCGCAAACGCGAACATGCCGATCAAGCGGCTGAGGCAGTCAATGCCCCATGTGGCATACGCCTGAATCAAAACTTCAGCATCGCATTCGGTGTGAAACGTGACGCCCAAAGCGCGGAGTTCGTTGCGGAGTTCGAGATAGTTGTAGATTTCGCCGTTGAATGTCAACCAATACGCGCCGCCGGGGACTGTCATCGGCTCGTGACCGGTGGGCGAAAGATCGATGATGGCAAGGCGGCGCTGCGCAAGGATCAGATCGGGCGGGAATGCAGACGGCTGTGACCAATGAGGAAACGCAATGCCGGGCGGCGGATCGTCACCTATGCGTGAATCAGACGCGCCGGATGCGGTGTTGATCAACACATAACCGTCCCCATCCGGTCCGCGATGACGAAGGATCGATGCACCCTCCGCGATCACACGCGGGTCGATGCCCACGCCGTTGTACCGAAACATGCCGAGAATTCCACACATGCGCGCACCCTTCGCCAGTTGGATTTATTATAAGGGAAAGAACGGCGGAGAATAGGGGCGGCAGACATGAGGATAAGCAGATGATCCGCGTCGCATTGATGGATGATCACCCGCTGATATTGAAGATTGTGCGGCAGGAATTGGCAAAAGAACTTGATCTGCGTGTGATCTGGGAGACGACCGACGCGGCGCAGATGATCGCACTGGTGAACAGCCGCCCGCCGGATGCGCTGGTGATGGATTTGTCGTATACCCGCCAGCAGTTTGAACCCGTCGCCGCTGTCCGTGACCTAAAAGCGCGCTACCCGCACATGGGAATTCTCGTACTGACGGGTCATGATGACGCGGTGTGGATCGAAGAACTGCTCAATGCGGGCGCGGGCGGGTATGTGGTCAAGATCGATGATTTTTCGCTGCGGCTGGCGGATGGAATCCGCGCCGTTACAGCAGGGCGGATGTTTTTGTCTCCGACAGCGGCGGCAGCACTGGCGAGTTCGCGACAGAAGTTCACGCTGACACCGCGCGAACGGGCGATCTTGCGTCTGGCGGCGGAAGGACACACAAACCCGGATATTGCGGATATGCTCGGCGTGGCGCACGGGACGATCCGCAACCACATTTCGAATATCTACACCAAGTTGGGCGTGGATACCCGCGAAGCGGCGGTCAAAGCGGCGCAGCAGCTCCGCGAACTCCCAAAACCCGGTGCAGCGATCCGTCACGAACTACGTACTCCGCTGCACGCGCTGATCGGGTTGGCGCGGCTGCTGCAAAGCCGCCTTGAGCGCAACGGATCGCTCGGCGCGGCGGATGTCGATTATTTGCAGCAGTTGATCCTCGAAGCGGAACGGCTGGACGGCTTGATCGAAGGCTTGAAAGAGTGATAGGCGGCGAGATGACGATGCAAAAGACAATTCTGTACGTCGAAGATCATCCCCCGGCGCGGTTCTTGATGAGCGCAATCGTGAGCGATTTGACTCCCTACCGCTTAATCACCGTGGGGAGCGGGAGCGAAGCGCGAACAGCGGCAGGGAACGAGCACCCGGACTTATATCTGCTCGATCTTGATCTGCCGGACACAGATGGGGCGGCGCTGGCAGTAGCGCTGACGGCTATTCATGCCGCGCCTGTGATCCTTGTCTCAGCGTATGCCGAATCGATTCCGCGTGAGCGTTTCCCTGCAGTTGTCACCGATTATTTAGCGAAACCTTTAGACCCGGAACATGTGGCAGAAACTTTTAAACGCACCTTGGGTGGATGACGATAATCTGCTGCCGACGGCGGTTCAGCGGCAGGCGGCGCAGCAGGTGAATACGTATTGGCGCGCGCGCGGCTGGCAGCTTGTGCTTGGTGAGATGCTGTTGTGGGCATCCGCGGCGTATCAAGAGCTGCCGTTCCCGCACCTATACGGCACGCTGGCGATGTGCGTGGCGCTCGTGTATCTGTTCGGGTTTTACACGAAGTGGGCGTCGATTTGGTTGGCGAGCATGCTCGCGCTGTTCCTAATTCAGGGCTTGATCATCAGCGGGTTAGGCGCGGTGACGTCGCTCACGTTTATCATCCCATACACATTCGCGGGGATGCTGTTCACCGGGCGGCGGCGCATCTTGATTCAAGCCGGGTGCATTGCGGCATTTTGGATCAGTTTGATTTATGAAGTGCTGCCCGTGCTGCGCCAACTTCACCCGCCGTCGTATTTGCTGGTGAGTTATAACATCTTACTTGGCGCATTCGTGTTTCAGACGCTCCAGTTCTTGAATCATCTGGCAATTGAGATAAATTCCGCCTATGTCGCGGAGCAGGTGCGCGCCCAGAGTCAGCATTTTTTGGCGCGGGTGAGTCATGAACTGCGCACGCCGTTGAATTCGATTCTGGGGTTCGCCAAACTGCTCAAGCGCACCGAGTTTACCGAGACACAGCAGCAGTATCTCGCACAGATCATCGAAGAAAGTGGGCAACTTAACCGCTTGGTGAGTGATCTGCTAGACAGTGCGCACCTAAACACGGGCAAGCTGACGCTTCAGCGCGAGCCGTGTGACCTCAACGCGATCTGCCGCGCTGCCGCTGAGGAGCATCGTCCGGCGTTGGCAGCGGGAATAGCGCTCAGGGTCGAGTGTGATGATCCACTTCCCGCGTATCACGGCGATCCCGTGCGGCTGCGGCAGATTGTCGCCAATTTGATCGGTAACGCGGCGAAATATACTGCGCGCGGCGAAATTGGCGTGCGGACGTTTCGACGCGGGGAGATGCTGTTCATCGAGGTGCGCGATACCGGCATCGGCATCCCGGCGGAACAGCAAGCGCTGGTGTTTGTGCCATTCGTTCAACTGGACAGCCGCCGGATCGGGGTCGGGTTGGGATTGGATATTGCGCTTCAGCTTGCGCGGCTGCACGGCGGTACGATCAAGGTGCAGAGCACGCCGGGGCAGGGCAGCACGTTCACGGTTGAACTGCCGCTGGCGTGACGCGAATCTGTGCGCTTGTCATGATGGGGGAGTGACGCGCGCGCATCGTGTTTGATCCCCGTCTGTCTTACGCTGAATCAAAACATGTGAGGCGTATGATGCAGACAAAAGCAACCCTCCGATCAACGGAGACAGATCAACTTCAAGTTCCATTGTACGGTGGAATTGCGCTGATCGTCGGCTCGACCGCGTTCTTGATGCGCGATTCGACATCGCCTTCTTTCTTCGTGCATGTGCTGATGGCGCTGATCGCTCCGGCGCTGTTCTACCTGATCGGCGGTTTGGCGATGCGATATTTGCGCGCCATGCTCGTTCCGCGCGGAATCGTTGCGGCGGGCGCGTGGATGCTTTCGGCGGGGCTGCTGCATCTTTCCACCAAAACGCATTTGATCGACAGCGGCGAGGTGTTGTGGCGGTTGGGGATCGTCGCGGTGGCGGTGGTGGTGACGGTCACCGGACACCGCGTGCGCTTCGCGGCGCTGTACCCGCTGGTGCTGATTCTTCAGGTGAGCGCCACATGGTCGCTGATGGGACTGCTCAACCTGCCGCCGCATTGGGTTGTGCCGTTTTTGCTCCCGGTCGCAGCGATCTGGTGGTTTGGTGTGCCGCGCATCTGCCAAGAGATGCGATGGTTGAACGCTTATCGCACAGGTGCGCTCATCGTTGTGATCGGCTCAATTGGATTGAGCTTGTTCCTGCGCTCCAATGCTGTTGTTAGTCCGTTCAGTACCTCGCTGACATTGATCCTCGGCGGTGTGCTGCTGCTTACCATGTTGGGACGGGATCAACTGATCGCGGCGCACGGCGGCGTGTGGCTGATCGGCGGCGGATGGATTGTGTTTTACTTCGATTGGCTGAATGATACCGGTTCGTTTGGGCTGTGGTTGGCACTCATGGCGACTGCCGCGCTGCTCACCGAACGGGTGTGGACGACGCTGCACAAGAACAAACGCAAAGGCGAAAGCACGCTCGTCGAAGCGCTGACGGGCTGGGCGCTGGCAGACCTCGCGCTTGGTCTGACTGTGCTAATCCTGCTGTGGACGGCGCGCAATATCGACGCTGCGCCGCCGCTCATTGTGACGGTTACGTTGCTGGTGACGTGCGGCTTGTGGATCGCGGCAGGACTGCTGTACCGTTTGCCCGCGCTCCTATATGCCGCCCTGATCGTGCTGCCGCTGCCGTATGCGCTCCTGCTCACGTACTGGATGCCGTCGCTGTGGACACTGCCGCTGATGGGTGTTGAGTGGCAGATTTTGGCGCTCGGCTTGATCGCACTCGGTCACGCGCTCACGCGGCGGCGTCCGGCAGTACGGCTGCCATTCTTTGCGGTCGGATATCTGTATTTGCTGCTCGGATTGACGCTCACGTTGAACAGCGCGCTCTGGCTGCCGCTTTCGCTCGGAATCGTCGTGATCGCAGCGTTCGTGACCAGTGGGCTAGTGATCGCCGGACGGCATCCGGTGTGGGTGGACTTGATCGACCGCCTGATGCCGCCTGAACTCAGCCCGTTTTTGAATGGCAATTTCCGCAATGTGTTTCTGCTCATCGGCGGGTGGATGGGCGCTGTCTGGGTTTTGATCCTGCTGAGTTATACCGGAATGCCGGGAACGCAGCAGGGGATGACGCTGGTCGCCTTAAGCGCGGGGTGGTTCGTGTTGGGGCGGATATTGATGACGATGCCGCGCTTGTCCGGTTGGATGGTCTACAGTGCCAGTTGGATGCTGTGGTTGATCGGCTTGCTAATGGTATTCCACACCGTGCCGGAAGCGATCATGGCATCCGTGATTGGCTTAATTTTGTGCGGCGAAGCGATCGCGCGGACGCGGGCAGCCTATTGGATGCCAATCGCAGTCCTTCAAATCGGGTTTATCGGGCTAAAACTCGCGTGGCTGCTGGCACTCGATCCGCATACCCTGTTTATGGTGATGATGGTTGTCTTGGGACTGGTCGGTTGGGTGATCGAGGCGCGCAGCAAACGATGGGCGCGGGCAGGCGTGGTGGCGGCATACACGACGCTGGTCATTTCCGGCTGGCTGGCGGTGTTCTGGCGCTCGGATTCGGCGCGTATCGCGTTTCTGATCCTCACCGCTGCAGTTGTCGTTAGATATTGGCGCGTCATACTCAGCTTTGTGGTTGTGCATCTGCTCATCCCTGCGCTGAAGATGCTTTTGGCGGGGATCGCGTTTGCGATACTGGTCGGAATCGGCGCGGGGATCGCACAGGTGATCGTTTGGGTAAGCGGCATCAGTGTGTGGCTGCTGCCGCTCGGACTGGGCATCGGCTTGATCGGCTATGCGTTCGTGCGTGAACTGATGAACGCAGAATCGGCAAAACGTCGCACCGCGATCACCGGCGTGCCACCTGAACCCGTGATCGCGGAACTGCGTGAGGAAGCAGAAGAAATCGTCTAGCGCTGAAATGGGGGAGGGCGATTCGTCCTCTCCCATTATGCAAGCTGTCTGCGCGTGCTTAGGGTGACGCGACCGGCATCAGCGGCGAGAAAACCGACGCCAGCCGCTCGACCGCCAACCGGATTTTGTCGGGCGGGGCGCTGCTGAAATTCAAGCGCATCGCGTTGCAGCAGCTTCCGTCATGGGCGAATGCAGCGCCCGGAATGTAGATCACATGTTCATCGAGCGCCCGCTGGAATGCTCCCCATGTATCAATGCAATCCGGCATGGTGAGCCACACGAACAAACCGCCTTCTGGGGTTGTCCACTGCGCGCTGTCTCCAAAATTGGCGCGGAGCGCATCGAGCAGCACGTCGCGGCGCTCACGATTGACCCGGTTAAGCTGCTCCAAGTGCGGCTTGAGCATCCCCTGTGACAAGAATTCGTAAACGGCGGTCTGCGTCAAAATTGAGGATTCGAGGTCGATTGATTCGCGGATCACGGTGATTTTGGGGATCAAAGACGGTGACGCGACGATCCAGCCGAGCCGCACAGACGGCGCAAGCATCTTCGAGAATGATCCGATGTAGAACACAAATCCATCGTGATCATAGGCTTTGATCGGTGGACGCGGCTCGCCCTCAAACCGGAGCGCGGAATACGGATCATCTTCGATGATCGGGATTTCGTATTTGGCTGCAAGGCTGGCGATGCGGCGGCGCTTCTGGAGCGAGAGACTGACGCCGAGTGGGTTATGAAAATCCGGGATGATGACGGCAAAACGGGGACGGTGTTCTTTGAAGGCGGCTTCGAGCGCCTCTGTGTCCGCGCCGTCGGTAAGACTGGTTGGGATCGTGATGACCTTTGCGCCGCGTCCGGCTGTCACCTGCTGAATTCCGGTGAAAGTCGCGGATTCGATTACCGCCGGAGCGCCGGGGTCAAGCAGCAGCCGCGAAAGGATAGTTAAGCCCTGCTGCGCGCCGTTGGTGATGAAGATATGATCGGCGTCACAGTCAACGCCGCGCCCGCGCATGTATTCCGCGATCCAGCCGCGCAACCCGGGATGCTGCGGGTTGTATTGGAGCAGTCGTGCGCCATCGCGTTGGAGCACGGTATTCAGACACTGCGTATATTCAGCGAGGGGCAGGTATTCGGTGGCGGGAAGCCCTCCTGCTAAGGAGACGATCCCGGGATCGGTTGCCAGCGCGAGCAAGTCGCGCATGACTGACCGCTTGAGATGACCAACTTCTGAACTGAGGGTAATCATTCTGTTTGATCCAAGGGCAAAGAAAGCGAATATTTGATTTCCCCAAGGACAAGGCTGGTGGATACCCGTGAAACGCCGGGTATTCGTGTGAGTCGATCCATGAGGAAGCGTTCCAGTTCCTTACGGTTACGCACGACAACTTTGAGCAAATAATCAAAGTCGCCAGTCAAAAAGTGACATTCCATCACTTCCGGCATGCGGCGCACTTCTTCATGAAAGCGATCAATTTGCTCCGGTTGATGCCGCTGAAGTGTGACGCCAACCATACACAGCATGTCGTATCCCAGTTTTTCACGGTCTAGGACGGCGACGTACTGCTGAATGTAGCCCAAGTCTTCCAGTCGCTTGATCCGCGCATGGACGGCAGGCGGCGACAACGAGATTCGTCTTGCGAGTTCGGCGTTACTGATCGCTCCGTCCTGCTGAAGCGCAATCAGTATGGTACGATCGATCTCGTCAAGTTCTCCCTTCATGATCTTCTCCGAACTGGTGCTATTGTCAATATTTCTTCGTTTCATTTCTTAGTATACCGACGTTTCGATGTGAGGGGGTGTTAGATTTCTTTTTTTTCTTCATTTTTGTGTGAGAGAAGGCTTTGGGATTGAAAAGGCGCGGCTAGCAGCGAACAACACTCCCCTTCCTAGAAGTTGGAAGGGGAGTGCAAGCATTTAGGATTTCGTCTTGCGTTTTGACGAGCGCCCCGGCGTTTCTTGCGCGGCTTGCGGCAGCACAAGTCCGGGTTCGTCCACTTCACGCGCAATTAAAATGATGACCGAACGAGAGGTTAGCATCAAATTGACCTGATCGTCGAGCCGGACTTCTTCACCCGGCTTGCAGATATCATACGGTGCATCCACGCCCGTATTCGCAAACACAAACCAGCGCTTGCCGGTAAGCTGGGGCAGCGAGAAATACTGATCTTCCCAGTGCATGTTCATGGCAACGAAGATGTCGTTATCCTCAGCGAGCCCACCTTTTGCGTGTTTGCCGCTCAACAAAAACGCGAGCGTCAAGCGCTCACTGATGGGCTGATCCGCCGCAAGATCGACGTCGTACCACGAAATATCGGGCAACCCTGCACCCTGATAATCCTCGCCACGTAGGTGATAGCCATGCCGTAAGACCGGATGATGATGCCGGAAGCCGATCATGTGCTGGTGAAAGCGGTAAATTTCCGCGTTCTTCTCAAGGAATGTCCAGTCCATGTAACTGATCGCGTTATCCTGACAATAAGCGTTGTTATTCCCCCCCTGTGTGCGGGCAACTTCATCGCCCATGCTGATCATCGGCACACCTTGACTTACCATCAGGATCGCAATCGAGTTTTTCATCATGCGGCGGCGCAAGCGGAGAATTTCTGGGTCATCCGTTTCGCCTTCGACACCGCAGTTCCAACTGTTGTTATCGTTCGCGCCGTCGCGGTTGCCTTCGCCGTTCGCTTCGTTGTGCTTGTCGTTGTAGCTGAACAAGTCATTGAGCGTAAAACCGTCGTGTGCGATCACGAAGTTGACGGACGCGATCGGTCCGCGTGTAGGGTACAGGTCGCGCGATCCCATGAGGCGCTGCATCATTTCAGGCACCGTCCCGCCATCGCTGCGAACGAATTTCCGGATTGTGTCCCGGTATTTACCGTTCCATTCGCCCCAACGCCCATAATCCGGGAATCCGCCGACATGGTATAAGCCGCCCGCGTCCCAAGGTTCTGCGATCAGCTTAGTTCTACCCAGAACGGGATCATGTGCGATGCTTTTGAGTAGCGGCGGATCACCGAGCGGCGTTCCGTCTTCGCGGCGCGCCAAAATTGACGCGAGGTCGAAGCGAAAACCGTCGACATGATAGGCATAAACCCAGTGCCGCAGCGCATCGACGATGAACTGAATCACGGCGGGCTGATTGCAGTTGAAGGTGTTCCCCGTTCCGCTGAAGTTGTAATAGTAGCCATCGGGTGTGAGCATGTAATACGTTTGGTTATCCACACCCTTAAACGAGAGGGTCGGACCATGCTCGTTGCCTTCGGCGGTGTGGTTGAACACCACATCAAGGATGACTTCGATGCCCGCTTTGTGGAGTTCGCGCACCATGTACTTGAACTCATCGACTTCGCCTTCACTGACGCCGCCCGCCGCGAATCCTGCTTTAGGTGAAAAGAAGTTGACGGTGCTGTATCCCCAGTAGTTGATCGGTGCATCCGGCGGCGGGACGACGATGTTATGCTCAAATTCGTCAAAGTCGAAGACGGGGAGGAGTTCGACGGCATTTACGCCAATGCTTTTCAAGTACGGGATTTTTTCGACCACTGCGCCATATGTGCCGGGGTGGCGCACACCCGACGATGGGTGCGCGGTGAATCCACGCACGTGCATTTCGTAGATCACAAGGTCTTCGATGGGGTGATTAAGGGTTCGATCACCGTGCCAGTCAAAATCATGACCGGGGATGCGTCCGCGATACGGGAAATCATTCCCGTTGGTGAACAATTCGCCGCGTTCGCGCCATTTGCCGCGCCCAGTGATCGCCTGTGCATACGGATCGATCAGAATTTCGTCAGGATTATAGCGTTGTCCGCGTTTTGGGTCGTAAGGGCCGAACACGCGCAGCCCATATTCGATTTGCCGGTGATTGATGTCGTACACCGTCATGCAGTACACATTTCCCACGCGGTAGTTATCCGGGAAACGAATCTCTGCCATCGGCTCCGGTTCGCCTTTGCGATATAAGACCAGTACCGCGCCGGTCGCGTGTTTCGAAAAAACCGCGAAATTGACACCGTTGGGCACAGGTGTCGCGCCAAGCGGCATCGGCGTGCCGCGCCCGATTGGATAAGAGCTGCTTGTATAGTCAGAGAGTCTGCGAGATGGAGTCGGCTCAACAGCGGAGTTAGTGCTGACCTGCTGTGCTTCGTTCGTCATCGAGTATTTTCACCTATGCAATGAACCATCGGTTATCATATCAGAAGTGCTTGGGTCGTGATCTGCTGAGAGACCTATTGTTCGTTAGGAAATCTTATGGCAAACACCGTTCTTTATGATTTTAAAACAGGATATCCCGATTTATCGCTCATCCCGCGTGAGCGGATTGACCAATTCATGCACGCGATAATGCTGCACAGCGAGGCGCTTCAGTATGCGGGTGAATTGGCGGGTACAATGCGCGCACGCACCCAGATCTCGCGGTTGGTTGCGGACTTGTATGGCATGCCTACGAGCGTAGACGAGATCATCGTCACGACAGGGGCGCTTTCGAGCGCGGATACAACGTGCCGAGCGCTGACTCAGCCGGGGGATGTGGTCATCGTTGAAAGCCCGACATTTTTCTTCGCGGTGACGATCTTTCAAATGAGCCGCGTTCAAGTGGTCGGTGTGCCGATTCGCAGCGACGGGATCGATCTGGAATCGTTGGAACGGACGCTGAAGGAATACGGCAGCCGAGTCAAGCTGTTTTACGCGATCCCGGCATTTCATAACCCGACGGGCGTTTGTTACAGCATCGAAAATCGTAAGGCGTTGATCGCGCTGGCAGAACGATACAATTTTACGATCCTCGAAGATGTGACGTATCAACCGCTGTATTACAGTGCTGCACCGCCGCCGATCATCAAGTCGTTTGACACAAGCGGGCGTGTGGTGACGATTGCCTCCGTTTCTAAGCTGGTGATGCCCGCGCTCCGCGTGGGCTGGGTGTATGCCGCGCCGCAAATGATCGCCACAATCCAGCGCTTCAAAGGTGACGGTGGGACGAGCATGTTCAATACGGAAGTTGTATCGGCATACATCGAATCGGGTGAGTTCGGCGCGCAAATCGAAGCGGCGCGGCGGTTTTACGCGCGCAAACATGATGTCATGGTTGCCGCGATGGATCGCCATATGCCGGATTGGCTGAATTGGTCAGCGCCGGGCGGGGGATATTTCATCTGGGCGAGCGTGCCGGATGGGATGTCTGCGGCGGCGGTGATTCAGGCGGCGCAAGCGCACGGGATCGAGATATTCCCCGGCGCTGCGTCGTATGCCGATGTGAAAGACGACTCGCATCTGCGGTTGTGCTTCGCTTATCTGCCGGAGCAGACGATTGAAGCAGGAATCGCCGCGTTGGGGAAGGTCTTGAAAGGGCTGCGGTGAGGGAGTGAGGGAAGATGATCATGGCTTCCTTTCAGGATTTTATTCTCCCATTCGCGCTCTTGGGTTTTGTCTTTGTAGGTGGAATAGTCGCTATCGTGGAACGGAGAGCATCCTTTGGCATTGGGGGGGGGAGAATACCGTCTAATCCTCTTTTCCGGGTAACTCTGAAAGGATCATCGGCGCGAATTCTGGGAGCAGGGTGCCTAGTGGGCAGCGGCACCGCTATATTGCTGCTTGCGGCTTGTTTAGTGGACGGTTCAGTAGACAAAGGCTTTGTGTACGGTGTTACAAACACAGGCGTTTTTTCGGGTTTCATCCTTGGATTCCTTTTTGCGGCAGCATACGCAGTATACGACTTCTTAAGGTAGGCGAACCGCTCACCTATTCCAATCCTTCGGCGGCTTCGCGGAAGCGGCGTAGCCGCGCGGTGGCGCTGTATACGGCGCGCGGGCATACAGCTTATCGCCGCGCCATTCCGCGCCGCCTGATCGGGTGCATTCGTCCAAGAGCGGCTGGATAAACTCGGCAGGGGATTGATCGAACCCAAACCGCGCATAGTCATAAAACCAGTTCGCGCGCAGCAGGTAGCGCTCGATCTCTGGGCGGGTCATGCCGTCTTCAAGCATCAGCGCGTAGGTGAAGATGCGTTTACAGGCGTGCCACCCGATTTTGTGCGGATCAGGTATCCACTTTTCATAGCGCCGCCGTGCCGCGTCGATGGTTTGGATCGGTGTTTCGCACGGCGCGCCGTGCCCACTGTATGAGTGTTTCAGCGGCAGTGCCGCCAGCCGATCCAGTGTGTCCATCATCCGATAAATCGCTCCAGCGCCTTCCCGAAAAATGTTCAACCATGCGACATCATCCGCATGGAACGTATCCCCGGCGATCAAAACCCCCGATTCACGCGCAAATAGAACAATATGACCGAGCGTGTGCCCCGGCGCGGCGATCACTTCGAGATCAACTCCTCCCGTTGAAAGCACATCCCCCGGCATCAGCGCTTGATCAACTGTGTACGGTTCAACAGGCTGACCGAGCCATTCAGCGGCGCACGCATCCCGATCCCGATCATTGATGAGGCGCGCATCAATCGCAGATGCCGCGATTGGGGTGTTCCAGCGCGTCTGAAATCCGTGATTCCCGCCAACATGATCACTGTGGTAGTGCGTGTTGACGATCAGCGCAAGTTGGGAAGGGGACACGCCTGCGTTTGAAATCAATTGCTCGGTTTCGGAAAGATCAGTTTGGAAACCGGGATCGATGAGGATCGGATGCTTTCCGCGCACCAATATTGTGTTGGCGCTGGGAAAAAGTCGCTGAAAGAACAGAATTGATGACACAGAATCACTCAACATATTACGTTTGTCACTTTTACTTTTCATTTGACTGCGATCCGCGCGCACGGCATAATATCACCGATATACTAACGAAATGTGTGCCAGATTGTAATAAATCGTTTTCGCCTTTAGTTTTTTTGAGACTCATAAATGCAGCTATCACGGTTTGCACGACCTTACGAAGCCGATCGTCCTGCCGCATATCCGCTGCAGGTTGAAAATGTTTTCCTGAGCTTCGGAGGGGTGAACGCCCTCTCAGACGTGAGCTTTACGGTGGGCGTTGGCGAAATATTCGCTATCATCGGACCGAACGGCGCGGGCAAAACAAGTATGCTCAACTGCATCTGCGGGCTGTACCGACCTCAGCGCGGACGGATTCTCTACGGCAGCACAAATCTCGTCAAGTCACCTCCTTTTCATCTTCCCCGTCTTGGTATTGCACGCTCGTTTCAGAACATCGAATTATTCAGTCACATGTCGGTGCTTGATAACTTGATGCTGGGGCGGCATGTCCACATGCGAAAGAACGTATTCAGCGCGTTGATGTATTGGGGCGCTGCCCAGCGCGAAGAAATCAATCACCGCCGCTTTGTCGAGTATGTGATCGATCTGTTGGAAATTCAGAATATTCGCAAGCAGACGGTCGGCGCGCTGGCATATGGGCTGCAAAAGCGGGTTGAACTGGGGCGCGCGCTGGCGATCAATCCGAGTCTGCTCCTGCTCGATGAGCCGATGGCGGGGATGAACGCCGAAGAAAAAGAAGATATTGCCCGTTATGTCCTCGACATCAACGAGGAATGGGGTGTGACCATCATTTTGATTGAACATGATATGGGCGTGGTGATGGACATCAGCGATCGGATCGCGGTGTTAGATTTTGGGCGCTGTATTGCGACCGGAACGCCTGCTGAAGTTAAAGAGAATCCTGATGTGGTTCGGGCGTACCTCGGTAAAGGGTAATCGTTTTATTTCTTTTGAAGAGGGTAGACGATGGCGGTTGATACGCTGCCAAAACAGTTACGAGATAATGCCCAGCGGTTCAACGATAAGATTGCTCTACGCGAAAAACGTTTTGGGGTTTGGCAGTCGATTTCGTGGAGGATGTTCGCAGAGCGTGTCCGCAATTTCGCATTGGGGATGCACACCCTCGGATTTCAGCGCAGCGACCGGATCATCATCATCGGAGATAATCGTCCGGAATGGGTGATTTCGGAAGTGGCGGCGCAGTCATTGGGCGGCGCATCGATCGGCATCTATCAAGACTCGGTGGCAGAAGAAATCGCATATATCGCGGAAAAATGTGATGCGCGCTTTATCGTCGTCGAGGATCAGGAGCAGGTCGATAAGTTGATCGAAATCTGGGATCAACTGCCGACGGTGGACAAGTTGATCTATTACGATCCTAAAGGGCTGCGCAACTACACCGAGTCGTTCCTGATGGGTTTCCCCGATGTCGAAGCGGCGGGTGGCGCTTTCCATGAGACGAATCCCCGCTTTTACGATGAACAGGTTGATCTCGGCGCAAGCGGCGATATCGCTATCATCAGCACGACCTCCGGCACCACCTCACGCCCGAAGCTGGCGAAGATCAGCCATCACAACTTGATGTCGATGGCGGACGGCATGACCTCTGTGGATCGTTTCACGCAGGATCATCAATTCGTTTCGTTCCTGCCACTGGCGTGGATCGGTGAGCAGATGATGTCGGTCGCATGCGGGATGAAAATCGGATTTGCGCTCAACTTCCCGGAAGAACCGGAAACGGTTCAGACGAATATCCGCGAAATCGGACCCCACATCATGTTTGCTCCGCCGCGCATCTGGGAGAATATGGTCAGTCAGGTGCAGGTGAAAATCGAGGACGCCGACCGTCTTAAGCGCACCATGTTCAATTGGGCGATGGGCATTGGCTATCGCGCGGCGAACGCGAAGTTCGACGGCAAGCCGATGAGCGCGATAGGGCGGTTGATGGCGCGTCTCGCCTATTGGCTGGTTTTCCGTAATTTGCTCGATCAGCTTGGGTTATCGAACGTGCGCTGGGCGTATACAGCGGGCGCGGCGCTTGGACCGGATATTTTCCGGTTTTATCACGCGATGGGCGTCAACCTGAAGCAGGGGTATGGACAGACCGAAACGACGGGTATCTGCGTGCTGCACCGCGACGACGAGATCAAATTCCAAACGGTCGGAACGCCATTCCCCGGCGCGGAAGTAAGCTGTGACGAAAGTGGCGAAATTCTCGTGCGCGGTTCGGTATGCTTTCAAGGCTACTACAACGACGATGAAGCGACTGCCAAGACGATCACGTCTGACGGATGGGTGCGGACGGGTGACGCTGGTTACTTTGATGAAAGCGGCCACCTGATCGTAATCGACCGCGCGAAAGATGTGATGACACTGGCGGACGGGACGCGCTTCTCGCCACAGTTTATCGAAAATAAGCTGAAATTCAGCCCGTATGTGCGTGAAGCGGTTGTGTTTGGCGGCGATTACCCGTTCGTGACCGCCATGATCAACATCGACTTTGGTAATGTGGGCAAGTGGGCAGAAAACCACAAGATCGCCTATACGACATACACCGATCTATCGCAGAAGCCGCCCGTTTACGCGCTGATCCGCAAAGAAGTCGAGCGGACGAATTCCGATCTGCCGCCAGCGGCACGAATCCGGCGCTTCCTGCTGCTTTACAAAGAATTGGATGCGGACGATGCCGAGCTGACGCGCACACGCAAAGTCCGGCGCGGGTTTGTCGCGGAGCGCTATCACGAATTGGTCGGTGGGTTGTACGGCGATGCGGGGAGCGTACACATCGTCAGCACAATCACATATCAGGATGGAAAGACGCAGACGCTTCAGGTAGATGTCCGAATCGAAAGCATGGACGAAGTCCTTTCAAGCGCGACAGAACCCGCAGCAGCGCGCTAGCGATCAAGAACACCCTCTTGAAACAGTGAAGACGAGGTTTTTGTGGACGCAGACTTATTTTTAAAGTTCATCCGGCTGACATATACCGGCTTAAGCGAAGGTGCGCTGCTCGGCTTGATCGCGCTGGGTTTGGTGCTGGTGTTCAAGTCCAGCGATGTGATCAACTTCGCGCACGGCGAGTTTATGCTCCTCAGCGCCTATGTCGTGTATCAAGTGATGCTCTGGTTGCAAGGCGCGGGCGTGACCGATCTGCTACTGCCAATTGCCCTCCTGATTGGCGTGCTGGCGATGGTGGGATTGGGGGTATTGGTCGAACGCTTGATCTTGCGACCCTTAATCGGTGAACCCGTAATCAGCGTGATTATGGTGACGATCGGGTTGACCAACATCCTGCAAGCGATCGTCGGCGCGGTTTGGGGCGTAAATCCGCAGAGCTTGCCGACTCCTATTCTTCCCATCGAAGGACGCTTTGAGTTTGTGCTCGAAGGTGCGCGCCGACCTCTGTTCCTACCGTATGAAGGGGTCTTCATGGTGGTGATCGTCCTCCTGTTGGTTGGTTTCCTCACGCTGTTCTTCCGTCGCTCGAAATACGGGATCGCCATGCGTGCGGCAGCCGATGATCAACAGGCAGCAATGAGCATGGGCATCAGCATTAAGACCGTGTTCGCGTTCGCGTGGTCGCTGGCGGCGATCATCGCGGGGGTTGCCGGACTGCTGATCGCCAATTTAACGAATAATGTCAGCGGCGACATTGATAATGTCGGGCTGCGCGCTTTCCCTGTGATCATCCTCGGCGGGTTGGACTCAATTCCCGGCGCGATCATCGGTGGGTTCATCGTCGGCTTGATCGAAAGCTACGCAAGCGGCTACATTGATCCGTCCGTCAAAAACGTGATTCCGTATGTCGTGCTGCTGGTCATCCTGATGATCAAGCCATATGGCTTGTTCGGTCAAAAGCGCATCGAGCGCGTGTAGGAGAGGGCGATGGCATCCGAAATGCAATGTGGGGTTTTCCACGAGACCTATAAATCGGATATGCAGGTTCGCCCAACCACCATGCAGCGCGTGCGCATTGTGCTGGCGGTGGTGTTCGCGCTGGCGCTTCCATTCATCTTGGGATCGGTCGAGATGCGCATCATCAATGGGGTGGTGATTGCTGCCATTGGCGCAATTGGGCTGAACATCTTGACCGGCTATACGGGACAGATCAGCTTGGGGCAGGGGGCGTTTCTGGCGGTCGGTGCTTATGCCAGCGGCTTGAGCACGGTCTATTTCGGATTTCCTTGGTGGCTCTCGATCATTTTCGCCGCGTTTGTGACCGCCGCATTCGGCATGCTGATCGGAATCCCGTCGCTGCGTCTGAAGGGGTTGTACTTGGCGGTTGCTACGCTCGCGGCGCAGCAAATCGTCCAGTGGGTGATCATCAATTGGGATCCGATTGACGGTACATTGGATGGGCGCACGACCGACGCTCTGAATATTCCGAATGCGTTACTATTCGGCAACCCGGAATGGCGGCTGAACAGCAACGAATACGCCTTTTACTTCCTTGCGCTTGCAGTGCTGATCGTGGTGATCATCGCAGCGACGAACTTGTTCCGCACCCACATCGGGCGCGCCTTCGTTGCCATTCGCGATCAAGACATTGCCGCTCAGGTGATGGGCGTGAGTTTGTATCGCTATAAACTGCTCGCATTCGCACTGTCCTCGTTTATCGTCGGGTTGGCGGGTGGACTGCTGGCGCAGTACAGCACGGCAATCAGCTTTGAACGCTTTACGATTGAAGTCTCGATTGAGTATCTGGCGATGATCATCATCGGCGGATTGGGCACGATCAGCGGGTCGATTTACGGTGCGATCTTCATCGTGCTGCTGCCCGAACTGCTGCGCTTACTCGGACGCGCGATCACCGGTACGGATACCGACTCGATTCGCACGTTCAACTCACTGCTTCCATTCTTACAGCAAGGTGTGTTCGGGTTGGCAATCGTGCTCGCGCTGATCTTCGAGCCGGAGGGAATACAAAAACTGTGGCGAAACATCAAAGATTATTTCCGCCTATTCCCATTCCGGTATTAGCTTCTGAGGGAGAAACGCGGAAGTCAGGAATGCCGCGATTTTCTGGATTTTTGGAAAGTACACGCTTTAAGGAGACTGTTCATGCGCAAACTGTTGTTGATGGTCATGGTGGTGGCGGCGCTGGCGCTGATGGGCGCGGCGGTTATTTCTGCTCAAGAGGCAACTGGAGAACCGATCCGGGTCGGCGCGATTTTTGACCTGAGCGGCGCAACTGGTGATGTTGGCACGCCTTACGGTGAAGGTGTGATCGCGTATGTCGATTGGCTGAACGATAACGGCGGGATCAATGGTCGCCCGATTGAACTGATCTCTCAAGACTATGCGTACAGCACTGAAACCGCGGAAACACTTTATAACCAGTTTGTGGATGAAGGCGTTGTCGTGTTCATGGGTTGGGGAACAGGTGACACGTTAGCGCTGAAATCGCGTGTTGCTGAAGATGAGATTCCATTCATCAGCGCGTCGTATTCTGCCAGCCTGAACGATCCGCAAGGCGAAGCGCCGTACAACTTCCTGATCGCAACCACCTACGGCGATCAGATGGAAATCATGCTGCGCGTGATGCTCGAACAGTGGACGGCAGCAGGAAACGCGGCGGAAGATATGCGTGTGGCGTATTTCCACAATGACAGCCCGTTCGGCGTTGACCCGCTCGATCAAGGGGATGCTTACCTTGCTGCACAGGGACTTCAGGCAGGGCTGCGCGTTCCGATGCCGCGCGGCGCGACGGACTTTACCGCCGAACTCCAACAGGCGGATGACTTCGGCGTGACACACATCGTTGTCCAGAATGTTTCCGGTCCGGCGGCGCTGTTGGCACGTAATGTCGTTCAATTCTTCGGGGGCAACGATGTGATTCAATTTGGCTGTCTGAACTGGTGCGCGGACGAGAACTTTGTCCGTCAAGCGGAGGATGCGGCGGAAGGTGCGCTCGGCGCGATTCCGTTCACCCCGACCACGGTCGAAATCCCGGCGCAGGAAGCCATGCGTGCGTGGTTGGCGGAAAATGACACACGCTCGCTCGAAGAAGCCTCACTCCACTTCTCGCAAGGCTGGACGGCAATGTCGGTGATGGCGGAAGGTATTCGCCGTACGCTCGACGCAGGCAGCGAACTGACAGGTCCGAACATCAGAGCCGCGCTTGAAACGCTGGTCGATTTTGAGACGGGCGGCATCCTCGCGCCGATCACATGGACACCGGAAGATCACCGCGCCAATCGCGCATTGGCGATCTACCGTGTTGAAAGCGGTTTGTGGGTTGAGGCGAGCGAAGTTATCGACCTCCGCGCCGAAGAAGGCATGTAACTCTCCACTTGTTTAGGCGATGGGGTGGATACCTGCCCCATCGCTGTTGGTCGCACAGCGGCACAAGGATTGAGCGATGGCGGCGCTGCTTTCATTAAACAATATCGAAGTGATTTACAACGATGTGATCCTCGTCCTGAAAGGGTTGTCGATCACCGTTGAAGAGGGAGGCATCGTTGCGCTGTTGGGGGCGAATGGTGCAGGCAAGTCCACGACGCTCAAGGCGATCAGCGGGCTTCTCAAACCGGAAAACGGTGATGTGACCGATGGAAACATCGTCTTTGACGGCACGGCTATTCATCACATGGACGCCGCATCCATCGTCCGAAAAGGTGTTTTTCAGGTGATGGAAGGGCGGCGCGTTTTTGAACATCTCACCGTTGAGGAAAACCTCCGCGCCGGTGCGTACACTGCATCCGGGAGTATGTCCACAACGATGGATTTGGTATACGAATACTTCCCGCGCCTGCGCGAACGCCGCGCTCAGATCAGCGGATTGTTGAGCGGTGGTGAACAGCAAATGTTGGCGATTGGGCGTGCGCTGATGGCGCATCCCCGCTTGATCCTGCTTGATGAACCATCGCTTGGATTAGCTCCGCTGCTCGTCGGAGAGATTTTTCGTATCATCAAGCGGATCAACGAAGAACAGCGGACGACGATCCTTCTGGTGGAGCAGAATGCCAATATCGCGCTGGCGATTGCCAGCTTCGCTTACATCATGGAAAACGGGCGTGTGGTATTGGAAGGTGCGCCGGATGACCTGCGAAACAATGCCGACGTGCGCGAGTTTTACCTCGGCTTGACAGAAGTCGGGAAGCGCAAGAGCTATCGCGACGTGAAACATTACAAACGGCGCAAACGCTGGCTGTCATAGTTCATTCCCGAACGTTTATTGCAGAAGCATGGCTTGTCCATGCTTTTTAGTTTGTTGATCCCCGTTTATAATCCCGCACCATGGACGGTCTGCATTCCGAATGATGGAAACCGACAAAAGCCTATGGTCTACCAAACGTTCTCGGAAATTCCTGCGTCGTCGCTCGAAGCGCTGCTCAGCGGTGATCACGGCGCGCCGTTTCAAATTCTAGGCGCTCACCCGCTTGGGGATGGACGCACCGTCATCCGCGCGTATTGCCCGAATGCGCAGCGCTTGGCTGTGAAGGTGGGCGGTAAGCAGTATCCAATGAGCCGGGTGCGCGAAGAAGGGTTGTTTGAAACTCAAGTCGATTCACTCGTGAAAACGGTTGGTGCATACCAACTAGTGGAAACGCGCTACAGCGGCGAGATGCGTACATTTCATGATCCTTACGGCTATCAGCCGATCATGGGCGAACTGGACGAATACCTGTTTCGCTCCGGTAAGCATTGGACATCCTATGATTACATGGGTGCTCATCTGACGACAGTTGACGGCGTTGCGGGAACTCGGTTCGCAGTGTGGGCACCGAACGCCTTCAGCGTCAGCGTGATCGGGAGCTTCAACGAATGGGATGGGCGCACGCACCCGATGACCATCCATGAAGGCACGGGCATCTGGGAATTGTTCGTTCCCGGTGTAACCGAAGGCGCGCTGTACCGCTATCGCATTCGTTCACACAACATGGGATTTCGTGCTGATAAATCCGATCCGTACGCGTTCCTGAGCGAAGTCCGCCCGAACAATGCCTCGGTGGTGGTCGATCTTGATCGCTACACATGGGGCGATGAAGCGTGGATGACCGAACGCGCTGCTCAAGGCGGCGGGTTAGATCGACCGATGTCAATTTACGAGATGCATCTCGGTTCTTGGCGCCGCCGTCCAGACGGCTCATGGATGACTTACCGTGAATTGGCGCATGAGCTGGCGGCATATGTCAAAGACATGGGGTACACCCATGTTGAACTGATGCCTGTTGCGGAACATCCGTTTGACGGCTCATGGGGCTATCAGGTGACAGGATATTTTGCACCAACCAGCCGTTACGGATCGCCGACCGACTTCATGTATTTCGTCGATCACCTTCATCAACAGGGGATCGGCATTATCCTTGATTGGGTTCCTGCGCACTTCCCGAAAGACGGCTATGCGCTGTCCTACTTCGATGGGACACATCTCTACGAACACGCTGATTCGCGCAAAGGCGAACACCCGGATTGGGGTACGCTGATCTTCAACTATGGGCGCAACGAAGTGCGCAACTTCCTGCTCGCGAACGCGCTGTTTTGGCTGCGACGCTATCACATTGATGGGCTGCGTGTCGATGCCGTCTCGTCGATGATTTATCTCGACTTCTCGCGCAAATCGGGCGAGTGGGTTCCTAACGAGTTCGGCGGCAATGAGAATTTAGATGCGATTTCCTTGCTGCGGGAAGTGAATACACTGGTGCATCAAGAAGCACCGGGGGCGATCACGATTGCCGAGGAATCAACAGCGTGGGCGATGGTATCCCGTCCGGTTTATGTGGGTGGGCTTGGCTTCACCTTCAAATGGAATATGGGGTGGATGCATGATACGTTGGACTACCTCCAGAAAAACCCGATCTTTCGCCGCTATCATCACAACAAGCTGACGTTCTCCTTGATCTATGCCTATAACGAGAACTTTGTCCTCTCGCTGAGCCATGACGAAGTGGTGCATGGCAAAGGCTCGTTGATGGGAAAAGCTCCGGGTGATTGGTGGCAGAAATTCGCAACGCTGCGTCTGCTGTTTGGGTATCAGTGGACGCACCCCGGCAAGAAACTGCTGTTCATGGGGCAGGAGTTTGGGCAGTGGCGCGAGTGGAGCGAGGAACGTTCACTCGACTGGGAACTACTCGGCTTAGAGACACATCAGGGCTTGCAGCGGTGGATGCGGGATACGAATCACTTCTATCAAGCGCAGCCCGCCCTGTTCGAGCATGACTTTGATGATAAGGGCTTCCGCTGGATTGATGCGGATGATGCCGACAGCAGCACATACTCGTACATCCGCTATGCCGATGACCGCTCTGATTTCCTCGTGATTGTGGCGAACTTCACACCGGTTCCGCGTTCCGGGTATCGCATTGGTGTGCCGGAAGCGGGGCGCTACGTGGAACTGCTTAACAGCGATTCCAAGCACTACGGAGGCGGTGACATTGGCAACTTTGGTGGCGTTCAATCCGAAGACGTGCCGCTGCATGGGCTGCCTAACAGTGTGACTCTCACCGTACCGCCGCTAGCGATCGTCATCTTGAAGCTGGAACGTTAACTAAGTCGCTATTGTTAGACGTCAGAAGGGGATGTCTCCGCAAGGAACATCCCCTGTTTGTTTGGCGGCATTCAGAAAGTTGGTACGCCTATCCATTGACAGCACAAATTATGACAAAAAAGTGGCAAACGGCATAGGGTATGCACGCGCAATAGCAGATGACAGAACCCTTAAGTGCTCCTACGCTCATGATCGATGCGCTGATTGTCACGAACGAAGGGCTTACGATGACGGACACTAACACGCTCGACGAACGCCGAAAGAAGATGATTCATCGACTTCACCGCCTACAGGGGCAGCTCAGCGCGCTGGAACGCCGGATTGAAGAAGGCGCATCATGCGAAGATACGGTTGTCCAAGCGCGTGCGATTGAAAAAGCAATTGCCAGCCTGATTGTTTTTGTGGTTGATGGCTTCATCGAAGATGCGCGTGAGCAAATGGTCAGAGACCCCGATCAGACGAGCCGCGAGATTCGGCGTTTGGTCGAACTGATCCATCAGTGATTACGGGACTGCTGCACTGGCTGATCCTTCAACTGGCGCAAACTGCTGATCGAGTGCCGCCCACTGCTCGGTGACTCGGCGGTTGTGTTCGCGTTGTTCTTCTGTCCAAAAGAAGCGGATATATCGCAAGATTGCGTTGAGCTGTGCATCAGAATAAGCGTCTCCAAATGCAGGCATGGGGTACTGCTGAAGCGGATTGGGGATGCCTTCGCGGATGGCGCGGATCAAAAGCTGATCTGGGTGTATCCACGTGTGCCCAGTTTCGTCATGCGGCGGGACGATGTGCATCCCAAGCGCCTCAGTTTGTGGAATGCTCGCCGCAAGCTGCCCTTGCAGTTCGTATCCGTGACAATGTGCGCATGCCAGATTGTAGAGAGCTTCCCCTTCGATCAACTCAGGATCGGTGAAGCGAGATGGTGGACGTTCGCCCGCCGGAATAAGTGTGATCATTGGCGGTTCGGCAACCGTACCGCATGCGGCGGCAAACCCGACGAAAAACAGCGCGGCAGCGGTGATCAAACGATGTGGCATATTCCCCCTACATCATGCTGGAAAAAAACTGCATGAACTCCTGTTTCGCATTGTACGTTAATACCATAGGGCGTATGTAGACAATCTGCACCTTCACAGAACTGCCATTTATCACATATAGTGATAGGCGGGTAGGTGCGGTCTATACCTGCCGTTTAAATTTCACAAGGGGTCACAATGGCGCAAAAGAGTGAGTTTAGCGTCGAAAATGCGTATCGTTACAATCACCGAAGCGCGGTACGGTGGATACTCTCGCACCTGTGGCGACACAAGGGGTTTTTTGTGATCGGGTTGACGCTGTATCTCGTCTCATACACGTCGTTCTCGTATTCGCGCGGCATCCTAATTGGACAAGCGGCTCAAGAGATCATCGAGCCAACGGGCGCTAACGCACTCTTGCTGATCGGGCTTGCTGTCCTGTTTCTGCTGGTTCTGGACGGTGTTTCGGGGCTGATCGCTTCGCTTTCGGCAGAGACACTGGCGCAGCGGTTGGAACATGATTCGCGCGAAGAACTGTACCTGAGCTTGCTCGGCAAAAGCCAGACGTTTCATGATCGCCAGCGGGTCGGCGATATCATGGCGCGGGCAACGGATGATATGCAGCAGCTCAACATGATGATCAACCCCGGCATGACGTTCATTTTCGATACCGTACTGGGAATACTTGTTCCACTCACGTTTCTCGCGTCTGTTCGCGTAGAACTGCTTCTCGTGCCGCTGCTTTTCGTGGTGGGGTATATCATCACCGTGCGCCAGTATTCGCGCCGGTTGAACCCCATCGTCGAATCGCAGCGCGAGACGTTCGGCACGATGAATGCCGGACTTGAGGAAACGATCAGCGGTATTGAGATCGTCAAGGCAAGCGCCCGCGAAGGGTTTGAGCGTAATAAGTTCCGGAACAACGCCCGTAACTATCGCACCTACTTCGTGAAACAGGGGTACACAGAAGCGGGATACATTCCACTGCTTCTGTATGGGATTGCTCTCGGGCTCACATTTTTGCATGGAACGCTGCTCTATCAAGCCGGTGTGATTACCGTCCCGGATATCATCGCGGTGATGGGGTTGATGTGGGTCTTGCGCTTTCCGGTTTTTATCTCGATCTTCTCGTTCTCGCTTGTGAGCATCGGCGTGGCAAGCGCCGGGCGCATCTTGAAGATCATCAACGAGGAAACTGATCTCGACGAGAATGCAGGCGGATACACCGGCAACATCGATGGCAGAATCGAATTTCAGAACGTCAGCTTTGGGTTTGAGGATGACGGACTTTTAGAGGATATTTCCTTCACCATCGAACCGGGCGAGACGGTGGCAATCGTCGGCATGACCGGAAGCGGAAAGAGTACGCTCACCGAGTTGATCAACCGCACCTATGACACTGATCGGGGAAGCATCCTGATTGACGGCGTGAACGTGCGTGACTGGAATCTCTCGTCGCTGCGTTCGCAAATCTCGAAGATCGAACAGGATGTGTTCTTGTTCTCGCGTTCGCTGGCGGAGAACATTGCATTTGGCGCACCGGATACGCCGCATGAGCGGATCGAAGTGGCTGCACGCGAAGCGCAAGCGCATGAGTTCATCTTGACGTTCAGTGAAGGCTACGAAACGAAAGTTGGGGAACGCGGCGTGACGCTTTCAGGCGGGCAGCGGCAGCGAATCGCGCTGGCACGCGCATTCTTGAGCGATCCACGAATTCTGATCCTCGACGACAGCACAAGCGCAATCGACAGCGCCACTGAAGATGAAATTCAGAAGGCGATCCGGCGGGCGCAAAAAGGACGCACCACGCTTCTGATCACACACCGCCTGAGTCAGATTCGCTGGGCGGACAAGATTCTGGTGCTGGATAAAGGACGTTTGCTCGCGTCCGGCACGCATGATGACCTGCTGCGAACGTCGCACGAATACCGCCGCATTTTCGCCCGCTATGACCTTGAACTCCCGCCGCTTGAACCCTCGGCGGTTGCTGCTCAGTAGGAGAGAAGCTATGGGCTTCCTTATGGATGGACTGGATGCCGAAGCCTATGATCGCGTCTACAAAGACGGCGATCTAGTGCGACGTATCCTTCGATATTTCCGCCCAGAGATGGGTCGCGTGATCGCGGTCGGAATCGCTGTCACGCTGAACACAATCATGTATACCGCGCTGCCAATCTACGTCTCGAATACGCTGGACTCGCTGACGGGTGACATCACACAGGATCAACTCCTATTGGTGGCGGGGGCGATTGCGCTGCTTGGCTCGCTCGGTTGGGTGTTTAGCGCGATTCGCCAGCGGTTGTCCGCAGAGGCGATTGGGAATGTCGTGCTTCGTCTGCGCGAAGATGCGTTTGATGCGGTGCTGAAGCGCGATCTCTCGTTCTATGATCAGTTTCCGAGCGCGAAGATCGTCAGCCGCGTGACATCCGATACGCAGGCGTTTGCACAGGTGGTCGGTTTGACGATTGAGTTAGTCAGCCAACTGCTGATCGTCGTGTTCCTGCTCGGCTATTTGCTCACAATCGATCTGCGCTTAACCGGAATTCTGTTCCTGCTTGCGCCGATCATCGTATTCATCGCGCTCCAGTTCCGGCGCATTGCGCGCAAGACAATCACGGCGTCACGGCGAGTACGCGCAGTCGTGAGCGCCCATGTGCAGGAAACGGTTGCGGGCATTCGGGTGGCGAAGGCGTTTCGCCAAGAGGATGCGATCTACCACGAATTTCTCGACGTGAACAAGCAGAGCTACCGGGTGAATTTGCGCACGGGTTATACGTTCAGCGCGATCTTCCCGATTCTGAACATGGTCGCGGGTTTTGGAACGGCTGCGCTGGTGTACTTCGGTGGGTTATCGGCGCAGCAGGGCGAACTCACGCCGGGAAGCTGGTATCTGTTCATTCAAGGGCTGGCGCTGTTCTGGTTTCCGCTGACGAGCATTGCATCCTTCTGGAGTCAATTTCAGTTGGGACTAGCGGCGGGTGAACGCGTGTTCGCGTTGATCGACGCCGATCCGCGTGTGGTGCAGAAAGGCAGTGAGCGGTTACAGACCATTCAAGGCGAGATCGAGTTCCGGCACGTTAACTTCGAATACAACACGGGCGAACCTGTCCTACGGGACTTTTCGCTGCACATCCGTGCTGGAGAGTCGCTGGCGCTCGTCGGGCACACTGGATCGGGCAAATCGAGCATCGGAAAGCTAATCGCGCGCTTTTATGAGTTTCAGAGCGGCGAAATCCTGATCGATGGTGTGGATATTCGCATGCTCGACCTACCGCACTACAACGCGAAGTTGGGAATCGTGACTCAGTCGCCATTTCTATTCGACGGGACAGTGCGCGAAAACGTCCGCTACGGCAAGCCTGATGCCTCGGATGAGGATGTGATGCGCGTTGCGGATCAGGTCGGCGGCGGCGATTGGATCAACGTGCTGCCGAGCGGGCTTGATACCGAAGTCGGGGAACGAGGCACGAATCTTTCAATGGGTCAGCGGCAGTTGGTCGCGCTGGCGCGCGTGCTGCTGCAAAATCCGGCGATCATCATCCTCGATGAGGCGACTGCCAGCGTTGACCCGCTCACCGAGACGCTGATTCAAGAAGGCTTGGATGTCGTCTTGAAGGGGCGCACGAGTATTGTGATCGCTCACCGCTTGAATACGATCAAACATGCGGATCGGATCATTGTGCTGCGAAAGGGCGAGATCATCGAAGAAGGCAGTCACGAGCATTTAATGGCGGGCGGCGGTCACTACGCCGAGCTTTATAACACCTACTTCCGGCATCAAAGCTTGGAATACCTGAACATGAACCCGGATGCGCGGCTGGAAGAACTGATATAAACAGACGGGAAGCTGCATCATGTTGCGGCTTCCCGTCTGTTTGACTCACTTCAGTGCGGTTTGTGCAGCATCGAGTGCGCCGCGAATTTGTTCCGCTGATGCACTCACTCCGCCGCCTTGCGCCATGCTTGGCTGACCGCCGCCGCGCCCCCCGAAGGATTGCAGCGCCAATTTGAGCGTCCCATTCATGTCGTTTGATAAATCAGCACTGCGGGCGAAAATCAACTGGGCTTTTTCGCCGGATGCGCCGAGCAGCGCGATTGTGCCCGGTGTGGCGATCAACGCGCTTGCCAAGTAGCGCACCTCGTCGATCGGACGGTTCTCGAACACGCGGGCGATCACGCGGCGACCGCCTTGAGGCTGCGTCTCCGCGATTAGTGCTTGCGCCTCATAGCCGATCAACTGCTGGGTCGCGGCTTTTAGGCTGCGCCCAACTGCTTGTACATCCTCCCGCAGTCGCCCAACCGTATCGGGAATCTCGGAATAGCCGCATGTGAGATCAGCCGCGAGACGATTGACGATAGCACTGCGTTCGCGGAATTCGCGCAAGGCACGCCCACCGCACACGAATTCGATGCGCAGCTTGTCGCCTTTTTTGTCGGCGCGCATGATTTTGATTATGCCGACCGAGCCGCTGCCCGAAACGTGCGTTCCGCCGCATGCCGTCACGTCAAACTCACCGATGCTGACCACGCGCAGTCCGGCGGTCGTCATTTGCTCCGGCATTTTGCGCATACGCACACCGAACTTTTCCGCATCCGCCGGGTCAATGATGGTGGTGGTGATGGGATGGTTCTCCCACACAATGCGGTTGGCGAGTTCTTCCACGTCGATCAGCGTGTAGGAGTCGATATTCAGCTTGTCCAAATCGACGGTTAGACTATCGCTGCTCAAGTGAAAGCCGACCGTGTTCGCGTCGGCAGCTTGCATGAACGCTTGCGAGAGAATGTGTTGCCCGGTGTGCTGCTGCATGTGATCAAACCGCCGCGCCCAATCCACCTGCGCGTTTACCGTGTCTCCTTCAATAGGTTCAGCGAGAACGTGATATACACGTTCATCACGGCTAAAAACATCCAGCACGGGGATATCATTGATCATACCGGTGTCGTTGGGCTGCCCGCCGCCCGTCGGGTAAAAGTAGGTGCGGTCAAGCGCGACCGCGATCACACCTTCATGATCGATGCGGTCGATGATGCGAGCGGTAAAACTTGTGGTGTAGGAGTCGTCGTAGTAGAGGCGTTCAGTCTTAGAATCAGTCATGGAAAGAAACTCTGTATTATCAAGCGCTGTGGCGTACAATCAGTCGGATGTTATCACGGAATTGAGAGAATAAACACGTATGTCAACCCCGGAAACGACGCTCGTAATCGGACATCGCAACCCGGACATGGACGCAATTGCGTCCGCTGTCGGCTACGCATGGTATCTGAATCAGAATGGCGGGAGCTACACCGCAGCCCGTACCGGTCCGGTGAATGCTCAGACAGAATACGCGCTCAAGCGTTTCAACGTGGATGCGCCCGCGCTGGTGACGGATGTGCGCGCGCGCGTTGGGGATGTACTTGAACTCCTGCCGGTGCTGCATCGCGGTCAGACGATTTTGGAGGCGTGCCAGAACATCGCCCGCACACGCCGCGCCGCGCCGATCCTTGACGAAGCGAACAAGCCGCTCGGTTTGTTAAGCGGAGCGGGTCTGTTCGCCAATCTCGTCGATGCGCTGAGTTCCGCATCGGTGCTGGCACTGGCGAAAGAATTTGATCGCCCTGCAGATTCGGCTGTGGACGAAGGCACGGTCATCTTAAATGGGGAGGAATTCATCGCCGACGTTTCTCCGCAGATTCTCCGCTCGGATCAAGATGACTTTCTCGTGGTCGATGGCAATGGTCGCTATGTCGGATTATCGCGCAAATCGAATTTGCTCTCACCGCCGCGCCGCCGCGTGGTCATGGTTGATCATAATGAACTCACACAAGCTGTACCGGGTCTTGAAGAAGCCGAGGTGATCGAAGTGCTCGATCATCACCGCCTGAATACCGTCCCGACCAGCATTCCGATCCGCTTCACCATTGATACAGTGGGAAGCTGCTCTACGCTTGTGACTGAGCGTACTATCGAACGCAATCTTGTCCTTCCATCTGGTGTCGCCGGGCTGCTGCTGTGCGGCATCTTATCGGACACACTCGTATTCAAGTCGCCGACCGCGACGCCGCGCGATCAAGCCGCAGCGACACAACTTGGCAGGATGGCTGGTTTGTATCCAGCGAATGCAGAAGCGGACGAGATCAACGCCGCGCTGACCGAACTAGGGGAAGCACTGCTTCAGGCAGGCGCGGGACTGGGCGCACGCCCGGCAGATGAAATCGTGAGTTCGGACGTCAAGTTCTACGAAGTTGGCAATCTGAAAGCGGGCGTCGCTCAGGTCGAAGTGACGGATTTCCGCGAAATCGCTGGACGTTCCGAAGCGCTGTGCAGCGAACTGACGAAGATGATGGACAGCCAGAAACTCGCGCTGGCATTGCTGATGATCACCGATGTTGTGCGCGGAAACAGTCGTCTACTGGTGGTCGGTCAGCCGCGCGTGATCAGCGCGCTGCCGTATGCACATATTGCGGAAAACATGTTGGATGCGCCGGGGGTGATGTCGCGTAAGAAGCAGCTTCTTCCGGTCGTGCTGGCGGCATTGTCCCAATCACTTTAGCCGAGCGATGTAAAATCCTTGTAAAGCCGCGCAACGTCGAGTGTGTAGGCGCGTAAACGTGAATAGGTTGGGTTAGCTGAGGAGCATACCAATGAATACTCGACGTTTGATCTTCCTTGTGGTTGGCGCGATGCTGCTGTTGAGCATTCCGCTTACAGCGATGGGGCAAAGTGCAGAAGACGTGACCGCATTGGCGCGGTATTACCCGGCTTCATCGCCTGTGTTTGTCGGCGTTCGCGCAGATGACGGTTATCTGGATAGCCTCGATACCCTGATTGATCGGGTGGCGCAGATCACAGGCGAAGCATCACCACTGCCCGCTGGCATTCGTGAGTCGCTCTCGCTGGTGATCGGTGAACTCGTTCCGGGCGGAACGTTTGATAACACGATCCGCGCATGGATGGGTGGCACAATCGCGTTCGGTGTCACGGACTTGGCAGTGTACGTCGATGATGTACCGGAAAATGATGTGGATGGCTTTGTCGCCGCGCTGGATGTCGAAAACCCTGATGTACTGCGCGCATTCATTGAAGAAGTGTTGATCCCGAACAGCGAAAACGTGACCAACGTGGAAACGTTGGAAGTTGCAGGCGCGGCAGTGTACGAAGTACAGCACGATGAAGGTGAACTCACATATTATGCGGTGTTTGAAGATGCCGCGTTCGTCAGTGGTTCGCTGATCGCGCTGGAAACCGTCGTGATCGATGAAGCAGGTCTGAACACGGTGCCGGAATTTGGGGAAGCCTTGGCTGAACTTCCGGCGGATCAGTACAACGCGGTTGCGTATATCAATACGCCCATGCTGATTGAGGCTTCGCTTGTGAGCGCGGAAGCAAACCAGATGGGCGACGCCTTCAACATGCCGGGCGGGAGCTTGACTGCGGCACGCGCGGCACTTGATCAGGCGGGCGTGGTTTTGTTTGGGGCAGCGATGCTTGACTCGCGCACGCTGGCGATTGATGTTGCGCAGCTTGCGGGTGTGGATGTTCCGCGCGCCAGCGCCTCCGTTGACCCAACGTTCGCGCGTCATATCCCGGCGGGAACGCCGCTGGTTATTCATGGGCATGATTTGGCGGGCGGGATTGACGCTGCACTGACGGCAGCACGCGCCGCGCTTGAAACAGCAGACCTTGAGGATATGGATGCTTCATCGGTTGACGATGCGCTTCGTGCGATCAACTTCTTTGTGCGCGGTGCAACGGAGCTTGACTTCCAAGAGGATATTCTGAGCTGGCTAACCGGTGACTTCGCGCTGACGCTGGCACTTGCCGATGATTTCCCGTCGAGCATGGAAGCAGCGATGACGACCGATACGATGCCTGTCGAGTTTGGACTGCTATTTGAGGCGACCAACCCGGAGCGCGCGACAGCGGTGGTCGCTGGACTGCGCCGTTTCGCGGAGATGATGGCGATGGATAGCGACGCTATCCGTGTTGAAAGTGCGGTTGAAGGTGGCGTCGAAGTTTTGCGCGTGACGTTTGACACGCCGGACGCGCCGTTCGATGTGGTGCTGCTGGCGGGCGCAAGCGATACGGTGTTCGTGTTTGGCACACAGCGCATGGTGACGGCGGCGCTTGCTCCGAGCAGCGGCTTGGATAGCGATCCTCTGTATCAAGAGGCGGCGGCGTATCTGCTGCCGAATCCGGCTCAGGTGTGGTACTTCGCGGGTGAGCCGCTCATGCCGGTGGTCAATCTCGCGCGCGCTTCGGGTGACGCGGATGGAGACGATCTTGAGCGTCTGCTAACTCTGTTCCACAGCAGTTCGATCAGCAGCTTGATCAACGAAAACGGCACGTCGATCACGCGCTTGGCGATGACGCTTCCGGAATAAGTGCGGCGCATTTGCAGTATCGTGGTTCAAATCAAACGGGATGGCGTCATGCCATCCCGTTTTTGTATCTGGTACTCAATCGTCTAGCAGATCGTATCATTCGGCGAAGCAGGAGCAGACGGCGGATTGATTCCCCACTGACCCGGAAGTGATGGGGTTACCGGGCTGCCCGTGTGACAGAAGTCGTTATCGCGCCCCAGCAGATGCAGCGCCATCAAGAAGCTGTAGCGCGGCGCGGCGAACGACGTGCCAATTTCAATCGTTGTGCCCGTAACCCATGTTCCGGGCATCATGACCGTACCCGCATTTGAGTACGGCGCAAGTCCCGACGATGCGACAAATGGATCTGCGTCGTCCGTGCTGGCGCTGACCGCGACGACAGATGACCATGCAGCCGGGAAATACGGGTAAGCCGCACCCGCGTTACCGGATGCCGCTACCGGAATCACATCACCGAGCGAAGGATAATTACAGCGGCGTTCGGCGGCATTGCAGTTTTCCGTCAAGAAGCCGTTCATCGCATCCCCTGCGTTGGGCGGCGCACTCAGCACGCCTGAGGCGACGATTTCATCGAAGAAAGCTTGCAGCGCCGCCATATCGCCTGCAACCGTCGGGTCGAGCTGGCGCATCATCGCGTCATAGGCGGCGAGCGTGCCGATACTGGTGCAGGGAACAACGGCGAAACTCATGTTGACGACGATATCCGCGCCGGGGCTGGTGCTGCTGATTGATGCCAGTTCTTGTTCAAGGCGATCCAAGATTACACTTGTGGCGAATCCGGCAGTATCGATGCGGCGAACGACGATTTGCGCATCAGGCGCATACTGCGTGATCAGTTCGTTGACCAGTGCCTCAACACGAACGCCGTGCGGCTGCGTCGTGAAGCCCGCACCGCCCGTCGAGAAGATGCTCGCGCCGCCTGTTGAGAAAATACTCGCGCCGCCCGTCGAGAAGATGCTCTCGCCTTCGGTAGTGACGGCGCAGTTTTCGGCGTTGAAATCCGCCACGCCTTCAACCAGCCGTTCGGAGCGCAGAACCCGGTTGATTCCAGTCGCGGCGCGGCTGACTTCACTTCTCAGGTTGGGAATCGTGATTTCCCCAAGCGGCGGCTGCGGTGTTGGGACGCCTTGTGCCGCTGATCCACGTTCTGCACCGTCTTGAGTGGTGGGTATATGAAACGTCCCAACTTCCCGCGCTCCCGTGCGGTCAGCCTCTAGTGCGAGCGGTAGGAGAATGTTTCGATACTCGGTCAGCCGTGTCACGCGGTCAACCAGCCGCCGCATATTTCCGTTGAAGTCGTCGACGATCACAATGTAGACGGGGGTATCTTGCGCCGCGATCGGCTGCAAGAAGATTACCATTAATAACAGCAGCGGGATCAGCACTCGAATAAACTTCATCGTATCTCCTTTTCATTTCGACAATGCAGAGGGCACTTAGATAGCTAGGCGGAATAGCCGTGAGTTTTCATATAGTCTTCCAATTCTGCGGCTCCACGCAGATTGCCGATGCTTCGAAAAGTCTCCAGCGCTTCTGAAAATTCCGATGCGGCGCGCTGGCGATCGCCCTTGTTGTGATAGACCGTCCCCGCAACATGCTGCGCATAGCCGAGCCATACCCGATTATCCTCATCGCGGGCAATGCCCATCGCCTCACCGACGTGAATGATCGCCTGTTCATGTTCCGCGAGTTCGGTTTCAGCGGCGGCAAGATTGCACAGTGCGAAGAACAGCCGCTCGGAGTGCTTGAGCTTTTCGGCAAGCGCGACTTGTTCCACATAAGTCTGTTTTGCCGACTCAAAGTCATGTTTTTCGGCATAGTGATAGCCGCGCTGTTCGAGTACGCGGGCGACGAGCAGATCATTGCCGGAGGCGTGTGCGAGTGCGGTCGCTGTACTCAGATGTATTTCTGCCTGATCATATTCTGCTTGATCGCTGTGTATCTTGCTGATTACGCAGTGCAGGATCACCTGACGGGCGGGTAACTGGAGACTGTCCGCAAGGTCAAGCGCGGCGCGGTAATCCGCCAGCGCTCGCGCCGGAACAGCCGCGCTGTAAAACGCATTTCCCCGGCGGCTGAGGAAATAATGCAGCGTCTCGGCTTGAGGTTCACCAGCGGCGCGCGCCTCGACAATCGCTTGATCCAAACAGGATAGCAGCAGCCCATCATGCCCGCGCGCATTGAAATACCCACCGTCAACGGTGAGCGCGCGCATGATCGCAATTGTGCTGTCGCCGTCATGCGATGCAGCGGCGGCTTCGGCGGCTTTGAGCAGATTTCCACGCTCCAAGTCGATGGCGTGGAAGTCGTCTATATGCTGCGAAGCGTAGCCGCGTGCCGCGCGGATGATATCTTGCCGTCCGATGGATGGATCGGCGAGTGCATAGCTGTACGCAAGGCTGTGAAGCGCATAAAACGCGGTACCGCCTAGTTTCTCGCGGCGGATCAATCCGCGCCTAAGCAGCGTTGTGAGCGACGGTTCAAGGGCTTGCGCGTCAACTTTAAGCGCATTGGCTAGCAGTTCAGGCGTTACTCTGGGGACGAACAACGCCCCAAACGCCATGAATACGCGGCGGGCTGGTTCGTCGAGCGCGTTTACGCTGTCACTCAAGAGCGCTTTCACGCTGGAACGCCCCGGCGTAGCATAGCCTTCGGGCATTTCGAGCAGGTGCGGCGAGTTTCGGATGCGTTCGAGAAGTTCTGCCGGGCTGATCATATCGACTTGCAGCGTTTTGGCGGCGATTTCGATGGTGAACGGGTGATCCCCCAAGCGGCTGCACAATTCGACCGCATCGGTGTCCGCGAGCGTAAACTGTTCTGAAGCATGATAGTTGAGCAGTTCCAGCGCTTGCGGGCGGGGAAGTTCGCTAACATCGAGAATCTTGCCGACCGGGAAACGCTGACGCGACGTGATCAGCGCGGGGAAACCGGGCGGGAGGGCGTCGATCACCATTTTGAGCGCTTCGCCATCCCATACATCATCGAGGACGATCAGTTTCACGCCGCTGTCGATCACGGCGGCGCGGAATGCCGCTTGGCGCGCATCGGGCGGCGCATGGGCGATCCGCTCATGCGCTTCGAGCGGGTGCGCCAGCGCTCTCAGCCAATTTTCCCCCCGATCTCCGACAGCGCGAAGCCACAAGATCGGCGTGCCTCCGGCTTCAGCGCGGCGGGCGGCGGTCTCGGCAGCAAGCGACGTCTTACCCATTCCGCCAAGCCCTTGAAGCAGGACACGCATGCCGCGATCCAGCAGCGTGTTGATCTCCACAAGCAGATCGTCACGTCCGATGAATACTTCGGGGCGAGACGGAACATCCATCGCGGATTGAATCAGGAGCGCGCTTGCTTCAGGCGGCGAATCGCGCCGTGCCGCAAATGAAGGCGTCCCGGTATACGGCGCGGCGATGGGAACTCGCCCATCGGTCAAGGTTTTTTCGGCGTCATCTGGTGAAGCGCTTCCCGCATGTTCAACGATTGCGGCGCGGTATTCACCGGTTGAGACATAAACATGCGCCGCGTCGCGGAGCGCCAGCGCGAAATCGGTGATCGACTGATACCGCTGTCCCGCGCGCTTCTGCGTGGCGCGGCGGATCACCTCGTCCACTTCCGGCGGAATGTCTTCATGGGTGAACGCCAGCGTTGGCAGAGTCTCATAAAGATGCTGGAGGGGTGTTTCTGGGAACGGATGCGTTCCTTCGAGACACTCAAACAGCATAATTCCAATCGCATACTGATCGGTGAGCGCGGTAATGCCGACTCCGCCAACCTGCTCCGGTGCGGCGTAGGCGGGCGTGCCGGGCGTACTGCTGCTTGAGGTCAGGCGTGCCTCGGAAAATAGGTCTTTGGCGATCCCGAAGTCGCTCAGGTAGGCGTTGCCCTGTTCGTCGAGCAGGATGTTATCCGGCTTGACATCGCGGTGAACGATCCCGCGCACATGCGCGAACGCCAGCGCATCACACACTTGCTCGATGATCTTGACGGCGTATGCCAGCTTGAGCGGCTTGACTCGCAGCAGTGAACGCAGACTGCCGCCGCGCAGCCAGCGCATGACTAGAAAGGCGGTGCCGTCCTCGTCTCGCCAATAATCGAACAACGGAACGATGTGCAGATGATCCAGTTGGGCGACAGTGCGCGCTTCAGCTTCAAAGCGGCGGATGAACTCCGGCTGCGAGGCGCGTTCCGGTAGAATGACCTTGACGGCGACCTCCCGGTTGAGGGCAGGTTGAAAAGCGCGATAGACCGCGCCGAACCCACCTGCGCCGATCCGTTCGCGTAGTTCATACCCCCGGATTGATTTTCCGCTCCAGTCGGTCATGGGTGACTCACAGAGAAGCATACGTGCAGAAGTTTGTTTTTAGTATAGGGTCGGCTTCGGTCAATTGCAATCAGCGTACCCGTGACAATCGCGTGCATGACCTGTATCTTTAGCGTAGATTTAAGGGATGTTGGGGCTGTAGACTTCAGGGGGCGGCGCTGTGATTGATCTGCGTGAACTGCCGATATTTGCATCGTTTGACGATGATGAGCTGGCGTGCTTCACCACACCCGGGTACGAATACCCGATCGAACCGGGCACGGTGATTTGCGCGGAAGGTGATCCGCCGCGCGGCTTGTTCATTTTGCTCGAAGGCGAACTTGAGATTGTGAAGTGGATCGGCGGGGAGGAACGGCTGTTGGCGATCATGGAGCCGGGTTCGTTTGTTGGCGAAATCTCGCTCTTAACGGGTATGCCGCACACGGCGACCGCGCGCGCCACCGTGCCGAGTCGCTTGTTACGTTTCCAGCCGTCGCAGTTTGAAGGCGTGCAAGAGTCGCCCGTGATCGCGCTGCTGCTGCGTACAATGGCGGAGCGCCTGAAGAATACCGAGCAGTCGATCCAGACGCACCAGAAGCTGTCCGCGCTTGGCAAGCTCGCCGCCGGACTCGCGCATGAGATCAATAATCCGGCGGCTGCAAGTCTCCGCGCAATCGAGCAGCTCCCGGCACTCACCGCACGACAGCAGGGATTGCTTCTGCGCCTCTCGACTCTGGGATTTACCGCGCAGCAGTTTGAACGGCTGCACGAAATTGAGCGAACACTGGTCGAGCGTTCGACAAAACCGCTGTTTGTCACACCGTTGGAACGTTCCGACCGCGAAGAAGCGTTGAGTGCATGGATGGATGCGCGTGATGTCGCCAATGGTTGGGAAATTGCCCCAACACTGGTGAACGCGGCCGCAACCGAAGCTGACCTCGCTGCGCTGGAAGCATTGGCGGGCGATCATCTACTTGGGGATGCGCTCGCATGGCTTGAGAACGCGATCACGACCGCCGAATTAATGCGCACAATTCATACCGGAATGCACCGCATTGTCGATTTGGTCAAGGCGGTGAAGGAATACTCGTATATGGATCAAGGCGCGGTGCAAGAAGTGGATATTCACGAAGGACTCGATAACACGCTGAAGATGTTGGGGCACAAACTCAAGTCGGTGCAGGTGGTTCGCAGTTATGACCCGACACTGCCGCACATCACCGCGTATGGAAGTGAACTCAATCAGGTGTGGACAAACCTGATCGACAATGCAATTGACGCGATGGATGGTAAAGGCGTGATCACACTGCGAACTCGACAAGAAAATGACCGCGCGATCATAGAGGTGTGCGACAATGGATCAGGCATACCGCCGGAAATTCAGCAGCGCATCTTTGAGCCGTTCTTCACCACAAAGAAGGTCGGGTTAGGAACGGGAATCGGCTTGGATATGGTTTGGAAAACGATCGTCGTCAAACATCGCGGGAACATTCGTGTGGAATCGGAGCCGGGGGATACGCGTTTCATCGTCTCGCTGCCGATCCACCGTTCCGAGTCGGATGAGCATTCATGAGTGATATTCCGGTCAATCGCATTCTTCAGGGGGATGCGTTGGAGGTTCTCGATACACTTCCAGCGGCATCTAGCGACCTGATCTTCGCTGATCCCCCGTACAACCTCCAGCTAAACGGGGAGTTGTGGCGTCCTAATTTGACTCGCGTCGATGCGGTTGATGATGCGTGGGATCAGTTTGCCGATTTCGCCGCTTACGATACGTTTACGCGCCAGTGGTTGAGCGGTGCGCGGCGTGTTCTCAAACCGACTGGGACGATTTGGGTCAGCGGCACGTATCACAACATCTTCCGGGTCGGTGCGATCATGCAAGACCTCGGCTATTGGGTGCTGAACACGATCATCTGGCACAAGCCGAATGCGATGCCAAACTTTCGCGGGACGCGCTTTAAGAATGATGTAGAAGTGATGATTTGGGCAAAAAAAGAGAATCGCGGGGCGTACACCTTTCGGCATCACGAGATGAAAGTATTCAACGACGGTAAGCAGCTTGGATCGCTGTGGTCGATCCCGATTTGTACCGGAGCGGAACGACTGCGCGATGACGGCGGCAAGAAACTACATCCGACGCAAAAACCGGAACTGCTGCTTGAGCGGATCATCACCGCGAGCAGCCGACCGGGTGACATCGTGCTTGATCCGTTTTTGGGGACAGGCACGACGGCTGCGGTTGCGAAACGTCTGGGGCGATGCTGGATCGGAATTGAACGTGAATCCGTGTACATTGCGGCGGCGCAGAAGCGAATCGACGCCGTTGAGCCGCTCCCGGAGGATGATCCCCGACTCAAGGATGCGCATAAGCGCCCCGGACGGGTTGCATTCAAGACGCTGATTGCCGCAGGATTGATCGAGGTGGGGGATGTACTGACGCTGGATACGCCGTCTATGAATGCGGTTATTCAAGCGAATGGGCATCTTGCGACGGAGTGGGGTGATCAAGGGTCGATTCACAGTTTGGCATCGCTGCTCAAAGATGTGCCATCCGTGAACGGCTGGAAACATTGGCACTACCGCACGCGGGATGGACGGCTGGAATCAATCGATATGCTGCGGCGTAATTACCGTGATACCAAGCGAAACGAAGGGTAATCGTCGGTCATTCAGCCGCATTTTGGCTAAAAAACCGTGATATGATGAGAAAATTGTAACATCAGCCCGTGTGTAACCATGAGCAACAACACCCAGCGAAATTACCGACGGTACGAAACCATGCGAAACCCGTCTCAGCCGACACAACCGAATCCGGTTCAGCCCGGCACGCAGCCCCATCCGCAGACGGGGGCAGAGTATACGCAGACAAATCGTCAGCCGACGCAGCCCTATCCGCCTGAAGGAACAGGGTATACACAAACAGCGCGTCAGCCTTCCCAGCGCACGGCGGCGAATCCACAACATACAGGGCGCACGCGTGCCGCGCAGCCTCCCGGCGTAACTCAGCCTGCGCCGTCGTATGGTGATCAGCCAACAGGTGGGTACTCCGCTGGATATACCGGATATCAAGCACCGATCCCATCTGCGCTCCCGCCGCAGCGCCCGGCGCAAGCCGCGCGCAGACGCTCTCAGAATGGTGTCAGCGCATGGCTGATCGCCGCGATTTTGGGGGTCATTGGCATGGTTGGCGCACTGATGATGGTTGCGCTGATCGTGGTCGCGGCGGTGTCGCCCGAACGGATTGAATCCGGGGTGCGAGTCGCCGGGTTTGATGTCGGGGGTCTCACGTATCAAGAGGCTGCCTCTGCCGTCGCCGCTGTACCCGAACTTCAGATCGCGCTGGTGGATGGATCGCGCTCATTTCAGGTGCGCTTGAGCGATCTGGGCGGCAGCGTGGATACGGCGGCGACGCTCGAATCGGTCAAAGCGGCAGGACGCGATGCGAATGTTCTACCTGTGATTATGCTCGATCTCGCGCAGACTCAGTTTGGCTTGATAGCGCTGAGTGACACGATCAACATTGATGCAGTTCCGGGGAATCCACCGCAGATCGGGCGCTCGATGGAGATTCCCGTCATGCTGGATCGCCTTCGCACAGACCCGACAGGAGAACTGGCAGACGGCATTTTTGAACTCAACATGATCGAAATTGTGCCGCCGCCCCCGCTGACAGGTGTAAACGCGAATCCTGATGCGCGCACAGTTCATGTTGTCGAACGTGGGCAAGAACTTGCCTTGATCGCTCGGCAGTACGGTGTGACGCTCGATGATATTCTGTACTACAACGAGATTAGCGATCCTGATCTGATTTATGTCGGGCAGGAGCTGGTCATCCCGGCGGCAGGGGAATATGTTCCGGTGAGTCCGCCGCCTGCACCGCTTCAGCAAGGGAAGTCAATTGTGGTGTCTGTTGCGGATCAGCGCATCTACGCCTATGAAAATGGTCAGCTTGTCCGCTCCCATTTGACCAGCACCGGACTTTCTGAGACGCCGACCGTCTTGGGCGATTACCGGATTTATGTCAAATATCAAGCAACGGATATGTCAGGTCCGGGCTATTTCCTGCCGCAAGTGCCATACACCATGTACTTCTATCAAGGTTACGGCATTCACGGGACATACTGGCATAACAGCTTTGGCAGACCGATGAGTCACGGGTGCGTGAACCTGCCAACCGATGAAGCGCAGTGGTTTTTTAACTGGGCAGAAGTGGGGACGCTGGTGCGCGTGATATAAATCCCGCAATACTTGTTGGAAAAACGGACTACCCGTAGTATAGTACCCAAAACAAAACTCTCATTGAGCCTGCATGGGTGCGTCGATGCGTATCTTTATAAGTTACAGTCGAGTCGACCGGCAGTTATGCGTGGATTTGGCTTCACGTTTGCGGCGCGTCTATGGCTATGAAAGTACATGGTTCGACGAGACGCTGCATGCGGGTGAAGTTTGGTGGCAGGAGATTCTTGATCAGGTTGCCAAGTGCGACATTTTCCTGATCATGATGACCCGCGAAACCTTCGACTCTGAGTATTGTCAGGCAGAGCTGAAGGATGCCCGCCGCCTCAATAAAGCGCTGCTGCCCGTTTTGGTTCGCGCGCGAACCGAAATACCGGATCATCTGAAGCATATTCAATATGTGGATATGTCGGCGGGGATCAACGCGGATAACCTCGCCGAGCTGTATGCAGCTGTTGAGCAAATTCAGAAGCGGTTAGAAGCGACACCCACTGCCGAAACTCCCCTGTCCAATCTTCCAACACCAAAACCTCAACCGAGCGGCACGACCCCAACAGACGAACTCCGGCGCGCAAAAACGATGTCGCGCGGTGCATTTGTGCTGGGAGGCGTCGGTTTAGTAGCGCTTGCTGCCGCCGTGATTTTCTTGTTGGCAGGAAGCGGCACAGAGGATATAGGTGAGCTAAGCCCTCGCGTTCAAACACAGATTGCTGAACTCAGCTTGACGCAGATTGCGCAAGCACAGGGCAGCGATTCGACAGATTCGCCTTCACTGCCATCTGCCGCTGATACAGATGCCCCAGTCGTAGTCCCCCCGTTGGCAACAGATACGCCTGAACCGACGTTGACGTTAACTCCAACCCTTCAACCGACTGAAACCCACACGCTCACGTTAGAACCAAGTGCAACGCCAACCGCCTCTTTGATGGCGACCTCATCATTGACACCAACAGCGTCCGAGACCGCAACGGTGACGGCAATACCGTCCGCGCTGCCGTTTGAGTTGGTGATCGCTACATTGGATGCTCAGGGCACGCATCAGCAGTTCCTGTTTCAAACGGCGACGGCGACCATATGGACACTGACCCCAACACCGAATGTCACCCAAACGCTTGAGGCGCTGCTGGTCATACGCACGGCTGTGATCGAGACACAGCGCGCGCAAGACGCAACGAATACGGCGATGTTGTTTACTGCCACCCCTAGCCCCACCGCGACTGATACGCTGACCATCACGCCGATGCCGAGCAGTACCTTGAGCGCTGGGGCACTCGCACGAGCGATGGCGTTTATGAGCGTTACAACGAATGCTCAGTGGCAGCCATACACTGAGTTTTTGGGCGGAGTCGAGATGGCGCTTGTGCCGCGCGGATGCTTTATGATGGGATCAGATTCAGGAACAGCGGATGAGCAGCCCGCCAATCCGATGTGCATAGACATGCCCTTCTGGATTGACGTCACCGAGGTCACGAATCAAGCCTACGGCATCGCTGGGACTTTCGTCGGCGCAAATCGACCTCGTGAGCGCTTGACATGGTTTGACGCACGCGATTATTGCGCTGCGCGTGGAGCGCGTCTGCCTAACGAAGTGGAATGGGAGTTCGCGGCGCGCGGTCCGGATGGACTAGAGTATCCTTGGGGCAACGAATTCGATCCCGATGCTGTGTTCTATGCTGACAGCGAAGCTGACGCCACTTTTGACGTTGGCTTGCTCGGCAGCGGGCGTTCATGGGTTGGCGCTTACGACATGAGCGGTAATGTCTGGGAGTGGGTGAACTCAACCTTCGCTCCATATCCCTATAACGCTAGTGATGGACGTGAAAGCAGTTTGAGCCGTTCGATTGCGCGTGTTGTGCGCGGCGGAGCATTCACGTCTGATGCGTTGAGCGTTCGGGCGACATTCCGTCGCGCGGTGCTCCCTGACAGCAGTTTCCGCGATGTTGGCGTGCGCTGTGTCAAGCAGCTTTCCCCTCCAGAAGATTAGGGGGCGGTATTCTTGAATGATGAAACATCCTCTACTCGAGGATGTTTTTGTTTGGAATTGTCCAATTTGCACATATTGCGCAAGCACACGCCATTTGATTCAAGTCGATGACTGATGCATACTTCGTTGCATTCGCAATTGTTGCGGAGTGAACAATGTCCGCTGCGTCAGACATGCCCCAAGCGAGTTTGCCCTACTCCCAATACCGGCTGTTTCATGATGTGTACGTGTTTCTTGATGCGGGAGACACAATCGTGTTGGGGGATTACCGCCTGACGCCATCACAGTATACGCTGATGATGCTGCTGGATACGGGGGAGGGACAGAACCTGATTCGCCTCGCGGATCGAATGCTTGTAGCGCGCAGTACCATTACCCGATTGATCGATCAACTTGAGGAAATGGGGTTGGTCGGACGTATCACCGATCCCAATGATCGGCGTGCGCTGCGAGTCACACTTACCCCGGCAGGTGAAATACTCCGCGAAAGTGCCTATATCGCTCATGAGCGATCCTTAATTCAGCGTTTTTCCGCGCTTAGTGCGGATGAACAAGATCAACTACACGGTTTGTTACGCCGGCTGCGCGACTCTTTGCTTGAAGGAGTATCGCAGCCACACACCATCGATGCGAAGCGCTAGACGCGGCGTGCAAACAACGCGTTGAACTGCACTTAATGTGAAGGGGGTGATGCAGCGTGGTGTGACGCTTCACGCAGCGGCTCTCGCTTAATGGATAGACATTTGCCTGATGGAGAAGTATCCATGAAACGTACTCTCTTATTGGCGGCGCTCCTCGTGATCGCCAGCCTCGTGCTCTCCGCTCCGATTGCCGCACAGGATCGTGCAGACCTGCTGATTTGGGCGGATTCCACCCGCGCTCCGGCGCTGCGTCCCATTCTCGAAGCCTTCAGCGCCGAATACGGCGTAACTGCCGAAGTGCAAGAAATCGCTATGGGCGATATCCGCGCGAACCTGCCTGTCGCAGGTCCGGCGGGCGAAGGTCCTGATATCATTGTCGCCGCCCATGACTGGATTGGCGAATTGGTGTTGAACGGCTCCGTCGTCCCGATTGACTTGGGTGACGAAGTTGCAGCCCAGTTTACGCCGCAGTCGCTCAACCTGTTTACGTACAACGGTGATCTGTACGGTGTGCCGTACACCGCCGAAAATGTTGCTTTCATTCGCAATCCCGAACTTGTTCCTGATGCTCCGCAGACGTGGGATGACGTTCGTGCGATTACCGAAGAACTCGTGTCGTCGGGCGCGAGCCAATATGGTTACATCATCCAGACCACCGACGCCTATCACTTCTATCCGGTTCAGAGCGCGTTCGGTGGTTATTTGTTTGGTCGTGATGACGCCGGAAATTATGATGTCAGCGATGTTGGGATCGACAGTGAAGGCTCGATTGCAGCGCTGACGTGGATTGAAGAAATGGCGCGTGCCGGATACATTCCGCCCGCCGTTGACTATGACGTAATGCACACCCTGTTTGAAACGGGTGAAGCCGCTATGATGATTACGGGACCATGGGCGATGAACCGCATCCGCACCAGCGGTGTGCCGTACGCGATCAGCAACATTCCGGAAGGCCCCGGCGGTCCCGGCACTCCGTTTATCGGTGGTCAGGGCTTCATGATCAGTGCCTACGGCGAAAACCAACTGCTCGCAGAGTCGTTCTTGATCGACTACATGGCGACCGCAGAATCGATGCGCGTGATGTACGATGTCGATCCGCGTCCGCCGTCCTTCATTCCGGTTCTCGAATCACTCGATGACCCCGATCTCGCGGCGTTCCAAGCAGCGGGCGCAGTTGGTGTTCCGCAGCCGAGCGTCCCCGGCATGTCGTCGGTGTGGGGCGCATGGGCGAATGGCATTCAGTTCGTCATTCAGGGCGATCTTGACGCAGTGACCGCGTTCACGGATTCGGCGGCACAGGTGCGTGAAATCATTGCCGCTGGCGGTGTCGCAGTTGCCCCCGGCGACACGATGGGCGATGCTCCTCCGGAAGATGGTCCGCAGATGGTCTCGATCCCCGGTACGGTTAACACCCCGATGGGATGCCCCGGTGACTGGCAGCCTGACTGCGCCGATGCGCAGCTCGCTTACAATGCCAACAGCAATGTATGGATGGGCGCGTTTGAACTTCCGGCAGGCAGCTATGAATACAAGGTTGCTCTGGACGGAGCGTGGGACGAGAATTACGGCGGTCGCGCAGATCGTGACGGCGCGAATGTGGCGCTCGAACTCGCGGAAGACACGACGGTGACGTTCATCTACAGCAATGATACCCACTGGGTTGCCGACAGCGTGAACAGTCGTATCGTGAGCGCCCCCGGCAGCTATCAGGACGAAATCGGATGCTCTGGCGATTGGGCACCGGAATGCCTGCGCTCGTGGCTGCAAGACCCGGATGGTGACGGCGTGTACGAATTCAGCACCGACGCGATCCCGGCTGGCGACTACGAAGCCAAAGCTGCGGTCAACATGACGTGGGATGAGAACTACGGTGCGGAAGGCACGCGCGATGGCGCGAACATTCCGTTCAGCGTTCCGAGCGACGGCACGGTTGTCGTGTTTAGCTTCGACAGCGCCAGCAATGTGTTGACGATTACCGTCGGCGGCTGATGCGATGAGCACGGCTGCTGCCGATTCGAGAGGCTCTCAAGGCTCGAGAGAGCCTCTCGTTTCTTCCCTCCCTGCCCTGATTTTGCGTCTTGTGCTTATCGGGATTGCCGACGCCTCTGCCCTGTGGTTAGGGATTTCTATCATTCAAGATGGAAATGTCTTTCTCGGGGCGACGATCCTCGTTACCGCACTCTTTCTGACAATTATTGTCATTGTCCCCAACTTGTCGCCGCTCCGCTGGGTGTCACCCGCGCTGGGATTGATCGCGCTCTTGGTGATTTATCCGCTGGGCTATACCGTGTATGTTGCTTTCACCAACTTCAGCGATGGTCATCGCTTCACAAAAGTGGAAGCGGTCGAAATGCTCTCGCGTGAGCTTTACCTGCCAGAAGGCGCGGCAAATTACCAATGGGACATCTTCCGCAGTGAAAGCGGTGAGTACGCTTTGTGGCTTCGCGCCGACGATGGTTCTGCTTTTTTTGCCACGCGAACGGATGTTTTTGAAGCCGTGACCCCGAATGAAAGCGGGGAAGCACCTTTCAACGCTGACGGTGTACCTACGACTTACTCCGGGTACGCTTTGCTTTCCGGTGGGGAACGCTTCCGTGCCCTGAGTGATGTACAGGGGCTTCAGTTTGGTGATCCTGAGAATCCTGTCGGAATCGCCTCCAGAAATTCGGCGGGCACGTTCCGCCAGCGATGGGTATTTGATGGGGATACCGGCGTATTGACGGATATGGAGAACAACCTGCCGTATCGCGCCAACGACAGCACAGGTGACTTCGTTGCACCAAACGGACAAACTGCGCCGCTCGGTTATTGGATACCCATCGGATTCAGCAATTTCACGCGCATCTTTGCTACTGAACTGCTCGACGGACCGCTTTTGCGCGTGTTTGCGTGGACGATCGCATTTGCGTTCTTCTCGGTAGTGACCGCCTTCGCGATGGGGTTAGTGATGGCGCTTGTGCTGAACAAGACGTTCCCCGGCATCCGCGTGGTTCGTTCACTGCTGATCATTCCATACGCCATTCCCGGCATGATCAGTATTTTGATCTGGCGCGGCATGCTCAATCCGAACGTCGGTGTTTTGGCGACGAATATGGAAGACATTTTCGGTTGGACACCGCCGTTCTTCACTGATCCTTTATGGGCAAAGATCGCTATTCTGCTCGTCAACTTGTGGTTGGCGTATCCCTATTTCATGCTGATTTGCAGCGGCGCGCTTCAGTCGATTCCATCCTCCATCTACGAAGCCGCTGAAGTCGATGGCGCAACACCGCGCGACAAATTCTGGAATTTGACGCTGCCGCTGCTGCTTGTCGCCGTTGGTCCGTTATTGGTTGCATCATTCACATTCAATTTCAACAACTTTTTGCTGATCGAAGCGCTCACCGGCGGCGGACCACCAATCGTCGGTACGTCTGCGCCGCCTGTTGGTCACACCGACAACCTGATCAGCTATACGTTCCGATTTGCTTTCTCGGCGGGTGGAACACGCGACTATGGCTTTGCATCCGCAATTGCGATCATCATCTTCTTTATGGTGGGCGCGCTCACGATGATTCAGTTCCGCTTTACCAAGCGGCTAGAGGAGATCGGGGAAAATGTCTGATAAAGCCAACGCCGTACCCGTAGTCATCCGTGAAACCGCATCCGGCAGTGTTCTCCGCAGCACTGTTCCAGACCGGGTTCTGCGTGTCGTCATCATCACCGTCGCGCTGATCTTCGCGTTGTTCCCAGTGATCTGGATTACATCGGCGGCGTTCAATCCAGCGGGTTCGATGTCGAGTCAAACGTTGATTCCGCAGAACGTTCGCAGCATGGACGATCTGCTCACCAATTTCCGGCGCTTGTTTGACGACCCCCAAGTGCCGTTCTGGAACTGGATGTTTAATTCGCTCATGGTGGCGGGGACTTCCACCGTTTTGATCGTGCTGATTACCTCTTTGAGCGCATATTCATTTTCGCGCTTTCGCTTCCGGGGTCGGCGAATGCTCCTACTCAGTTTGTTGGTGATTCAAGTATTCCCAAACATCCTCGCAATGGTCGCCATCTATTTGATGCTGATCCAGTTGGGGCGTTTTGTGCCGCTCTTCTCGCTCAATTCACATGGATCGCTGATCTTAGTCTATGTCGGCGGTGGAATGAGCGTAAATATCTGGTTGATGAAGGGCTTCTTTGACTCGATTCCGCGCGATATTGACGAATCGGCGCTGGTTGACGGTGCGACTCACTGGCAGACGTTCTGGTATCTGATCTTTCCGCTGGTGCAGCCAATTCTAGCAGTGGTGGCGGTGCTGTCCTTCGTTGGCACAGTGAACGAATTTCTGCTGGCACGCATCATCCTGACTGACCGCGAGAACTGGACGCTGATGGTTGGACTTTATAATTTCGTTGCGGCGGAGTTTACAGACGATTGGGGTGTTTTCGCGGCGGGCGCATTGATCGCTGCAACACCAATCGTGCTGCTTTATCTGAGCTTGCAGCGCTACATCGTCGGCGGGCTGACGGTTGGTGCGGTGAAAGGCTGATGGATGGATCACATATTTGGGACGTTCGCTAGCGATGAACTGAAGGTTGTTCATCACCGCGCCAGCCGCCGGGGGATTCAGCATATGGGCATGATCAGCCCACTTGATCCCAAGCCGGGGGAAGTTGTTGAAATTCGCGTGCGCGTGGGCGGCGATACCAGCATCGATCAGGTCGCATGTTATTACACCGTCGATGGTAGTGTTCCGGTTGGGAATCGCGGTGCTGCGGCACATGGCGCCGCGATTCGATTGGAACATGTTGGCGTCGAATGGGACTCGATCACATGGGGGTATGTCGCATGGTGGCGCGGTGAAATCCCTGCTCAGCCGGACGGCACGACCGTTCGCTACGTGATCAGTGGATGGGCTGAAGGCGACAGCGAAGTTTTCGCGGATTACCCGAGTGTTCAGCGCACCGCTGAACAAGCCGCTGGCGCATTTTTTAAAGGTGAAGAACCGCCGACCGAAGCACCGGGGGATCCGCTTGTTGCGACCATGTTTAGCTATCGCGTGGATACGCTCACGCTGCCGGAATGGGTGCCCTCAAGCGTTTGGTACCAAATCTTCGTTGATCGCTTTTATCCCGGAGATGGCAAAACATGGCTTCAGACGGACGATCTGAATGGGATCATCGGCGGGACGCTGTGGGGTGTGCGCGATAAGCTCGATTACTTGTGTGAACTGGGAATCAACGCGATCTGGCTCAGCCCGATCTGGATTGCGCCATCGCATCACGGCTATGACGTGATCGACTATATGACGATTGATCCGCGCTACGGCGGTGCGGAAGCGCTCAAGGCGTTGGTCGAGTCGGCGCATGAACGCGGCATTCGTGTGGTGCTTGACTTGGTCTGCAATCATATTTCGCGCCTCAACCCGGTTTTTGTTGACGCGCTAAAGAACCGTGACAGTCGCTACCGCTCATGGTTTACGTTTGACGACAGCGAGTTAGGCTATCGCTCGTTCTTCGGCGTCAAAGATATGCCGCAGGTCAACTTGGACAATCCCGAAGCGCGGGCATGGATGATCGATATCGCGCTCCACTGGATTCGTGAATGCGATGTGGACGGTTATCGCCTTGATTACGCGAATGGACCCTCGCTCGACTTCTGGACGGATTTCCGCGCGGCGGTGCGTGCCTTCAAGCCGGACGCGTTTCTATTCGGTGAAATCGTGGACGCGCCGGGAACACTGCGGAACTACGTTGGTCACTTGGACGGGTGTCTGGATTTCTATGCCAGCGAGACGCTTCGTAAGGCATACGGCTGGAAAGTGATCACCGCTGCGGACGCTGATCGAATGCTTGCGCTGCACAAAGCACATTTTCCGGCGGATTTCGCTTTGCCGACGTTTCTTGATAATCACGACATGGATCGCTTCCTTGTGATTGCCCACAATGATAGAGAAGCGCTTCGCCGCGCCGTGATCGCGCAGATGCGCCAACCCGCACCCCCGATCATTTTCTACGGGACGGAAGTCGGGCTAACACAGCGAAACCCCGTGCATGGGAACGGCCTGCACATGAGCCGTGAGCCAATGCTGTGGGGGGATGAACAGGATCACGAACTGCTGGCGGAGTACAAACGCTTGATCGCGGAGCGTAAAGAACAGCAGACGGTCACGCACGTTGACTCAAAAAATCGGTGACGAGCGCTCGAAACCGTGACGGCTGTTCAAGATGGACGGTGTGCCCGGCATCGGGGACGATTTCGACACGGGCATTTTTGATCCGCGCTGCCATTCGCTGCGCAATCTCAACATACTTGGTGTCGAGCGCGCCCACGACTAAGAGAACGGGCATTTTCAGCTCATGGAGTTCATACCACAGCGGCAGCATTACTCCAGCGCCGAACCCGCGCAAGCTGTTCGCCAACCCGCGCGGGTTGTTTTTGAGGCGCTGCTCACGCACCTGCTGCCGGGTTTTCTCTGGTAAACGTTTTTGGGTGCTGAAAAGTGGGATGTTCTCCCAGTAGTTGACGAATGCCTTCATGCCGCTGCGCTCAATCCGGTCTGCCAAGTCACGATCCGACTGCATGCGGGCGATCCGCTCAACTGGATCGGCAATGCCGGGGCTGGCGGATTCGAGAATCAACGACTCGACTCGCTCAGGGTAAGTCAGCGCGTAATTCAGCGCCATACGTCCACCCATCGAATACCCCAACAGGTGTAGACGCCTGCCTACTAGGTGCTCCAGCGCGCTGACGGTATTCTCTGCCGTATATTCCTCCACGTCTTCCGGGGAGGATGTTTCGCCGTGACCGGGGAGATCAACTGCCCTTACGCGCCTGTGCAGGCTGAAATCTCCCATAAGTTCGTGCCATGACGACGTGCTTCCGGTGAACCCATGCAGCAGGACGAGCGGCGTGTTCCTGATGTGGGGTGAGTACTCGATTCCCACATAGGTGATCCGGCCGAATGCATGTTCGTAGCGGATCATCCCTTGTGCGCCGCCGAATACACGAATCCCAAAAATTGAATCCCGGAAAGCGCCAGCATCCAGATCAAGCCGATCATGTAAAACGAAGAGCTGCCAAAAAAGAAAACGTTCAGCACGAGAAATGCACCGACCAAGCCCAAGATCATGTTGAACCCCATCTGCGCAGGGAGCGCTCCGCCCGGATAAGCTGATAAGAGCTTTTGATAGCGGGTGAAATTCAACACACCCCATCCAATCAAGAAGATGACCATCGCGGTGCTGCTCACTCGCCACACGCCCGCCGAAAAGCCAAACAGAATCAGAAGTTGTTCGGTTGGAAAGGGAATAAGGGCAAACAATGCCGCCACCAAACCCATTTCAAGGATCATATTGCGCCCATAGTTCTCAAGCGGCGTAAGCTGGACATCACTCCGGCGAAACGCGGAGATCAGCGCGGAAAAACCCGCCAGCGCAATTCCCGCTTGTGCCACAGTCAGCAAAAATGATTCGGCTTGCATTCGACTTTCCTCTCAGAAAACGAAGATAAACGTCTGCTCAATAGATATTCCATTATAGCGGCGAATCGGATATACTTTTTGTAGACTGACCAGTCGGTTTGAAGAGGCGCAGATGACGCTTCACGCGAAGAATGACAGAACGGCTCGTGACCCTGAAGGCACGCGCGGACGAATCCTTGATGCAGCGCTTGACGTGTTTTCCCAGAAGGGGTATCACGATGCCAGCGTTGATGAGATCGTGGAGGCATCCGGCACATCCAAAGGGGCAGTGTACTTCCATTTTCCGAACAAACAGCGCCTTTTTTTGGCGCTGCTCGACAAGTTTGCCGATTTGCTTGAACGGCGCATCGTCGACGCGATGGCGGAGGTCGAAACACCCGTCCGCAAGGTGAGCACGGCGCTTGATGCGTTTATGAGTACCTTCGGCAGATATCGCCCGTTCGCAAAAATTCTGCTGATTCAAGCGGTGGGGTTAGGCGCTGCTTTTGAGGAAAAGCGCTTGCAAGTGTATGACCGCTTTGCCGCCCTGATCAAAACATATCTCGATCAAGCGATCCGCGAAGGCAGCATTCCGCCTGTCGATACCAGCATCGCCGCGTATGCGTGGATGGGCGCGATCAACGAGGTTGTGATCCGTTGGGTGTATACCGGGCAACCCGATCCATCGCGCTTGCTGGCAACGCTGCGCCCGATGCTCCTTCGCAGCGTGGGTTTCAGCGAGGAGATGCTGGGCTTATGACGGATACCTGCACGCTGATCAGCTATACGCGGGCGTTTCCAGCGGTTTCGTTTCTGCACTTTCTTGAGGCGATGCCAATTGCGCCGCGTATCTACTGGGAGAGCGCCCAGACGACGATTGAATTCGCAGGTGGTGGGGCAGCGGCGGAACTCTACGCCAGTGGAGCAGACCGCTTTGAGCAAATCCGCGATCAATGGTCGGCGCTGTTTGCTGAAATGGTGATCGACTCGACTGCGCCGGAGCATGTGATCCCGCGCATCTTCGGCGGGTTTGCCTTTCGCGACGACTTCATGCCGTCGGACGTGTGGACGGCGTTTCCTGCGGCGTATTTTGTTCTGCCGCGCTACCAGATCACCCGCACGCGAAACGAGACAGGCACCGTCCCCGAAACATGGCTGACGATCAACCGCCAGTTGATGCCGTTTGAGCACGCCGATTCTGCGCTCGATTCGCTGGAATGGGAATTTGAATCGGTACTGCGGCGTGTGATGGTCTATGTCGAAAGTGCCGATACGACGCGCAGCCCAGTTCAGGTTGAATCATTCGACTATCCGCTGACGCATGAACGCTGGAACGAAATCATCGCCGAAGCGACGGCGAGCATGAAGTCGCACGACTACGAAAAAGTCGTGCTCTCGCGTACCGCCGATTTGCGCTTGAGCGCCCCCGCAAATCTACTTGCCGCGTTGGAGCGCATGGGCGAAAAGTATCCGCATACCTTTCGCTTCTTGATTGAACCGGGAGCGGGGCGGGCATTTTTCGGTGCTTCACCGGAACTGCTGGCGCGGGTGAGCGGCGATGTATTGGAAACGGCTGCGCTGGCGGGTTCACGCAAACGTGGGGCGACACCGGCTGATGATCGGGCAATGGTGGACGATCTGCTCACCAACACGAAAGATCGCGCTGAACATCAGTTTGTCGTCAGCTTTTTGGCGGAACGACTCGCCCCGTTAACATCTGACATCGCGCACCGTGATCAGCCGTCAGTCATGACGCTGCCGAATATTCACCACCTATACACGCCGGTTTCTGCGTGCCTAAAGCCCGGCATTGACGCGCTTTCAACCGTACGCGCGCTCCACCCAACTCCGGCGATGGGGGGGTATCCACAAGAAATCGGCTTCGAGGAAGTAGCACGGCTTGAGCCTGTCACACGCGGGTGGTACGCCGCCCCGATCGGATGGATCGATGCGCGAGGGGATGCGATGTTTGCGGTGGCGATCCGCTCTGCGGTGAGCAGTGGTAAGCGTGTACGTTTGTATGCAGGCGCGGGGATCGTTGCGGACAGCGACGCCGACCGCGAGTGGGACGAAATTGAACTCAAATTCCGCCCAATGATGGATGCACTAGGGGTCAACCTATATGAGCGCGCCGAATCGTAATCTGCTCTGGGCAGAAATCTTCGTTGATGAACTGGCGCGGAACGGGTTAACGGCGGTTTCGCTTGCACCCGGATCGCGGAATACCCCGCTGGTGATCGCGTTTGCGCAGCATCCGACCATTCAAGTGTATTCGCATATTGATGAGCGCAGCGCGGCATTCTTCGCGCTTGGGTTGGCGTTGGCGAGTGATCATCCGGTCGCGGTCGTGTGCTCCAGCGGCACGGCGACGGCGAATCTCTTCCCGGCGGTCATCGAAGCGCACTATTCGCGTGTGCCGCTTCTTGTGTTGACTGCTGATCGCCCGCCAGAAGTCCGCGACAGCGGCGCAAACCAAACGGTCGATCAGGTGAAGTTGTACGGTGATCATGTCTTGTGGGCGGTTGATGTCGCGCTCCCAGAAGAATCGCCCGCGCCAGTGACTCTGCGCAGTTTGCGCACGCTTGCCGCCCGTGCTTACGCGACGGCGAATGGTACGCCAAAAGGTGCGGTACATCTCAATTTTCCATTCCGCAAACCACTTGAGCCGATCATTGTCGAGACGGATCACACAGCCGTTGGTGAAGACCGCTGCGAGGGCGCTCCGTTCACACGAGTAACACGCGGGTATGTGATGCCCACGACCGAGCAGATCGATCTGCTCGTGGGTGCAGTGAAGAACTCAAGGCGAGGGGCGATTTATGCAGGATCACGCGCGGGCGATCTTGGCACGGCGCGGGCGATTCTTGATCTGGCAGAGCTTCTGAATTTTCCCGTGTTTGCCGATCCACTTTCGAATGTGCGATTCGTGCATGAAAGCGACTGGATGATCGGCGGCTATGATACGTTTTTGCGCGCTGATAAAACACTTGTGCCGCCTGATCTGGTGTTGATGTTCGGCGGTATGGCGACATCACAAGCGCTGGACGATTGGCTAAACCGGGACGCGATCAAGACGCGCATCTTGATCAGCGCGGATGGCGTGTGGACAGACCCGAATCACCGGATCGACGCACTAATCCAAGCTGACCCGGCTGAAGTATGCCGGAGCGCGGCGGTTCGGTTGGGCAACCGAACGATCACCCGTGATTACACTTGGCTGCGCCGCATCCTCGAAAGTGAGAGCGCTGTTTGGGAATGTATGACAGCCGCCGGTGAGGGTATGTATTTTGATGGGATGGTCGTGGCGGACGTGATCGATTTGCTGCCGGAGAATGCGACGGTATTCGTCTCAAACAGCCTTGCAGTGCGCCATCTGGATCAATTTGCGCGCCCGAACGGAAAACAGATCACCGTGTACTGCAATCGCGGCGCAAGCGGAATCGACGGCGTGATCTCATCGGCACTCGGTGCGGCGGCGGCACACCCGGATCAGCCGTTGGTGCTGATCATCGGGGATGTAGCGTTCTATCACGATATGAACGGCCTGCTTGCACTGCGCCGTAACGGGATTAAAGCGACGATTGTGCTGCTCAATAACAACGGCGGCGGCATCTTCTATCGTTTGCCGATCAAGGATTTTGATCCACCGTTCACCGAGCTTTTCCTGACGCCGCATGATCTCGACTTTGCGCATGCTGCCGCGCTGTACGGGCTGCCATTCACGCGGGCGGCGGATCGGGCAGCATTCCGCGCGGCATTTGCGGCGGCGATTGGCAAGGATGCCCATTTGATCGAAGTGCCGACAGATTTTCAACAAGACGATACGCGGCGGCGCGAGGTGATCGCCCACGCCGAAAAGCGGATCAAACTCAGCGATTTGACGTAAACGAAAGCAGGAGAGGATAAGCATGATTGATTATTCCAAGAGCGCCATCCGTCCGGGGGCGGAGTGGGTGGAAGTGAAGCCGTATGAGGACATCACCTATCACAAAGCGAACGGGATCGCGCGCATCGCGTTTAACCGCCCGGAAGTCCGCAACGCTTTCCGCCCGGATACGATCAAAGAGATGATCGACGCTTTTGAGGATGTGTGGGAAGACCCGGAAGTGGGCGTGATCCTGCTGACCGGAAATGGACCCGCCGAAGATGGGAAATATTCGTTCTGCTCCGGCGGCGATCAAAAAGTGCGCGGCGATGCGGGCTATGTCGGCAAAGATGGCGTTCATCGCTTGAACGTGCTTCAGCTTCAGCGCATCATCCGCACGATTCCGAAACCTGTGATCGCGCTGGTCGCCGGGTATTCGATTGGCGGCGGTCATGTCCTGCATGTGATTTGCGATTTGAGCATCGCGGCGGAAAATGCCGTCTTCGGGCAGACAGGTCCGCGCGTGGGCAGTTTCGACGGCGGTTATGGTTCGAGCTACTTGGCGCGCATCGTCGGTCAGAAGAAAGCGCGCGAAATCTGGTATTTATGCCGCCAGTACAACGCACAAGACGCGCTTGAGATGGGTTTGGTGAATACGGTTGTGCCGCTCGACCAGCTTGAAGAAGAAGGCGTTGCGTGGGCGAACCAGATTTTGCAGCACAGCCCGCTGGCGATTCGTCTACTCAAGGCGTCGATGAATGCGGACGTGGATGGTCAAACGGGCTTGCAGCAGTTGGCGGGAGATGCGACTCTGCTGTTCTATATGACGGAAGAAGGACAGGAAGGGCGCAACGCCTACGTCGAGAAGCGCAAGCCAGACTTCAATAAGTACCCTTGGCGTCCGTGAACGGACTATGCGCGATATACAGCGGCACTTCGATGAACTTGGCATTCGGGAGGGGGATCGGGTTGGGATCGCCCTCCCGAATGGGCAGGCGTATATCGACACGCTGCACGCGCTCGGCATGATCGGTGCTGTGCCAGTGCTGCTGAACACCCGTCTGAGACCCGAAGAAATCCAGCGGCAGACAGCGCTAATCGGCTGCAAGACGGTGATCGATCACGGCGTTTTCGGCGCGGGTGCGCTCGATTTAGCGGCGTGGGGCGTGTTCTTGACAACGCAGCCGAAGGATGATCAGACCGCCGCGATTCTGTTCACCAGCGGCACGAGCGGAATCCCGAAAGCAGCACAGATCACCTATGGAAACTTGCGCGCGTTGGCGGACGCTTCAGCGAATCGACTCGGTGTGGATGCGGCGGATCGGTGGCTGCTGCCGCTCCCGCTGTATCATGTCGGCGGCTTGTCGATTGCGTTCCGCTCCGGTGTTCAGGGCACGGCGGCGATTCTCCCACACGACAATACAACACAAGCGATTATGCGTGCGCTGATCGACGAACGGATTACGCATATTTCGCTCGTGCCGACTCAGGTTTTCCGCCTGATCGAGACTGGTTTCAAGCCGCCACCGTCTTTGAAGATGATTCTTGTCGGCGGCGCGGCAGCAAGCCCTGATCTGCTGCACGCCGCTCATGCGCGAAATTACCCGATTGCGACGACTTATGGGTTGACCGAAGCAACAAGCCAAGTTGCCACGATGCTCCCGGATGACGTGCGTACCAAACCCGGCAGTGTTGGCAAACCTCTCAAGGGGATGACCGTGCGCATCATCAATGAACACGGGATAGATCAACCGCCGGACAAGTATGGCGATATCGTGATCAGCGGCGCGGCAGTAATGAAAGGCTACGTCGGTTACCCTGAGACTGGCGGAATGTTCAATACGGGGGATATTGGTTATTTTGACTCGGACGGCGATTTGTGGCTGGTTCAGCGGCGCACCGATTTGATCGTGAGCGGCGGTGAGAATGTGTATCCCGCTGAAGTCGAAGCAGTTTTGAGAGAGCATCCGGCAGTTGCGGATGCGTGCGTTGTTGGCATATCAGATGCGGAGTGGGGTGAACGCGCAGCGGCGGCAGTTGTTCTGAGAAATGGCGCATCCGATGACGCCGAAGCGCTGATCGCGTTCTGCCGGGAGCGGTTGGCGGGTTACAAGGTGCCGCGCCAATTTCGCTTTGTCGATGTTCTGCCTATGACAGCATCGGGGAAGATCATGCGCGGGGCGGTCAAGCAGATGTTTGCGCCTGAACGCCCCACAGTCTGATTTGTTAGGCGAGGACGATTTCACGTCCTTCGCGCGCCGATTGATAACAGGCGTCAATGATCAACGTGCGCTTGTACGCATCCTCGCCGTGATGCCCATCATAACTGCCATCGATCACGGTGTTGACGAAATGCCGAACGACCGCAAGATGACCTTCGCCGCGTGTCACGCGCGGTTTGAGTTCGCTTGGCGTTCCTGCGGCGTCCGTGTAGATGGTCAGGGTGTTTTCCCAGTTATAGGTGCGCACGTCGATGTGAGCGCCGCCTTCCGTGCCGAATAATTCCACGCCGTAGTCGTCCCAGTGCCGCCCGTAACTTGCCCAACTCGCTTCCAGTAAGAGCGATGCGCCGTTTTCCAGCCGGATGAATGCCGTCGCAAGGTCTTCAACATCAAATGTGAGTTCTTCGTAGGCGTCACCGCGACTACCTTTCCCGCGTCCGCCAAGTTCGTTGTAAGCGGCGGCGGTTACGGACAAAACGGCAGGCTCACCGAGCAAATACAGCGCCATATCCAGCACATGCACGCCGAGATCGATCAGCGGACCACCGCCCGCCATCTCGCGCTGGGTGAACCATCCGCCCATTCCGGGAATACCACTGCGGCGCATCCAGTAAGCTTTGGCGTGATATAAGTTTCCAAGACCGCTTTCATCAATATAGCGCTTGAGCACCTGCACGTCCCCACGCTGACGGTGATTAAACGCGACGTGGAGCACGCGATTGTTTTCAGTCGCCGCTTTGACCATCGCAGCGGCAGCTTCCTGCGTGTGGGCAAGTGGTTTTTCGCACAATACATGCTTGCCGTTGGAGAGCGCGGCGATCGCGGCGGGTGCATGAAGGTAATTGGGTGTCGCAATACTGATCACGTCGAGATCATCCCTCGTGATCATGTCTTCATAGTTGGCAAAGCTGAACGGGATGTTATACGCCGATGCAATTTCATCACGACGCCCTGCGTTTGGTTCGGCTATTGCGACGACTTCGACCCCCGGCAGCGCCTTAAACGACTTGACGTGTGTCTCACCTGCCCACCCAAGCCCGATCACGCCAGCGCGGAGCGGGGTTGACGATTGTGTACTCATGCGTGAACCTGCTTTCTGTTCTCGAAAGTTTGCGTGATTGTAGCGCACGGTGGATGCCGATGGACTGGCATGGATTGGCAAGCGGTATGAGTTCTCACTACTTATTTGAGCGTTTTTGACCGATAATGTAGTTCTATCAATGTCTGTCGAGTCATGGATAAATCCTCCCCCTATGGAAGCTGTTCTATACGATACGCATATGCACACGCCGCTGTGCAAACACGCCTCAGGTGAGCCTGAAGCCTACGCTGAACAAGCCGCGCGTAAGGGATTGAAAGGCGTGATTTTTACCTGTCACAGCCCGATGAACATTCCGTATTCAGCACATCTTCGCATGGATGTCAGCCAATTTGACCAGTATGTGAGTATGGTCGAACGTGCGCGCCTTGCTTACGAAGGGCGTGTTGATGTGCGGTTGGGGTTGGAAAGCGATTATTTCCCCGGTGCTGAGGCGTGGTTGACGGAACTTCATGCACGCGCACCGTTTGACTATCTGCTCGGTTCGGTGCATCCGCAGATGGCAGAATATCAGCGCTTGTTTTTCAAAGACGATGCGCGGGCGTTCTATCGCACCTACTATGAGCATCTCGCTTTGGCAGCCGAGACGAGCTTGTTCGACTGCATTTCACACCCAGATGTGATCAAATTTGTGCACCCGAACCAGTTCAAGCCGGAACTGATCATGGATACGATCGCGGAAACGCTCGACCGGATCAAGGCGGCGGGGACGGCAATGGAACTCAACACGAGCGGCTTGAACAAAGCGCCCTATGAAATGTACCCATCGAACACGATCCTGACGGAGATCGTCAAGCGCGATATTCCAATCGTGGTTGGCTCAGATGCGCACGATCCAAAGCGTGTTGCCGGGGATTTCGATAAAGCGTTCGACGTGCTGGAAAGTCTCGGCGTGGAGCATATCCACTTCTTCCTAAATCGCACACGCCAAGCAGTGGCGATCTCGGACGCGCGCGTGAGTCTCCGTCAAACGGGCGGGCTGCGCCAGCTTGCGCTTGATTTCGCACAGAAGTTTATTTAGGCGTCGCATTCTGCACATTGGAAGTCTGAGTGTAAGCTGAGTTCACGGGAGCGATCTTCCCCGTGTGATGGGAAATTTGTTCGGGGAACTTTTAGACCCATCTTTGCTATCCTTAATCTGTCAGGACTACCCTTACGTAGGTATGAGCGATGAAAGGGGCATGTAGATGAGCAAACGTTCAGGCTTGTTGGGAGCGGCGATCGTCGTGATCGCTGTGGTGCTGGGCAGCATTTCCGTCGTGTGGGGACAGGACGGGGAAACGCTCCGCGTGTGGACGAAGTTCAATGCAGACAGCCCTCAGGTGACGTCAGATCGATGGTTGGTGCAGACCATCAACGATTACCGCGAAGCGACCGGCGTCACAGTTGAAAACACCTATATCGTTTACAACGAGATCAACACGCGCTTGAATGTCGCTGTGCAGTCCGGTGGTGATATTCCTGACGTCTCGTATGTGGACAGTCAGAGCATTGGCTTTTACTACAATCAAGGTACGGTGACCGATTTAACCGAGTTTGTCACGTCTGCGAGTTGGTATAGCGATCTTGACCCGTCGGCGCTGCAAGCGTGTACTGCGCCAAGCGGCGAAATCCTGTGCGTTCCAACGACGACGACGAATTTCTTCACGTACTATTGGGCAGATGTTTACCCGAATGGCTACCCGGCAACGACCGATGAGTTCCTCGCGCTTGCGCCAGAAGTGCGCGCGGCGGGGTATTACCCGATCACGTTTAAGGGTGCGGAAGGTGCATCGGTTGAGCGCTTTTACTATCCGCTGATGGCGAGCTACGGCGCTCAGGTCGTTGGTGAGAATGGCGAAGCGACATGGGCGAATCCCGAATCCGTCGCGGCGCTGGAGTTTGTGCGCGCACTGTATACCAATGATTTCGCGCCGCAAGTGACGCTTGCGCCGGGATTTGACTTTGAAGAACCGTTCAAGCAGGGGCAAGCTGGGGCGTTCGTCGCGGGGACGTTCTCATATGTGTACTTGACTCCGCTGGTTGCGCCGAGCGGTGAACGGTTTGAAGAAGCACCGCCCGCCGAAGGTTTCGATGCGAATGCCATCGCAGTGGGGGATGCGTTCGATGCGGAAGAACTCTTATTCGCGCCGCCGTTGAGTGCTCCGGGGGGGCAACCGCGCTCGATGGTGCTGGCGACCGCGTGGGCAGTCCCGTATGGGTCGGAAAATGTCGAAGGCGCGCTCCAGTTTATCGACTTCCAGATGAGCACACAGGCGAATATCGATTTCGCGGTGGCGTATGGCGCGCTGCCGACGCTGGGCAGCGCCGCCGCCGACCCGCTGTTCGCGTCAGCATATTGGCAGGCAGCAGCAGAATATCAAGCCGCCAGCGGCATCCCCGCGCCCGCGTGGACAAATTATGATGAAGCGCTGCGCCTGCTCAGCACGGCGATTGTAAACATCATCACCGATCCGAATGCGGATATCATGGCGCAGCTTCAAGCGGCACAGGACGAATACAACCTCGGTATCCAGTAATCAGCCTTTGAGGGCGCGTTCGACGCGTTCATGCACATAGTAATGGAAAATGCGGGGCGTTCGGCTAGAACGCCCCGATGTGCATCTTGTCACGAACGCGCCATCCACTGCGAGAAGGGGGACACATCCACACATGGCGACCGCAGCAGGCACGTCCAACATCACTGATGTACTCACTCAGCGTCAACCCGCCCCGCCGAGCTACCGCCGCTCGGCGTTGATTCCGCTTGCTTTTCTGCTGCCGACAATCTTTGTTTTGTTGGTGATGCAGGTGTATCCGGCGGTATATGCGATTTTCATCAGCACCACGCGCTTACGTCGGGGCGTAGCAGAGCCAATTGGATTGGCGAATTACGAGCGGCTTTTTCAAACACCTTCCTTCTTGGAAGGGTTGAAGAACACCGCGATTTACGGCGGCACATTCCTTGTGCTGACGGTTGTCGTCGGCATGTTTTTGGCGCTGCTGCTCAATCGTCGCATCAAGTTCACGGGATTCTATCTCGTGGTGCTATTTATCCCTTGGGTGCTGTCCGACGTGGTCGCGGGGACGATGTGGCGCTGGTTGTTCCAGCCCAACTATGGAATCTTGCAGGAATGGCTGACGGCGACATTCCCGTATCTTCAGAATCCGCTGTTCACCGACCCGACCGGATCAATGGCGATTGTCATTCTTGCGTCGGTGTGGCAGGCACTCGCCTACACGACGATCCTTTCGTTGGGTGCGCTGCAAACCGTCCCTCATGAAGTGTTGGAATCGGCGGCGTTGGACGGCGCGAATCGATTTCAGCGCTTCTTTCGTATCATTCTGCCGATCATCCGTCCAACGATGCTCGTGATGATCCTGCTGGTGTCGATTCGGGCGATCAACTCGGTTGGGTTGATCTACGCGACGACAGGCGGCGGTCCGGGTCGCGCGACGCAGACGGCCTCGATCTATCTGTTGATCACAGGATGGCGGCAGGGAGAGTTCGGTTTGGGAGCGGCGGTTTCGGTCGTGCTGTTGGGCGTGAACTTGGTGCTGACGTTCTTCTATATCAGCTTGGTGGGTCGCAAGCGGGAGGCGGCATAATATGGTCATGTCGAAAACAGCGCGCCGTTTTGATGTCGTGTTCACCCATGCGGCGTTGGTGATCTTTGCGGCAGCGGCGCTGTTCCCTGTGCTCTACACGCTGATGACTTCGTTCAAGTCTCAGGGCGCGGTGCTGACCGATCCGCCGACCTTCTTTCCGCAAGAATGGTCGCTAGAAGGGTATCAGACAGTATTCGGCAGCGATCTGCTGCGTTATTTTCTGCCCAACACGCTGATCAACTCGTTGGGTTCGTCACTGATCGTCGTCGCGCTCGGCTCACTGGCAGCGTATACGTTTTCGCGCTACCGATTTCGCTTCAGCCGTGCGTTGGAATTGACGATCCTCGCGCTGATGATGATCCCCGGCTTGACGTTCGTGATTCCGTACTACCGCATGGCAAGCGATCTGGATTTGCTCGGTACAAGCCAGTTCATCATTGCAATCTATGTAGGATGGGGGCTACCGTTCGCCATCTGGATCATTCGCTCATTCATTGATTCGATTCCGGTGGAACTCGAAGAAGCAGCGATGATCGATGGCGCGAATCCATTCCAAGCGATGCGATTCGTGATTCTGCCGCTGGCGATGCCGGGACTGATCGCGGCGTTCTTGCTCGTGTTCGTTGATACATGGAACGAGTTCCTGATGGCGGTCGTACTGCTGACAGGTAACTCACGCACGGCGACGGTTGGCTTATACGATTTCCAATCGCAGTTTGAGATCGCCTATCATGTGTGGACGGCGGCGTGTATCGTGATCATGACGCCCGTGCTGGTTGTTTTTCTCGCGCTGCGCAAGCGCTTTTTTGAGGCAATGCTGCAAGGTGCGGTCAAGGGATAAGGGCTGGTCACCGCTGAGAACGCAGAGATAACAAGTAGTCGACTCTGCGTTCTCTAATGGGTAAACGCGCTATTTCATGCCCGTCGTGGCAATGCCGGTCGTGATGTACTTCTGCAAGAATGCAAAGACCGCCGTGATTGGCAGCAGCGTCAATACGGTCATCGCGAGGATCAAGTTCCACTGCGTTTGTAGTTCCCCTTGGAACGAGTTCAAGCCGACCTGAAGTGTAAACAATTCACTGCGGCGAAGCACGATCAGGGGCCACAGGAAATCATTCCAGCGCCACATAATCGAGAAGATTGCCAGCACTGCGAGGGCGGGACGCGCCAGCGGCAGAATGATTTGCAAATAGATGCGCCATTCGCTTGCGCCGTCGATGCGCGCCGAGTCGAGCAGCTCATCCGGGATGGTCAGCATATACTGACGCAGCAAGAAAACGCCTGTCGGAGTTGCCGCGCCGGGGACGATTACGCCGATCAGATTGTTCGACCAGCCGATCTCGGTGATGACGAGAAAGACCGGAATCAGGATGACCGAAAGCGGAATCATCAAGGTGCTGATGGTGATGAGAAAGATTGCGTTGCGCCCCCGGAACTTATATTTGCTCAACGCGAATGCTGCCATGCTGTTAACGATCAGCGTGAGAATCGTCGCCAGCGCGGTCACGATGACAGAATTCCACAGGTACTGCCAGAAGTTGAACTGCTGCACACCCGTGACGTAGTTATCGAGGCTGAAAACAACGCCCTCGATGGGCTGCCGTTGGTTAATATTGACGCGAATGATCTCCTCTGGATTTGCGGGATCGATCATCTGCGCTTCGATGCCAACGCGCCGCACCTGAGCAAGCTGTCGCACCGTGCCATCTTCCATCGTCACGGAGTACAGATCAAGCGGGGTGTCGTACCCTTCGACGGTGACAGTTTCCTGTTGGTACGGCAGGATCGTCGGCGGGAAGCGGACAAGCTGCTGAGTCGACTTGAACGACGACAGCACCAGCCAAAGCACCGGACCGAACATCACAATCGTGCCGAGTGTCAGATATAGATAGGTAATTGCGTCGGTGAACGTAAGGCGAGTCCGTCCGCGTGTCCGAGTCAGATATTGAGCGATGGTATTCAAGTGCTGCCTCCTTATGACTCGTTTTGACCAGCGCGGGTAGCGCGCAGTTGGACAAACGTTAGTGTAAACAGAATGAGCGCCATCAAGACGGATGCGGCGGCAGCGATCCCGTACTCGCGCGTCTGGTTGGTGAAACCCGTGTTGTAGATGTACTGCACCATATATGTGGTTGCCGTTCCCGGTCCACCGTTGGTAAATGGCACAACCTGATCAAAGACTTGTACGGCGCGGATGAGTGCTAAAACCAACACAACGGTCATCGTGGGCATGAGCAGGGGAAGGGTGATCTTCCAGAAAGATGCCCATGCGCTCGCGCCGTCCATCGAGGCGGCTTCGTACAGTTCGGATGGGATCGCCTGTAAACCAGCAAGCAGGATCAGCGTAAAAAAGCCCATCTGCGCCCACACACTGATCAGGATTACCCATACGCGCGCCCACTCCGCATTAAGCAGAAACGGAACGCGCGTTCCTCCCAAGCTGACAATAACCGCGTTGAGTAAGCCGTCCTGCTGAAGTATCCACTTCCAGATCAACGCAACGACGACCGGAGAGAGCAAAACAGGATAAAAAAAGACACTTCGAAAGAAAGAACGTAGAATAATCTTTCGATTGAGCGCCAGTGCAGTGATCAGCGCCATTGTGACCATAAACGCGACTTGCGTTATGACAAAAGTTGTCGAATTGTAGACAGCACGCCAGAACACATCTTCGCGGCACGTATTGGGATCAAGGAAGTTTGAGCATTCAAACAGCCGCGCGAAGTTGTCACCGCCGACGAACGGACGATCTGCTGGGAAAAGCTCGGTACTTCCGGTGAAGGCATACGAGAGATTGAGGATCATCGGCAGGATGATGAATATCCCAAAGATGAGCAAATTTGGCAGTACGAAAACGTATGCCATACGCTGCACACCCAGTAGATTTTGCAGCGGTGCCATCAGTCGATCAATCAGATCGACAAATCCGTTAAAAAGTATCTGGATGAAATTCGGTGATCGGGTCGTGGGTGACGCAATCGACTTTTCTAATGGGGCAGCAGTTCTACTCACGGAATATTCCCTCTAATAAAACACCCCACCTCCGGGGCGTTCAAGGCATGAACCGAACGTCGGGAGGTGAGGTGCTGTGTCAGGGCAAATAGCGTACTACTGACCAGCGGTTGCCAGTGCGTCATCAATATCTTGCTGAATGCGCGCAATGGCTTCATCGAGCGTGAGTTCGCCGGCGATAACCTGTGTGAGGCGATCACGGATCGGGTTGTTGATCGCGAAGCCCTGCCCGCCGTACTGGAGCTGATATGCCTGATCGCTCAGTTTCGGAACTTCGTTTGCAAACGCGACGAGTGCGGCTTCTGCCAGCGGATTTTCGGTCGCAAAGTTGAGTTCGCCCAAGCCGAGGTGCGCCGGGATGAACAGTGAACGTTCGCTGAATTCGCGCAGAGCATCCGCCGACGCGAGATAATCCATCACACGGGCGACTTCTTCCGGATGATCGGTTTCGCTGAAGGCGACCATGAACGTACCGCCGGGCATACCCGTGCTGCCGCCGGGTCCGGTCGGATTCGGGACAACTTCCCAGTCGAAGGCATCAGCAATGTCATTGGCGAAGCGCCCAACCTGCCAGCTTCCGCTCATGTACATGACGACCTGACCGTTGATGAAGAAGTCAGCACCCGCCGAATACGTGCCACCCGAACCGACCCACACTTCGACCGGGGTCAGCGCGCGCGTGTGCCAATCGATGAGGATTTGCGCCATGGTGCGGAAGCCTTCGGAGTCGATGGTGATCGTGCCGTCGTCGTGGAAAAGCACCGCGCCTTGGCTAAACATCGGACCCGCGAAGCGGTGACCGCTCCGATCCATCGTGACCGCATAGGATGTGCCGGTCGCCTGTGCAACACTAGCGGCGGCTTCCGTCCACTCTTCCCAAGTCACCGATTCCATCGAATCGCTCGGCACTTCGACGCCCGCCTGTTCAAACAGCGTGCGATTGATGTACGGTGCGCTCACCGTGAATTGATTCGGGAAGCCATAAAGCCCGGTTTCATCGCCTTCAAGACGCAGCGCTGCGAGCGCCGCCGCTGGGAAACTGTCATCCCAGTACGCCGCATCAGCAACCAGCGAACGCATATCGAGATAATAGCCGCGATACGCCGCCTGATCAGTCACACGCGCCATGTCGGGACCTTCGCCCGCCTGCACCTGAACCGGAAGCTGGTTGAGAATTGCATCGTAGGGAATCGTATCAACCACTACGCGAATGTCAGAATTTTCGGCTTCAAAACGATCAAGCAGGTCGCGAAGGACTTCGCCTTCATTACCGTCGTTATACCACGCGATGCGGAGTTCAACCGGGTCTTGAGCAAACACCGAGATCGAGGTCGCGGCAAGCAGCACCACAACAATCAGACCCAGAAGCAAATGGCTCTTTTTCACTGGATTTTCTCCTTGGTAAGGTACACTAATTCGAAAAAAACGCACCTACATCTTTCATTATGCCGTGTAGGGCAGACGTTGGCAACCAAAGCAAGTGAGATTTAACATAGGAATGGCGACAAGAACTCATGTCTAATGTGCTAACAATGCCGGGGGCGACGTTGATCACCCGGTTGAAGGTCTATGATACGCCGACACCGGATGGTCAGCGGGGCGGAACGCCGCACATGCACCTGCTGTGCAGCGAAATGTACTTTGTCCTAGCAGGTTCAGGCGCGGTTGAAGTGATCGATCACAACGGCTTCTCACGGGTTGAGCTTGCGCAGTACAGCGCGTTCTTGTTTAGCCCCGGCACGATTCACCGCTTGATCAACCCCAGTGGTGATCTTGAACTGCTGGTGATCATGGCCAACAGCGGACTACCGGAGCGCGGCGATAATGTGGTCACGTTTGAGAATGCGGTGCTGGTGGATCAAGCGGCGTATGATGCTGCGATGCAGGTGACGACGATCGAAGAAGCATATGCGCGCCGGGATCGCGGCGTGCGCGGATTCTTGAACCTCAAAGCGGCATTTGAGCAGGGGATCGAACATGGGCGGGAGGCGCTGGCACAGTTTATTCAACTGGCGGCGGCGCGCACTGCCGAGCATTTATCGGAGTGGCGAACGATCATTCAAGAAGGGGCACGCGCGCAGGCGGATCACTCGCTTGAATACGTTGATCGGCTGGTGGCGGGGAGTACGGATTTCCTTAATGAAGCGGCGCAGACACTGATTCCGGCAGCGGCGATGAATACCCTCGGATTTTGCGGACAGTTGAACCGCTATTTTGATCCTGCGACGCTGCGCGTGATGTACACACCGGAAGGGGTAACACGGTGATTGTTACAGGATGACGATCACCGTGTTTGGCTGCAAACCGCGCCGCCTATGGATTCAATGGGATGGTGTGAGACTGCCCATCATGTGTGATCGTCATGATATCCGCGCCCATTGGTGTCTGTGTGTACAGATTTTCGTAGTGCGGGAAATCTGCCCATGATACGGTGACTCCGTTGATGATCAGATCGCCTGTCCAGCCGAATGCAAGCGCATCCCCGGACGGCGCAATGCAGGTCACGCGCCCGTTTTCGATCAGCGGCGCGGTGCGCAGCACACCATCACAGAATCGGCTGAAGCTCCCGTTTTCGGAAGCGCTGCCGATATGCGCGACCCACGCATTCCCGCCGCTCGAACTCCTTAATTCTTGCATGGCGTGTGCGCCGCTCGTGGTCAAGTGGAGAAAACCGTCACTCCACAGCGCGAGATAGCCATCACCATGACGCGCCAATGCCCAATGTCCCTCGATGCGCCACTCGTCAAAGTGAGTGGTTGGGAAATAAGCATGACTGAAACCTAAGCCCACATGCGGCTTGAGATGATAGATGCAGATCACGGTCTTATCGTGCATGGCGACGCGTGGGAGTTCAACCGAACCCGCCCAGAAATTCGGTCGGGCGTTGCCATGCTCTTGATCATTGCCGGGGTACGTGGTGAATGCGACTGCTTCGGGGCTGAACGTCGCCTGCCACAAATGCTCTTGAATGCCCGTCTCGCCGGGGCGGTGATCGACGCACGCGGAGAGCATATAGTCGGGTGTGCGTCGGGTGATCGTGCGCGCGTCCCATTCGCCGGATTTGAGATCATGGCGCGGCAGATAATCGGCAGACGAGCGCGCCCGCGTGACTAATGCGGCGGGTAAATGCGCGCCGATGCGCTGGATCACGTCCGGTACACGGTATTTTTCCGCAAGGGCGAGCATCCCTGTCGCGCGGGTTTCACCGTTGAAAATACCCATCCCCCACGCGATCCGCTGCAAACCGGATGTGTTTTCAAATCGAGAGGATTTCAGCCCACTCACATAACAACGCCCGTGTGTGCTGGAATGTGATCCGCGATACGACTGGCAGGCGATCAAGAAGAAAATCTTGTCGAGCAGCGCGCGCGCTAAGGTGTTAAGCCGCTCGTCGTCCCCGAATTCATTCAAGACGAGCATGGCAAAAGCATCGAGCGCCATGTAAGCATTCGAGTCCCATTCGCTGAAACTGCCGCGTAAGCGGCGGCGTATCCATGCCTCGGCATCGCGGGAGGCGCGCGCTTTGAGTTCAGCGGCGGTCGCACCGCTGGCGAATGCCCACTCGTGCCAATACTGCGCCGCCAAGATCGAGGTTACATGGAATAGAATTTGGTGATTTTCGGTGAAGTAGCACATCGCATCGACGCCGGGTTCTTCGATCCAATATTTGAAGCCCCGGAATGCGGCTTCGATGCGTTCACGCTGGGCTGGGAGCAAGGCGGGTGAGTTTCCATATTTGTGCATGAGCGCGAGCAGGCTCACGGCGTAAAAATCGGCGCAGTCGCGGCGGTCTTCCATGAAGTCACACGCCAGCGCGATTGCGTCAGCGTCAGCGTGTTCGGCGCGTCCACTGGCGACCGCGCACATGGTCGCCATCACGTCTCCCGGCATACGAGCAGCGTGCGCTAGCGCTTCACGCTTACGGTTGTCATACGTGCTGTACGTTAGGTCTTGAAACACGCTTTTGCTCGCCCAGATTTCCCGGAAGAATACGAGCGGCGTGCCATCGGACGGGCGTATCGTCAGTTCGAGATGATTTTCGCCGGGAAGGGATGCCATCGCTTCTAACAGTGCGTCGGTGATTGGCAGTTCACCGCGTTCGCCGGGGTGCAGCACAAGCCGTTTTTCTTCACGCGGCAGCTTGAGATTCAGGAGTTTCGCCCAAGGCGTATCCGGGATCGGCATTTCGATGGTGATAGTCATGTCAAATGGTGCGGCGGCGTGTTCGCTCACTGCGAGATACCCCGGCAGCGTGGGGAAGGCGAACTGCCTGAGCACGATGGACTCAAGTCCTGCTTCGGCGGCATGCCAACGCGCAGGATCGACAGACCCGATCGGGATGCACTCGTGCAGAGCGCTCCCCGTCTCGATGGTCAAACCGAGCGCGATCCGGGCTTCGCGCCAACCCGTCATCACACCGCACAGAAACAGGTCGTTCATGCCCGCCTGCAAGTTTAGGCAGAGGTCGTGCGTTTCGGGATGCACATAGCCAACGCTCGCATCATACTGAAATACCAGCACACTGTTGAGCCATACTTGCGTTGGGCTGACGGTGTGCAAATGCGCGACGACGGACTTGGCGGTTTCGACTTCGAGCGCGACATACGTCCATCCGCGCATCAACGCGGGGGTGAAGTTGAAGCGGTTAAAATCGATGGTGCGATCATCATAGACGCGGCGGTATTCCCATCGTCCGGCGGGGGTTTCTTGAAGGTGATACGGGCGCGGTTCCGGCTGCCAGCCAAACGGCTGCAAATGGTCATGAATGTGCTTTTTGAGATGGAGCGACATCGGCGCGTTGGTGATCCATGCGCGTCCGTTGGCGTCAAACGGATCGCCTGTGGGCGCGATGACGTGATCCAGTTGATCGAGCCGTTCTGTTTTTGCGTCCCGCGCCAACCAGTGACGGATCACGCCGTTTTTTGCCAGCGGATACCGTGCATAATGTGTCGAGTCCATTGCCGCGCCTCTAACGAGTGATCTTATCTTGTGTGGGACACGATTATAGCGAAAGGCGGCAGGGGCGGGTAACAAAACTGGCGCTTATGTGCAGCGCCAGTTTTGAAAAGCATATGCCCAATGTGGTGAGGATTATTTGTCGAACGCCGGCTGTGGTTCGGCTTCAGAGGCGGCGGGCTGATCCAGATACGGATTGTAGACCGCTTCGCGTTCCTGACGGAACTGCCGCGTATACAGATCGTAGTAATGCCCCTTCTGATGGATCAGTTCGGCATGCGTTCCTTCTTCGATGATGCGCCCCGCGTCGATCACAAGAATGCGGTCAGCCCGCTTGATCGTGCTGAGGCGGTGGGCGATCACGAACGTCGTGCGTCCATCCATTAGGACTTCCATCCCGCGCTGGATCAAATCCTCGGTGATCGTGTCCACCGAGCTGGTCGCTTCATCCATGACCAGAATTTCGGGATCAGCAAGCACGGCACGCGCCAAACTAATCAACTGCTTTTGACCGACCGAGAGCAGGATACCGCCCTCACCAACTTCCGTATCGTAGCCGTGTTCGAGCGCCGAAACGAACTCATCCGCGCCAGCGGTGCGCGCCGCCGATTCGACTTCCGCATCGGTCGCATTAAGCTTGCCGTAGCGGATGTTTTCGCGGATGGTGCCGCTAAACAGATGCGGCGTTTGCAAGACCACGCCGATCCGCGACTGGATAGATTCCAGCGTGAGATGAGTGTAGTCCATCCCGCCGATCCGGATCGTACCTTGACGCGGTTCGTAGAAGCGGCAGACAAGGTTAACGATGGTGCTCTTGCCGCTGCCTGTTGCGCCGACGAGCGCGATCACCTGACCATGTTTCACATGCAGGTTGAAGTCAGTGAGAACCGGCTTATCCTGCTCGTAGTAGAAAGTCACATGATCAAACGTGATGTCGCCGCGAATGGTTTCAGCATTGACCGCTTCTGGTCGATTGACGATCTCGGCGGGGGTATCCAACAGCGAGAACGACCGCTCCGCCGAGGCAATCGCGTGCTGCATAGACGCATAAACGCGCGCCATATCCGAGATCGGCCACATCATAAAGGTAATGTACGAGATGAACGCGCCGATTGCACCGACCGTCATTGTGCCGTTTTCGACCTGCAAGCCGCCGCCAAGCGCAACCGACGCGACGCCGAACGCGCTGATCATCTGCACTGCCGGAAGGAACAGCGCCGAATACCACGCCGCCTTATAAGATGCACCGCGCATTTTGTCGGTGAGCACGGCGAATTCGTCAAGGTTTTTGTCCTGCCGGTTGAGTGCTTTGACGACGCGCACGCCGTTGATCGTCTCGTTGTAATTCGCCGTGATCTGCGAGTTCATCTTACGGCTTTCGCGGTAGTGCGTCAGGATGCGCACCTGAAACCAGCCAGCAACGACGACCAAGACCGGGATCATGATCAGGATGACAAGCGTAAGTTGCCAATTGATCGTCAGCATGTATGCGCTTGCCGTCACGATGATCATGCACGCCCATGTCACGTCGAGCAGACCCCATGTGACCAAGTCCGCGATACGTTCACTGTCGCTGGTCACGCGCGACATCATCCACCCGATCGGCGTTTTGTCGTAGTAAGACAGCGACAAGTTCTGCATGTGGCTGAATAAGCGTTTGCGCAAGTCGTACTGCACTGTTTGACCGAGCGTTCCCGCGCAGTAGATGAAGCCGAACACCGCCGCCGCAAACACGAGATACAACGCGCCGTAGAGGGCGATCAAGCTTAGTAGACGATCTCGATCGCCGGGGATGATCGCGGTATCGACCATCAGCTTGTTGATGTAGGTGAACGTCGAGTCGAGCGTCGCCACGATAGCGACGAAGCCGAGAAACCCGAACGCTAACCGCCTGTGCGGCTTGAGCAAGCCGAGAATACGCACGATCGTGCCGCGCGTGACTTTAGAGGAAAACTCCTCTTCTTCAAAGCGCAGTTGTTCGTCAGACACGCGCTATCTCCTCTTCTAATTCTGTTTCGATACGCGCCTGAATCTCGTAGATCCGGCGGTAAATGCCTTCCTGATTGAGCAGTTCGGCATGCGTACCGCTCTGCACGATCCGTCCTTTGTCGAGAACGAGGATCAGGTTAGCGTCCATTACGGTTTGAATGCGATGGGCGATGATGAACGACGTTCGCCCTTCCATCAAGATATCCAGCGCTTCCCGGATTTCGCCTTCTGTCTCGGTATCAACCGAGCTGGTCGCATCGTCGAGGATCAGAATGCGCGGGTTTTTCACCAAAGTACGTGCCAGTGTGACGCGCTGTTTCTGTCCACCCGACAACGTCACGCCCTTTTCACCGATCAGCGTGTTGTAGCCTTCCGGGAAAGAGAGGATCGTCTCGTGAATTGCGGCGGCTTTCGCGGCGGCGATAACTTCCTCTTCAGTTACGGTTCGCCCCGCACCGAACGCGATATTCTCACGAATCGTTCGCGAAAACAGGAACGGCTCTTGTTCGACGATACCGATGTTCTGGCGCAAGAAGTAGCGCGGGAAGTCGCGCAGTTCCACGCCGTCAAGTGTGATGCTTCCGCCTGTGTACGAATAGAAACGCGGCAGCAGGCTGACGAGCGATGTTTTGCCCGAACCCGTCGAGCCGATCAGCGCGATGCGCTGACCCGGACGCGCCGTGAAACTGATCCCGTGCAAGACCGGCTGCCCTTTGACGTACTCAAATGAGACATCCTTGAAGGCGACCTCACCGGAGAGATGCTGCACAGGCGGCGTGACATCTTGACCCAGAGGTTCGCGTTCCTGTTTGATAACTTCGGTCAGGCGTTCAAGCGAGACAAGCCCGGTTGATACCTGAACGATCATGCGCCCCAATTCGCGGATCGGAAAGATGATCCAGACGAGAATGCTCACATAGGCGAGATACGTCCCGATGGTGATCGAGCCGTCCATCACGAGAATGCCCGCAATCGAGAACCCCGCTAACATCTGAATCGCCGTGAGGATGTCGGTGGAGGGCCAGAATATGGCGTGCAGCATCATGAAACTGCGCCCCCGCCGCCACTTTTCGCGGTTTTCGACTTCAAACTTGTTGCGTTCGTAATCTTGGCGCGCAAACGCCTTGACCACGCGCACGCCCGTCAGGTTCTCTTGAAGGCGCGATGACAGCTTCGCTTCCTGATCCTGAAACCTTTCATATGCCTTCTCGACGCGGCGGAAGAAGAAGACTGATGTCAGCATGACGACCGGTACAACAAGTGTCGAGATCAGCGCAAGCTGCCAATGGATCAGGATGAGCGCAATCATGTTGACCGAGAAGATCATCAGGATGCGCCCAAAACCGAGCGCTTCTTCCGCAAGGAAGCGCCGCACGGTTTCAACATCGGAGGTAGAGCGCTGAATCAGGTCGCCTGTCTTGGTGGTGTCATGGTAGGTGAACGACAGGCGCTGAATGTGGTCATACATGTAGTTGCGAACGCGCTGCGCGATGCCTTCGCCGGTGCGCGCCGCGAACGTGCCCGCAATGAAGGTGAACATCCCCTGAAACAGCGCCAGCAGCACGAAGCCAACAGCGACGGCTACCAGTACGCCCATCACGCCGCTGACCTGAGCCAGCAGAACGTCATCGACGAGGTATTGCAGCAGGAGAGAACGCCCGGTTTGCAGCATCGCGGCAAGACCCATCAAGACGAGTGCTGTTACATACAGCCCACGATAGCCTTGAATGATCAGCCACATGCTCCTCAATCGGTTTTTGTTTGCGCCGATCACCGCATGTAGGTCGAGCATGTTGTGCTGGGTGCTCGACGGAATAGACGCTGTAGTTTCTGCCTGCAAGGCTGACTACTCCTGTATTTCGAGGGTTCACTAAGGTTCATTATGGATAGAGTCGCGTTTACTGTCAAGACTTCATGGCTATATCCAGTGGGTCTGTGAATAGATCGGCGTAGATTGGGAAAAGGTTCAAAAAAAGCCCGGATGAGCTTAGTCATCCGGGCGCTGGCGCTGCTTGGTGAGGGCGGCGAATGCCGCGTTGATATCTGCCATACGAGCGTTGTATTTCTCTTTCTCGCTCGGATGCATGTCGGGGTGATTTTCGCGGGCTTTTTGCCTGTAGGCAGCTTTAATCTCGGCTTCGTTCGCGGTCGGCGCGATCCCTAACACGACATAGGGGTTGATCGCCTTGCTGGCAACACGGGTGCGCGATGACCCGTCACGACTGCCGCCAGACGACCACCCGCTCGATCCGGGGCGTGCGGACTGCTGCCAGAAGTTCGAATCGTCTTCCGCGCGTCCGTAGTTCCGCTCGAATTCTTCCCACGAATCCCAGCTTGAATCGTCCTGCTCTTCTTCTGGCGGCTGTTCTTTTCGTTTGGAATATGACCACTGCCGCCATGACCAGCGGTACTGCTGTTCATCGACCGTTTGCTGTTTCTTCCAAAACGAGCCTTCGCCAAAGTCAGCGATTGCATAGCTGCCGGAAAGGAATTTTGACGCAGTTGAACAGACTTCGCCGCGCAAGTTGTTCATATCAATTTCTGGACCATACGCGACCGTGCGCGGTGAACTGCCCCATTTCCAATCCATATGGATAGGGCGTATCTGCACTTTGTCGCGCCCGTCACACCAATAGCCGTACACCTTGCCATTGCACAATGAATGCAGCGCCGCCATCCAATGCGGCGGCTCTAGTTCTGATTGATCGGCAGGCATCATTCTGCCGTCAATCACGAACATGGTGAACAGCTTCTTGCGGGTGTTCTGTTCCAACGTTTCCCGAATCTCAGGCAGCCGGATCGACCGATTAATGACATAGATCGCCAGCGATTTTCCGTCGCTTAAATCGATGCGCAGATGCGCGTCATCAGTCTCGACACGGTATCCTTTGACACGCGGAGATCGTTGGCATTCCGCGATCATGTAATCGACAACGAATTGTCTCATACTTGGGGATTCTGTCTCCTTACGATATGACCATTTTAGCCGTGATACACTTGCCATACAACAGCACGTAAATCGAATTCTCATGCGTGCCGTCTAGTTATGAATGCACAAACTCGGTTGAAAGGTGACAGGGATAATGCGGACACATAGACTGCGCTGGTTATTCGGACTTTGCCTGCTGTTCTCGATACAGATCACGCCCGTGATTGCGCAGGATGAACTAGACGCCGCAGTCGAGGCAGGACTTACCCGTTACAACCAATTGCCCGCAAATCCGAATCGTTACCGAGAAGTCGCACGCATTTCTGATCCATCCGGTGCGATCATCTATGTCGAAGTGCTCGATCCGCTGACAGAACAACCCTATCCCGGCGTGATTGACTGGGTGTACATGTACCCTGAAGGTGCGGGGTGGGTGATGGCACTCCCCGGCGACCCAACGTATCGAGCGGCGTATCTACGCCTCTCCGAAGCGCTGCGCGACCAGATGGATGATACACCATACCGCACCACAGCCGTTCCCGGACTTGTCCCTGATGAACGCCTCCTTGATTATCACATCCCGTTCCCGCCCGGTGCGACCGGACTGGTGACACGCGGGTATGCGGATCACGGAACGGGCAAGATCGATATCGACTTGACCGGGCGCGAGATTGCCGCCGCGAAAGATGGTGTCATCGTGTTTGCGTCGGATCAGTTTGACCTGACGACATTTCAATCTGGTGCGTGGTGGTACTGGAACACGGTCATTATCGAACACGGCGCTTATGAGTATTCGCTTTACGGGCACATCGCTTTTGACAGCATCCCCGCTTGGATCAAGTCGGCGTGTCCAGACGCACCGAATTCAGGCATCTGCCGCATACCTGTGAGTGCCGGTGATGTGATCGCGTTGGAAGGTAGTACAGGTTACTCAACCAACCCGCATCTGCATCTTGAGTTTGGTCAAGGCTACGGGATCATTCCGTATCTCGATTTGCTTGATGCAAACCGAGACGGCATTCGTGAAGAAACCGTCTCGGCAAGCTATGTCTACGCCGAACATAATGTGAGCTTCATCGGCTATACGCCCGCACAAACCGCCGCGTGGGAGTACCTTACCCGTTTGGAGTCGCCTCAATAGCGCCCGGAGGACATGCCGGGGTGATGCGATAAAGATCGCGCTCAACACAGGTGAAGTCACGGATATAGCGGTTTTCCAATGCCCAATCGACCAGTTCCGGCAGTCTAAACAGCCGCCATAGACTCGCAGCGCCGCCTTCCTGACCGATCAAGAAATGCTCTGAGTCCGGGCTGACTTCAACGCGGTAGACGGCTGCACCCAAGTCCGTGAAGCGTTGGATTTCGCTGCCGCTCTCCAAGTTCCACATGATCACCGACTGATCGACTGAACCGGAAACGGCGCGTTCGCCGTCCGAGGTGATGCGCACCGACCAAACCGCATCCGTGTGACCGATCATTCGGCGGATTTCTGTGCCGAGTTCAGTGTCCCAGTAGAGGATCGTTCCTGCGCGGTCGCCGGAGAGCGCACGATCACCTGATGACGCGAAATCGACCGAATAGATCGCGCTTTCATGACCGGACATCTGATGAATTGGCGTCCCCGTGAGCAGATCCCAGACAATGACCAGCCCATCGCGCGCGGCGCTGATTGCGCGGCTTCCATCGTCGGCAATATCAACAGCGAAAACCGAACCGTCGTGACCCGCCAAGCGGTGGATCAGCCTACCATCAATGGTGCTGGCGTAGGCGATCGTTCCATCTTGTGAGCCGCTCAGGAACGCTGATCCGTCCGGTGAGATTTCTAGCGCAACGACGGCTTCTTGGTGCATCGGATACGAAGCGGCGACACTCCCATCGCTGATGTTGATCAAGCGTATTTCGCCCGTGCTTAACCCAACAAGAAGCTGGGTATCATTCGGCATGAGCGCAAGTGCTCGAAGCTGCGCATCCGCAATGGTCAGCGCTTCGATCTGTTCGCCCGTTACTGCGTCCCAAATGCGCGTCGTATTATCGCCGCTGGCGGTGTATACGCGCGATCCGTCGCTGCTGAATGCTTCATCAAGGATGCGTGCCGTGTGCCCGATCAGCGCGATACCCTGCCGCTGATCGGAGAGCGTCCAAACGCGGATTGTGAAGTCTTTTGAGCCTGTGACCGCGTAATGACCATCATGGCTCACACTGATCGTCATTATGGAATCGGCATGCCCGCGAAGCTGACCGATTTCAAACGCATCGACGGCATTCCATATATGCAGCACACCATCGATTGTCGCGGACAAGATGCGCATTCCGTCGGCGGTGAAGCGAACACTATTGACCGCGCCGCTTCGTCCGCGCAAACGGTTGACAATCGCGCCTGTTTCGACATCCCACAGAATAACCGTCGTATCCGATGATGCAGAAGCGGCAAGCCGTCCATCAGGGCTGAATGCCACATCCAACGCGGATGATTCGTGACCGTCCAAGATACGCGCGATTGAGCCGTCCGCCGCGCTCCAAAGGAAGACGCGCCCGTCTTCCGCGCCGGACAGGATATAGCGCCCATCGGGACTCCAGATTGCGGAGAGTACCGAGAGATCATGCCCGATCAAGGTGCGCACCCGTTCACCTGTGGTTGTGTCCCAGATGATCAGTGTTTCATCGCTGGACGCGGACACGACATAACGCCCATCCGGGCTAAAACCGACGGCGCGAATCGGCGCGGTGTGTCCTAAGAATGTGAAAATCTGCTCACCTGTTGCGATGTTCCACAAGATCGCCGCATATTCAGCCGCACCGCTGACAGCGCGCGTTCCGTCCGGGCTGAAGGCAACACTTTGAACGTCACCACGATGCCCGACAAAGCGGCGGACTTCCTGACCCGTTGCGCGATCCCAAAGGCGAACCGTCGCATCAGTAGAGCCAGCGAGGATGTAGCGATCATCCGGGCTGATGTCGACATCTTGCACCCACGCTTGATAATCGCCGATCAGGCGGTGTGTGCCCGCTTCAAAGACGACTTCAGACAGCGTGCGCTGCGCTTGCAGGGACGGATTCGGAACATTGACCGCTTCAAGCGCCAGCGCAACCGCCAAGTCACCATTGTTTTCGCGGAGGGCTTGGCGCGCGCTCGCCTCAAGCGCAAGGCTTTGTGAGAGCGCCGCATTGGCGTCACTCGTGGCGCGTGCGAGTTCCGCGCGGTCGCGTTCGACTTGTGCTTCTTGGCTCTGCGCCAGCGCGAAGAGCGTCAAGATCGTCGCACCGACCGCCGCTATACCCAATACCGCGACCAATGTGCGCAGAACATTGCGAGCGCGGCGTTCAAGGCGTTCTTCGCGCTCTTTTCGGTGAAATTCTTCCGTTTCGCGCAACCGTCGTTCCGAGACGCTGTATTCGAGCATTTCTCGCTCTTCACGACTGAGCGCGAGTTCTGTGCTTTCCGCCCACTTTTCGAACTGCTCAAGGCGCGAGCCGCGCAGTAAGAAGCTGGCATCGCGGCTGCTCGACAGCCATTCGTCCGCCAAGATCGCCAGCGTGCGCTGCATCCGAATATCGCTGCGGCTGGCATCCAGCCATTCGCGCAGACGTTTCCATTCGCGGAGTATCGCTTCATGTGTGACTTCGACGGTAGGGCTGCGCGTGATCGGGTCACGGTCAAACGCAACCAGACGCGACGCACCGAGCGCCTCTACAACCGAGCGGATCACGATGCTGTCTTCGGTGATTGAGGTGATTTCCGCAAGCAGCGTACGGCGTCGGGTGTCTTCTGTACCTTCACCGAGCGTAATTAGGCGAAGGAAAAGCTGCTTGACGGCTGCCTGCTGCTCCGGCGTGAACTGCTCGTATAACTCGTCGGCGCGTTTGGCAAGCGCACCACGCACGCCGCCGATTGTGCGGTATGCAGCGAGTGTCATCCGGTTGCGTTCGCGGCGTTCGTAGAGTTCACTCAGCAAATACTGAAAGAGCGGGAGCGCACCGGGCTGCTGGTTGACTTCAGTAATGATCGCGGAGACCAAGCCTTCTTCAAGCTGAACCCCTGCTTGACGCGCTGGTGCGGTGATCGCGCGTTCGAGTTCATCTGCCGCCAGCGGAACGACGACTTCAGTGCGCTTGCGCATCAACTCACCCATTGATGGGTAGAGCAATGGGCGATCATAGAAGTCAGCACGGAGCGTAATCACGACACGGATTCGACTGCGCGAGTCGGTAACGGCAGCGTACAAGCTGTTCAGGAACTGGACGATCTCGACTTCGTGCTCAACCAGCGTGAAAAGCTCTTCAAACTGGTCAATGACGAGGAAAAGCTCGGTGCGCGCGTCATTCTGCGGCAGGATTTGATCGACGGTGCGCACAAGCGCGCGCGGATCATGCTGCAGCCGTTCGAGCACGTCTTCCGGCAGGTTCGATGCAACGCTCAACAGCGCCGCCAAAAGTTCTTTGAACGGCTTTGCGCTCGGCACCATTTCGACATAGAACCAGTGCTCCGAGTTCGGAACAGCGCCGCGCCGCAGTGCAGGGATCAACCCGGCTTTGACGACACTTGACTTACCGCTGCCGCTTGGTCCGACGACTGCCAAGAACCGCGAGAGATCGCGTCCCCGGCTGAAACTGTTAACCAACTGCTGGATCAGCGCTTCACGCCCGAAAAAGATGTTTGCATCAATCTCTTGAAATGCGCGTAGACCTTTATAGGGGTTGGGAACGACATCCGAAATGCGGTTGATCTCGGATGTGTCAATGCGCTTGCTGATGCCTTCGTGCGGCAGCGATACCGTCATCGCACCGCTGCTTTCAACGCCTTCGCGGAAGGCGCGCGCCATCATCAGGATATCGGTATAGCGCTCGTTGGGGTCAACGGCGGTGGCTTTTTGGATGACCGCTTCGATTTGAGGTGATAAGTCCGGGCGGAGCGAACGAATGGGCGGGGTTGGCTCTTTGATTCGTTCGCTCGTGAGCTGCGTCAGCGTGAGTGTCGCAATATCTGGGAACGGATGCGACCCGGTCAACACTTCGTAGAGGACGATGCCCAAGCTGTAAATGTCGGCTTGCGGGGTTGCGGCGCGTCCTGCGACCTGCTCAGGTGCGGCATACGCGGGAGAGCCGAACGCCGCGAATTCGTCATTCGTGTCTTGAGCGGCGCTGAGAATCTTTGCGATGCCGAAATCCGCCAGATATGCGTTCTGTTCTTCATCAAGCAGGATGTTTTCTGGCTTGATGTCACGGTGTACAACGCCGATGCGATGCGCTAACGCCAGCGCTGCCGCCACTTGGCTGAGGAGTTGGCTTGCCGCCAACGCCGACCATGCGCCGTCTTGCATTGCTTGACGCAGATGCCCGCCGCGCAAGTATCGCATGACCAGATAAGCGCCTTCGGGTTCGCGCCAATAGTCATACAATGGGACGATATAGGGGTGTTCTAGTTCGGCGATAAGCTGGGCTTCGCTTTCAAAGCGCCGGATAAAATTGGGGTGATTGGCGAAGACGGGCCAAATGATTTTGATTGCCACGTCTCGTTCAACAACACTTTGATGCGCGAGGTATACTGCACCGAATCCCCCCGCGCCGATCAGGTCGCGCAGGACGTAGCTCTTGACAACCTTCCCCGACAGATTATCCATGTTCTGCCTTTGAACCGTTCTTCGATGATGGGACAGAGCCACATTGTGGAACTATACGCTTGCGTTTCCGTTCGCGGGGTTGATCTCCTGCGTTTGATCAACATTGGGTGTCTCTGTCTTGGGTTTGAGCGCATCCATCAACCATAACAGCGCACGTTCGCGGTTGAAGAACGTCTTGTAGGAAATTGAAGGGTGTTTCATTTTGATACGATCCATCACCGTTTGGCTAACTTGTCCTGAAACGGAGAGGTTGAAGCCGATGGCGACGCGCGCGCGGAATTCAGGAAATTCATTAAACATCGCTTCGCCCATATCGCGCCCATGCGCGGTGATGCCAATGTTCATCAGGTCGAAGCCGACGAGCGTGGCGTATTGAAGTGAAATCCCCGTGCCAGAAACATCGTGCAGCGCGAGATAGGGTTTGGTCTTATCCCAGCCGCGCATAGTGTCGATGGTGAGTTTTTCCCAGTTCTGAACGACAGTCTGTGATACAGCAGTAAGTCGATATGAGACGATCTGCTTCTCGAAATACCACTCACACAAGATGCCCGGATACGGCTCCTCCGCCAAACAGGGGACAGGCGGAACGGATGGGGGTTGGGTGATGCTCACGGATTCCTCCGGGCGCTCGAAAAGCGCATAACCTCGATACGCCCCAATTCTAGGAGTCCGTAAAGTCAAGTTCAACAGTTCAGCGTTAAGGCTCTGTGAAATGCCGATTAATAAGGTCACGTAGGCGTTGGATTTCTTCCTCCTGAATAGGGGTTGCATCGTATGCCGCGCGATCGATTATCGGGGCGATTGTTGTTAAGAGAGGATTTGCGGCTGAATTCTTCCGTGCGTTCTCATTAACGGTCTCCCAATAAAAACGTGATGTTTTTCGCTTGCGCAGCACGCGGCGGTACATCCGAAACATCGTGCGACGCTGCACATCATCAAGGGCAGTGACACGCCGCTGCCGTCCCTCTATTCGCCTCAAGACCCAATATAGGATTACTGCCCCCAAAATGACAATACTTAGGGTGATTACGACAGGAATCAACGAGCCGATGACCATTAATCCCCCCTGAACCGCTTGACCGATTGGGAGGTCAGCAAGATCGAAGGTCGGGAAAAGATCGGAAAATACCGACCGCGCAATCGAGCCGGTTTGCGGTTCCCCCGTCCAGCCGGGGGTTGGATCAAAGGCGATATAGCCGTAACCGGGGAAGTACACTTCGACCCATGCGTGTGCGTCACTGGCGCGGACTTCGTAGAAGTTCGTGAACGGGTTGAAATCGCCGCTGCCGTACCCGACCACAAAGCGCGCCGGAATTCCAATGCTGCGCAACATGACCACCATCGCGCTGACGAAATGTTCACACACGCCGCGCTGATCGACAAACAAGAACTGATCGACGGCATCCGTATCGGGCGCTTGGGGCGGGGGGTGGAAATCGTAGGCGTATTCAGAGAGCAGGTAGTCGCGTACCGCGATCACTTGATCGTAAACCGTGTCTATGCCTTCTGTGATCTGTTTGGCAAGCTGGCGTGTGCGCTCGGTCGTGGTTTCGGGAAGTTGCAAGTCGTTGGCAGTGATGATGCGGTGGATCAACGTGTTATCGGTGAAGTTTACCGTCCGAAGTGAGTCCGCATCATAATGTAGGATCGCGGAAACGACCGAATAGACTGTTCCAGCGCGAATTGGCTCACCGACGCGGATTCCGCCGTAAGCATCAACAGCGAGTTCTTCAGCGGGGAAGAAGGCTTCGACGGGTGTGCCGCCTATCCAGAGAATATTCGGCATGTCCTGAACGATGTAAAACGATTGGACGAAGCTTTCACCGCGATAACCGGATAGAAAGAGAAAACTGCCGCGCAGCGTACTATCGAGCGTGCGGAGGGTGTCATCTGATTGAGTCCAGCGCACGCCGTCGTAGGAATCATAGGCGTAGCCGCGCCAGTAGCTCCATGCTGGACTTGATACGTACATCATGATCGTGTCGGTCAAACCGCCACGATAGCTTAAGTTGAGTTCATTGGCGAATCCGTAATAGTATTCGCTGTCCTGAACGCTCGTCGTCCCCTGCAAGCTGATTAGCGGGACGGCGGGGTTGATGATCTCGGAGGACGGCTGTGCGCGGATCGGGACTTGAATCGAAAGCGGCATGAACAGCGGACGCCCGACGAAGCGCGGGACAAACACGAAGATCAGCGCGGTCGCGGCAAAGCCCAATGCCGAAAACTGCATCAACCGGGGCGCGAAGCCATTGATCAAGCGCGGCGGCGCTGCTGACTGCGGACGTGTGATCACCGCTGCGCTGTGTTTTATCCCGTCTTCCGTGTCGGCGCGCCACAAAAACGCCAACCACAGCGCGAGGAAAGCGATCAAGAAGAGTCCGAAAGTCATATCGCGGCTGAGTGTCGCCGCGACGTACAGGTTGACCATCCCCATGCCAATCGCAGAAAACAGGTTAAGCCGGTTGAACAGCTCAAACGAAACGATGGCGGTGGCGAACATCGCGAACTGTGCTTGCGGATACGAGACTCCCGCGAAGATTCCAAGGAAGAGATAGCCAAGGGCGACATGTAAGCCGAGGAACGAGGCGATGCGCACCCAGCGCATCGTGCGCCCCGCCGCATGAAAGCGATTGGCGTAATACGAGCCAATCGCAAGCAGTCCCGCTGCTAAAATCGCCGCGATCCATAAGCGTGTCACCGAGGCGACTGCTGCAAACGCGATCACTTGAGCGATGAAGACGATCAGGCGGAGACGCGCAGAGCGTTCGGCGGCGCGCTTGTCTTTCGCACGGCGGTTACGTTTCACGGATGCTCCCTTGCGGCTGAAAAACGGCAGAAAGCTGCGCCGCGTGATCAGTCGGGTAATGAATCGAGACGGTATCAACTCCGGGGATCACAAGCATTTCAGCGGTAGTCTTGGCGACAGGCGGAAAACTTGACGGCGCAAGCAGCACTGCGATTACGCTCAACCCGCGCGCCTTGAGCGCTAACATGTCAGCGGCGTGATCCGGACTTGGTTCGGGAATCACGGCAGCGATCATCGTGCTGCCGCTGACGCGCTGCGTCAGGCTGGTGAATGGCGCTCGCGCTGGCTGAATGCGCGCCATCATCTGAAGGAATGCTTCCCATGACAGCAAATCACCGGACGGAAGGCGTTCATCCCCGTGAATTACGCGAAACGGATACCCGCGCCGTCGCGCATAATCCGCGATGCTGACTGCACACTTGATCGCCCACTCAAACGGGTTCGCCTTAAGTTCTGTGCTGCCGGAAAAGCTCGTGTCAACGAGTAAGGTCAGTGTCGGTTGTGTTTCGTCGGCAAACTCCTTGCTCATCAACTGACCTGTGCGCGCGGTGCTGCGCCAATGCACATGACGCGGGGAATCGCCGCTCCGAAACGGGCGCACGCCGATCACTTCACCGCCGTGACCCGTGCGCTGGCTGGCGAGATCCGCCGCAAGCTGACGCTCAAACAGTGGAAAACGCGCGAGCGGCTTGACTTCCGGGTAGACAAGCGCATGGGTGATCGCGTGGATCGAAGCGCGGCGGCGAAACAAACCGAATGGAAAGTTGGTCTTGAGCACGACAGGTGGAAATTCGTATTCCCCACGCCGATCAACGGTGATTGGGTACGTGTACGTGAGTGCTTGATCACTTGGAATTACGGGGGCATAGATACGCTTTTCGCGCTCGTCGGGCATGACCAGCGGGCATGTCTCGGTCAGTTCGACTTGATAGGCGGATAGTCCGCGCACACGCTTGAGGCGCAGATCAACGGTAATAGCGTCGGATTCGTACAGCGCATCCGTCGATAGGTCACGCTCGAGGGCGATGCGCTTGAGCGCTCCCCGACTGAGCAGAAAACCGATCATCACGATGCCGCCGAGCATTGCCGCCATCACATACAACCAGCCAATCTGCGTCTGGTTGCCAAACAGATACAGCATCACTGCTGCGATCAGGAATCCACCCGCACGCCATGTCATACACGATTCCTAGAACAACGGAACTGTCACTGAGTTCAGCACGTCGCTGACCAGATCACGCGCACTGTCGATTTGGCGGTCACGGGTCAAGATGCGGTGCGCCATCACTGCCGGGGCGGCGCGTTTGACATCATCCGGCGTGACATACCCCCGTCCGGCGATCAATGCCAGCGCTTGGCACATGCGCTGAAGCGCGACGCCTCCACGCGGACTAACTCCGAGCATGGCTTCGGGATGGGCGCGCGTCGCATGGCTCAAGCGGACGATGTACTCCTTGACCGGGCGCGACACATCAATCGCTTGAGCGGCGGTCTGCAAGTGCGCGACCTCTTCAAGCGTGAGAACGGCTTGCAGTCCATCCAGCGGATTCGCGTGCTCTTCGCGCTCCAAAATCGTGACTTCATCATCAAACGACGGATAGCCGAGATTGAGCGTGATCAAGAAGCGGTCAAGCTGCGCTTCAGGGAGCGGGAATGTCCCCGCCATTTCGATTGGATTCTGCGTGGCGATGATAAAGAATGGCTGCGGGAGGAGATGCGTAAACCCGTCGCTGGATACCTGTCCTTCCGCCATGCTTTCGAGCAAACTCGACTGCGTGCGCGGCGATGCTCGGTTGATCTCATCTACGAGGACGATGTTGGCGAAAATCGCGCCGGGGACAAACTCAAATCGTCCTTCTCGTTGATTGTATATCGCACTTCCGGTGATGTCGCTCGGCAGGAGGTCGGGCGTACACTGAATACGCTTGAACGTCGCATGGAGTGAATGGGCAATCGCGCGCGCCGTGATCGTCTTGCCGATTCCCGGCACATCTTCAAGCAGGACATGCCCCTTTGCGAGGATTGCAGCAAGGATCAGCTCCAAACGGGCGCGATCCAAGATGATCGCCTGCCGAATATTAGTGATCAGGCGTTCGAGCGCGGCGCGGGTATCGGTTTGGATGATAGGGGAATGTCCATTTTGCTGGTTCACATGCATGATCCGATCCTTCAGCTGATACTCTTGATTGTACGGGTACACGCCGAAAACTCCGTAAAGTCGGCGCGAAAATAGGCACTTGTCACGAGCAATCATGAATTGGCACTAGGCGGATTCAAACCCTGATCAGTATGCTCTTGATTACGAAACTGTTAAGAAAGGTGCGGCGGTGGTTCTTCAAAATGCGGCACGCGCCGATATGCGCTGGCTCGGCTCGTTCATTCTTCGGCATCGAGGGGCAGCGGTCGGCGCGGTGATCAGCGGCGTTTTTGGCGGTGTAACAGTGGCGCTCGAACCCTATATCGTTGGCACGATTGTTGATCATGTGCAGCGCGGCGTCAATCTTGATCAGATTGTGCAGGATCTCGTTTTGTTGATCGCGTTGGGCGGCGCAACCGTGATCGCGTTTTTCGGACAGCGGTATTTCAGCGGCATCATCGCTTACTCGGTCGTCTTTGATATTCGCCGCGAACTGTTCGATCATCTGCTGACCTTTGAAAACGCTTTTTTTCAGCGCTACCCCACAGGTGACCTGCTTTCGCGCATGAATGCCGATCTCGATATGGTCTGGCGGCTTCTGGCGATCGGTTTCAACCGCTTCGGAAGTGCATTGTTCACGGTGATCACAGCGTTCGTTCTGCTGGCAAGCGTGAGTCTGCCGCTGACGGCGGTTGTGTTCGTCGTTCTGTCGCTTTCTACGGTGTTTCAGCTTCGCACGGGCGGTCCGCTCGCGGCGATGTTCGAGCGAGTGCAGAATCAAGCGGGCGTTTTGAGCGCGTCTGTTCAGGATGCGGTCAGCGGGATTCAGACGATCAAGACATTTGGGCGTGAAGCCGGTGTCGCGGAGAAATTCCGTGCGGATAACCATGAGTATCGGCGGGTGTGGCTGTTCTTTAAGCGGCGCAACGAGCCTGTTGGAATGCTCCCCAACATGATCAGCCAACTCACCGCCGGAATAGTCGTCTTGTTCGGCGGAATCATGACGGTTCAGGGGTTGCTGACGCTTGGCAACTTCACCCAATTTTTGATTTATCTCGGCGTGTTGAGCGGCGTACTGCTTCAACTCGGCACGATTTACCAGCGCTACCAGCAGACGGCGGGGGCGATGGAGCGCTTGACGCCGCTCTTGCGCACGCCGGAAATCGCAGATGTGCCGAACGCGGAATCACTCGACGACGCGCGCGGAGAAGTCACGTTCGACGGCGTGAGCGTCACATTGGATGGAACGCGCCTGCTGCAAGACGTTCATCTACACATCCCATCTGGGGCAGTGGTGGCATTTGTCGGTCCGACCGGATCAGGAAAAACGCTGCTGGTGAATTTGTTGGCGCGCGTACTTGATCCGACTGAGGGGCGCGTTCTGATCGATGGTCACGATGCGCGTAATCTCAAACTTAGGGATGTGCGGGACGCGATCGCGTTTGTGCCGCAGTCCACATTTTTATTCAGCCGGGCGTTGCACGAAAATGTGCGGATGGGTAAAGCTGACCTGACCCAAGAAGAGCTTGACCGTGCGATCTTGATCTCGCGCATCAGCAGCGATCTACCGCAGCTTCCGCACGGCGTTGAAACACTGGTCGGTGAAAAAGGTGTGATGTTGAGCGGTGGTCAAAAACAGCGCGTCGCCATCGCCCGCGCGCTCGTGCATGATCCGGCGATCCTCGTGCTTGACGATGCACTATCGAGCGTAGACACCCACACCGCTGCCGATATTCTGCGCGGGCTGCGGCAGGTGCTCCGGTCACGCACCAGCATCATCATCGCGCATCGTATCGCTACCGTGAAAGACGCCGATATGATCGTCGTTTTGGACAATGGGCGGATCGTGGAGCAGGGAACGCACAGTGAACTGCTCGCGCGCGGCGGTTTCTATACGCGCATGGTCGAACGTGAGCTTCAGGAGGAAGCATATGCAGACGGCTAATCCCGCCGCAAAACCGACGCTCAAGCAGTATGCGGAGGGCGGCGACAGCGTTTCTGACCGCTACCTGTACTGGATGTTCGGCAAATTCCTCGCGCCGTACTGGTTTCAGATGGGGATCGTGTTCATCCTGCTTTTGCTCGTGTCCGCCTTGACGATCCTGCTGCCATATCTCGTGCAGCGGGCGGTTGACGGTCCGATCATGAGCGGCGATTTCGCGGGCTTAATCCCTTACGGAATTCTGTATTTCGCCGTGATCGTCGTGACGTTCGTAATGCGCTTTGGGCATCAGCTATTGCTGCAAACCGTCGGTCAAAACGCGCTGGTTGATCTGCGTCAAACGTTGTTTCAGCATATCCTCAAGCAGGATATGCAGTTTTTCAACAATACCCCCGTCGGGCAAATCGTCTCGCGCATGTCCAACGATATCGAAGCGCTCACCGAACTTGTATCAACCAGTATCGTCGTGCTGGCAAGCAACATGGTTTCGCTCGTGGGGATCATTGTGGTGATGTTCGCGCTCAATTGGCGGTTGGCGCTCCTCAGTTTGATTGTGATGCCGATCATGACCAGCGCGACGATCTTTTTCCGTCGGAGGATTCGCGCGGCATCAACACGCTATCACAAGACGATTGCCGAGTATCTCGCGTTTATCAATGAGCAGTTCAACGGGATGCTGGTCGTCCAGCTTTTCGGGCGGCAGGCGATCAGCCGCGACGAATTTGACGCCATCAATCATCAGATTCGGGACGTCCATAACGATCTGCGCAACTCTTACACCTATTACGCCTCGATCTTGCAGTTTCTCACCACGATCGGGTTAGCCGTAGTGTTGTACGGTGGCGGTCAAGGCGTGTTGGCAGGATGGGCAACGCTCGGTATGTTGATCGCTTTCATTGAATATGTGCGCCGCTCGTTTGAGCCGATCCTGATGCTGTCCGAGCAGTTTGCACAGCTTCAAACGGCACTGTCGGCGGGGGAACGCATCGCGCGCATGCTGCGCGTTGAACCGAGCATTGATGATCCGGCAGAGCCGATCACACCGGAGGACAAACCGCATTCGTTCACAATTGACGATGTGACGTTTGCCTATGAAGAAGGGTATGACGTCTTAAAAGGCATTCAACTGCATGTCCCAGCAGGGGAGCGCGTTGCCGTTGTCGGCGCTACCGGAGCGGGAAAGACTTCGCTGGCAGGACTGCTGGCGCGCTTTTATGATGTGCACACCGGGCGCGTATTGGTGGATGACATCGATCTTCGCTCGATGCGTTTGGAGGATGTGCGCCGCTGTGTGACGGTTGTGCCGCAGAATCCGTACTGCTTCAACGGTACGATTGCGGATAACCTGCGTTTGTTCAACCCGGACATCACCCAAGAGGAAATGGAGCGGGCGGCACGAACCGCATGTGCCGCGCCGTTTATCGAGCGGCTGCCGGGAAAGTACGAATATGAACTGCTGCCGGGCGGCGCAAATCTATCTCAAGGCGAACGCCAGCTTCTTGCGCTTGCGCGCGCGCTGATTCACAGCCCGACCAGCATCCTCGTCCTCGATGAGGCGACCAGCAGCATTGACACCGAAACCGAGGCGCTCATCCAGCAGGGGCTAACACAGGTGCTTGAGAACAGGACGAGCCTGATCATCGCACATCGCCTCAGCACAATCCGCGAAGCCGATCGCATCCTTGTGATGCAGCAGGGCGAAATCGTGGAGCAGGGGTCACATGAAGCGCTGTTACAAAAGAATGGCGTGTACGCGCAGCTTTACCGGCGTCAGTTTGAGGGCATGATCATGCAGTAAGGGGAGTTTTCTTGACTCCTCAACAGCGTTATACTCGACACAAACTTACCCCTCAATTGATGAAATTAAGGAGTCTTCTCGTGCAGCAGACATGTACCCACATTGATTTGATTCAAAATGTCACGCCGCAGTCAACGGGCTGCGAGGAGTGCATGAAGACCGGGGATAAATGGGTGCATCTGCGGGTTTGCATGATCTGTGGTCATGTGGGGTGCTGCAATTCGTCAAAGAATAAGCACGCGCAGAAGCATTTCCATGATACCGGGCATCCGATCATGAAGTCGCTTGAAAAAGGCGAGGATTGGATGTGGTGCTTCATTGATCAGAACTATGTGTTCCTGCCGCAGCCTTAGCGTGAATGGGTGGACTTGACTATGGCGAAACCTGTCATCATAGCGGTGGACGACGAAGTCGATGTGCTTCGCGCGGTCGAACGCGACTTGCGGGCGGAATACAGCAGCAAGTATCGTGTTATGCGGGCTGAATCGGGCGTTCAGGCGTTGGAAACCCTGCATCAGCTTCGTATGCGTAACGAACCTGTCGCGTTGTTCGTGTCCGATCAGCGGATGCCGGACATGACAGGCGTCGAGTTTTTGGAACAAGCGCTTGCGATTTACCCAGATGCGAAGCGTGTCCTGCTTACCGCCTATGCCGATATGGATGCGGCGATCCGCGCGATCAACAGTGTCAAGATCGATCATTATTTGATCAAACCTTGGAATCCCCCCCAAGAACGCCTGTACCCAATTCTGAATGAACTGCTTTACGAGTGGGAGGCAGGATTCACGCCGCCGTTTGAAGGCATTCGCGTGATCGATCACCGTTGGTCATCGAAGGCACATCAAATCAAGGATTTTTTGGCACGGAATCACGTGCCGTATCTATGGCTCGATGTCGAATCGAGTGTCGAAGCACAGCAGTTGATTCAATCCCTCGACGCTGCCGATGTGCATCTGCCAATTGCGATTTTTGAAGATGGCACATACCTGCTTGATCCGACGAATACGGCGGTTGCGGAGCGGATTGGACTGCGGACTCAAGCGGAGCTGCCGTTTTATGACTTCACGATTATCGGCGGCGGTCCCGCCGGATTAGCGGCAGCCGTTTACGGCGCATCCGAAGGTCTCAAGACGCTCCTGATCGAACGTCAGGCGGCGGGTGGTCAAGCGGGGATGAGTTCGCGCATCGAAAACTATCTTGGTTTCCCGCTCGGCGTGAGCGGCACGGAGTTGGCGCGCCGAGCGTTGGATCAAGCCAAGAAGTTTGGTGCGGAGGTGTTAATTCCTGCAGAAGTCGCCCGGATTGAAGATCACGGTTCGAGCAAAGTGCTCTACCTGTCCAGCGGTCAAGAAATCGTAACGCGGAGTATCCTTCTCGCCACCGGTGTATCCTATCGTCGGTTGGAGATTCCCGGTATTGATGCGCTCACCGGATCGGGTGTGTATTACGGTGCTGCGATGACCGAGGCGATTTCATGCCGCGATGAGTCGGTTTATGTGGTTGGCGGCGCGAACTCCGCCGGACAAGCCGCGATGTATCTCGCAAAGTTTGCCGCAAAGGTGACGATGCTGGTGCGCGGTACGTCGTTGGCGGACACCATGTCCAAATACCTGATCGATCAGATCGCGGCGACTCCGAATATTGTTGTGCGCGTGTGTTGTCAGGTGGTTGGGGTAGAAGGTGAAGGAAATCTCACCGGGATTATGATTCGGGATGCAGAATCGGATGCAGTTGAGTATGTCCCGGCGACGGCGCTGTTTATCTTCATTGGTGCGCAGCCGGGGACGGAGTGGTTAGGCGATCTTGTCGAGACGGATGAGCGAGGCTTTGTCCTGTCAGGTTCTGATTTGGTTAAGGATGGGCGGCGTCCGCACGGCTGGAATCGTTCGCGTAACCCACATTATCTGGAAACCAGCGCACCAGGAATCTTCGTCGCAGGGGATGTTCGTCATGGTTCAGTGAAGCGTGTCGCTTCAGGTGTGGGCGAAGGCTCGATGTCGGTTCAGTTTGTGCATCAATATCTGGCGGAGATTTAAAGAAAATTCCCTAGTTTCGCCCCTTGACCGTTAGTGAAGTGTTTGATATATTCATCGTCCGCGCAGCAAGCACTACAAAATGCGCGGACAGACTTGAGAAAGTCGGCAGGTTAACAACAGAAGAGTGAGCAAGAAGTCAAAAGACTTAGAAGAGAAGCTTTGCGAAGCAAGGAAATCGAACTCAACAAACGGAGAGTTTGATCCTGGCTCAGGATGAACGCTGGCGGC